>NZ_JBBCBQ010000001.1:0-1356030 GCF_037203805.1 Kribbella sp. CCNWLW201 | reverse complement strand
ACTGAAGCCAGCGTGCGACCGAGGCCAGGCCGCCGACTGAAGCCGGCGTGTGACCCCAGGCCGTCGACTGAAGCCAGCGTGCGACCGAGGCCAGGCCGCCGACTGAAGCCGGCGTGTGACCCCAGGCCGTCGACTGAAGCCAGTGTGTCGACTGAAGGGAGTTGGTCGGCGGTAAGGGCTTTCCCATGGCAGGGTCCTCACATTCGATGACCGCCCACACGGTGGCTTCACTGGCGAGGTGATGTGGTGGCACGGTGGCTTCACTGGTGAGGTGATGTGGTGGCACGGTGGCTTCAGTCGCGGCTGTCGACAGGACGCGCGGTGGCTTGAGTGGGCTGCCCGGCCGGGGCTCGCTCCGTGTGATCCTGCGAGAATGGGTCCGTGGCACCTGTTCAAGCTCCGCCTTCCCAGCAACTTCCTGCGGTTCAGAAACTGCGGATTCGGTTCGCCAAGCGGGGGCGGTTGCGATTCACCTCACACCGGGACTTCCAGCGCGCCTTCGAGCGGGCGGTCCGCCGGGCTGAGCTGCCGGTCGCGTTCTCGCACGGCTTCAGCCCGCACCCGAAGATCTCGTACGCCGGTGCCGCGCCGACCGGAGCCGCCTCGGAGGCGGAGTACTTGGAGATTTCGCTCACACACGAGCGGGACGCCGACCAGGTCCGGGCCGCCCTGGACGAGGCGCTGCCGCCCGGGCTGGACGTGCTCGAGGTGGTCGTCGCCGGGCCCGGGTCGCTGGCCGACCGGCTGGAGGCCAGTGAGTGGCTGATCGCGCTGCCTGGCGTCGATCCGGCCGAGGCGTCCGCCGCGGTGGCGGCGTTCCTCGCTCGGGACGAAATTCTGGTCGAGCGCATGACCAAACGGGGACTTCGCTCGTTCGATTGTCGGGACGCCGTTCTGCGACTCACCGTCGCGCACGAACCGGCGCCGGTTGCGACGTGTGCGATACTGCAAGTGGTGTTACGGCACGGAACCCCGGCCGTGAGACCCGACGACGTTCTCGCCGGAGTGCTCGAAGTAGCGACGCTCCCGGTGACGGGCCCGGCTCTTTTGACCAGGCTCGCCCAGGGCCCGCTGATCGCGGCCTCCGGCACGGTGGACGACCCGCTCGCTCGTGACCGCGACGCCACCCAGGCGACCGCGACCGGCCAGGCGGAAGACCACCAGACGCATCCAGCGGAGGGCGACGCCGCCGCTCCCTCCGAGCCCTGAGCACGGGCGGAGCGGATCCAGCAGGCTTCCGCCGCGCCGGCACCGACGCCGGGCGAGGCGAACCGTGACCGCCATGTGGCTGCGCCGGACCCGTGACAGGGGTCGCAGGATGCGCCGCAGGGCTTGAGGAGACCCGCACCGCATGCTCGACAACGAGCCGACTACCGAAGCAGCCGACACGGCTGCACCCGCCCAGCAGCCAGCCACCACTCGCAGGACCGCGAAGAAGGCTGCTGCGAAGAAGACCACGACGACCACTCGCAAGCGGACCGCCAAGAAGGCTGTCGCCGCCGAGGAGGTCCCCACCCAGTCCGACGGCGAGACCGCCGACCCGGCCCCGGTGAAGAAGGCGGCCGCCAAGAAGGCCGCCGCGAAGAAGGCTCCGGCCAAGAAGGCCGCCGCCAAGGCGCCCGCGAAGAAGGCGCCGGCCAAGCGCACGGCCAAGAAGGCCGCCGCCCAGGACACGTTCCCGGAGCTCACCGAGGCCGAGGTGGCCGCTGAGACCACCCCGGCCGACGGTGGACCGGTCGTGGAGAGCGCCCCGGCGCCCGCGAAGAAGACCACCCGCAAGCGCACCTCGAAGCGGGCGGCCGCTCAGGCCGACCTGCTGACCGAGGACACCCCGGTCACCGACGGCCCGGTCGCCGAAGCGACCACCGCGCCCGCCGACACCGCCGCGGCCGACGCTGACGCGGTACCGGCTGAAGAGGCTCCGCAGCGGCGGACCCGGCGCCGGGCTCCGGCTGCCGCGCCGGTGCTGTTCCAGGCTCCGGTCGACGTACCGGCTCAGGCTCCCGCGCAGGCCGCGGCGACCAGCCCGGTCGAGGCGACCCCCGAGGTCGAGGCGCCTGCTGAGCCGGGTGCCGACGAGCAGCCGACCACGACGCGCCGCCGCCGGAACCGCCGCGGCCGCGACACCGAGGCCCGTGAGGCCGAAGAGGTCGTCGCCGAGCCGGTGCAGGAGCCTGTCGAGGCCGCCGACGAGGAGGAGGCCGCAGAGGCCGACTCCGCGCAGACCGAAGACGGCGAGGAGGGTGGCGAGGGCACTCGCCGCCGCCGCCGTCGCCGCGGTGGCCGTCGCCGCCGCAAGTCCGGTGACGCCGAGGACAGCTCGGACGAGAACGCGGACGACGACGAGCAGGACGAGCAGGACAGCGAGGCCGGCTCCGACGACGAGCAGGACGCCTCGGCCGACACCGACGACGAGGGTGAGGGCTCGGGCAGTTCGTCCCGGCGCCGCCGGCGTCGCCGTCGCCGCAAGGGCGAGGACAGCGCCGACGCGCCCGACGACCCGGCCGAGACCGTCGTTCGGGTCCGCGAGCCGCGCAGCAAGAACACCGCCAACGAGATCACCGCGGTCGAGGGCTCGACCCGGCTGGAGGCGAAGAAGCAGCGTCGCCGCGAGGGCCGCGCCGCCGGCCGCCGCCGGGCGCCGATCGTGACCGAGGCCGAGTTCCTGGCCCGCCGCGAGTCGGTCGAGCGGACGATGGTGATCCGCGCCCGTGGCGACCTGACCCAGATCGCGGTCTCCGAGGACAACGTCCTGGTCGAGCACTACGTCGCCCAGGAGGAGCAGGTCTCGCTGATCGGCAACGTGTACCTCGGCCGGGTGCAGAACGTGCTGCCCAGCATGGAGGCCGCGTTCATCGACATCGGCAAGGGCCGCAACGCCGTCCTGTACGCCGGTGAGGTCGACTGGGCCACCCTCGGCGGGGCCAACGGCCCGCGCAAGATCGAGTCGGTGCTGAAGTCCGGCCAGTCGGTGCTGGTCCAGGTGACCAAGGACCCGATCGGCCACAAGGGCGCCCGGCTGACCAACCAGATCAGCCTGCCCGGCCGGTACGTCGTCTACGTCCCGCGCGGCGGCAACGGCGGCATCAGCCGCAAGCTGCCGGACACCGAGCGGAACCGGCTCAAGGGCATCCTCAAGGACATCGTCCCGGACGAGGCGGGCGTGATCGTCCGGACCGCGGCCGAGGGCGCCTCGGAGGAGGAGCTGACCGCCGACGTCAGCCGGCTGCAGAAGTACTGGACCGACATCGACAAGAAGTCGAAGAACGGCCAGTCCCCGCAGCTGCTGCACGGTGAGCCGGATCTGCTCATTCGGGTGGTCCGTGACCTGTTCACCGAGGACTTCACCAAGCTGGTGATCTCCGGTGACGACGCCTACGACCAGGTCCGCGAGTACGTTTCCGACGTCGCCCCGCACCTGGCCGACCGGGTCGAGAAGTGGAACGGTGACGGCGACGTCTTCGCGAACTTCCGGATCGACGAGCAGATCAAGAAGGCGCTGGACCGCAAGGTCTGGCTGCCGTCCGGCGGCTCGCTGATCATCGACCGGACCGAGGCGATGACGGTCGTCGACGTGAACACCGGCAAGTTCACCGGCTCCGGCGGCAACCTCGAGGAGACCGTCACCAAGAACAACCTGGAGGCGGCCGAGGAGATCGTCCGGCAGCTCCGGCTCCGCGACATCGGCGGCATCATCGTGATCGACTTCATCGACATGGTGCTGGAGTCGAACCGCGACCTGGTGCTGCGCCGGCTGGTCGAGTGCCTGGGCCGCGACCGGACCAAGCACCAGGTGGCCGAGGTCACCTCGCTCGGCCTGGTCCAGATGACCCGGAAGCGGATCGGCACCGGCCTGCTCGAGGCGTTCAGCGAGAACTGCGACCACTGCGGTGGCCGCGGCCTGATCCTGCACGACGAGCCGAAGGAGTCCCGCCGGCGCGACAGCCGCGGCGGTCAGGACCAGAAGCCCGCCGCCCAGGCCGACGAGGGCAGCCGGAAGAACTCCCGCCGTCGCGGCCGGGGCCGTGGTCGCGGCGAGGACGAGCAGACCGAGCCCGAGACCCCGCAGTCGAACGGTGACGCCGCCCAGCGGCTGGCCGAGATCGCGGCCGCATCCGCGCTCGCCGACGCCAAGAAGGGCGACGAGCCGGACAACGCCGGTACGGCGGGGGAGCCGACCGGCTACCCGGTGGCCGGTGACGCGCCGGTGAGCGCCGAGGCGACCGGGTTCCCCGACGGCGGACCCGTGGCGACGACCGCCGTACCCGAGGCTGCCGCCGTACCGGAAAGCGCTGAAACAGCCGAGCAGAACGGGTCCGGGCGCAGCGGCAGCAGGCGGCGGCGGAGCAGCCGTGGCCGGGGCAAGTCGGCCCAGCAGAGTGACAGTGAGGCGGGTGCTTCGAGTGACGCCGCTGAGCTGGTCACCACCGGCAACTGACCCGGTTTGACCCGTCTGTGACGCGACCCGTAAACTTGAGCTTCGGCGCGCGTTCCGCGTGCCATGTTTGTGTGGGCCGCTAGCAGGTCTGTGCAGGCCCCCGTAAGAACTTCCGAACCAGCAGAGAGTGAGATCCACGGTGTACGCGATCGTGCGCAGTGGCGGCACCCAGCAGAAGGTCGCCGTCGGCGATGTCATCGAGATCGACAGCCTGACGGACCAGGTCGGCGACACGGTTTCGCTGCCCGCAGTCCTCGTCGTCGATGGCGACACCGTGACGACCGACGCCGCCGCGCTGGCCAAGGTGGCTGTGTCGGCCGAGGTCCTGGGCCGCACCAAGGGCCCCAAGATCAACATCCTCAAGTACAAGAACAAGACCGGTTACCGCAAGCGCCAGGGGCACCGTCAGCACTACACCCAGGTCAAGGTCACCGCGATCGACGCTAAGAAGAAGTGAGCTGATCTGAAATGGCACACAAAAAGGGAGCGGCGTCGACCCGTAACGGTCGCGACTCCAACGCGCAGCGGCTCGGCGTGAAGCGGTACGGCGGCCAGCTGGTGAACGCCGGCGAGATCATCGTCCGGCAGCGGGGCACCCACTTCCACCCGGGCACCCTGGTCGGCCGTGGCGGCGACGACACCCTGTTCGCGCTGGCCGAGGGCACGGTGGAGTTCGGCACCCGGCGCGGTCGCCGCGTCGTCAACATCGTCCCGGTCCCGGCGGAGTAACACCGCCACCCGGACAAGTCACAAGCCTTTTCGAAGGGCGGGTCGCGGAATACCGCGCACCCGCCCTTCTGCTGTCTAAGACAGTAGCTATGTAGGACAGAAACCCCGCTCCGTTCGGCGCGGGGGAGTGAACAGGAAGCAGGCACCACCGATGGCGATCCCCAGCTTTGTCGACCGGGTCACGGTGCACGTCACCGCGGGCCGCGGCGGAAACGGCTGCGCCTCGGTGCACCGGGAGAAGTTCAAGCCGCTCGGCGGCCCGGACGGCGGCAACGGTGGCGACGGCGGCAGCGTCATCCTCCGCGTCGACTCCGACACCACCACGCTGGTCGACTACCACCGATCCAGTCACCGGTCCGCCACGAACGGTGCCCAGGGCAAGGGTGACAACCAGGCCGGCAGCAACGGCGCGGACGTCGTCCTGCCCGTCCCCGACGGCACAGTCATCAGTACGGCGGACGGCGAAGTGCTGGCCGATCTCGTCGGACCGGGCGCGGAGTTCGTCGCGGCCCAAGGCGGTAAGGGCGGGCTCGGCAACGCCGCGCTGGCCAGCTCCGCGCGCAAGGCTCCTGGTTTCGCGCTGCTCGGTGAGGAGGGCGAGGAGCGCACCCTCGTCCTCGAGCTCAAGGTGGTCGCCGACATCGGGCTGGTCGGGTTCCCGAGCGCCGGCAAGTCCTCGCTGGTCGCGTCGATCAGCCGGGCCCGGCCGAAGATCGCCGACTACCCGTTCACCACCCTGATCCCGAACCTCGGCGTCGTGATCGCGGGTGACACCACGTTCACCGTGGCCGACGTACCTGGCCTGATCGAGGGGGCCAGCGAAGGGCGCGGGCTCGGGCACGACTTCCTGCGGCACGTCGAGCGGTGTGCGGCGCTGGTGCACGTGATCGACTGTGCGACGTACGAGCCGGGCCGTGATCCGCTCAGCGACCTCGACACGATCGAGGCCGAGCTGGAGGCCCACGGCGGGCTCGAGGACCGGCCGCGGATCGTTGCCCTGAACAAGATCGACGTACCGGACGCCCGGGAGATCGCCGAGATGGTGCAGGCCGAGCTCGCGCAGCGCGGGCTGCGGGTGTTCCCGATCTCGACCGCGAGCCACGAGGGCCTGGAGGCGCTGAAGTTCGCGATGGCCGAGCTCGTCGTCCAGCGGCGGGCAGCGGCGGAGAAGCCTGAGACCACGCGGATCGTGATCCGGCCGCAGGTGCAGGGCGGGCCCGAGTTCAAGGTGAAGAAGCTGCCGGAGGACGGCGGCTGGCTGGTGCAGGGTGAGAAGCCCGAGCGCTGGGTCCGGCAGACCGACTTCGCGAACGCGGAGGCCACCGGCTACCTGGCCGACCGGCTGAACCGGCTCGGGGTGGAGAAGGAACTGCTGGAGCTGGGTGCGATGGAGGGCGACGCGGTTGTCATCGGCGACGGGCCGAACGCGATCGTGTTCGACTTCGCGCCCGAGGTCCAGGCCGGTGCGGAGATCCTGGCCCGGCGCGGCGAGGACCATCGGCTGGAGGAGATCCGTCCGGCCGAGAAGCGGCGCCGGCTCAAGGACACCGAGTACCACGAGCAGCGGGCGTCGACGGACCGGTCCGAGTACAAGCAAGGCTGGGTCGAGGACGAGGTGGACATGTCCCCGGCCGAGGCGAAGCGAGCTGCAGAGAAGGCCGAGAAGCTGGCGCGCAAGGAAGCGCGGGAGCTCGAGGCTCAGAAGGAACTCGACCAGAACGGTTGACCCTTGATGAAACATCGCGCGGAGGTCGTCAGGGCCTCGCGGATCGTGGTGAAGGTCGGTTCGTCGTCGCTGACCCAGCGCGGCAAGATCGACCTGGAACGGCTCCGGCTGCTCGTCGACGCCATCGCGGCGCGACGGGTGCAGGGTACCGAGGTCGTGCTCGTCTCCTCGGGGGCGATCGCGGCCGGCCTGGCCCCGATGGGCCTGCGCTCGCGACCGCGCGACCTGGCCACGCAGCAGGCGGCCGCGTCGGTCGGGCAGGGCCTGTTGATGGCGCGGTACAGCGACGCGTTCGCGGCCCACGGTCTGCGCGTCGGCCAGGTGTTGCTGACCGTCGACGACGTGACCCGGCGCAGCCACTACCGCAACGCGTACCGGACGTTCGCGCGGCTGCTCGAGTTGGGCGTCGTACCGATCGTGAACGAGAACGACACGGTGGCCACGACCGAGATCCGGTTCGGTGACAACGATCGGCTGGCCGCGCTGACGGGGCACCTGGTGCATGCCGAGTTGTTGCTGCTGCTGTCGGATGTCGACGGTCTGTACGACGGGGACCCGCGCAAACCGGGTACGTCGATGGTCGCGGACGTCCGTGGAGCCACGGATCTGGAGAGGCTCAAGATCGGCCGGACCGGCTCGTCGGGGGTCGGAACCGGCGGCATGCAGACGAAGGTCGAAGCGGCCGCAATCGCTACCGAGGCAGGGATTCCGGTCGTCCTGACGTCGGCCGCCCGGGTCGGTGAAGCACTGAAGGGATTGCCGGTCGGCACTCTCTTCCACCCGACCGGCCGTCGCCGCAAGACCCGCCTGCTCTGGCTCGCCCACGCGACTTCGGGCCAGGGCCGGCTCTGGCTCGACGAAGGCGCCGTACGCGCGGTGACAGAGCGCCGTACGTCGCTTCTTCCGGCTGGGATCTCGAAGGTCGAGGGCACCTTCTCGGCCGGGGATCCCGTCGACCTGGTGTCACCCGAGGGTGTCGTCGTCGCGCGCGGCCTGGTGAACTACGACGCCACCGAACTCCCTGACCTGCTGGGTCGATCGACCCGTGATCTGGCCAAGGAGCTCGGAGCCGCCTACGAACGTGAAGTCGTCCACCGAGACGACCTGGTTGTGCTCACCTAGGGCTTGACCGCAAGGACCGGGCAGTCGGCCTGGAGCAGGATGGTCTGGGCCTGGCTGCCGAGGAGGAGCTTGCCGACCGGGGTACGGCGGCGGAGGCCGATCACGATCAGCTCGGCGTTCAGTTCGTGCGCCAGCTTGAGGATCTGGTCGCCCGCGTCCTTGCTCTCGACGAGCTGGGTCAGCTCGTGCTCGACGCCGGATTCGGACAGCCGGTGCTCGACCGACTCCCACTCGGTCCCGGACGCGAACCGCTTGTCCACCAGCGACTCGCCGCGGCTGGAGTTCACCACCACCAGCCGTTGCCTGCGGAGCTTGGCCTCCTCGATCGCGCCCTCCAGCGCCGCGACGCCTTCGGGCGTCGGTACGTAGCCGACGATGATCGCCACGATCAGTCTCCTGTCTTGTCGGAGTGCTGGGGTACGGCCTCTTCCTTCGGTGTACGGCGCTTGCGGATCACGTCGACCAGTGGCGGAACCACCAGGACCAGCAGGATCACGACGTACACGATCTTGGAAAACCAGGTGTTGTAGAGCCCGCTGACGTCGCCGTCGCTGATCTGCAGGGCGCGCCGCATCTGCTCCTCGGCGGTCGGGCCGAGGATGATGCCGATGATCGCCGGCACCACCGGCAGACCGTAGCGACGCATCGCGAAGCCGAGCCCGCCGAAGACCAGCAGCAGCCACAGGTCGAAGGTGGACAGGTTCGCGGCGTAGGCGCCGATGCTGGCGAAGAACAGGATGCCGGCATACAGGTACGGCCGCGGGATCCGCAGCAGCTTGGCCCACATCGGGGCCAGCGGCAAGTTCAGCCCGAGCAGGATCGCGTTGCCGATGAACAGGCTGGCGACGAGGCCCCAGACCAGCTCGGGCTGCGTCTGCAGCAGCCGCGGACCGGGCTGGATCCCGTACCCCTGGAAGGCGCCGAGCATCACCGCGGCGGTCGCGGTGGTCGGGATCCCCAACGTGAGCAGGGGAACCAGACCGCCCGCGGCCGACGCGTTGTTCGTCGCCTCGGGACCGGCGACGCCCTCGATCGCACCCTTGCCGAACTCCTCGGGGTGCTTGCTCAGCTTCTTCTCGGTGACGTACGACAGGAACGTCGGGATCTCGGCACCGCCGGCCGGGATCGCGCCGAACGGGAAGCCGATCGCGGTACCGCGCAACCAGGGCTTCCAGGACCGGCCCCAGTCCGCCCGGCTCATCCGCGCGGCGCCGACCGGGATGATCTCTGCCGGGGTACGACGCAGGTGGGCGGCGATCCACAACGCCTCGCCGACCGCGAACAGGCCGACCGCGACCACGACCACATCGATGCCGTCGGCAAGTTCCGGCAGACCCAGCGTGAGCCGTTGCTGCCCCGAGGTCGGGTCGATCCCGACGATCCCGATCAGCAGCCCGATCCCGAGGGCGGCCAGGCCGCGGACCTTCGACGAGCCGAGCACGGTGGTGACGGCGATGAACGCCAGCACCATCACGGCGAAGTAGTCCGGCGCGCCCATCTTGATGGCCAGTCTGACCACCACGGGCGCCAGCAGGGCCAGGCCTAGTGTGCCGATCGTGCCGGCGACGAACGATCCGATCGCCGCAGTCGCCAGCGCCGCGGCGGCCCGGCCTCTTCGGGCCATCTTGTTGCCCTCGATCGCCGTGATCACCGAGGCGCTCTCACCTGGGGTGTTCAGCAGGATCGAGGTGGTCGAACCGCCGTACATGCCACCGTAGTAGATACCGGCGAACATGATGAAGGCCTGGGTCGGCTCCAGCGAGTAGGTCAGCGGCAGCAGCAGCGCGATCGTCATCGCCGGGCCGATACCGGGCAGCACGCCGATCGCCGTACCCAGCAGGACGCCGAGGAAGGCGTACATCAGGTTCGTCGGATGAGCCGCGGTGGCGAATCCGTTCATCAGTTCGGTGAACGCGTCCATCAGAGGATTCCCTTGAGGATGCCGACCGGCAGGGCGATGCCCAGCGCGAGGTTGAACAGGTACCAGGTGCCGACCGACAAGACGATCGAGATGATCGCGTTGCGGATCAGGTGCCGGCTGCCCAGCGCGAACGTGGTGCCGAAGAACAGCACCGCCCCGGACACCGGCCAGCCGAGCCGGTCGATCAGCAGGATGTTGGCCAGGAACGCCGCGACCAGCAGCCCGATGGTCTTCCAGTCACTGCCGTGACCGAGATCGATGTCCTCGCCGGCCTCCTGCTCGCCGCGACCGCCCCGGAGGACGTCGACGGCGAGCAGTACGGCGGTCAGGATCAGCAGCCCGCCGACGAACAGCGGAACCGTCTTGGCGTCGATCGGGCCCCGGGACTGGGCCTCGGGGAGCCGTAGTGCGTCGACCACGGCCCAGCCGCCCAGGACCAGGAGCCCGAGGGCCACTCCGAATTCGGAGCGGCCCTGCTTCGTGCTCGTGGACGTGGTGCTCATCAGACCTCGATACCGAGGTCCCGCAGCACGCCGGCGACCCGGTCGTTCTCCGAGTTCAGGAAGTTCTTGAACTCGTCACCGGTCTGGAATGCGTCGGTCCAGCCCTGGTCGGCCAGCGTCTGCTTCCACTGCGGCGAGTCATGCATCTTCGTCACCAGGTCGATGAACTGCTGCTTCTTCGCATCCGGCAGTTCCGGAGGCGCGACGATGCCACGCCAGTTGCTGAAGACCAGGTCGATGCCGAGGCTCTTCAGCGTCGGTGCGTCGATCCCCTCGACCGGGTTCGCCGTGGTGACCGCGAGGATCTTCACGTCACCGGTCTTGGCCTGCTCGGCGACCTCGCCGATACCGGTGGCCGCGAACGCCACCTTCTTGCCCAGTACCGCGGTCAGCAGTTCGCCGCCGCCGTCGTACGGCACGTAGTTGACGGACTTCGGCTCGAGGCCGACCGCCTTCGCCAGCAGCATCGGGGTCAGGTGGTCCGGGCCGCCCTGGTTCGACGCGCCGCCGACCGGCACCTTGCCCGGGTCGGCCTTCCAGGCCGTGACCAACTGGTCCAGGCTGGTGTACGGCGAGCCCTTCGGTACGACGATCGCCTCGGCCTCCTCGATCAGCTTGGCGATCGGGACGGTGTCCTGCAGGGTGGCCTTCGACTTGTTGGTGTAGACGGCCCCGACGACGCCGAGTCCCATCTGCATCAGGATGTCTTCCTTGCCCTTCTCGTTCACCAGCCGCTGCAGGCCGACGGTGCCGCCGGCACCCGCGGTGTTGAACACCTCGACGGTGTCGGTGAGCTTCGCGTCCTGCATCGCCTTCGCGGCGGCGCGGGCGGTGGTGTCGTAGCCGCTGCCGGGGGAGTTCGGCACGAGGATGCGCAGGCCCTTCACCGGCCCGGTGTCGGTGCCGCCCGAGGCGTTGTCGTCGGCGCTGACACCGCAGCCGGTGGCCGCGACGCCGAGTGCCAGGACGGCGGTGATACTGGTGAACCACGTCCGTGCTTTCACGGCGGTCTCCTTGGTCTGCAGGGGTCCGGTCGCCGTCAGCGTGCCGCGTGCCTGGTAGCGGTGTCACCGTTGTGAACGCAAACTCCGTTGTGTTCATTGTGCTCACGCCAAGGATGGCGCGATTCGGCCGTCGGCAGCACAATCAAGCCGTGACTGCGAGGTGGCGACCACGACTGGCCCGGCGTCGATGGACGCTGGCCGGGCGGATGCTGGCCATGCAGTTGCTGATCGTCTTCGTCGTACTGGTCGGCGTCGCCGCGGCCTCGGTGGCCCAGTCCAACGCGCGCTTCCGCGAGACCGAGGGCAGGCGTGCGCTCGCCATCGCCGACTACCTGGCCGTGACGTCGGGCGTGCGGGGTGCGGCGGCCACGAACGGTACCGATTTCCTCGGTCAGGCGCAGTCCCAGGTGGATTCCGTCCGGACGTACTCCGGTTCGACGTACGTCATGGTCGCGCTACGCGACGGGCGCGTCATCGCCTCCACCGATCCGTTGCCGAAGAACTCGGTCGTGCGGGTGCAGGCGACCGACGCGTTCCTCGGCCGCGGCTGGATTGGGCAGGACGAGACGACCGGTGCCGCGCTCGCCATGGCGCCGATCCTCAATCAGGTCACCGGGAAGACCGACGGCGTGGTGGCGGTCGGCCGACAGTACCCCTCCCTGATGGACAACCTGCGGGAGGCAGTACCCAATCTGCTGACGTATCTGGGCATCGCGAGCCTACTCGGCGTACTCGGGTCGTTGCTGCTGGCAAGAACCGTGAAACGCCAGACGCTCGGTCTGGAGCCACGCGAGATCACCGGCTTGGTGGAGCAGCGGGAAGCCCTGCTGCACGGCATCAAGGAAGGCGTGCTCGCGGTCGACCTGCACCGGCGGATCACCATGGTGAACGACCAGGCGGCCCACCTGCTCGGCATCCCGCTCGCCTCGGCCGGTCAGCAGCTGAGGGAGGTGGACGACACCGGCCGGTTGCTGGAGATCTTCGAGCGGCCCGAGCCGACCACCGACCAGATCCTGCCGCTGCACGGCCGCGTCCTCACCCTGAGCCGGATGCCGGTCCGCAGCCACGGCCGGCAGATCGGGTGGGTCGCCACCTTCCGCGACCGCACCGAGTTGCTCGAACTGCAGCGTGAGCTCGACCTGACCCGCAACACCACTGACACGCTGCGTGCGCAGGCACACGAGTTCAGCAACCGGATGCACATCGTCAGCGGGCTCGTCGAGCTGGGGGAGTACGAGGAGGTACTGCGCTACATCCAGCAGATCGCCGCCGACCAGACTGAGCTGACGGCCGGCGTCACCGCGCGGGTGGCTGATCCGGCCGTCGCAGCACTGCTGATCGCCAAGTCCTCGCAGGCAGTCGAGCGTGGGGTCGTCTTCGAGATCGAGCCCGGCAGTCTGCTGCCGCGGCTGGACGAGCGGCTCGCGACCGACGTCTCGACCGTGCTCGGCAACCTGGTCGACAACGCGCTCGACGCCGCCGCGGGAGCACCCGACCCGTTCGTCGCCGTCGAGGTGCTCGAGCGCGATGGCGTCGTACGGATTCAGGTCCGGGACTCGGGGCCAGGCGTGGACAGTGCGATGCAGCACAGGGTTTTCGCGCATGGTTTCAGTACGAAGAACGGCGAGTCCGGCGATCACGGGATCGGGCTGGCGCTGGTGCGGGTAATCTGCCGGAAGCGCGGCGGCGATGTCACCGTGCACAACGACGCAGGGGCGGTGTTCGTGGCGACCCTGCCGATGCTTGCTCCGGTGGTGCGGACATGATCCAGGTACTGGTCGTCGACGACGACTTCATGGTGGCGCGGCTGCACTCGAGCGTGGTCGCCCGGCAGCCAGGGTTCGAGGTGATAGGTGCCGCGCGCAACGGTGCCGAGGCGCTGGCCGCCGTACGCTCGTTGCGGCCCGACCTGGTCCTGCTCGACATCCATCTGCCGGACATGAGCGGTCTCGAAGTACTGCGGCGATTCCGCGAGTCGGCGGCCGACTATCCGGTCGATGTCATCGTCATCAGCGCGGCGCGTGACCTCGACAGCGTGCGTACGGCGTTGCGCGGCGGAGTCTTTCAGTACCTGGTCAAGCCGTTCGAGATCGAGTCGCTGCGCAGCAAGCTGACGGAGTACGCCGAACATCGCGAAGAGCTCCAGCGGTTGACCGATATCGACCAGGCGGAAGTCGACCGGGTGTTCCGCGCGCAGGGGAGCCGGGCTCCGTCCACCGCGCCGAAGGGGATCAGTCCGGAGACGACGGATCTCGTGGTCCAGGCGCTGGGAGATGCGCCGGACGACGGGATGTCCGCGAGCGACTGCGCAGCGGTGACCGGCCTGTCTCGCAGCAGCACGCGTCGCTATCTCGAACACCTGGTGACCATCGGCAAGGCGGAGATGCGGCCCAGGTACGGCGTGGCCGGCCGACCGGAGCGTCGATACCGGCTGCTCCGGCGCTAGGGGAGTCTTTCGCCGATCGCGGTCAGCGCGGTGTCGCGGGCGGTCAGGACGTGGGCCTCGGCGAGCTCACGGGCCCTTGCGGCGTCGCGGGTGATCAGCGCGTCGAGGATGCCGCGGTGTTCCTCCAGCGCGGCGGTCCGGCGCAGCTGCGACTGGTTCGTGAAGGCTCGGTACCGCGCCATCTGACCGTCGACCTGCTGGTGCAGCCTCGCGGCCCAACCGTGCCCCGCGATCTCGGCGATCTCGAGGTGGAAGTCGTGACCGGCGTTCATCGCGTCGTCGGCGAACTCGACCAAGCGCTCGTTCCGCGCCACCAGCCGGGTGAGCGCGGCCGCTGAGTCGTCGGTCATCCGCTCCGCCGCCTCCGCGGCCATCAGCCCCTCCAGCGCCGCCCGGACGGTGTAGAGCTCATCGATCTCCTGGGCCGAGAGCGACCGCACCACCATCCCGCCGGTCGGCAGCTGGTCCACCAGGTCCTCGGCGAGCAACAGGCGGAGGGCCTCACGCAGCGGGGTGCGGCTCACCTGCAGCTGCTGGGAGAGCTCCGGCTCGAACAGCCGCCGGCCCGGTGGCAGCTCCAACGAGAGGATCTGCCGCTTCAGCTCGGCGTACACGACTTGGCCGCCGGAGGCGCGCCGCAGTTTGTCCGTCATCTGGCCTCTCCCTTTGCATACTTGTATACAAGTATGCTTCCGTAGGTACCGTCATCGTAACCACCCGATCGGAGCAGCGGATGGCATCTGCCCAGCGGACCCGCCCGGAGGCGCTGCTGTCGTTCACCGAGGCCGTCCTGCGCGCCGAAGGTGTACCCGAGTCCGACGCACACCTCTTGGCCGACACTCTGGTGACCGCGGAGCTGTGGGGGCACGCGTCCCACGGCATGCTCCGGCTGCCCTGGTACGTCGCCCGCCTCCGCAGCGGCGCGATGGAACGGGTCACCCGGATCGAACGCGTCCGCGACACCGGTGCCCTGGTCGTGCTCGACGGTGGCAACGGCATCGGCCAGGTGATCACCGACCATGCGATCTCGCTGGGCGTCGACCGGGCTCGCGAGTACGGCGTGAGCGCGATCGGCGTCCGGAACTCGGGCCACTTCGGCACGGCGGCGTACTTCACCCGCAAGGCCGCCGCTCAGGGCTGCGTCGCCCTCCTCTGCACGAACGCCAGCCCGGCGATGGCGCCGTGGGGCGGCCGGCAGAAGAGCATCGGCACCAATCCCTGGTCGATCGCGGCGCCGGCCGGACGGCACGGGACCGTGGTGATGGATCTGGCCAACACGGCCGTTGCCCGCGGCAAGGTCTACCTCGCGGCCGAACGCGGAACCGAGATCCCCGAGGGCTGGGCGGCCGATGCCGAGGGCAACCCGACCACCGACCCGCGCCGCGCGATCGAGGGCCTGATCCTGCCGATGGCCGGGCCCAAGGGATACGTGATGTCGTTCATGTTCGACGTACTCGCCGGAGTTCTGACCGGCAGTGCCTTCGGCGCCGACGTGGCCGGGCCGTACCAGCCGGATGCGCCGAGCGGGGTCGGACACCTGTTGCTCACCATCGACATCGCGGCGATGGACGACCCGGCGTCGTACGCCGAACGCGTCGAAGCCCTGGTCGACGCGACCCGATCGGCCGAGACCGCAGCCTGGGCGGACCGGATCCTCGTTCCAGGCGAGTTGGAGGACCAGAACCTCGCCGAGCACACCGTCACCGGTATCACCCTGACCGCCACCACCTGGACCAGCCTGGTCACGCTCGGCGCCGAGACCCAGGTCGACCTACCGCCCACGGAGGAACTCGCCGCATGATCAGCCTCAGTGTTTCCCTGCAGGTGGTCCCTGGGCATCTCGACGACTTCGTCGAGGCGATCCGGACCAACGCCGAGCGGTCGTTCACCGACGAGCCGGGCTGCCTGTTCTTCGACGTCAGCCAGGACCTGGCCGACGATCACCACTTCACCCTGTATGAGCTGTACGCCGACGAGGCCGCGGTCGACGCCCACCGATCCGCACCGCACTTCAAGGTCTGGCGGGAAGCCGTCGCCGAGCACGTCGTCCCCGGCAGCCAGGTCAACACCCTGGCCGGCCGCCTCTTCCACTTCGAGGGCAAATCATGAACCTGCTGATCCGTCCTGGCGAGATCGTCCCGTTCGACCGCGGCAACGGGGTCGTCACCCTGCCGTACGTCGGCCGCTGGAACTCCGAGATCAACCGCATCACCACCGGGCAGACCGTCTTCGCCCCGGGCACCGGACTTCCGCTGCACAGCCACAACGTGGAGGAGTCGGTCCTGATCCTCGAAGGCGACGCGATCGCCGAGATCGACGGCGAGCAGTTCGACCTGGTCGCCGGTGACGCGACCTGGGTCCCGGCCGGCGTCCCGCACCGGTTCCTCAACCGCGGCGCGACTCCGATGCGGATCTACTGGGTGTACGGCGGGCGCGACGTCACCCGCACCATGACCGCGACGGGCGAGACCTTCGAGCACCTGTCGGAGAACGACCGTGGCGGGTTGAGCGCCCGATGATCACCACGATCAATCCCACTGACGGGACCACGCTGGCGACGTACGACGCGATGACTCCGGCTGAGCTCGAGCAGGTCGTCGTACAGGCTGCGCAGGCGGCCGCCTCGTGGGGATCAGTTCCGGTCGTCGCGCGCCTCGATGCACTGACTCGGCTGGCTCGCGAGCTTCGGGCCTCGTCTGAGGGCCTCGCGGGGCTGATCACGGCCGAGATGGGGAAGCCGATCGGTGAGGCTGAAGGCGAGGTCGAGAAGTCCGCGGTCACGGCCGAGTACTACGCGGCTCAGGGTGCCGCGATTCTTGCCGATGAGCCGGTAGCGATCGACGGTGTGCAGGCCTGGGTGTCGTACGAGCCGATCGGGCTGGTGCTCGCGGTGATGCCATGGAACTTCCCGGTCTGGCAGGTGTTGCGGTTCGCCGTACCGACCCTTGCCGCGGGCAACGGAGTGCTGCTGAAGCACTCGCCCAATGTGACCGGGTCCGCGCTGGCGATCGAGCAGGTGTTCCGGGACGCGGGGTTCCCCGAGCATCTGGTCCGCACGCTGGTGGTGGACGAGCCCGACGTACCGGCGACGATCGAGCGGCTGATCGTGGACGACCGGGTCGCGGCGGTCACGTTGACCGGCAGCAATCGCGCGGGTGCCGCGGTCGGAGCGGCCGCCGGGCGGGCGTCGAAGCGGTCCGTGCTCGAGCTGGGCGGCTCGGACGCATTCGTCGTACTCGCTGATGCGGATATCGAAGCGGCTGCCGCGGCGGCGGTCCGGGCCCGGTTCACGAACTCCGGGCAGAGTTGTGTGTGCGCGAAGCGGTTCATCGTCGAGGCGGCGGTGGCCGACGAGTTCATCGATCGGTTCGTCGTGGGCGTCAAGGGTCTCGTGATCGGCGATCCCACCGATCGTGGGGTCGCGGTCGGTCCGCTGGCTCGCGACGATCTGCGGGCCGCTCTCCAGCGGCAGGTGGACGCATCGGTTGCGGCCGGTGCGGTCCTGGCGACTGGTGGCGGGAGCATCGACGGGTCTGGGTACTTCTTCGAGCCCACGGTGTTGACCGGGACTGCTCCGGGGATGCCGGCGTTCGACGAGGAGACGTTCGGCCCAGTCGCCGCGGTGGCCGTGGCTCGCGATGCCGATCATGCGGCCGAGCTGGCCGATGCCACGCAGTACGGGCTCGGGTTGAGCATCTGGACCGGTGATCCTGGCCGAGGCGTGGAGCTCGCCCGGAGGATCACGTCCGGCGCGGTCTTCGTCAACGCAGTCGTGGCGTCTGATCCGCGGGTGCCCTTCGGCGGGACCAAGAAGAGCGGCTACGGGCGCGAACTGGCTGCTACCGGGCTTCGCGAGTTCACCAACACCCGCACCTACTGGGTGGCTTGAGACGGCTGAGCGGGCCGGCAGCGGCGCAGCCTACGATGGGAGGGTGAGCGAGATCATCGAGCTGGCCCGCCGGGCGCGCGAGGCGTCGTACGCGCTGGCGGAGGCCTCCCGGGCGACCAAGGACGCGGCGCTGCACGCGATGGCGGCGGCGTTGCGGGCCAACACGGACACGATCGTCGCGGCGAACGCGAAGGACGTGGCATCCGCGCGGGATGCCGGTACGCCGGAGTCCACGGTGGACCGGCTGGCGCTGAACCCGGACCGGGTGGACGCGATGGCCGCCGGTCTCGAGCAGCTCGCCGGGTTGACCGACCCGGTCGGTGAGGTCGTTCGCGGGTACACCCTGCCGAACGGGCTGGAGCTTCGTCAGGTCCGCGTGCCGTTCGGCGTGGTCGGGATCATCTACGAGGCCCGCCCGAACGTGACCGCCGACGCGGCCGGCATCTGCCTGAAGTCCGGCAACGCGGTCCTGCTGCGCGGTTCGTCCTCGGCTGCCGCTTCCAACGAAGCGATCATCGCCGTACTGCGGGAAGCCGTCACGTCAGCCGGGCTGCCTTCGGATGTGATCCAGGGCGTGCCGACCGATCGGGCCGCGGTGAAGGAGTTGATGCAGGCGCGCGGGCTGGTCGACGTACTGATCCCGCGGGGTGGTGCCGGGCTGATCCAGACCGTCGTGAGCGAGTCGAGCGTGCCGGTGATCGAGACCGGGGTCGGCAACTGCCACGTCTATGTCGACGCCGACGCGGATCTGGATCTCGCGCTCACGATCCTGCTGAACGCGAAGACCCAGCGTCCGAGCGTCTGCAACGCGGCCGAGTCCTTGCTGGTGCACTCCTCGGTCGCCGACGACTTCCTGTCCCGGGCGCTGCCGGCGCTGGCCGAGGCCGGCGTGACTGTCCACGGTGATCCGGCAGTGGTTGCCGCTGGCAATAACGTGGTCGCCGCGACGGATGAGGACTTCGGGATCGAGTACAACTCGCTCGACCTGTCGGCGGCGGTGGTCGACTCGCTGGAATCCGCCGTACAGCACATCCGGCGCTACAGCTCCGGTCACACCGACGCGATCATCACCCGCTCGCAGGCCGCGGCCCGCCGTTTCGTCGCCGCGGTCGACTCGGCGGCGGTGGTGGTCAACGCCAGCACGCGGTTCACCGACGGCGGGGAGTTCGGGTTCGGCGCGGAGATCGGCATCTCCACCCAGAAGCTGCACGCCCGCGGCCCGATGGGCCTGCCGGAGATGACGTCGACCAAGTACGTCGTCACCGGCGAGGGCCAGATCCGGACCTAGACCGGTCCCGGTTTCCAGGTCAGGGAGCCGCGCTGCAGATCGTCGACAATCGTGTCTATCCAGCGGACCTCGGCCTCGGCGACCGCTTTCTGATACTCGGTCTCGAGCAAAGCCCACCGGGGAATGTCGTGCTCCCCGGTCAGTTCGGCGTCGAACTCGGCGATCCGTTGCTTCACGCGTTCCCGTCGTTCCTCGAGAACCTCGCCCGCGGCCTCCGGCGTCAGCAGCATCACGAATGACAGCGCGGCCGGGAACTCCGGGAACTCGTTGCGCGGCGTGCTGAGCATCTCGGTGAGCCACTGCCGGCAGACGGTCCGCCCTTCCTCGGTCAGGTGGTACGTCGTCCGCTCGGGGTAGCGCTCGTCCCGCTCGGTCGACCCGACCGCGATCAGCCTGGCGTCCTCCAGTCGGTCGATCATCCGGTACAGGCTGGTGCGCTGGCCGACGTTGACGACCTGGTCCTTGCCCCACTGCTTGATCAGCCGCTGCATCCCGTACGGGTGCAGCGGCCCATTCTCGAGCAGGCCGAGGATCGCGAGTGCCAAGGGGGAGCGGCGAAGGGTCATGCCCGTCAGCTTACGTGTTTCCGAAACTAGTTGCAATGAAACTAGACCCTGTGTGACTATCGATTCATGATGACTACCGAACTGACGCAAGGTGCGGCGGAATCCCGCGACGGCACCCGGATCGGGTACTGGAAGACCGGGCGCGGTCCCGCTGTCGTCTTCGTGCACGGCAGCATGGAGTCGAGCCGCAGTCACACGTTGCTCGCTCAGGCGCTGGCCGACGACTTCACCGTCTACTTGATGGATCGGCGCGGGCGCGGGTTGTCCGGTCCGCATCGACCGGACCACTGCGTCCGTACCGAGGTGGAGGACGTCTCAGCCGTGCTGACGGAGGCCGGCGCTTCGGTGGCGTTCGGGGTGAGCGCTGGAGGAGCTGTTGTGATGGAGGCGGCGCGCACACTGCCGGTCCTTCGCAAGGTGGCGGTTTATGAGCCCGCGCTCGTCATGGAAGGCGAGAGTCACCGGGTCTGGTTGGCGCGCTTCGATGAGGAGATCGCCCGTGGGGACGTTGCCGGCGCGATGGTGACGAGCATGTTCGGGCTGCAATTGGCGCCGTCGTTCCTGAAGGTGTTGCCGCGGCGGGCGCTGAGGGGGATCACCGAGCGGATGCTGGTCAAGGAGGAGCGTCAGCTCGGCGCCGACGCGATCACCATGCGCAAGCTCGCGCCGACCATTCACCAGGAGGGTGCGCTGATCGCGGAGCTGGCCGGTCTCGACAAGTTCGGCGAGGTGCCCGCGGAGGTGCTGCTGATGGGTGGCAGCAAGGGGCTTGCAGCGCTCAAGCCGGGGCGGGACATCTTGGAGAAGGCGCTGCCGCACTGTCGGCGGATCGAGTTCGACGGGCTCGACCACGGTTCGTCGAGTGATCCGGGTGGGACCAATCCGCGCGGCAGTGCGAAGGCGGTCGGCCGGATCGCCGCGGAGGTCAAGGCCTTCTTGTGAGTGCCCATTCGACGGCTTCCGCGATGTCCGTCACGGGATACCGGACCGCTTGTACGAAGCGATCCGGCCCGATCACGAGCACGACCCGCTTCAACCGTTCGTACCCACCGGCCCGGAAGGTCGGCAGCCGGAGTGCGGCGGCCAGCTCCAGATCCAGGTCGGACAGCAGCGTGTGTGGTATCTCCTCGGCGGCCGCGAACGCTCGCTGTTCGTCCGGGCGCTGCGTGCTGACACCGCGCACCACGATCCGTTCGGCGGCGAACTCGTCGTACCGCGCGGCGAAGAGCCGGTTCTCCAGGGTGCAGCCGCTGGCGCCGGCGATCTCGCTCCAGCCGTCCGGCAGCGGGGTCGGTCGGCCGGTCGCCGGGTAGCCGAACAGCACGGTTGCCTTGGCGTCCGCGTCGACCACGTCGAGCGTCGTACCGGCTGTGGAGGGCAGTGCGATCTCGGGGACCCGGTGGCCGGTCAGCTGATGGATCCGGTGCGCGGGCGGTTCGTCGTCCTCGTTGGTGCCGGTGAGTGAGCCGTCGCCGAGGAGCCAGCGGTCGCCCCAGTCCTGGAGCGCGACCAGCACGGGCAGCAACGCGCGGCCGCGCGGGGTGAGGCGGTAGGTGTAGCGGGTCGGACGGTCCTGGTACGCCGATCGTTCGACGATCCCGCTGTCGATCAGGCCGGTCAGTCGCTCGGTCAGGACCTTGCGGGAGATGTGCAGCGACTCGGCGAGATGGTCGAAGCGATCGAGGCCGCGAGCCAGGTCGCGGACGATCAGCAGTTCCCAGCCGTCGCCGATCACGCCGAGGGACTGCGCGATCGCACAGTCCGCCTCGGGCTCGAAACTGCTCCGCCGCACTCTTCTGCCCCCAATCCCGGTTGCCACCACGCTAGCCGTGTTAGTAAGTTCCTATTGGGAACTCACTCTACCTGGGGGTGCGCATGTACTGGCGGCGGATCGCGGAACTGCCGGGGTGGCTCAAGGCGGTGATGATCGGTCAGTTGGTCAGCTCCGCGGGCGCACTCGCATGGATCTATCTGACGCTCTACCTGGTCGAGGACCGCGGGATGTCCGCGCAACAGGCCGGCTTCGCGGCTGCGGCGTACGGCGTCGGTCTGCTCGGCGGGAACCTCGGCGGTGGGTGGTTCGGGGACCGCTTCGGATTGCGAAGCGCCGCAGTGGCCAGTCAACTCCTGTGGGCCTTGGCGTGCATGGCGATGCCTGTTGTGTCTACGTCCGGTCTTGGGCTTGTCGCCGCGGTGGCTGGGCTCTTCGGGGGTGCGAGCAGGCCGAATCTCAGTGCGCTGGTCGCCACCGCGCTGCCGGATGAGCGTCGGCGGGAGGGGATCGCGTTGTCGCGTACGGCGAGCAACGCGGGCTTCACCATTGGACCTCCGCTCGGCGGGCTCCTGGCGGCGTACGACTTCTCGCTGGTCTTCGTGCTGGATGCGGTGTCGAGTCTGGTGCTTGCGGCGATCGTGTGGCGGTTCGTGCCTGCTGGTCGTCGTACCGTCGCTGTCGCGTCAACCGGGATGTGGCGTGCGCTGCTGCGGGACCGGTCGGTGTTGGTGCTGTTGGCAACGATCGTGGTGGTGGACACGGTGTATCGGCAGGTGTTCGCCACGATGCCGTTGCTGCTGCGCGATGCCGGGTCGCCTGCGGTCGCGTACGGCGTACTGATCGGGGTGAGCTCGGTGGTGATCGTGTGTTGCGAGGCGCCGCTCGCCGTACGGTTGCGCGGTCATCGTTCGACCCGGGTGATCGCGGTCGGATTCGCGTTGGTGGGGCCGGGGTTGGCGGCGCTGGGTGTCTGGCCTTCGCTGGTTGGGGCGACGGTTGCGATCGTGGTGATCACGGCGGGGGAGATGCTCTACAAGCCGACCGCGACCGCTCATGTGGCCGACGCGGCGCCGGTCGGGATGGTCGGCCGGTATTCGAGTTTGTACGCCGCCGCGTCGATCAGCGGGATGTTCCTCGCGCCGGCGCTTGGTGGATCTGCTTACGAGCACGCGCCGGGGTTGCTCTTTCCGGTCGCTGCCGCGCTCGCTCTTGCGGCAGGCGTCGTACTAGTCCTCGTCGGGGAGCGGCGCCGGGCGGCTCTCCCAGCGGGTCGAGAGGACGACCGTCGTCCGGGTGCGGACCACGCCGTTGACGCGGCGCAGTGAGCCCACGACGGCTTCGAGTTGGGTGACGTCGGGTACGCGGACCTTCACCACGAGTTCCTGATCGCCGGCCACGAACCAGCAGTCCTCGACCGCGGCGATCTCGCGGACCTGGTCGACGATGTCGTCGGTCTCCACGTCGTCGCGCTGGAACAACCCGATCAGGGCACTCGTGCCGAGGCCGACGTGCTCCGGCGCGACGACCGCGCGGTATCCGAGCAGTACGCCGCGTTCCTCGAGCCGGCGGACCCGTTCCTGGACGCTCGGGCCGGACAGGCCGACCACGCGACCGAGCTCGGCCCAGCTGGAACGGCCGTTCACCCGGAGTGCCTCGATCAGCTGCCGGTCGATTGCGTCCATCGGCGTCAACCTCCCCGTTCACCAAAGATTCGTAGGTCTGTGGCCTAGTCTACCTTTAATTCGTTTGTTCATGCGGTGCCTGCGACGTAGAATGTGTGGTGTCGGGATCGTCCGTCCCGAGCCCGTCGTACCAACCCAGTGAAGGAATCATGATCACCCCCGAAGTCGCCCGTGCCCATATCGACGAGCTGCACCGCGTCGCCGCGCAGTACCAGCGCGCCCACGCCGTACCGTCCGTCTGGCGCCGGCTGCTGACCCGTTACATCCGCCACAGCTGACCCATTTGTGCCCACCGGCGCCTGAGCCCGGTGGGCACGAGATAGGCTCTGCGTCATGCACACGCACCTTCTGCCGCTGTTGGCGGCTGCCGAAGAGGCCGGCTCCGAGGCCGCGCACATCTCGCCGTGGTGGTACGGCGGGTTCTCCCTGTTCGTGCTCGTCCTGCTGCTTCTTGTCACGCTCATCATGGGCAAGGGCCGGCCGCACAGCTGAGCGGCGTGAAGGCTGACGTGGCTTCGGTGGAGCGGGTACGGCGCATTGGCGTGATGGGCGGCACGTTCGACCCGATCCACCACGGCCACCTGGTCGCGGCCAGCGAGGTGCAGTCGTACTTCGACCTGGACGAGGTGATCTTCGTCCCGACCGGCCAGCCGTGGCAGAAGTCCGAGCGGAAGGTCTCGCCGGCCGAGGACCGCTATCTGATGACGGTCATCGCCACCGCGTCGAACCCGCGGTTCACGGTCAGCCGGGTCGACATCGACCGGCCGGGGCCGACGTACACGATCGACACCCTGCGCGACCTGTCCAGGCTGTACCCCGAAGCCGAGCTGTTCTTCATCACCGGCGCCGACGCGCTCGCCCAGATCCTGACCTGGCGCGACGTGGACGAGATGTTCAAACTGGCCCAGTTCGTCGGCTGTACCCGGCCCGGCACGGAGAGCCTCGAACTGCCGCTCGACAAACTGCCGATGGACCGGATCACCCTGCTCGAAGTGCCCGCACTGGCGATCTCGTCGACCGAGTGCCGTGAGCGGGTCGCGAAGGGGAATCCGACCTGGTATCTGGTGCCGGACGGCATCGTCCAGTACATCGCCAAGCGTGAGCTCTACACCAACCGTTAGAAGGAACTACATGCCAGCCAGCGAACGTGCCATCGAGCTGCTCACCGCGGCCGCCGAGGCGGCCCACGACAAGAAGGCGGAGAACGTCCTCGCCTTCGACGTCTCCGAGCAGCTCGCCATCACCGACGCCTTCCTGGTCGCGTCCGCCTCGAACGACCGCCAGGTCCGCGCCATCGTCGACGCGGTCGAGGAGAAGCTCCGGGTCGACTTCGACGCCAAGCCGGTCCGCCGCGAAGGCGCCCGCGAAGGCCGCTGGGTGCTGCTCGACTACCTCGAGATCGTCATCCACGTCCAGCACTCCGAGGAGCGCAGCTTCTACTCCCTCGAGCGGCTCTGGCGCGACTGCCCGACCATCGCCCTACCGTCGCCCGTCCCTGGTTCCGCCGCTCCTGGTTCCGCCGCCGAATGACCGCGGGACGACTGATCGTCTGGCGCCACGGCCGGACCGAGTGGAACCTGCAGGACAAGATCCAGGGCCAAGCCGATATTCCGTTGGATGACGTCGGTCTGGCACAGGCCCGCGAGGCCGCTGCGCGGTTGGCGTCTCTCGCACCCACCCGGCTGTTCGCCAGCGACCTTCAACGCGCCGCCGCGACCGCCGCCGAACTGGCCGCGCTGACCGGCCTCAAAATCGAGTACGACGAAGCCCTCCGCGAGATCGACGTCGACGACTGGGCCGGCATGACCATGGCCGAACTCGCCGCCATCCACCCCGAGGCCGCCGCCCGCATCAAAGCCGGCGAACCCCAACGCCGCGGCACCGCCGGCGAAACCGTCGAAGAAGTCGCCGCCCGCTTCTCCGAAGCCCTCGGCCGGGTCGCCACCCAAGGCACCTCCGAAGACACCATCGTCATCGCCACCCACGGCCTCGCCGCCCGCGTCGGCATCTGCCTCTTCCTCGGCATCCCCGACGCCCACTGGCCCGCCTTCGGCGGCCTCTCCAACTGCAACTGGGTCTCCCTCCTCCCCAGCCGCAACCACCGCTGGCGCATCGAAGAATGGAACGCCGGCTCCCTCCCCGAACCCGTAATGAGCGACGACCCCCAACGCTGACCCCGGACGCCCGCAAAGGACGCCGCTCCGCGGCGGCTGTTCCTTCGGCGCCTCCGGCGCAGCCGCGAGCCGGCTGCCGGCACACCGCCCTCGGCCAACAGCTGGGGAGAGCTACCGAGGGCCAAACGACGCCGCTGCGCGGCGGCTGTTCTTCTGTCCGCCTCCGGCGGCTGCCGCGAACCGCTCTCCGGCGCACCGCGTTCGGCGGAGAACAAGCTTGTGGGAGCAGCCCCAAAGGACACCGCTCCGCGGCGACAGCCCTTCTGGCGCCTCCGGGCGCGCCGCGAACCGTGGCCAGGCGTACTCCTCTAAGGGGGACCACCGTCTACGGCGACCCCGGGGCAGAAGGGCACCGCCTCGCGGCGACAGTTTCCGGCGCGCGACCCCAGGGGTGCTGTCCGGCGCACTGTCTCAGCGGACGGCTGGACAGCCTCTGCAGGCCGGAGGACACAGCGCTCGGCCGCGGACCTACTCCTCCGTCCGCCTCTGACAGCGCCGCGGATGGGCGTCCGGCGAGCTGTGATCGGGTCGGTCTACGGGGGCCGCGTGCGAGGGGAGTGGGCGGGCTGGCAGACGGTGACTGACGGCAACGTTGCGCCTCGTGGACGGTCCTCCGGCCGCCTTGGGCGGATACTGTCGAGAGGGTCCCACCCGATTTTTCTTTGACGCCAGGTATCCGCTAAACTTCCGGAGTCGCAAGACACCGCGGGGCTTTGGCGCAGTTGGTAGCGCGCTTCCATGGCATGGAAGAGGTCAGGGGTTCGAATCCCCTAAGCTCCACCCAGAGAGTTCGCAGGTCAGGAGGCATTTCGGCCTCCTGACAGGTCCCCTTCAGGTGCTCCCATGGGAGCGATTTGGGAGCGAACATCGACTCCCACCACCTTGGCCGCGAGCTTCTCGGCCTCCAGGCGAGCCTGCTCGACGGTGTCCTTGATCACGGGCACCCAAGTGAGCAGCTTCTCCTGCTCGGCATCGTCCAGGGCGAGGACGGAGGTCACGAAGCGAACCTCTAACGCCTCTAGAATCTGGCGCTCCATCTCGGGCGTCACGTGGTCGTAAACGCGTCCCATACCCTTCATCTTGTGGCCGAGTCGTGCACGTCGGGCGACCTCCACGATGCCGTCCTCGGTCAACCAGGTGGAGTGCGTGTGCCGACCTTCGTGGAAGGTGAAGCCAGGCAGGATCGCCGGGACATGCAGCTTCGATGCGGAGTTGTCCGCGTCGACGCCGTCCCACGCCGGTCGCCAAAACCGCTGCCGGAAGTTCGACCGGTACCAGGGCTTGCCGTGCAATGAAGTGAACACAATCGAAAATCCGGCTGGTCTGGTCGCGAGAAGCAGCTCGTACATCATCGCGAGAGTGGGTGGAAGTTGAACCCAACGCTCACCGGCCGGGGACTTCGTACGGGCGTTCCGCTTAACCCGTCGAGGGCGACGGGCTCCGGGGTCGAAACTTGGCGCCACTCGGTCCGTAACGTCAGCACCGCTCTTGAGCAACCGGCCGTCGACTTCCTTGAGCGGTTCGAACACTGCGATGGCTTGCCTCAACGCGTCGTACTCCGCAGGAGTTTGGCCGGCCAACTCGCCCCATCGTCCACCGGTGTAGCCGTCGAGAAGACCTAGCATCAGTCCGCTCAAGCCGAGCTCGTTCTCGTAGAGTCGCATGCTCGCTCGGAGTAGTTGGAGTGGCGTTGCGACGTACTTCTCCGACTCCCATTCGCCGTTGGTCACCCGAATGCCCGAGCACGGGTTTGCCGGAATCACTCTAGCTCGCACGGCCGCGGTCATGATCGTTGAGAAGCACCCGAAGTATGAGGCGACGGAAGACTCTTCGTAGTCGGTGTGAAGTTGGGTTACCCAGGTCTCAATATCGAAGTGACTGTTGAAGATGCCGATCATGGGCCAGTCACCCCACTTCGGGATGAGTTGCCGATCGAGATACCGCCGATACTTGGCACTGGTGTTGGGTGCGAGTCGTGGTCCGACTGACGCGATCCACTGCTCAGCGAAGTCGCGGAAGAGCATCTCTGCCACACGCGGATCAATCCACGTGTTGTGGCGAATCCGTGACTCCTCATCGCTCGCGGCTTGGAGCGCTGCCTTCTTGGTAGTGAATCCTTCCGAGACAGAGCCTACGGTGCCGTCGGGGCGTTGATAGCGCCCACGCCACCACTTCCCGCGCTTCTCTGCATATGCCACTGTTCATCTCCTATGCGACTCGCGCAGACCGTGACCGCAGCGGTCCGTTGACCGGCTTCTTGGCTGTCATGCGCAGGATCTCTTTCACGTCGTCGGCATCGAATCGGTAGTGCTTGCCGAAACGGTGATGGGGCAACAATCCGGCAGCGAGCTGATCCTTGATCGTTCGAGCCGGGATCTTCAGGACGACAGCCAGGTCATCGACCGTGAGTAGCTCCTCTACGCCGACCGTGGGCCTGACCTCAAGACGAGCAATCGCATCTGCGAGAAGCCGCATCGACTGAGACAGACCGTCATCTTCCTGCACTGCCATCGGTACCTCCCTTCATTGACGCTTACGTGTCAGTCGTTGTTGCTTTCGGCAATGAGTTCCTTGATGAGTCGTCGGTGTTCGCGGGCTTTGGCGGCGGCGGTGTTGGCGAGGAGTGCGTCGCCGATGGTTCGCCAGCCGGTGTTGGCGTAGGTGAAGTTGCCGACGATGAGGGTGGTTTCGGTGTCGCCGGTGTGTTCGGCGGTGCGGTGGCGTTCGCGTCGCCAGTTCGCGCGTGCCTCGCGGAGTGCTTTGAGGGTGGTGGAGTATTGGCGGGATTTGGTGGAGAAGTGGCCGCCGAAGCCGAGCATGTGTGCCCAGCGCTGCAATCGCCGGTAGGACAGCCGTCCGGAGTTCTTGGCGGCCTCGGCCTGGTCGAGGTCGGAGCCGGGGCGTCCGAGTCGCCAGCAGGCGTCGACCAGTCGGCCGGCGTGGGTGTGTTCGGTGGCGTAGCGGTTGATGGTGGCGTTGGTGAGGCGTGCGGATGAGTGGCCGGTGGCTTCGGCGCCTTTGGTGGCGTACTTGGCGAGGTATCCGGCGACGGCGGTTTCGGTGATGGCGCCGTCGACGGCTTGGCGGACGGGCCGTATGTCGAGTTGGCTGCCCCACTCGATGAGCCAGCCGTCGGGGTTGTCGGGGTGTGGCAGCGACCGGAAACGGGTGGTGGTGGCGGCGCGGCGGATGGCGTCGGCGAGCATGGTGAAGGTCGCTGCGCAGGCCGGAGGTTCGAGGACGGTCGGGTCGAGCGGGTTGACGCCATCGAGGCGCATCAGCGCGTGGAAGTGCGCGACTCCCCTGGCCTGCATTTCGGCGACCTTGCCGTAGGACAGTTTGACGGTGGCGCCGTGCTGTTTGGCTTCGGTGCGGAGGATGTCTTTGGCGCGGTCCATGGTGCGCCGCCACAGTTCACCGGACAGGGCGTTCCACACGACCTGGTGGTCGTGGTCGTAGCAGTCCAGGCACAGGGGTGTGCCGAGGACCTTCTCACCGTCGCGGTGGGTGGTGTGGCAGCGCAGGTCGATGCCGTGCGGGCAGGGGTCGGGGTTGCGGCGGGGTCGGCAGGGCCGGTTGCGGAGTTGCCCGTCGCGGCCTCGGAGGGTGCGGGTGCCGTGGACGGGGCCGAAGGTGGGTGCGGTGAAGGTGACGAACGCGGACGGGTGCTGGACTACCGATGCGGGGATGCCTTTGCCGCCTTGGAGTCCGGCGAGGACGAGTTGGTAGGTGTCGCCTCGGTAGGTCTCGGCGCAGGAGGGGCAGACGGCGGCGCGGCGGTTGCCGCAGGCTTTGTAGATGACGCCGTCTGGCATGTCGTCGGTGTGCCGGGTGGAGATGATTCGCCCGGTGCGTTCGGACACGAGATGCGCTTCGCCGCGGAGTTGGATGGGGCGGACGCAGCCGCCGGCCGATTGGGTGTGGTCGAGCCAGGCGGTGTAGTCGGCGGTGGTGGCGGCGCGGTGGATGGCTTCTTCGAGCCCTGAGGCGGGGTTGTAGCGCTTGCCGGGGTCGAGGGTGGGGCGATGGGTCGGGATCACGATGAGCGGGTCTTGGAGGCCGCTCACGGCGTCCACGGCAGTGGGGGTGTCGGTGTGGGTCATGAGTGGCCTCCTCTCGATGGATCCGGAGTGGTTGGGGGCGGAAAGATCTGCGGCCCGGTGTTGGTTAGCTGAGGCGGGCGGGTGCCTTGATGCCGTGGCGGGTCGCGTAGCTGGGCTGGATGAGTCCGAGCCAGGGGTGGTCGATGAGTTGGCCGAGGGTTTCGCAGTCGTGGTGGATGGCTGCGACGAGTTCGGTCATGTTGTCGGTCCCGGCGGCGCGGACGCCGAGGACGTGGTAGCTGAAGCGCAGGCACGCCTGAGCGTGGTCGCGCCTGGTCATGCAGGCGGGGTCGGTGACACGTGACCAGACACCGCCGGGTGACCAGGCTCCGTCCTCGTCGCTCCATGCGTCGGGAGGGGTTTGGTCGTCGGGGTGGCCTGCGGTGAATGCCTGTCGCAGTCCGTCGACAAGGACGGTGAGGGCGCCGGCGGGCAGCAGCGTGCTGGTGTAGGTGCTGAGGTTGGTGTGCTGAGTGGTGGTGTTCATGGATGGCTTGCCTTTCTGTGGTGGTGGGCAACGACCCGGGATTGGGTTCGTTGACGCGTAGGTGTCAAGCGATGGCGGGTGGGGCGGGTTCGAGTTCGGGGGTGCCGAACAGGTGGTAGCCGCAGCCGATGCAGTAGCGGCCGACGACGCGGTACGGGTGGGGGTTGGTGGCGGGGTTGATCTGGACGATGAGGGCGTAGTCGTCGCCGGGTTCGAGGACGGTGGGGCACCAGTCGTGTCCGCCGAGGTGTTCGGCGGCGACCCAGTCGCACAGGAAGGTGCTGTCGGCAACTTCGTGGTGAGCGGTGATGTTGGCGTAGGCGTTGATGTCGACAGCGGTGTCGGTGTTGGTCATTGCTGGTGTCCCTTCGGTGGTTGGGTGTTCGGTGTTCGCCCTCGACCCCGGTGATTTCTCGCCGGGGACGGGAGCCAGCGTCGAACCGGTGTTACTCGTCGGGTTCGAAGGTGGAGTCGCAGACGCCGCAGGTGATCTCGCCTTCTGCGAGGACTGCTTTGGCGACGCGGATGCGGCGGGGGCACTGGCATGCGCAGGCCACCGCGTTGTTGTTGGTCTTCTTGGCCTGGCCCCCGGTCATTTCGGGGTGGCGGTAGGCGATGAGCGCCTTCTTCAGGTCAGTGATGGCGTTCTTGTAGGTGGTCGCTGTTTCCTTGCGGAGCGTGCAGGGCGACCAGCCGATGCGGGGATCTTTGGTGGCGTCGAGGCCGAGCTCGGAAGCGAGTTCGGCGAACTTCTGGTTGTGCCACCGGCCCTGGCGGCTGGTGTCCTTGATCGCGCGGGCATCAGCCAGGGCGTGTGCTGCTTCGTGCAGCAGGGTGGTGAAGACCTCTTCGACGGGTCGTTTGAGTCCTTCGCCGGAGATGAGGACTTCGGCCAGGCGCTGTTCGCCGTGTTGCCACCGGGTCGGTGCGAAGTGCCCGTACTTGGCGTATTTGGTGGCGGTGCCGGAGCCGACGATGATGACGACGGCGGGAACTTCTTGGTGGTTGGCGCGGATCGCTGCCCACGCGGTTTCGAGGGCTAGAACGAGTTCCGCGGTGGTGTACTCGGTTCGACGCTTACGTGTCATCCGAGCCATAGGTGACCCAGTCCGGGTCGTCGTGGTGACAGGCTTCTTCTTCGCCCGCTTGATCGTGACCTGAACAGCAGGGTGACTACCGCCGGTGCTGAGTTCCTTGAGTTTGTTGCGGACGGCAATCAGTGACGCGTACCCGGTAGCTCTGCCGCCTTCAGTGGCACGGACCTGGTCCATGCGGTTCTGGACCGAGGCGAGCGCGGCGGTGGGTGCGCCGTTGTAGACGGCGGTGGTTTTAGACACGGTCCAGCCGGTTATGCCGGACAGTGCGGTGGTGTTGTGGTTGGTCAGACCGGTGAGCTTGGTTGTCGTGGCGGGCTTGGCCGCAACCAGGGGTGTCAGGGCGTCGGTCGTCATCAGTCGTCTCCGATCCAGGTGGAGCGGAAGTGTTCGATTCGTGTCTTGATGTCGAAGACTTCGCCGAACACCTTGAGCGCGGCGGCATACGCCGGGTCGTTGACGACGACGTCTTCGTCGGTGGTGCCGAGTCGCTGTTCGGCTTGTTCGCAAATGGAGTCGCAGTAGTCGAGTACGTCGCTGAAGACCGCGTACATCGCGCGATCGAGTTGTCGGTAGCGCGTCGCCCGACGTGCGGCGGTGGCCTTGGTGGTGGTGTGGGTCATGGCTGTCCTCCGGTCCAGTCGTCGGGGACGTAGAGCGTGTCTTGGGTCCAGGCGGCGTTGTCGGTTGCGTGCTGGATTTGGTGTTCCTCCAGGAGTGCGCGGGCTTCGTAGAGTGCGTCGATCAGGTGGCTGATCGCGGTGACGGAGCCGGTGACGAGTTCGATCTCGATCGGTGTCCCGCCGAGGTCGATGACGACCTGTGGCGTCTGGCCGTTGCAGACGAGGTTGATGCCGGCCACTGAGTGGTCGGTGAAGTCGTAGCCGACGATGATGCGGTCTTCGCGTTCGCCGCCTGAGGCGTCGTAGTAGGTCATGACGCGCTCCTGTCGATGTAGGCGAGTTGCCAAGAGCCGTTGTGGGCCTGGCGATTGCGCGTTGCCGACCAGCACACGCCGCAGCGGTGCGGGTGGGTTGGTGAGGACACGAAGGCTCCGCAGTCGTGGAGCCAGCCGGTCGGGAGATCGAGGATCGTGATGCCGTCGGCTGGGATGGGTTTGATGGTGATCATGCGGCCCTCCGGAGGTGGACGGCTCGGCGTACGAGCGTGGTGACGTGGAGGTCGGTGAGGAAGGCTGTCTTGATGCGGCGGGGGATGCCGCCTTCGGCCAGGAGGAGCCCGATGCCGATGGTGTCGGGTGAGATGTCCTTGGCCGAGTGGCCTTCTTTGGCCCAGCCGGTTCCGAGGATGATGTCGGAGCTGGACTCTGTGGTGCAGCGGAACGCGAGCCGGTAGGAGAACAGGTCGCGCAGTGAGGTCGGGACGATGTCTGCCGATGGCCGCTGGGTGGCGGCGACGACGATGATTCCTGCGGCTCGGCCACGGGCGACGAGGTCGCGGACGAGGGTCTTGAACTCGTCTTGTTGTTCTTTGGTGCCGACCGTGACGGTGAAGAAGGCGAGTTCGTCGATGGCCAGCAGCGTGGCGCGGAACCCGTCTTTGTTGGTGACCTTCTTGCGGCCGGTTTGGGCCAAGTGCAGGTAGCGCCGGTCCATCTCGGCTTGCAGGCTCCGCAGGACACGCAGGGCCTTGTGCATGTCGTTGGCGACGAACTCTTTCGCCACTGGGGCGTACGGGAGGAGTTCGACGAGTTTGCCGTCGATCAGGACGAGATCGACGTCGGTGGACAGTGCGGCGTGGGAGACGATGTTGCCCAGGGCCACGGATTTGCCGGAGCCGGGTTCGCCGCCGAGCAGGATGTTGCGGTACATGAGCGTCACGTAGACGCCTTGGCCGCGTGTATCGAGGCCCAGGTAGATCGGGTCGTAGATCGACAGTGCCCCGCGTGGGGCAGGGGTGTCCCCCGGTTTGCGCCGGGGGAACACCTGTTTCGGTGTGAAGCTAGACATAGTCGGACACGTCTTCTCCGTTTGCGCCCAAGATCACCGTGTGGTTGTCGTTCACGGCAGCCGTGGTCTTGGTCTTCGATGTCTTGGTGGTGCGGCCCTCGCCGGTGTCGGTTTTGGCCGGCGGTTGAGTGGTGGGGTCGCTGGGGGCGTTCTCCGGGGTGATGAAGGCCAGGAGAGCGTCGTCGGCAACGGCTGCTTCGGGCATGCCGCTGGTGTCGTCGAGCAGTGGCGAGGTGATGTGGGTCTTCGCCAGGGGGTCGCGCCGGTCGATGTCGACCCGGATGAGCGCGGCGTTGCGGTCGGTGCGGCCGATTTGTGCTTTGCGTGCCCAGCACGCGGAGGCGATGGTTTCGGCCTTGTTTTCCAGGTCTTCGGCCGATAGGCCGGGACGCATCCACAGCCACACGGCTTCTCCGGTCTTGGTGGAGAAGCAGCCGATGATGAACGGCAGGTTCCCCGAGTAGTTCAGGGTCCTCATCTCGGTCAGGCACGCGCGGATGCGGTGCCGGGTGATCACGCACCACACGCGGTTGCGCAGGAACCGGCGTACCGGCCGGACAGCGAGCACCACGGGAACGGGTGCGGCCATGACGAGCAGAGCCGGGACCGGCTCGAAGTACAGCCCGCCGGGGCTGGTGAGGTGGTGGAAGACGATCACCAAGGCGGTGATGCAGGCGATTTCCCAGCGCCAGCGCCAGATCGACAGCGCGATGATGACCGGCAGGGACTGCGACGGCCGGATGATGGTCTCGACGGTGCTGGTGGCGCCGCGTCCGCGGCGTACTCGACCGGCCGAGCGGTTGCGGGTAGATTTGGGCATGACAAGACCTCCCGATCAGGGGGTTGAGTCAGGAAAGACACGAAGCCAGGACGGTTTCTCAGGCCTGTGACCCGGCTTCGTGTCTCGTTTCCAGGGAGCGGCCCTTTCGAGGGCCGTTCTTGGTTTTCTAGCGGTGGTTCATCGGCGTTGACACGTAGGTGTCAGCCGGGGTGGCTTCAGTCGAAGCCGACTGCCAGACCGCGTACGCGTAGTCGCGTGCGGCGTACAGATCGAGGCGGCGGTTCGATGCCTCGCGGTACAGGTCGATCAGTTGCCAGAACGCCTCCGAGGCGTAGACGGCAACGGCATCGTTGCTGATCGCAACGACTGGTTCAGCCCGGTTCAGGCTGCTGGCGATGCTCTGGTCGAAGTAGACCAGCACCAGTTCGATCTCGACGATTTCGTTGCACTTGGCCACGTACTCGGCCCGTGCCTGATTCGCTGTGACGGTTCGATCATCCATCGGATGCGACATGACTACCCCCTAGCTGAGCAGTGCACGAATCACGGGATCAGTGGAGAACTACTTGCTCGAACCCGTCGCGGCGTTGAGGGTCTTGGCCCGGTACGCGACACCGTTCCGCCCGTTGGTGGCCCACGGCATGGCCTCCAGCTCGACCGGCGCGACAACAGCGCCAACGTTGACCTTCGGCATGGCATTGCCCGCCAGAGTCACGTTGATCACCTCGCCGCCCGTCTCGTCGAGCGCCATCACCTGAACCGACCAGAGCAGCTCGTTGGTGTTCCGGTCAGCCTTCTGCCGGCCGTTCTGATCCTTCTTCTCCTCCACACCCTTGGTGACCGTGAACGTCTTGCCCGTGGTGTCGATGGTCAGCTTCATGGGAACACTCCTTGTCAGTCATCTTGTCCTCAGGTCCTATAGAGGACTGTTAGGTGACACTGACCATAGGACTCCCGTACTCTAGAAGTCAACACCTCTATAGGAGTTCACCTAAATGACATCTGGTATGGCCGCCGGACGCGGCCCGAAGTACCACCGCATCGCCGATGCGCTGCGTGCCGACATTCAGAACGGCAAGCTGCAGCCTGGCGATCGACTGCCCGCGGAGACGGCTCTTACTGCACGCTTCGACGTGAGCCTCCCTACTCTCCGCCAAGCCGTTGGCGTCCTCCGCGCCGAAGGCCTCATCGAGTCCCGCCATGGCGTCGGCACGTTCGTCAAGGATGGCCGGCGGCGGCAGAGACGATCGCGCAACCGCTATGGACGCGCCCGCGGCGACAAGCGGCTTCTGTCGTCCGACTTCGAACACCGGATCGTGTTCGCCGGTCGGCAACCGGTTCCGCAGCACATCGCCGAGGCGATGAACATCGCGCCGGGCACGGAGGTAGTCGTACGACGCCGAAACCTCTACGACAAGGTCGACGGTCGTCCAGAAGAGGTTGGTGCCAGCTACATCCCGGTCGCGATCGCCGGAGGCACCTACCTCGAGGAGCCGACAGTTGTACCGAAGGCACTGTTTCTCTGCGTCGAAGACCTCAGCGGCAAGCTATACGCCCAGGCCCGCGACGCGTGGGTATCTCGACTGCCAACGGCTGAGGAGAGCGACATCCTCAACCTGGCTCCCGGCATGCCGGTCCTCCATGTCATCCACACCGCCCGTAGTGCAGACGGAGACGTCCTCGAAGTATCCGAGTCAGTTTGGCCGGCCGATCGCGTGATGCTCATCGATGAGTACGAGATCACCGCAGAAGCCGAGCAGCCAAACGCACAGTCGGAAATTTAGGAGGACCAATGGCAGACAAACCAGAGTGGATGTGGCGCCACGCAACCGAACTCCGCGACCACTGGTGGTGGCGCCCGGGTTGGGGGATCGGGGCACGCTTTTATGCCTTCCATCTCGCCGTTGGCCAGTGCGACGAACTAGCGAGTCTGGTTGCCTGGTGTCAGAAGGCGATCGAAGGTATGCCTGGACTAGATCCGATCCCTCGGGAATGGCTCCACATAACGATGCAGGGTCTTGCGTTCGTGGACGACATCTCCCCCGAGGACCTTGCGTCCGTGGTGAAGACGACCCGCGCAACGCTGGCGCAGATCCAACCCTTCTCGTTGACCTTCAATCGACCACTCCTGCGACCCGAGGCCCTCGTGTTAGTGCCCGAGTCGGTTCAGCCCCTTGACAACCTGAGGAACGCGGTTCGACTGGCGATCGAGAAGGCTCTAGGCCCGGGCGCCGTCGATCTAGGTCCTGCGGATTTTCAACCACACGTGAGCTTCGCCTACGTCAATGCCGATCAGTCAGCCGCGAACGTTCTGGCAAGACTCACCGGCGTTGACAGCACTCCCACCGAGCTCTGCGTCGATGCAGTGCCGCTCATCGAGATGCACCGAGACAACCGGATGTACGAGTGGCGCGAGCTCGACACGTTGCGACTAGGCGCCGCCACATGAAGAAGCGACAACCACCGAGGTCCGTCCTGGCGATAAACCCAGGCGCAGCCGAGCGCCTTGCCTACTCATCCGGGATCCCCACACCGGGCACGACCTCTTCGAGCTCGACCCCCACAACCACGCCAGAGTCAACCTCGGCATCACCATGGTCCCCTTCCGCGACAACGACGGGTCGGCGATCTTCTCCCTGTTCTTTGTACCGACGACGAGGTCGGAATGCTCGAAAGAGCGGCACAACTGACTGCGCCAATATATGTATCGCCATGCGTGGATGAGACACCAGTTGACCGTGCAACACGACGCTTTCGATGCTGGGTGGCATGGCCGACGCAGAGTCTTCTATAACAAACTCGGTTCTCGCCTCACGCTCGCCACTTACCAGGATAAGCGCCTTCCGGGCATGGATAGTTTCTCCTACAAGAACGCTATCGCGAGGCAACAAGCCTTCCCTGATTAGCTCGAGATATCGCGTACCTACATCGGCGGCGTTCTCGATTTCTCGCGTCACGCAGTCTTGTGCTGCGAACAGGACGGCGCCCGAGCTAGCGAAACTAACGACGGCACCGGCACTCGCTTGCGGAATGGATCGCGCCTCGGGAATAACCTGACCAGGCTGCTTGTAAACGAATTGCGTCTCCTTGGAGAGATACTGGATCGACATAGGATCGCTCGACTCTGAAATCGAGAAACCCACCCCGTAACTCGCTAGATCCGTGAGCGGAACGAATGTAGAGTCTCGCAGTCGACCTATTTGGCCGGTTCTGATCTCCATCGGCGGAAATGTTGCGAAATGTCCGGTTGCCTCGTGCATAAACCGCGAATAGGTTTCGAATGGTCCCCGGCGACTCATGGATACTCCTCATCCGCAATCCAATTGCAATTCATCCCGCCGCCTCGCCATTGGCGGGAAGATCCCTAGCCTGATCGGTAGATCCGATTCCAAAAATCTAGTGGGAGGCCAGCGCCGACAACGGTATCGTTCTCTCGCATACTTTCGAGAAGCGAGTTCCGAAAGCGCGAACGCACCTCGGCAGAATTCTGCACTCTGACCCATCGATCACGATTGTCTTTGCCGTAGTGATCTTTGATGACGACGCCGTGCTTGGCAGCTTCAGCGCGTATCTCTCTATCCCATCGTCCATCCATTGTCGCTGCGAGATAGACAGAGTTCATTATCTGAGCCAGAAGCTTCTTGCCATCGGCAGACGACGGATCTGGGGACGTCTCAGGATAGTATTTCGACAGCCGTCGAGCGTCCGACACCAAGTCATCATATTCTTTCAGTCCGTACTTGTCGAGCAGAGACGATAATGCCGCAAGAACATTTCTGACTCGATTTGCATCAGTCACTTTGTTAGCCGCGATCTGCATAGCGGAGATTTGCATATCTGCCAATCGGGCTTCGACCTCAGCGGCAAAGTGAAGACATCCGCCTGACGTTGTTCGATCCAGCACATCGGCTGGCGTCAAGCAATTCGTGTCTGGAAGCGCCACCCTGTGGCCATCGTTCCGACAGTAATCATTTGGACCTAAGCTCGCGGGCTCCCCGAGTCCACCGTCACACATGTGACGCCAGAGACCATCGATGCTGGACCAGAGTCCAAGCCCCTTGACATCACCCATCCACCAACTTCGGAGTGGTCGGACAGAGTCGTCCAGGCTGTCCATCAGGAGGACCAAGTCGGCCCCCTGCTTCCTCCGCTGCTCTGCCTCAATCGTTTGATCATGTCGCTGCGTCGTGCGAACAGAGTTTTCGGCGGTCCACAGAACGACCCACAGCGATATGAATGTGGCACCCAATGCGGTCAGGCTGGTGGGGAAGGCGGTAATCGATCCCTCAGCCCAAAGGCCCGACCGCTTGTCCGTGGCAATTCGACCCCCAATCCACACATGTGTGAACGCAACGGCGATAACACTCAGCGCAACTGCGAGCAAGGGCGGTGTTAACGAGCGTCGCAGGCCTAGGCCCCGCCGGAAGCCCAGAGACGTGAGCGCCGTAACGATGATGACAATGACGCCAGCGACTGCGACGATCGCGAGCCACGTCATTCCTTCGGAAGGCGTCATAGTGCTCAGTATTCGCCAGCGTCCGCGTGGGTCCAAGGCTTCGCAGCTAATGTATCCGAGGAGCGCGAGTCCGTGCCTTGCAGCCGGAGTCACGGGCGATCTCGGTCTGTGGCCGCCCGTCGACATCACGTGTGTAGACGGCTGCCAATCGTCGCCTAATGCGAGCTCCAAACACCGCGCAGGGGGCGTAGGGTGCGTAGGATTGCCTGACAAGTTTCTCTACGTCTTCAAGACGGGCCCCTCCAGGGCCCGAAAGCGCGCCGCCACCACAGGGCGGGACGCCTGCCCGCCACTCCGCTTCGCTGCGTTCTGGGCGCGTCCCTTGGCTTGGCGCGCACGTGCCAACAGGGTGCCGGGTCGAAGACAGCAGAACTCGCCATCAACGATCGACACCCTGTCGTCGTAGTGCTCCCCGGAACGGCCGGCTACCCGCCCGGGTGGTCGACGTTGCCTCCCGTCTGACCGTGGGCTCCCGCATCGCCCCGCTAGCAATCATGGAGAGGTGCGGTCCGGCCCGGCACGCGTCAAGGGCGCCTCCGGCGTCGCAAGCGATCGAGCAAGCTCGACCCTTGACCCCCACCGCACCGAACCTGAGGTCGGCAGCTATCGGGGCGATGCGGGGAACTGCCCCGCGCTTAACAGGTAATCGTCAACCCTGGCTAGCACTGCCGACAGCTGGCATCCTGACGCGGTGGAGCACTTTTCCGTCGAAGGTAGCTGGTGGTTGCCCGAGCGCACTGATCGCCGCGTCAGCGGGACATTGAACTTCACAGCGGACGGCCTGGAGTTGGTTCTTTATGAACAGCTACGGGAATTTCCGATGCCGCAGGAAGACGAAGTCACAACTTTTGGACCACCGGAGTGGTCCACTACGCCGCTGGTTCACGGTCGCACGCGTGACTGGAAGGACGTCACCTTATTTGATGTTGAGGGAGCGCCTTTCGAAGGTCCGGTCCCGTTTGAGGTCCGAGAAAGCTATCGCGTGAAACTTGCCATCATCGGCTATCACGCAGATGCGGACGCGTTCTCCGGTGCATACATAGAGTTCGATAGGTTGAATTCTTGGGCAGATCCGCCCTCCATAGTTGGAGAGCCGTGGTCGACAGCGTCCGCCGATGTAAATCTCAGTCCGACTGAACTGGCCGAATCAATTATCGATGGCGACTCGATCAAACTGAAATCAGGAGTAGTCGGGAAGGTTGGAAACGCGAACGTCCATTTGGATCAGTACTCCAACTTCGTGGTTGAGTTTGGTGCGCCATTAAGCGGTGAATCGATCGTAGAAACTCGAGTGCGTCCCCTCCAGGACCTGCTCATCTTCTCTCTCGGACGAACCGTGAAGTTGACTTCGCTCAAACTGAAGCCAGTGAACGCCGACTCGGACCAGGCCTATTGTGATGCCTATTTCAATACCATCCAGCCATCCGAGGCCCGCGGATCGACGATCCAAGCATCACCTCGGAGCTATTCTGAGCCAACGCTCCTCTTTGTTGGCGACTCTCCGATTGCAATTGGCGAGCTGATAACACGATGGTTCGCGCTTTGGGATGAATTGCGAGACGTGCTCGTACTCCTCCACGCTCCCTACTATGCGCCGTTCATGTATAGCGAAAATCGATTTGCCTCAGTGTTCCAAAGTGCGGAGGCTCTGCATAAGAAGCGGATGGCTTCAAAAGAACTAGATGACGATAGCCATAAAGCGCGAGTCAAGGCCGTTGTAGATGCCGCCAAGCAAGCAAACGTGGACACCGATATCGTCGCGTGGGCTGAGCGGGTTCTTCAAGCGCGGAACGACAAGCCGCTCCGGCAACGGATCGAGGAGTTGGTCAGGTCGACGGGTGCCATTGGCGAGACCATCCTTAATGCGAACCCGAAATTTGCATCGAACGCAACATATGCTCGGACTGGCGTTTCCCACCCCCGCAGCCTCGCGGGCAAGGAGGAGAATGTTGAACGATTTTGGCATGGAGCGGTGCTGAGTTGGGTTGTACGTGCTCGACTTCTCATGGACCTCGAGGTTCCGCTCCCCGAAGTCGAGGAACGGATACTTCAACGAGCCCAATTCCGACACGCAATTGATCAAATACGCACTACGACCGAGGAATGACTCTACTTGCCGAAATCCTCTCCGGAGGACCGCGCAGCGTCTTGAACAGACCTGCTCGGCCACGAGTCGACGGGTCGCAGATGGCCGGCCAAGAACCAGGCTTCGACCGAGCGGGCGACTCGATGATCCGGTACGTAAACAACGCGGGCGGACCAGTCGCCGGAGTTTGCGCGACGCCACTCCAGGATGAGCCCTGGCCATGGTCCACGTTCGCGCGCCGTGCGCAGTACCCAACAGTGCCGCATCGTGAAGTCCGGCGGCTCCTCGCGTGGGTAACGACGATTGCTGCCCATGATGAGAACTATAGAACAGGTGTTCGACTCCAAGTTGACACCTACGTGTCACTGACGGGCTGTGGATAACTCGCGACGCCCGGTGGCCCAGGGTGCCAAGCTGGCGGCTAGGTCCGGCGCGGCCACCGACCCAGATCCTCGCCCGAGCCATAGCGAGCAACGGGAGGAGAGGCTTCGGCAGGCCACCGGACCGGCTACCACAATAGGAGGATTTTGGGAGCCAGGCACGCGCAAGAACGGTCTCAAAGCGGATCCAACTCGCAACAACGAGGAACGCGGGAACGCCTTGTAAGTAAGGGGATAGGCACCATCCCACGTAGATCATCATTGCGCCCCCCGCCCATGGCATGGAAGAGGTCAGGGGTTCGAATCCCCTAAGCTCCACCGCAGGTCAGAGGCCCTTTCCCGGCTAGGGAGAGGGCCTCTGTTCATGACCTGAGTGTCTAACTGAGTGACTATCGGTTCTGAGGCAACAGTCCGTCCATCGCTTCGGCTCCCTCGGTGGGCACCGGCCGGAGTTGGTGCCGGTAGACGGTCTCCGTCACCTGAGTGCTCTTGTGGCCGACGAGTAGCGAGATCTCTCGATGTTTAGGCCGCTCTCGCTGAGCAGTGACACGAAGCTGTGCCGCATCTCGCGAGGCGTCCAGTCGGCACTTTGATCTCTAATGGCGGCAGAGGCTCAGAGACGGTCGATCGCGGCGCGCAGGAACGCGTCCCGGCGTGCGGTCACCGCTGCTGTGTCGAGCGGCCACCCCCGGTCGTCGTAGCCGGGCCAGCCGTCGAGGACGGTGGGTGTGTTGAGCGCGGCCACCGCGTCCCAGTACGCCACGTCTGTCGCTCGCGTGCCGGCTTCGCGCTCCCATCCTTCCAGGACGGGATCCGGGTCTGCCCCGTACGTGATCGCCATCTGGAAGCGGAACCCGCCGAGATCGACTCCGGGATTCCCGGCGCCGGAGTCCTTCCAGTCGATCATGGCGAGAAAGGTGTCGCCGTCCCACCTCGTGTTGCCCCACCACACGTCACCATGGACGAAGCCGGTCGGGCCGTCGGGACGCCCGTGCTCCCGTACGCAGTCGTCCGCCCACAGCAGCAGCGGGGTCGGCAGCGGCTCGTTCACCCATTCCCGCACCCACCTGGCCGACACGCCGGACCACTCGCACAGCGCTTCAACGACCGCGCCCTTCTCCTCGTCCGGGCAGGCGCGGTACAGCGCGGCCCAGCGGCGGCTCCGCGCGCGGTCGTCAGCTGAGGTCGGGCGGTGGCGCAGCGGAAGGTCGGGACGCGGATCGAGCGGGATCTTGTGTACCTGCGCGAGCGCGGCTCCAGCGGCGTGCAACTGCGCCAACGACACCCGAGCCGGTAGCCGACTGCTGCCGGGCACGGCCGTCTCCAGCGTGGCTGGTGCCCCTTCGACGCGGCCGTCGAGATCGGCGGCGAGCAGCCGTGGAGCCGGCAGTAGGTGCTCCTCGGCATACCGCAGCGCGGCCGCAGCGGTCACGATCTGCTCCGATCCGATCCGGCCGGCGACCCGCAAGACCACGTCCCGCGTACGGCCCGACTGATCGACACACAAGAGCCACGGACCACGGCCAACATTCAGGCTCTTGACGGAAAGCACGCTTGCGTCCGCACCGAGGGCACGACATACCCAGGCCAGTGCAGCGTCGCTTGGAGAGTGAGTCATCTTCGAAGGTCCCTTCGACAGCGGATGGGTGCGAAGGGGAGCGGAGGAAAGACCGAGCGTTCCAAACGGCGTGCTCGACCCTACCCGCCCACCATGAGCCTGCTTGAGCTCCACGCACACGTCAAGCGCGTTGTGCGACGACGGCGGCATGGTGAGCTTGAGAACCTGGAACGGCAGATCGCAGAGCGGCAGGCGCGCAGGCGAGCTGGTCGCGGAGTTTGCCGCTCATCACCCCGGTTCACATCGAGCTCTGGCGCGGTGTGCTCGCGATCATCATCGGCGTGCTGGGCACTGCGATGTTCTCGATCGGCTGTGCGCTGAAGATGCGGAACTCGTAGATCCGGTGTCACGCTCGGAGACCCTGGCCACCGAATCAACCGCCTTCGAGGCGGGCGAGCGAGTGACTAACTGAGTGACAACCGCCGTGCCTTCGGTCGGACCGCTACGGACTCCGGCGGACTCATCTCGGATCCAGCTACAGCGGCCAAAGTGAGCATGGTGTGAATGGCATGGAAGAGGTCAGGGGTTCGAATCCCCTAAGCTCACACCCTAAGCTCCACCAGCAGTAACCGCAGGTCAGGAGGCACATCCGCCCCTGACCTGTTTTCGTTGATGCGCGCCATGGGAGCGAAGATCCACTCCCACCACCTTGGCTGCCAGCATCTCGGCTTCCGAACGAGCCTCGCCACCGGAGGGCAGGCCGCCTGCCCTCCGCTCCGCTTCGCTGCGCTCCTGGCGCAGCCCTTGGCTTGGCGCGCACGTGCCAACAGGGTGCCGGGTCGAAGACAGCAGAACTCGCCATCAATGCTCGACACCCTGTCACCGTGGTACTCGCCGGAAGGGCCGGCTACCCACCGACCGCGGTTGATGCATGCTGCCGTCTGACCGTGGGCTTCCGCATCGTCCCGCTAGCAATCATGGAGAAATGCGGTCCGGCCCGGCACGCGTCAAGGGCGCCTCCGGCGCCGCAAGCGATCGAGCAAGCTTGACCCTTGATGACCCGCACCGCTCCGAACCTAGGGTCGGCAGCGATCGGGTGATGCGGAGGACTGGACGCGCGGTTGACACGTAAGCGTCAACTACCCCTCTTCGCGCAGAAAGTGCTGCACCACAGCGTCAAAGGTTCGGGCACAGACTAGTCGCCGGAGTGTCCCCAGAACGTGATCTCAGCGGGATTGTCGTGCTCGTCATACAGAACGGCGCAGCGACCAACCCAACGGGCTCGAGGCAGCTTGTCATCAAGCTCGGCAGTATCAGTTCGGGTTGGTCGATCCGTACCGATTGCAGCTCGAACCTCATCGGTGGTAGCCGGAACGATCGTGCCCTGGTCGTACCAGTCTCGCGGCCGGTCTGGGTCGACCACTCGGAAGACATCAAGGATGGAGTGCGTCCCCTCCTCGCGAACGTACTCGTCTTCGAACAGGTCCTCCAGTCGCGCCGGCCGGGGTAAGCGGCTGGCAGGCGAGAGATACTCGCTGTCCCCGTACCACCAGTACTTGCCAGTGGAGAACACCTGCTGCCGCAGGTCCTGCAGAGCTTGGTTGAGATCCTCCTGGTAAGGAACGAAGTATCTCCACTCTGACGCACCCATACACGACTCCCTGCTAGTTCGACGGCGACCTGGGCAACGCAGCGCGACACTACATGCCAAGCGGTACAGCCCGTGGCGGCGCCGCGCAGACTCGTACGTGTCAATCGTTCGCTGTGGATAACCTCGCTCAGCGCGCCTTCGATCAGTGCCAGGCTGAGGATCAGGTCCGGCGGGGCCACCGATCCAGACCCTGGCCCGAGCCGCAACGTGCAACGGGAGGAGCGGCGTCGGCAGGCAACCGGACCACCTACCGCAGTGGGAGGATGTGGGAGCGAACCACAGGTAACAATGGTCTCGAAGCGGGTGCAATTCGCAACAACCAGAACGGCGAGAGCGCCTTGTAGGTAAGGGGATGAGCATCGCCCCGCGTAGGCCATCAATGCGACCCCCGCCCATAGCATGGAAGAGGCAGGGGTTCGAATCCTCTAAGCTCCACCGCAGGTCAGAGGCCGGTTCCCATCAGGGAAACCGGCCTCTTGTATAACCGCCACCCGGGAGGCAAATCGGGTGGCGTAGCTAGGCATCGGCCTAGAGGTTTCCTGAGGTATGTGTCGCCGCGCTGCGCGAGCACCAGGAGCAGCGCGAAATCGCACGCGCGACAGTGGGAAGGCATCACGACTGGTGTCCTGCCCGGCTGAAGCCTGGCGGCAACAGATGGACACTTGGCGGGTGTGGTTTGGGTGCTGTCAGCCTGTCTATACGGGTGAGGGGCTCCTGAGGGGCAGGGGAGAGATGGCCGAGGACCTCGTGCAGACGACCCTCGAACGATGGCTGGTGAAGTGGGGCAAGGTGCGGGAGGCCGACGACCGGGACGCCTACGTGCACCGAGTCTTGATCAACGTCTTCGTTTCCGCACGGCGCCGCCGCTGGACCGGCGAGAAGCCAGTATCGGATCTTCCCGATCGGGCCGGCCGTGATGAGACCACCGGCGTTGACGACACCGACGCGATGATGCGTGCGCTTGACCAGCTGGCATAGACCAGCGCACCGTGGTGGTGCTGCGCTACTACACCCACCTGACCGACCCGCAGATCGCCTCCGTGCTCGGCGTCGCGGTCGGAACAGTGAAGAGCCGACTGTCCCGAGCGGTGAAGGCCCTAGAGGAGGACCCAGGCCTGGCAGAACTGCGAGGAACACGATGATCGAATCCAAGCTGACCGAACTCCTCGAACGCGCTGGGGAGCGGACAAACGTCGTACCACCACCGATCGAAGCAATCCGCGCAGGCGCTGCGCGCCGCCGCCGTCGTCGTGCAGCGACACTCTCGGCTGTTGGCCTGGCAGCCGCGGTAGTGACGGTGGGCGGGACGATGCTGCTCGCGGGCGGCCCGAGCTTCACGAACCCCGCGCCGCCGGCCGCCTCGACACCTCCGGTGCCCACCGCGACGCGACTGGTGGGCATCGGGCACGCCGCCATCACTGTGCCCACGCAATGGGCCACGAACCAACTCCACTGCGGGACGCCGCAGAAGGACACAGTCATCATCGACGCCGGCGCCCAGGGCCTCTGTCAGACGCCTTACCCCGACGGTGTCGAGAGTGTGCATGTCGCCAGTCTCACGCGAATCGACTTCCGTGCCGACGAGACCTTCCAGATCGACGGCGTGCGAGCCGAACGTCAGCGGACACGCTGCACGGGCGACAACCGCGTCACGGTCTGTTCAGGCACGGTGTTCATTCCGTCGATGAACGTATCGTTCCGAGCGGAGTCCAGTACATCCTCAGGTGAGGTCGACCCCATCCTCGAGCGGATCATGATCGTTCCAGACAAGGTCGGTGTCCCAGACCCCCTGTTCAGCGAATCGAATCCAGCCGCCCGTTTCGGCGAGGAATACGCGAACAGGCTCACCGCACTGGGCCTGAAACCCAACATCCAGACCAGGAAATCCCCTGGCTACATACCCCGTACCATCCTGGCCGTTTCCCCATCGCCAGGCACGATGCTGACGCCTGGAGCAACGGTATTGATCACTATTGCCCAACCTTGAGTCATGCAGCATGCAGCTCGCCGGACGTGGTCCAGTCATAATCCTGGGCGGGTGAGGATCCGGGGGGAGGCAAACTGGGAGGCGATCGGGACATCCGTCTACAGATCGTGGCAGACGTTGATAGGCGCCTCGGCCACCGTAGGCTCGGCCCATGTGGTGGGCTGAAATCCATGGCATGGGAGAGGTTAGGGGATTCGAATCCCCTAAGCTCCACAACCCGACGACGCAATCACGTGGTTTCTTCTCAACGTCGTCGGACTCCCCGCGTTAGTCGTAAGCGCAGCCGCTCTGGTCTTATGCGCATTGTCGTGGCTGTCCGCCGCGCGCACCGTGGGGCGGCGCGGTAGTCAGGTGGTCAGAGGCGCTGGCATGTTTGTACAAGCCAGGCGAGGAACTCAGCTCGTCGGCCTTGTCGTCGTTCAGGCATCGTTAGTGGCCCTGAGCTATGTGATCGGTCAGGTCTTCCTGGCTATGGCGCCGAAGCGATCAGGGCCACCCGCTGGTCTCGCCTATCTGCGAGCGACCCGCGGTTACGACCACTGGACCGAAGGGTCGCTGGTGGTGGTACAGGTCGCGGTTGCTCTGGTCCTCCTGACAAACCTTGTCTGCTTGGTCAAAGACCCGGATGAAACGCCTCTGCCCGTGCTGAGCGTGCTCGTCGGCGGATTCGGGGCGTTGCTGTGTGTGCCAGGCATCGTCTGCCTGCTCCTGGCCTTGACGGACAATCCTGACTGCACGTTTGGTGTGGTCGCTGCCATCGGACTGCTTGTGGCACTGCTCGTCGGATGGGCGTTTCTGTTCGCCTGGTCTGGCAGCCTCGCTCGGCGGTTGGTGGTCGATGTGGCCGCTGCGCGAGTGCGATGAGTCCTATTCGCTCGATCGCCTGGGGCCAGCCGGACGGAGGCCGCGGTCGGTCATCTGAACGCGCATGCGTGGTCGAGCGCCTTTCTGGCGCTCGACGCCGGCCTGATCAAGCGCCTTGCTGAGGCTGCTGGTGTACAGCCGCCAGTCGTAGGCCACGTCAAGGATCGTCGCCGGCTCCCGCGTGTTCGGATGAACGATCACCTCATCAAGACGCTCTGGCTCGATACCTTCGGCTTCAAGATCGGCTGCCAGTTCCATGTCACTTGGGCCAAGTCCTGCTTCCATCCACCTGCGGACGGCGTCAGGGGTAAAGCTGTAGCTACGCCACGAAAGGACGTACTGTCGCGCCAACTCGCGATCGTCATGGTCGGGCTCGGGCTCGAATGTCAGCAGAGCCTGGTACATCGCGTGGTCTTCAATGCTGGACTGCAAGACCCACAGCACCTCAGCATCATCGGCAGCACCGGCCGCCGAGGAGTCGGTGGGCTGTCCAAGGGCGCGACGCATTGCGTCGAGCTCGTCGGCATCATGTTCTCCCGACATGGCGGCTTCGCCTCTCATGCAGAACTGACCGGTCGACGACAACGCTAGACGGATCGCCCGACAATCCGTCACGCCACCCACAGCGCATGTCCCAACTTCTGGTTGAGGAACTAGATCACGCGAGCCAAGGGACGCGCCCAGTGCACTTCCTCCGCCCCAGCCCGCAAGCTCGTTGTGGCCGGAGACGGCTGGCTAGCGGAGGTGGCGTACCAGGCTGCGCTCCATGAGCATGGCCGCCGATCTATGCCCGCCGCAACGGCCATCTGCAAACCTGTGGATAGCCCGGTGGCCTGTATGCGGTAACGATGCATGCGGTTCAAACGGCTGACTCGGGACAGGCATCGCGTCGACCCGTAGCGTGGGAACCACCTCCCGGCGCGTGGATTCGTCTCATCCCTCCAGAGGCCCCACGCGGGACCCGTCGCCTGGTGTGCGGGGCGCTCGTTCATCCTTGAAAGCCGGTACGAAGGGGGTATGTGCTCAGCGCACACCTTCCGGCCACTCGGTCCACTCAAAGCCAGTCGGCCGCGATCCGTTGCTCTCGACGAACTCCCGCACCGCCTGGCGTATCTGCTCGATGCTGACCTCGGAGTCCTGGGGCCAGCCTTCGTCATGGTGCATGTAGTTGTAGAAGACTTCTTCACGTTCGCTCGTCCTGCCCTGCACGTAAGTGACGTCTTTGGTGTCGCCGCCGGCGTACCGGATGCCTCCGGCTTCGGCCTCGGCAAACCATGCGATCCGCAGCTCATGGTCGGGGTAGTCCGGGTTGACCCGAGCTCTCGTGTCGGCGTATAGCGCGGCGACCGAGTTGTCGAAGTCCTCGCTCGTCAGTCCGTCGATCAGGGCGTCGACGTCCTGCGGCGTCTCCAAGATCACCGGGTCGTCTCCGTGGCCGTGCTTGAAGTAGGCCTTGATCCTGATGCTCATGACTGCTCCATTCACTCGCTCGGTGGGAGGGGATAGGTCCGCTTGAAGCCAGCGGGTCCGAAGATGGTGAGGGTTGCTCCGGGTGGAAGGATATCCCTCAGCAGTTCGCCGCAGCTCCATTCACCCTCGCAGGGAATGTTGTTGATGACGATAGATTCGTGTGTGAGACCGTTTCGCCGCATAAACATACCGAATTTGGTTTCGACATGCGACGGTGACATAATCTCGCCCGTTTCCGGGCCGATATTTCGCTCCCTTAAGAACTCCCGAATTCTGGCGCTTTCATCGTCTTCACCACTGACGATATCTTGCTCCGCGCCGTCGAGATCGATCCACTTGCCTCGGGTCTTCGGTCGCGAGATGCCGGACTTCGTTCGGTCTGGCAGCTTTTGGAACAGTCGCCAGGCGTCTTTATGCGTGAGGCGCGGAAACGGTTGTTCTTCCTCTGGGCTCCCGTCATCGCCGGCTCCCGCGGCCTTGTCTCGCTTGTCTGCTCCGGGCTCCTCCTCTTGCTCGTCGCGCCGGCGATCCGCGGGCGGTGTGCTGCCACCTGGGCCGAGCGGCCGTTCACTTGTCGAGCCTCCGCTTGGCTCGGTGGTTCGGATGCCGCTGACCATCTGCTGGACCCATTGGATACCTGGCTGGCGTGCTTGAGTGAGGAAGTGTGCTGCTTCCTCGCAGCGGCGGGCAGCTTCGTCCAGCTGCATCGCCGCCATGCGGGCACTCGGGTTGTTGCTGGTGCTGCCAACCCGTCCCGCGGCCTCGCGGTACTTCTGTGCCCGCTCGTGCAGGTAGGGCACGATGCGCTCGATCTGGTTCAGCGCGTCGAGCAGTTGTTGTGCAACGCGTTGCAGCTCCGAAGGCATCCTTGCCGCCTCGGCCGGCTAGATCTGGTCGGCGTAGCTGCGGCATCCGGCCTCGGCGATCTGCAACGACTGGACGGCCTGGTCGACCGACTTCGCGGCCGCCTCGAGCATGGTCGCGATGTCCTGGTCAGCCCGCGTTGCTGTGCCGCGGATCAGTGCCTGCACCTGCTCGCTGGACTGCTCGAAGCGCTGCTTGAACCCGGCCAGGCTGGCCGCCCCCTGCCGCGACTGATCGGCCAGGTCGTGCAACTGCATCTTGAGCTGTTCGACTTGGGACATATCTGCCTCACTTCCGAGAAGGTCGGTGCGTCAGAAGGTTGGAACGGCTGGCGCAGAACGGACTCGCTCACGCGTTCCGCGCCAGCCGGCTTGTTAGGTCCCTGCCTGAGCCGTCAGGGGATCCAGGGGTCGGGGAACTCAGACAGGGACGATTAAGGCGGAGCCGTGCTAGGGCGGCGGACTGGGACCGCCCTGCGAGGGTGTTGGAGCGACACCGGCTCCGCCGTTCACGGGGTGAGCACCAACACGCGTGCACCGGTGGCCCGCTGGAACGAGGCGCGGATGTCTGTTGGCAAACCGAGTCCGGTGAAGTGGAGCAGGCTCGGCAGCACCACCGCGGTGACCTCGTAGCGGTTGACCGACTCGATGAGGGCCTCGAAGGCCGCTGGCCAGGATTCAGGCTTCTCGACGTAGGTATGCCCCATGGCGAAGCGTTCTGCCTGGGCGAAGTCGGCCATCTGCTGTTCCAGCTCAGTGACTTGACTGTCGACCACGAGCAGGTCGCGGCGCAGGTAGCCGAGCAGCAACGGCTTGGTGAAGTCCTCGGCGAAGCCGCTCAGACCTCGTCCCGCCAGCGGCGAAAGGCGTCGTTGAGTTGCTCCCACAGCCGAGCCCACCAGCGTCGACGCCGCTGTCCCCTCACCGGCGGTCGGCATCTGGGATCACCGCCGGCTCGTTGGTCACGCGGAGGCTGGCGAAGCGCCGACGCATCGCGGCCTCGAATCGCGCCGCGAACGCCGGTTCGCCGACGTGCTCGACGATCTTGTGTTCGCCGAACCAGACGCAGACGCGACGGTCAGGCACGCGGTGCTCCACGGTCATGGTCATTCGCCCCGCACCTCCTCGGCGATGTCGCGCAGCATGAACCCGTATAGCACGGCAGCGAGGATGAATAGGGCGGTCATTTCGCGGCCTTTCCACTGCTGATCTGCGACTTCTCGACGACTTTGTCTGTCACACCACTTAGGCTGACCGACAAGATCACCGGTACATAAGGTGACGGGAGGTGACTACAGGTGACTCATCAAGGTGACGGGATTGGCCGCGAGTCAGCCCTGCAGCACGCCCGACACCAGCGCGGCTGGACCCAGGCGGCCGCCATGCGGCGCTTCGAGGCAGTCGTGCGAGAGCAGGGTGAGCAGTGTCCGACCGGAGCCTCGCTGAAACGGATGTTCGCCTACTGGGAGAGTGGTGAGCGGGCGGTCACCGTGCCCGCCTATCAACGGGCGTTCGTGATGATGTATGGCCAGCCTGCTGAGAGCCTCGGCTTCGCAGGGCAGACGGTCGCCGCGGCGCAGGAGCAGACACCGCAAGATGACCTCGAGACTCTTCGCCGTGACCTGGATCGGGTCCTGAGCGACGGCGCACCGAGCGAAGCCGTGCTGGACGACTGGGAGCAGCTCGTCCAGCGCTACGGCCGCGCCACTCGCGACCGACCAGCGTCACTCCTGCTGGGCGACTTGAGCGACGACCTCGGGGAGCTGCAAGCCGCGCTGACAGATTGCCGTTCGACAGTCAGCAGGCGCCGGTTGACGCGCGTGGTGGCGCAAATGTCCGGTCTGCTGCTATTGACGCTCGTCAAACTCGACGACCGAGCCGCATTTCGTCGCTGGGCTCGGACCGCACGCATCGCTTCGGCCGAGGCTGGTGACTCGATGACGCAATCGTGGATGCTGGCCCAGGAAGCCTATGGTCACTTCTACAGCAACGACCTCTCGGAGGCGATTGCTGTCGCGGAGCAGGCGCAGCTGGCTTCCAGCGCCCGGGGCGGAGTCGGCACGCCACTGGCAGCGGCATTGGAAGCTCGTGCTTACGCCGCGACTGGCGACCAGCAGGCCACGGCGGCCGCGCTGGGGCGCGCGGAGGAGTTCGTCTCCCATTTGAATGGCGACGCGTTGTTGCCCTCGGCGTTTGGCTACAACGAAGCCCAGCTGTCCTTCCATGCAGGCAGCGCTTACACCAGACTCCGGGATCTGCCGGCTGCCTTTGCCGCGCAGGAACGCGCCCTTGAACTCTGTGCGCCAGGTGACTACACCGATCGCGCCCTGACACGTCTCGACCGGGCGGTCTGCTTCGCCATTGACGGCGAAGTCACGGTCGCGGCCCAGGAAGTCGCCGGGACACTCCTCAGCCTCGACGAAGATCAGCGACGCGGCATCATTGACGGGCGCGCTCGCGAGGTCATCGGCGGGATGTCTGAGAAGCAGCGGCAGTTGCCCGTCGTGCGCGAGTTGCACGATCTTGTTCGACCGACTCGAGAGGAACACCTCCTGTGATTGTGGTTCGCCCAGCCACCGCCGACGACATCACCTCGCTGCTGGTGCTGACTGAGGAAATGGATCGCTTCTACGGTGCCACCGACTTCGAGGGCCCTGACCTCCGCCGTCGGCAGCTCCACAACGCGCTGTTCGGCGACCACCCGGCGGCGCGGGCGTTGCTGGCCTTTGACGACAAGCTGGCGGTCGGCTTCGCGACCTATTCGTTCCTGTGGCCAGCGGTCGGACTGACGAGGTCCCTGTACCTCAAGGAGCTGTACGTCTCCGATGCCCAGCAGCGACGGGGTGCTGGACGGACCCTAATGGAGGCGCTGTTCGACGTGGCGCGCCAGCACGAGTGCAGCCGCGTCGAATGGACGACTGACAGCGACAATTCCGCGGCTCAGGCGTTCTACAAGACCTTTGGCGTGGAGCCGAAGGACAGCAAGCTGTTCTACCGACTCGAGCCATAGGACGTCTGGAGACATCGCATGGCGGGGGATGGCACAGCCGAGGCGGAGGCACCTGCACCACTGCGTCGAGCACGTCTCAGCGTTGGCTTCACGCAGGCCGAGGCGATGCGCCGCTTCATCGCAGTCGTCGAAGACTTGGGTGAGCGCTCGCCAACCGGCGCTTCGCTGAAACGAATGTTCGCCTACTGGGAGAACGGCGAGCGTGCCGTCGGAGTCGAGACATACCGTCGCGCCTTAGCAGCCATCTATCGAGCACCGTATGAGGTGCTCGGCTTCGTGCCCGACGACGAGACGGGGCGGGTAGCCGCGCTCCGCGAGGCTGACTCATCGCCGGACATCGATGGCGAGTTGGTCGGTCTGTTCGAGTCGCAGACTCAGAATCTGCGCTTGCTCGATCGCCGCCTCGGCACGACGGCGCTGATCCAGCAGACTGAGCTGCACGTTCGCCAAATGCAGGAGGTGCTGGACCGCGCAGTTGGTGGCCACCGCGCGGAGCTGGCTGCCGCACTCGCGGCAGCCGCCGGCCTAGCCGGTTGGCAAGCGCTCGACCAGGGGGAAGTACAACGGGCGTGGCGGCTCCACGAAACCGCCCGCACTGCAGCACGCGAATCTGGCAACGCCGCGGTACTGGCGCATGTCACGGCACAAAGCGCCTACGTCTTGCTCGATGCCCACCAGAACCATCTGGCGCTCAACCTCATCCAGTCGGCTCGTCGCGAGCTCGGCACGAAGGCGCCAGATCTCCTTCTGAGCTGGCTGGCGGCTGCCGAGGCCGAAGCTGCGGCTGCGACCGGCGACCGCGCTCATACCGAGCGACAACTCGACTGGGCGCAGGCCCGACTCGACGGCGACGGCGCGGCCGAGCTTCCCTTCTTGATGCTCGATGACGGCCACCTGGCACGCTGGCGCGGGCACTGCCTCGCCCGACTCGGTCGGCGTGAAGCCATTCAAGACCTAACTGCGGCTCTTGCCAACGCTGGCGACTCGGTACGAGCGGCCACCGGCCTCTACGTCGACCTGGCGCACGCCCATCACGTCGCTGGGCAGACTAGTGAGGCGGAGGCGCACCTCCGGAGAGCCACGCACATGGCTGACCAGTTCGGATCGCGGCGCCAGCAGAACCGGTTACGCGCCCTGCGTGCGGCCCAACGCTAGGTAGTGCAGTAGCCCGACCAGCGTGCCCGAGTTTCGGATGTCACCTTTGGCGATCAAGGCAGGGACCTGGGGGAGGGGCACCCATTGGAAGCGGCCCTCATTTAGCTCTGTTGGATCACCGACGTGTCGGGCATCTGTCGCCAGGTAAACGTGGTGCGGTGAGGTGACCATGCCGATCATCGGCTCGAAGCTGACCAGATGCTCGATGGATGCTGCCTGGTAGCCGGTCTCCTCGATTAGTTCGCGAGCGATCGTCTCCGCGGGCTCCTCACCTTCATCGACGAGGCCACCGGGGAGCTCCCAGTTCCAGACGTCGGAGACGAAGCGGTGCCGCCAGCTCATCAGCACCGCCGCCCGGTCCGGATCGAGCAGCACCGCCATGGCCGCCGCTGGCATCCTCACAACATGGTGACGTGGGTTGTGCTCGCCAGATGGCAACAACACGTCAGCGTGAGCCAACTGGATCCACTTACTGTCATAGAACGGCGTGACGCTGCGGACCTCCCACACTCCCTCTGAGCTGGGTCGGGGGATCTCTGACGACGACTCAGGTGTACTCACACTGCGACCCTATGTCGTATCGACCACGGTACGCAGCGTCGCGTCGCGCTCACTCGCGGCCGCCGACCCCACGACGGTACCGCCTGCTTCTTCGGGGTTATCGGACTGTGCGTGGCGATCCTCAACACGATCGTGTCCCTGGGTGGCTCGCTGCTCCACCTCCTGATCATCTCGGTCTCCTGAGCCGCGCCGCCTGGCACGGCAGGCGGACTTCGTGAGGTTGAGCGCGAGGCGGGCGGCGACCGCAGGATCATGCGCGAGTTGTTGTCAAGATAACGAGGTCCCCTGAAGCGCACATACGCTGGACGTCGGCGTGATCGTCGTACGTGCAGGCAGTTAAGACCCGCCCCAACGCGGCGGCATGGCGACCAGGAAGCTGAAGGGGTCGACGCGAGCGATGGGGCTTCGTGTTGGTTGCTTCCCGCACTGAGCGTCGTACCTCGGTTGGTGGCGGCCTGGGTGGATCGGCGTGTGGTACTGCAGACCCGCCGGAAATTGGGGGGACCGGGCAAGGTCGCGAATGTAGCGTGGCGCGTCATGGAGATGTCTGAGGTCACGCGTGCGATTGCGGCTGCTACTTCGGTTGCCGTGTCGCTCGATCTGCCAGTCGACGACGCAGTTGTTCTTCACAACTCGAACAAGCTGGCGTTGCGGCTGACGCCATGTGACGTCTTTGCCCGGGTCGCCCCAGTGGGGCAAGAGGTTGCGCAGCTCGAGGTTGAGCTCGCTCAACGGCTCGCCGAGGTCGGATGTCCGGTGGGCGCCTTGGAGCCTCGGGTGGATCCGCTTGTTTACAGGCGCGATGGCTTCGCAGTGACGCTGTGGATCTACTACGAGCCCGTGACACCGCACGTCTCACCAGCCGACTACGCCAAGGCGCTGGAGCGGCTGCACGCCGGCATGCGTACGGTTGATGTGGCGATCCCGCGGTTCACGGATCGAATCGCGGAGGCGGAAGAGATCGTTGTCAACCCGGATCTCTCGCCGGAGCTCGCCGACGCAGACCGCGTGTTCCTCGGCGGCAGACTAGGAAGCCTGCGACGGGCGATCGAGGACCGCGGCGCCGTGGAGCAGCTGCTCCACGGCGAGCCGCATCCAGGCAATGTGCTCAGCACGACGGATGGCCCGTCGTTCATCGACTTCGAGACGTGCTGCCGTGGACCCGTCGAGTTCGATCTCGCCCATGTTCCCGTGGCGGTCTGCGAGCACTATCCGAACGTTGACCAAGGACTGCTGGACGACTGCCGGCAGCTCGTTCTCGCGATGGTCGCAGCGTGGCGCTGGGACATTGGCGACCAGTTTCCCAACGGGAGGCGATTCGGAGACGAGCTCCTGCGCTCGCTGCGCGAGGGTCCTCCCTGGCCGACACTCGACACGATGAGCAAACGATTGGACGGTCTGTAGGAATCCACAGCTCCCTCGGCTACCGCAGGACCGCCGAACACGAGGCACAGAACAAGATCACGAATGTAGCCTGACCAAGTCATCAGCCCTGTCTGTCGAAGCGGGGCACCCCCAGGGCCATCTTCTTCGCCCCTGTTCATAGCACCGGCCGCAACTCGTGTCGATAGACCTTCTCCGTCACGACCGTGCTGACGTGTCCTGCCAGCGCTGCGATGTCCTCGATCGCACTCCCTGACTCGACAGCAGCGACACGAAGCTGTGCCGCTGCTCTCGAGGCTCCAGGCCTCAGCCGAGAGTTCTGCCGCCTTCGCCACCTTCCGGAACGCCCGCCGTACGTTGGCCGCGTCGAGTTGCGTACCCACTTCCGATGCGAACACCAGGTTGTGTTCGCATCGGCCTCAGGCCATGGAGCCCGGGTCGTGGTCGCGCTCGTTGGCTGGGCGCTGAGCGGCTTGTTGTCCACGGAATGCGTCTCGGATCACTCCAGCGAACGTGAATGGCAGGGTGGCGGCGATCACCAGAGCCGTGACGGGAACCGTCCACGGAAGCGAGGTGCTGGGCTTGATCACTAGGACGCCACCAACGAAGAGTGCGGTGAACAGGACAAAGAACGTGGTGTCGATGATGCGCCGCTTGGTCGAGCGCTTGGGCGACTGCGGGTGCCGAGCCTCCTGGTAGATGACCAGCCCGCTGATGAGCGCGGAGACGGCGGGGTAGTAGGCCGCTCGCGGGCCATCGAGGATCAGGCCGACGAGGGCCACAACCGCGAAGGCGATTGCCGCGACTGCGTGGATCTTGGGACTGGTCACACGCGAATGCTCGCGCCTCGGGGTCGGCGTTGTCCATCGCGGGCCTCTCACCGTGGACTCCGGATACTGCGAGTCGCGTCCGGCGCGCCTTGATCCAAAGAGGTCAACTCGGTACGGCCGGCGGGCGGAGCCATCTCATGGGGGGCAAATTGGAGGCAACGACCGCGCACCGTGCCGGACACGAATGGACGTCAGCGGACCCAATTGAAAGATCGTCGAAGAGGTCAGGGGCCGCGCGCGGATCTGCAGGGTTGCGGACACTGGCGGTGGAGATCACCCCCTGCGTCTGATGACGTCAGGTCAAGGGCAGGAGGGCGTGACAGGCCTCGACGTTGTGGAGGTGGATGTCGGGTTTAGGTTCAACAACGAGCGTACGTAGGCTCGGCGTTGTCTGAGAGGAGACTGGTAGGAGCGATGGCTTCCTTTGGTCGTAACGTGTTCGTCATTGCTCCTTGCCGTACCTACCGATACATGAAGTCAGCAGGTGGCAGCGTCCCGTACGGTGCAATGCTCGGCTACCTCGCTCTTGCTGCAGTCGGCGGCGGCGTGGGTGCGTTGGTTGCCCTTGTGATGCGCGGCCACCCGGTGACGGCGTTTTGGACAGGCGCAGGTGTCGGCATTGGACTCGGGATCTGCTGGATTGTCTATACATGCATCGTTGTCCTGGCATTACGTCTTGCCGGTCGCGACTATTCAGAAATTCTGAAGAAGCGCTGAGGACGTTGTTCACTCGGACGGTCGAGTAGGCTGCGCTCGGGCTCAGTCGTGAGTGACGTCAGGACAAGGGCAGGAAGGCGTGGCAGGCCTCGATGTTGTGGACGTGGATGTCGGTCCTGCGGCGCTGTTCCCAGTCGGCTCGGGTGAGTCGCCATCGGTTGAGCAGGGCGGGATTGCCTTGCCTTGTTGCCCATTCGGACCCGTTGGGTTGGTAGCCGAGACGTCGCGAGATCGCGTTGGAGCCGTGGTTGTCCACGAAGGCGTCGCTGCTTGCTTCCTTCGCCCCGAGGCCGTCGAACGCCAGGTGCAGGATCGCTGCCCGCATCTCGTGCCCGAGGCCGCGGCCACGCTGATCGACGGACAGCCAGGAGAAGGTCGTGACCGTTCCGAGAGTGGAGAAGTCCACTCCCGTCACTGTCTGCTCCCCGACAGGCCGGCCGTCGACCATGACCACGAAGTAGAGCCGCCAAGCATCAGGTTCGACCGTGCCGCGGCGCCGCCAGATCGCCCGAAGCCACTTGGCGACCCGCAGGTCGGGATCGGTCTCGTAGAACGACATCGGGTCGTCGTACGGTGGGGGATCGGCATGGGTCTTGCCCGCGCGCACGACATCCGCGAGCTCATCCAGCAGCTCATCTGTGGCGCTGCGCAGCTCGAGCGCTGGTGTGCTGACGCGCACATCGAGGAGCGGATAGTTCTTCATCTACGGTCACTCTGCTCTCACGGTCGCGGGCGAGGCGGTCATACGCGTACGGCGGACGTCGCTGGAGCCCGCGAACTTCTGAAGTCGATCGAGCCGCACATCGCCACGCCTCCGATGAGGGATCAAACCCCATCAGACAACAACGGTGCACGCGATTTTTCATCATGACCCGCATACTGACAGTGAACCCTTCGAGGGAAGGTTCTCGACAGAGGATCGACACAGTGGACAATCTGCTTGGCCCTGGAGCCTTTCTCGCGTTCATGGCTGCGGTGATCTGGTACGCACAGATACTGACCCGCGCCAAGCGTGACCAAGACGCAGCCGAACCACTACGCGACTGGAGGACGGCGCCTCCCGCCCTGGATCTCGGCAAAACGGGTAACGCGGTTTCTTTTATGTGGGTGACCGGCTTTTGCCTCGTCCTCGCGGGCCTATTGATCGGCTCGTTGTTCGGACGTCCAACAGCCGGCGTCGCTACAGGGTGCGTGGTGACCGTGGCAACCTGGTTAGTCGCCGCGATCTGGCTACTGACGCATCGCAGGCCGTCCTGACAGTTAGGTAGCGGGCTGGGGTTCCAAAGTCGGTGGCTTGGGGCGGTCGCATCGCTCATGCTGTGAGCGTGGAGTACAGCTATCCATCACCCGAGCACCGGCTCTACGACGCTGCCGCACGGTGGTACCCCGAACCACACTGGGGCGAGCCCAAGCGGCTGATTGACGCCGCTGTTCAGTGTTTGGTGGACGGATTGGACTCGCCCCACCTCCGCATGCTCGCGGGTGCGTCGCCGTCCGACAGTCGGGAGGAGATCAAGGAGCTGCTGGAAGCGACGCTGGACGAACTCAACATCCCCCGGCCCGGCGAACTATCGGCGTGGGAACAGGTGGTCGCCGACGGCCGGACCCTGTCCCGCCGGCCCACCGGAACCATCCGGTTCGATGTCCGCGCGGCGCACGAGTCGGTCGGCGGTCACGAACTCCTTGTCTACGTCAACGATGTCGAGATGACCCGGATCGGTGCGGGAATGGGGATGGATCCCTTCGAGATCCTCATCCCCGTCAACCGGCTCATCGCGACGCCGGACCCTGCGCAGGTGCCGATCGCGCGGTGCGAATGCGGCACGTACGGCTGTGGCTCCACGGATGTGACCATCGTGCGTGACGGAGATGCGGTTCATTGGGAATGGCTCTACGAAGTCCCGATCGATTATGGGTTCACCTTTCACGCCGAGCAGTACGACGCTGAAGTTGCCCGCATCGGCGCTGACCACAGTTGGGAGCGCCCCGAGGACACCACGGCTCGACTGGTGCTGGAGCAGATCGATCGCACGCACCTGGACAGGTATGGCCTCACCGTGAGTTGGGCGGCGAAGGACTATGCGAACCCAGACCTATTCCAGGTCGCACTGTTCACCGGCAATGACGACTACGACTCGGCCGAAGCCGGCTACCAGGTGTTCCTCCGCTTCCCGCGTCATGGCCGCAGCCCCGCACAAGTCGCTGCGGAGGTGGTCGAGGAGCTTCAGCGTGCACCACGCGAGTGGAGCGCGACCTGGCACGCGATCAAGCCTGGAGTAGACCAGGCGCCGCCAATGGCGGGCCGTCGCTGGCAGCACGAACGCATCGGCTGAATCGACGCTCATGGGTAGTCGGATTCGACGCAGCATCAACCGGGTGCCCACTAGTGAGACGACGTGGCGCGTCGCTGACGGGCTGGTTGTGTTGGCGTGCGTCGATCCGCGATGCTTCCGGCATGGCCGACCTACTGCCGCAGTTCCGGTACCACCCCGACCCGGTCGCCACGGGGTCTGTCGTTGAATCTGCAGAGGTGTGTGAGCTGTGCGGCAAGGCTCGCGGGTTCGTGTACGCAGGCCCGGTGTACGCCGTCGAGAAGGTCGAGTTTCTGTGTCCGTGGTGCATTGCGGATGGGAGCGCCGCCGATCGGTTCGATGCGGACTTCACGACGACGGATGGCGCGCCGAGTGACGTACCGGCGGCGGTGCTGGAGGAGATCGTGTGTCGGACTCCGGGCTTCGCGGGGTGGCAGCAGGAACGCTGGATGTTCCACTGCGCCGACGGCGCGGAGTTCCTTGGTCGAGCCGGCTGGGGAGAGGTGTCAGCGTTGCCCGGCGCGGCGGAGTCGCTCCGCCTGGACGGAGGCCTGGACGACGCGATGCTGCGGAACCTCAGTGCGGACGGAGACCTGACGGGTTATCTCTTCCGGTGTCGCCATTGCGGGCTCGGGCTCGCGTACGCGGACTGCACGTGATGCAGTCCGCGCCTGCCTGTGGCCAGCGGTGACCGCGTTACGAGGACGGTGGCGGGTCAGGGCTTTGAGTTTGTGCGGTGTTCGAGGGATTCGATGATGGTGGGGCAGACGTCGATGTCGTAGAGTCTTTCGACGCTCTGCATGCCGCCGGGGCTCTCGGCGTTGATCTCCACCACCTTGCCGCGGATTACGTCGATGCCGACGAAGTACATGCCGTCGGCCACGAGTTTGTTGCTCATCGCATCGATGATGCCGCGTTCCACGTCACTGATCTCGAGAGGGATCGAGCGTCCACCCTTGCTGATGTTGGCCCGCGGGTCGTTTCCCATGGGCACTCGCCGGAACGCGGCCGGTCTCCCGTCGCACTCGAGAAGCTGTCCCTCGAGCAGGAAGATCCGGGCATCGCCGTCCTCGCCGCCGTCGACGAACTCCTGGGCGATCGCGTAGCCGTCCTGAAGCACCGCCTCGGTCATCTGGGCGAGGTTCGCTTCGCCCTCGTCCTCGATCATGAACACGTTCCGCCCTTTGGCTCCGTACAGAGGCTTGACGACGCAGTGGCCGACCTCGCCGGCGAACCGCTCGATCGCTTCCGGGTCGCGCGTCACCAGCGATCGGGGCCGGATCTTCTCGGGAAACTCCTCCAGGTAGAGCTTGCTCGTTGCGCGTGTCAGGGACCTCGGGTCGTTCACGACCGTGACGCCTCGTGCCTGCAGCATCTGGCCGAAGACCACACCCAGTGGGCTTGCCCACGGCCGCTCGTGCAGATCGTCGATCGATTCGTTGCGCAGGAACAAGGCGTCGAGGTCGTCCATGACGATCCGTTCGGCGTCACGCTCCTTGATGCGCTTCATGAAGACCTCGAGTGTGTCGTCCGTCTCGAACTCTGCGGCACGAGCCCGGGCCACCAGTTGTTGCCCGTCGCTCTCCCCGAGCTCGACGTCTCCGACACCGACGTACCAAACCTCATGCTCGCGTTGGACCGCGGCCCTCGCCAGCCGAGTAGTCGTGTACTCGTCGACCTCGGTGGCGACGTCATTGACGAAGAAGGCAAGCCTCATACCGACACAACTCCTTCGTACAGGTCCGTGACCGACATGCCCGCGCGCAGTCGGGCGAGGCGCTCCTGGGCGCCGGGCACGTCCAGCCAGCGCGGCCGGACCCATGGTGCCTCCAGCACCTCGCGGTCGAGCAGATCCTGGATCAACGGGATGTGGTCCAACGCGAACTTGCCGACGAACAGGACATCAAGGCTGCTGCCCTCCGCGAGGGATTCGAGGATCCGCGTGATCCCGCGCAGATAGATCGCGTCCTTCACAGAACCACCCCCGACGACGACCCGGATGGCGATGGACCAGGCGGTCCTCGTCGGTATCTGATGTTCTGACCGCAACGATTCGAAGATCTCCAGGAACTCGGCGCCGTCAAGCATCTTGCCGACGGCAACAACCCTCGCCGCGAGCACGCGAAGACGCCGCGGGTCCAATCCGCCGGCCAGGTACTCGGCGAGCACGGCAAGGCCCTCTTGGGTCTCGTCGTAGCCGGGCAGTCCGATGGTCAGCAGGGTCAGGGGCTGCCTGGCGCCGTTCTGGTAGGTGACGACATGAGTGCCAACCTCGTGGTGCAGCAAGGGCTCGACGCGGTCCGCCCTAATAGTGGCGGATTCGGGGATGAGCAGCCGACCGAACGACACCATCAGTTCGGAGACGTCGTCGCGCACCTCGACGTACGCCGGGAAGTCCGGATACACGGCGCGGTATCGATCGAACTCCGCCCGAGCCGCCTCCGCGAACGCGCCGGCCGTGACGCTGTGGTTGCTGGGAGCTTGGGCTGGGATGGTCTCGAGCAGTTCCTCCGCGACGGACGCGAGCGGCGGGGCGACACCGCCGTACAGCTGCAGCGACCCATACACGAACCGTGAGGTGTCGCGATCCTCCAGGGCTGTGATCTGTCGTGCTATCTCGTCTCGCTTCGCCCGGAAGAGGGTGTGCAGCGCAGGGTCGGTGACGTTCTCGATCTCGAGGTCGTAGAGCTCACGGCGTACCAGGTCCGGCTCGAATTCCAGCGGTCGGAGGCGGAGCGTGGGGGTCGACCCGAAGTCACCCCGTTCGAAGTCCGTCCATGCTTCTGCCGCATTGACCGGCGTGGTGTTGAGCAGCAGGTTCAAGCTGCGCTCGATCTCGGTGAGGCGAGCGTCGATGTCGAGAGCGGGCGCGAGCTGCTCGGTCGGGGAGGTCATCTACCAGCGGTACCCACCAGTCGAACACAATCAACCCAAGCACAGCTCACGCGCCTGCTGCCTTCCACTTGGTCGCTACAGCGTGCGTTGTGAGCGTGACGCCCTGGTTAGTTGCCGATGGTGAGCGTCGCGGGCCCGCACGTGAGGATCGCTGCTGCGTGGCGATCGCGGATCGTATCGTCCGGGCGCAGGCGCGCGAGCCGAAGCAGTTCGGCGGAGCACGCGAGGCCGTCCGCGTGGCCTGGCAGCATCGTGCCGGCCGGGATGCCGTGTTTGGCTCGATGCGACCGGGCGGCGTGCAGCAGGTGACGCAGCCGGTCCACCTCGGTTTCGGCCTCCGGGTCGAGCCGCTCGGGACGGGCAGCCGGCCATGCGTGTGCGTCGAGAGCGTCCTGGCAGGAGCCGTCGGTGCCGGCGAGGGATTCCCACAGCTGCTCGGTGAGGTACGGCGCGATCGGGTGCAGCAGAAGGAGAAGCTCGGCCAGCGTCGCGGCGAGCGTGGCGCGCGAGCCAGGGTCGTGCCGGAGCGAGGGCTTACGGGCCTCGAGGTACAGGTCGGACAGGTCGTCGTTCATGAACCGGGCCAGCGCATCGGTCGCGCCGGCCAGGTCGAGCTCCTCGAACCCAGCGGCTGCGAGTGCGCGGGTCCGTTCCAGGCGGGACGCCAGCCACCGATCCAGCGGGTGCGCGGGCTCCTGCGGTTCCGGAGGAGTGCTTGTGGGGAGATGGATGCTGTGCGCTGTGGTGAGCCGCGCGATGCTCCACAGCTTCTTCAGCAGCGCAAGGGCGCCGGTGAGGTCGGTGCGGCCGAACGACAGGTCGGTGCCGGGCCGCGCACGGCGGCACAACGCAAGGCGCAGTGCGTCGGTCCCGAACTCGTCGGCGTAGTCGAGCGGGTCGATGGTATTACCGAACGACGACGACATCTTCTTGCCGTGCTCGGTGCGGATCATGCCGTGCAGGTACAGCCGTTTGAATGGTGCGGTGCCGGTTAGATGCGTACACAGCATCGTCATGCGGATTGCCCAGAAGAACAGCAGGTCTGACCCGGTGATGAGCAGATCGTTCGGGTAGTACCGTGCCAGGTCCTTGGTCGCCTCGGGCCAGCCGAGCGTCGACAGTGGCCACAGGCCCGAGGAGAACCAGGTGTCGAGGGTGTCCTCATCCTGCGTCCAGCCGGCCGGGATTGCCTCGTCCGGCCCGAACGAACGAGCCTCGCCGTCGGCGCCGTACCAGATGGGGATCCGGTGCCCCCACCACAGCTGCCGCGACAGGCACCAGTCACGCATGTCGTCGAGCCACCGCAGGTACTCGGTCGCCAACTCGGGCGGATCGATGCGAAGCTGCCCGGATTCGAACGCGAACCGTGCGGAGGCGGCGAGCGTCGTGGTCGCGAGGTACCACTGCGGTGTGGAACGGATCTCGATCCTCGACGAGCAGCGGGTGCAGCTGCGGCCGCCGGCGGTCTCGATGGTCTCGATGTCGGACAAGCCGGTCTGGCAGCCTGTGCACCACAGCGTGTCTCGTTCGGCGCGGTAGATCAATCCCTGCCGGAACAGGCGTCTGAACGCCGCATGAGTCGCGCGAGCCGGGCCGGGATCCAGGGTGTACGTGGACCGGTCCCAGTCGGGGGACATGCCGAGGTGTCGCATCTGCGCGGCGATCGTCTCGCTGGTCGCGTCACCCCAGGCGCGTGTTCGCGCGAGGAACGCGTCGCGGCCGAGCTCGTGCCGGCTGGTGCCCTCGGCGGCCAGTTGCCGTTCCATCAGGGCCTGTGTGGCGATGCCGGCGTGGTCGGTCCCCGGCAGCCACAGGGTCTCGGCGCCGAGCATCCGCCGGTGCCGGATGAACGCGTCGGAGATGGTGTGCTCATACGCGTGACCCAGGTGCAGGCCGCCGGTGATGTTCAGCGGCGGCAGGATCATGGCGAAACGTTCGGCTGCCGGCCGTGGCCGGAACAGGCCCGCTCGCTCCCAGGCTGCGTAGCGATCTGCGTCGCGGGCGAAGTGGTGCGCAGGGGTGTAGTGCGCGTCGATGGTGGACATCGCGATCTCCCAGGATGGGTCGTCGTGGGCGCCGCGGACCAAGTTGCCCGGGGCGCGCGGAGGCGCCCTCGCCGAGAGGCGAGGGCTACCGTACGACGAACCGACCGCCAGGCAGGCAGCAACGACCGAGAAGCGGAGCTGCCTGACTGGTCATAACATCTACTGTGACCGATCCACCCCAAGATGCAACAGATTTCCGCTCCCGACCGCGCCTGCCAGGAGCACTTGTTCGTGCGCGGACCGCGGCAATTGAGTGCATCGCGTGACGCTGCGTCCGCTGGCGACGTACCCTGTTCGAAAACCTCACCGGGTCGCGTCACGTTACGGCGCAGCAGATGACCAAGAACGATTCACGTGGGATGCGCCATCGGCCCCCCGAGGCCAGAGTTACCAATGGCTTCCACACGCAATGGTTGCTGCGGAGTTGGGAGCACATCGTCAAGCGGGTCGAAGCCGGCCTCGACGAAACCGCGACCGGCTGTCCACGATGTGACGGCACCGAGGGTCTCGACGCACGTGACCAGCTTGAATCACTGATGCGTCGCGGCGGCAGACGCGCCGAGCGTGTCTCGGTCCAGGTGAAAGCGCTGGATGAGCGCTTCCGACGAGCACCTTCTCCGCAGCCGTTCTCGCCCGTCGACGGCAACTGGTGGCGCTATCGCAATCTGGACTGACTAGTACTGCAGCCGTAGATCGTGATCGCGTTCCTGTCGAGCAGGTAGTCCATCGCGAACGGGTGTAGGCCGCCTGGCTTACATCCAGGCGGCCCGGACTAAGGCGTCGGCATGGAGAGCTGGTAGCGCTCGATGACGTCCGCGAACCATTCGGGCTCGGCGATTGGGACCTCGTAGCGGTTCGCGAGCTCGACGATCTTCGACATCTCTGCTTCGCCGCGCTCGGTCAGGCCGATGACCGTCCGGAAGAGCTCTTCGAGTCCGGCAGGCGAGATGATCTCGATCATGCGCGCCGGCGTCGGCCCGGCGTTCCACATCGCGTGGACCTCGCCACGCGGCTTCACGATGTATCCGCCCGGACCGAGCACGATCTCCTTGTCCTCGGACCGGAAGCCGATCTCGCCCTCGAGCACGATGGAGATCTCATCCTCGCGGTGGTGGACGTGGGGCGGGACGAGTCCGCCGACTTCGAAGGGGTGTTCGACGACGGCGAGGGCCCCACCGGAGTCGACACCGTCGATCTTGAAGATCACCCCGACGCCGGGCATCAATCCGCCGCGCCGACCTTCACCGGGCTGGACAACCTTGACGGTCGTGGCCGCTACAGTCCGTGCACTCATGCCGCACCTCCATTTGGGTGACACATGTGTACAATGAAGCAGCAGCACAGCGCCCTGTCAAGATTGGCTAACATATGTGTTCAGCGAACATAGCGTCGCCACGCCCATACCGGAAGACGAAGCGTGCGCTCACCGAAGCCGAGACCCGGCAACGAATCGTTGAAGCGACGGTCGAGCTCCACGAAACGCTCGGCCCCGCGAAGACGACCATCAAGGCCATCGCCGAACGCGCGGGCGTGCAGCGTGCCACGGTGTACAACCACTTCCCCGATCTCCAGGTGCTCTTCGAGGCGTGCAACGCCCACTACTACGAGCGGCATCCCATGCCCGACCCAACGTCGTGGGCCGGCATCGCCTCACCCAACGAGCGCTTTCGCGTCGCGGTGCGCGAACTGTATCGGTGGTACGAGGAAACGGAGGCGATGCTCTCGGCAGGCATCCGCGATATCGATGCTGTCCCGCCGGCGGCCCGCGAGGCGTTCTTCGGATACTTCCGCCACGTCGCTCGTTCACTAATGACGGGACGCCGCGAGCGAGGTCGTGCGCGCGTGCGCGCGGCGGCAGCCGTCGGCCACGCGATCTCGTTCGTGACATGGCACTCGCTCGTCCGGGAGGGATCGCTCACGAGCGAAGAGGCTGCCGATCTCATGGAGGCGATGGTCGGCGCGGCGGGATGACGGCTTCGTGAGCGAGCATCGTGACGATGGGCACAAGCACGGCTTCTGCGAATTGCCCTGGCCCATGCAATGCGCCTGAGCCGCCTAGTACTACAGCCGTTGATCGTGGCTGATTCGCTTTCCTGGTAAGGGATCTGAGATCGGCGTGGCTGTGTGACGCGAGGCGGCCGCCGCTTGCGATCTGGGAACGGGAACTGGGCGCGCTGATGCAACGGGTTGGAGGATGTTTCGCGCGGGTCGAGACCCGCCGGACGGCCAGGGACGCTGTCGACGGTCTGCTGGCAGACCTGCCGCGCAAGAACTGCTGGAGCCTGGCCGAGCATGCCGGCCATGGCTCCCCGGACCGGATACAGCACCTGATGGGCCGGGCGAGCTGGGACCACGAAACGGTCCGGGCCGAGGTTGCCGCCTACGCGGTGGAGAATCTGGCTGGTGGGGTGGAGCCGGATCTGGTGACGCTGGTGTTCGACGAGACCGGTGACGCCAAGAAGGGCCGGCGCACCGTGGGCGTGCAACGGCAGTACTCCGGCACCTGCGGGCGGATCGAGAACCGCCAGATCGCGGTGTTTGCCACGCTGGCCACTCCGGCCGGGCATCCGTTCGTCGATGTCGAGTTGTATCTGCCCCAGTGCTGGACATCGGATGCGGCTCGGCGTGCGGTGGCAGGGGTTCCGGCTGATGCGGAGTTTGCGACCAAGCCTCAACTGGCACTGCGAATGACCGACCGGGTACTGGCCGCTGGCGCCGGCGTGGGCTGGATCGCCGCCGACGAGGCATACGGCGACAACCCCGAGCTTCGGCACGCAGTGGAAGTACGTGGCCTGAACTACGTCATGGCCATCTCCTGCGACACCCAGATCCCCACGCCGGCAGGCAAGCTACGCGCCGACAGGTTCGTCGAACAGATCCCACGCAACGGCTGGCAGATCCTGTCCTCGGGCCACGGCAGCAAAGGCGAACGGCTCTACGCTTGGGCCTTCACCAGCATCAGCGACGGCGAGCCGACCCAGCACCGCTGGTTGCTGTTGCGGCGCAACCTGCACACCGGTGAGCTGGCCTACTTCCTCTGCCACGCCACCACCGCCGTTCCGCTCGCAACACTGGTGCGGGTGGCCGGGACCCGCTGGCGGGTCGAGGAGAACTTCCAAGCCGGCAAGGGCTGTGCCGGCCTGGACGAACACCAGGTCCGCACCTGGACCTCCTGGCACCGCTGGACCACCCTCGCCATGCTCGCCCACGCCTTCCTCGCCGTCACCGCCGCACGAGCCCGACAGCCAACCACCACCCACACCGCCACCACACCCAGCAACACCGAACACCAAACAGCGATGATTCCCCTTACCTGCAACGAGATCCGGCACCTCCGCGCAGCACTCACCCCCCATCCACGACCAGCTGCACATCGCCCGATGGAGCCGATTCCGCCGACGCCACCAACACCGAGCCAGACGCTGCCACTACCAAGCGCGAAAGGAACGCGATCACGATCTACGGCTGTAGTACTAGTCCGGTCCCCAGCAAATGACATTGCTCATGAACATCCGCTCATCGGCAGATTGGGCGTCGGGCGCGCGGATAATCGGTTGCCCGGTCGTAGGTACTCCTCGAGACTTCGGTTGCGTGGATGATGCTGCGCTTGAGGGGTTGCTGAGGAACGAGCGGTATCCGCGGGCTGGCGGGTATTCGGGTCGGTGGATGGTTGATGGGGCGATGGGGCCGAATCCTGTGTGGCAGGCGGAGGCGTTGACTGATTTCATGCCGCTCGAGCCTGGGATGCGGATACTCGATATGGGATGTGGCACTGCGCTGAGTTCGATCTTCCTGGCCAAGGAGTTCGGTGTTGAGGTGTGGGCTGCTGATTTGTGGGTCAAGCCCGACGAGAACTTGCGCCGCGTGGCCGAGGCAGACGCAGAAGACCAGGTTCACCCGATATACGCGGAAGCTCATGCGCTGCCGTTCGCCGAGGATTTCTTCGACGCGCTCATCAGTATTGGTGCCTACCACTACTTCGGCACCGACGACCTCTATCTCGGCTACTACTCACGCTTCGTGAAACGCGGCGGCCGGATTGGCATCGTTCAGCCCGGTCTCGCCGAGGAATACGAGACGCTTCCCCCGCCACACCTTGAGCCCTACTACTGGAAATGGGACTTCTGCGCCTGGCACAGCCCCGGCTGGTGGCGGCGGCACTGGGAGAAGACTGGCCTGGTCACCGTCGAGGTCGCTGATCGGCTGCCTGGCGGGTGGCGGGACTGGTTGCAGTGGAATGAAGTATGCGACAACGACCGTGGTACGCCGGGACGGGAAGAAGCTCAGATGGTTCACACCGACGGCGGCCGAACACTGGGCGTCACCCGAGTCATAGGTCGCCGCAACAGCTAGGCCCGGCGTGCGGCCTGAGGGTCGATCCCGCCTCTATGGTGGGTCGATGGGATCGGTCAAGCAGTTCCAGGTCACCTTCGACTGTGCTGAACCTGAGCGCGTCGCTCGTTTCTGGTGCGAGGTGCTGGGGTACGTCGTTCCGCCGCCACCGGACGGGTTTGCGACGTGGGGCGATTTCGACCGCACGCTGCCGCCTGAGCGTCAGGGGTCGAGGTTCGCATGCGTTGATCCCACAGGTGTGGGCCCTCGACTGTTCTTCCAGCGCGTTCCCGAAGGCAAGGTCGTCAAGAATCGCGTGCATCTCGACGTGCGGGTCGGCACCGGGCTGGTGGGTGAAGAGCGCCTGGCCGCACTCGAGGCCGAGTGCGCACGGCTGATCCCGCTCGGCGCCGTACGCGTGCGACTGCTGCGTGCCGATGGGGTCAACGAGTCGTGCCTCGTGATGCAGGACATCGAAGGCAACGAGTTCTGCCTCGACTGAATGAGGAGGGATGAGATGGCGCAGTACCTGATCTCGTTTGAGAAGGGGGCGATGGGCCATATCCCCGAGGGTGATTGGCCCGAGGTGGGCAAGGCCGGGCATGCGGTGGTCCGGGAGGCCAAGGATGCCGGTGTGTTCGTCTTCTCCGGTGGGCTGAGGTACGACGACGGCGACGTGGAGCATGCCGTGGTCGCGACTGACGGGGTGGTCACCGACGGTCCGTACCCGGAGAGCAAGGAGCTCATCGGTGGCGTCTTCATTGTCGACGTACCTACTAGGGAGGCGGCTCTGGAGTGGGCCGCGAAGGTCGCGGCCGCGTGCCGCTGTGCGCAAGACGTCCGCAAGTTCATCTACGACCCGGCCGGCTGAGTGCCACGGAGAATTTTGCGGCAAGCTGTCGGATCCGGGGCTCGGCGTTCGTAGCAGGGGTGTAAGGCGGCTGGAGGGATGCCGCCGGGACAAGGAGTGATGAGATGACGCTGTACCTGATCTCGTTCGAAGACGGTGCGATGGACTTCCCCGAGGAGGACCTGCCTCAGGTCGCCGAGGACGCCCACGCAGTGGTTCAGGAGGCCAAGGACGCCGGCGTGTTCGTCTTCAGCGGAGGGTTGGACTACCGCAAGAAGCACGCCGCTGTGGCCACCGACGGGATGATCATCGACGGCCCGTACCCGGAGAGCAAGGAGCTCATCGGCGGCATCTTCGTCGTCGACGTACCCACCTGGGAAGCGGCTCTGGAGTGGGCCGGAAAGGTCGCGGTCGCCTGCCGCTGTACGCAGGACGTCCGCGAGTTCTTCCCGTTCCGGCGGACTGATCTGGAGAGACCACGTTGACGCGGTAGCTGCTGTCACCCACCGAGTCTGTCGGCGGGCACTCGCTCGATGCGGGTCCAGCCCTTCCAGCCCCGTTCCTCCAGGATCGCCAGCACCCGCTCGGCGCCCGGTGCGGACTCGAGCATGGCCGCGTCCATCAGGTCGACGAACTGGTCGTCGAGGCCGTCGGCACCTGTCTCGCCGGCCTCTACAGCGCGAATCAACAGGCGCTCGGCGATGTCGGCGATCTCGACGATCCGCGGATCATCGGGCGACAGGTCGAGTGGCCCGGTGAGAAAGCCGTAGAGCTTCACCATGTCGGGGTTGTCCAGATCCTCGTGCTTCTTGGCGATCACGGCATCGATGAAGTGCGGCACCTCGGCGGCGACCATGATCCAGGCGTCCCGCTCCAGCTCGATGTACTGCTCCTGGACGCCGAGACCGCGGAGCCGGTCGAGGTAGCCGATGACGCTCTGCGGGAGCGCCAGGTGGTCTCCGGCAGCGAGCCTGGCCAGCCGTTTGCGGGTCTCCTGCAGCCGCCGAACCTCCGCGCGCAGTTTCTTGTCGATCTCCTGGACGCCGTCGGCGAACTCCTCCGGGCCGGCGTCCAGGAGCTCCTGCACCCGGTCCAGCGGTACGCCGGCATCCGCCAGGGTGCGAATCCGGATCAGCCGCACGACCGCGGCGGCGTTGTAGGTCCGGTACCCGGAGTCGTCGCGCTCGGGCTCCGGCAGCAGCCCGATCTGGTGGTAATGGCGTACCGCCCGCACCGTGACCCCCGCGTGCGCCGCCAGCCGGCTGATGGTGAGCATGGGTCTCAGCCTGCCTCAGGCGATCTTCCGGCGATAGGTGACCATCGCGAAGGCGTAGGCCACGACGAGGATGCCGACACACCAGGCGAGGGCGATCCAGATGTCGTCGCCGACCGGCTGCCCGGCGAACAGCTCCCGGATCGTGTTGACGATGGAGGTCACCGGCTGGTTCTCCGCGAACCAGCGCACCGGGCCGGGCATGGTCTGGGTGGGCACGAACGCCGAGCTGAGGAACGGCAGGAAGATGAGCGGGTAGGAGAACACGCTCGCGCCCTCGATCGACGCCGCGGAGAGGCCGGGGATCACGGCGATCCAGGTCAGCGCCAGCGTGAACAGCAGCAGGATGCCGGCGACGGAGAGCCAGGCCAGTACTCCGGCCCCCGATCGGAAGCCCATCAGCAGGGCGACGAGTACGACGATCACCAGCGAGATCATGTTGGCGACCAGCGAGGTCAGAACGTGGGCCCACAACACGCCTGACCGTGCGATCGGCATGGACTGGAACCGCTCGAAGATGCCGCTCTTCATGTCCAAGAAGAGCCGGAACGCGGTGTAGGAGATGCCCGAGGCGATCGTGATGAGCAGGATGCCGGGCAGCAGGTAGTCGACGTACTCGACCGGACCCGTGTCGATCGCCCCGCCGAACACGTAGACGAACATCAGCATCATGGCGATCGGCATGATCGCGGTCGTGATGATGGTGTCGAGGCTGCGGGTGACGTGGCGCAGGGTCCGTCCGGTCAGGACGGCGGTGTCGCCGAAGAAGTGCGTGGCCATGGTTGTCCCCCTACCTGGACTTGTCGTCGCCGACGACCGCGAAGAAGACGTCTTCGAGTGACGGCTGTTTCTCGACGTACTCGACCTTGGCGGGCGGCAGCAACTGCTTGAGCTCGGCGAGGGTGCCGGTCACGATGATCCGGCCCTGGTGGAGGATCGCGATCCGGTCGGCGAGCTGCTCGGCCTCCTCCAGATGCTGCGTGGTGAGCAGCACCGTCGTGCCGCGGTCGGCGAGACCCTTCACGGTGTCCCACACCTCGATGCGCGCCTCGGGGTCGAGCCCGGTCGTCGGCTCGTCCAGGAAGATCACCGGCGGATTCCCGATCAGGCTCATCGCGATGTCCAGGCGGCGGCGCATCCCACCCGAGTACGTCGACACCTTTCGCGCCCCCGCGTCGGTCAGGGAGAAACGCTTCAGCAGATCATCCGCGATCGCGCCCGGATCCTCGAGGTGGCGCAGTTTGGCGACGAGTACGAGGTTCTCCCGTCCACTGAGGATCTCGTCGACGGCGGCGAACTGACCGGTGAGGCTGAAGGACTCCCGCACCTGCGAGGGTTGCGTGGCGACGTCGAAACCGCTCACGGTGGCCGTCCCCGCATCGGCCTTCAGGAGCGTTGCCAGGATCCTCACCACCGTGGTCTTGCCCGCCCCGTTCGAGCCGAGCAGGGCGAAGATGCTGCCCCGCTCCACGTCGAAGTCCACGCCGCGCAGTACCTCGAGGTCGCCGTACGACTTCTCGAGACCCCGCACGCGAATCGCCGGACCGTCGGGCTCGCCGCCGATCGTTTCGATGAACATCGCCTGTCTCCTTTGTGCAGCCGGTCCGGTCACCGGCGATGTCACCAGGGTGCGGGGTTGACGCTGCGTCAAGGTCAAGCCGGCGTCGGCCAGGGCATCCGGACACGGCGGAACGCGGTGTCAGCGGGCGTGTCAGACAGGTGTCAGGGGCGTGTCACGGGGGGTAGGGATGGTTGGCGCATGACAAGTTCAGCGATTGCGGTTTCAGGGCTTCGGAAGGCCTATGGGGACAAGGTCGTGCTTGACGGCATCGATCTGGATGTTCCGGCGGGCACGATCTTTTCTCTGCTCGGTCCGAACGGTGCGGGTAAGACGACGACGGTGAACGTGCTGACCACGTTGATGAAGGCCGACGGCGGGGCGGTCAGCGTCGCCGGGCACGATGTGGCGACCGAGGCGAAGGCCGTGCGGGCGGCGATCGGGGTCACCGGTCAGTTCGCGGCGGTGGACGAGCTGTTGACGGGGCAGGAGAACCTGCAGTTGATGGTGGATCTGAACCGTGGCGCCGGCGACGGCCAGCGGCAGATCACCGAGTTGCTGGAACGGTTCGATCTGGTGGAGTCGGCGCAGAAGCAGGTCTCGACCTATTCCGGGGGTATGCGCCGGAAGCTGGACCTGGCGATGACGCTCGTCGGCAGCCCGAAGATCATCTTCCTGGACGAGCCGACGACCGGCCTGGACCCGCGCAGCCGCCGGACGATGTGGACGATCATCCGCGAGCTGGTGGCGGATGGGGTGACCATCTTCCTCACCACGCAGTACCTGGATGAAGCCGATCAGCTCGCCGACCGGATCGCCGTACTCGATCAGGGCCGATTGGTTGCCCAGGGCACCCCCGACGAGCTGAAACGCCAGCTCCCCGGGACGCATGTCCGGCTCCGCTTCGGCACCGTCGCCGAACTCGACGCGGCCGCGGGTCTCTTCGCCGACTCCACGCGGGACGACGAGGCACTGGCTCTGCGGGTTCCCAGCGACGGCGGCACGAAATCGCTGCGGGCCGTGCTCGACCGGCTCGACGAGCACGCACTCAGTGCCGAGGAGTTCTCGGTACACACACCCGACCTTGATGACGTTTTCCTCGCCCTGACGGGCCACACCACGGAGGTAGTCGCGAAATGAGCACCAAGTCCCCCTCAACGGTCATGCTGCGCCGCGACTTCAAGCACATCGCCCGGAACCCGACTTCGGTGTTCAACGCGGTGCTGATGCCGGTCGTGATGATGTTCATGTTCGTGTACCTGCTCGGAGACGCATTCAGCGTCGGAGTCGATTACGTCGACTACGCGACGCCGGGAATGCTGCTGCTGGCCGTGTGTTACGGACTGGGCGGTACGGCGACAGCCGTGAGCTCCGACATGACGAAGGGCATCATCAACCGGTTCAAAGTGATGGACGTCCCGCGCGGCGCGATCCTGAACGGCAAGGTCGTCGCCAGTGTGCTGACCAACCTGATCGCCATTGCGGCCGTCATCGGAGTGGCTTTCGCGCTGGGGTTCAGCCCGTCGGCGAGTCTCGTCGACTGGCTCGGCGTGATCGGCCTCGTCGTACTGCTCGGTGTCGCGTTGGGCTGGCTCACGGTCGCCCTCGGAATGGCGGCGAAGTCGGTGGAGACGGCGGGTATGGCCGCCGTACCGCTGGTCATGCTGCCGTTCTTCAGCAGCGCGATCGTGCCGGCGGACAAGATGGGGCCTGGCGTCCGGCAGTTCGCGGAGTACCAGCCGTTCACGCCGATCATCGAGACGCTGCGCGGGTTGCTCAACGGCGGAGCGTCCTCCAGTGACGCGATCCAGGCAGTCGCCTGGTGCGTCGGGATCGCTCTCGTCGGCTACCTGTGGGCGTCCTCCACGTTCAAGAAGCGGGCCTGACCAACCCACCCCGAGGAAGGAGAGTCGTCATGCCTACATTCGCCACGCCTGGGCCCATCAACGCGACCGTGGAGGTCGCCGGGGCCCAGGTGCGGGTCACCGCGAGCGACCGGACCGACACCGTGGTGCGGGTCGCACCCATCGACGCGTCGAACCGGTCGGACGTGAAGGTGGCCGACAAGACCAAGGTCGACTTCGCCGACGGTCAGCTGTCGGTCAAGACGACCGTCTCCGGGAGCAAGAACGGGTCGGTGGCGATCACCATCGACCTGCCCGCCGGCTCCGGCCTGGCTGCGTACCTGGCGCACTCGGCCGTACACGCCGACGGCTCGTTCGGCGAATGCCAGCTGCACCTGGCATCGGGTCGGGTCCAGGTGGATCGCATCGACGCGCTGCAGGCGAACATCTCGACCGGTGAGGTCGCGATCGACCACATCGCCGGACCTGCCAGCATCGACGGCGCCGCGTTCGCACTGCGGATCGGCGCCGTCGAGGGCACGGTCGGGCTCTCGAACTCGGGCGGGCAGGCCTGGATCGGCCACGCCTCGGCCGACCTCGATCTCGGCAGCGCCAGCTGCGACTTCGACATCGACCGCGCCGACGGCAGCGTCACCGCCTCAACCGCCAGCGGTGCCATCCGGATCGGCCGGATGACCAACGGTCAGGCGAAGCTGACGAACGGCTCGGGAGACATCGAGGTCGGCATCGCCGAGGGCACCCCTGCCTCCATCGACGTCAACAGCGAGCGCGGGGCCGTGCACAACTTCGTCTCCTCGCAGTCAGAGCCGGGCCCCTCCGACGCCAGGGTCTCGGTCTACGCCCGCACCCGCCACGGCGACATCACCCTGCAACGCGCCGCAAGCTGATCCTCAGGAGGCGAGCGTGGTCTCGACCAGGTCGGAGGAGGGTGTTTGCAGGCCTTCTCGGGTCACCTCGGCGAAACGAGCTTCGCCGAGGTGACGTCGGGCGTCCTGCTCGATCCTGGCCGCGTCCGGGCGGGAGCGAACAGGCAGTCCGCCGTCGCTTGCCGCGAGCAACCGCGCTGCCTGGTCGTACTGGTCGAGGCGAGCGGCCAGGTCCGCGATCCCGACGAGGATTCGGGCGATCATGGCCGGGGCTCCCGCCTCGGTCGCCGCCTGCCAGGCGGCCACGCGATGGGTACGGGACTCACGGAGGTCGTCCGCCAGGTAACCGAGCAGGTCATGGATCTCCGCCTGGATGACCGCCTGATCCGCGGCATCGCCCAGGACCGTGGTCGCGAGGCCGAGCTGACGGCGGGCCTCGGCGGCGTCACCGTCGAGGCGAGCGAGCTCCGCCTTGGCGAGCGCCAAGTTGGCCAGCGCGTACGGCCAGGTGACACCTTGGGCGCTCCGCTCGGCCGCGGCGATGGCGGCAGCGCTGGCGTCGCGATCGCCGTTGAGCCGGTACAGCAAGGCCTGCTGGGTCCGCACTTCGATGACATCCTCGACGGCGCCGAGCTCGGTGAGGACCGTGATCGTCTGTTCGAAGTACTCGCAGGCTTTGGCGAGTTCGCCCCGAAGGGCGAGTTGGCCGGCCAGCTCGGACAGGGCCAAGAACATCCCGAACCGTTCGCCGAGTGCCCGGAACTCCGCGAGCGCCAGCTCCAGCTCGGCCTCCGCGTCCTGGTCGCCTTGGCCGAACAGGCTCCGCATCTTGACGACCTGCCACCGGGCCATGGCGCGTACCCACGGGTCAACGCTGTCCAGCAGTGATTCGAACGCGGTCACTGCCTCCTCCGGTGCGCTCAGCAGGCGCTCCAGCGGGATCACGAAGGCCAGCAGCGGATTGTCGCTCTGACTTTGCTGACCGAACCGATAGGCCTTGTGGATCCATTCCGCGCCGAGGTGTTCGTCGCCCCGCCCGGAGGTCACGTAGAGCACCACCAGCCCGTACGTCATGGCCCGGACCTCGTCGGGCACCTCGCCCGGGAGGTTCGCGGCCGCGATCAGCAACTCGAGGCCTTCGGTACGGCGGCCGCCCAGCCACCAGTACCAGCCGGCTCCGGAAGCCAGCCGCATCGCAGCCTGTGCGTCACCGGCCGCGATCGCCCCGCGCAGCGCGGCACCGAGGTTGTCATGGTCGGCCTCGAGCGTGGCCAGCCACTCCAGCTGCTCGGCGCGGCGAAGATGTGGCTCCGCGGTCTCGGCCAACGCGGTGAAGTAGGCGAGGTGCGCCTGCCGGGCCTGGTCTGATTCGCCCGCCTCGGCGAGCCGATCCGCGGCGTACTCCTTGATCGTGGTGAGCATGCGATAACGCGGCGCCCGGTCACCCTCGGTGATCAGCAGCGACTTCTCGGCCAGCGAGGTGAGCAACTCCAGCACCTCGTCTGCCTCGACAACATCACCGACGCAGACCTGCTCGGCGGCCTCCTGACTCGCCCCGCCCGAGAACACCGACAGGCGGCGCAGCACCACCCGCTCGGCATCGGTGAGCAACTCCCAGCTCCAGTCGACCACCGCGCGCAGCGTCTTGTGTCGCGGCAACGCGGTCCGGCTCCCGCTGGTCAGCAAGCGGAACCGGTCATCGAGCCGGTTGGCGAGCTGCTCGAGGGTCATCGTGCGCAACCTGGCAGCGGCGAGCTCGATCGCCAGCGGCATCCCGTCCAGGGCCCGGCAGATCCGCACCATTGTCGACACGGTGTGTTCGTCGGTCCCGAGATCCTTGCGCACCGCCCCGGCCCGGTCCCGCAGCAACTGGACGGCCGGCGAGGCTGCGATCTCGGCAGGTCCGGCGTCCGTTGGCACGGCCAGCGGCTCGACCTGCCACAGCGCCTCACCGGTGATGCCGAGCGGTTCCCGGCTGGTCGCCAGGATCCGCAGCCGGCGGCATTCCCCGAGCACGCGATCGGCGAACCTCGCCACCGACTCGATCACATGCTCACAGTTGTCCAGGATCAGCAGCATCTCCCGATCGCGGATCGCGGCGATCAGCCCGTCCGTGGGGTCGTCGCCCGCTGACGAGCCGAGCAGAGCATCCCGGAGTCCGAGTCCGCTGAGTGCCGTCTGCGCGATGTCGGCGTCGGCGTCGATCGGGGCGAACTCGACCAGCCAGATGCCGTCCGGCAGGTCGCCGAGCATCGTCCGCGCGGTTTCTGTGGCCAGCCTGGTCTTCCCCGCGCCGCCCGGCCCGATCAGGGTGGTGAGCCGATGGACGGCGATGAGGTCGCGGACCGCGGCGACATCAGCGTCCTTGCCGACGAAGCTCGTGAGCGCGGCCCGCACGTTGGTCTTCCGGTTCTCCTCCCGCCGGCCCAACTCGCCCCGCAGCAACGCGACATGCAGGGCCGACAACTCCGGCGACGGGTCGACCCCCAGCGCATCGGCCAGGGCCTCCCTTGTCCGCTCGTACGCGAGCAACGCGTCGGTGTCGCGACCGGTCGCGGCCAGGGCACGGATCAGCGCAACGACAAGCCGTTCTCGCATCGGGTGTGCGGCCACCAAGTCGGTCAGTTCCGCGACCACCTCCGCAGCGTGGCCGAGGCTGACTTCCCCTTCGAACCGGTCCTCCATGGCAGTGAGGCGTAGCCCCTCGAGCCGGGTGACCGCCGCGTCGAACGCTTCGCTCTCCTGCAAGCCGACGTCCTGCATGGCCGCGCCTCGCCACAACGCGAGCGCCTCGCGCAGCCGCCGTACCCGCACTGCACCCTCTTCGTTGGCGGCCTGGCTGACGAGGCGTTCGAACCGTACGGCGTCGACAGCGTCGGGCTCCACCGTCAGCCGATAGCCGTTCGTCTGCCCTTCGACCGAACCTTCCGGCAGCGCCTTCCGCAGCCGGGAAACCAGGCGATGCAGGGCGTTCGCCGCTTCGGCAGGCGGGTTTTCACCCCAGATCCAGTCGACGAGGGTCGCCTTCGGGACTACGCGACCCGGTTCCAGCGCGAGGGCGATCAACAGCGCGCGCAACCGGGCGCCCGGTACGTCGGCCAGGGCGCCGGCGTCCGTTCGAACCTCGAATTGTCCAAGCATCCCGATCAGCACGCGGCTGATTTTGCCACGGGGGACGGGCCGGTCTTCGCGAGCATGTCTGTTCGGCCGTACGCCGTTCGTCGTACGGGTGAAGGTGACCAGCAAAGGAAGGTCTCTATGAGCTACGAACAGATGGCCGTGACCATCGCTCTGCCGATCGCGGACCGCAAGAGGTCCTACGCGTTCTATCAGGCGGGACTCGGATTCGCCGCACCTGGGGAGCCCGACGAAGACGGCGTACCCGAGCCTCTGCGGCTCACTCTCGGCGCCAACGTCCGGGTCATGCTGATCCCCAAAGGTGGCTTCGGCTGGGTTCTCAGTGAGCGCAAGCAGGCCAAGCCCGGCCAAAGCGAATGCATCCTCAGCCTCAACCTGCCCACCAGCGCCGACGTCGACGACCTGATCGCACGTGCCACAGCGGCGGGCGCCGAGATCATCCGCGAGCCAGGCGAGCAGCAATGGGGGTACGACGCAGCCTTCGCCGACCCAGACGGCCACGTCTGGCAGATCGCGGTGGCCGGCCAGTTCATGACCACCTGGCCCTAGCCCGGCCAGGGATCAGCTGACGGCCTTCTGGATGAGGGTGGTGAGCTGCTTCTCGACGGCGGGGGTGAGTTTGGTGAGGGCGTAGGCGACCGGCCAGATGGCGCCGTCGTCCAGGTTGGCCGGGTCGTTGAAGCCGAAGGTCGAGTAGCGGGCTTTGAACTTGCCGGCCGGCTGGAAGAAGCAGACGTTCTTGCCGGACTTGTAGTACGCCGGCATGCCGTACCAGAGCTTCGGGGTGAGCTCGGGTGCGTTGGCCTTGATGAGCTCGTGGATCCGCTCGGCCATGGCGCGCTCGGTTGCGTCCGGCAACTCGGCGATCTTCGCCAGCACTGCGGCCTCCTCGTCCGCCGTGCCGCCGCTCGAGGCTGCCTTGAGCTCTCGGGCGCGCTGCTTCATCGCGCCGCGTTCGGCCTCGGTGAAGCCGTCGTACGACTTCTCGCCCGCAGCCGAGGTGGAGGTCTTCTTCGCCGGGCGCTTCTGCGTGGGTGCCATCGGAGGGCTCCTGTCTAGGTGATCCGGAGGGGAACGATCCTCAGACTAGGCAAGCACCCACGGCAGCGGCTTCTTGAAAACTGATCGATTCCCCGGCGTCAGCGTTTGCGGTAGGTGGCTGTGTAGGTGGTGTTCACCGCCGGGGCGGTGATGGTGTGGCTCTGCGGGCCGCCGTCGGACCACGAAGTGAACACGTAGGTGGCCTTGTTGAAGGGTTGAGGAGACGGGGCACTGACCGAGTTGGCCGACCCGACGACGACCGTGACGGAGAACGGGGTCGAGCGCGGTGCTTCGTTGACGACCATGTTGGTCAGGTTGAGGCCGCCGGGCGTGGTCTTGAACGTCAGTACGACGGTTCTTGGGTTCAGGCGGAGGCTGGTTGTCGAGGACAGGCCGGCCGAGTCGGTTGCGGTCAGGCGGAGCTCCAGCCAGCACGGGTACTGATGGTCAGGCGTGGTGAACGACCCACCGGCGACGCCGTTGTATGTCTGCAGCGCATGCGCATGGCAATCGGTCGGCGTGATGCAGTGGTTCATGGTCAGTGACCAACTCAGCGAGGATGCCGGGAGCGTCCCGTCCTGCGCATCGGTCGCGTGGCCCGTGAACGTGATCGGGTCTCCGACCTTCCACGTGAGGCTCGCGCTGGGCGTGTCGATCACTGCCGTCGGGGCGGTATTGCCAGCCGTGACAGTCACGGACGTCGTATCGCTCGCGCCCTGGTCATCCGTCACCCGAAGCGCCGGGTGATAGACCCCCGCAGACGAGTAGGTGTGCGACGCAGTCACACCAGTCGCGTCACCGAAGGTCCCGTCGCCGTTGAGATCCCAGGAGTAGGTGAGCGGCCTGCCCTCCGGGTCGGACGAGCCGCTGCCGTTGAAGTTGACCGTCAACGGGACAGCCCCGCTGGTCGGGTTCGCGGTGAAGGCGGCGGTCGGCGCCTGGTTCGCGGCCGTGAAGGTGATGCGGTGGACCGAACCGTTCTCCATGTCGACGTAGAACAGGTCGCCACCAGGGCCGATCTTCAGATCGACCGGATGACCGGCCGCACCGCCCGACCCGTCGACACCCACGAACGACTGCAGCCTGGACGGATCAGGCAATCCGTTCGTACCCGGCAGCATTGCCCAGATCTCGTTGCGCGAGTGGTCGGCGAAGAACAGTGCGCCGTTGTACTGCGTCGGATACGTCCCGCCTTGGTAGAACGCGATGCCGGTGATGGACGAGCCACCGGTGCGGCAGCCGGGGTAGCTCACCACGCAGGCGTTGTGGTGATAGGCGTAGTACGGCGCAACGACCGAGCCAGGTGTCGAGTAGAGCGACTGGCATGAGGTCAAGCCGGCACCCTGGTAACCGCCTTGCACGGCCGCGCCCTCGTAGCACGGCCAACCGAAGTTCGTGGCCGTGGTCGGCGACACCACCCGGTTGATCTCCTCCCAGAGGCCCCAGCCGACGTCACCGATCCACAGTTCGTCCGTGCCCGGGCGTTGAGTCATCCGGAACGGGTTGCGCACCCCGTACGCTGAGATGCGCCGTGCGTTCGGGTCCGTCGAAGAGAAGAACGGGTTTCCGGGTACGCCGGCACCCGTCGCCGGGTCGAGGCGCAGGATCGCACCGTCGAGCGTCGCCGGCCCAGTGGGACGCCGTACGCTCTGGCTGCGCAGCGCTCCACCTTGCGCGCTCGGCGGGGTCAGCGCCGTACCGACCGCACCTGGCGGATCGCCACACGGGTTGGCCTGGCCTCCTGGGTACGTCGCGCCGTACTGCCCGTAGTCGACGTTGTTGAAGCTGGCGCCGTCGCCGGCGCTGGCGTACAGGTACCCGTCGCGTCCGAACAGGAGCGTGCCGACCGAGTGGCTCGGGTACTGCTGGCACCAGTCGTTGATGAGCACTTGTTCGCTGCCCGTCATGACGTTGCCGCTGATCTGCAGTCGCGACAGGCGCGCCGACACCAGGCATCCGTCGGTGGTCGGGCCGGGTGGCGTCGGACACGCGTCGTTCCAGGTCGGCGCCGTACCGCCGATTGGCGCCTCGTATGCGTAAAGCACGTAAACAAAGGGGTTTGCCGGGAAGTTGGGCGGGATCGCGAAGCCGAGCAGGCCGCGATCCCAGTAGTCGTTGACCTGCACCCTGAGGTCGGCGACCGTCACCGGGTTCGTGTCGGTCAGACTCTGGAAGACCTTGATCACACCGTTCTTCTGACCGACGAAGATCCGCCCGTCGGGTGCGAACTGCAGCACCGTCGGGTTGGTCAGCCCACTCAGTACGACGGTGTCGCGGAACCCGGTGGGCAACGTCGCAGCCCCGGCCGGGCCCGGTCCGACCTGCGTGAGCAACGCGGCGCCCAGCAACATCGCCGTCACTGCACTGACCAGTCCGCGTCGGCGCGCGGCAACTCCGAGACCCCACATGGTCGGCCCCCACCACTCGTTCCCCCGGCGCGCCCCACCGCACGCCCTCCTTTCGCATTCTGCGCGCTCAGCCTCTGTTGGGTAAGAGCTTCCGGCAACCGTGTTCGCTGCGTACTCACGTGCTGGCGGTGAGCCATGGACTTATCAACGGCGGTGGGCAGGCCTAGCCTGGCTGTAGGGGCCTGGGGGGGTGGCTTGCAGGGGGTGAGTGTGATGGGTGCGTTGGAGAGTGCCGTCCGCGAGGTGATGGACGCGTTCGATCGGCAGGAGTACGACGTACTGCGCGAATCGCTGGCGCCGGACGCGCAGGGAGTCGACGAGATCTCGCGGCGGTGGTTGCGGGACGCCGGCGAGATCGACGCGTACTTCAAACAGCTCGAAGGGGTGGCCACCGGGATCAGCTCGGAGATCTCGGAGCTGCGCGAGGAGGACTGGGGCGACGTGGGGCTGGTGACCGGCTGGCTCGAACAGGACTACACGTTGGAGGGCGAGCCGCAACACGTCTCGGCGCCGATCACGTTCGTCTTGCGGAAGGTCGACGGCGATTGGCGGATCGCCCTGATCCACGCCGTACCACTTCCCGCAGAAGACTGAGCAACAGTTGAGGAAGGCAAGAACTCGCCGCCCGAGGGCTCACCTTCAGGAGCTAGCTGTTGGGTACGACGCGGATTGCGTAGGCGGTTGTGAGGCCCAGGGTTGTGGAGGTGCCGTCGTGTTCGACGTCGAGGGTGCCGGCGGTGTCGTGGCGGTGGTTGACGGTGAGCGTCGTACCGATGGTGATGCCGAGTTGGTCGAGGTGGCGGAGGAGGTCGGGGTCGCTGTCGGAGACTCGGGCGACTCGCGCCCGGACGCCCACCCCGACGGTGTCGAGCCGGAGCTGGTCGTCGTCCGGGAGGGTGCCGTCGGAGCGGGGGATGGGGTCGCCGTGGGGGTCGTGGTCGGGCTCGCCGAGGCGGCTGGCCAGGCGGTCGATGAAGGTGTCGGAGACGGCGTGCTCGAGGATCTCCGCCTCTTCGTGCACCTCGTCCCAGGTGTAGCCCAGGTAGTCGACCAGGAAAGTCTCGATCAGGCGGTGCTTGCGGACCATGGCGAGCGCGATCCGCTGTCCTTCCGGGGTCAGCTCGATCGCGCCGTACCGGGCATGGGAGAGCAGCCCGCGCTCGGTGAGTTTGCGGACCAGCTCGGACACCGAGGACGGTGACAGGCCGAGCCGGGTGGCGAGCGCGCCGACGGTCACCGGTTCCTCGGACCACTCCCGGGCGTTGAAGACCGCCTTGAGGTAGTTCTCGACAACTCTGGATTCCATGCCTTCATCCCATCGCGGCAGCCCGCCGGCGACTGGTCGTCAGGTGTCTGCCGAGCACCCCGTGGCGTGGGCTGAACAGATAGACCAGGGCGAACACGACACCCTGGACCACGACGACGAGCCCACCCGAGGCGGCGTCGAGCCAGTAGCTGAGGTAGATGCCCAGCACCGAGCATACGGCCGAGATGACCGGCGCGATCAGAAGCATCCGGCCGGACCGATCGGTGAGCAGGTACGCCGTCGCACCCGGAATGATCAACATCGCCACCACGAGAATCACGCCGACCACCTGGAGCGCGACCACGGCGGTGAGCGCGAGCATGCCGAGCAGCAGCGCGCCGAGCCGGCGTGGCGACAGCCCGATCGCGTGGGCGTGGACGGGGTCGAATGCGTACAGCGTCAGGTCGCGGCGCTTCAGCACCAGGATGACGAGGGCGACCGCTGCCAGAACGCCGATCTGGGTCAGGTCCGTGGTCGAGACGCCGAGGATGTTGCCGAAGATGATGTGGTTCAGGTCGGTCTGGCTCGGGGTGACGGAGACGAGCACCAGCCCGAACGCGAACAGGGTGGTGAACACGATCCCGATCGCCGCGTCCTCCTTGATCCGGCTGGTGTCCCGGACGATCCCGATCAGCGCGACCGCGAGGAACCCGAACACCACCGCACCAAGCGCGAACGGCGCGCCGACGATGTAAGCGATCACGACTCCGGGCAGTACGGCGTGGGAGACCGCGTCACCCATCAGCGACCAGCCGAGCAGCACCAGCCAGCACGACAGCACCGCACACACGACGGCGGCGAACACCGTGGTGATCAGCGCACGGACCATGAAGTCGTACTGCAACGGTTCCAGCAGAAAGTCGAGCGGGTTCACGCCGCACCCTCCTGCTCGAGTACGTCGAGGCCGAAAGCGCGGGCCAGATTCGCCGGCTGCAACGCGTCGGCCACCGAGCCGTGGAACAGCACCCGCTGGAGCAGCAGGATCGCCTCATCCGCCAACTGGGGCAGGGCATGCAGGTCGTGGGTCGAGACCAGGATGGTCCTGCCGTCGGCGGCCAACTCTCTCAGCAGTCCGACGATCGTTGCCTCGGACCGCTTGTCGACACCGGCGAACGGCTCGTCCAGCAGCAGGAGTTGCGCACCTTGGGCGATGCCGCGGGCAACGAACGCGCGCTTCTTCTGCCCGCCGGACAGCTGTCCGATCTGCCGGTCCGCGTACTCAGTCAGCTCAACTCGCTCCAACGCCTCGGCCACCGCGGCGTGGTCGGCCGGACGCGTCCGCCGGGTGAAGCCCTGATGCCCGTACCGGCCCATCATCACCACGTCGTGCACCGACACCGGGAACGTCCAGTCCACGTCCTCGTTCTGCGGGACGTAGCCGACCCGGCCCCGTTTGCGCGCGACCGCCGGGTCGACGCCGTCCAGCCGGACCTGGCCCTGGTCGGGGCGGATCATGCCCATGATCGCCTTGAACAGCGTCGTCTTGCCGGATCCGTTCATGCCGATCAGGCCGGTCACCTTGCCCGGTCCGACGGTCAGCGACACCCCGTCCAGTGCCAGCACATCGCCGTACCGGGCGACGACGTTCTCGACCACGAGCGATGTCATGAGGTTTTTCCTGTCAGACCGCGGATGATGGTGTCGGCGTCGTACCGGATCAGGTCCAGGTACGTCGGGACCGGGCCGTCCGCCTCGGACAGCGAGTCGACGTACAGGGTGCCGCCGAATTCGGCGCCGGTGCCGGACGCGACCTGCCGCATCGCCTTGTCCGACACGGTCGACTCGCAGAACACCGCTGGTACGGCGTTGGACTTCACGAACTCGGTCGCCGAGGCGATCTGCTGTGGCGTCGCCTGCTGCTCGGCGTTGACCGGCCAGATGTACTTCTCGGTGAGCCCCGCGTCGCGCGCCAGGTATGAGAACGCGCCCTCACAGGTGACCAGCGCGCGCTGCTTCTTCGGCACCGCCGACAACTCCGCCACGAGCTCGTCCTGCACCTTCTGCAGCTCCGCCTTGTACGTCTTGCCGTTCGCGGCGAAGTCGGCGGCGTGCCCGGGATCGAGCTCGGCGAATGCGTCGACCATGTTGTCCACGTAGATCTGCACGTTCTTGGGGCTCATCCACGCATGCGGATTCGGCTTGCCAGCGTACGAGTCCTCGGTGATGTCCATCGGCGCGACCCGCTCGGAGACGACCTTGTGCGGTACGTCGACCGACTCGACGAACTGGTGGAACCACACCTCCAGGTTGAGGCCGTTGTCCAGGATCAGGTCCGCGTCGGTGGCCTTCCGGATGTCACCCGGGGTCGGCTCGTACCCGTGGATCTCGGCGCCTGCCTTCGTGATCGACTCCACCTTCAGGTGGTCGCCCGCGACGTTCCGCGCGATGTCGGCGAGCACGGTGAACGTCGTCAGCACCACAGGCTTGTCACCGCCCGACGCCTGGCTCGGTGAGCAGGCGGGCACCGCTGCGAGGGCCAGGACCAAGGACAGGGCGGCGAGAGTTTTCGGCACACCGAAAACATAAAAGTTCGGTACACCGAAAACAAGACCGCGTTGCTTATCGGCAGCGCGGCTGGGAGGGTGCTGAGCCGTGGACGACGACATCCGCCGCGGCGACCTGCTCGCCGAGGGCGAGCCGGAACTGGAGTTCAACCCCGGGATCGCGGCCCGGTTGCCGCGCAAGACCGTGGCCGGCGGCGCGCTGATCCGCGACCAGGCCGGCCGCATCCTGTTCCTCGAACCGACCTACAAGCCGACCCTCGACATCCCCGGCGGGATCGCCGAGTACGACGAATCGCCGTACGAGGCCTGCTGCCGCGAGGTCCAGGAAGAGCTCGGCCTGCAGCTCGAGATCGGCGCCCTCCTCGTCGTCGACTGGGTCCCCGCCCTCGGCGTCTGGTCCGACGCCCTGGCCTTCGTCTTCGACGGCGGCGTCCTGGACCCGGCCACGATCGCCCGCCTCAAGATCGACCCGGTCGAGGCCCGCACCCACGAGTTCCTCACCCTCGCCGAAGCAACCCCCCGCCTCCGCCCCTCCATGACCCGCCGCCTCGCCAAGGCCCAACAAGCCCTAACCACCAACACCCCGACCTACACCGACTTCGGCCGCTCAGCGAGCTGGTAGCCCGCGCCACCGGGCGCCGGGTGGGGATTCCACCCGGCGCCCGGTACAGGTTGTCAGCGGAGTAGGTAGGCGGTCAGGCGGTCCATCAGTTGGGTTCGGGTGGCTGCTCCGGTGACTCCTTCGAAGCCGAAGCCCAGGTAGACGGTGTCCGCGGTGGCGATGGCAGCGCCTTCCCCGATGCCGAAGCCGGCGCGGCGGACCCAGTCGTTGAGGTTGGCGCCCTCGATGCCCTCGGGGTCTTGTGGTGCACCGAGCACGGTCCAGCCGTCGGTCGGATCGGCGTCGTCCTCGAACGACGTCGTTCCCTCACCGGTCGAGACCTCGATGTCGTCGATGAAGACGCCGGGGAACTGCTGCAGACCCCAGTCGCTCAGGACGGTGATCGACACCTCGACCTGCTGGTTGGCGAATGGCGTCAGATCGATCTCCCATTGCTGCCATCCGGCCGAGCTCCCGTTGCCCGCATGCCAGAACCCTGAAGACCCGGAGTTGCTGCAGGTGCCGGTCGCCGGGTCGAAGGTCTGGTAGTGGGTCAGGAACGGGTGCAGCACGTTCGCCGCATCCGCGGGGTTGCTCCAGCCGCCGGTGCAGGACTGGTCGTTGCTCAGATCGTCGGAGGTGTGCCCGTTCGCATCGGGCAGCGTGGTCCAGTTGTCCTGGCCGACGGTATGCGCCTCCACGATCAGGTAGTCGAAGTCCAGCTCGAGGTTGTAGCTGGTCCAGAACGACAGGGTCGCGCCTTCCGACGGCACCGTGATGGTGCGGGCGAGCCGCTTGTACGCCTCGTCGGCCCGGTCGGAGTACATGAACTTCTCCCCGGTGTGCGGGTCGAACGGCCCCGCGATCCCGGACAGATACTCAGCCGCCCGCCAGCTGTCCAGGTGCGGGAAGCTGCCGGTCGGGTCGGTCACCTTCAAGAAGTCACCGGTGGCGATGAACGACGAGTCGCCCGTTTGGTTCTGGGCGCTGTCGTCGCCGTTGCGGTCCAGGGACAGGCCGGCGAGCGGATTGTCGATCCCGGAGATCGGGAACGGTTCTCCCGTCGTCGGGTCGAGGCCGCCGTTCGGCGTGGTGATCGCCGCACCGAAGACGTACTCGATCGGGTCGCCCTGCGAGTTGCCCGAGCCGGACAGGGCGAGGCAGCGCGCGAGGACAGCGGGATCGGCCCGGCACTGCCTGTTCTCGAACGGGTCGTACAGCTGCGTTCCGAGCGCCGTGGTGTATTGCTGGCCGGCGCGCTGGCCGGTGTAGGCCACGCGACCGCCTTCGTTGACGAAGTCGCGCACCTCGAGCAGTTCCTGCATCGCCAGCCGCGATGCGTTGCCCGGACCCCATCCGGGTTCGCGGGTCACCGTGTCATCGCCGGTGTACCAGAGGACGGCGTCGTAGTGACTGAGTACGCCGAGATTGTCCGGTGCGACCCGGCCACGCGCGTCAACGTCGTACACGTCGAACGCGATCCCGTTGGCAGTCAGCGCGTCGGTGTAGAAGGACAGGTACTGCGGTGCGGTCACACCAGGCTTGGCCGGAGACGCTCCGGTGTAGTCCTCGGCCGCGAGGATCAGCACCCTTCGACCGGTGTCGGATGCGACCTGGTAGGTGAACGACGGGCTGCGTTGACCGCCGCCTTCGAACCACACGGTCACGTTGTCGCCGGGCGCCGAACCGGTGACTTGGCCGCGCATGACGTGGTAGTAGGTGCCGTTGCCGACGCCGTAGCGCTCACCGCCGGCCCACTCGGAGGTGGGCTTGGACTGCACCGCGCCGGTGCCGATCTGGTACTTCAGCGTGACGGCGCCGAGGTTGCGCCGGGCAAGGATCCGGACTTCTTGTGGGTCGCCGTACGAGATGGCGAAGCGGAAGTCGAACAGCGACTGCTGGCCGTTCTGTGGGTCGATGTCGTCCTGGTCGAGGTAGAACGGCGCCGGCGTGATGCCGACCGGTGAGGCCGGGGCGGTGGGGTTGACGGCCGAGCGGGCCAGACCGAGGTGGAACGGCAGGGTCTTCAGGAACTCTGCCTGGATCAGGGCCTCGTCGTCCGGGAACACGAAGCCGGCTCCTGGAATCCCTTCGCCGAGTTCGGGGGTGTAGGAGACCGTACCGGCGTTGGTGTCGGCGTAGTCCGTGGTCTCGCCGTTGGTGACGTAGAGCGTGTCGGCGGACTGACCGGGGTTGAAGCCCGGGATGGCCGGGTTCGCGTCGGTGCCGCCCATTGCGACGTACAACGGGTTGTCGGCGTCGGGTGTGCCGACCTGCCAGCCTTGCGGATACAGGAGCCACTCGCCGAACGAGTGCAGGTTCGACTGGAACTTCGGCTTGATCCGGTCGATCAGCCCGGCCATCGCCCGCGTCTCCGGCTCCGATGCCGGTGCCGGTCCGCGGTAGGTCTCGCTGAACGGGTCCGGTGATGAGCCCTCGTTGTCATAGCCCCAGTGCTCGTTGAAGTTCCGGTTCGGGTCGACGCCGTCGCCGACGGTGATCTGGCCGTCGCCGTCGTTGTCGCGCAGGTTCTTGCGCCACAGCCGCTCGTTCGTGAACGTGTACTGGTACCCGTCCGGGTTCGCGGCGATCACGAACCACAGCTCGGTGCTCTTCAGCAGGTTCCTGATCTCCCTGTCGTTCGCCCGCCAACGGCCGACGAAGTGATGCAGCAGCCGGCGGTTCACCTCGAGGCTGATCCACTCACGAGCGTGTTGCAGCGACGAGTACAGCACTGCCGGGCGAGATCCGTCGGGGACCTCGCGCGCGCTCTGGGTGAGTTTGAGCCCGATCAGTTCACGGCCCTGATGGGTTCGGCCGAGCACCACGAGCTTCACCAGCTGGGGATTGTTGCGCGCGACATCGAACAGTTCGTCGCGGATACCGCCCGCCTCGTCCCAGGACCGGTAGACCGTGAACCCGGCGGCCGCCTGGGCTGCGGCCTGCTCCGAGACCGACTGACCTTTGCTGTTGCGCTTGACGGTGACCTTCACGCCCGCGGCGTTCATCTTGTCCCGCTGGGCCTCGGTCAGCACCGCGTCGGCGCTGACGCCGGCCGCGGTTTGGTGCACCGCCGCGAGTTCGAGGCCCGGGACGGCTTCGGCGATCTTGTCGGCCGGGCCCTCGAGGACGTACATCTCGAGTGGTGAATCCGGCGGTCGGGCGGTTGCGGGGGACGACACCAGGCCGATCGAGACGGAGCCCAGTGCTGCCGTAGCCAGGAACGCTGCGACGCGTTTCGATGACATCGAGAACACCCCTCCCAAAGGTGGGCAGGCGTCCTCGGCGGGCGTACGACAGCAACCCCCGACCGGCTGCCGACCAAGGACGCGCGCCAAATGTGCCGTCACCGTACTCCCGGGTTCATCCCGGGAGCAATGCGTCGCGCACGTCCTGGCCGGTGAAGCGTTTTCCCGATCAGGAGAACCTGAGCCGGACGATCACGTTGTCAATGACTGTTGGGGTTCCGCCGTTCTTGTCGTTGTTGGTCGAGGTCAGCCAGAGGGCTCCGTCGGGGGTTCGGGTGATGCTGCGGAGGCGGCCCCAGCGGCCGGAGAAGACGGCTTGCGGGGTGCCGACGCCGGTGCCGGCGGAGTTGATCTGGGTGACCCACAACTGCTGGCCGGTGACGCCGGCGATGTAGATCCAGTCGTTGACGATCTCGACCCCGCTCGGTCCGGCCTGGGCGGTGGACCAGGTGCGCTTCGGTGCGATGTAGCCGCCGCAGTCGCCGATGGTTCCCTCGCAGGCGGGCCAGCCGTAGTTGCCGCCCTTCTGGATCAGGTTCAGCTCGTCCTGGCTGCTCTCACCGAACTCGGCCGCCCACAACTGACCGCGCGAATCCCAGGCGAGGCCCTGCGGGTTGCGGTGGCCGAGACTCCAGACGTACCGGGCATTGCCGCCGGTGCTGAAGAACGGGTTGTCGCTCGGCGGAGTACCGTCCGGGTTCAGCCGCAGGATCTTGCCGTTGAGCGAGTTCCGGTTCTGCGCGTTGCCGGAATTCTTCGCGTCGCCGACGGTCGCGTAAAGCTTGCCGTCCGGACCGAACCGGATCCGGCCGCCGTTGTGGTAGCGGTTCTTCGCCAGCCCGGTCAGCACCGGCTCCGACGTCGACCCGAGGGCGCCGTTCTCGTACTTCATCCGCACGATCCGGTTGTCGTTCGCGGCCGTGTGGAAGAAGTAGACCCAGTGGTCGGTGGCGAAGTTCGGCGAGAGCGCGAGGCCCAGCAGGCCGCCCTCGCCGGTCGTGGTGACCGTACCCGGCACCTTCCCGAGCGTGGTCTTCTGCCCGGTCGACGTCACCCGCAGTACCTCGAACCGGTCCCGCTCGGTGACCAGCGCCGATCCGTCCGGCAGGAACGCGACGCTCCAGCCCAGATCCACCTTGGCGATGTCCCGGTCGTACGCCGGGATGCCGCCGGCTCCACCGCTCGACGTCCTCGCAGTGACTGCGTTGCTGGCGGGCGACGCGTTGCCGTCCGGATCGCGTGCCTGCACGGTGAACGTGTACTGCGTGTTCGGCGCGAGGTTGGTCACTGTCGCGGTCAGCGAGTTCGTGGTCGAGACCTTGGTGGAGCCTTGGTAGACGTCGTACCCGGCGATGCTGCCGCTGTTGTCCGTGGACGCGTTCCAGGCGAGCGAGACGCTGTTCGCGGTGACGCCGGTGGAGCGCAGGTTGCCGGGCGCGGTCGGCGGCTGGGTGTCGCCGCTCGGGGGAGTGGTGAAGGTGACCACGTTGCTCTGCTGCGAAGCGTTGCCTGCGGCATCGAACGCACCGACGGAGATGTCGTACGACGTATTGGCCGTCAACGTGTCCACGGTCGCGGTGAGTGTGTTGCCGTCGACAACCTTCAGGATGTTGCCACCACGGTTGATCTCGTACCGGACCACGCCGACGTTGTCGGTCGCGGCCGACCAGGTGAAGGTGGCCGCGTTGGACTTGATGTTGCTGACGGCAAGGTTGCCCGGTGCCGACGGCGGCTGGGTGTCGTCGGTGGTCGGGGCGACGGTGAGCTTGTCCGCGTTCGGTCCGCCGTCCGCGGTGGTGGCCCGGGCCTGGATCTTGTTGGTGCCGGCGGCGAGTTGGAGCCGGACTGTCTTGGTCTGCCAGGTCGTCCAGGCGCCGGTGCCGGGGAAGGTGATCCCGACCGCGCCGGCCACGCCGTTGACGGTGAAGTCCATCGGCCTGGCCGCCGCCGTACCGTTTGCATAGCGAAGGGTCACGTCAGCGGGGCCGGCCGGGGCGGACACGGTCCACTCGACGTAGCTGCCGACGAGGTTGTCGTAGTTGACGAAGCCGCTGCCGGTGTAGCCGGTGTGGTTGGACTCGACCACTCCCTGGGAGATGGTCGCGTCCTCGGCCTGGTAGTCGGTTGGAGCTGCGGAGGCGGGTGGTGGGGATACGGCGGCGAGTGTGACTGCGACGGCCAACACCGCATGCCAGACATGGCGAACCTTCATGAGGTCTCCTGTTGTTCCGGGGCGGAGGAGCTGCAGGGGAACCACTCAACCGTTAGGAAACCTTCCTAACGATATTCGGCATCACACCACCGCCGCTCAATCGGTGTCAACAGGAAGCTCGCGATGCTCGCTGGGCGCGCTCGCGATGCTCGCTCGGTCGAGCGCGGGTGGTCGCCTCCTGCCGTGGATGCATCACCGGCACGACGCCCGGCCGCGGATCTGCCCGGGCCCTCCCGTATTTGAAGGGATAACCCCTCAGGTTGTGGGTTCTCTGCCCCGTATGCGAGTGGATAACCCACAACGCGAGGGGTTATCCGGCTCTTCTGCTCGATGTGTGGGTGGTCGTTCAGCGGTGCGGAACGCGAACCGGTCGCTGGTCGCCGCCTTCGTGTCCCAAGTGCCGTACCGCCGGGGTTCCTGTCGACCTGGGAGGGTGCCCGATCCGGGCACGACCCTCCCAGGTCCACCCTCGACACCCCACACAGCAAACCGCATCCGCACCCCGGCGACCGGCGACTGGGTTCGACTGGTCGCGCTCCGGTGCGTGTACCAACGAACGGGTAGTGCACCCCGCTACGACATACGCGCGGGCACCATCCCCCGCTCAGCTGCACTACCCGGCACCTGACCACTACCCGTCGATCGGTACGCCGGAGCCTCATGTCAGGGGGTTGCCCATCGAGGTGGAGGGTTGCCCACTCAAATTCTGAGTGGGCAACCCTCCTACTGAACGGGCCACCCCTGTGCTGGTGGCCTTCCCGCGGACTGGTGGCGCCAGCCCGCGCCCGGTGCGGACAGATCACCCACACATCAAGCAGGAGAGCCCAGAAGAGCCTCTTTATTGCCATGCGGACCGGGGTTCGGCACGCTACGGTCCGGTCATGACTTTCTCTCGGGAGCGGCCGCCCCTGGTGGCCGATGAGCGGACGCAGCTGGTCGGGTGGCTGGATCTGCAGCGGGCGCTGGTGCGGTGGAAGCTGGAGGGGCTCGCCGAGGCGGATGAGCATCGGGCGGTGCTGACGACATCGCCGATGATGACGCCGGCCGGGCTGGTCTCGCACATGCGGTGGACCGAGCACTGCTGGTTCAACGTGCTGTTCCTGGGTGAGTCGTCCGACGGCAATCCGCAGTTCCAGGAGGATGCGCCTGAGGACGCCGACATGATGGTCGACGGCGTACCGCTGGCACAGCTGCTGGACGAGTTCGAGGCCCAGTGCCGGGAGTCGAACGAGATCGTCGCGGCGCACTCGCTGGACGACGTCGGCAAGCATCCGGACTTCCGATCGGCCCAGGCGACGCTGCGCTGGATGCTGATCCACATGGTCGAGGAGACTGCCCGCCACGTCGGCCACCTGGACACCATGCGTGAGCTCCTGGACGGCCAGAAGGGGTACTACTAGATGTCATGAGCGTGGAGATCCGGCGGGCCCCTGACCGGTTCCGGACGTCGAGCGATTGGCTCGAGTCGCGGCATTCGTTCTCGTTCGGGCCGCACTATGACCCGGCCAACGTCGGGTTCGGTTTCCTGCTCGCGCACAACGACGAGACCGTTGCCCCCGGCACCGGCTTCGACACCCACCCGCACCAGGACCTGGAGATCGTCACCTGGGTACTGCGAGGCGCCTTGGCGCACCGTGATTCGGAAGGCCACAGCGGCGTCGTGGTCCCGGGCCTCGCGCAGCGGATGAGCGCCGGCTCCGGCATCCGCCACTCCGAGTGGAACGACGGCGGCGAGCCCGTGCACTACGTCCAGATGTGGGTTCGCCCCGAGCAGTTCGACCTCACCCCGTCGTACGAGCAGGCATCGGTCGATCTCTCGTCCGGTGAGCTGGTGCCGATCGCGTCCGGGCTGCCGAAGCACGCGAGCAGCGCCGCGATCCGCATCAACCAGCGGTCCGCCGGCATGTCGGTGGCCAGGCTGGGTCCCCGTCGTACGGTGGATCTGCCGTCAGCGCCGTACGTCCATCTCTTCGTTGCCGAAGGCACCGTGAGCCTGGAGGACGCAGGCGACCTGGGTACGGCGGACGCCGTCCGGCTGACCGGTGTCGACGGACCACGCGTCACAGCGGGGCCGGAAGGTGCCGAGCTGCTCGTGTGGGAGATGTACGACTAGTCTTCCTGCTCGCTCATCGTCCAAACGTGGCGCAGGGACTGGCCGGCCTGGCCCTCCGGGTTCTGCGCGAAGCCCTCGACGAACTGGCTCATGTGCTGCTGCCAGCGCTGGTCGACCGGGTCCTCCTTGAGCTGCGCGACGGCGGCCTCGAAGTCGTCGCACTCGACCAGGTGGAAGAGGTCGCGGCCACTGCGCCAGATGGACCAGTCGGTGATACCGGCGGTCCGCATCACGGCGATCAGTTCGGGCCAGACACGGGCGTGCTCGATCTCGTAGGCCTCTTCGGTCCCCGGGATCAGGCGGCTGTGGAGAGCTAGGCGGGTCGTCACAAGGGAGCAGAATACGCCGGGGCGGCTTGCGGTGACCGAACCGTTACGCAGTCCGTTCCCGGGATTGTCTCGACGGGACGCGTGAACGCCTGGCAGGTTTGGGGGCTGATCGGACAACGTGTTCCCGGAGGGCTGATGCGCGAACGGACCCGGCCGTGGCCGAGCGGTACGCCGAACTGGGTGGACCTGTCCGCCGATGACCCGATGGCGGCGACCGCGTCGTACGCGGAACTCCTCGGCTGGAAGTGCGTTCGTGAGGAGTCCCGGGAGTACTGGTTGTGCTCGCTGGACGGCCGGGACATCGGCGGGATCGGCGCTCAGCGGGCGGGGAAGCCGTCGCGTCGCTGGACGACGTACCTGGCAACGGAGTACGTGGAACGGACCCTCGACGCGGTGGTGGCGCACGGCGGACGGGTCGTGGACGGGCCGTGCGATGTCGAGCAGTACGGGCGGATGGCGATCGCGGCCGACCCGGGTGGCGTGGTCTTCGGGTTGTGGCAGGCGACCGAGCACCTCGGGACCGAACGTCGTACCGACCCCGGCTCGCTGGTCTGGAGTGAGGCACTGAGTCGCGACTTCGAGGCGGCGAAGGCGTTCTACGTCGCGGTGTTCGGCTACGAGGCGGAGGAGATCGGCGGCGACGGACCCAGGTACGCCGCTCTGTTCGCCGACGGACGGCCGGTCGCGGGCGTCGCCGAACTGCACCCGGATCTGCCAGCAGGCGCGCTGTCGCCGCAGTGGCTGCCGATCTTCGCGACCACCGGAGCCGATGCGGCCGCCGCTCAGGTCTTGGCGGACGGCGGTGCGGTGGTCTGTGGACCGTTCGACACCGACTTCGGCCGGATGGTGATCCTTCGGGATGCGGAGTCGGCGCCGTTCGCGGTCATCCACTTGGGCTGATTCGTCCTGACTCTTGGCGGTGATTCATCGCGGCGATCAGAACCTGCCCGATCAGGCGTTTCTGTCGATCAGTGCCAACTCCGGCGGCTCCGCGCGCGTCGTACTTGGTCGGGTTGAGTAGTTTCGCCCTCGTGGGCCAGGAGCCACACGCCGAAGACTGTGCCAGGTCTCCATCCGTCATCGTGCGAGAGTTGGGAACGTGAAGCGAACCACTGCGATCGTCTGTCTGAGTAGTCTGCTGATCACCGCCGGTTGTTCCGACAGCAAGTCCGGCAGCGACGGCAAACCTGATCCAAACGACGAGAAGCAGGCGTCCGCCGAGGTGGTCAAGCAGTTCGCCGCCGCCTGGATCGCGGCCTGGGCGCCCGAGGGAAAGCCGGACGCGGCCGGGGCGCTGACCGACAATCCGACGGTCTTCGCCAAGCGGCTGGACGACACCGACTCCGCCCTCGTCGCGAGCACCGTGAAGGTGACACCGCAGGGCGACCCGGACTGCAAGGACGGCAACACCTGCACGCAGGACCTCGCGGTCGAGGCCGAGCTGCGCGGGATCGGCACGATGAAGTGGACCAGTACGGCGACCGCGACGAAGGTCGGCGAGACCTGGAAGATCAAGGCCTCCGGCGACACGATCTACCCCGGCCTCGGTGACGCGAACTACCTCAAGCGGGTCCGCGCCCTGCCCGCGCGCGCGTCGATCCTGGACCGCAACAACGTCGCGCTGACCGCGAACCGCCCGATCGTGATCGTCGGCGTCGCCGCGGGGAACAAGGCGACGGCAGCGACGTACGCCGCCTTCACCAAGAATCTCCAGGTGGACGGCGCGAAACTGGCCGCCCGGGCCAAGGCCGCGCCGGCCGGTCAGTTCGTCGACGCGATCACCATCCGCGCCGAGGAGTGGGAGAAGCTGCGGCCGACGATGAGCAAGCTGCCCGGTGTGCTGACGATGGGCGGCACCCAGTCGCTGCCGGAGACGTCGGCGTTCGCCCGGTCCGTGCTCGGCACCATGAAGACCGCGACCGAGGAGACGTTGAAGAACGCGGGTCCGACCGCGTCTACCCAGGACCAGGTCGGGACGACGGGTCTGCAGTACGCGTTCCAGCAGCAGCTCGCCGGTACGCCGGGTGGCACCGTGACGCTGCGGGACGGCAAGACCAAGATGACGATCAAGACGGTCTTCAGCCAGAAGGGCACCGCCGGGAAGCCGGTCAAGACCACGCTGGACGTGAACCTCCAGCGTGCCGCCGAGGCCGCGCTGGCGACGAGCAAGTTGCCCGCCTCGCTGGTCGCCGTACAGGCATCGACCGGTCAGATCCTGGCGGCGGCGAACGGGCCGACGCCGACGAACTACAACCGCGCCTTCCAGGGCCGCTACGCGCCGGGGTCGACGTTCAAGATCGTCACGTCGGCCGCGTTGCTGGGCAGCGGTGAGACCGCGGCCACCTCGCTGCCGTGCACGAACACGATCACCGTGTTCGGCAAGTCGTTCAAGAACTACGACGGCCTGGCGGCGTACGGCGCGGGGACGATGCAGAAGGCGTTCAACGAGTCCTGCAACACCGCGTTCATCTCCCAGCACGGGCGGCTGCCGAAGGACGGGATGACGAAGGCGGCCGCGATGTTCGGCCTCGGTCCGGACCTGAACCTGTCGATCCCGGCGTACGGCGGTGAAGTGCCGGCACCGAAGGACGACGTTGCCGAGTCGGCGTCGATGATCGGTCAGGGCACCGTGACCGCGAGCCCGCTCGGGGTCGCGATGATCGGTGCGACGGTCGCCAAGGGCACGGCGATGAAGCCGGTGCTGGTCCCGGGCAAGGACGCCGCCGGACCGGCTGCCTCTCCGTTGCCCCCAGCAACGGCTGCCGCGCTCCGCACCTTCATGCGGACCACCGTCACCGGCGGTACCGCCAAGGTCCTGGCCGGTAACGGTGCCGTCGCCGCCAAGACCGGTACGGCCGAGGTGGTCCAGAACGGCAAGGTCGTCACCAACGGCTGGATGGTCGGCTACCGCGGCGACGTGGCCTTCGCCGTCATCGTCGAGGGCGGCGCGTCCGGCGCGAAGGCGGCCGGGCCGATCCTGAAGAACTTCCTGGGTCGCTTCAAGTAAGGGTTCTGTCGAGACGGCGGCCGCACAGTGACTGTGCGGCCGCCGTTTCTGGTTACTGAGGCCGGACGTTGTGGTTGCCGGCGAACAGGTTGCCGGGGTCGTACTGGGTCTTGACCGCGGCGAGACGCCGGTAGGTCTCCGGTGGATAGACCGCGGCGACGTCCTCCTCGGTGGCTGTGGCGAGGAAGTTCGCGTACGCGCCGTTGACGTGCGGCGTGAGCCTCTCCCAGATCGCGTCCAGACCCGGCCGAGCTGCGTCGAGGACGGGCTTCGGACCGACGGTGGTCGTCACGAACATCAACTCTGCTTGGCGATGTGCGTAGGCGGTGGCGTCGTCGGCGACCCGGGCCACCGCACCGCCGACGCTGCGTACGGAGATGACCGGCGTCCCGGCCGATGTTCCGACCTCGGAAAGGATCTGGAGCACGTCGGACACCTCTTCCTTGTCCACAAAGGCGCTTCGGGTGACCAGCTGGATGCCAGGCGGCGGGGTCATGCCGTCCACGAGCACGTCCGCAGCGGGCGTCAGTACGACGTCGTCGTCGATCACCGTGCCGAGCCGGCGGATCGGGTCGAGCGCCTTTGCGGCGAGCTCCGGGTCATCGCTGTCGAACACGACGTGGAGCTCGACCGGCGCCTCGGGTCCACCGGCGAAGGGGTTGGCGCAGGTCGCGATCGAGGTGAGCTCTTCGGGAGCGGTGCGAAGGTAGTCGGCCCATCCCTGGAGCACAGTCGCCACCTGCGATGCCGGGAAGGTGATCCGGCCGTGGAACACGTCCGTCGTCGGGTGTGCCGCGAACTCGAAGGCGGTGACGATGCCGAAGTTGCCGCCGCCACCGCGAAGCGCCCAGAACAACTCCGGGTTGTCCGTTGAGCTCGCCCGCACGACCTCCCCGTCGGCGGTGACCAGCTCCGCGGCGATCAGGTTGTCGAGGGCCAGACCGTACTTCCTGACCTTCCAGCCGATGCCGCCGGTCAACGTCAGCCCACCGACACCGACGCTCTTGGTGTCGCCCGAAGAGATTCCCAGGCCGTACGGCGCCAACGCGGCCGCAACCTCACCCCAGGTGGCGCCGCCGCCGATCCGCACCAGGTGACGTTCCTCGTCGATCACCTCCACGGTCGAGAGCGCGCCGAGGTCGATCACGACACCGCCGTCGTTGGTGCTGAACCCGGGGAAGCTGTGACCGCCGCCTCGCACCGAGAGCGCAAGCCCTGTGTCGGCAGCGAATCCGACGGCTGCTTGCACGTCCCCGACACTCTTGGGCCGCAGTACACAGACCGGGCTGCCTGCGACCAGCACCGAGCGACTGGCCGACTCATACTCCGCTCCGCCCGGTTCGATGATGTCGCCGCCGAAGTCACGGCGAAGATTGTCCAGCGCTGAACTCATGGGCGTCCCTCCACAGATTCCGTATCCGTACACACCCCTGACGACACAGCCCACCCAAATGTGAGACCCCCGCGTGTGACCTGGGTCTCACCACCGTGAATGTCGGTGGGACGGTTTAGCGTGCGGCCATGGATGAGACACAGCAGACGCGCGAAATAGTGGGGCGGTACTTCGAGACGATGGCGGCTCGGGACTGGGATGCGTTCAGCGAGGTGCTGAGTGAGGACGTCTGCTACGAGTTGCCACAGACCCAGGAGGTGATCTCGGGGCGGGAGAAGTACGTCGCCTTCAACCGGGAGTATCCGGGCGACTGGGAGCTCACGCTGACCCGGGTGATCGTGGACGGGGAGACCGCAGCGGGGTCGATGAACTTCACCGTCGGTGACCAGGAGCTGGTCGGGCTGGTGTTCCTCGAGCTGCGCGACGGGCTGGTCACCCGGGTGACCGACTTCTGGCCGGAGCCGTACGAAGCGCCCGCGGGTCGCGAGCATCTGGTTGAGCGGGCTCCAGCCGCGCTCGACCGGCTCTCGATCCCGTGACCCGCCGATCGGTTGCAAGGCCCAACCATCACACCGAGGCACCCTGAGAGTTCCGCGGTGAACAACCTGAAAGTTCCCTGAAGTCCCGTCATTTCGGGGAAATCGTCACTTAGGGTGGCTGAATGGAGAGCCTGACCTGTCCCAAGTGCCGAGGCGCGATGCGCACCTACGAACGCAGCGGCATCACCGTCGACCAGTGCACCGAATGCCGCGGAATCTTCCTCGACCGCGGTGAACTGGAGCGGCTCGTCGATGCCGAAGCGAAGTACAACGCGCCGGCGCCGCAGCCTCACTACGAGGAGAAGCGGTACGACGACCGCCGGTACGACGACCGCCGCCGCGACGACGACGACCGTCGCTACGACCCGCGGTACGGCAACCAGCAGTACCCGCGCAAGAAGAAGAAGTCCTTCATGGAGGAACTCTTCGACTGACCGTCAGTTCCCGGCGCTGTGATCGCCCGTCATCGACGCAAGGCGATCACAGTGCCCTGCGCGACGGCGCACAGCGTGGTGGTGCCGTCGCCATCGATCGTCGACAACTCACAGGTGCAGGTCGCCTGCCGGCTCCCCGCCTGCACGACCTTCGCCTCGGCCCGCAGTACGACGCCCTCACCCGGGCGCAGGTAGCTGATCGTGAAGCCGCCGGTCAGCACCTCGGGTCCGAGCGCCGTACCCGCCGCGAAGGTGATCGCGTTGTCGGCCGCGTAGCCGAGGACGCCGCCGTGCAGGTACCCGTTCTGCTGTTTGAGGTCGTCGCGGATGTCGACCTCGAGGGTCGCTCCGCAGGCACCGAACGCGGTGAGCCGGGCACCCAGCAGCACGCTGAAGGGCTGCGCAGCCAGGAACTTCTCGGCCAGGTCGAAAGTCAGCTCCATGCCCACAGATTAACCAGCCGGTAACCAGGCCGGGCTTTCACTGATGGCGGGCGTGCAGGACGGGTTCGCGTTCTTCCTCGGTGGTGCCGCCCCAGACGCCGTACGCCTCCCCGACGACCAGGGCGTGTTCGCGGCACTCGCGCCGTACCGGGCAGGTCCCGCAGAGCGACTTCGCGAGCACCTCGCGGGCGTGTTTGCGCAGGCCGCGCTCGGACTCGGCGGCGAAGAACAGCTCCGGGTCGACGTCGCGGCACGCGGCCCTGTCCTGCCACTCCCAGTTCTCGATCAGCGGGTAGGGCAGGCCGTCCGGCGCCTTCGCGACCGCCCCGGCGGGCGGTTTGCGCCGTCTCATGAGAAGTTCCTCGACCGCGACGACATCACGTTTTCTGGTACCCGCCGCGCAAACGCCAGAGCTATGGTCGGCAGATGACTGCACTGATGCCACGCCTCCGGCGCGGCGGGTCATGGGGCTTTGACTCCCGGCCTTCCCTCGTCTCTCCAGTCGCTTCGCTCCCTCCGTTCCTCAGTCCAGGCCGGGAGGCCCCATGACCACGCCCCCTGTGACGCTCCGCCCGATGACCGAGGCCGAGTTCGAGGTCTGGAGACACCGCAACGCCGAGTCGTTCGCCGCCGGGATGGGGCCGGCTCGCGGGCTCAGCCCCGAGGAGGCGATCGAGGTCGCGCACCGGGAGGTGGACAAGCTGCTGCCCGACGGCCGGGACACCGAGAACCACGTGATCTGGATGGCCTGCGACGATGACCAGCCGGTCGGCAGCCTGTGGATCACCACCAAACCGCGGATCCCGTTCATCTTCGGCATCGAGGTCGACGAGAAGTACCGCGGCAAGGGCTACGGCCGGTCGATCATGCTCGCCGGTGAGGAGGAGTGCCGCCTCCGGGGCTACAGCCAGCTGGACCTGAACGTCTTCGGCAACAACACCACCGCGATCAACCTCTACACGTCCCTCGGCTACACCGTCACCTCCCAGCAGATGCGCAAAGAGCTCTGAGGTACGGCGCGATGAGCTGGTGGATCCTGCATGTGGACATGGATCAGTTCATCGCGGCTGTGGAGATCCGGCGGCGGCCGGAGCTCAAGGGGTTGCCGGTCGTGGTCGGTGGGTCCGGGGATCCGACGCAACCGCGGCAGGTCGTGGCCACCGCGTCGTACGAGGCCCGCGAGTTCGGGGTGCACTCGGGGATGCCGGTGCGGGCGGCGTACAAGAAGTGTCCGCAGGCGGTCTACCTGCCGTCGGACCCGGCCGCGTATGAGGCGGCGTCGACCGAGGTGATGGACACGCTCCGCTCGTTCCCGGTGGTGGTCGAGGTGTGGGGCTGGGACGAGTGCTTCGTCGGGGCGGAGACCGACGACCCCGAGCAACTCGCCGCCGACCTGCGCGCGGCGGTCTTCGAGCGTACGACGCTCACCTGCTCGATCGGCATCGGCGACAACAAGGTCCGGGCCAAACTGGCGACCACGTTCGCGAAGCAGCCGCGATCCCACGCGGCCCCGTTCGAAGCCGGTACGACGTCCGCAGCCGGAGCGCAGCGTGAGGTCGACGGGGTCTACCGCCTCACCGGCGCGAACTGGCGTGAGGTGATGGACCACCGGGCGGTGCGCGAACTCTGGGGCATCGGCAGCCGGATGGAACGCAACCTGAACGAACTCGGCGTCTTCACCGTGGCCGACTTGGCCGCCGCGGACCTCGACGTACTCCGCAAACGCTTCGGCCCGAAGATGGGCGCCTGGTACGCCGCCCTCGGCCGCGGACTCGGCGACACCGAGGTCACCGACGTACCCCGCGAGCCGGTGTCCCGCAGCCACGAGGAAACCTTCCCGAACGATCTGGTCGAACGCGCCGAGGTCGAGGAACAGCTCCGCCGGATCGCCGTCAAGGTCACCCACGACGTCGTCGCCGAGGGCCGCACCATCCAACGCGTCTGGGTCAAAGTCCGCTTCACCACCTTCTACACCCCGATCAAGAGCCGCAAACTCCCCGAAACCACCCAGGACCCCGAAGTCATCGCCACCACCGCGCTCGCGTTGCTGGAAAAGTTCGAACTCCGAAGACCAGTGAGATTGCTGGGTGTGCGAGTGGAGTTCGTCCCCAGCGCCGGCGAGGTCGAGTCTCCGGGTGCCGGCCTGGTTTAGAGGTTGTAGGTGTGAGTGGCTGTGGTGGCGAAGACTGCTTGGCGTTCGCTGGGCGTGAGGGTGGTGGTGAGGGTTTCGGCGGTTTGGACGATCTCGGGGTAGGTGGCGGCCAGGAGGCAGACGGGCCAGTCGGAGCCGAACATGACTCGGCTGGGGCCGAAGGCGTCGAGGACTACGTCGGCGTACGGCTGGAGGTCGGAGGGTTTCCAGTCGGTCCAGGAGGCCTCGGTGACCATGCCGGAGAGTTTGCAGGTGACATTGGGGAGGGCTGCCAGCCGGCGTAGATCGGTCGCCCAGGGGTCCAAGGGGTCACCGATGACTGGTTTGGAGATGTGGTCGACCACGAACGTCAGCTCTGGGAGGGCTTGGGCGGTGGCGATGGAGGCCGGGAGGTGCGGGGGTTTGGTGAGGAGGTCGTAGACGAGGCCGGCGTCGGCTACGGCGGCCAGGCCGCGTTGGACGTCGGGGCGGAGGAGCCAGTCGACGTCCGGCTCGTCGTGGACCTGGTGGCGGATTCCCTTCAGGTACGTGCCATCCGGGCGCGCCAGCAACCCGGCCAGCTGGTCCGCCACGTCGACCGCGGTCAGGTCCACCCAGCCGACCACCCCGGCGACCAGGTCGTTGCTGGCAGCAACTTCCAGGAACTCGACCGTCTCGTCGACCAGGCTGGCGGTCTGGACCATCACGGTCGCGGTGATGTCGGCGGCCGCGGCCTGGGGAGCCAGGTCGTCGATGGAGAAGCTGCGCCGGATCGGATCCAGCTCCGGACCGGACATCCAGCTCTGCTCGCGAACGCTCAGGTCCCAAATGTGGTGGTGGGCATCAACCCTGCTCATGCGAGTGCGGTCCCTTCCGTGGCATCCTGCTGGCCCATCCGGTCGTAGTCATGGTCGCTCATCCCACGCGCCGATCGTCGATCGCGTCGTGGTCCCACTCGATCCCCAGGCCGGGCGTGTCCGGAGCCACCGCGTGCCCGTCGGCGACCTCCATCTCAGCCAGCGTGATCGCCCGCAGCTGCGGGATGTGCTCGACATAACGGCCATTCGGTACGGCGGCCGTCAGGCTGACATGCAGTTCCATCAGGAAGTGCGGACAGACCTCGAGGTTGAACGTCTCGGCCAGATGCGCGACCTTCAGCCACGGCGTGATCCCGCCAACCCGGGCCACGTCGACCTGGACGATCCCGGCTCCGCCCGAGGCGACGTACTCCCGGAACTGGGACACCGAATACAACGACTCACCGACCGCGATCGGGATCGACGTGGACGACGCCAGCCGCACGTGTCCGGTCACGTCATCAGCGGGCAACGGCTCCTCGAACCACGACAGATCCACCGCCTCGAACGCCGCAGCCCGTCGGCGAGCCTCCGGATACGTCATCGACTGATTGGCGTCGACCATGATGTCCAAACCGGGCCCGACCGCATCCCGCACAGCCGTGAGCCGTTCGAGATCCTCGTGCACCCGGGGTTTCCCGACCTTCAGTTTGACGCCGGGCCAGCCTGCCTTCTGCGACGCCAGGGCGCCCGCGACCAGTTGATCGGTGCTCAGGTGCAGCCATCCGCCCTCGGTGTCGTACAGCGGAACCCGTTGCCGGTAGCCGCCGGCCAGTCGCCACAACGGCTCGCCGGCACGCAGGCAGCGCAGGTCCCACAACGCGGTGTCGACGGCCGCGAGCGCGAGCGAAGTGACCGCCCCGACCGTGGTCGCATGGGTCGACCAGAACAGGTCCGACCAGACCGCCTCGACGTTGCGCGCGTCCACGCCGACCAGACGAGGCAGCAGATGGTCTCGCAGCAGGGCGAGTACGGCGGTGCCGCCGGTACCGATCGTGTACGAGTACCCCAGCCCGGTCAGTCCGTCCGACGTCTCCAGCGAGACGAAGATCGTCTCCTGTTTGAGGAACGACTGCACGGCATCGGTCCGGACAGTCTCGACCTCCAGATCGACGAGGAACGCCTCGGCCCGGGTGATCGCCGTACTCACTGGCAGGCGATCCGGGTCGGCGAAGCGGTGCTACGGAAAATGACGGTCACGGGGCGGCTCCAGATCCTATAGGATATTGCGAACCTGATGCTGCCGCTTCACACTGGAGCCGTCAAGGCTCGTCAGCGAGTCGGGCAGAATAGGGCTTCGGGAGGAGCGACAGTGACGGATGCACATGTGGGTCTGGCGGGGCAGCTCACGCGTCTGCCCCAGCGACAGGTACTGAGTGACGACGTCTACGAGACGGTCAAGGGCCTGATCATGGACAGCGTGGTCGAGCCGGGCACCCGGCTCAACATCGACGCGCTGACCCGTGAGCTGGGTATCTCGCAGACCCCGATCCGGGAGTCGCTGGCGCGGCTGGAGTCGGACGGCCTGGTGATCAAGGAGCCGCTGCGGGGATACCGGGTCTCGTCCCGGCTGACCGTGGCCGAGTTCGAGGACCTGTTCGAGTACCGGCTGCACATCGAGCCGTGGGCGGCCGGTCGCGCCGCCGAGCGAGCCAGCACCGAGGACTTGGCCCGGCTCAAGGCCGAGATGCTGAGCTACACCGACGTACCGGACAGACCGGCGTACGAGAGCTACCGGGCGATGGCGGCGCACGACCAGCGGTTCCACGACCTGGTCCTGGAGCTGTCCGGCAACGAGACGGCCCGGCTGTCCTTTGCGCGGACACACTGCCACCTGCACCTGTTCCGGCTGTACTACGGTGGCGGCATCGCGACGAAGGCGTTGCGTGAGCACAAGACGGTGGTGACCGCGGTCCGCAAGGGTGACCCGGCTGAAGCGGCCGCCGCGATGCGGGCGCATATCGAGGCCTCCCGGGCCCGGTTGCGGCCGATGTTCGACAAAGAGTGATCCGTCCTCATCCAGGGAGATACCTGTGGAACTGCTGCGCCTCGGCGCGGTCGGCGAGGAGCGCCCGTACGTGCGCGCCGCCGACGGCACCGTTCACGACCTGAGCCCGATCACCGCCGACATCGACGGCGCCTTCCTCTCCTCCGACGGCATCGCCCGTGCCCGCGCCGCGCTGGAAGCCGGTGAACTCCCGGCCGTCGACGTCGAGGGCCTGCGGGTCGGCGCCCCGATCGCACGCCCGGCCGCGGTCGTCTGCATCGGCCAGAACTACGCCGCCCACGCGGCCGAGTCCGGTGCCGAGCCGCCGAAGCAGCCGATCGTCTTCTTCAAGCACCCGAACACCGTCGTCGGCCCGTACGACGAGGTGCTCGTGCCCCGTGGGGCGACCAAGACCGACTGGGAGGTCGAGCTCGCTGTCGTCATCGGCAAGGAGGCCCGGTACGTCGACTCCGACGAGGAAGCACTCGCCTGCGTCGCCGGGTACGCCGTCTCGAACGACGTGTCCGAGCGGGCCTTCCAGATCGAGCAGTCCGGCGGGCAGTGGTCGAAGGGCAAGTGCTGCGAGACCTTCAACCCGCTCGGCCCGGCGCTGGTTCCGGCGGACGAGGTCGGCGACGTACAGAACCTCGACCTCAAGTCGTGGGTGAACGGCGAGCCGCGCCAGGCCTCGAACACCCGGGACATGATCTTCTCGGTGGCGGCGCTGATCCGGGACCTGTCGCAGTACATGACGCTGAGCCCGGGCGACATCGTCAACACCGGCACCCCGGAGGGGGTCGCGCTGTCCGGCCGGTTCCCGTACCTGGCCCCAGGCGACACGATGGAGCTGGAGATCCAGGGTCTCGGCAAGCAGAAGCAATCCCTCGGCAAGGCCTGACCGAAAACTGTCCCCGGCCGGTCTTAGGGTCGGCCGGGTGACTGATTTCCTGGACGACATCCGGACCTCGTATGACACCGTCGCGCCCTCGTACGCCGAACTCGTGAAGGACGGCGCGGACGACGAGCCGGAGTGCCTCGACCTGTTCGCGAGGCTGGCCTCGGGACCGGTCCTCGACGTCGGTTGCGGGCCGGGGCGGTTGGCCGCTCTCCTGCAGGAGCGCGGGCTGTCCGTGATCGGCATCGACCTGTCCCCGGGCATGATCGAGATCGCCCGGCGCGACCATCCGGGCCCGGACTACCAGGTCGGGTCGATGACGGCGCTGGAGTTGCCGGACGGCGAGCTCGGCGGCGTCATCTCCTGGTGGTCGATCATCCACCTGCCGCGGGACGTGGTCCCCCAGGCCTTGGCCGAGTTCCATCGGGTGCTCGCTCCTGGTGGCGTCCTGATGGTCGGCTTCCACGTCGGCGAGGAATCCACCCACAAGACCTCCGGGTACGGCGGCCATCCGATGAACATCCACGTCCACCGGTGGACGCCGGCCGCCCTCACCGAGATCGCGATCTCCGCCGGCTTCACGCCGTACCCGGATACTGTCGTGCCCGACGCCCGCCTCTTGTTCCGGAAGTGATGCCCATGACTTCGCGCGTTCGCACCGTGACCTTCGACGCACACAACCCGTACGAGCTGGCCGGGTTCTGGCTGCAGGTGCTGAAGGCGCCGCGACCTGACGACGACGAGCCCGGCGACCCGTACGCCGCTGTCGTGACTGACTCGATGACGTTGCTGTTCGAGCAGAACAACGACGAGAAGGCGGTCAAGAACCGCGTCCACCTGGACCTCGAGCCGGACGGACCCCGGGACGAGGAGGTCGAGTGGCTGCTCACCCTCGGCGCCACCATCGCGTACGACCGGCGCGAGCCCGACGGCACCGGCTGGGTCACCATGCTCGACCCCGAAGGCAACGAATTCTGCGTCCTCCGCAGCGCCGCCGAGCGCGCCGCAACCAGCTAGTCCGACCCTCCGGGCTGCAAGGATCTGCCGGATGTATCCCGAATGGTTGACCAGAGACCTGGAGTTCCCGGCGGGCAATCTGCACCAGCAGTTGACCGCGGCAACCGCCCTCGTGCCGGCCGACGTACTGGCCGGAAGCAAGCAGGCCGACGACTTGGCCGAACTCGCCGAGGACCAGACCTTTCACTTCTGGATGGACACCCTGCACTACATCGGTGTCTGGGCGGAGGAGAACGGGCTGGACGATCAACTGCCGGTCGAGTTCTGGTTGCGCGTTGCCAGCGCAGCCGATCTGATGCAGTTCCCGCAGTTCGTGCCGTACTGCCTGGGGAAGGCGAAACGACTGCCCAGCCAGGACCCGGGCGATCTGGTCGCAGCCATAAGCACCCTGCCCGCCGTCGTAAAGGTCGACGGCAGCCTGCGCTCGGTCTGCGTCCAGGTGGCGGACCTGATCCGGACCCAGGACCCGGCCGCAGGCGCTCTGCTGGATGCCGTCGACCTGGATGCGCTCGCGACGCATCTCCGCACCGGCGCCTACGACGCGATCGGCCCGGACGTCAGCCCGTTGCTGTCCGATGCGTTCGACGACCTGTTCGCGCTGGCGGTGCGCGAGGACTTCCCGGCGCAGTACAGCAGGCATTCCTGGGCGGTGATCGGCGCGAACCCGTTCCGGGTCGTGCTCGGCGGAGGCCTGTTCCCCAGCACCGAGGCCGAGGTGTGGTGGCGGGCCGGCTGAGTCCTCAGAGATCGTCGACGTACGGGGTTTGGCCGGTGAAGGTGATGCGCCAGTCGGTGCTGCGGGCGTCGACGGTGAGGTCGTAGCCGTCGCGGCGGGCGAGGACGCGGTACTTGCCGTCCGCCGCGGGCTCGGTCTCGACCTTCCAGCCGCGGGCCTCCAGGGTCTCGGCGGCGAAGCTGATCAGCGCCTCCGGATCCGGGGAGGTGGGCTCGCCGGTCTCGACCGTGATCGTGCAGACCGACTCCGGACCGCGGTCGTCGGACAGCGCACCCTGGCTCGCCGGGCCGACATCCTGTGTCACCGCGGGTGTCTGGTCCGGGACGACGATGGCCGCGACCGCGAGCAGTTCCGAGCGGAGGAAGTTCCGGGCTTCGGTGAGCGTCACAACCCCGTCATACACCTTGCCCGCAACTATCGCGACGCCATGCCGCGATTCGCCCGCCGATCCGCTCTAACGGAAGGCGAGTGACCAGGAGCCCTCGTGGAGCGACAGCGTGACTGTGGCGAGGGGTCGGACGTCCACATGCCGCAGGGACTCGGCCGGCGCGTCGAGGACGTACAGCACGATCGCGCGTACCACCGCCGGGTGGACGACGGCCACGACGGTACGGCGGTCGTCGGGGTCCTGACCGAGGTCGCCGAGCCAGTCCGCGACCCGGGTGAGTACGTCGTTCTCGGTCTCCCCGCCCGGTGTGGCGGCGTGTGGCCGCTCGAGCCAGGCGGCCACCCGCTCCGGCTCGGCGGCCAGCAACTCCTCGAGCTCGCGGCCGGCCCAGTCGCCGTACTCCCGGTCCCGCAACGCCGGCTCGACCACCGCGGTCAGCCCGAGCGCCTCAGCCGTGCGTACGGCGGCCTGCTCCGGCCCGGCGTACACCGCATCGGCCTCGAGCTTGAGCTCACGAGCAGCCGACAGACTCGCCGGGTCCGGCTCCGCGTCACCACCGAGCACGAGGCCGCGAAGTGCGGGGGTCAGGGCATGGGCGACCAGCGTGAGCGCGATCAAGCGGCAACCACCTTCTGTCGGGACAGCCGGCGGTCCACTGCGGCGGCGTACCCGAAACCGAGGAGGAGCCACAGTGTCGCCTGCGTACCGAGTGAGGCGAACCGGAACTGCCACAGCAGCGTAGCGGGGAACGACCCCGGAACCTCGTTGATCGAGGGCAGGATCAGGTACGCCGCCACGATCGTCACGAGGAAGGCGCCGACACCACCGGCCAGCCGAGCGAGATCGCCGTACCGAGCCGCCCAACGGGACGCGGCGACACCGGCCCAGACCGCGAGCAGGCCGATCACCAGGGTCAGCAGGTAGGTGACCGTACGGCGGGTGATCGTCTCCGGGTCGCCGACCGCCGGCGGGTTGGGCGGGTACTTCAGGAACGGCACGAGCACGATCCCGAGGAACCCGGCCGCGGCCAGCCCCAGCGCGGCGTACGAGTCGTTGCCGGTCCGCAGCCTGCGCCGGAGCAGGGTGAATCCGACGGCGAAGATCCCGCCGAGGGTGACGCCGTACAAGGTGGTGGCGAGGAAGAGTCCGGCGCGCTGGCCGTCGCGGGAGACGAGTGGCGCTTCTTCTTCCGAAGCAGCATCGCCATGGTCGTGGGTGTGCGCGGCGCCGGCTTCCTCGATCGCGATCGCGGCATCGATGTGCGGTTCGCCCATCGTGTACGCGAAGGCTCCGGCCAGCAGGCCGGCGAAGAGTCCGACGATCAGTCCGCGCACCAGGAGCGATCCGAAGGTGCGCATAGGTCTAGTGGCAGGGCACGCCGAGCAGGTGGCGACCGTCGTGCATCAGCTCGTGCAGGTACATGCCCGACTGAGACACGGCGCCCTGGTCGAAGGCGACCAGATAGCCGAGCAGAAGCAGCAGGCCGACGCTGAGCAGCGCCACAGCGAGCAGACGGGATGAAACGGCCGGTACGGCGAGAGTGCGGGCAGGAGCTGCCATCTGAACCTCCTGGGGAAGTGCGCGTCCCCTTCGAAAGGCTGCTGGTACCCGAGCGTCCTGACTCACGAGCAGTGCTCGCTCACAGTGGCGCGGCCGTGCCGGACTTGCACCGGCTTCCCTCATGGCACCGCAGGTTGTCCCCCGAACCGTAGCGGCGGGGTTCTCCACGGGTCAACGCGCTACGGCGTGGCGGTGACGTATCCCACCCGGCGGAATCTCCGCTGCGCTCCGGCGATCCGGCACCTACCCTGAGGAGATGCCGTCCGCTCAGCACCTCCTCGCGTTCGCCATCACCGCGTTCATCATCATCGTCGTCCCCGGTCCGAGCGTGCTGTTCATCGTCGGTCGCGCACTGGCCGTCGGACGGCGTGAGGCGGTGCTGACGATGGTCGGCAACACCATCGGCGCCGCCGTCATGCTCGTCGCGGTCGCCCTCGGCCTCGGCACCCTGATCGCCGCCAGCGCGATCGCCCTGACCGTGGTGAAGCTGGCGGGAGCGGCGTACCTGATCTATCTCGGCGTGCACGCCTTCCGCACCCGGAAGTCCCTGGTCGCGGCGATGACCAGTGGGGTGAAGCCGGGCAACAGCCGCAAGACGATGCGCCAGGGGTTCCTGGTGGGGGTCACCAACGCCAAGACGGCGGTCTTCTTCGCCGCCGCCCTGCCGCAGTTCGTCGACCAGAGCGCGAGCAGCCCGGCGTGGGTTCAGATCCTGCTGCTCGGCCTGATCTTCATCCTGATCGCCCTCGTCTCGGACAGCGTCTGGGCCCTGGTCGCCGGCACCGCGCGCGAGTGGTTCGCCCGCTCACCCCGTCGGCTCGAGCTGGTCGGCGGCACCGGCGGCCTGATGATCATCGGCCTCGGTGCGAGCATCGCCGTCACAGGCTCGAAGGAGTAGTACGCCGGCCAGCCTGTACGCCGAGCAGCGCGAGCAGAGCCGGGAGTCCGAAGGCGACCAGGTAGGCGGTCATCGCGGAGCGCGGCTCGAGCGCGGCGAAGAGGGATCCGCCGACGGCCAGGACCGTTGCGGTGGACAACGAGTCGCTGAGCTGCAGCGCGGAGCTGTTCGCGCCCTGCTCGTCCCGCTCGGAGTACTCGAGTACGAGCACCGACAGGGTCGGGAAGACCGTACCCATCCCCAGACCGGTGAGGCTCCAGCCGACGATGCCGACGACGACCGGGACGTTCTCGTTCAGGGTCAAGGCCGCGGTGACGATGCCGAGCAGGATCGCGACCATGCCCGCCTGCAGGAAGACCGCGTGGGAGAACGGCTGGTTCGGCCGGCCGCGGTACCACGAGGCGGCGGTCCAGCTCAGCGCGCTGACGGTCAGCACCAGGCCGGCGAGCGCCGGGGACAGGCCGCGTTCCCGGGTGAGCATCAGCGGGAGGAACACCTCGGCGCCGAAACCGGCGGCGGCGACCAGGCCGCGGAGCGCGACGACCGACGGCAGGCCCGGCCTGAAGATGAAGGTGCCGCTGGGCAGGAGCTTCGGAGCGAACGCGACGACGCCGGCCAGGCCGATGGCGAGCAGGACGAGCTGGAGTACGCCGTGCTGCTGGCCGCCGTAGTGGAGCAGGAGAACACTGGCTGCGGCCGCAACCGCCCAGAGCGCCCGCTTGTCCCACAGTCGCCCGGGGCGTGCTTTCTGGGCGTTGCCCCGAGCCAGGCCCGGGCGCATCACCAGCGCCGCCGGGATCGCGATGGCCGGGACCGCGAGGAACACGATCCGCCAGTTGGTGTGCTCGACGATCAGACCGGCGATCGCGGGGCCGACCAGCGAGGGAACCACCCAGCCGGTGGCGAACGCGGCGAAGATGCGGGGGCGCAGCCTGGCCGGATACAGCTGCCCGACCACGACGTACAGAGCGACCGTCAGCAGGCCCGAGCCGAAGCCCTGGATGATGCGGCCGACGACGAGAACCTCCATCGTCGGCGCCAGCCCGGCGATGATCAGGCCGGCCAGGAACCAGGCGGTCCCGTGCCAGAGCGGCCGGGTGGGGCCCTTGAGGTCGCTCCAGGTGCCGGAGACCACCATCGCCACCACCGCGGAGGCGAGTGGTCCACCGAACGCGAGCGCGTACAGGTACAAGCCGTCGAGCGCCTGGGCGACGGTCGGCATCGCGGTCGTCACGGCCAGGGCCTCGAACGCGACCAGGGTGATCAGCGCGACCATCCCGATCGTCAGAGCGCGGTACTGCGGCGCCAGTACGCCACCGGACGGGGTGCCCTGATCGATCGAGGGCTCGGCTGTTGTCGTCATGCCGAGAACCCTCGGACATCAAGTGGACTTTAAGTCAACCGCTCAGAGAACTGCGGCGAGCACCAGCGCGACGATCGGCGGACCGGCCTGCGCTGCCGCCGCCTGGACCATCCGGCGGTCGGAGGCGACCAGCACGATGCCGGCACCCGCCATACAGGCGCAGGCGAACAGGGCGATCGCCTCACCCTTGTCGCCACCCCAGATCAGCCCGCCGAGCGCCCCGAGAGCCAGGAACAGGTTGTAGAACCCCTGGTTGAACGCCCACGGCCGCGCGACCGCGGCCTCCGCCTCGTCCTTCACCAGGAACCGCCTGTACGTGCTCGGCTTCCGAAACAACAGGCTCTCCATCGCAAACACCGCCAGATGAAAGACCCCAGCCACCACCACGAAGACCTGTGCAATCACGCTCATGCGGGAAAGGTACAGCCGCCGAGCGTCCCCACCCCGCGACCCGCCGTCACCTGCTCCAGTCGAAGGCCCGGGACGGATTGCCAACGAAGATCGCGTCGGCCACGTCGACCCCGAGCCGGCGCTCGATCCGTGGGCGGAGGTTCGTGATGCACCGCGATCGGTGCGCCGGTCGCGTGATGCGCTTCAGCCGCCGCGACCAGCGAAACCCCTGTGGTGGTTGAGATTTCGGGAAGCAGCTCGGCACGCCTACCCAACCCATGAGGTGTCCACAGCACGATCGCCGGCCGCGCGAAAGGCCCAGTCGGACTGACTGGGCCTTTCAAACGTTGCCTAACGCTGTCAGCGACCTCGGCGGGAGGCGCCGGCGCGGGAGCCGGCGGAGAACGCGGCGGCTCCGGCTGTGCGCGTGCTGGAGCCTGGCGTGCTCGTGCTGTAGGACTTCGGCGTGCTTGCGGACTTCGAGCGACCGCCACCGCGCGCCGGACGACCAGCCTTGGCGGCACCGGCCTCACCGGACCGCTGACCACCGGACCGTTGACCACCAGAGCGCTGACCGCCGGCCCGTTGACCGGAGCCTTGGCCGCCTGCCTGGGCGCCGCCGCGACGACGGCTGCCTCGACCTGATCCACGACCCGCGGACACGTTGTCGCGTTCCGGCTGTGCAGCCCTGACCGGTGGCTCGACGAAGATGCGTTCGCCGGGGGCCAGCTCGGTCAGCAGCGGATCACCGGTGGTGAGCTTGGTGACCTTCGCCGCGATACCGGCCTTGCGGGTGAGGTCGCGGACGTCCCGGACCTGGTCGTCGGTCATCAGCGTGACGACGGTGCCCTCGGCGCCCGCGCGAGCGGTACGGCCGGAGCGGTGCAGGTACGCCTTGTGCTCGATCGGCGGGTCGGCGTGGATCACCAGCGTGACGTCGTCCACGTGGATGCCGCGGGCCGCGATGTCGGTCGCCACCAGCGTCTTCGCCGTACCGTTGCCGAAGGCCTCGAGGTTCCGGGTCCGGGCACCCTGGGACAGGTTGCCGTGCAACTCGACGGCCGGGACGCCCTGGGCGATCAGCTTCTTGGTGAGCGACTTCGCGCCGTACTTCGTCCGGGTGAACACCAGCGTCCGGCCGGGCGCCGCGGTCAGGTCGACGAGCACCGGCAGCCGGCTGTCGGTCTGGACGTGCAGCACGTGGTGGGTCATCTTCGAGACCGGCGACTGGGCCGAGTCGACGCTGTGCGTGACCGGATCGGTCATGAAGCGCTGCACGAGTACGTCGACACCGGCGTCCAGCGTGGCTGAGAACAGCAGCCGCTGGGCACCGGACGGGGTCGCCTCGAGGATCCGCCGTACGGCGGGCAGGAAGCCGAGGTCGGCCATGTGGTCGGCCTCGTCGAGCACGGTGATCTCGACCGCGTCGAGTTTCACGTGACCGGCCTTGAGGTGGTCCTCGAGCCGGCCGGGGCAGGCGACCACGATGTCGGCGCCCTTGCGCAGACCGGTGATCTGCGGGCCGTGGCCGACGCCGCCGAAGATGGTCATGGTGCGCAGGTCGAGCGCGTCGGTCAGCGGCGTGATCGACGCCTGGATCTGGGTCGCCAGCTCGCGGGTCGGAGCCAGGATCAGCGCCCGCGGATGGTTCGCCCGGCGCTTCGAGCGGCTCACGGCGAGCCGGGCCAGGACCGGCAGCACGAAGGCGTACGTCTTGCCGGAGCCGGTCCGGCCGCGACCGAGAACATCCTTGCCGGCCAGCGAATCCGGCAGCGTCGCCGCCTGGATCGGGAACGGCTTGGTCACTCCGGTGACAGCCAGCGCCGACACCAGCGAGGCCGGTACGCCGAGGTCCGCGAACGTAAGGTTGTCCGGGACAACCATCGGCGCGACCTCTTCGTACGTGGCCGCGTTGTTGCTCTTAGCAACATTCGCCGGCGGATTGGCCGCACCGTTGGAGGTACGGCGGCGACGCGGGCGCGACCGGGAACCGGACGCGGATTGAGCGGATTGCGGGGATGTGGACGTGGGGCGGCGGACCGCCATGCAGTACTCCAAATGTCGGGGGGTCGTCCTGCCCGGCGCGGCCATTGGCGGCCGCGGCGCGTGGTAGTCGACTGCTGGCGCAACGTGTTTGCGCTCACCGGCCCGAGGCAGAACTGGGCGGGCCGTCACAGGCAGTCTACGGCACCGGGGGCCAATCCTTTGTCAATCCTGCCCGGGAGACACGTCACACCGGCTAGGTTCAGTACGTGACGACGACGGAATCACGGGTGGATCCCCCCACAGCCGCAGGCGAACGCGAACTCCTCCAAGGCTTCCTCGACTACCACCGCGGCACGCTGCTGTGGAAGATCTCCGGCCTGACCGGTGACCAGTTGGTCCAGCGCAGCGTCGAACCGTCCAGCATGTCGTTGCTCGGGCTGATCCGGCACCTGACCGAGGTCGAGAAGTACTGGTTCCATCGCGCGCTGGCCCAACTCCCGGCCGAACCGAAGTTTTGGACCGCCGAGCATCCCGACGGCGACTTCGACCTGGTGGATCCGGGGCAGGCCGAGCAGGACGTCAAGGACTTCCGCCAGATCGTCAAGGCCTCCGACGAGATCGCCGCTCGCTACGACCTCGACGACACCTTCCTGCGACCGGGCCACGACGGCGACTACTCGGTGCGCTACCTCTACATCCACCTGATCGAGGAGTACGCCCGCCACAACGGCCACGCCGACTTCCTCCGCGAGCGGATCGACGGCCTCACCGGCGAGTAGTCAGCGTTTGATCGAGCGGATCAGGCCGACGATGTCGTTCACCACACCCCGGACACCCGGGATCCGGGTCAGCCGCAGCAACCGGTCGACCAGCGGCACCGAGCGGTCGATCAACGCCTTGGTCCGGCGCAGATCCGCGCTGTCGTCGTGCACCCAGAACAGTACGATCCCCATCTGCATCAGCCACAGCAGCTCGGGCAGCTCCGCCTTCAGATCGGCCGGCAACTTGAGGTCCGAGCCGTCGATCACCCGTCGGAAGATCTCGACACTCGCCTCCCGGGCCGGCCGGGACTGCTCACTGAACGGCGACAGCGGGCTCTTCGGTTCCGCCGCGGTCTTGAAGAACGTCCCGGCGAACTCGTGGTACGGCGCCGACACCTCGAGCCAGGCCCGCAGTACGCCGGTCATCCGCGGCACGAACGACTTCTCCGCCGCCAGAATCGACTCGACCGCCTCCCGGTGCTGGTCCTGCAGGTGGTCGTAGTACGCCTGCATCAGATGCTCTTTGGAGCTGTAGTAGTAGTACGCGTTGCCGACCGATACGCCCGCCTCGGTGGCGATCGCGCGCATCGTGGTCTTGCCGTATCCCTGCTGGCGAAACAACCGCAGCGCGGTGGACAGGATCAGCTCCCGGGTCTGCTCACCCTTGGAGGTCGCACTCTCCGTCACATCGGTCAGCGTAGTCACCTCCACTCAAGCGCCTCAGTCCCGCAGCCGCCTGGACCATTGCCCGCGCCACCGGCCGCAGGGCCGGACTCGCCAGTCGTACGGCGGTGTGCCTGTGCTCCCCCGTGGTCCACAGGCACACGATCCACGCCCGGTCGCCGACGTACACGGACCCGTCGTCCGCGACCGCCGTCACCTCGCGCAGTGTGGCCGCGTGGTCCAGGTCGGGGTAGAGCGCCCGCGCATACGTCGACCCCGCCGCGACGAATCTCAGCCGCACCACCCCACCCTGCCCGTTCGACGCCGGCCGCTGTACCGCCAGCCACTCCTTGAACCGGCGGCACAGGCCACACTGCGCGTCGTACAGGACGGTCAACTCGCGCATGATCAGTAACCGAGGTGCACAGACGGTTCGGTTCCGGCCGGCAGGACGTGGTTCGGCGGCACCGGTGGCGTGGTCATCTCCTCGATCCGGCTACGGCGGCGGATGGCGTTGAAGACCCAGACATTCACCAGGTGCAGTCCACCCAGCACCAGCATCACGATGCCGAGCTTCACGCTCAGCTGCTCGAACACCCCGCGGGCGTCCAGCACCGCGGCGTCGCTGCGCAGGAACAGCGTCACGAACCCGAGATTGACCAGGTAGAACCCGACCACAAGCAGCCGGTTCACCGCGTCGGCGAAGTCCTCGTTCCCTTGGAACACGTCGACCAGGAAGATCCGGCCGTTCCGGCTCAGCGTGCGGGCCACCCAGATCGTCAGCGGCACCGCGATCAGCAGGTAGATCAGGTACGTCGCCACCGTCATGCTCACCACGTCCTCACAATTTGAACACGTTCAAATTTAGTCACAGCTGGAGCCTACGACCGACTTTTGAACATGTTCAAGTAGCGGAAGACGTGAGCTGGGTCTCGTGCTGCGGCAGGATGGCGGACATGACGACGTGGGTCTTCGAGGGAACCGTTCTGCCGGCCGCGTCCGGCGCGCGCCTGGTGTTCGGCTCTGGTGACGCCGAGGCGCTGCCCGGCCGGTTCGGCGTACCGGGGCTGGTGGACTCGCACTGCCACCTGACCATGGGACCGGGCGAGAACGGACCACGGATGTTCGGCGCCGACTTCGCCGACGAGCGGCTCGACGAGCTCGCGAACGCCGGGGTCAGCGCGCTACGGGACGTCGGCGGCGACCGCGAGATCACCCTCAAGCTCGCGACCACCGAGGACGACAGCCGCCCACTCGTACTCGCGGCCGGCCGTTTCCTCGCACCGCCCGGCCGCTACTTCGCCGGGATGTACGACCCGGTCGAGCCGGAGGACCTGCTCGCGGCGGTCGAGGCGGAGATCGCCGACGGCGCGACCTGGCTCAAGCTCGTCGGCGACTTCCCGGAGGTCGGCCCGGACGGCCCGATCCGCGGCAGTGTGGTGGCGCAGACGTACGAGAGCGACGTGATCCAGGCCGTCGTCGACCTCGCTCACGCGCGGGGTGCGCGGGTCGCGGCCCACACCAACACCTCGATCGTCAGCGAGCTGGTTCGGGTCGGTGTCGACTCGATCGAGCACGGTACGTCGCTCACCGAGCAGGACCTGGAGGCCCTCGGCGCCCGGGGTGGCGCCTGGACGCCGACACTCTGCGCCTCCGTCGGCGCGCACCCGACCCACACCCCCGAACTGCTCGCCCGGCGGACGGCCAAGTCGGAGTACCTGGCATCGATGCTCCCGCTCGCCGATCGGTACGGCGTCCGCGTGCTGACCGGATCCGACGTCGTCGGGACCGTCGCCGGCGAGATCGACCTGCTGGTGCAACACGGCCTGACCGTCACCCAGGCACTCGAGGCCGCATCAACCGGAGCGCAGGACTTCCTCGGCCTGACCGGCGACGGCAATCTCGTCACGTACGACGCCGATCCGCGCGAGCACCCCGCCGTACTCGCAACCCCGTCCGCCGTCATCCTCAACCACCGCCGGATCTCATGAAGGAGAAAGATCTGGATCGGTGGGTGGCGAAGTACCGGAAGGCGTGGGAGTCCAACGATCCGGCTGACATCGCGGCGCTGTGGACCGAGGACGCCGCGTGGTACCGCCGGCCGGACGAGGCGCCGGTGCTCGGCCGGGACGCGATCGTGAGCGCGTGGCTGGAGGTCGCGGACGCGCCGGGCGAGACCACGTTCGAGTACGAGGTGCTGGGGTTCGGCGACGGCGTCGGGTTCGTTCGCGGCTGGACGACGTACCTGACCCAACCGCCGGGTGAGTTCAGCAATCTGTGGGTGATCCGGCTCGACAAGGACCGCGCGCACGAGTTCGTCGAGTGGTGGATGGAGAAGCCTTGATCGGCTACGGTTTCGGTAGGCACTCAGGGTGCCACCGGTCCGCGGGAAGGGCTCAGCCCACCTGATCACGGAGTTGTGCGGTAGTTGTTCACCTCCTTTCTCGCCTGACGACGCGGACAGCAGGCTCGTAGAGAGGAGGTCGCGATGCCGACCCGGAATCTCCCGAACGACCCGTCCCTGGAGCACCTGCGCAAGCAGGCCAAGACCTTGCTCAAGCAGGTCCGCGACAACGATCCCCAAGCGGTCGCGCTGGCCGACGAGTTCCATCCGGTGCAGTCGCTGGCCGATGCGCAGTTGGTGATCGCCCGGAGCTACGGATTCGCCAGCTGGCCGCGGATCGTGCGGCATCTCGAGCTGGTCGACCGGTACAGCCGGTCACCGCATCGCCAGGAGATCGGCGGCCCAATCGACACTCCGGAGCAGCGTGCCGACGAGTTCCTCCGGCTGGCGACACTGCACTACGGGCAGGACGATCCCGCTCGGCAACGCTCGGCCCGGGAGCTGCTCGACCGCTTCCCGGAGATTGCCCTGAGCAACATCTATACCAAGGTGGTGGCCGGCGAGCTGGACGCCGTACGGTCGGAGCTTCCCTTGCAGGCAAGGGCCGAGGGCGGTCCGTATCGGTGGGAGCCGTTGCTGTATCTCACCTATAGTCGCCTCAATGCGCCGCATCAGGTGGAGATCGCTCGACTGCTTCTCGAGCATGGCGCGGATCCGAACGCGGGCTACCTGTGGCAGGGCCTGCCGTCGCCGTTCACTGCGTTGACCGGGGTCTTCGGTCGTGGTGAAGGCGATCAGCCGCCGCATCGCGACCGGGTCGAGCTCGCCCGGGTGCTGCTGGACGCCGGCGCCGACCCGAACGACAGCCAGACCATGTACAACTGCGGCCCCGGCGCTCCTCCGCCGTACGACGAGGTGCACTTGGAGCTACTGCTCGAGTACGGGTTGGGGCGTGGCGACGGCGGTCCATGGCATGAGCGGATGACGACGGCACACCCGACACCCCAGCAACTCCTGGAGGACGAGCTCATCTTCGACGCCCATCAAGGGCTGCTTCGCCGGGCCGAGCTGATCCTTGCGCAGGGCACCGATCCCGAAGGCACGGGCACTGAGCATCCCGCGTTCGGTGGACACCGTCCCTACGAACTCGCGGCCGTCCACGGACACACCGAGGTCGCGGAACTGCTCCGCGCCCACGGTGCGGCACCGCTGGACGACGTACACGAGGTCTTTGCCGCGATCATGCGCGGCGAGACACCGGACGTCAGCGCGGACCTCGCGGCGCGAGCCGTCGAGCGCAATCCGTATCTGCCGATCCGGGCCGCCGAGATCGGCCGGACCGAAGCCCTGCAACCGTTGAAGAATCTCGGCTTCGACCTCAACATCATGGCGCTGACCGCACCGATCCACCGGCCCGCGCTCAACGGACACCTCGACACGGTGAAGAAACTCATCGAACTCGGTGCCGATCCCACGGTCCGCGACACGATGTACGGCGGCAACGCGATGGGCTGGGCCGAGCACGGCGGTCAGCAGGCAGTGATCGACTACCTGAAGACCGTCATGGACTGACCGCGAGGAACAGGAACGCGCTGAACACCATCAGGTGTACGGCGCCCTGCAGCAACGTCGCCCGACCGGTGGCCAGCGTCAGCATGCTGGTCACCACGGTCAGCGCGAACAGCACTTCGGCGTGGTGGACGGCCGCGATCACGGCGGCACCGAGACCGGCACAGACCAGGATCAGCAGTACTGCGCCCAGATCACGACCCCAGGACAGCAGCAGGACGACGAGAGCGAGCGGGGGCACGGCCAGACTCCAGCGCGGCAACCCATGGACCACCGTGTTTGTCATCCCCAACAAGTCTATTCGCTCCTGCGATACCGCCTTGGCATCTTCCGCAGAACGGGTGATGCTTCTCGCACTATGACAGTGCAGATCAGGGATGCGGTCGCGGGCGACTGGGCGGCTATTTGGCCGTTCTTTCATGAGATCGTCACCGCGCGTGAGACCTATGCGTATGACCCGGACCTCACCGAGGAGCAGGGGCGGGCGCTCTGGATGTCGCCGTCGGCCGATCCGCTCAGCCGGACCACGGTCGCGGTCGATGCCGATGGCACCGTCCTGGGGAGCGCCAACATGTACCCGAACCGGCCGGGTCCCGGGTCGCACGTCGCCAGTGCGAGCTTCATGGTCGACTCGGCGGCCCGCGGCAAGGGCGTCGGCCGGCTGCTCTGCGAGGACATGATCGACTGGGCCACTCGTGAAGGATTCCTGGCGATCCAGTTCAACGCGGTGGTCGAGACGAACGAGTCCGCCGTACACCTCTGGCAGGAGCTGGGCTTCAACATCATCGGCACCGTGCCCGGGGCGTTCAACCACCCCAAGCACGGGTACGTCGGCCTCCACGTGATGCATCGGCCGCTCGGATGACCGACAACCGGGCGCGGCGGATGTGGAAGTCGCTCGAGCCGTACCACGCGATCACCTACTTCGCCCCGGACACGAGGCGCGAGACCGACGCGCTGGGCCTGCGCGGCGGCTGGATGAGCTACTTCGGCTGTCGCGCAGCTCCACTTGGCCCGGTCGGCCCGTCACTGGTCGCGGCCGTGTTCTACAACTTCCATCCAGCCATGGTGGCTCGCGCAATCCCGGATGCGTGGGGTCATGCCTCGCCCGCACAGTTGCTCGACGCCCGGCTGCGCGCGGTCGATTCCGCCGTACGACGACTCTTCCCTGACGCGGACCTTCGTCGTACCTCGGAGATCGCTCGTCGCGCGGCCGAGTTGGCGCCCGTCGCGGGGCGGCCGATCGCAGCGGCGAACGCAGCGTTGGAGTGGCCGGACGAACCGCATCTCGTGCTGTGGCAGGCAACGACGATCCTGCGGGAGTCGCGGGGTGACGGGCATGTCGCGGCGCTGGTTGGTGCGGGACTGAGTCCGTGTCAGGCCTGCGTGACGATCTCTGCCGCGGGTGGGCCTTCGAAGGAGGTGTTCCAGGTCAATCGCCGCTGGAGCGACGACGACTGGGCCGCTGCCGAGGAGGATCTGCGGAGCCGGGGCCTGCTCGACTCAGCCGGCGGACTCACTGTCGCCGGCCGGGAACTCCGTCTGCAGGTGGAGGACACGACGGACGCGTTGGCCGATCAGGGCTGGCGGGCGCTCGGCGATGAACTGACCGCCGAGCTCCACGACCTCGTCCATCCGTTGAGCGCGACGCTGATGGCGTCGGGTCTGATCCCGCCCGACAATCCGATGGCGATGCGCTGGGACTGAGGCTCAGCGCAGACCCTTCGCGGCTGCCCGCAGTACAGCTGCAGTAAGGGCATCGAGGATGGCTGACTGTAGCTTCCAGTGCTGCCAGTAGAGCGGTACGTCGATGTACTTGCCTGGGGCAACCTCAACCAGGCGGCCGGCTTCCAGCTCGGGCTGAGCGACCTCATCCTCGATCATGCCCCAGCCGAGACCGATCCGGACGGCTTGATGGAACCCGCCCGGCGCGGGGATCGCATGCGTCGGCGGATCGAGTTTCCGCCGGGTCACCTTGCGCGCCAGCCGATGCTGCAACTGATCCTTGCTGTTGAACACCATCATCGGCGCCTCGGCGAGTGCCTCCGGCAACGGTTTCCCGACCAGCCAGCGATCGGCGTACTCGGGCGTGGCAACCGCCAGATACCGCATCTTGCCCAGCGGTACGACGCGACAGCCCTGCACCGGCCGTGGATCCGCGGTCACGGCAGCGAGCACCGTGCCGTTGCGGAGGAACTCGGCGGAGTGCTCCTCGTCCTCCTGATGGACGACGAACTGTGCTGCGTGCTGCTCGGTCAGATCGAGCATCGCGGGCAGGAACCAGTTGTTGAGCGAGTCCGCGTTCACCGCGATCGGCAACCGCAACGTGTCGGCCCGGCCGCGGACCGCGGCGATCGCCTCCAACTCCAGCAGCGAAACCTGGCGCGCGAGCCGTCGCAACGCCTCACCCGCCTCCGTCGGCCGCGCGGGCTTGCCTCGCATCACCACGACCTGACCGAGCCGGCTCTCCAATGCCTTGATCCGCTGGCTCACCGCCGACGGCGTGATGTTCAGCCGTCGGGCAGCCGCGTCGAAACTGCCTTCGTCGACGACGGCCGCGAACGTGTCCAGCTGTGCGGAGTCGATCTGCATGATGAAGCCATGCTAATGGCACGTGAGAATCTTTAGCTGGTCTGACGGTGAGAAGCTTGCCTACCGTCGTACCCATGCCACTCCTTGCCGGCTTTGCCACCACGTTGTCCCTGATCGTCGCGATCGGCGCGCAGAACGCCTTCGTGCTGCGCCAGGGGCTGCGCCGCGAGCACGTCCTGCCGGTGGTCCTGATCTGCTCGCTGTCCGATGCCCTCCTCATCTCCAGCGGCATCGCCGGCCTCGGCGCCCTGCTCACCCGCAGCGAACTCGCCCTCGACATCGCCAAGTACGGCGGCGCCGCCTTCCTCTACCTGTACGCCGCCTTCGCTTTCCGCCGCGCGCTGAAACCCAGCTCCATCAACCCCGCCGACCATGCCCCCACCGCCCTCCGCAGCGTCCTGCTCACCTGCCTAGGCTTCACTTACCTCAACCCGCACGTCTACCTCGACACCGTCGTACTGCTCGGCTCTCTCGCCAACCAACGCGGCACCGACGGCCGCTGGTTCTACGGCCTCGGCGCCGTCACCGCCTCCTTCGCCTGGTTCTTCGCCCTCGGCTTCTTCTCCCGCAAACTCACCCCCCTCTTCGCCCGCCCCCGAGCCTGGCAACTCCTCGACTCCGCCATAGCCCTCCTCATGACCTCCCTGGCCACCTGGATGCTCCTCCCCTGACTCAGACTGGCCGTGTGGACGTGACGGTGTTGTGTGATGCGGTGGCGGTGTTTCCAGAGAGTGTTGAGGAGGCCTTGCCTGGGTGGAGTGCTGAGCATTCGCAGTGGACCGCCGAGGTGATGCCGGGGAATGTGGGCGGCGTGGGGTGGTGGCTGCACTTCCACAGCTACCTGGTGACTGGGGACGCCGGAGTGGTGCTGGTTGATGCGGGGGTGGGGCCGGCAGGTGGGGAGGCGGCGGAGTGGTTGGGGGTTGGTGGGCGGTTACCGGCGCTGCTGGGGCAGGTGGGGGTTCGGGAGAGCGACGTCGACACCGTGGTGCTGACGCATGTGCATCTGGATCATGTGGGGTGGAGTGCGGAGGGTGAGCGGCCGCGGTTCGGGAATGCGGAGTACGTCGTACAGCGGGATGAGCTCGAGCATGTGCGAGGCGGGGCGACGTACGAGCGGATGATCCGGCCGATTGTCGAGGCCGGGCAGCTCAGGGTGGTGGACGGTGAGGTCGGGTTGCGCGGGATGCGGTTGGTGCCGACGCCGGGGCATACACCTGGGCATCAGTCGGTGGTGACCGAGCGGGCCGTGCTCGGCGGGGACGTGCTGGTGCATCCGGCGCAGGCTCGGTGGCCTGAGCTCGTCTATGTGTACGAGCGGGATCCCGCCCGGGCTGTGACGTCGCGGCGGGAAGTGCTTGCGTTGGCGGCCGCGTCGGGGATCCCGATCGCGGCCGCGCATCCGCATGCGGCGCTGTCCGCCGACGCGCGTCCACTGGCGACGCCCGGCGACGGCAGCGACGTCTGCCCGCCGTACCGGCTTTAGCGGTAACCGGTGGTGTCGGCCGGCTTGCCCGGGTCTTGGACCTCGACGATGTAGCGCCACGCGTCCGGCTGACTTCCGTCGAGGTCGGTGAAGCCGTAGAGCTGCGCGAGTTCGCCGCTCGACGTGGACTTGCCGTTCCAGCGTCGTACGTCGGGATCCGCGGCCAGGGCTGCCACCGCGCGACCGACGTACGACGGACTCTCGGAGATCGCGAAGTGCGGGATCCGCTCGGTCGCGTCCCGCCAGTTGGCCTCGGTCACGCCGAATCCTTCGAGCATCGACTCGGACCGAAGCCACCCAGGTGAGAGCAGTACGGCGGTCGCGTCGTACTTGTCGAGTTCGTGCGCGAGCGCGAACGCCATCCGGCTGACGGCGCCCTTGGCGAGGTCGTAGAAGAACGAGACGCGGTAGTTGTCGGCGTTGTACTCGTTCGTGCCGTCGGTCATCTCGATGACGAGCCCGCCGGGTGACTTGATCAGCAGCGGCAACGCGAAATGGCTGGTGATCACATGCGTGTCGACACCGAGTCGGAGCAGGCGCAGCCCGTTGTCGAGGTCGCTCTCCCAGACGGTCTTGTCCCACTCTGGTTCGCCGAACTGACCCCAGATGTCGTTCACCAGGATGTGCAGCGCGCCCTGTTCGCGTTCGATCCGCTCGACGAGGGCGCGGACCTGCTCGGGGTCCAGATGATCCACCGGTACGGCGATGCCGTGACCGCCGGCCTGGTCGACCAGCTCGGCGGTCTCCTCGATCGTCTCCGGCCGGTTCATCTCCGACCGCCGCGCCTGCGTACTGCGCCCGGTCACGTACACGGTCGCGCCGGCCGCGCCGAGCTGGACCGCGATCCCTCGCCCGGCCGCCCGGGTCGCCCCCGTCACCAACGCAACCTTCCCCGCCAACGGCTTCATGCTCGTGTCCTTTCCATACGTTGTATGGTTATGTACCATACGTCGTATGATTAATGCTGGCAAGCGGTCCGGCCGACCCCGCGCCGGCCAGGAGCGGCTGAGCCGGGAGGCGATCCTGACGGCGGCGCTGCGGATCGTCGACGACGAGGGCATCGACGCACTGACCATGCGGCGGCTCGCCTCGACGCTCGAGGTCAACCCGATGTCGCTCTACCACCACCTGCCGAACAAGGCCGCCGTACTGGCCGGGCTCGCGGAGCTGGTGTTCGCCGACATGGAGCAGCCCGATCCGGGCGACGCGGTGCCGTGGCAGGAGCAGTTGAAGGACGCGGCGCGGGCCTATCGCAACGCGCTCCGGGCACATCCGAACCTCGCCCTGCAGGTCCTGTCCGACACGTCGGCGGTGTCGGATGTGGTCGTCGTGACGGTGGAGCCGTACTATCGCGCGCTCGACCGGGCCGGGTTGTCACCGCGGCAGATCTTCGAGTCGGTGAACACGCTGGTCGACTTCATCCACGGCTTCACGCTCGGCGAGGCCGCGGTCCGCGCGGAGACGTTCGAGCTGGCTCCGGACCTGCTCGCCCGAGTGCAGGGACTGCCCGCGGGCAAAGCGCCGACGCTGGCCCGCGTGGTCGGCGAGTTGGGACCGGAGGGACTCGCCTACGACTTCGACAGCGGGTTCGAGTCCGGGCTGACCGTGCTGACAGCAGGCTTCGCAGCGGCGGTGCCCCGCGACCGATAGCGCGAGATCGCGACACCCATCAGGCAGAGCACACCGCCGAGATAGGCCAGCGGCGCCGGACTTTCGTCGAGCAGGAGCCAGCCGAGGAAGATCGTCAGCGGCGGGACCAGGTACGTCGTCGCGCCCATCCGGCCCGCTGTCGTCCGCGCCAACGCATAGGCCCAGGTGGTGAAGGCGATCGCGGTCGGGAACGCACCGAGGAAGACGATCCACCAGATGGTCGACGGTCGCGCGTCGGCCGACTCCCGGACCAGTGCGGGAGCGAACGGCAGACAGCTGACCGTGCCGATCACGCAGGCCAGCCAGGTCACCTCCAACGCGGGCAGCCTGGCGAGCAACGGCTTCTGTGAAACGACACCGATCGCGTACGCCGCCGCGGCGACGACGCAGAGTACGACGCCCCACGTCTCGGCCCGCCCGTCGGACGAGGACAACCCGATCAGGACGACCCCACCGAACGCGGCGATACTGCCGATCACGAGCTGACGCGGGAAGCCCTCCTGCAGAAGTACGCCGGCCAGCAGAGCGATCAGCAACGGCCCGATGTTCACCAGCATCGCGGTCGTGCCGGCGTCGAGGCGTTGCTCGGCCGCGTTCAGCGCGAGGTTGTAGACGCCGAACCACAACACACCGCAGAGCAGCAGGAACTTCCAGTCACCCTTCGCCGGCCAACGGCGCGGCCGGGTGAACACGAACGCACCCAGCAGCACGCTGCCGACCAGCAACCGGCCGAGCGACAGCGCACCGGCCGAGAACTCCTGGCCGACATGACGGATCGCGACGAACGCCGAGGCCCAGAACACCACCGTCACCGCTGCCGCACCCGCAGCCAGCACACCCTGCTTTCTCATGCCTGCGAGGCTAAGCGTCCGATACTTCGGCGGACACCGAATTCTTGGGCGCCGGCAGCGCGAACGGTACGACGAGCGCCGTCAGCAGCACCGGGATCGTCAGGGCGGCGACCAGGATCGACATGCTGAACCAGAGCGAGCCGACCGCGAACCCCGCGTAGACCGCGACGGCGAAGATCTCGGCGAAGAAGCCGGACACCGACGTCACGGTGGCTCGGGCCGGACCGGTGATCGAGTCCTGCAGCCGCGCCTCCGCGACCACGATCACCAGCTGCATCACGCCGTACCCGATCGCGATCGGGAGGAATCCCCAGGCCGTGCCGCTCAGCGCACCCCAGGCGATCAGCACCGCCGTCGCTCCGAGGCCGACCGCGAATGTTGCTGCTGGCAACTTGTACGCGGGTCCCGCCAGGGCGCCGCCGATCGCCTGGGCCGCGACAGTCCCGGCGATCAGCAAAGGCACGACAGTTGTGGACGCGCCGGCCTCTCTGGCGAGCAGCGGGAAGTACTCGTCGAATGCCAGGAAGCCGCCGAGCAACGCGACCAGCGCCACGGCTCTTCGGACGGGACGGCTGGTCAAGGCCTCGGTCACACCGGATCGCAGCATCGACCAGTACTCGGCCAGCGCGGCCCGAGTGGACGTCGGTTGCGGCTCGTCCTCCTCCGGCTGTGCGGGCTCGACGGGTGGCGCTTCCGGGAGTGTCAGCGCGACGGCGGCTTGGATCAGGCAGCTGAGGACGCTGACGACGCCCGCGAGGGTGTAACCGCCGAGGTCGAACAGCGGTGCGGCCAAGGCAGTCGCGGCCAGGTTGGCGATCAGCGAGGCGGACCTGGCCCGGCCGAGCAGCCCGGCGTACTTGTCGGTGCAGTCGCGCGCGGCCAACTCGTCGTACACGAAGGCCTCGAACGTGCCGGAGATCAGCGCGGACGCCGTACCCCACAGGACGAAGCCGAGCGCGAAGCCGGCGAACGACGGCACCGTGATCCAGGCCGCGTATCCGAGCGCGCTGATCAGCGCACCGAGGACCAGCAGCTTGCGGCGCGAGTACGTGTCGGCCCAGGCGCCCGACGGCACCTCGAGGACGAACGCGGTCGTCGACCAGATGACGAACAGGATCGAGATCTGGGCAGGCGACAACCCGTGATCGGCGAACAGCAACTGGTACAGCGGATACAGCGGGATGAAGTCCTGTAGCGCCTCGTACGCGACGATGCGGCTGGACAGGCTTTTCGGTAGGCGGTCAGGGCGTCAAAGGTGCGGGCTCGTGTACCTCATGTCTTGAAAGATACGAGGAAATCAGCGTCCAAGCAGCTCTTTTCTGCCGGCTGTGGACAAGTGCAGCGCCTGGTACCGCGTGCCGGGCACCGCGCCAGGCTCCGGCGAGCTCCACAAGGTGAAGTGCACGATCTCCCAGCGAGTGGGATCCACCGCGATCGCCGAGCTGTGGACGTCCGCACGGGCTGCGGTCTGCTGCAAGATCCCGACCGCCTCGGCGACCGGATCGGCTGGATCCACGTCGGATGAGAGCTGCCAGGTGTGCTTGGTCGCGCTCAGCGCAGGCTGGTCGACGTCTGGACCGGCGAGTGCCTCCACGCCGGTCCAGTGCCGGACCGGCGGACGGCCGAAGGAGGTGCAGATCGCGGTGAAGAAGCCGCCGCCCCAGAGGAAGCGGCCCATCCCGGCCGAGTCGTTCCACAGGTAGAACGGCGCGTACTGGTTGACCATCGCGCCGTTCGCCCGATCCTGGATCAGGTACGCCTTGACGCCCAGCCCGTCGAAATCGTCCATCCGGTGCCCGGTCGTCTCAACCCGCCGCCGGATGATCCCCATGTCGTAATCGGTCGGCAACGTGACCTCGTACTGCATCGCATCCACGATCCACCCTCTCGCTTGATCCCGAACATACTAGTAGGTACAGAACTAAATGAGGAGCGGGGTCGACCGAGGTCGGACACAGTAGAGCGATGAGTGATGTGAGTGAACGGGTCTGGGGGCGGTTGCCGGAGGGGTGCCGGGAGGCGCTGGTCGATGGGTTGAGTCCGTCGGATCTGCAGTCGGTGCTGCTGGATGTGAGTCGTGCGCGGGCCGCGAAGGTGACGCCGGCGCGGCTGTTGCAGCGGTGGCAGCAGGACCGGTTCGCGCGGCCGTCGACCTCTGATCCGCGGCAGCTCGTGAAGACCCAGCAGCGGCTGTGGGAGCTGCTGCCGGAGCAGTTTGCGGGGGTCGAGCTGTCTCCGGTGACGCCGCTCGGCACCTGTTCGGCCGTCTCCAACATCAACCAGCATCAGATTCTCAGCACGATCCGCAGTACCGAGGTCGCCAGCGATCCGACCAACGAGCTCGCGATCGAGGCCGCCGTACGGCGTCGTGCCGGACAGGCGCGGGTGGACCTGGCCGCGTGCCAGCGGGTCGTCCGCGCTCAGGCGGTCGAGGGACCAGGGATGTTCGCGCACTTCCAGCTGTTCGTACTGGTGTCGAGTGCGCGGGACACCGGCTCGGGCCGGACCGAGGCCGAGCTGCTGGTCGATCACCTGCGCTACTGGCACGACGTACTGGGTGACGCGGCCGAGCTCACGTTCACCACGTTCACCCCGTCGGCTGTGCGGGAGCGGATCGACGACACGGTCCGGCCTGCGCTGAAGACGGACCTCACCGAGGACCCCGAACGCACCAAGGGCAAGAACTACTACTCCGGTACGGCGCTGGGCATCGGCTGGGATGGGGCAGAGCTGGGCGACGGCGGCTTCACCCGATGGACCGCGGACCTGCTCGGCGACGCCAAGGAACGCTGCCTGATCTCGTGCGTCTCGACCGAACGGCTGACGGCTATCTCAGCCTGAGCAGGCCCGCATCGCTCGGCCGGAACCCACAGGCCTCGAGGTAGAAGGCGGTCAGGTGTGGCTCGAAGTCCACATGCAACCACTCACACCCGGCCGCCTTCGCCTCCTCAGCCGCAGCCAGCACGAGCCGTCTCCCCAGGCCCTGCCGCCCATGATCCGGGTGTACGGCGGTATCCAGCACGAACGCGTGCGCACCACCGTCCCAGCACACCTGCACAAAACCGATCAGCTGGTCGTTGCTAAAGGCCCCCACCCACGTCAGCGCCCACCGCTCCAACCGCTCCCGCCAACCCTGCACTTCGACCTCGCCCCCAAAGGCCAACGCGTGCAGCGTGGACAGCTCCCGATCATCAACCGGAAACCGGACTCGGATGTCGGTCACGCTGCCTCCGTGCTGATGAGGATGACTGTGCTGTCGCTGGACAGGTCCAGGCGGTCGCGGGCTGCGCGCAGACCGGCGAGTGATGCCGCTCCACTGGGTCCTGACGAGATTCCAAGCGCGTTGAGGTCGTGTACCGCCTGCAGGGCCGCGTCGTCTTCGACTGTCACGGCGTAGTCGAGGCCTGAGCGCAGTACGGGCCAGGCGAGAGTGGAGGGGGTGCCGCAGTTAAGGCCTGCCATGACTGTCTTGCCGGTGGGGATGGTGAGCAGCTCACCGGCCAGGAGGCTTGTGGTGACGCAGGAGGCGGTGGTGGGTTCAACACCGAGCAGAGCTGGTGTGGACGAGCCACTGCGGTAGTGGGTGACGGCTGCCTGGGCTATCGACCCCACTCCCATCGGTACGACGACCAGGTCGGGCTGTACGTCGATCTCGCGGAACAGAGTGGAGTAGCCGTCCACGATGTGCTGGGGCACCACGTCGTACCCGGGCCAGGCAGAGTCCTGGATCAGCAGCCGGCCAGAATGATCCGCGTACGACGCTGCCTCGGCGACTGCGGCGTCATACGAGTCCGGTACGACGGTCACCGTCGCACCCTCCGAGCGGATGGCATCGATCGCCGCATCGCTCACCACGTCCGGGACGAACACGTGGGACGGCAGACCCAGCATCGTGGCGCGGCGTGCGACCGCGCGGCCGTGGTTGCCGTCGGTCGCGGTGACTAGCTCCACCGGCCCCGGGCGGTCCTGCAGCGTGCGGTGGATCGCCCACCACGCGCCGAGCGCCTTGAATGCGGGCAGGCCGAGCCGCTGCGACTCGTCCTTCACCAGGACTCGGCCGACACCCAGTTCCGCCGCCAGCGACGGGACAGGGGTCAGCGGGGTCGGACGGTAGCCGGGCAGGCTCTGGTGGAACGCCAGCACCTCGTCCGGTGCAGGCGTGGTACGCCAGGCCCGTGCGGCCGGGTTGTCATACCAACGCACCAGCTAGGCGACCAGGCAGAACGCCTGAGCCGAGCCGGAGTAGGCACGCGGGGACGAGGCGATCTGCTGCGGGCGAGACTCCTCGACGCGGATGGCGGCAGTCTGGAGGCGGATCGGTAGCGTGGCCCGGACCGCTGTGGTCAGGTCGAACTGCACCTCGGCCAGCAGGTCGGTCAGCTCGAGGTCCAGCGCGCGGCAGATCGCGGCGAGGATCTCCGAGGACGGCTCCTTGCGGCCGCGCTCGATCTCGGAAAGGTAGGGCACCGACACTTGCGCCAGCTCGGCGAGCTCGCGCAGGGTGATCCCCCGCTCGCGCCGCAGCCGGCGGAAGACGTTCCCGATCACCTGGCGTAGCAACACGTCTGGCCCTCCTCGCCTCCGATGTCCTGTACCGAGTGTGCCATCCCGGCCAGGTCTGCGGTGGGCAGATCTGCCACGGGCAGATTCCCGGGCGCTCCGGTACGCTGGCACGCAGGCTGGACCGCATGAGTGAGTTCCAGCTTCCGAACAGCCTCGACGGCCACATCTACCAGCGTCTGCTCTGGCAGCGCATCCTCGTCCTCGGCGACGAGATCAAGGACGAGAACGCCAACGCCCTGTGCGCCCAGCTGATCCTGCTGAACGCCGAGGACCCGAAGGCGGACATCTCCCTCTACATCAACTCCCCCGGCGGCTCGGTGTCGGCCGGGCTGGCGATCTACGACACGATGAGCTTCATCAGCAACGACGTGGCGACGTACGCGATGGGCATGGTCGCGTCGATGGGGCAGGTGCTGCTGACCTGTGGTGCGCCGGGCAAGCGGTTCGCGCTGCCGCACGCGCGGATCATGATGCACCAGCCGACCGGCGGGATAGGCGGTACGGCGTCCGATATCAAGACGCAGGCGGAACAGGCGATCAAGGCGCGGGAGGACCTGGCTCGGCTGATCAGCGACCGGACCGGTCAGCCGGTCGAGCGGATCGAGACCGACTTCGACCGGGACCGCTGGTTCACCGCGGAGGCAGCCCGCGACTACGGCATCGTCGACCGAGTACTCACGAGGCCCGCTGCGGTGCCGGCCTGACGGAGGGCGCTCGGGTCGGAGGCGCGCTCTGGTGGGGTGGGCAGCGCCGGTCAGGCCTGGGCGAGGGCTTGGGCCAGGTCTGTCGTCAGGTCCTCGGGGTCTTCTAGGCCGAGGCTGAGGCGGAGGAGGCCGGCGGAGGGCTTGGCTTCGGGGGCTACCAGGCGGTGGGTGAGCGCGGCGGGGTGCTGGATGAGGGTGTCTACGCCACCCAGCGACACAGCATGCGTGATCAGGCTCAGCGCACCAGCCACCCGGGCTGCCGCGTCGTACCCGCCAGCAACAGTGAAGGCGAGTACTGCGCCCGGACCGGCCTGCTGGCGGCCGATCAGCTCCTGCGGGTCGGACAGACCCGGGTAGTACACCGCCTCGACGGCCGGCTGAGCGGACAGCCAGTCCGCCACCTTCATAGCGGTCGCCTGCTGCGCCCGCACTCGCACCGGCAACGTCTGCAGTCCCCTGTGCAGTTCGTACGCCGCCAACGGGTGCAGCAGGCCACCAGTCACAGCCCGGATCTGGCGGAGCCGGGCGGTCCATTCCGCGCCGGCCGCGACGACGCCGCCCATGACGTCGCCGTGGCCGCCGAGGTACTTGGTTGCCGAGTGCAGCACCAGGCTCGCCCCGTGACGAGCCGGCTGCTGCAGGACCGGCGTCGCGAACGTGTTGTCCACAAGCACCGGTACGTCGTTGGCCTGCCGAGCGACCGCGGCGATGTCCACCAGCTCAACGGTCGGGTTCGCCGGCGTCTCCACGATCACCAGCCCGGTCTCCGGCCGGATCGCCGCCGCGACCTCGGTTGCCTTCGCCCAACTGACCGTCGTACCCAGGAGGCCTGTGGATAACAGGTGGTCCGAGCCGCCGTACAGGGGCCTTACGGCGACCACGTGCGGACGGCCGGCGGCGACGGTGGCGAGCAGGCAGGCGGTCAGCGCGGCCATGCCGGAACCGAACGCGACCGCGCCGTCAGAGTGCTCGAGTTCCGCGAGGGCGTCCTCGAACCGGGCGACGGTCGGGTTCCACAGGCGCTGGTAGACGAGGCTGCCGCCGTCCGGGCGGTTTCCCTGCGTCAGGACGTCGTACGACGTCCCGCCCGCGGCCACACCGGGCAGCGGGTAGGTGGTGGACAGGTCGATCGGCGGGACGTGCACGCCGAGCGCGGTCAGGTCGTCGCGGCCGGCGTGCACCGACCGGGTGTCGAGCTGGGTCATGCGTACCTCCTCAGGACGACGTGGGCATGAGGATGGAATCTTCTGCGGAATCACCGCAAGAGTTCCGAAGAAAATTCATCCACAGGCTCATCCACACGCTGTGGATTCTGTGGAGGAGTCCTAGAGTGGTGTCATGCCGAAGGATCGTCGGACCCCGGGACCCGCCCCGCGCGCGGCCCCGGGCGGGCTCGACGAGGTCGATCTGGAGCTGGTCCGGCTGCTGACAGCCGACGGCCGGATGCCGAACAATGCGCTCGCGGAGGCGGCCGGGATCGCCCCGTCGACGTGCCTGATGCGGGTGCGGTCGCTGCGGGAGCGCGGGGTCATCCGCGGGTTCCACGCGGATGTGGATCTGGGCGCGCTGGGGCAGCCGTTGCAGGCTCTGGTCGCGGTGCGGATCGGGGCGCACTCGCGGGACGAGATCAACCGCTTCCGGACGAAGGTGCCGGGTCTACCGGGTGTGCTCTCGCTGTTCCACGTCAGCGGTGCGAACGACTACCTGCTGCACGTGTCAGCGGCGTCGCCGGACGCGTTGCGGGAGTTCGTGCTGGATCACCTGACCGCCGATCCGGCGGTCGTGCATGCCGAGACGAGCCTGATCTTCGAGCACGTCCGGGGTGCTAGCGGGGGTTGAGACCCCAGGCCGAGGCCAACTGGGTGAACGAGTGGCGGCGCTCAGCCGGGCTGTGGATATTCGTGGTGATGATGAGTTCGTCGGCGTCCGCGGACTTGGCCCGGCGGGAGAGGTCGGCGGCCACCTGCTCGGCGGTGCCCACGGAAACCAGGCCGGACCACTCCTCGACGGCGGCGCGTTCGCCCTCGCTCCAGGGGTAGGCGGCCGCCTCCTCGGGTGACGGGAGCGGGCCGGGCCGGCCTGAGCGGAGGCGGAGCATCGAGAGGGCGTTGGCCTGGGCCAACTCCTGCGCGCGCTCCTCGGTGTCGGCAACGATCGCGGCGAGCGCGAGAATGACGTGCGGCTCCGACTGGTGATCCGACGGCTGGAAGTTCTCCCGGTACGACGCGATCACGCCGGCCGGATCCAGGGTGCCGAAGTGACCGGCATACGCGAACCCTGTCCCCAGTGCAGCTGCGGCCTGACCGCCGTACGTGCTGGAACCGAGGATCCAGACGGGCGGCAGCGGTACGTCGTCCGGTTGGGCGGAGATCGGCGCGAACGGGTGGCCGGCCGGGAAGCCTTCGGCGTACGCGCGGAGCTCGGCGTACTGCTCGGGGAAGTCGTCGGCGCCGAGTGCCTCGCGGCTTCGGCGCAAGGCGAGCGCGGTCCGCTGATCGGTGCCGGGGGCACGACCGATGCCGAGGTCGATGCGGTCGGGGTGCAGACCCGCCAGCACGCGGAACGTCTCGGCGACCTTCAGCGGCGAGTGGTTCGGCAGCATGATGCCGCCGGAGCCGACGCGGATGCTGGAGGTGGCGGCCGCGACGGCCGCGATCATCACCTCGGGACTCGTGCTGACCACGCTCGGGATGTTGTGATGCTCCGCCAGCCAGTAGCGGTGGTACCCGGCAGCCTCGGCGGTCCGGGCCAGTTCGAGCGTCTCGTGCAGCGCCTGTGACGGACGCGAGCCCGTCGGCACCGGCGAAAGGTCGAGCACGGACAGGGGCATCGGTTCGGCGCTCACGTTCAATCAGCAACCGCATCCGGCCGGTGCCTATTCCGGGGCGGACCGCCAGCACTCATCAATTGGGCCTCACCGACTCCGCTGAGCGTGCGACGGTCGCTGAGACCAACGTTGATGAGTGCTGGCGGTCCGCTAATCCGGGTAAGGGGTCTGGTCGCGGGCGTCGCGGAGTGGGCGAGCCCACCAGGCGAGCTGGCCGAGGAGTGCGGAGGCGGCGGTTGGGGTCGTCGGGTCGGTGGGCTCGCCGTCGGAGGTGAAGTCGGTCTCGTGGAAGCCGAGGGTGTCGCGGATCGTGACCGCGTGGAGCTCGCCGAAGACCAGCCGGAGCTGTTCGGCGGCTCGCAGTCCGCCCGAGCGGCCGCCGTACACGACGAACGCGATCGGCTTCCCGTACCAGGGCCGGCGGACCGCGTCGATCGCGGTCTTGAGGTCCCCCGGGTACGCGTGGTTGTACTCGGCCGTGACGATCACCACGGCGTCGGCCTCCTGGATCCGGACGGACAACTCGCTCACCGGTACGGCGCTCAGATCGATCAGATCGAGCTTGAACCCGTCGTACCGCTCGACCTCGCGGGCGAACCATCGGGCGACCAGAGTGCCGAAGCGACCGGCGTCGACGTTGCGAGTGAGCAGGGCCAGCCGCAGCGGATGAACGGTCACCCAGCGGACGCTAGTACCTCAACAAGACTTGAGGTCAAGCCGTCTCGACGAGTGGCAGTACAGAAATACCGCAAAGGGAGATAAACTTTCGGATTTGTGGCTGCCACCAGAGGAAATGCGGAAAACGTCTCCGGGAGCCAACGCGGCACATTTTATCACAAGGGGTTGGAATTGCCGAATCCGGTCCAGGCTGAACAGATTCACCTGACGACTTTCTACGCGGCGCTCGACGCCGAGCGCGAGCGCGCCGAGGCCCGCAAGCAGGACGAGCAGCTGGTCCACACCCGCCACGCCCAGGCTCTGCACCAGCGCGACGGCCGGATCCGTGAGCTGAACGTCCGGCTGGCCCGGCTCAACTCGGCCGAGGAGGGTCTGTACTTCGGCCGCCTGGACGACGCGAACGGCGAGACCCTGCACGTCGGCCGGCTCGGCCTGCACGACGCCGACTACGAACCGTTGCTGGTGGACTGGCGCGCTCCCGCGGCCCGGCCCTTCTACATCGCGACCGCGGTGGCGAACGAAGGCGTGGTCCGGCGTCGCCACATCCAGACCCGGTTGCGCAAAGTGATCGACGTCCAGGACGAGCACCTCGATCTCGACCGCGACGCGCCGGACGCATCCAAGCCCGGCACCGGCGTGATGGGCGAGGCCGTCCTGCTGAAGGCGCTCGACGCGCGCCGGACCGGCCGGATGGAGTCGATCGTGCAGACGATCCAGGCCGACCAGGACCGGATCATCCGCTCGGAACTGCCCGGAATCCTGGTCGTCCAGGGCGGTCCGGGCACCGGTAAGACCGCGATCGCGCTGCACCGGGCGGCCTATTTGCTTTATACGCACCGTGAGCAACTGGAAAAGCGCGGAATTCTGGTCGTCGGGCCGAATCCGGCGTTCCTGCGGTTCATCGGTGAGGTATTGCCGTCACTCGGTGAGGACGGCGTCCGGCTCGTCACCGTCGCCGAGTTGATCCCGGGTCTGACCGCGACCCGGCCCGAGGACGCGGAGAGCGCCGAGGTGAAGGGGCGAGCGGTGATGGCCGAGGTGATCGCCAAGGCGGTCGCCGACCGGCAGTGGGTCCCCGACCGCCCGATCCACGTCACCGTCGAGCAGACCGTGCTCCGGGTCGACCCTCAGGTCTGCCTCGACGCGCGCGAGCGGGCTCGCCGCCGGCACCTGACCCACAACCAGGCCAGGCCGTTCTTCCTGACCGAGATCATCGACTTCCTCACCAGCCAGTACGCCGAGATCATCGGTGCGGACCCGCTCGGCGGCGACAACCTGCTCGACGAGTACGACCTCGCGGAACTGCGCAAGGAGGTGGTCGCCGAGCCCGCCGTACAAGCTCTGCTCGACCAACTCTGGCCGCTGCTCAGTCCGCAGCGACTCCTCGAGGATCTGTACGGCGACGAGGACCGGCTGGCCCTGGCCGCACCCCAGTTGAACGTCCTCGATCGCGAACACCTGCTCCGGTACGGCGATGACTGGAGCCCGTCCGACGTACCACTGCTCGACGAAGCAGCCGAGTTGCTCGGCGACGACGGTCGTGAGGCGGCGCGGGAGAAGGCAGCGCGGGCTCGGGCGATCGCTTATGCGCAGGGCTCGCTGGACGTGTTGACCGGGTCGGCGTCGACGGACTTCGACGAGGACGACGAGTCGGAAGTCCTTACCGCGAAGGACATTCTCGATGCCGAGATGCTGGCCGAGCGGTACCAGGCCGACGACGACCGGACGCTGGCCGACCGGGCCGCGGCCGATCGGCGGTGGACGTACGGCCATGTGATCGTGGACGAGGCGCAGGAGCTGACCCCGATGGCGTGGCGGGCGATCTCCCGGCGATGCCCGCTGCGGTCGATGACCGTGGTCGGCGATGTCGCGCAGACCGGTGCCATCGGCGGCGGGACGAGCTGGGAAAGCGCGCTACGTGACACCTTTGGCGATCGGTGGCGGTTGGCCGAGCTGACGCTCAACTACCGGACACCGGCCGAGGTGATGGAGCTCGCCGGCGAGGTGCTCCGCGAGGTCGATCCGCAGGCGAAGCCACCGCGCTCGGTCCGGTCGACCGGCGCGAAACCTTGGCACGCGGACATCGCGGCCCCCGATCAAGCGGCGTACGTCCAGAAGGTCGCCGCGGAAGAAACGCAGCACGGACAGGTCGGCGTCATCACGTCACGCAGTCGCCTCGAGCTGGTGCAGGAGGCGGTCGCTCACCTGAGTGGCGTGACAGTGCTGAACGCCGCTGGCGCCAAGGGCCTCGAGTTCGATTCCGTCCTGGTCGTCGACCCCGACGGGATCCTGATCGAGTCCCCGCGCGGCTTGCGCGACCTGTACGTCGCTCTGACCCGATGCACCCAACGACTCGGGGTGGTCGGCCCGCTGCCCGACGTCCTACGTTCCTCCGACGCCTGGGACGACCGCCGCTGACTGCTTTGCCTGTGTGCATTTCGACAGGAGGTGTCCGGTCCTCGAGCCCAATCCCCGGTCGATTCAGGCGGGGAGCAGCCTGCAGCGGGCAGACACCTCCTGTCGAACTGCACTCTTAGTGGTCGGCGCAGCACTTTTGCTGGTGCTGGAGTTCGAAGGGGATGAGGAGGTTGCCGGCGGCGGGTTGGAGTTGGAGGACGAGGCGGCCGCCGCGGCGGATTGGGCGGAGGAAGTCTCGGGTGTCGATCAGTGCGTCGTCGGTGATGGGGACACCGCCGACGGCTTCGAGCTGGTCGATACCGCAGCGGGTGCGGAGTTCTGCCGCGGGCAGCACGCCGTGGCCTTGTTCGTGTCCAGGCCAGCGGACCGCGCGGCCCGCCGTACCGAGGGCTGCTTCGACGGCGGCGACGTACGCACCGCGGACGAGGTGGCTCGGGCCGGCGAGCTCGGGCTCGGACGCGCCGGGACGGGTGATCGCAAGGCCGACCGCGTGATCGGCGAAGTGGTCTCGGATGTCGTCGGCCAGGTCCGCCGCACTCATGAGCGAAACGGCGACGTGCGGGCGGTCGCCGCCTGACACCATGTGGGTGCAGGCGACGACCGGCTGGTCCACGACGCCGAGTACGCCGTACAGCAGGTGGTCGGCCTCGGCCGTGTCCCGGCTGTCCGCGTCGATCGCGATGATCATGGCTGTGATGTCATTCCTTACTTCGGCAGCACCCAGATCGGGTTGGTGTAGAACCAGAGGTCGACCCACGGGTCCGCGTCGCCGACCACGTCGAGCTTCGGGCCGGCCGGGTCGATTGCGGCGCCGAGGTATCCGGGCTGGCTCCGGTTCCCGTCGGTGCCACGGACGCGGACGTAGAACGGCGCCTCCGCCTTGCCCAGCGGGTACACGAGCTCGAACGTGCCACGGCGGCCGGAGGTGTCCCACTGCCGGACGACCTTGGTACTCGGCGCCGTGAACGTGTCGCGGTCCGCGACCGATCCCGTCACCGCGCCCTGGATGACGTCGACACGGTTGAGGGCCGGTACGAAGTTCGCCCAGTTCGGCAGGGTCTGTGCGGTGATGCGTACGACGAGCTCCAGCGACCGGCCCTTGCGCGTGATCAGCGCTCCACCGAGTGGTTCGCCGTACCGCTTGCCGACCTCACGGACCTCGACCTCGACACCCTTCACCAGCGCGCCGTGGTCGACCCAGACCCGGCCGTTGCGCAGGCCCTCCATCACCGCGAGGTAGTCGCGGCGGTCCGCGCCGACGTGCGTGCGGCTGTAGAAACCGGGCCAGAAGTCGCCGGCGGTCGCGTTGACCGCGTTGCCGTAGACCGGGTCCATGTAGCGGCCGTCGCGGTCGAACTGTGCCTGGCTCGAGCCGTCGGGGCGGCGGGCGGTCTCGTTCCAGTTCTGGTGCGAGTCGGAGTTGGCGCTGATCCACCACGGCTTGCCCTCGGCGAGCAGGCTGTCCCAGAGACCGCCGACGGTCGCCGTCATCCAGTCGAAGCCGCCCCAGGTGCGGTAGCTCTCGGCCGGGTAGCCGGGGAAGGAGTTCGCGTTCGGCGAGTTGCCGTAGAACCCGCGGGCGCTCGCGCCGCCGATCCCCTTGGGCAGGCCGGCCGCCTGGTGACCCGGCGCGCCTTCGAAACCGACCGCGATCCGCGGGTCGGCGTCACGCCAGTTGCGGATCTCGTGCGGGCTGTCGATGCCGTTGCGGGCCGGGTGGTTGGCCAGGAACAGCGCGTCCGCGACCCGGCGCTGGTCGACCTGCTGACCGAGCCACTGGATGCCGGACACCGCGAGCGCCTCGTTGGCCGGAGTGTTCGCCCCGGCGCCCTTCACGCTGCCGTCGTACCCGTTCTCGAACTGCTTCAGTACGTCGACCTCACGGCTGCCCGGCGCGACGAAGACCGTCCCGTGCTCGGCGGCCGGGATGTTCCACTCCAGGCCCTGGAAGATCAGCGTGTTCCGCAGCTCCGAGCGGGCCGCCTTGATCTGCGGGTTGACCAGGTCGACACCGATCCGGGCGTGCGTCGCGCCGCCGTGGTCGGTGATGACCAGCCAGTCCAGCCCGTACGCCGCTGCATGGCGAGCCTGGTCGATCACCCGGTACAGACCGTCGGAGCTCAGCTGCGTGTGAATGTGGTGATCGCCGGCCAGCCAGACGTTCGGGCGACCGCCCGGCCGGAAGACCAAGCCGTCCGTGGGAGCCGTCGCAGCCGCGACCTGAGCTCCCGTCACCGCCAGTGCCGCCGTACCCCCGAGGATGCCGGCCGACCGCAACAGGGCACGCCGGGACACCTCACTCGGCGACAGATCACTGTCCGGCACCGACTCGTCCAACGCAGCCAACGTCGTCGCGTCCAGCTCGGTATTCGGATGGTGATGATCGTGGTCATGCCCGTGGTCATGCCCATGTCCGTGACCATGTCCGTGGTCGTGGGAGTGGCCCATCATGTGTCCTCTCGGATGGCGGAATCCGCCGCGATCATCACCCTTTCCCATGACCACCAGATGTTGTCCCGATGAACGCCAACCATGGACAACACAGAGCGACGACGTTTCAATGAGCGCGGGGGGAAACCATGAATGGAGAACTGCGTTCTGTCACAAACCATCGCAAGATCACCGGGCCGGACCGCGGCAACGCGACGCTGGCGGCCCTGGCAGGCGTCGCGGTCGGGGTGCTGCTCGTCCTGCTCACCTGGCTCGTCGTGCTGCTCAACCGGTCCGATCCGGCCGACCGAGCGGCCACCACACCGACCACCGCGCCGGCCACAGCTCCGGCTCCTTCGACGGCTCCAACTCCAGCTCCGGTGAAGACGGTGACTGTCGCGCCTTCGGTCAAAGGAACCGCCACGGCTCCGCGGGCTCCCGGCGATGTCCGGGCGCTGCCGGCTGGGCTGTTCTGCCGGGATCTGAAGGCCAACGGATACAGCTACGTGGCGGCGATCGACTACTGGCGACTGCACGGTCAGCCGAACCAGATGGATGCCGACCGCAACGGAATTCCGTGCGAGACCGTCTACCCGCGCGGTGACGTCGCGCTGTACTGGAACGGGCGGGAGATCTCCGGCTACATCCTGCCGGCGCCGGGACTGTTCTGTCGCGACCTCGCCGCCGGTGGAGCGTCGTACGGCGAAGCTGTTGCCTACTGGTGGTACTACGGTCGGCCGGCGCGAATGGATGCCGACAACAACGGCATTCCCTGCGAGACGGTGTACTCGGCCGCGACTGTCCATGCCTTCTGGTCGCCGTGAGGCGGTCTGTCTGGGCGGTCTTCCTGGCGGCCGCGGCTGTGGTCACAGCCGGTGGGCTGGTCGCACTTTCATCGGCCGGCGCGTTCGACTCGACTGAGTCGGACGCGCCGGCCGTCAATACGCCGACGCCCACCAGAACTGTCCGGGTCTCGACCACCCCGACCACAGCCCCGACTCCGACCCCGACAGTGACGCCGACGGTCAGCCGGGTGCCGGTGCCCGTAGCAAGGATCGGCTACGTCTTTCCCGTCGGAGGTTGTGAGGCGGCTGCGTCGCAGAGTCATCATGATTATCCGGCTTCGGACATCTTTGCGGGGCGGGGATGCCGGTTTGTTTCGCCGGTGGATGGGCGGGTTGACGAGGTGACTCGGGTGGACGGGTGGGATCAGAAGACCAACGTCGGGCGGGATCGAGGTGGGTTGTCGGTTTCGGTGGTTGGGGTTGACGGGGTTCGGTACTACGGGTCGCATCTGTCCGCGATCGGCAGCGGGATCAGGCCCGGTGTGCAGGTGCGGGCCGGGCAGACGCTCGGGTTGATCGGGAACACCGGCAGCGCCCGGGTCACCCCGCCTCACCTGCACTTCGGCATCAGTTGGCCGACTCCGGCGGGCAAGTGGTGGATCCGCCGCGGGTCGGTGTCACCGCAGCCGTTCCTGAACGCATGGCGGAAAGGTCAGCAACTCTCGCCCGTTTCCGCGGTCGCTAAGGCGCGACGCGCGTACGGCGTCGATCGCGGCTGCCGCTCCTACTGCTGACGAACGCCAACCCGAGCAACGCGCCACCCAGCGGCATCAGATCCAGGTTCGCCGAGATCACCACGAAGCCGACAAGCAGCAAGACCGGCGACCACACCGGCAACTGCCGCTCCACCGTCAGCAGCACTGCCAGGGCCAGCAACCCGACCAGGAACAACAACGGCCCTACGGTGTACAGCGGCTCGTAGATCCCCAGATCACCCGGCCAGCGCTCGTACTCGTCCCCGATCCGCGACATCGCCGCGTGATCCTCCGCCCGGAACCCCACGATCAGATCCACCACGAACACCCGCACGAACGCCGCCATCCCCACCATCCCCACCACCACAGCCGCCGTCCCCAGCCCACGCCGAGCCCTCAACAGACCCCGAGCCCGCACAAGCACCACGCCGTACAACAAGATCCCCACCAGAAACAGCAGATGCCCAGCCGTCCAGGCGATCCCCGGCCCATGCTCCCCATCCCGCCCGTCAACCCACCGAACGATGCCATAAGCAACAAACAACCCCGCCGCCACCATCCCAAGCTTCTTCATACCCCCATCCTTGGAACCCGCGCCCTTCCACACATCGCCGCCGAGAGTGAACTCCTGCAGGAATCTGGGTCGCGGGAGTGAACTCCTCCTCCGAACCACCGAGCCCCTCGCAGGGGGCGGAGAAGCCGCAGTCCCAACTTCAGTTGGGATGAGAAGCGGACCGAACGACAGGAGGTGTCCGGCTGAGGGCGGGTCCGGGGCGGTCGGCTCAGGCGGGGCTGCGCGCGGGCGAGCCGGACACCACCTGTCGTTAGGCACCCGGGGTGATGAGGCCGGATTCGTAGGCGGTGATGACGGCTTGGGCTCGGTCTCGGAGGTTGAGTTTGGTGAGGGTGTTGCTGACGTGGGTCTTGACGGTGTGTTCGCTGAGGGTGAGGGCGGCGGCGATCTCGGCGTTGGAGAGGCCGCGGGCGAGGAGGACGAGGGTTTCGCGTTCTCGGGTGGTGAGGACGTCCAGGGCTGGGGTCGCGCGGGGGCGACGGTTGCGGGTCACGTCGGCGATGAGGCGGCGGGTGACGCTCGGGGCGAGCAGGGATTCACCGGCTACGACGACGCGGACGGCGTGCACGAGGTCGTCGCGGCGGACGTCCTTCAGCAGGAATCCGCTCGCGCCGGCGTAGAGAGCGTCGTACACGTAGTCGTCGGAGTCGAAGGTGGTCAGCATCACCACCTTCGTCTCGGTGCTCGCGCAGATCGTGCGGGCGGCGGCGAGGCCGTCGAGGCGAGGCATCCGTACGTCGAGCAGCGCGACGTCGGGCCGCAGTGACCGGACCAGTGAGACCGCGTCGGCGCCGTCGGCCGCCTCGCCGACGACCTCGATGTCGGGTTGCGCGTCGAGGATCATCGCGAACCCGCTGCGGACGAGTTCCTGGTCGTCGGCCAGCACCACCCGGATCATGAAACTCCTTCTGGACAAGGAAGTCTGGCCCGTACCTCGAACCCACCACCGGCCAGCGGCCCGGCCTCCGCCGTACCACCACACGCCGCCGCACGCTCGCGGATCCCGATCAACCCGTGCCCGCCGGACGACACCACAGACCCGACACCGTTGTCGGTCACCGTCAACTCCAAGGCATCGGCAGACCAATGAAGCCGCACGGCGACCTGCGTCGCATGCGCGTGTTTCACCGTGTTCGTCAACGCCTCCTGAATGATCCGGTACACCGCGACCTCGGTGTCCGGCGGCACAGCGCGTCGTACCCCGGTCTCCTCGAAAGACGTGCCCCGCACCAGGGACGGCAGCTCGGCCAGCGTCGGCTGCGGCGCACGGTCCTCACCGGCCTTGAGTACGCCGAGCAGCCGTCGCAACTGCACCATCGCGTCCCGGCCTGCGTCGGCGATCGCGTCGAAGGCTCGTTCGGCACGCTCCGGATCGGTGCGTACGACGACCGGTCCGGCCTCGGCCTGGACGACCATCAGGCTGACCGCGTGCGCCAGGATGTCGTGCATGTCGCGCGCGACCCGGGCACGTTCCTCGGCGGCGGCGCGGGCGGCCTCGGCGACGCGTTCGCGTTCCAGCTGCTGAGTGCGTTCGCGCAGTACGGCGGCATGCTCGCGGTGACTGCGTTCCAGCGAACCGAGCAACCAGGCGGCGACTGGCAGCAGGAAGGTGAACATGAACTCGTCGAGGTCGTTATCCTTCAGCAGCAACGACGCCGGCGGGAACGTGACCAGGATGACGACGAGCACCCCGATCCGCTGCCACTGCTTCCGGCCGAGACTGGCGAGCGTGTAGATCGCGACCAGACCGGCGTACTGGAGGTTCTGCCCCGGCCGGTGGTACAGCGAGACCAGCGTGGCGGCCACCCCGACCACCACCATCACCCCGAACGGCCACCGCCGCCGCCACAACAACGGCACGACTGTAGCCAGGTTGAACACCAGCCCCAGCCAAGTCACCCCACCCGGCACCGGATCGATGAACGGCACCGACGTCGCGATCCCGACCGCGATCACGACCCCGACGTCGACCGCCCGCGGACCAGGAACCCCAAACACGCCCTCAGTCTGACCCACCCCGCCCGGCCGAGCCTCACTCCCACGACGGAGATGAGCCACCTAGCTCCGTCGTACGAGCGAGAGCCGGCTCACTGTTCCGGGCCGAAGATTTGGCGGATTTCGGATTCGCCTTCCCAGCCGGGCCAGGTGCGGCGGTGGAGGTCCATGAAGCGCTTGGTCCAGTCGATGACCTCGTCGCGGGTGGAGACGTCGTACACGGCATATGCGCCGAGCGGGGCCGGGTCGTCGAAGGGACCGTCGGTGATGGTGAGGCGGCCGGCGGTGACACCGACGCGGGTGGCGGTCGCGATCGGGAGCAGGCCGGCAGTGTCGACGAGGACCCCGGCTCGGGCGGCCTCCGCGCCGAGGGCGGCGATGCCTTCGTGCAACTCGGGCGGCGGGAAGCCGTGGGCCTCGGAGGTGCGCAGTACGGCGATGAATCGCATTACCGGGCCCGACCCTCGCGCAACATCCCGATCGACTTCTCGATCCGCCGGTCCCGGGTCTCCTCGGTCTTCGCCGACGTCACCTGCGCCACGTGCCACTGCTGCTTGCTGTAGCTCAGCGTCTGCCAGAACTCCGAGGCGGCAGCATCCGCAGCGAGTGCCGCGGCAAGCTCCTCGGGTACGTCGACCTCGCGCGGAGCCGTGTCGAGTTCGACGTCGACCTCCAGCACGTCCCCGGCCGAGACGCCGGCAGCGGTACGACGTTCCACGCTGACGCCGAGCAGATACCGGCCACCCATCCGGGCGATCGAGGTACGGAACGTGTACCCGTTGACGGTCACGCTGACCTTCGGGTGCCCACCGCCGCCGAGCTTCTCGACGATCTCGGCAGGAACCTCGAACCCGGCCGTCGTCTTACCGGTGGACTCCAGTTCAGCCGTGAACTTCATCCGACACTCCCCTCCGCGCGAGCGCGCAGCATCAGCAAGGTGATCCAGGTCCAGCCCAGGATGACAGCGACGGTGAAACCGAGGTTGACGGCGGCGGTGCCGCTCCCGGCGCCGAGGCCGACCAGCCCGAGGAGATAGACGATGCCGGTCGCCAGCGAGAACCGCGACCAGCCGACCGAGCGCTGCCGCCCGAACCACCGGCTGAGCACGAAGCAGGCGACGATCAGGCCGATGAACCCGAGGAACCCGGCGATGACGTGCCCGAACCCGTGCCAGCTGATCGTCTCCGGCATCGCGTCCGGTGTACCGGGCGGGAACCCGAGCGCCGGATCGGCACGCATCAGTCCGGCCGCGGCGACACCGGCGCCGTACAGGGCCAGACCGCCGACGGCCCAGCGAGACTGGAGTCCAGAGCGGCGAAGGGCGACCACGCCGATGACGGTGAGCAGGCCGGTGGCGACCATCATGACGGAGTGGATCCACCCGCCAGTTCCGTTGGCGAGCAGGCTCAATGAGTGCTTGCGGATGTCGAAACCGTCGCGGACGATCGCCTCGACGGTGCCGATTCCGACGTACAGAGGTCCGGCGAGTGCGCCGGCTAACAGCAGAGGACGTGTCATGGTGAACAGCCTCGGTGGCACTCCTTCAGAAAGACTTTAGGCTGAGGCGCATGCGATTCGGGGTGCTAGGCCCGGTCACCGCGTGGACCGATGACGGCCAGGCGGTGCGGATCCCTGATCGCAAGGTGCGGGCGTTGCTGGCCGACCTCCTGCTGCATGCTGGCCGACCAGTCGCCGCGGCAACGATCATCGACGATCTCTGGGGCGACGAGCTGCCGGTCAATCCGACCGCGACCCTGCAGACCAGGGTCTCCCAGCTGCGCAAAGCGCTCGACGAAGCCGAGCCGGGTGCCCGCGATCTGGTGCGTACGACGCCCGCCGGCTACCTCATCACCGTCGCCGCGGAAGCCGTCGACTCGGGCCGGTTCCGAGCGCTCGCCGCCCGCGCCCGGCAGACCGGCAACGCACGCATGCGCGCCGCAACACTGGCCGACGCGCTCACGCTCTGGCGTGGTCCGGCGTACGCCGATGTCGCAGCGGACGCCTTCGCCCGGGCAACCATCGACCGGCTCGACGAGGAGCGGCTCGCCGTGCAGGAGGCGTACGCCGAGGCGCGCCTGGTGCTCGGTGAGTACGACGAACTCGTCGCCGAGCTGGCCGAGCTCGTGGCGCGGAACCCGTTGCGGCAGCGGCTGCGCGCCGTACAGATGAAGGCCTTGCATCAAGCCGGCCGACAAGCCGAAGCGTTGGAGAGCTACGCAGACCTGCGGCATCGGCTGGCCGACGAGCTCGGGCTCGATCCCGGCCCTGAGCTGGTCGCGCTGCATCAGCAGGTGCTCACGGAGGCGCCGGCAGCCAGGGAGTCGTCGAGGACCAATCTGCCGACCGAGGTCGAGTTGATCGGCCGGGATGCCGCTGTGGACGAGGTGGTCGAGCGGCTGGCGTCGGCCCGGTTGGTGACGCTGACTGGTGCGGGTGGGGTCGGCAAGACCAGCCTCGGGCTTGCGGCCGCGCGTCGTACCGGCGACGAGGCCTGGCTGGTCGAGCTCGCGGCACTGGACGCCGGCGCCGGCCCTGACGAGGTATCGGAGCTGATCGAGGCCACGACCGGGCTGCTCGTCCTCGACAACTGTGAGCACGTGATCGAGGCAGCCGCGGACGTGGCGGCTCGGCTGTTGCGCGAGTCGCCGGGGCTGCGGATCCTCGCCACGAGCCGGGAACCACTCGCTGTCGCGGGCGAACACCGGTGGCCGGTGCCGTCGTTGGATCTCCCGTCGACCGACGCCGAGGCGGACACCAGCCCTGCCGTTCAGCTGTTCGTTGCGCGCGCCTCGGCGGCGGACCCGCGCTTCAGCCTGACCGCGGACAACACCGCGGCAGTGGTTGCGCTGTGCCGACGGCTCGACGGGCTTCCGCTCGCGCTGGAGCTGGCGGCGAGCCGGGTGGCTGCGATGGACGTCCGTGACCTGGTCGACCGCTTCGACGACCGGTATCGCCAGCGCGGTCTACCCGATCGGCAGCAGACGCTGTCGGCCATGGTCGAGTGGAGCTGGGATCTCCTCGGCGAACCGGAGCGGGCGGTCCTGCGCCGGCTCGCACCACATCCCGGCGGCTGCACGTTGGCCGCGGCCGAGGCGGTGTGTGCGGGCGACGACGTACCGGTGGCTGATGTCGCGGAACTGCTGAGCCGGTTGGTCGACCGGTCGCTCGTCGTACGCGTGGATGGGACGTCCGGGTCTCGGTATCGCTTGCTGGAAACGGTACGCGCGTTCTGCCTGCAGCGACTGGAAGAAGCAGGTGAGCTCGAGACGACCCGGCGACGGTACGAGCGGTACTTCGAAGGGCTGGCGCGGCACACCGAGCCACGGCTCTACGGACACAATGAGCTGTTCGCCTATCTCGGCGGCTTGTACGGCGACGCACCGAAGCGCTCCGCGACGCCGACCACGATGTTGCCTCGGACAACGACTGTGGTGTCGGCCGACGGTACGCCGATCGTGCTCGAGCTGTACGGCGACGGTCGCCCGGCGCTCGTCCTCGTCGGCGGGGCGCTGAACGACCGGCGGACATTCATCCCGCTCGCCAAACGGCTGGCCGGGCAGTTCACCGTGGTGACCTACGACCGGCGCGGTCGCGGCGACAGCGGAGAAGTGCTGCCGTGGGCGGTCGAGCGGGAGATCGAGGATCTGGCCGCGGTGGTGGACGCGGCCGGTGGTTCGGCGTACGCGTTGGGAGTCTCGTCCGGCGCGGTGCTGGCGGCCGAGGCGGCGGTGTACGGCGTACCGATCCTCGGGCTGCTGCTGATCGAGCCGCCGTTCATCATCGACGACACCCGGCCGCGGCTCGCGGCCGACTTCCCGGCCCGGCTGCAGGAACTGGTCCAGCAGAATCGGTACGGCGACGCGACCGAACTGTTCCTGGTCCAGGCCGTCGAGATGCCGGCCGAGGTGCTCGCGCCGATGCGGTCCGCCCCGCTCTGGAAGGACCTGGAGGCGCTGGCCCCCACATTGGCGTACGACGTCCTGGTGATGGGCGACTTCACCATCCCGGACCGTTGGGCGACCGCGCTCACCGTGCCCACCCTGGTGATCGACGGCGGCGAGAGCCGGGACTGGCGTCGCAACACCGCGCAGGTGGTGGCCGATCTGCTCCCGAACGGCCGGCGGCTGACCATGGACGGTCATCCGCACGACGTCGAGCCGGACGTCCTCGGACCGATTGTGGAACGCTTCATGTCGAGCTGATCCAGCTGGCTCCGACGTACCGGATGTGTGAGCTGATCAGCAGCTCCCCGGACGAAGGATCTACGCATGGGTAAGCCCGTTCTGAACAGCATGTTGCTCGGCAGCACCGACCCGGAGCGGTTGAAGGCCTGGTACCGCGACGGTTTCCAGGCCGAGGTCGACGGCTACGGCAATCTGAACCTCGGCGGCTTCGGCCTGGTGATCGAACAGCGCGACGACGTCGCCGCGAAGACCGCCGAACCCGGCCGGTGCATCGTGAACTTCGCCGTCGACGACATCGAGGCGGCGGCCGCGCACCTGCGCACCCTCGACGTCGAGTGGCTGGTGCACCCGGAGGACCGCGGGGTCGGCTGGTTCGCCACCCTGATCGACCCGGACGGCAACTACGTCCAGCTCATTCAGATGAAACCGGAGTACTACGCCGGACTCTGAACACAAAGAAACGTCCGCACCGGCCTTGGGGAACCGGTGCGGACGGGGACTTCTGTTCAGATACTGCAATCAGGCGCATTTCAGGGGAGAAAAACGGCGGCAAGCGAGGGGCAGAGCGCCAACGCCCGCTTGCCGCCAACGGCGTCTTCGGATGATCGAGGTGAGGTTCTCGACCGGGTCGCGTGTCCGGGTGGGTTGTCTGGTGAGATACGGAACGCGTGAAGATGCCGGTTGCTTCTCAGCGGGGTGCTACATCCCACATGCGCTCGCCGGGCAGGGGGTCGGGGAGCCGGTCGACGGCGGGCATCGGGTCGTTGGTGACCCGAAGTCCGGCGAACCGACGGCTCATGGCGTGGGCGTACCGCTCGGCCAACGCCGGCTCGGCGTTGTAGTCGGCGATCACGTGCTCACCGAACCAGACTCGCACGCGTCGGCGCTCAGACGTCTGGGTGGCGGTGGCGGTTGTCACTGGTCCTCCTGGCTGTTGCTCGAGGGTGGTCGGCCTCTGATCGCGGAGCGAGCGCGGTGGCGGTGCGCCGTGTGTTCACCGTCACGTCAGATCCAACGGAGGACGTCGACGGTAAGTCACGCACCGATCGCGATTCGGGACAGTTTTTCGAGACCACCCAGGACGCATTCTTCGAGCCTTTGTTCGAATACCAATTCACAGCGTTTCCTCAGGAACGACACGCCGGGCTGTCGGTGGGACTCCGTACGCTGGATTGCGTGACCATCGAAGACGCTGGAACGAAGTCCTTGGCGGTGCCCGAGAGGGTGACCAACGGGGTCGTGCAAGCACCCGATCGGGTCGAGGCCACCGGCCTCGCCGCAGTCCAGACCGAGCACCTGATCAGCGATGTCGGCGACGCGCTCCGCCTGCTCGACGCGGTCGAACGCGTCCGCGGCCACGCTCACCCACTCATCCTCGGTCTGCAGGACGCGGTCGGGATGAAGATGCCGGCGGCACTGACCCTGAGCGCCATCGCGAACGGCCAGAGCACCGCCGAGGCAGTCGCCGAGCAGGTCGGGACGACGACCGGCGAGGCCGAGTTGGCGATCGCCGAGCTCGAGGCGCTCGGCATGGTCCGGACCGAGCCGCGCCTGGTCGTCACCTCACTGGGGCATGCTCGCCTCTCCCAGCTGGACGGTCTGACCGTCCGCGTCCTGGACGTGGTCACCGGCATTCTCGGCCCGACCGACGCCGCCCACCTGGTCCGGTTGCTGCACACCGTTGCCGACGGCCTCGAGTCCGCCGCCGTCACCGCGAACGTCACCCAGCCCTTCTCGCAGGCCGCTCTGCACAACTGAGGCCGAGCCGCTGACAGGTTCGTGTCGAAGGGCGCACGATGGCATCGACGTACCTGATGTCAGTTCCCACTACGAGGGAGGTACGTGATGTTCAAGGACACGAAGGCGTTCAGCACCTTCTCGGCGGACGACATCCAGGCGGCCAAGGAGTTCTACGGCAACACGCTCGGCTTGGACGTCAGCGAGGACCACGGGCTGCTGCGGTTGAACATCGCCGGCGGCAGCACGGTCATGATCTACCCGAAGGACAACCACGTGCCGGCCGAGCACACCGTGCTGAACTTCCCGGTCGACGACATCGAGGCTGCGGTTCGGGAAGCGGCCGGACGAGGGATCACCTTCGAGCGGTACAGCGACGCGCACGACGACCTCGGGATCCTGCGTGACCCGCAAGGCCCGGCGATCGCCTGGTTCAAGGACCCGGCGGGGAACACCCTGGCGATCCTTCAGGAGTGAGGGACCGGGTCGTCGTACTGACCCAAACGACCCTTGTAGCGGGCGCCGTTGACGTAGGGCCAGGAGTACGGCGTGCAGCCGTGCAGGCCCAGCGTCTGTTGCTGCATGACCGGCGCCGGCTGGCCGGGACCCGGGCACAACTCGTGGCCGCGGCCGAGCCGGTGACCGGTCTCGTGGTTGATCATGTACTGCCGGTACGCCGCCAGCGGCGCACCGTAGTTCGGTACGCCGTGCACCCAGCGGGCGATGTTGAGGACGACGCGATCGCCGATCCGGCAACTGGTGTAGCGGTCGTACCCGCCGCCGCAGATGAGGTCGCGCGTCCCCGGCGTCACCAGCATCAGCGTGAAGTCGGCGTTCTGCCCCGGACCGACCTGCTGGAAGCGCCACAGCCCGCCGGACGCCCAGCCCTGCGGTGCGCCGTACGTCGCCCGGACGAACTGGGCCAGCGCGGTCCGGTCGATCCCGGTGATCCCGCCCTCGACCGCGATCTGGAAGGTGAGCAGCCGACCGGCCCGGCCGATGACCGCGGGGTTCCCGGGCAGGACGCCGTACGAGACAGTGCCTCGAGCGGGGTAGGTGATCGCCGGGCGGGGGCGCACCGGCGTCGACTCGGACCGGTCACCGGGCTCGACCGGCTTGACGGGGTGCTCTGCGGCGGCTGCCTTGGTGGACGCTGCCGTTGTGGAAGCGGCCGGGCGCTCGGGGTAGCCGTGGCGGGCGAACGGGCTGGCCGGTAGCTGGTACAGCGCACCGATCGCGACCACGACGGCGACCGCCAACCCGGTCATCCTGACAACACTCCAACGGCGCATCCGGCGAGCTCCTCACAGCGCCCCTCTGAGCGCATTCTCACCCGTTCTTGCCCGTGTGCCCACAAACCCTTCTCAGCTCACGGGGGCCTGGGTCAGCTGAGGCGTAGGCGGAGTGTCGGGTAGCCCGCTTCGATGAAGCCGACGGCGCGGTAGAGGTCGATGCCGTCCGGCGTGGCGTGCAGCTCGATCTGGCCGACTGCGGTCTCGTCGCGGAACCAGTCCATCAACGCGACCACGCAGGCCCGGGCCAGTCCGCGACGGCGGAAGTCGGGCTCGGTGCTGACGTTGTACAGGTGACCGCGCAGCGTGCTGAGGTCCTTCGGGCCCGGCGGGTGGACGTAGACGTTGCCGGCCGCGCCCGCGACCACGCCGACGGCCGGGTCATCGACGACGTACGCCGCGAAGGTCTCCGGTGAGGCGAGTTGCTCGGCGAACCACCGCCGCGCGACCTCGCGCCACGGGGCGTCCGGGCCGCCGACGTCGGCGCCCATCGCCGCGAGCATGAGTCCCCGGAGCCGGACCAGTGCGTCCGCATCGTCCGGCTTGGCCCGCCGTGCCTGAATGTCGGTCACCATCACATCTTGCCAGCCGGAAATCACTGCCGAACTTTTCGTCCGGTCGGTGAATCGAAGAGGGTGGACGCGAACCGGGGACGCGTCCACTGTCTTGCCGCCGACCGCCCAGTGGAGCGCCGTGTCCCCGAGCAGTAGAGCCCGCCGCGCCGCCCGGCCCGGGCGAGCCCGGCGGTCGAAGCCTCGGCAACGGTCCTCGCTGGGCGCGTTGGCGCTCGCGGTCCTCGGTGCCCTCCTCCCCGGTACGGCGTACCTGATCGCGCAGCGCTACCGGCTCGGCGGCGCGGTGACGACGATCAGCCTCGCGTCGTACGGCGCAGCGGCGTACTTCGCCCTGTTGCGCCGGGACGACGTGATCGCTTGGGCCCTCGATCCGGACAAGCTGCTGTGGATGGTCGGCGGACTGGGCGCGGTCGCACTCTGCTGGGTCGTCGTACTCGTCACGTCGTACAAGATGTTGCGGCCGCTCGCAGCGCGGCCCGCGTCGCGGCTGTTCGGGGCGGTGGTGGTCGGGCTCGTGTGCTTCGGCATGGCGTCGAGTACGGCGCTCGGGGCGCAGACTCTGATGGCGCAGCGCAGTCTGGTGCGGAACGTGTTCGGGAACGAGGAGTCGAAGAGCCAGACGCGACCGACGATCACGAACACGAAGGACGTGTGGTCGCAGCTGCCGCGGCTGAACCTGCTGCTGCTCGGCGCGGACGACGGGGAGGGCCGGGACGGGACGCGGACCGACACGGTGATGGTCGCGAGTATCGACACCAAGACCGGCGACACCGCGCTGATCTCGCTGAGCCGGAACTGGATGCGGATGCCGTTCCCGAAGGACTCGCCGCTGTACAAGCTCTACCCGACCGGCTTCTGGAATCCGAACGTCCCGGCGAACCAGGAGGCGAACTACTACCTGGACGCGATGTACCGGAACGTGCCGGCGATGCACAAAGGCATTCTCGGGCCGTCGGACAACGAGGGCGCGGATGTGCTGAAGCTGTCGGTCGGAGAGGCGCTCGGGCTGAAGCTGCACTACTACGTGCAGATCAACCTGGCCGGGTTCGAGCAGCTGGTGACGGCGCTGGGCGGGATCACGGTGAACATCAACTACCCGGTCCCGGTCGGCGGCAACGACGACAAGAACATCCCGCCGAGCCGCTACCTCGAACCGGGCCCGAACCGGAAGCTGAACGGCGCCGACGCCCTCTGGTTCGCCCGCGGCCGCTACCGGGTCCCCACCGCGGACGTCGCCCGCCAGGCACGTCAGCGCTGCACGATCCAGGCGATCGTCGAACGAGCCACCCCACAGAACGTGCTGGCCAACTACCAGTCCATCGCCGAGGCCGGCGAACACCTGATCCGCACCGACATCCCGCAGAAGCTGCTCGCCAACCTGATCACCCTCGGCCAGAAGGTGAAGTCGGCCAAGATCACCAACATCGACCTGGACAAGAAGCGCAACTACCCCAACGGCCGCAACCCCAACTACGCCGCCATGCGCACCCTGATCCAGAACGCCCTCAACCCACCCGCCACCAAACCCCGCCCCACCACCTCCCCGACCCGCCGCCCGACCACCACCACCAAACCCACAACAAAACCAACCACCCCCACCACCCTCACCGAAGCCTGCGCCTACAACCCCGGCCCACCGGGTTGATGCTCCGAGGGGCGGGACGGGGCCTTGACCGGGGGTAGTGTTAGCGCTAACAATTGCGTCGTCCCCGACCGAGACGCCCCATGACCAGCGGAGTTGCGATGTCATCGAACGACGGCCGTCGGCCGCCGGTGATGGCCGATGTGGCGCAGTTGGCCGGCGTCTCGCATCAGACGGTTTCCCGGGTGCTCAACGACCACCCGAACGTGCGCGGCGAGACCCGCGACCGGGTGCTCGCGGCGATCGACAACCTCGGCTACCGGCGGAACCTCGCCGCTCGCGCACTCGTCACCCGGCACAGCCGCACCCTGGGTGTCGTCAGCTTCGACACCACGCTCTACGGCCCGGCCAGCACGCTGTACGGCATCGAGCAGGCGGCCCGGGCGGCCGGATACTTCGTCAGCATCGTCAGCCTGAAGACACTGACCGCGGAGCTCGTCGTCGAGGCCGTCGAGTTCCTGTCCGACCAGGGCGTCGACGGGATCGTCGTGGTCGCACCACAGCGAAGCGCCGCCAGCGCACTCGCCGGGCTCAGGTCACACGTGCCGGTGGTCGCGGTCGAAGGCGGCCAGGCGGGCGAGGCGCCCGCGGTCAGCGTTGACCAGGCCGACGGCGCCCGCCAGGTCGTCGAGCATCTCCTCGGCCTCGGGCACGAGACCGTCTGGCACGTCGCGGGTCCGACCGATTGGCTCGAGGCCGAGGGCCGCCTCGACGGCTGGCGCAAGGCACTGACCGCGGCGGGCCGGCCGGTCCCCGAGCCGCTCGTCGGAGACTGGAGTCCCCGATCCGGGTACGACGCCGGTCGCCGACTGGCCGAGGTACCCGGGCTCACCGCGGTCTTCGTCGCGAACGACCAGATGGCGCTCGGCCTGCTGCGGGCGTTCACCGTGCTCGGTATCCGGGTGCCCGAGCAGATCAGCGTGGCCGGCTTCGACGACATCCCCGAGGCGGAGTTCTTCAATCCGCCGCTGACCACCGTCCGGCAGGACTTCGGCGAAGTCGGCCGGCGCTCCATCGAGATCCTGCTTCGGCGGGTCGAGTCCGGCGCGGACCTGGGCTACGAACAGTCGGTGGTACCAGCCCGGCTGGTGATCCGGGACAGCTCGGGCCCTGCGGCCCGGGCGAAGCAGAGCTGACCAATCGCAACCAAGGAAAGGCTGGAAGATGAGCGATGATGTGAACGCTCACAGCGGCTATGTCATCGGGGTCGACTTCGGCACCCTGTCCGGCCGGGCCGTCGTGGTCCGGGTCGCCGACGGCGCTGAGCTGGGTACTGCGGTGCACGAGTACGAGCACGGCGTGATCGAGGATCGCCTCCCTGGTTCCGGTGTCAAGCTCGGGCCCAGCTGGGCCTTGCAGTCGCCCGAAGACTGGCGCGCCGTACTGCGGAACGCCGTACCGAAGGCTGTTGCCGCGGCGGGCATCCGGGCGGCAGACGTGATCGGCGTCGGCACCGACTTCACCGCGTGCACCGTGCTGCCGGCACTGGCTGACGGTACGCCGTTGTGCGAGGTCGAAGGGCTGGCCGACCGGCCGCATGCCTGGCCGAAACTGTGGAAGCATCACGCGGCACAACCGCAGGCGGATCGCATCAACGCGGTGGCGGCGGAGCTCGGTGAGCCCTGGCTCGCTCTGTACGGCGGAAAGATCTCGTCGGAGTGGGAGTTCGCCAAGGCCTTGCAGGTCCTGCAGGAGGATCCGGACAGCTATGCCCGGGCGGATCGCTGGATCGAGGCCGCCGACTGGATCATCTGGCAGCTCACCGGCACGGAGTCCCGCAACCTCTGCACGGCCGGTTACAAGGGGATCCACACCGACGCGGGCTACCCGTCTCGCGAGTACCTGACCGCGCTCGATCCGGGATTCGCGGACTTCCTCACCAAGCTGGACCACCCGCTGTCGCCGCTCGGCGGCCTGGCCGGACGGTTGTCCGACGAGGCCGCGGCGTGGACCGGACTGCCGGCCGGCATCGCCGTTGCTGTGGGCAACGTTGACGCACACGTCACAGCGGCGGCGGCGAACGCCGTACACAGCGGGCAGATGGTCGCGATCATGGGTACGTCGACCTGTCACATCATGCCGTCGGACCACCTCGCCGAGGTGCCGGGCATGTGTGGCGTGGTGCGGGACGGCATCGTCGACGGGCTGTGGGGTTACGAGGCCGGGCAGTCCGGCGTCGGCGACATCTTCGGCTGGTTCGTCGACACCTCGGTACCGGCGGAGTACCAAGCCGAGGCCGAGCGTCGCGGCATCGGCGTCCACGACTACCTGGTGGAGCTCGCGGAGAAGCAGGCCGTCGGACAGCACGGCCTGGTCGCACTGGACTGGCACAACGGCAACCGCTCGGTGCTGGTCGATCACGACCTGTCCGCCGTGGTCGTCGGTCAGACCCTGGCGACGCGGCCCGAGGACACCTACCGCGCCCTGATCGAGGCGACCGCGTTCGGCGCGCGCCGGATCGTCGAGGCGTTCGAGACGTCCGGGGTCGCCGTACAGGAGTTCATCGTGGCGGGTGGCCTGCTGAAGAACCGCTTCCTGATGCAGGTGTACGCCGATGTCCTGCGCCGGCCGCTGTCGGTGATCGGCTCGGATCAGGGGCCCGCGCTCGGCTCGGCCATCCACGCCGCGGTGGCAGCCGGTGCCTACGCCGATGTACCGGCGGCGGCTGCCGCGATGGGCCGCCGTACCGAGAACTCCTATCTTCCCGACGAAACTCGCGCCGACGGCTACGACCGCCTGTACGCCGAGTATCGCGAACTGCACGACCATTTCGCCGGCACCGCACACGGCGGGAGCGGCGTACTGCACCGGCTGCGGGCGATCCGAAACGAGGCGGCCCGATGAACAAGCTCAGACAAGAACTGGTGACCCTGCACGCGGAGCTGGTCCGCTACAACCTGGTCGCCTGGACGGCCGGCAACGTGTCCGCCCGGGTGCCCGGCGAGGACCTGTTCGCGATCAAGCCGAGCGGTGTCTCGTACGACGACCTGACACCCGAGTCGATGGTGGTCTGCGATCTGGACGGAAACCTGGTCGAAGGTGACCTCGCGCCGTCGAGTGACACCGCCGCGCACGCTTACGTGTACAGGGCGATGCCCGAGGTCGGTGGAGTCGTGCACACGCACTCGACGTACGCGACGGCCTGGGCCGCCCGGGCCGAGCCGATCCCGTGCGTACTGACCGCGATGGCCGACGAGTTCGGCGGCGAGATCCCGGTCGGGCCGTTCGCGCTGATCGGCAACGACGACATCGGCAAGGGCATCGTGGCCACGCTGAGCGGCCACCGCTCGCCCGCCGTCCTGATGCGCAACCACGGCGTGTTCACCATCGGCAAGGACGCCCGGGCCGCGGTCAAGGCCGCCGTCATGTGCGAGGACGTCGCCCGGACCGTGCACGTGGCCCGGACCGGTGGACCGCTGGTGCCGATCGCGCCCGGCGACATCGATGCCCTGTACGACCGCTACCAGAACGTCTACGGCCAACGCTGAAGGAGTCGAGCATGAGTTCCGCAACGACCGAGATCTGGTTCCTGACCGGGAGCCAGGGCCTGTACGGCGAGGAGACGCTGCAGCAGGTCGCGGACCAGTCGCGGCAGGTCGCCGACACACTGGCCGGAGCCGCCGAGATCGGCGCCAAGGTGGTCTGGAAGCCGGTCCTGACCGACGCCGCCGCGATCCGCCGGATCTGCCTGGAGGCGAACGCGGCCGACGAGTGCGTCGGCGTGATCGCCTGGATGCACACGTTCTCCCCGGCGAAGATGTGGATCGCCGGCCTGGACGCACTGCGCACCCCGCTGCTGCATCTGCACACCCAGGCGAATGTCGAGCTGCCGTGGGCGGACATCGACATGGACTTCATGAACCTCAACCAGGCCGCGCACGGCGACCGTGAGTTCGGCTACGTGCAGTCGCGGCTCGGCGTCGCGCGCACCACTGTCGCGGGGCACGCCTCCGATCCCGCCGTACGGCAGCGGATCGGCGTCTGGGCGCGCGCTGCGGCAGGCTTCAACGCGCTGCGGACGACCCGGCTGGCCCGGTTCGGCGACAACATGCGGGATGTCGCCGTCACCGAAGGCGACAAGGTCGAGGCCCAGCTCCGGTTCGGCGTCTCGGTCAACACGTACGGCGTGAACGACCTGGTCGCGGTGGTCGACGCGATCTCCGACGCGAGCATCGACGGCCTGGTGAAGGAATACGCCGACCTGTTCCGGCTGGCGCCTGAGCTCGCCTCCGGCGGCGACCGGCATGAGTCCCTGCGCTACGCGGCCCGGATCGAGCTGGGCCTGCGGTCCTTCCTGGAGGACGGTGGATTCACCGCGTTCACCACGAACTTCGAGGATCTCGGCGGACTGCGGCAGCTGCCCGGACTCGCGGTTCAGCGGCTGATGGCCGACGGCTACGGGTTCGGCGGCGAGGGCGACTGGAAGACCTCGTTGCTGCTCCGCGGCCTGAAGGTTGCTGCTGGCAACAGTCCGGGCGGGACCTCGTTCATGGAGGACTACACCTACAACCTGACGCCGGGTGAGGAGCGGATCCTCGGCGCCCACATGCTCGAGGTCTGTCCGTCGATCGCGGCCGGGACGCCGAGCTGCGAGATCCACCCGCTCGGGATCGGTGGCCGCGAGGACCCGGTCCGGCTGGTCTTCGACGCCACCCCCGGCCCTGCCGTCGTGGTGGGTCTGGCCGACATGGGTGACCGGTTCCGGCTGGTCGCGAACGAGATCGACGTGGTCGCGCCGGACCAGCCGCTGCCGAAGCTGCCGGTCGCCCGGGCCGTCTGGAAGCCGCGGCCGAACCTGCGCACGTCGGCCGAGTGCTGGCTGACCGCGGGCGGTCCGCACCACACCGTCCTGTCGTCGGCCATCGGCACCGAAGAGCTCGAGGACCTGTCCGAGATGCTTCGAACGGAGTTGCTGATCATCGACGCGGACACGACGACCAGGCAGTTCCGCAAGGAGATCCGCTGGAACGCGGCCTACCACCGCCTCGCCCTGGGGCTCTAACTATCCCGTGAGAGCCGCCGTCGCTGATGCGGCGGCGGCTCTCGCGTAGCGGTCGGCACCTGCCCGCGACAGCGGCTGCCGGAGCAAGACGAGTTGGTGGTAGAGCGGCGCGGTCGCGATCATCACCACCTGCTCCGGGTCGGTCGCCGACGGTGCTTCTTTCCGCATGACAAGGAGCGCCTGGCTCCTGAGCGATTCAAGGGCATCTGCACAAATTGGCCGCTCTCGACATCTCCCATGCCTCGGCACGAGCCCGATCATCACTGACAGAACCCAAGTGGTCACGTTCCTCCCCGGCCGGTGCTGACCCACCGCATCCCGCGCGGTCGCGGCCAACTGGAAGGGCAGGCATCCAGCGAGTGGACCTGTTCGCGTGGCATGGCCGACACAGTCTCGCTATCCAGTACTCTTGCCGCGTGACGGCACCATGGGGACCTGCGAATACCGCGGGTAACGAACCGCGACGCTGCGATCTGTGTCGAGAGCCGATCCCAGCCAGCGGCGGCCATGGCTCCGGCCGGTTGTCTGATGGACTCTATTGCAGCCTGCGGTGCTTCGCCCTGAAAGACAATCGATACATTCCCCCACTCCACGGGTCGATTCCCGACGAGCCCCCTAGTGACGATCATGAGTCTTGACCTGCAATCCGATGCTCGCGGCGTATTTCCTTCCCAGATGCTCACTGAAGCGATCAAGCAGGGACACATTTGGGCTGAACACGGTGACATTCCGACCGAAAATGTCCAACCTGCGAGTGTCGACCTTCGCCTCGGCGATGTCGCCTACCGGTTGAGATGCAGCTTCCTTCCAGATAATGACACCGTGGTGAACAAGCTACGTCGCTTCCAGATGGGTGAAGTCGACCTGACGGGCGACGGTGGAATCCTCGAGCAGAACAGACCTTATCTCGTACCTCTCGTTGAGAATTTGCGGTTGCCTACGGGCGTGAGAGGCAAAGCGAACCCTAAGAGTTCGACTGGACGCTTAGATACGTTCACCCGAGTTATCACCGACAACAACTCCCTTTTTGATGAAATTCCATCGGGCTACGACGGTCGCCTTTATCTGGAAATCGTTCCGCGCACCTTTACCATCAAGGTCAGGCATGGCCTAGCATTAAATCAGTTGCGGCTAATGATCGGCAGGACCGAACTGGAGGACGAAGAGATCCTCGACCTCCACCGAGCGTCTCCCTTGCTATTCCGCAACGGGATCGCAATACCGCCAAGTCAGATCGAGGTCAACAATGGCCTTTTCTTGGGCTTGCACCTCGGGCGCCAGAAAGGCGGTGAGGTTGTCGGCTACAGAGCTAAAGAGAATAGCAACTTAGTCGACATGAGTAAGATTAACCATTATCACCATCACACATTCTGGGAGGAAGTCTTTAGCGAGTCCGGCGGCAGGATTGTCCTGGATCCGGAGAAGTTCTATTTGCTTCTATCACAAGATAGCGTCCGCATACCTCCGGAGTACGCAGCGGAAATGACTGCCTATGATCCCACGAGTGGTGAGCTGAGAACTCACTACGCTGGTTTCTTTGATCCGGGTTTTGGGCTCGATCCTGCGACGGGAGAACTTAACGGGAGTCGAGCCGCCCTAGAGGTTAGAGCGCATGACGTACCGTTCGCGGTCGAACACGGACAAAACATTTGCAAGCTGAGTTTCGAGCGCATGATAGCAGTCCCTGATCGACTATATGGCCGAGCTCTCGAGTCGAATTATCAAGGTCAGCAAGTTGCCCTCGGAAAACACTTCAAGCGCGTCCGCGAAAAGCAACTCCCCTCTGCCGCGTTATTCCAATAGTGCAAATCATCTAAGAATCTGGGGTGGCCTGTGCCGGCGACGGCCGATCCGCCTGACGCGGCCACGATTCGACAACGCGGGCCCACGTGCGCATCCCGGACAGCGGAGTAAAAGCCTCGCCGACTGTCAATCGTGTTGCTACAGACGCTCGTAGTCCGGTCTTCACTAGACGAGTCTGGCAGTGCGATCACGCTTCGCGTTTTGAACATGAGGAATCGCTCGCGGTAGTGAGCGGGCGGCAGATGTCAGTTCCTCTGCGGAGAGCCTCGGAGGCGATGTTGCGCAGACACGCCAATCAGCCTCGTGCTAGCGTTCCCGAAACTGTCATATGGTGGACACACCGACCGACGGGCCCAGGGAGGGTGCCTTGCCGAACTCCCATCGAGTGCGAGCAGGTGGAACTCACGAGCGGGCGGAGCATTGCGCCGCCGACTGCGGCTCCTTGCCCGGACACGTGCCCGCCGTAGCCGTCGCCACCGCGAGTCCACTGGGCCGAGAAATCGAGAACTTAGGGCTGGCTAGCTTGGCTGCGAGGGTGGCAGCTGCCGCTCGCAGAGTCCTTGCCGGCCTTGGCATCGATCCCAAGCGCGATTCCAAGGCACTCGAGTCCGCCGAAACCCTCCTCCGAGCTGGCGCTGCAGTCCTGCGGGGCGACAGCGTGCCCCCAGCCGCCGACCAGATCTCTCGCCACGAGAGCTATGCTTTCGCGCGAATCACTCATTCAGCGCTCAGCCACAGAACGAGTCGGCCCGCGGGTCTCGACGACGCCAGACGACGTGAAGCGACTGCCAAGTTGCTCATCGAACTTGCCGACGACCTGAAGGTCCTCCGCACTGAGCCGGCTGATTCACCCGCTGTTGAGCGCTCGGCCAGGGAGCTGAGTCTCGTGTTTGGACGAATAAGCGCGAACGTGCTAAGCGATATGGGAAGCCCCGGCGACTCGATCGGAGGGGCGAGATAAATTCGGACCTCGCGCGGTTGGCTCCCTCATTCGGCCACGAAGCGTACCTGACAACTCTTCATCAACGGATAGAAGCGTTCCGCTCGTATCTGACAGCCCTATCGGGAGAGATCTCTGGCGCTGACCCAGTACTCAGATCAGCGATTGACTCATTCATCGAATATACCGAAAAGCTCGAAGATCAGTCGAATCAGCTCATTATCGGTGACGTTGACCTGTTCTCCGCACTGCAGCCATATCTGATCCATCTCCGCAACGTCGAGAAGGTTGCAGATCAACTGTTCAGCCGGGGGCACGCTGTGGCCGTCCCGAGATCACTCAGGTCCGCCGCTACGCGCGAACTGCGGCAATTAGGCCTAGACAATCGGCGACCGGTGATCGTAATTGGTCCACCACAGAACTTCGAGACATTCATAACCGATCTCCGCGACTACATGTTCAGCATTCTGGATCTAGTCGAAGTCAGGCCGAGCAGCGAAGTTCTGGCGATGATTTGCCTGCCTTATCTTGAGGGAACGCAGGCGCTATGGCAACCGGTGACGATGGGGCACGAGCTTGCCCACTTGGCCGAGAGCGAACATAGTGTCGTTGCGAGTCTTGATTCTGATACCTGGATTACACGCGAGATGGTCGATGACATCGACTTCGAGCGTCTGCCCACATGGCTCGACGCCTCCCTTGACATCGTTCAAGAGGTAAGGGAAGTTCTCAAGAGTTGGATCCGGGAAGTTGTGTGTGACTTACACACCATCCGCCGGTTCGGCCCAGCGGGATTTGCGGCGATTGCCGAATTCCTATCCAGCATTGGAGCGCTCTACAACGTTTCCGTATCTCACCCGCCTGGGAGTTTCCGAATCTACTGCATGTGCCGGCTTCTTGGCGAGGACCTTGGCGCGTACGTGGACGTGGTTGGCACCTGGCGAGAGTTTGAGTCAGATCTACTTGAAGAACCCGAGCGTGAACTGCCAGCTATTCTTTCTAGCTGCATTCGGGATCACTTTGACCTCATCAAAAGTGCTGCCGAATCTCTTACATCGGCTACATACGACTGGCGAGGACGCCAAGAGATCGCCGTGGAGCTTAGTAAGAGTCTAATTGAGTACATACCTGCCGTAGATTCCGGCGACCCGGAGAACGGGCGAGCGAGGCAAGAGGACCTACTTAACGCCGGATGGCTCGCTCGAGTACATCATGAGCGGAAGATCCCGCGGCAGGTACGCAGTCGGGCACTTGTAATGCTGGATCGTGTGATTTCTAAGTCCCTCAGTGACCTAGACTTTCTGTCACTCTGGGACGAGGCTGGCACGGCCTTGGCCGAAGACCAGGGAGCTGACAACCCCGGAGAGGACTTCGCGTCGAGCGAAAGTGGCCTCTCATACGGGCCGGTGCTCGATCAGTCGCCACCTGTAGCGACTGGCGCACTCCCGGCAGACGAAATCATGCGCCGCCTTCGACCCAGCGTTCCTATCGAGGCTACTCCAGTCGCTCCCATCATTGTCACGCCGTTCTTCACTGCGGCTGCCCAGGGTGCTGCGTTGGACCTTCGGTTATCGACAAAGTTCATTATATTCCGCCGGGCCGGTACCCCGATGTTCGACTCTCTTGATCCGGATCAAGACCCGAGAGAGATGCAGGAACTCGTCGAGAAGGACTGGGCGGGACAGTTCATACTTCACCCTCTTGAGCTAGTCCTAGCGGCGACACATGAGTACATTTCGATGCCACCAGACTTGACAGCTCAGGTCATCACGCGCTCGTCCCACGGTAGATTAGGGTTATTGTCAGCCACAGCAGTACAGGTCCACCCGTACTTCAGAGGGTGCCTCACGCTTGAATTGGTCAATTTGGGTCAAATGCCGCTAGCTCTTACACCGGGCGAGCGCATAGCGCAACTGGTCTTCTACCCCGTAAAGCCGGCTCCCTCGGAACCGTCTCGAAAATATGACTATCCCACGGGACCTCAATTCTCGCGCGTCCGCCACGATCGTGATCTCAACCGTCTTAGAACCATGCGGAACCTCCGTCGAACTACAATGCCTTACATCTGAGCACGCTCGGCCGACGTTCTATGACGTAGCTTGTTGATTGATTGGGATCGCCGTCTCGTTCTGTGCACGAAAATTTCACTGCCTTGGTCGCGAAACATCTACTGGGATTGATCAGGTTCAGCAGTCGGCCACAATACTCAGTGCCGCGATGCTATTCATCTCAACTTCTCTCAATGTCCCCCGGATCTCCTGAATATAAATATGCTTATCTTTGATCAGCAGTGGGCTTCCACATATTGGCTGTGGTGTTGGTTGGCTCGATGTCGCTACTAGACCGACGCGTAAGTAGAAATTCGCACCAGGCAACACTGGCGCGTTCCAGTAGAGCAGTGTGGCGGCAGACAGCATCACTACCGCAGAGACCGTTAATCGTTTCGCCCAATTTAGATGCCCAACAGCCTTTCTCGCGAGACCAGCGCGATACGGCTTTACGCCACCCTCGTACTCAATTTCAGCGACATCGACGGACCTCGGGGTACCAAACGCAGCCTTCAACGATAGCCAGGCGCCCGCAAGCGCAAGACTCAGGCAAAGTACGAGCATGATTGACACAGACCACCGAGCCCATGGAACGATCTTGGATATAGATTCTGGGCCTTTGAGAAAGAGAACAGTTGCGACCAGGGCAAGCAAGCCAGCCAATCCTGTGCGCCAATTCTCTGCGGTCTTGCGAACGGTATCGAGCTGTTCTGCGGCCAGATCCTCGACGTCATGAGGTTTCGGCGTCGCCGCCTTCTCTCCCTGTTCGGTCGGACTATCACTCGAGCCGCTCATTGTATGCGTCCGCCCGCCCGTCGGGCACTGACGCGAAATCGCGCTCCGCAGGACTTGTTTGGAATGGGTTGACCTGGATGGTCGCCGGCACAGTTGCATTTCATTGGCCAGGTGACCTCTCCTGCTACTGCGTTCACATCCCGGCCAAGTCCAGCCCGCAAGAGTTCTCGCTCAGCATCTGGCCTCACAGCTCTTCCTACTCCCGAGACGACGATGATCAACGCATGATCGTCCTCGATATGGTGATCGCATCGCGGACAGACGCCATCTGCCATCGCGTAACTTCCGTTAGGCACCACCCACGTCCTAATCGTATTCCTCGCTCGTTCATCGAGGTCCGGGCTGCTCGTTGGTTCCCAGGGAAGTATCGCTCCCTGGGAGTCCGTAGTGCCATCCTTCATGATCACATCCTTAATCGAGTGGGTTCTGATTGCGGTGACCGCGTCACGTTAACCTATCTGTTGTCATTTTGTGATCCTACCCATAGCAACATTCTCTCGCCTCGACGAGCTCCGCGAGCCCCGTTCCTATCTATTCAGAATGAGATATCCGAGACTCCGAGTGCCGTGTCCAACTCGAGCAGGTTCGAGCCGACAGGATCTGTTGCATTTGTGCAGTACTCCGGGTGAACGCAACGTTGTTGCTAAGCGACCTCCACTGTGCCGCGAGGACGCCTCTACTAGACTATTGCCGAGGCAATCGAGCCCGAGCGAGCGACAGTCCTCCTACGGCTCAGGCCAGCCAGTCTGCTTATCTCCCATGGGCAGCTGACGCTTCCTTCGCGCCTGCGGCGGCGGCTCTCGCGTAGCGGTCGGCACCTGCCCGCGACAGCGGTTGCCGAAGCAAGACGAGTTGGTGGTAGAGCGGCGCGGTCGCGATCATCACCACCTGCTCCGGATCGGTCGCCGGATCCACTTCACCCCGTACGACGGCACGTCGTACGACGACCGCACTCCGGCGATACCGATCCGCCCAGAACGCGGTGAGCGCCTCCGCGGCCTCAGGCGTGCGGAACGACGCGGCGATCACCGCCTGCGTGATCGACGGACGCTCCGTGAGGGCCGCATGCACCTCGCGGTTGAGCTTGACCAGATCACCCTCGAGCGACCCGGTGTCGGCCGGCTCCCACGAGTCGTCGAGCCCCGCCTGCAGCAGGTCGACGAGCAACCCGGCGACCGTCTTCCAGCGCCGATACACAGTCGTCCGGTGTACGCCGGACCGGGCCGCGACCCCGTCGATCGTCAGACCGTCGTACCCATGCTCGACGAGCTCGGCCTCGACCGCCGCCAGCACGTCCGCCCGCACCCGAGCAGTCCGGCCACCCGGCCTGCTTGCGCGTTCGCCCGTCGTCATGGCATCATCTTAACGCAACAGTCGTCGCATTAGTGGAGGCAGCAGTGATCTTCTGACCCCGGCCCGTTCCCAGTGAACCCCGCGCGCGTCAGAGAGGATCCGTATGCCTACCCAGCTGTCCCTGCACGACATCACCAAGTCCTACGACCACCGCCTGGTGCTCGACCAGATCACCTGCGCCTTCCCACCGGGACAGGTCAGCGGCCTGATCGGCGAGAACGGTTCCGGCAAGTCGACCCTGTTGCGCATCGCAGCCGGTCTCGAGCCGCCGACCGACGGCGCGACAGTCGTAGCCGGAAGCATCGGCTTCCTTGCCCAGGACAACCCGTTGCCACTCCACCGGGACGTGGCCGCACTCGCCGACCACGCCCTCGCGGACCTCCGCCGGATCGAGTCCCGGCTCCGCGAGCTCGAGCAACTGCTCGCTGCCGGCCACGACGTCCTCGACGAGTACGGCGACCTCCAGACCGCCTTCGAGGTTCGTGAGGGCTACGACGCGGACGCCCGGTTCGCCCGAGCCACCCATGGCCTGGGCCTCAGCAACCTGCCCGGCGATCGAGTGCTGTCCACACTCTCCGGCGGCGAACTCGCTCGCCTGCACCTGGCCGCCGTACTCGCGTCCTCCCCGAGATCCTGCTGCTCGACGAGCCGACCAATCACCTGGATCTGGATGCGGCCACCTGGCTGGAGGCTCACCTCCGATCGCGGCGGGGCACGACCGTCGTGGTCTCGCACGACCGAGCCTTCCTGGAACAGGTCGCGTCGACGCTGTTCGAGATCGACGGCGACACGCATCAACTGACGAGATATGGCAACGGTTACCAGGGTTACCTGACCGAGAAGGCCGCCGAGCGTGCCCGGATCGAGCAGGCCCGCCAGCTCTGGGAGGACGACGTCGCCGCGATGCGCGTGACCGTCCGGACCACGGCCGACCGCGTCTCGCACCGGGGCGCGATGAAGGACAAAAACAAGGTCGCGTACGACCGGGCGACCGGTCGCGTCAACGAGGCCGAGCGCAGCAAGATCCGCAACGCGAAGGAACGTCTCCGCCGCCTGGAGGACGATCCACCACCGGTGCCGGCGAAGCCGCTGCGGTTCACCGCTTCCCTGCGTACGACGGGATCGCCGTCCGGCCTGGATGCGGTCGGGGTCTTGGTGGCCGACCGACTTCAGCCGATCTCGGTCGAGGTCACCGGGCGACTGCTGATCACCGGACCGAACGGCGTCGGCAAGTCCACGCTGCTCGACGTACTCGCCGGGCGACTCCAGCCGGACTCCGGGTACGTCGAACGCCGCGGCCGACTCGGCTACCTCCCACAGGAGACGACCGAGGCCCATCCAGATCGCAGGTTGCGCGAGGTGCTGACCGACACGATGGGCTTGTTCAAGGCAGACCAACTACAGACCCGGGTCGGCGAACTGTCCACAGGTCAACGCCGCCGACTCGCCCTGGCCCGCCTGCTCAGCACGCCGTACGACGTCCTGTTGCTCGACGAACCCACAAACCACTTGTCGCTCGCGCTGGTGGAGGAACTGGAGGCAGCGCTCGACCGGTACGCCGGTGTGCTCGTCGTGGTCAGCCACGACCGCCGGTTCAACTCCCGCTGGCGCGGCGACGTCCTCGATCTGAAGGAGTCCTGCCTTGTCAGTCACTGAGTTCACCGTTGCCGGACCGAGCGAGGGTCCATACGGCGTTGCCATCGCCAAGGGCGAGGTGTGGACGACGCTCGTCCACGCCGGTGTGGTCGCTCAATTGTCCGGATCCCGCCTCGACCTGGAGGCCCCCGGCTCGCGGCCGAGCGTGATCGTGCCGGGTCCGGACGATCTCCTGTGGTTCACCCGCAGCGGTGACAACCGGATCGGGCGATCGGATGGAGTGTCGTTCGAGGTGCCGGGGTCGCCGTACGGGATCTGCGTCGGCCCTGATGGCGCGGCGTGGTTCACGTTGATGGACACGGATCACGTCGGACGCGTGACGGTCGACTGTGACGTGGAGACGTTCCCGATCGGGACGACCGGGGCGTTTCCGGCGATGATCACCGCGGACGACGAGCTGTGGTTCACGCTCAACCAGGGCAACGCGATCGGGCGGATGACCACGACCGGCGACGTGACGACGTACCCGTTGCCCACCGAAGCGGCCGGGCCGGTCGGGATCAGCGCCGGCGCCGAAGCCGTCTGGTTCGTGGAGATCCTCGCCGACCAGGCGGGCCGGATCAGGCCCGACGGGACGATCGAGGAGTTCGCGCTGCCGGCCGGTTCGAAACCGCATGCGGTCGTGACGACGGACGACGGCGGGTGCTGGATCACCCTGTGGGGCGCGGCCGCGGTCGCGCGGTTGGATGCCGCGGGCAACCTGATCGAACAGATCGGCTTGGGCGAGGGTTCCGAGCCGCACGGGCTGGCGCTGGACGTCGACGGATCGGTCTGGGTCGCGCTCGAGAAGGGTTCCGTTGCTCACATTCAACCGTGAGAGTGAGGGGGTTCACTCTCCGGAAGGAGGACCGATCCCGGCAGGCGGGAGCAGAGTGGTGTCGTGACCACGACGGTGGGAGTTCGCACAGCGGCACCGCGCGTTCGGGATGTGCTGGCGGTCGGACGGCCTGCCTTCTGGGTCGTGTCGATCGTGCCGTACTACGTCGGCATCCTGCTGGCGACGCGTCAGCTCGTTCCGCCCCTCGAGGACTGGCCGCGACTCATCGTCGGGGCCGTCGTGATGGGCCCGCTGGTCTGGCTCGCGGTGCTCGCGATCAACGACGCGTACGACCTGCCGAGCGACCGACTGAATCCCCGCAAGGCGAAGTCCCCGCTGCTCGACGGCCGCATCACCTTGCGAGCAGTCAAGCGGCTCGCGTTCGCCGCCGCGGTCGCAGCGGTGGGGATCAGCCTGCATGTCGGGATCGTGTTCGCACTTGGTGTGCTGCTCGCGGTGCTCCTCGGTTACGCGTACAGCGTGCCGCCGGTGCGGTTGAAGACGCGGGCCGGCTTCGACGTCGCGGTCAACGCGCTCGCACTCGGCGCGTTCGGACCGCTCGCCGGGTGGGCGGCCGTGAATCCCGACCTCAGCGACTTCCCGTGGCTGATGGGCCTGCAGGGCACGCTGGCCGCGGTCGGTCTGTACCTCCCGACAACGCTCGCCGATCTCGAAGCCGACCGGGCCGCCGGCTATCACACGATCGCGGTCCGCTTCGGCGCGCGAACGACGTACCTGCTGGGGTTCGGCGCCTGGATCGCGGCGGCGGCGTTGTCAGTGATTCTGGCCGCGACCGGCACGATCATCCCGCGCAGCATGCTGGCGCTCGAGGTGGTGATGGTGCCGGTGCTGATCGCGGCGTACTGGCGGCTGATCGGGCCGCGGCAGTCGTTCAGGGGGATCATCGTGCTGGCCTCGCTGTTCCTCTTCCCCTGCGGCACCTTCGCGCTGACCTATACCGGGGTGCTGTATATCTAACAGTGCTGTTACATTGGATATAACAGCACTGTCAGATCAGAGGAGCCGCTGATGTATCCCGAGATCGAGCCGTACGACCACGGCCTGCTCGACGTCGGTGACGGGCACCGCGTCTACTGGGAGGTCTGCGGTAACCCGGACGGCAAGCCGGCCCTGGTGATCCACGGCGGACCTGGTTCCGGGGCCGGTGCCTCGTGGCGGCGGTACTTCGATCCGTCGGCGTACAAGGTGGTTCTGTTCGACCAGCGGAACTGCGGCCGCAGTACGCCGGATGCCGCCGATCCGGACGTGGATCTCAGCACCAACACCACGGCCCACCTGATTGCGGACATGGAGCAACTGCGGTCGATGCTCGGCATCGGCAAGTGGCTTCTGTTGGGTGCGTCCTGGGGCGCGACGCTCGGTTTCGCGTATGCCGAGCAGCACCCGGAAGCGGTCTCGGAGATCGTTCTGTTCAGTGTCACCAACACGACCCGGCGTGAGGTCGAGTGGATCACCCGGGACATGGGCCGCATCTTCCCGGAGGAGTGGGCCCGCTTCCGCGACGGCGTACCGGAAGATCAGCGGGACGGGAACCTGGCGTTGGCCTACAGTCGCCTCTTGCACGACTCGGATCCCGCCGTCCGGGACAAGGCGTCGCGGGACTGGTGTGACTGGGAGGACACTCATGTCCGGACGCATCCGGGCTGGAAGCCGGACTCCCGGTACGACGACCCGGTCTTCCGGCTGCGACTCGCCCGACTGGTCACGCACTACTGGGGTCACGCGGCCTGGCTGGACGAAGACGTCCTGATGCGGGAGGCCGGCAAGTTGGGCGGGATCCCCGGCGTCTTGATCCACGGCCGGTTGGACATCAGTAGCCCGGCGGACATCGCCTGGCGGATGGCTCAGGCGTGGCCGGATGCCGAGCTCCACCTGGTCGAGCAGGAAGGGCACGGCGCCGGTGGAAGCAGGACGAACGAGCTGATCCTGGCGGCGCTGGACCGGTTCGCCCGCTGAGCTTCACTAATAGGGCAAAGATTTGATCACTGATCTTTACATCGATAAAGCGGCCCGGAACCCTAGGGTGGCATGACTCTGACCCGCCCGGAGCTCGTGACCGACTACACCCTCAGCCGGTCCGCCATCGCCCACTTCGCCGAGCACGGTTTCGTGAAGCTGAAGAACGTGCTCAGCGCGGAGACCATCGCGGCGTACGAGCCGGAGATCACCGGCAAGGTGATCGAGCTGAACACCCAGCACCTGCCGCTGGAGGAGCGCGACACCTACGGGAAGGCGTTCCTGCAGGTGATGAACCTGTGGCAGGACAGCGAGCAGGTGCTCGAGTTCGTGTCGTCCCCGCGCTTGGCGCGGATCGCGGCGCAACTGCTGGGTGTGCAGTCGGTCCGGCTGTACCACGACCAGGCGCTGTACAAGGAGTCCGGCGGCGGGGTCACGCCGTGGCACGCGGACCAGTACTACTGGCCGTTCGCGACCGACCGCTGTGTGACGGTGTGGGTGCCGCTGCAGGAGACGCCGATGGAGATGGGTCCGCTGTCGTTCGCCGCGGGCAGTCACATCTTCGAGCACGGCCGGGACCTGCCGATCAGCGACGAGTCGGAGCGGGTGCTGCAGGAAGCACTGGCCGAGCAGGACTTCGCCGAGATCTCCGAGCCGTACGAACTCGGCGAGGTCAGCTACCACCTCGGCTGGACGTTCCACCACGCGCCGCCGAACCAGACCGACGTACCGCGCCGGGTGATGACGATCATCTACGTCGACGCCGCAATGGAGATCGCGCCACCGGTCAACCGCTTCCAGGAGGCCGACCTCGCCACCTGGATGCCCGGCAACCAACCCGGCGAACAGGTGTCCTCGCCCCTGAATCCCGTTCTCTACTGATCAGAGCGTCCGCTTCTGCGGGTAGATCGTCTCGCCGCGAGCGAGTTGCTCGACCAACTGCGCGATCCGCCGCACCCTGGTCTCCGGGCGTTTCGGCGACGTCACCCGGTACACGACCGCGAACCGGTTGGCGCTGGTCAGGATGTCGAACATCGCCTGCGCTCTCGGTTCGGCGGCGAGTGCCTCGGCCAGGTCGGCCGGGACCTCGAGGTCACGGGAGCCGCCGTACGCTGCCTCCCACCGTCCGTCCGCCTTGGCGCGTTCGACCTGCTCGCGGCCGGCGGGAACCATCCGGCCCTCACTTTCCAGCCGCGCGATGATCCCCACGTTCCGTTTGGACCAGATACTGCGGGCGCGCCGCGGCGTGAAGCGCTGCAGGAAGGTGTGCTCGTCGCGCCCCATCCGCTGACCGTCGATCCAGCCGTGGCACAGCGCTTCGTCGAGAGCCTGGTCGTAGCTGAGGCTGGTCGGCGTCAGCACGTTCTTCTTCGCGAGCACCAGCCAGATCCCGTCGTTGGCCTGGTGATGCTCGCTGAGCCACGCGTGCCAGGCGTCCGCATCGGGGACGACGAGTTCGGCGGTCATGAGGCGGCTGTGCTGTAGCGGGTGGCCAGGTGGGCGGCGGCGGTTTTGAGTTCCTGGGGTCCGACGAATTCGAGGTCGCACTCGAACATGCCGAAGGTGGCGGCCAGGCCGGTCCAGGACCAGGCGGACAGGATGAGCCGGCAACTCGTCGGCGTGATCTCCTCGACGATCGCGCCGCGGCCGGCCCACTGGACGATGTCCGAGGCCTTCGCCTGCAGGATCGCCTCACCGCGGCACGCCAACTGCTGATCGGTCTTGAACTGGTTCGAGATGTACGTCGCCACATCCGGCGCCGGAAGCTCACGCGGGGTGAACCGCGGACCGGTCGGTGTCTTCGGCGTCATCCGGTCGACCCGGAACGTCCGCCAGTCCTTCCGATCGAGATCCCAGCCGACCAGGTACCACCTGCCGCCCCATGTCACCAGGTGGTGCGGCTCCACCTTCCGCGGCGGCAGCCACTCCTTCTCCTCGTCCGCCGGACGCGGTGACGCGTAGTCGAACCGCAGTACCTCCCGGGCCCGGACCGCCGTACCGATCGCGATCAGCTGGTTCGAATCCACCTTGGTACGACGGGTGTCGGCGTACCGGTCGACCGTCGTCACCTGGAGTGCGTCAACCCGTTGCCGCAGCCGGGCCGGCATCACCTGGCGGACCGTGGCGAGCGCGCGCAGCGCACCCTCCTCGATGCCGGTGACCGTGGTCGTCGCGGTCTGCAGGGCGACCGCGACCGCGATCGCCTGGTCGTCGTCGAACAGCAGCGGGGGCAGGTCCGCGCCCGCGTCGAGGCGGTAGCCGCCGTCCGGTCCCTTGGTCGCGCGCACGGGATAGCCGAGGTCGCGCAACCGGTCGACGTCGCGGCGGACGGTGCGCGGGCTGACCTCGAGTCGTTCGGCCAGCAGCGCGCCCGGCCAGTCGCGGCGGGCCTGCAACAGGGACAGCAGCGAGAGGAGTCGAGCCGAGGTTTCGGACATGAGTTCAGATTGCCATGAGTAACGGCCAGAACCTGTCCTCTTCTGCTGGAAATGTCTCAAGCATCAAGCCAACACCGAAGGAGACATCGTGATCAGCACCCGAGAGCTCACCAGGGACTTCGTGGTGAGCCGCACCGAGACCGTGCACGCAGTCCGCGGCATCAGCCTCGACGTCGAACCCGGCGAGCTGGTCGCCGTCCTCGGCCCGAACGGAGCCGGCAAGACCACCACGCTGCGGATGCTCACCACGCTCATCGCACCCACGTCCGGTACGGCGACGGTCGCCGGGTACGACGTGACCGCCCACCCCAGCCAGGTACGCCGCCGGATCGGGTACGTCGGCCAGGGCAACGGCGCCGGCCACAACCAGCGGGCCGGCGACGAACTGGTCGGCCAGGGCGTCATCTACGGACTCGACCGGCGTGCGGCCAAGCGTCGTACCGGCGAACTGATGGAGGCACTCGAGCTGACCGAGCTGGCCGGGCGCAAGGTGTCCGAACTGTCCGGTGGCCAGCGGCGCCGGCTCGATGTCGCGATGGGACTCGTGCACGCGCCGAAGCTGCTGTTCCTGGACGAGCCGTCGACCGGGCTCGACCCGCAGAACCGGGCGAACCTGTGGGACCACATCCTGCGGATGCGCGAGCAGTACGCGATGACGATCGTGCTGACCACGCACTACCTGGACGAGGCCGACTCGATGGCCGAGCGGGTGGTCGTCGTGGACCACGGTCAAGTGATCGCGGACGACACCGCCGACGCGCTGAAGACCAAGCTGGCCGGGGATCGGCTGGCCGTGACCGTTGCTCCGGGCAACCTGCCGAAGCTCGCCGAACTGGCCGAGAAGTTGCCCGGTGCCCGCGAAGTCGTTGCCGTCGGCGACGAGCTCAGCGTCCGGGTCGCGGACGGACCGACAGCCCTTCCTGCGTTGATCGCGGCCGCGCAGCAGAACGACGTACCGGTCGCGGCGGCCCAGGTGCACCGCCCGACCCTCGACGACGTGTTCCTCAACCTCACCGGCCGCAGCCTGCGCGAAGCCGAGACCAACGGAAAGGCAGCCTGAGATGACCACCCTCACTCTTTCGACCACGTCGGTGCAGGTAGCCGAGCAGCCGCGGCGGAGTCTGTTCCGCGACATCCGGATCGTGATGGCGCGCGAACTGAAGCCGGTGCTGCGGGATCCGTTCTCGCTGCTGTTCGGGATGATCCAGCCGCTGGTGTTCCTCGGCCTGTTCGGGCCGTTGCTGTCCGGGTCGATGGGCGGCACGTCCGGCGACGGCGTCTGGCAGTGGTTCGTGCCGTCGATCCTGGTGATGACCACGCTGTTCGGTACGTCGACCACCGGCGCGAACCTGCTGTTCGAGTTCCAGACCGGTGCCCACGAGCGGATGCTGGTGACGCCGCTGTCGCGGTCGTCGCTGCTGGTCGGCCGGGCGCTGAAGGAGATGGTGCCGCTGTTCGGCCAGGCGGTGGTCGTGATCGCGGTGATGACGCCGTTCGCGTTCGACCTGCATCTCGGCGGCGCAGTCGTCGGGCTGGTCCTGCTCGCGGTGTTCGGGGTCGGGCTCGGTGCGTTCAGCTACGCGCTGGCGATCGCGGTTCGCAAACAGGACTGGATGTTCTGGATGGTGCAGCAGACGTTCCTGTTCCCGCTGATGATCCTGTCCGGGATGCTGCTCCCGCTGGAGACCGGACCGGGCTGGATGAAGGTGGCGGCGAAGTTCAACCCGCTGTCGTACGTCGTCGACGCGGAGCGGACCCTGTTCTCCGGTGACGTGTTCTCCAGCGCGGCCCTGTGGGGCTGGGTCGCCGCGATCGTGACCGCGATCCTCGGCCTGACGGTCGGCATCCGGACCATGCTGCGCTCGGCGAACTGACCCAATTGAGCCAGTGGCTCTGCTGAGCCGCGCAAAGTGAGCCAGATCACCTACGGTAGCGGGCAGATCACCCACCGCCCACAAGGAGATCTGATGAGGCCCCGCCCTGCCTTGCTTTCAATGCTCGGTTCCCTGGCTGTCGCCGCGCTCGCCGCCACGAGCGCGGTGGCCGCCGTACCTCCGACCGATTTACCGTCGACGACCGCAGCACCGCTGGCGACCGACACCGACGGCGACTCGCTACCCGACACCTGGGAGACGAACGGGTACGACGCCAACGGTGACGGCACCATCGACGTCGACCTGCCCGCGATGGGTGCGTCGCCGACGAAGAAGGACCTGTTCGTCGAGATGGACTACATGTCCGGCCGACTCACCAGCACCGCCGCGCTGGACCGGATCGTCCAGGTCTTCGCCACCGCGCCGGTCAGCAACCCGAACGGTACCACCGGGATCAAGCTCCACCTCGACGCCGGCGCCGCCGCCGGTGCGGCGTACAACCTCGGCGGCGGCAACCAGGTCGCGTACGACGACAACCTGCAGCCGGCCGGCACGCAGACCACCGCGATCAAGAACGCGAACTTCGCCACCGCCCGGAAGGCCGTCTTCCACTACATGCTCTGGGCCGACAGCTACGACGGCGGCTGCAGCAGCGGTCAGGCCTTCGCGATCCCGAACGACACGTTCATCGTGACGGTTGGCCCGAAGTGCGGCTGGGCCGGTACCGACGACCAGGAAGTCGGCACCTTCATCCACGAGCTCGGCCACAACCTCGGCCTGAAGCACGGCGGCACCGACAACCTGAACTACAAGCCGAACTACCTGAGCGTGATGAACTACTTCTTCCAGCTCGGCGGCGTGCTGAAGTCCAACGGCACCCTCTACTGGGGCTACTCGAACGTCGCTCCGACGTCGATCAACGAGGCCCGCCCGAACGAGGCGGTCGGCCTCGGCAGTTCGGCGGCCGCGTTCAAGACGAAGTGGAAGTGCCCGGACGGCACCACGCGGACGACGGCCGGCACGGCCAACGCGCCGATCGACTGGAACTGTGACGGCGACACCGTGGACTCCACCACACCGGCGGACATCAACGACGACAACGTCACCTCCATCCTGATCGCGCAGAACAACTGGGCGAACATCGTCTTCGGCGGCGGCGCAGTCGGCCAGGGCACCACCATCCAGGCCAAGACCGCACCATCCGAACTCCAGGAGATGACCCACTCCGAGTACCAAGAGCTCCAGCACAGCCACCGCTGACGGACGCATCGCCCCGCATCCAGGTGGGCGCGGGGCGATGCGGACCTCCAGCACTCATCAATCGCCTCAGAGACGGTCGGCTGAGCGTGCTGCCGCCCGCGTGATGCTCATTGGTGAGTGCTGGCGGTCCGTCACCGGAGCTTCGCTGCGGTGATTTGGTGCAGGTGGATCAGGACGTCGTACGACTTGCCGAGGTTCACCGGGAGGTCGGGCCAGGGGTAGGCGGTGCCGATGTCACGGGTCGGGCGGGCGACGTCGAGCCAGTCCCTGGTCTGTCGGGGAAGGGTCCGAAGGTCGACCAGGTAGTCGCGGTACGGGACCCGGTCGAGGGTGTATTCGTTGTTGCCGGCCGGTGCGGACGAGATGGTGAAGGTGCGCAGCAGGCCCTGCGGGTCGTCGGTGTCGTTGGCGTTGAACGAGCCGCTGTCGAAGGTGAACCCCACGTTCACGTAGTCCTTGCCGAGCTGATCGCGGAGGAAGGCGCCCTGGATCCTCGGGTACTGCGACGGCATCGACGAGTCGTAGCCGACATGCCCGTTGTGCGCCGACAGCACCGCCTTGTCACCGGTGGTCCGGGTCCACCAGGCCGTGTTGTCGGCCATCGCCTGGTCCCGGAACAACATTGCCTTGGGCAACTCGTTGGGGTCCTGTACGTCGAAGGAGTACAGCTTCGCGGTCTGCCAGATCGCCCGTGCGTGCTGCGCTCGCCAACGATCCTCGGTCTGTTGCACCAGTTCCAGCGCTTGGCGGGTGGACGCTTCGATGGCTCGCCGCTCGCTGAGTGGTTTGGCGAAGTACGTCGTACTCCAGTCCTTGTACTCCGCGTTCGAGCGGATGCCGGCGTACAGGCGGGTGAGTCGTGGATCCGTCGTGGCCACTCGGTCGATCAGGGCAGGGCTCGCGTAGCCGACGTCGTCGCCGACGAAGCGGAGTTTGCGGGTGTGGGTGCGGTTGTAGTCGCGCATCCACTCGATCAGGTCGAGGTACTCCTGGGTGTTCCAGAATTTGTACGCGTCCTGGAACTCGCGGCGCATGATCTCGCGCGGGTCGCCGACACCGGTGACGACGTACCGGTCGAGTTCGAGGCCGGTGCTCCAGCTCGCCTCCAGGACGAACGCGCTGAAGCCCTTCTGCTCCACGAGCGTCTGGAAGATGCGGTGCTTGAGGGTGAAGAACTCGTGCGAGCTGTGCGTGGCCTCGCCGACGCCGACGATCTTCGCCGTACCGACCATCCTGGTCAGTGCGCGCAGGTCCCAGGCGTGCCCGGATGGTTCGGTGCTCGCGAGTGGATAGGCCGCTCGGGTCAGCGCCGGGATCGGGCTGGTTTCCTGCTGGACGGGCGGCGCCGCGGTCGCGGTGGACGCCGGCAGGGCGACTGCGGCGAGCAGAGCGACAGCGGCCGGAATTCTCTTCATCGAAGCCTCCTTGGTGGTTGCTTCAACCCTGTCCGGCTGCGCTGGCGCTCCCCATCCCGCAGACGCCCTGCTTGGGGGTGGTGCCTGCTCTACTTCGTCAGGTCCAGATGCCTGTCGCCGCGGTCTCGCGGGCCCAGTCGGTGAAGTCGTGCGGCGGGCGGCCGAGGACCTGCTGGACTCCGTCGGAGACGTACTCGGACCGGTGGTTGCGGATCACGGCGAACAGGTCGCGAACGGCCTCCGCGTCCTCTTGGTCGAGGCCCTGCTCGACGAGTTCGGTGACGTGGTCCTGCGGCGCGAGGTCGACGTACTGGATCGGCCGGCCGGTGGCGTTGGAGAGCTCGGCGGCGACCTCGGTCATGTTCAGGTGGCGGGGTCCGGAGATCGCGTACGTCGCGCCGGTGTGGGCCTCGTCGAGCAGTACGGCGGTCATCACATCGCCGACGTCGTTGGTGTCGATCCAGGCCTCGCCGCCGTCGCCGGCCGACACGCGGATCTCACCGGCGAGCACGTGGTACCGCAGGAAGTCCTCGCTGAAGCCCTGGGCGAACCAGGCCGGCTGAATGATCGTCCAGTCGGCGCCGCTCTCCTTGACCGCATGCTCGAGTGCGAGCCCTCCGTCGTACACGGCGAACTCGCGACCCGGGCTGCCCACGCCACGGCCGGACAGCAGCACGACCCGGCGGAGGCCTTCGGAGGCGGCCTGCTTGATGAACCGGCCGGCCTGGGCCAGTCCGGTCGGGCCGACCGGCGGTGCCAGGTACGCCGTCTCGGCGCCGGCGATCGTCGGGGACCAGGTGCTCTCGTCGTACCAGTCGAAGCGCAGCGCACTCGACCGGGAGGCCAGCCGGTAGGGGATGTCGCGCGCCTCGAGTTGCTCGACGACGCGGCGGCCGGTCTTGCCCTTACCACTCAGGATCAGAATCGGTGTCGTTGTCATGGCTTAACTTCATCGCGGTTTGGTGAGACAAACCATGGTTGTTCAGCGCAATTCGATGTTCGAGACGCTCAATCTGGCGTACTGTGGTTGCCATGGATGTGCTCGACGATCTGCTGGCCGGGACCCGTGCGCGCGGCGGGGTGTTCAACCTGACGATCATGGATCCGCCCTGGGCGCTCGACATCCGCGACGAGGCCGCGCTCTCCCTCGCGACGCTGGTCCGCGGTTCGGCCTGGGTACGACGCGACGGCGTCGAACCGATGCGGATGGAGCAGGGCGACGTCGCGGTCTTCACCGGTACGTCGCCGTACATCGTGGGTGACGCTTTGGAGACCGCGCCGCAGTTGCGGATCCATCCGGGCGGGTTGTGCGAACCGTTGCCTGGGGCACCTGTCGACTACAGCGCCCGGCTCGGGGTGCGCACGTACGGCGGTCGCGTCGAGGGCGAGGCGATGGTTGTCAGCGGCTCCTACCAGCTGGCGGGCGATGTCAGTCAGCGACTGCTCGCGGCGCTTCCGTCGGTGCTCGTCGTACCGGCTGCCGACGTGGCCGGCTCCGTGATGGACATCGTGCTCGGCGAAATCCAGCGCGACGAACCCGGTCAGCAGAGCGTGCTGGATCGGTGGCTGGACCTGGCCCTCATCACGACGCTGCGAGCGTGGTTCGCCCGGCCGGAGTCACACGCGCCGGGGTGGTACCAGGCACAGAGCGATCCCGTTGCCGGCCTGGCGTTGCGGCTGATCCACGAGAATCCGGCGCATCCGTGGAGCGTCACCGAACTCGCGTCGCGCGTCGGCGTCTCGCGCGCCAGCCTGGCCCGGCGCTTCACCGCCCTCGTCGGCGAGGCCCCGATGACCTACCTCACCGGCTGGCGCATCGCCCTCGCCGCCGACCTCCTCCGCGGCACCCGCGACACCGTCGAAACCATCGCCCGCCGCGTCGGCTACGCCAACGCCTTCGCCCTCAGCGTCGCCTTCAAACGAGTGCGAGGCACCACCCCCACAGCCCACCGCCGAACCACCACCGCCGCCTAACCTGCTCCACCCTCGCAGCCCCACCGTGGTCCCGCCGGGAGACCACCGGAGACCTAATGGCCGGCGGTTGTGGCTCGGATGAAGGCTAGGGCTTGGGGCCAGGCTAGGTGGTAGGCGTCGGCGTTGACCTTGTTTTCCTGGCGGCTGCGGTCCGTGAAGCCGTGTTCGGCGCCGGGGAAGTACTGCGTGAAGGTCGCGCCGCTCGGGCGTGACTGCAACGCGGTCTCCAGGGCCTCGAAGTCGGCGTTGGAGACGAGGGTGTCCGCGCTGGGGTAGCTCACCAGCACCGGCGCCGTGATCGCGCCGGCCTCCGCGATCGCGTCGTACGTGTGCTGCTTGGAGAGCTCCGACGGCACGGTCGGGTGGAACGCGACGACGTTCACCAGCCGGCGATCCCTCGCCGCCAGCAGGAACGCGAACCGCCCGCCGAGGCACCACCCGATCACGCCGACCTTGGTGCAACCAAGCTCGTCCGTCAGGTAGTCGAGCAACTCCGCCTGCTCGGCCAGCGCGGCGTCGTCATCCATCTCCTTCAGCAAGGCGCCGAGCTCCGCCCGGGTCGAGTTGTCGATGTTCCGCCCCTTGAACGGATCCCACACCAGCGCGGTGATCCCCTCACCGGCCAACTCATCCGCCCAGTCCCGGACCTGCTCCCCGATCCCGGTGATCATCGGCAACAACAACATCCCGGCCCGCCCCACCCGAGCCAGATAAGCCTCCTGCTCCCCAACCCGCACACTCACGCCCATACCCGAATCCTAGACAGCCGGCTTCATGGCGCGGAGCCAGAAGCGACGCTTGGTGAAGGTGACCGGTGTCGCCGCGTGGAGTTGCAGCAGGGTGTCGGCGTACGCGTCGACGCCGAAGTCTTCCGGGACGTCCCAGGGAACGAGCTTGAAGTAGTGGACGAGCGCACCGATGCCGTGGAAGGCCATGGTGCCGGCCCAGTCAGCCGACTCCTCGATGACAAACCCGGCGACCTTCAGCTGATCGGCGATGTTGACCAGCAGCTTTGAGCATTCGCGGGACGGCGGTGTTGACGAGGAGGAGGATGATCGCGGAGAAGATCAGGAGGGCTTGTTCGGCGGGGAGTAGGGCTATGCCGAGGCCGATCGCCAGGACTGGGATGGCCAGGCCGGCGTAGGCGATGAGGAAGAGGGCGGCCAGGACTTCGCCGCGGGAGGACGGGTCGGCGAGGGAGGCGGCGGTGGCGACGGCGCCGCGGAAGACCAGGCCGACGCCTGCACCGGCCACGACTCCGCCGATGACGAAGAGCGCGAGGCTCGGGAGCAGACCGCCGACGGCTACGCCGACAAGACCCGACGACATCAAGATGAGGCCTAGGCGGAGCTGGTGCCGACGGGAGACGCGCACGAAGATGACCTGACTCGCCGCCCCCGCGATGAAGACGGCGAAGGTCACCACGCCGGCGAGTAGCCGCGAGGTGTGGTGCAACGTCCCGGCCAGGAACGTCGGCGCCAGTGACGTGAACAGCCCGAAGATCGCAAACGCCGCGAACGCGCCGATCGCCGAGGCGAAGAACAGCGGCTTCGCGGACGACGGCAGCGCGACCCGCTGCGGCCGGTAGGCCGGCCGCTCCTCGAGCCGCTCGACCGTCTCCGGCACCAATGCGATCCCCAGCGCACTGAGCAACAGCAGCGCCAGGAAGATCTCGTACGGGCGCTCGAGCGGCGACGAGACGTACGACGCCAGCAGACCACCCACAAGCGGACCGAAAGCGAGCCCACCCAGGTTCACCATGCTGGAGATCAGCGCGGACCGACTCGGGTCCTCCCCCGGACGCGCGACCTGCCGCAGCTCGGACAGATGCGCCGTCGCAGTCGCGGTCAGCACGCCGACCCCGACTCCGCAGATGAAGCGTGCGATGAGGAGTCCGGGTACGTCCTGCCAGACCAGAAACACCAACGCCGACAGGGCTTCCGCAAGTACGGCGAGCAGCGCGACCCGCCGTCGGCCGAGCCAGTCGCTGACGTGGCCGGCCAGGTACAAGCTGGCCATTACGCCGACCGCGTAGCTGGCGAAGATGATGGTGATGACGTACGTCGGGAATCCGTCGCGGTGCTGGTAGATGGCATAGAGCGGTGTCGGGACGGTGGAGAACGCCATCGTGGTCAGGAAGGCCGCGGCGATCACCCAGAACCCCGGACCGTGGCTGAACCGCACCCGCTTCGATACGAGCGCGCGCGAGCTGGTCAAGGTGGACATACATCCAGGTTCGCGCGCTCGATCTATCGAGTCCAACGAAAGTTCTTGCATGCTCTTATCGAGAGATCCGATAATTGGCACTGTGGACAGTCGTCAACTGGAGTACTTCGTCGCCGTCGCCGAGGAGCTCAGCTTCACCCGCGCGGCCCAGCGACTGTTCACGGTCCAGTCCAGCGTGTCGGCCGCCGTACGCGCGCTCGAAACGGATCTGAAGACGACCCTGTTCGACCGGTCGACCCGGCGGGTGACGCTGTCCGCGGCCGGCGCCGCCTTGTTGCCGGAGGCAAAGGCTGCACTGGAGGCGCTCGACCGGGCCCGGGCCGTGGTCGAGGAGGCGTCGACCGGGCTTCGGGGCAACATCCGGATCGGCACGCTTGCCCGGCTTAGTCTGGTCAACCTGGCCGAGTTGCTCGGTACGTTCCACCGGAAGTACCCGCTGGTCGACGTACAGGTGGCCACGTCGCCGACCGGGTCGAGTGGGCTGGCGGACGACGTACGGCACGGCCGGCTGGATGTGGCGCTGGTCGGGCTGTCGAGGCCGGAGCTGCATGGACTGGAAATTCGCGATCTCGCGACAGTGCCTTTCGTCGTACTGCTGCCGTCGTCGCATCCGCTCGCCGACGCACCAGCGGTGAGGCTCGAGGAGCTGGCCGGGGAGCGGTTCGTCGACATGCCGCGCGGGTTCGGCAATCGCACCATGGTCGACCGGGCCTTCGACAACGCCGGGATCCCGCGGCGGATCCAGGTCGAGGTGCCGGAGCTGACGACGATCCCCGACTACGTCCGGGCCGGCCTCGGCGTGGCCGTCGTACCCGAGCTGGAGCCGGCCAAGGAGTCCGGCGTTGCTCAGCTGCCGATCGCGGAGTCCGACCTGAGCTGGACGTTGTCGGTGATCACGGTGAGCGGCAGGCGACCGAGCAGAGCGGTGACCGCTCTGCTCGATCTGATGGACGACTCGGTCCGACCCGGCGGACCATACTTCTAGGCGACCCAGATGGACTGCCAGTCCTTCTGCTCGTTGTAGCGGCGGAGCGAGGCGACGCCACTGAGCCAGCCGAGCCATGCGCCGTACGGCGGCTTGCCGTCGAAGCCGCTCATCGTGAACGTGAGCCGGGTCTTGCCACCCGACTCGGCCAGCTCCCAGGTGCTGATCCCGGCCAGCCCCCAGTCGATGGACATCTTCTGTCCCTCGACCAGGTCGATGATCTCCATCCCGGGCCCGGCCTCGAACCCGCCCATCGCGAACCGGCCGCCGACCCGCGCGTCGATGTCCACCGGGTACCCGAACCAGGCGGTCGCCTGCGCGGAGTCGGTGAGCGACGCGAAGACCTGAGCCGCCGGCGCGTCGATCAGTGCCTCACCGGACAACTCCGGCGAGGTGAAGTCCGGCCGGGTGGTGAGGTCACGGCCTTCCAGGTGATCGACCAGGTTCGCGAGCGCGAGCGACCAGAACGTCTGGAGTACGCCGCGGATCGTCGAATTGGTGACCGCCTCCGCCCACGTGAAGTGGCTCTGCGACAGCTTGATGATCGTGGACTCGTCACTCTCCTCGATCAGCGTGATCTCGGTGGTGGTCTCCACGCCGTCGAGGGTCCACCCCAGCTTCAGCGTCTGGCCGTCGTACTCGAGGACACGCTGGTGTGGGGCGTCGCCCTCGGGGATGTAGCGGCCCCAGAACTCGAAGGTGCCGGGCAGGTCGACGTTCGAGTGCTCGCCGAGCCAGAGGTTGAGGGTCTTGGGGTCGGTCAGCGCCTGGCGTACGTCGTCGATGCCGGCCTTGGCGCGGGCCTGGAGGATCAGCGGTTCAGTCATGGTCTTGGTCTCCCTTGGGATAGCAGGCCACAGCCAGCTTGAAGGCGTCACCCTCGGAGCCGCCGTAGCGCTCGAACAGGTCTTGCAATGTGCTCTGCAGGTCTTGGAAGAACTCCCGCCGCCGGTCCGGTGGGACCCGGATCTCACCGGACACCCCGATGGACGGCAGCTCCGGAGCTGTCCGGTCCAGCGCGGCGATGTCTGTCTGGACCTCTTCCATCAGGTCCAGCAGGTAGCCGAGGCTCAGCTCGTCCCGGGCCCGGCGCAGGCCGCCGATGCGGCCGACCAGCCTTGGCGACAGCCAGTACGAGCGGGCCGTCGCCTGGTAGATGCCCTCGTGGACGCCGCGCACCTTGCGCTCCTCCACCAGGGTCACCAGACCGGCCTCGACGAGGCGCTTGACGTGGTAGTAGACGCGCTGCGGAGTCTGCCCGAGCTGCTCGGCCACCTCACCGCAGGTGTGCGGCTCGGCCAGCCGCCGCAGCACCTCGATGCGCTGCGGCTTGAACAGCGCCTCGGCCTGCTCGAGCTGCTCCAGGTGCATCACGTCTCTCATCACACAAAAAAGTTTGTATATAAAAATCTCCTTTGTCAATGAGACCCGTCTGATGCGTCACAGATCCATTGGCGGGGAATGCAAATGGCCGGATCAATCGTTGGAAGGAGTGCTTCGGTGATGCACCACCGACCCAAGACCCTGAGGGCCTTTGCTACGGACCGTCCGGCACGTTCCTGCCGGCGAAGGAAGGAAGCGCGACATGGCAACTGTCTCGTTCAAGAGAGCCAGCCGGGTCTACCCGGGCACCGACACCCCCGCCGTGGACAAGCTCGACCTGGACATCCAGGACGGCGAGTTCATGGTGCTGGTCGGACCGTCGGGATCGGGTAAGTCGACCGCGTTGCGGATGCTGGCCGGCCTCGAAGAGGTCAACGACGGTTCCATCTACATCGGCGACCGGGACGTGACCGACCGTCCGCCGAAGGAGCGCGACATCGCGATGGTGTTCCAGAACTACGCGCTCTACCCCCATATGACGGTCGCGGACAACATGGGCTTCGCGCTCAAGATGCAGGGCATCCACAAGGACGAGCGGGCCAAGCGCGTCGCCGACGCGGCCAAGCTGCTGGGCCTGGAGGAGTACCTCGAGCGCAAGCCGAAGGCGCTGTCCGGTGGTCAGCGTCAGCGCGTCGCGATGGGCCGCGCGATCGTCCGTAACCCACAGGTGTTCCTGATGGACGAGCCGCTGTCGAACCTCGACGCCAAGCTCCGCGTCCAGACCCGGACCCAGATCGCCGAACTCCAGCACCGGCTCGGCGTGACCACGGTGTACGTCACCCACGACCAGGTCGAGGCGATGACGATGGGCGATCGGGTCGCCGTACTGCGCGATGGCCTGTTGCAGCAGGTGGACACTCCGCTGAACCTGTACGACCGGCCGAAGAACAAGTTCGTGGCCGGCTTCATCGGTTCGCCGGCTATGAACCTGATCGAGGCCGAGATCACCGACGGCGGCGCGAAGATCGGGGACTACGTGGTCCCGATCGAACGCAAACTGCTGGCCAAAGCCGGCGACGACAAGACGCTGACGCTGGGCATCCGGCCGGAGGCGTTCCACCTCGCCGACGAGGGGCTGCCGGTGAAGGTCGCGGTGATCGAGGAGCTCGGCTCGGACGCGTTCCTGTACGGCACCGCCGAACACACCAGCTTGAACCAGCAGATCATCGCCCGGATCGGCACCCGCCTGCACAACGACAAGGGCACGATCGTGCATCTCACCCCGGACCCGGACAAGCTGCACCTCTTCTCCACCTCAACCGAGGAGCGCCTCACCGCGTAATCCCGTTGACCACCGCCCACGCTGTCGCGTTTGCTCGGCTGCGTGACTATCGAGCGCACCAACCCCGTCGGCCTGCACACCACACCTGGCTACCACCACGTGACACGGGTGCAGGCCGACACCCTCATCTACCTGGCCGGCCAATGCCCGCTCCAGCCGTCGGGTGAACTGGCCGAAGGCGGACTCGAGGGTCAGACCGAGCAAGTGATCCGGAACATCCTCGTCGCGCTCGAAGCCGCGGGCGCTACGGCCGATGACGTCGTACGCACGGTCATCTACGTCGCCAGCCCGGTGCGCGAGGACCTCAGCGCGGTGTGGACACAGCTCAACGCGTCACCGCTCGCTCCCGCCTTCACCTCGGCCAGCACCCTTCTCGGCGTTGCCCAGCTGGGTTTCCCGGGCCAACTCGTCGAGATCGACGTCACCGCGGCCCGCTGATTTCGTGGTTCGGGGCCAACAGGCGGTTGGCGTCGTAGCGGTCCCTGAGCTCGGTGAGCCCGCGGTAGTCGGCCGAGTCGAACGCCTCGCGGACCTCGTCGGGAGTGAGTGGGCCGAAGCTGAAGTTGAGCGATCGGCCGATCGTTGCCGCGGTCCACGCCCCGAGGACCGTGCGATGCAGGTCTGTCACGTCGCCGTTTCCTGCGGATAGGACAGTCAGGGAGTACGACGCGTTGCGATGACCGATCGCGTTCGGGATCGACGGCGGGCGGCTGAGTGCGCCACCGAGGTGGCGGATGCCGACGATGCACCTCGATGCTTGCTTGGGCAGGGTCGCCAGCGCGTCGGGGTCGAGGTCGATGAGAAGGACGTTACGCGAGCGGTAGCTGTCGGGGCGTTCTGGTTCGGCGAAGATCTTGCCGGACTGTGCGTAGGGCAACTCACCGACCGTGTCGAGCACCGGCTCGCCTCTCAGCGGTTCGATCAAGTCCGCACCGTTCTCGCCGAGGATCGCGAGTTGGATCTGCGCGATGTGCCTGCCGCGCAGTGGGGCCGGCACCGGCGGGATGTCGGGGAACGGCACCAACCCGACCGCCGACGTCACCTCGTCGGGCACTGTCCGGGTCCACTCGCGCCAGACCTCCAAGATCGTCGGGTTCTCCGCGATGTCGAAGTACAGGCTGCCGCCGTACAGCGTCGGCACGTCGAACAGGTCCACCTCCATCCCGGTGACCACGCCGAAGTTGCCGCCACCACCGCGGAGCGCCCAGAACAGCTCCGGGTCGTCCTCGGCGTTCCGTCGTACGCCGTCCGCGGTGACGACCTCGATCCGTCGTACGTGATCTGCCGCGAACCCATACCGCCTGGCCATCAGACCGGTCCCGCCGCCGAGTGTGTAGGAGATGGCGCCGACGCCGGGGAAGCTGCCGGACAGCGGCGCCAGCCCGTACGGCGCGGTCGCGTCGATCACCTGTTGCCAGGTCGCACCCGCCTCGATCCAGGCCGTCTTCTGCTGGGCGTCGACCCGGACTCCGTTGAAATTGCGGGTCGCGATCAGCACGCCGCCGTTGTTACCGCGGGTAAGTCCGTGTCCGGAGGCTTGGACGCTCACGCGCGTGCCCTTGTCAGCGGCGTGCTTGACGGCTTCCTGGACCTCGGCCGCGCTGGTGACGTCGAAGATCACCTCGGGGCGGTGCGGGTCCAGCAGCTGGTAGCCGAGCCGCGCCTCGTCGTACCGGTTCGATTCCTTCGTCAGCATCATGCGGCCCACCCTAGGAACCCTTCCGGACACATCCTGTCCGCAAGGGGCATCCTGGATGGCATGAGTTCCCGGAAAGAGCTGCCCGGCCGGATGCTGCGGTTGCTGTCCTTGTTGCAGAGCCGCCGCGAGTGGTCCGGTCGCGAGCTGGCCGAGCGCCTCGGCGTCACCGAGCGGACAGTACGGCGCGACGTCGACCGACTGCGGTCCCTCGACTACCCGGTGACCGGGACGACCGGGACCGCCGGCGGCTACCGGCTCGGGTCCGGAACACAGTTGCCGCCGTTGCTGCTCGATGACGACGAGGCGATCGCAGTCGCGCTCGGTCTCGTCGGTGCAGCCGGCGGTGGCGTGACCGGGATCGCTTCGTCGGCATCGAGTGCACTCGCGAAGCTGGAGCAGGTGCTGCCGGCCCGGCTGCGTCCGCAACTGGCGGCGGTTTCGTCAGCTGAGGCGGTCCCGGTTGGCGGCGTTCCACAGGTCGATCCGGGAGTGCTCGCGACCCTGGCCCGGTGTTGCCGGAACCACGAGATCGTTGCCTTTGACTACCACAGCCGCCGGGGTGAGCAGACGCGTCGCCGGGTCGAGCCGCATCAACTGCTCACGGTCAGGTGGCACTGGTACCTGCTGGCCTTCGACCCGTCCCGCGACGACTGGCGGATCTTCCGGGTGGACCGGATCGACGACATCAGTCCGGCGCTGCATCGGTTCGTTCCGCGTCCGCTGCCCGCGGCGGACGCGGCGTCGTACCTGGTCGATTCGTTCAGCAATGCGCCGTACCGGCATTCCGTCCGACTCACGATCCAGCTGCCGGCTGAGGTTGTCGCGAGCAACTTCTACGGGTTCATCCCGGGGAGTGTCGAGCCGCTGGGTGCGGAGGCGTGCGTCGCGCGGTTCACCGCCGAGACGGCGTCGCTGGTGCTGCAGTACGTCGCCGGAGTCGTTGCCCTGGGCGCCGACTTCACCGTGGACGATGCGACTCCGGAGATCTCGGCGTTGATGGCCTCGGTGGGCGAGCGGCTCAAGCAGTCGGTTTCTGGTCTGCTTTCGGATTAGGCGACGATCAGGCCGATGCCCAAGGTGAGGACGCCGAGGGCGAGGGAGGCGGCGCCGGCCCAGAGGATCCAGAGGAACTGGTTCGGCTGGGTCCGGTCCTTGCCGGCGGACGAGGCGAAGAAGCCACCGGACATCAGGACCGCCGCGACCGGGATCGCCAGTCGCGCGACCCAGAGCAGGACACCGGTCAGCTCGGTCTGGTCGACGTACAGGAGCCCGACCAGGCTGAGGATGACCAGCACGCCGGCGTGCGCGTGACCGGCCCGCGCGAACGATTTCTGGAAGTCCGTCATCGGCACCTGGCCGCGGACGATCTTGGTCATGAAGTAGCCACCGAACTGGATCGTCACGATGGTGAGCAGAATCGCCCCGGCGATGATCCGTGAAGCGTCGGTCATGCGTGCACCTTCTCCTTGCTGTCTTGGCCGAGCAGCCGGCGGGTCGGCGTACTGTCGGACGTCCGGGCGACCCACAGCACCACGGCGATGTAGAGGATCTGTTCGGGAATGCGCTGCCACAGCGGCGTCGCCGGGTCACCGTTGAACGCGATGTCCGCGGTCGCCGCGTAGATGTTTGCCGGAAGCAACATCACGAACAGTGCGGCCAGCCCGAGCGCGGCCGGCCAGCGGGTCGCAGCCAGAACGAGCCCGGCCGCACCGAGGAACTCCAGTACGCCGGTCACGTAGACCAGCGCATCCGCGAACGGCAGGAACGGCGGCACCATCCGGGCCAGGTCGTCGCGGTTCGGCATCACCGTCACACTCGCCGGGACGAAGTGCGCGCTCGCGGTGAACAGCAGCATCACCGCCATCCCGTGCGCCGCGCTGACCGGCCAACTCGCGAACCGCCGGACCCCGAGCGCACCCAGCGCCCGGAACACCAGCGTCGCCAGCACCAGAACTGCGGGGATCATCAGGTACCTCCTTCTATGGATAGTCGCACTATCCGTTAATGGATACTGCTACTATCCATCACGTCGACAAGGAAGGCAAGTGAGATGCGAATCGGGGAACTGAGCCGAGCCACCGGCGTACCGGTGCCGACGATCAAGTACTACCTCCGCGAGGGCCTGCTCCCGCAGGGTGAACTGAGCAGCCCGAACCAGGCCTCGTACGGCGAACCACATCTGCGCCGGCTGCGACTGATCCGAGCCCTGGTCGAACTGGCCCAGGTCCCGGTGGCGCAGGTGAAAGAGATCCTCGAGTCACTCGACTCCGACGCCGTACCCCTGCACGAACAGATCGGCCGCGCCCACCGCGCCCTCACCCCGACCCGCAAACCGGCCGCCTCCGACGAGGCCCGCGCCGCCGCCACCACTCAGGTGACCGACCTGATCACCCGGCGCGGCTGGTCCGTCGAACCCGAGGCCCCCGCCCTCGGCACCCTGATCGAAACCGTCGCCGCCCTCCGCACCCTCGGCCAGGACAACCTGGTCAGCTTCCTCGACGCCTACGCCGAAGCCGTCGAACGCTTCACCGAACTGGAAATCGACGCCGTCTCCACCAACCCCACCCGAGACCAACTAGCCGAATCCGTAGTCATCGGCACCATCCTCGGCGAAACCCTCATCTCCTCCCTCCGCCTCCTAGCCCAAGAATCCATCTCAGCCCACCGCTGGAAGGCGTAACCCGCCACAGGTGTCACAGAACCCGGCCGGCTGGCGTCTTATGCCGACGTGTCGAAGCACCGATGGCGAGGAGACGACGATGACCAGCACCACGAGGATTCCGCCGACCGAGGTCACCGGCCTCTTCGGCATGGTCGCGAAGCGGATGAGCAAGAAGATGCTCGGCGAGGTGCCCGAACCGCTCGGGGTGATGTGGCACAACCAGCGGGTGCTCAAGGCGTTCTTCGGCTTCAGCGGCAAGGCCGAGAAGTGGGATGCCTGCGACCGGCAACTGAAGTCGTTCGCCCACATGGCCACGGCGTCCATGGTGGGGTGCAGCTTCTGTTTGGACCTCGGCTACTTCCAGGCGAACAACGAGCACCTCGATCTGGCCAAGGCCCGCGAAGTACCGCGGTGGCGGGAGTCCGACCTGTTCACTCCGCTGGAGCGCGACGTGATGGAGTACGCCGAGGCGATGACTCACACACCGCCGACCGTGACCGACGAACTGTCGGCGCGACTGCTGAAGCAGCTCGGCCCGAGCGGTCTGATCGAGCTCACCGCGTTCATCGCCGCCGCAAACCTGGCGAGCCGCACCAACGTCGCCCTCGGCATCACCTCGCAGGAGTTCTCAACCGCCTGCGGCCTACAACCCCTCGCCACCCCTCGCCAAACCTAGCCGCCAACCCGTCAGCCGTCGTGCGCCATATCCACAAACCGCGAGTAATGCCCCTGGAACGCCACAACCACATCAGCCGTCGGCCCGTTCCGATGCTTGGCCACAATAAAGTCAGCCTCGCCTGGACGAGTCGACTCGCGCTCGTACGCATCCTCGCGGTGGAGAAGGATGACAACGTCGGCATCTTGCTCCAGGCTGCCCGATTCGCGGAGGTCGGAGGCCATGGGGCGTTTGTCGGAGCGTTGTTCGGAGCCTCGGTTGAGCTGGCAGATGGCTACGACGGGGAGTTCGAGTTCCTTGGCCAGGAGCTTGATGGAGCGGGAGAACTCGGAGACTTCCAGCTGGCGGGACTCGACCTTCTTGCCCGACGTCATCAGCTGGAGGTAGTCGATCACGATGAGGCGGAGGTCGTGGCGCTGTTTGAGCCGGCGGGCCTTGGCGCGGATCTCCATCATGGTGAGGTTGGGCGAGTCGTCGATGAAGAGCGGGGCCTCGGAGACCTCGCCCATCTTGCGGGCCAGCCGGGCCCAGTCCTCGTCGGTCATCTTGCCGTTGCGCATGTGGTGCAGCGGCACCTTCGCCTCGGCCGAGAGCAGCCGCATGGTGATCTCGTTGCGGCTCATCTCCAGCGAGAAGATGCACGAGGTCAGGCCGTGCTTGATCGACGCGGACCGGGCGAAGTCCAGCCCGAGGGTGGAGTTGTGGGTCGGGATCATCGTCTTGCCGGCCAGGTACAGGTGGTCGGGGTTGTCCACCTCGACGCAGCGCACCGGCACACTCTCGACCCGCTCGAGCCACTCGAGCCGGCGGTCCCCCTCACCGGCCAGCGCGGCCGGGAAACCGTGCCCGGTGATCTGGCGCGGCGCCGACCCGGGGATCGGCGGTGTCAGCCCGGGACTCGCGGACATCGCCGTGTGCAGGTCGGCGGTCGTGCAGACCACCGGGCGGCCGCCGTCCTCGACCCGCCACTGGTGCTCGGCGTCGGCGACGATTGTGCTGCCGTCGGAGAAGAAGAGCCGGAAACACGGCCGGTCGACCATCACCTCGGTCGCCGCGACCACCGTGGTCGGCAGGCCGTCGGCGTCGAGGAGCTGGTCGCCGACCATCACCTCGGCCATCGTGGTCCAGCCGGTCGGGGTCGGCAGCGGGGTGTCGAGGGCGAGTGCCTTCCCCATCGCGGGACGGGCCGCGACGATGATCATCTGGCCCGGGTGCAGACCGTTGGTCAGCTCGTCCAGGTCGGTGAAGCCGGTCGGTACGCCGACCATCGCATCACCGCGGGAGTCGATCGCCTCGATCTCGTCGAGGGCGCCCTCCATGATGTCCTTCAGCGGCGCGTAGTCCTCGGTGGTCCGCTTCTCGGTGACCGAGTAGATCTCGGCCTGCGCCTCGTCGACGACATCGTCGACCTCGCCCTCACCGGCGTACCCGAGCTGGACGATCTTCGTGCCGGCCTCGACCAGGCGGCGCAGGATCGCCTTCTCCCGGACGATGTGCGCGTAGTAGCCGGCGTTCGCGGCGAGCGGGACGGAGGCGACCAGGGTGTGCACGTACGGCGCGCCGCCGATCCGGGCCATCTCGCCCCGGCGGTTCAGCTCGGCCGCGACCGTGATCGCGTCGGCCGGCTCGCCCCGCGCGTACAGGTCGGTGACGGCGTCGAAGACGATCTCGTGCGCCGGGCGGTAGAAGTCGGTGCCGCGCAGGGTCTCGATCACGTCGGCGATCGCGTCCTTGCTCAGCATCATCGCGCCGAGCACACACTGCTCGGCGGCCAGATCCTGCGGCGGCGTGCGGTCGAAGCCCATCTCCGGGTTGCGCTCTTCCTGACCGCCGCCCGGCCCCCCGCGGAACTCCGCCACGCTCACTTCGCCCGACCTCCTCGTCCGCCCACCGATTCACGCCAGGCCGAAACACTCCGCCCGGCCCGGAATCGAACACCTGATCGAACCGTAACCGAACCCGCCGACAATTTCCTCCCCCGCCCGACCACCCGATCGGACAGGATTCGCCGGCGCCATCCGCAGGCGGACTCGCCCCCGAGACTGCGGGCGGACAGCGTCAGTCACGCGACCGTACGCCGGTCCCGGCGCAGGGTGGTAGTCGGTCGTCCACACCCCCTGTGGACGAACTGTGGGAAACCCCGTGAGCAGGTGTGCACAGGTTGGGCATATACCTGTGGATATCTGGGGACAACGGTCCACAACAGGCCTCTGACCTGCGGATTCACCAATGCACAACTGTGGAGAAGAAAAAGTCTCACAACTTCTTCCGGACTTCCGGGTCCGCTGGTCTGTGCACAGCCTGAGTCAGGCACAATGAGCCTCATGCTCATGACAGGCCACCCGGCACGGTGAGGCCGGGGCTGCGACGACTCTTCGGCGAGCAGGACCGGGAGATCCTGCGCCTGGCCGTCCCGGCGTTCTTCGCCCTGGTGTCCGAGCCGCTCATGCTGCTGGCCGATTCGGCCATCGTCGGACATCTCGGTACGCCGCAACTCGCGGCGCTCGGTGTGGCCGGGACGATCCTGCAGACGCTGGTCGGGGTCTGCGTCTTCCTCGCCTACGGCACCACCTCGGCCGTCGCCCGCCGGATCGGGGCCGGTGATCACCGCGGTGCGCTGGCCCAGGGCATCGACGGACTGTGGCTGGCTCTGCTGCTGGGCGTCGTACTGGCTCTGGCCGGGCTCGTCCTCGCCCCGACCGCCATCGCGGCGTTCGATCCTTCGCCGGACGTCGCCGACTATGCGGTCACCTATCTGCGCATCTCCTGCTTCGGCATCCCGTCGATGCTCCTGCTGCTGGCTGCGACCGGCGTACTGCGTGGTCTGCAGGACACCAAGACGCCCATGGTCGTCGCGATCAGCGCCAACCTCGTCAACATCGGTCTGAACTTCCTGCTCGTCTACGGCCTCGACCTGGACATCGCCGGCTCCGCACTCGGTACGGCGCTCGCCCAGACCGCCGCCGGCGTCGCACTGGTCGTGGTGGTCGTCAGAGGCGCCAGACGCGACGGTGCCAAGCTGCGACCGGACCGCCCGGGCATCGTCGCGTCGGCACAGATGGGCGTGCCGCTGGTCGTCCGCACCCTGACGTTGCGCGTGGCAATCATCCTGCTCACCTTCGTCGCCACTGCCCTGGGTACGACGTCTGTCGCGGCACACCAGGTCGCCTTCACCCTCTGGTCGTTCCTGGCCCTCGCACTCGACGCGATCGCCATTGCCGGCCAGGCGCTGACCGGTCGCTCCCTGGGCGCCGGTGACGTGGCCGGAACACGGGCCATCACCCGCCGGATGATGTGGTGGGGTCTGTTCTCCGGAGTACTCGGCGGACTGGCGCTGTGGGGGCTGCGTGATGTCTACGTGCCGTGGTTCACCTCCGATCCAGAGGTACGACGCACGTTGGCCGCCGTACTCATCGTCGCAGCGCTCTGGCAACCGGTGAACGGTGTGGTGTTCGTGCTGGACGGCGTACTGATCGGAGCTGGTGACGGACCGTACCTGGCGGTTGCCGGCGTGATAGCCCTCGTACTGTACGCACCGCTGGCGTTGAGCGTGCTGTGGTTCGACGGTGGTGTGGTTGCCTTGTGGTGGGCGTTCGGCGGGTTCATGCTGTTGCGGCTGCTCACTCTGCTGACGCGTGAACGCCGCGACGCCTGGCTGGTGACGGGGGCTATCCGCTGACCCACCGGTGCGGCATCGTTTGGCAGGAACGGAAGGAGCCGCATGGCCGACGATGACGAGCAGACCGTTGCGCTAGAGCTCGACCAGCACGAGCAGGGCGACGACGGCAGCCCGGATGCGCTGAGCGAGCGACGCGGCAAGTGGGTACGCGAGGAGGTTGAGGACGCAGCGGTCCGCCGCGACGAAGACCGCGAGCAGCAACTCCGCGAGGAGGACGATCTCCTTCACGAGGAGAGGGTCGAGCGCGCCCGCCAGGACGAACGCGAGCTCGAGGAGATCCGTGAGCGGCACACCGTGACCGCCGAGACGGAGACCACCAGAGCCATGCGACTGGCCGAGGTCGACGAGGCGTCGCGCGATCTCCGCCGCCGCGACGCCGGCATCGAGCGACTGCACGGACGCATCGAGCGCGCCCGCGGAGACCATCTGCTTGACGAAGCGGCCGCACGCCCGGACGAGCCCGGAGCGAGCGCGACAGCGGCCGCGGGCCGCGCCCACCACCGAGCCGCGGCCGACGCGGACAGGCGGGCCGTGAACGACGAACGCGACGCCGACCGGTACGACGCGAGGGCGCGCGACCGGCGAAGCGAAGCGGCCCGGCAGCCCGGGCAGCCACCCGCCGGCGAGGCCGTCCGCAACCCTCCGAGTGAACCGCCGACCGCGCGCAAGTTCGACCGCAAGCGGGGCAAGAAGCAGCGGAAGACCCAGCCAGGCGAGCTGGGCGACATCGGCCTGGGCGACTAACGCTCTAGATGCCGCGCAGGTTGGGCTGGCGCTGGTCGAAGAACAGGCCGGCCGGGGGTTCCTCCACCGGAAGGGGCGGGATCGGGTAGTCGGTGTGCGCGCCCCGGCAGGCCGCGAACGGTCCGTCCGGGTCGAGCAGCGCCATCATGTGCGGGTCCGCGTGGTCGCGCCACCAGACCGACATGCCGGTGGCCGGGTCGAGCCGGAGGTGTTCCCAGGCGCGCCAGATCGAGTCCAGCCGGCTGAGTGCCTCCGCGTGGCGGTACCACTCCGGGCACCAGATGAACTGCTGCCCGATCCGCCGGGTGTAGAGGTAGATCAGCCGGTCCTCGACGAAGGCCGCGACATGCGGATAGAAGAGTTCTTGTTGTTCACCATCCACGGCGCTGCTCCTCACTCTGCTCCCAGACCGGGACGCCCGTCGGCCGCGCGGGTGGCTGCGGCTGCTGCGTGCCGGCCGCGACCCACGGGTTCGCGGCGGCGTGCGGGGACGTCGTACCGGATGCGCCCGGATCGTACTTCGCCAGCGACGCCTTCACCGCATCGGCGTCCGGCCGGGTGAACCACGGGACCGTCTTCACCATGGTGGCCGGGATACCGGACGGGAACACCACGGCCCGGCCCGGCGGCATCGACGCGAGGTCGGAGACCTCCATGATGTTGTGCCGCTGGGTCTGCTTGCTGGTGCCGCGCTCGCCCTTGTTGTACGACACCGAGCTGGACACGATGTCGTAGTCGCCGATCAGCTTGCTCAGTCGCTCGAGGAAGTTCGCGTCCGAGGCGCCACCGCCGTACACCCGGATGTTGGCCGCGGACCAGAGCTTCTCCATCCCGTGCTCGCCCCAGCACTCCTGGCCCTGCGCCCACGACTGCAGGATCGTCATCAAGACGATGCCGCGGGAGCCGAAGTGGCTGTAGAGGTCGGGCAGGTTCTTCCAGCGGCACACGTTCGCCGCCTCGTCCAGGACGCCGACCAGCGGGTTCGGCATCCGGCCCATCGGGCAGCCCTTGGCGTACTCCTCGGCCGCCTCCACGACGGCGACCGTCAACGCGGTGACGAGCGGTCCCGCCGTACCGGCGCCTTCCTTGGACAGGCTGTAGAGCGTGCCGCCCTTGCGGACGAACTCGTGCGGGTTGAACTGCGGGCGGGTGTCGTTCGGCCCCTGCGGGACGACCCAGCGGGTGACCTTGCGGTTGACCAGGAACTGCGCGCTCTGCTGCGCGGTGCCGTACACACCGGCGCGCTGCTTGTCCGGCGCGTTGATGACACCGGACAACGCGTCCGCGGACAGGTGCAGGCCCGGGGTGTTGCGCAGGATCCGCTCGGGCTCGTCGTTGCGCTGGTCCGCGAGCCAGCTGTAGACCTGGGTGATCGGGCGCTTCGCGACCGCCGCGGCGAGCAGCAGGCCGGCGAGCAGGTCGGTGCCGGCGGCATCGAAGAACGCGTCGGTCTGGGCGTTCACGTTGCGCTGCGAGGCGACGAAGTGCTCCGCCATTTCGCGCGCCTTCGTCTCGTCGGTGATGTAGCTGAGCGGGTTCCACCACCAGTTCGGCGGCTCCTCGCAGACCTCCTGCGGGTCGAAGACCCAGACCGGACCGCGTTCCGTCCGCGGCCCGCGGGTGGCGTCGACGATGTCCCGCTTGTTCGAGGTGGCGACCACCGCGCCGGGCGCGTCCAGGATCGCCGGTACGGCGCGGGACGTGGTCTTACCGGTTCGCGGACCCCAGATGTCGACGTGCATGTCCTCCCAGGACCCGAACACGTCGATGTTGTCGCGGACCGTCCGGCCGATCATGATGCCCGGACCGGCGTGCCCGGCACCGAGCCGGTTGGCGATCTGCTGGGCACCCTCCCGGGTGAGCTTGTGGATCTCCGACCGCTTCGACATCAGCTGCGCGGACCGGTCCACCCGGCCGACGCTGTGCTCGCGCCGGCGGATCAGGTACCACCCGGTGCCGACGAGCAGCAGCAGTACGACGAGCTCGAGGATGAACACCCCGGTGGCCTCGGGGGACCACTCGAGCCGGCCCTGGATCAGATCGGACACCGCCGCGATCGGATCGCCGACCGGGCGGGTGCCGTTGAGCCCGGCCGCGATCTTGAGCGCGCCCCACATGCCGCCGACGACGACCGCGAACAGTCCGACACCGACGAAGATGAGGATGGTCTCCGGGGACAGCCCGCCGGGACCGGTGCTTTTCCTACCCTGGGCCATTACTCGTCAACTCCCGTTCGGGCGACCACCCGGGTGGTCGGGTCGGGTGGCGGCAACAACGTCGGGTCGGCGAGGCTGTACTCCCCGACGACCTCCTCGGATCCGTCGGCGGCCACCTCGACCTTCAGCGGCGTACCGTCGGCGCCGGTCCTCCAGAGCTTGTTCGTGTCGTTGATCTCGCGCTCGACCGAGGTGAGGCCGACATGCACCGGGATGCCCGGGCGACCACCGACCTTGACCAGGAAGTTGCCCCGGCCGGGTGGCGCGGCCTCCTCGCCGGTGGCCGGGTCCCACGCGGGCGGGTCCTGCCAGCCGATGAGCATGTTCTGCTCCTCCTCGGACATCGGCACGACCTCGGTCAGGTTCTCCATCTCGGCCCGCGGCAGACCGCCGCAGATGACCATGCCGGACCGCTCGACGAAGCCCTTCGCCTTCATCCGGTCCTCCGGGTGCTCGAGCGCCAGCAGGTCGGACATGGTGTGCGAGATCATCGCCATCCCGACACCACGCTGCCGGTTCAGCCGGGTCAGCGCGTCGACGCGGTCGACCAGACCACGCCCGGCCCGCAGCACCCGCCACAGCTCGTCGAGGATGACGAAGTAGTGTCGCCGCGGTTCCAGGCCGGCGTCCGCGAGCGCCTGCGAGACCGCGACCGCGCCGAACCCGTAGGACCAGCAGGCCAGCAGTACGGCGGCCTGCAGATTCGTCTCGGAGTCGTCGATGTTGGACACGTCGAACACCACCGGACGGTCCATCTGCATCGGGTTGTCCGTCTGCTCGGAGAAGATCTCACCGAGCCGGCCACCACCGACCAGACCGATCAGCGAGGCCTCGAGCCCTTCGGTGATCTGCCGGTACCGGTCCAGGCTGCCGCGGTCCAGGGCAACGTTGCGGACCCGGTCCGGCGCGTCCTGGACGACTTGGAGCAGGTCGCGTAGTACCGGCGTACCTTCGTATCGCTCGTCGAGGACCTTGAGGGCCTCGTCGATGATGGTCTCCTCGCGATCCGTCGGCGGAGCGGAGCGCATGATCGAGATCAGCGCCGACACCATCGTCTGCCGACGCCCGTGCGCATCCGCCTGGATCGCCTGCCGGGCACTGCCGGTCAACCGAAGCGCAGCCTTCCGCGACTCCCCCGGATCGAGCACATTCAGATGCCCCCGCCCCCGCCCAAGCTCAATAACCTGCCCACCAAGCGCCTCGATCAGATCCTTGTAGTCAGGCTTCAAATCCCCAAGCACCAACGGCTGAATCCCATACCCAGCCAACCCCAACGCCATCCGCCGGGTGATCGTCGAGTTGTGAGTGGTGATGAACGTCCGCCCAGCCAGGTACAAGCCATCAGCATTCGCCACCTGGATGCACTTCACCGGCCGCGAAGGCACCGGACGAGCTGAGACGACGTAGCGGCGTGAGGTTCGGCCCGGCTGACCAACCGTCCGCTCCGCATGTGCATCGTGCTTTCGCCGGAGCCCGAACACCTCGTCCGTTGTAGTGAATCCGACGGTCCACTTCGGCCCGCAGTCCTTGCCGTCCAGAGTCGCCCGGCCCACACGAAGGGTGGGGCGATAGCCGAGGCTGGCGACGAGCTCGAGAACGTCCTCCGCCAGTCGCTGACTGGTCGACGTGTACTGGACCTGGCCACCGGCCGGCGAGGCGGTGCCGTCGGTGTCGAGTAGACCTGCGAGCAGATCCCGCCGCTGTCGGTCCGAGGCACGCAAGTACGACGCCGGGATGTGCTTGTCACCCAGTACGCCGAGCTGCCGCAGAATCTCCGTCAGACCTATGCCCTTTTGGCGATAGGTGCCCGGAATCGTCAGCCGATAGACCATCGGTCCGTTCGGCTCGCATTCGATGCCCGCGGCCCGGATCCGATCGACGACGCCCTGATCGATCGTAGTCAGTCGTGGCGCCGCACTGTGTCCGTCACCGAGCCATGCGCCGACAACGTACGGATCGAGAGGCAGACTTGCCTCACGCAGTACCAGACCCGGCATCACCCGGACGGCGTGGTTGGCCTTGCCACCCGCGACGAGGGTCGCGGCGATCTGCGCTGTCGTCACCGGTTCTTTCTCCGGTGTCCGGTCACGCTGGTCGTACTTTGTCCTCCGCAGCGCCTCCTCCATCCTACTGGTCAAGGTCACCGGGTCGTACCAGCGTCGACTGCGCTTGCTGCGGACCGGAGTCACGGTGCCTGCCCAGCGATAGACAGCGCTCTCGCGAGTGGTGCCGTTCCAGCCGAGCGTCCGGGTCAGATCTCGGACCGAGACTGGCTCGTTGCCGAGGCTCGTCCGTGCGGCACCCACAGCCGCTAGCTCCGCGTCGGTACCGGTCGTGAGCCGCTTGCGGGGAACGTTGCGCTCCACCCAGGCTCGCCGGCGATCTTCGACTGTCTCGGTCACCCAAAGATGCTCGGCATCGGCGACGATCGTCTCGCCGCTGGAGAAGGTCAGCTCCCAGCATTCGCGATCAGTCATCACCTCGGACACCGCGACGATCGGCGTCGGCAGTCCATCGGCGTCGAACACGTGATCGCCCGGCTGCAGGTCGCCCATCCGTCGCAACCCGTCCGGTGTCGGGATCAGGGTGTCGACGTCGAGCGCCTTCCCCAGGCCCGGTTTGCCGAGGACGAACATGGAGGGGTTGGAGATCAGTTTGGCGCGCATGAACCAGCTGATCGGGTCGCAGCACATGGTTGCGCCGGAGAGGATGTTCCGGCCGATCGGTACGCCGACCATCGGGCTGCCGGTGCCGGCCGAGAACGGCCACATACCGCAGACCTGGACCGTCGTACCGCGCCACTCGGCCGGAGCCTGGAGGTAGGTCGAGTAGCCGCCGCCCATCCCCGGCCAGCCCCGCGGCATCGGCCGCCGGCCACCACGCGACGGGTCGACCGGCTTCTTCGTCTTCTTGCTCATTGCGACTCCCCAGCGGTCATAGGGCTTCCCGGAGGCCCGCCGGCACCGACAGGTGGCTCTGCAGTACGACGCCCAGCGGCAGCGCGGCCACGAACGCGGAGTCCTGCGACCCGTACGCCGGACGGAGCAGGATGCGCGCGGTCGCGCCCAGATTGTCGATTGCGGCGATCATGTCCGGGATCTGCTCGGCCGACATCACCGTGCCGGTGACGACCATGCCGAAGTTGACCAGACCGGCGCCGCGGGCCTCTTCCTGGGCGGTCCGGTCGGCGGCCCGGGCCTCGGCGATCGTCCGGGCCGTCGGCCGGCTCGACGTGGTGGCCCGGAAGGACGCGTTGCGCTTGTCGGCCTCCACGATCCGGGCCGAGGTGGCCGCGTCCAGCGGGCGGTAGAGCAGGGTGACCCGCTTGCGGTCGATGTCGGCGTGCGGAGCGACCAGCTGGGACAGCACCGACGAGAAGACCTCACCACGCGGCGCCTGCGTCATCTGCCAGGTCACCGACCAGGCGGAGTCGTGCCGGTACTTGTCCCAGAACGCCTGTGCACCGGCCGGACCGACATCGGTCCACTGCAACTCCGGCGCCATCCCCTGGCCACGTGCCTCGTCGATCAGTACGGCGGCCGCCGGGTCGTACGCGATTCGCACGGTCTCGCACAGCTCCTGGGCGGTGACCGGCCGGGCCGCACCCGCACCGGTCGCGTTCAGGCTCTGGGTGAGCGCGGGCAGGCGGGACGCGAGCTCGCGGCCCATGTCGTCTTCCTTGCGCCGCTTGCCGTTGCGGTCAGTGCCTTTGAAGGTCAGCGCAACCCGCGCCGACACGAGGGCCGAACCCTCCGGGTAGGTCTGCACCACCTCGGTCAGCATCGCCCGGGCGATCGCCGGCGTACCGTCCATCATGTTGTTGCCGACCTCACGGCGCAGCCGGATGCCGGTGTCCGGCGCACTCTCCACCGTCACCGACGCGGCCACGATCCCCGGCTCGTGGCCGAGCGACGCGAGCCACTGTCCCCAGTGCGCGACCCACACGTCCACCTGCTCCTCGTCGACCAGCGAGGCGCCGTCGGGCTCCGCGTTGATGACGACGGTGAAGTGCCGGGTGCTCGGGTAGAACAGCAGCGCGAACGGCCGGCCGTACGAGTCCCTGAACTCGCTCAGCTGGGACGCGGCCGCCAAGCCGGGGAGCTGGAACTTGCCCCAGGGAGTCCGTCCGAGCGGACCGGAACGGTAGAGGTTGTGCTTCGCCATCTTTGCTCGTTGCCATCCAATGCGGGTCGAGAGCCGTTGCAGGGTGGACAGGCCGTGTTTGTCCTTGGTCACCAGCATCAGCAAGGTGATGCCGACGATCATCAGCGTGATGACCGCGGCGACCACACCGCCCGCCATCATCGCCATGATGGTCGCGATCAGGCCGCCCATCATGAGCATGGTGCCGAGAGTGCCCAGGCCGGCGATACCGGCCGAGGCGGGTGCTCGCCAGTTTCCGTAGGTGCGCGGGGCCCGCACGTTGTCAGCGGCTGCCACTTGGTCCGTCCGGGTCTCGTTGTGCGTTGTTTCGTTGTGCGTCGCGGCGGGACTGGTCGTCCTGCCTCTGCTGCTGCTGTTGTTGCTGGGCCCGGGCCCGGTCGTTGTCGCGGCTCGGGTCGCGGCGTGAGCCGCCACTGCCGGACGGGCCACCGCCACCGCCACCGCCTCCACCGCCTCCACCGCCGCCGGACGAGTCGTCCATGGCGTCGTTGTCGAAGGCTTCGGACGCCGCCGTCTGGCCGGCTTCCTTGGTCGCGTCGAGACCCTTCTTGACCGCGATCACCGCGGCTGCGGCAGGACCAGCCGCAGCAGCGGCACCACCACCGGCCGCCGCGGCCCCACCGCCGCCACCGGCCGCCGCAGCACCACCACCGCCGCCACCGCCAGCTGCCGCAGCACCACCGCCACCGCCACCGCCAGCTGCCCCGGCTCCACCGCCACCGCCACCGCCTGCGCCGGCACCTCCGCCTCCACCGCCGCCACCGCCACCGCCGCCCGAGCCTTGGTTCTGGCCGGCACGGCCGACGTTGCGGGCACCGCTCGGGCCTTGGCCGCCGCCGCCCCCGTCACCGCCGCCCTGGTCGACTCCTTGCTGGGCCTTGTCGGCCAGCTTGTCCATCCCGGTCATCCGGGCCGCGATCATGCCGGCCCCGGCCCCGCCCGCGGTGGCGGCGACCATCGGGACGAGGAACCGCATCAGCGCCGGCAGCGCGAACAGGGCGAGGATCAGCATGGTGAGGCCGGTGATCATGTTCATCACCTGGGTCGCGACGGATTCGCCGGTGTCGAAGTTCAGGCCCTCGCCGTTGTTCGAGGTGAGTCTGATCGCGGTCGCGTAGACGATCGCGGCCACCGGTTTGTACAGGATGAACGCGAGGATCCAGGCGATGATCCGCTTGAACCAGCTCCGGCCCATCTCGGTGTTGGTCGCCGCGGCCGCGATCGGCAGGACGCCGAGGAGCAGGATCAGCATCGCGCTGCGGACGACCATCAGCACGATCTGGATCACGCCGGCGACGATGGTGAGCAGGCCGATGGTGATCGCCAGGCCGATCCCGAGCCCACCGGCGGGCAAGGTCAGACCCATCATCGCGGTCATCGCCTCGCCGAAGCCCTTGCCGCCGCCGGTGTTGCCCATCCCGCAGCGCCAGCCTTCGCCGGAGTCGCTCAGCGCGGTGGTGACCAGGCAGTCGGAGAACTTGTCGCCGAACTCGATCAGCGCCTGTGCCATCGCGACCGCGAGCACCGACGCGATGGCCAGCGTGAGCAGTGACCGGAGGATCTCCCGGGCCGCCTCACCGCGATGGCTCCAGGCCATCTGCATCCCGCCCACCAGCAGGCCGATCATCGCGATGAAGGCGGCGATGAACTGGGTGTGTGCCCAGACCCAGCCGACCGTGTCGTTGGCCGGCTGGCCGGTCGTCGTACTGCCGACGTCCGGTGTGTCGACGTACACCCAGAAGGTCCCGATCGTGCCCATCAGCACGGTGACGCCCGCGGAGATGGCGTCGAGAATCGGCTGAAAGATCAACTCGATCACCCACATGATTTTTGGCGCGAGGAATTCTTTGACGACCGCCGTCAGGCATTCCAGCCAACCGTCACCACAGCCGAGCGGAATCATGTCAGGACGTCCTCGGGGAGACGAAGCGAAGAATGGCGGGGAGCGAGACCACCGCGATGATCATCATCGTCACGCCCATGACGAGCTTGAGCAGCTGCGGCGTTCCCTCCGGCGCTCCGTCAGGCGCCGCCGGACTTCCCATCAACTTGATCGCGGTGGCGTAGATCAGCGCCGCCACCGGTTTGTAGAGGATGAACCCGGCCAGCCAGGCCAGCGCCCGCTTGAACCACATCATCCCCATCTCGGTGTTCGTGGCCGAGGCGGTCAACGGGAGGATGCCGACCAGCAGCACGAGCATCCCGTACCGGACGATCATCAGCCCCAGCTGCATGATCGCGGTGATCACCATCAGGATGCCGACGAAGATCACCAGGACGAAGCTGAGCGCCTCTCCGGTGTCCTTGAGCGGATCGGTCATCAGCTCGGCCAGTTTGTTGCCGAAGGCATGGTCGTCCGCACCCAGCGCCCGGCTGATGATCCACGAGGCGAACTCGTCCGACGCCTGGATCAGGGTGGCCGCGAAGACCGTGCCGGCGCTCGACACGACCACCATGGTGAGCAAGGCCTTGAGGATCTCGCGCAACGGTTCGCCGCGGTGCGACACCGCCATCTGGATCCCGCCCACGATCACCGCCACCGTGGCCGCCGTACCCAGGATGTAGTTGGTGTGGACCTGGACGAAACCGACCGCGCCGTTGTTGGAGATGTCCGGGGTGTCGATCGAGATCCAGAGGAACGCGACCCCCTTCAGCACCGCCTCGACGGCGGCCACCACGACCTGCTGGATGGCCTCGAAGAGCAGCTTGAAGAACGGGCCGAAGGCCGCCTCGATCGCCTGGCCGAGGTACTTCTCGACGCAGTCGTCCCAGTCCCAGGGCGCCCAGGAACAGCCGAGGACGATCATCACGCCCCCCTGAACCGGACATAGCCGTCCAGCGACTGCAGCAGGTCCGGTGCGACCTCGCCGTTGAAGCTGCCGTCCTCCTTCAGGACCGCGTTCCAGTCACCGCGCAGCCAGGTCATCGTGACCGGTAGCGAGGCGACCTTGCTGTCGTCGATCTGGACCGCGATCGAGATGATCGCGCGGCCGGGCAGGTAGTCGATCACCTTGAAGCCGGTGAACTGCGCCTCGTCGCCTTCGTTCCGCGGTGTCCGGCTCACCCGGGCCTCGCTGATCGCCCGGTTCCGCCCGGGTCCGGGCGCGATCCGCGTGGCCAGCACGTCGTCGGTGAGGTCCGGGTTGCGGATCTGTCCCAGCAGCACCATCGCCGCGAGTACGGCGCCGGTCGGCGAGTGGGCGAAACAGGAGTGCACCCCGGTCCGGTCCGTCACGGCCGGACCACCCTCCTGCTGGAGCGGAATGAGCATGCCGGCCTCGAACTGCCAGCTGACCGCCGACGGAGCCACCCGCGGGGTCCTCTGGTCGGGGTTCTTGAGCTTGCAGCCGCCGACTCCGGGCGTGGGCGGCCCGGACCGGGTCGGCGTGGAGGTCGGTTCGTCAGTGGGCGTGGCGGGCGGAACGGACGGTTCGTCCGTGGCCTGTTCGGTCGGTACGACGACAGTCGGCGAACTCGTCGGCTGCGTGGTCGGCGTCCCTGTGTCCCGGGCGAAGAACCAGATCAGCAGGCAGACCACCACTGCACCGACGACGATCGCCGAGGCGACGAAACCTCGCTCCTGCCAGAAGCCGGTTGCCTCACCTCCGGCGTCGTCGTCTCCGGAACCCGAACCGCTGCTGAACAGACCCACGGCCGATCAGGCCCCGATGCCCCAGGCGAAGGAGCCTGAGGTCACGTCAGGCCGTTCACGAGCAGCGAGGCCGAGCCGATCACGATGCAGGCCGCGAGGACCCACCCGAGCCGGGCCGCGTGCTCGCCACCCTCGCCGCGCCGCTGGCCGACGGCCATCATGGCGCCGGCGATGACGACACCGAGCAGACAGATGCTGAATGCGATCCAGGTGATCCAGCCGATCACCTTGTTGAACTGCTCGGAACCGGGCGGCTCGATCCCCGTGCCAGGGTCGTCGACGAGCGGGATCTGGCTCGCGGCCTCCGAGATCAGGTGTACCAACATCATCGCGGTGAATGCCTTTCAGTACGGGGCGGGGTAGTCCGCAGAGTTTGACGCGCGAAGAGCGTAGATGGATTCAAGGACTTCGAAAACCTCGTCCGGGGTGTTGTCAGGGGTGGGTGCCTCCCCTCGGCGCCACTCCTCGATCCACGGAATGTCCCACACTCTCGGCACGCCGCCACCGACGATGTCGGCGAAGTCGTCGAGAACGCGGGGCAGCCGGCCCGGTGCATCCGCGATCAGCACCAGACCGAGTACGGCGACCCCCTGCACCACTCCGGACGCCCACTCGATCGCGGCCCGCTGGGCGGCCCGCAGACCGGACCCGTTGGTCCGGGCCACCAGGATGACCGGGGTCGGCACCGGTGGCGGCGGGATCGGCCAGCGATGGTTCGCCGCCCGGGTGCCCGGGAGCAGGAGCGACATGGTGGTCTCGCCGGAGCCGCCGTGCACGCCGACCCACCAGAGCGTGTCCGCGGCCGGAATCGCGAACTTCGGGAGTCGCTGATCCTCGGCCGGCGCGGGAACGCCGTGCTGTGGTGCGGACGGACCCCGCGGGGTCTGACCCGACTGTGGTGAGGGGCCCGGTTGCGCCGGTTGCGGACCCGGGGTCGGCGATTGCTGCCGAGTCCACGGGTTCTGCGTCATCGCCCCTCCTCTCGCGCTGTGTCACAGGCTGTCGCCCACCGTATTCTCTCGCTTTCCGGGTGTACTTGCGTGACCCATCCACAGGCGAGGATGTTTCTACCCCCTTGTCGGGGTCAGGCGAGCCGGGGGCTCGCGTCGTCGGGCCTGCCCGGGGTGCAGAGATGCCGTTGGTGCGCTGGACATGCTAATGGTCTACTTTGCCGGTGGCTCGGGTGGTGGCTCGCCGACGTAGCGGTCTGGACCACTGCTGCCGGCGAGGGGGAAGTCGGACGAGCGAGGGAGTCGGGTGGCGGTAATGAGAGGTCGGCGTGGCTGAGAAGATCCCTTCCTGGCCCAAGGTGACGATCCGGCTGTACGACGACCACAACGCCGAGGTGAAGATCGCCGGGCACAGCCACCCGGTCAACCACCACGATCCACGCCAGGCCGCGATCACGCTCGTCAGCGAGCGGGCAGCCCAACTCGGCCGGGCGGTGAAGGCGACGGCGGTGGAGTCCGACGGCGCCTCCTGGCCGCTGATCATCCACCCGGACGGCCGGGTCGAGGCGGTTGAACCGGAGACCGGCGGCCGGGGCAAGGGCAACGGCAAGCCGATCTGGCCGATCGTCGTCGCGGCCGCGCTGGCCTGCGTCCTGATCGCCGGTACGGCGCTCTACCTGGGGGTGTTCAGGAACCGCGGCGGCGTCCCGCAGACGACCACCTCACCGAAGCTGCCGGCGCTGCCCGAGCCGAAGGTCGGGCCGGACCAGTTCGTCGGCCGGCCGGTACCGCCGGGCTGGTCGGGCAAGGCGGGCTGGACGGTCGACATCGCGGAGAACTCGACTCCGGCGGTGTCACCGACCGGCACCGAGGTCGCCGTACTCCTGCCGGACGACAAGATCGCGGTGTTCGACAGCAACGGCAAGGTGCTCTGGCAGGACAAGGTGCCGAGGCAGGCATCGAGCCCGGTCTACACGATGGTCGACTCCCGGCCCGTGGTCGCGGTGGTCACCGAGGGAACCTTGATCTACTGGGCCGGCGACGGGGCCCGACCGACGGAGATCGAGCTTCCGAGCTCGTCCGACGTTCAGTTCTTCGGTACGTCGCCACTGGTGGAGCTGGGCGAGGACGCGGGGGCCGCCGTAGTCACCGGCGGGGATCTCAAGACCGTGCCGAACCAGCCCCGGGAGTCCACCATCCTCCTGGCCGAGGGCACCAAGGCACTGATCGCGAGGTACGCCGGTCAGATGTACTGGAGCGAGCCGGACAAGGACCTGGTGGATCTGGAGCTCAAGGCGCCGAAGGGGGCCAAGGGCATCGACCATGTGGTGGCCGCGAGTCCGGGCCGCGCGCTGGTGCTGTGGAAGACCGCGACGGCGAACATGGTGATCCCGGCCGTGCACTCGACCGCCAACGGAGCAGTCGAGGCCACCTGCAAGGACACCCGACGGGACATCGCGGCGAACTGGCAATGGGTTCCGGACACCGCCCGCAAGGTCGCCGCGTGGGGTGAGTGCCTGATCGACTTCACCACTCACACGTCGTACCGCTCCGCTGATTTCCAGCCGCTGTCCATCACCGCCGGGACGATCTACGGGACCGTCAACAACGACCCGGTCTCGACCCGGCCGGGGAAGCCGGTGTATCCGCTGACCAAGAACACCGCTCGTCCGTGGGGCATCGCCGGCGGTCATGCCATCGTCGTCCACAACTCCGTGCTGTACGCCTTGGACAAGAAGTGAACCGCCGGATGGCTTTGGTTCTGGGCTCGCTGCTGGTGTTGCTGCCTGCCGGGCAGGCGACGGCGGCCGACGATCCCGGCCCGGTGGAGTGGCCGAAGGTCGCACAACCAGGGGCCGGGGGCAACCAATCCGGACCGGTGCCGGCCGAGTGGCCGGTCGTCCAGCAGCCGAAGAGCCAGGGCACCGGCAACGACCCCCAGCCGGTCGAATGGCCGGCCCCGAAGCCGAACTGACCACCAGCGGCCGGGCAAACACAAGGCCCGCGTTCCCCATCGGGGAGCGCGGGCCTTGCGGTGGAAGCTGAGGTCAGCCGGCGGCTACCTCGAGGCGGACCGTGGCGGCCACCTCGGGGTGGAGCTGGACCGAGACCTGGTGCTTGCCGGTGGTCTTGATCGGCGAGGCGATCGCGATCGCCCGCTTCTCGACCAGCGGCCCGCCGGCGGCCTTGATCGCTCCGGCGATGTCGGCCGGGGTGACCGAGCCGAACAGGCGGCCGGTGTCACCCGCCTTCACCGACAGCGTCACGGTGAGCTGCTCGAGCTGGTTCTTGACCTCGCTCGCGTGCTCCTTGCCCTGGATCGCCCGGGCGTCACGCGCCCGCTTGATCGACTGGATCTGCTTCTCGGCGCCGCGGGTCCAGCCGATGGCCAGGCCGCGCGGGACCAGGTAGTTGCGGCCGTAGCCGTCCTTCACCTCGACGATGTCGCCGGGGGCTCCGAGGTTCTCGACCTCCTGCGCCAGGATGAGCTTCATGTCCCGGACCTCCCTCAGCGAGCCGTGCTCGTGTACGGCAGCAGGGCCACCTCACGAGCGTTCTTGATAGCGGTGGCCACGTCACGCTGGTGCTGCACGCAGTTCCCGGTCACCCGGCGGGCGCGGATCTTGCCGCGGTCCGAGATGAACTTGCGCAGCAGCGCGGTGTCCTTGTAATCGACGTACGTCGCCTTGTCCTTGCAGAAGCCGCAGACCTTCTTCTTCGGCTTCCGAATGATCTTGGCCATTGTGGTGCTCTCTTCCTTCCAGAGCCCGGCACGGGTGCCGGAATGGTCACTCTTGTCTCATGGTCACGACCCGGACCGGGTCAGAACGGAGGCTCCTCCATCGAGCCACCGCCGCCGCCCTGGCTGGCCCAGGGGTCGTTCTGTGGGGCGGACTGTCCGCCGCCGCCTTGCTGCGGGGTCGCCCAGGGGTCGTTCTGCGGAGCGGCGCCGCCTGGGCCGCCACCGAAGTTCCCGCCACCCTGGTTGGCACCGCCACCACCGAAGCCGCCGCCCTCGCCGCCGGGCCCGGAGCGCATCGCCCGGGTCACCTTCGCGGTGGCGCTGCGCAGGCTCGGCCCGACCTCGTCCACGTCGATCTCGAAGACCGTGCGCTTGTTGCCCTCACGGTCGTCGTACGAGCGGGACTTGAGCCGGCCCTGCACGATCACGCGCATGCCGCGCTGCAGCGACTCGGCCACGTTCTCCGCGGCCTGCCGCCAGACGGAACAACTGAGGAACAGCGACTCGCCGTCCTTCCATTCACCGGTCTGCCGGTCGTACGTCCGCGGCGTCGACGCGATCCGGAAGTTCGCGACGGCGGCACCGGACGGGGTGAACCGGAGCTCCGGATCGTCGACAAGGTTGCCGACCAGTGTGACGACGGTTTCGCCTGCCATTGCCGTTCCTCCTGCTATCGGGTGTGGCTGTGTCAACAACTACCAGTAGTACCGGCTGGCGCCGACAGTACCGATGGTTGCTGACGACCCCAGGTTCAGTGCTGGTCCGGCCGGATGACCTTGGTCCGGAGGATCGACTCGTTCAGCGTGAGCTGACGGTCGAGCTCCTTCACCACCGCGGGCTCCGCGGTCAGGTCGATGACGGCGTAGATGCCTTCGGCCTTCTTCTTCACGTCATAGGCGAGCTTGCGACGACCCCAGATGTCGAGCTTCTCGACCGTGCCACCTTCCTTGCGGACGATGTTCAGGTACTGGTCGATGGACGGCTCCACGGTGCGCTCATCGAGCTCCGGGTCGAGGATCACCATGACTTCATAACGACGCATGCGCGAACTCCACCTCCTTCGGACTTGGCGGCCACGGTCTCTCCGTGGCAGGAGGGCGATGCGAGAGCTTCACGCCGGCACTTGCCGCCGACGCCAAGCAACGAGCCCGGTCGATGGACCGGGCCACATCCAAAAGAATACCAGCGTCCGGACGCCCTCTTGACCATATCCACAGGGCAGTTCCAGGAACTCTTGTCACCGAGTGCTGATCAATCGTCACTCTCCGGGCCCACCACCAGCAGATCGATATGGACACCCAGAACCCGGCCATCGGCGGCGACCGTGCGCACGACTGGGTATGCGCCGTCGCCCCAGCCGGAGTGCGCGAGAACCACGTTCTCACCCTCCGTGGCCAGCGGCAGCACGATGTTCGCGCACCCCTCGCGAAGATGGTCGGCCGAGTCCATCAGCGAGAACCAACTGTCGTCGCGGCCGTTGTCGAACAGGTCGTCGTACCAGTCGCCCTCGGGCATCTTGGTCCGGGCGGCCCCGGCGTCGACGAAGGCGACCGTGCCCGCATCCACACCGACCATCCAGAACTCGTCCTCCCCCAGCGCCTCGTCGAGGCTGGTCGCCGCCTCCACCCGCGCGACCTCCCCATCCGCAAGCCGGAGCGACAGGAAAGCCTCACGCAGATGACTCCCGTCCTGGTCCTCTGACACGTCAGCGACCGTGACCTGGACCGGGTAGTCGCCAGCGGGTACGTCGAACACCGGCGCCTCGCCGAGCGTGACAAACGGGTCGCAGGCCTCGAGCCGCCCACTCGGCACCCGCAGTACGCCAAGGTCGTGCACAGTCAACGTCCACGTCCGCCCATCAACCTCGACAGGACCAGGACGAAGGGCACGAAAGTACTCAGGGCTGATCACAACCCAAGGCTAGAGCCGCTCCCGGACGTTGACCGCTGATGCGTGCCACAAGGTCGTCAGAAGAAGTGGGACCGCGAGCAGCCAGGCCAGACCGGCGAGGAGCGAGAAGCCGCCGAGGGTGAAGAGCCAGGGGGACGTGGCGGTGGCCAGTGCGGAGACTGTCCAGATGGACGACTCGACCTTGCTCTCCAGCTCCGCGGAGAGCAGGTGCGCGCTGCCACCCAGGTAGCACAGGTTCCAGGCGTAGCCGAGGAGGAACAAGGCCGACGTGAAGGCCGGGCCGGGCTGTGTGATCAGTACGCCGGAGACGAGCAACAGGACGAGTCCGGCGAGCATGACCGGCCGTGCGCCGAACCGGTCGATGCACCAACCAGTCAGCGGCGACAGGGCGAACATGCCGAGCGTGTGAGCGGACAGCATCACGCCCAGTAACCCCAGTCCGTTGCCGTGGTGGTGAGCGTGTACCGGGACCGCAGTCATCAGGGCCACCATCACCAGGTGGCCCACGACCATGACAGCGGCAGCTAGGACAACCTGAGTACGGCCTGGCGCCACGGCGTGCGCGCGTGGGGCAGGCGTTTCAGCCACTCGGGCACGCCGGATGTAGGTAGATGCGATCAGCGCAGCGAAGACGGCTGTCAGCGCAAGCAGGAACGGTCCGGCCAGCGCCGGTAGGCCGAGGGACTTGGCGAAGGACTGTGACGGTGCCATGAGGAACGGTCCGCCGACGGCACCCGCCGTACTCGCCCAGACGACTGTGCTCATGGCTGACGCGCGTCGAGCCGCAGGTACGGCGTCAGCCGCGGCGTACCGAGACAGGAGGCTCGCTGCGTTGCCGGCGCCGAGTAGGAACATGCCGACGAAGAGCAGGCCGACGTGAGCACCCACTGCGGTCATCACTGTCAGGGCTCCACCGGCGACACCAACGCCGTACCCGGTGCGGAGTGCCTGCGCGCGTCCGCGGCGGACGGTCCACCTGCCGACGGCCAGTGCGCCGGCTGCCGTGCCCAGTACGCCTGCTGTGTTGGGGAGACCAGCCAGACCAGGGCTCAGTTTGTCGGAGATGAGGATGGTGCTCACCGCGCTTGCTGCGACCATGGCGGCGTTCATCAGGGCGGCGGCCAGAACGACGGGGATCAGCATGCCTGCAACGCTAGGAAAGCAGCCGGCGCCGTTGAATGCCCGAAGTAAGGCGTTCGCCCTTGTGGAGCGGCGATGTCGAAGGTGTTCTGGGGAGATGACCTTTCAGGAGCGAAACCTGGACGCGACCGACTGGCAGATCCTCGCCGAACTGCAGGCCGACGGGCGACTGTCGTTCAACCAGCTGGGCAAGCGGGTCAATCTGTCGCCGCCCGCGGTGGCGGACCGGGTACGACGGCTGGAGGAGGCCGGCGTGATCGTCGGCTACCGGGCCCAGGTCGACCCGGCTCGGGCCGGCCAGCCGCTGTCCGCGTTCGTCCAGATGCGCTGCACGACCGGGCGGTGCCTACTGAAGACCACGCGGGCCGAGGACTTCCCCGAGGTGCTCGAGATCCACAAGCTCAGCGGCAACTCTTGCTCGATGCTCCGCGTCCGCGTCACCTCCATGCGACACCTCGAAGGCCTCTTCGAACGCCTCGGCGAACACGGCGAGATGAACACCCATGTGGTCCTCTCCACGGAGTTCGAGGGCCGCCCGGTCCAGCCCCCGACGCACGACTCGCGCCCGGTCACGCGTTCGGCGGGATGGGGCTCCTGAACTGTCGGCGGGCGGTCTTAGGGTGGGGGGCATGAGCTTGAAGTTGGGTGCGCATGTGGATCAGGAAGACCCGTTGGCCGAGGCGGCTGATCGGGGGGCCGACCTGGTGCAGTTCTTCCTGGGCAACCCGCAGGACTACAAGGCGCCGAAGCTCGCGTACGCCGACGGCGAGGAGGCGCTGCGGGAGCGGGCTGCCGCGGCGGGCGTGGATCTCTACGTGCACGCGCCGTACCGGCTGAACGTGGCGAACACGAACAACCGGATCCGGATCCCGAGCCGCAAGCTGCTCCAGCAGACGCTGGACAAGGCGGCCGAGATCGCGGTCAAGGGGGTCATCGTGCACGGCGGGCACGTCGGTGACGAGGACGACCCGGAGGCCGGGTTCGACAACTGGCGCAAGTGCATCGAGCGGGCCGAGCTGCCGGTCCCGCTGCTGATCGAGAACACGGCCGGCGGCGAGAACGCGATGGCGCGTCAGCTGGACCGGATCGCCCGGCTGTGGGACGCGGTGCAGTCGTCGGGCAACGACCGGCTGGAGAACGTCGGCTTCTGTCTCGACACCTGCCACTTCCACGCCGCCGGCGAGGAGTTGCCGACGATCGTGGAGAAGGTGCTGGCGATCACCGGGCGGATCGATCTGGTGCACGCGAACGGGTCGCGGGACGAGTTCGGATCAGGCGCCGACCGGCACAGCAACTTCGAAGAGGGCCACATCGACCCGGCGGACATCGTCGCCGTGGTGCAGGCGGCCGGCGCTCCGGTGGTCGTCGAGACGCCGAACGCGGAGAACGGTCAGAAGGCCGACATCGACTACCTCAGGGCTCATCTGAACTAGGCGGATCGGGCGTGACCGCGCCCAGACCGTGCACCCAGTAGGTGATGCCCCACGGCAGCAGCAGCGCCAGCGCGGTGGTGTTGCGGGTCGGGATGAGGACTCCGGCCGCGATGGCGACCAGTAGCAGTGCGGTCGCTACCTGGAAGAGGTCGAATCGGCCGATCAGGCGGCTGTGCAGCGTCGCCCGGTTCAGCGCGCACGCGCCGTACAGGGCGATCAGGGCGAGGATGGACAGCCCGGCGATGACCACGCCGAGCCAGGCCAGAGCGCCGTACCGGTCGACGCCGCCGAGGATCTCGCCGAGCTGGAAGACGCCGACCATCGCGGTCAGCGCGGTGCAGCCCACGAGCAGGCGCCCGGCGGTACGGCGAGCGCGGTCCGGATCCGGGGTCGGGTCGGGCGCCTCGTCAGGTGCCGGGTCGGGCGAGGGGTCCGATCCTGGGTCCGATCCTGGGTCCGATCCTGAGTCCGATGCTGGGGCCGCCATGTGAGGGACCGTAGCGCAGGCGGGAGAATGGCCGGCATGCAGACCTGGGCCGAGCGGTTTCCTGACCTGTTCGCGGCGGACTACTGGGCCTGGGGTGAGCTCGACGTCCGGTTCCAGACCGAACCGCCGCCCGACGAGTTGATCAGCAACGTGCACGTGATCGGCCGGACCGACGGCGGAATCGTTGTCTGTGGCAACGACCTTGGCTGGCGGTTCCTCCCCGGCGGCACCCGCGAACCCGGCGAGACGATCGAGCAGCTCGTCGACCGCGAACTCGTCGAGGAGGCCGGCGCCCGGCTCACCGGCCCGATGACCTGGCTCGGTGCGCACCGGGCCGAGCACCGCCGGCCGGGGCCGTACCGCCCGCATCTCCCGCACCCGATCTCCTACTGGGCGAACGTCGTCGCGGACGTCGTCATCGAGCAGGAGCCGACCAACCCCGACGACGGCGAGCAGGTGGTCGAGGTCCTGGTCCTGCCGCCGGACAAGGCGATCGCTTACCTGGATGCTCAGCCCGACGGGATCATGGGCAACGTGGTCAGACTGGCTCAGGCAATGGGGCTGGTCTAGTCGCCTTCCACGGCAGTACGAACGCACTGATCAAGCAGCACCCGCCGGCGACGTACAGCGCACCGCGGATGCCGATCACCGCGGCGAGCACACCGCCCAGCGCCATGAACAACGGCTGCACACATCGCGAGGTGATCGACCATGCGGTGAACACCCGCGCCATGTACCCGTCCTCTGTCACGTCCATCCGGTACGTCGCGAACGACGGGTTGAACGCACCGGCAGCCAGCAACATGCCGGTCTCAGAGAGGGTGATGACAACCAGACCGGCGATACCGGGCGGCGCCAATGGCAGCAGCAGCAGCCACGGCGCCCGCAGTACGCCGAACACCAGCAACATCCAGTGCAGTCCGTACCGGCGGGTGAGCCGCGGCGCCAACCGCGCACCCAGCACGGCTCCGAGACACGACACCCCGAGGGACAGGCCATAGCTCCACGGCGCGAGTCCCAGGTCGCGCAGCATGAGCACAGTGAGCAGCGGCGACGCCATCATCACCGGACCGCCGAAGATCTGCGAGTTCCAGAACAGCACGGCCAGGCCACGGTGCCGCAAGATGTACTTCCAGCCGGCCGTGATGTCCGCCTTCTCCGACCGGCGGATCGGCGCAGGCTCCCGCTGCCGGATCCGCCGGATGCCGATCGCCGACAGCAGGAACGACACCGCATCGACGGCCAGCGTCACGGTGGCGCCGACCAAACTCACCAGCGCGCCACCGATCGGCGGGCCGGCGCTCATGGTCAGCCAGGTCGTCTGCTCGAACTTGCTGTTCGCCTCGGCCCGCCCCTCGGCCGGGACCAACGCCTTCAGATGCGCACCGCTCGCGGCCGTGAACGCGATCAGCGCCGCCGCGTGGACGACGCCGACCACACACAACTGCGCATAGGTCAGTACGTCGAACGCCGCCGCGACCGGCACACTCAACAGAGCCACGAACCGGACGAGGTCCGAGGCGATCATCACCGGCCGCTTGCGGCGCTGCTCGATGAAATCGCCCATCGGAAGCGCGAACGCGGCACCGGCAAGCGCGGAGATCGCGGCGAGCAGCGAGACCTGGAACGTGCTGACCTCGAGAGTGAGCACCGCCACGAGTGCGAGGGCACCGGATCCGATGGCGGTCCCGACGGCGCTGACGGTGAAGGCGGTCCACAACCGCTGGAAGTCTCGACCCAAAGACATCCCGCGATCGTAGGGACCGGCACCGACAAGATTCAGCGCAGGTTGAGACCGCCGTCGAGCAGGATCACCTCACCGGTCAGGTACGAGTTGTGGACAACTGCCGAGATCAGATCGGCGACATCCTCGGGCTGGGCGGCACGGCGCATCGGGCTCGAGGTTTTCCACAGCTCCTGGGCCGCGGTCCAGTCGGCGGTCATCGGGGTGTCGACGAGCCCGGGCGCGACCGCGTTCACGCGGACGTCGGGGCCGAGGGCCGCGGCCAGCAACTTGGTCACGTGATTGAGCGCCGCCTTGCTGGCGGCGTACCCGATCGAGCTCCCCTTCGGCCGTACGCCGGCGTGACTGGTGACGTTCACGATGCAGCCGCCGGATTCGCGGAGCGCGGGCAAAGCCGCCGTACACAACAACCAGGGTGCGATCAGATTCACGTCGAGCAGCCGCCGCCAGTCGTCGGCACTCAACGACGAGAGCTCCGCATGCGGCACCGGCCAACTGATCCCCGCGTTGTTCACCAGTACGTCGAGCCGCCCATGCTCGGCCAGCACACTCGGGACCAGGCCCGCTGCCGCCGCGTCATCGGCCAGGTCGGCCTGGTGATAGGTCCCGCCGAGCTCGGTGGCCAACGCGATCCCGGCGTCCCGGCTCGACCGCGAATGCACCGCGACCGTCATGCCCTCGTCCGCCAGTCGCCGGGCAGTCGCTGCCCCGATCCCCGAAACCGACCCGGTCACCAACGCCACCTTGTGCACGGGCGCAAGCCTACGGAGCCCGGTAGCGCAGGCCGTCCATCAGGAGGTTGAGGGCTCTGTCCGCCTGGTCGCGGTTCTTGCCGGTGGCCAGGGCGACGCCGCTGATGCTGACCAGGACGTCGTCGGCCGAGACGTCGGTGCGGATCTCGCCGGACGCCGCGCCGGCCTCGAGCAGCGTTTTGATAGCGCCGACCAGGAGCTCGAAGCTCTGGGCGTACGGGTTGGCGCCGGACGCGATCACCGCGCGCAGCGCGTCGGCCATGCCGAGCTTGCGGGTCATGTAGTCGATGTAGCGGTCCATCCAGGCGCGCAGTGCCTCGGCGGGCGGCATCGAGTCGAGCAGCTCGGGTGCGGCGTCGCAGATGGTCGCCAGTTCGTTCCGGTACGCCGCCTCGATCAGCAGCTCACGGGTCGGGAAGTGCCGGTAGAGGGTGCCGATGCCGACACCGGCGTCCTTCGCGATCCCCTCCAGCGTCGCTTCGAGTCCGCAGGTCGAGAACGCGCGCGCCGCGGCGGCCAGAATCTGGTCCCGGTTCCGCTGCGCGTCCGCCCGCAGGGGTCGTTCGCCAGTGCCCATCTCCCCTCCCTTCCTGACCCCAGAACCTAGCGGACTTGATAACCGGAGGTCCCTCCAGTTAACTGGGTTTTACCGGAGGATCCTCCGGTTAAAGCCTAGCTCGCAGAACAGGACCGACCTGATGAGCAGAATCACCACCCCGTTCGACCACGACTCCACCGCCGCCCAGGTGATCGCCGGCGTCGACCTGTCCGGCCGCCGTGCGGTCGTCACCGGCGGCGCGTCCGGGATCGGCGTCGAGACCGCTCGCGCCCTCGCCTCGGCCGGTGCCGAAGTGACTCTCGCCGTCCGCAACACCGCCGCCGGGGAACGCACGGCGGCCGACATCATCGAGACGACCGGCAACAACCACGTCTTCGTCGCACCGCTCGAGCTCGCCGACCGCGAGTCGGTGCGGACGTTCGCGAAGAACTGGGACGGACCGCTCCACATCCTGGTGAACAACGCGGGTGTGATGGCCGAGCCGCTCAACCGCACGCCCGAGGGTTGGGAGCACCAGTTCGCCACCAACCACCTCGGCCACTTCGGGCTCGCCACCGGCCTGCACAGCGCGCTCGCCCAGGCGGGCGGTGCCCGGGTCGTCTCGGTCAGCTCGAGTGCGCACCTGCGCTCGGATGTCGTCTTCGACGACATCCACTTCGAGCACCGGCCGTACGACGAATGGGCGTCGTACGGGCAGTCGAAGACGGCCAACGTGTTGTTCGCCGTCGAGGCGGCCAAGCGCTGGGCGAGTGACGGGATCATCACCAACGCACTGATGCCGGGCGGGATCCGGACCGCGTTGCAGCGGCACGTGGACCCCGAGGCGCAGAAGGGTTGGGACAGGTTCCCGTGGAAGACCGTCGAGCAGGGTGCGTCGACGTCGGTGCTGTTGGCCGCCTCGCCGCTGACCGAGGGCGTCACCGGCCGGTACTTCGAGGACAACAACGAGGCCGTGCCCAACACTGGTGAGGAATTCAGTGGGGTCGCGGCGTACGCGCTCGATCCGGAGTCGGCCACTCGGTTGTGGGATCTCTCGGAGAAACTGCTGGCCCAGTAATCCACAGGTTTGATCAGGTGACCGGCTCGGCTACGGTTCAAAGCTTCGGGCCGGTAACCTGACCGACCGTGAGTGACTTGAGCATCCGGACCATCTCGGCCGACGAGCACGCTGCCTACATCGCGGCGCAACCGTCGGCGAGCTTCCTGCAGACCCCGGGGTGGGCGGCGGTGAAGAGTGAGTGGAAGGCGGAGTCACTCGGCTGGTTCGACCCGGCCAACCCGAGCGAGCTGGTCGGCGCCGGGCTGGTGCTCTACCGGCAGATGCCGAAGGTGAAGCGGTACCTGGCCTATCTGCCTGAGGGCCCGGTGATCGACTGGGACGCCATCGACCTCGGCCGGTACCTGCGCCCGCTGGCCGCGCACCTGCAGGAGCAGGGCGCGTTCGGCATCCGGATGGGTCCGCCGGTGGCGACCCGGCGGTGGGGTGCGAAGACGATCAAGGACGCGATCGCGGGCGGTCAGCAACCGAGGCTCGGCGACGTCCGGGCCGACGTGATCGAGCCGTCCGGTGCCACCGTCGCCAACCAGTTGCGCGCGCTCGGGTGGAAGGCGCCGCGCGTCGGTGAGGGTTTCGCTGCCGGACAGCCGCAGTACGTGTTCCAGGTTCCGCTGGCCGGACGCAGCCAGGACGACCTGCTCAAGGGCATGAACCAGCTCTGGCGGCGCAACATCAAGAAGGCGGACAAGGCCGGCGTCGAGGTGATGCAGGGCGGTCCCGAGGACCTCAAGGCCTTCCACGCTCTGTATGTCGAGACGGCCGAGCGGGACCACTTCACCCCGCGGCCGCTGCCGTACTTCGTGAAGATGCAGTCGGCGATGGCCAACCAGCCGGCCGACTGCTGTGACTTCCGGATCTACAACGCCTATCACGAGGGCGACCTGGTCGCGTCGACCATCTGGGTCCGGGTGGGCGGTCACTCCTGGTACTCCTACGGAGCCAGCTCGACCGCCAAGCGAGACGTGCGCGGATCGAACGCGATCCAGTGGCGCATGATGTCGGACGCGCTCGCGGCGGGTGCGTCCGTGTACGACCTACGGGGCATCACCGACACCTTGGACCCGAACGACCCGCATGTCGGGCTGATCCAGTTCAAGGTCGGCACCGGCGGCGAGGCCGTCGAGTACGTCGGTGAGTGGGATCTGCCGTTGAACAAGGCGCTCTACACCGCATTCGACCTCTACATGAGACGGCGTTGACACCATGCCCCTAGTCCTGCACGTCGATTCCGATCGATGGCGCGAACATCTACGTTCCACGTGGAACCCCGACATCATCCCGGTCGCCAAGGGCAACGGGTACGGCTTCGGCAACCAGCGGCTGCTGGCCGAGTCCCGCGCCCTCGGTGCCCGCACCGTCGCGGTCGGCACGTACTTCGAGGTGCCGCCGGACCCGCGTGAGGACATCGTCGTACTGTCGCCGTGGCGGCCGTTCCTCGAGATCCCGACCAGCAAGAACGTGATCCACACGGTCAGCCGGCTGGCCGACCTGGTCTCGATCCCGGCCGGCAGCCGGGTGCTGATCGAGGTGATGACCTCGATGCGGCGGCACGGTATCGGCGCCCGCGAACTGCGGCACACGATGCTGCTGAACGCGCTCGACCGGATCCGCTTCGAGGGCTGGTCCCTGCACTTCCCGATGGGTGCCGGCGGTACGTCGGCCAACGTGCGCGAAGCCGCGGAGCTGGGGAAGGCCGCCCAGGCGGTCCGGCGCGGACCGCTGTGGGTGTCGCACGTACCGGCGCAGAAACTCACTGACATCGGCGAGAACGTGCGGCTGCGGATGGGCACCGGGCTTTGGCTCGGTGACCGCGGCGCGCTGACCGTGCGGGCCACAGTGCTCGACGTGCACTCGGTCCGCCGCGGTGAACGGGTCGGCTACCGCCAGCGCCGGGTCAGCGGTGACGGCCACGTCCTGGTGGTGTCAGGCGGGACCGCGCACGGCGTTGGCCTGGAGGCGCCGACCGCGGCGGCGAGCGTACGTCAGCGCGCGATCGCGATGGCGAAGGGCAGCCTGGACGCGGCCGGGATGGCGCTCTCGCCGTTCACGATCGAAGGCAAGCAGCGGTGGTTCGCCGAGCCGCCGCACATGCAGGCCAGCATGCTGTTCCTGCCGTCGTCGGTGGCGCCCCCCGCGGTCGGCGACGAGGTCGGCGTCGACGTCCGCTACACCACCACCAACTTCGACAAGGTGTCGATGGACTAGGGTGCGTCTCTCAATTCCCTGCAGTAGCGAGCAGGTGCTCGGCGGAGTGCAGCGCAAGGCGGAGGGCGGGGCTCGGAGTGGGGTTCTCCGTGCCTCGTCCTCCAACGCGGCGATGTGCCCGCCGAGTGCCGCGCAGCACGCAGGGAACTGGGAGACGTGCCCTAGGCCGGCGACGCGAGGTCGATGACGGTGCCGTCGGGGCAGCGCAGGTAGGACGTGACCTGCCCCCACGGCGACTTCTCCGGCTCCTTCAGCGGGTCCGCGCCGGCCTCGACCGCCCGCCGGAAGTCGCCTTCGACGTCCTCGCTGGTGAACGCGATCTCGAAACCGACCGCACCGGGCGCGCCGATCGCGGTCAGGTGGCTCTGCCCGACCGCGTACGTCGCGAAGACGATCTTGGTCTCACCGGCGTCCACCTCGCCGGAGCCGTTGCCCCAGTAGGTGCCCTTCCAGCCGAACGCACGCTCGAAGAACGCGATCGAGGCCTCGGCGTCCTCGACGTACACGATGGTCTTCGTGAACTTCACGGCACTGCTCCTCTGCTGAGAATCCGGCGGGACCGTTCCGCCACCCAGCCTGACGTACCCGGGCCGGGAGATGTGACAGGTTGACTTCAGGTGGACCTGAAGTTTCAGCCTGGGTGCATGAGCTTTCTGGAGCGGATCGAGGAACGGCCCGGAGCAGCGGAGCTCCGGGCGGAGTCGTACCGGTTGCTGAACCTGGCGCAGGGCGCGACCTGCGTCGATGTCGGGTGCGGCGCCGGGCATGCGGTCGCCGAGCTGACGGCGGCCGGCCTGAAGGTGACCGGTGTGGACGCGGACCCGGAGGCGGTCGAGGCCGCCCGGGACCGGGTGCCCGAGGCGATGTTTCACGTGGCACATTCCGACGACCTGCCGCTGGAGAACGCGTCGGTGGACGGCTACCGGGCCGTCCGGCTCTTCCACCTGCTCGAGGACCCGGTGCCGACCGTGGCCGAGGCCAAGCGGGTGATCCGGCCGGGCGGGCGGATCGTGCTGGGCGGTCAGGACTACGGGTTCCTGTTGATCGACAGCTCCGACCAGGACCTGACCGATGTCGTCCTGCTCGGACTGGAGTCCCGATCGGCCGCTCCTCGGGCAGCCCGGAGCCTGCGCGACCTCCTGCTCGATGCGGGCTTCCGCGACGTGCAGGTCGTCGTACACAGCGAGGTGGTCACCGATCACCGCCTGATGGCACGGCAGTTGGAGGCTGCTGCCGCTGCGGCGGTCGAGAAGGCGCTCATCACGCAGGAGGACGCCGACGACTGGCTGGCCGAGCAGGCGGATCGTGGCCGACGCGACCGCTTCCTCGCCGTACTCCCGACGCTTCTTGTCGGTGCCCGCCGTTAACGTGCGAAAGATGATTCCACTCAAAGGCGTAGTGCTCGACGCGCCGGACCCGCGGCAGCTCGCGCGGTTCTACTGCGACCTGTTCGGCTGGAAGCTCGGCGACGACGACGAGACGTGGGCGACCGCGATCGGGCCGAACGACACCAAACTGTCGTTCCAGCTGGAGCCGAACTACCGTGCGCCGACCTGGCCGAGCGAAACCGGGCAGCAGCAGATGCAACTCCACCTGGACTTCAAGGTGGACGACCTGGAGGCCGCGCACGAACACGCGACCTCGCTGGGTGCCCGGCTACAGGAGTTCCAGCCGCAGGCCGACGTACGCGTGTACGCCGACCCGGTCGGCCACATCTTCTGCTTGTTCGTCTAGGTCGGGTCTGATGGTCCAGCGCCGTCGCGCAGTAGGCGGTGGACCATCAGACCCGGCCTACCGCTGCTTGAGGTGACCCTTCCACCGGACGGTGGGGAGGAGAGCTGCGTGGTCGACGCGGTCCTTGTTGGCGGCGACGATGTCGAACATCGAGTCGATCAGCGTGTCCGACAGCAGGTGCGGCTGCAGACCCAGGCCGACCAGTCCGGTGTGCTTCACGTTGTAGTAGTGCTCGGCCTGCTCAACCCGCGGATTCTCCAGGTGTTCGACCTGGACCGGGCCGGGGAAGCACTCCGCGACCTTGTCCGCGATCTGGCTGACCGAGTAGCTCTCGGTCATCTGGTTGAAGACCCGGAACTCACCGGCGTCGGCCGGGTTCTCCACCGCGAGCCGGATGCATTCGACGGTGTCCCGGATGTCGAGCAGCCCTCGAGTCTGCCCGCCGGTGCCGTACACGGTCAGCGGCTCGCCGAGCACGGCCTGGATGACGAACCGGTTGAGCACGGTGCCGAAGACGGCGTCGTAGTCGAACCGCGTCGCCAGCCGCGGGTCCTGCACGGTCTGGTCCGTCTGCTGCCCGTAGACCACGCCCTGGTTCAGGTCGGTGACCCGCAGCCCCCAGACCCGGCAGCCGAACTCCAGGTTGTGCGAGTCGTGCACCTTGCTCAGGTGGTAGAACGAGCCCGGCTTCTTCGGGTAGAGCATCCGGTCCTTGCGGCCGTTGTGCTCGACCTCCAGCCAGCCTTCCTCGATGTCGATGTTCGGCGTCCCGTACTCGCCCATCGTGCCGAGCTTGACCAGATGGATGTCCGGGTTGGTCTCGGCCATCGCGTACATCAGGTTCAGCGTGCCGACCACGTTGTTGTGCTGCGTGTACACCGCGTGCTCGCGGTCGATCATCGAGTACGGCGCCGCCCGCTGCTCGGCGAAGTGCACGATCGCATCGGGCTCGAACTCCTGGAGCACCCGGTAGACGAAGTCCGCGTCCAGCAGGTCACCGACGTACGACGCGATCCGCCGGCCGGACACCTCTTTCCACGCCGCGACCCGGGTGTCGAGGTCCTCGATCGGGACCAGGCTCTGCACCCCCAGCTCGCGGTCGTAGCCCCGGCGGGCGAAGTTGTCGAGGACGGCCGTGTCGTGGCCGCGGTCTGACAGATGCAGCGCTGTCGGCCACCCTAGGTAACCGTCACCGCCCAGGACGAGTACGCGCACGGCTCGGCCGCCTTCCTGTGGGGACGTTGGCTTTCACCTTCCTTCCTATCCCGAGTACCCGCTCCACTAACGTGACCAGCCCCACTCAGAAGCTGGCAATTGGCTATGAATCCGCGCGACCGGGGCGCCGTTGGGTGCGGAGGTGCACAATAGGCGCAATGGGCATTCTGGCCAAGGTAATCAACGGATCCGGCGCCCGCCGGACCCGAATGTTGCTGTGGGCGAAGTACTCGGCGACTTCGGTAGTCGCCACCGTGATCAGTCAGATCGCGTTCGCGCTGTGTTACTGGTTCGGTACGGCGCCGCTGGTGGCGACCCTCGTCGCCTTCGTGTCCGGCACCACCCCGAGCTACCTGATCAACCGCCACTGGACCTGGGGCCACAAGGGCCGGCCCGGCCGCGAACTGTTGCCCTATGCAATCATTGCGGTGACCAGCGCGGTCATCGCGGCGATCGTCACCACGGTGACCGACCGCCTCGTCCAGGACGACATCGACTCACATTTCTGGCAGACGGTCCTGGTCAGCGCTTCCTACCTGGGCACGTACGGCGTGCTGTTCATCCTGAAGTTCGTGCTGTTCGATCGCTACGTGTTCGCCAAGACCGCGACCGACGACCCCGCCGAACCACGTACTCCCGTAGCCACGTAGTCGTCATCACCCGCGCGTAGTTCGCGCCGTACACCAGCCCCGGACCCTTCTTGCTGGTCCCGTCGCCGCGGCGACGCATCGTCATCGGCAGCTCGACCACGCGCGCGCCGAGCGCGAGTGCCCCGAGCAACAATTCCGACGACTGGTACTGCGGCTCACGCAACGTCACCGCGGTCGCCAGCTCGGCCCGCATCGCGCGGAACCCGAACGACGTGTCGGTCAGCCTCCGCCGGGTCAGAATCGACGCCAGTACGGCGAAAACCCGCACTCCGACCCACCGCAGCCGGCTGTCCGCGTCCTCGGCCCCGAGCCGGCGCGACCCGGTGACGAAGTCGGCGCGATCGATCAGGATCGGCTCCAGCAGTACGTCGAGCTCGTCGTTGTCGTACTGCCCGTCCGCATCGGTCGTCACGACGTACTGGGCTCCGCCCTCAGCGGCGAGGTGGTAGCCCAGCCGCAGCGCGGCACCCTGACCACGGTTGCTCGGGGCAACACAAACGAAAGCCCCGTGCTGACGGGCAATGTCAGCGGTGTCGTCGGTCGAGCCGTCGACGACGACCAGGACGTCGACCGGCAGCCCGGCACAGATCCGAGGCATGTTGGTCAGCACCGGACCGATCCCGCCGGCTTCGTTGTAGGCGGCAATCACCACGACGATCGGAGCGAACGACGGCTTGCCGAAGTCCTTCACCGCCAGGGAATCCACGGTGTCCGGGTAGTCCGCCATCGCCGGCCGCGCCTGGTCCTTGCCGAGCAACGCACGCAACCCGATCGCCCCGGCCAGCGGGAAGAGCACCAGACCGGGCAGCTGATAGCGCCAGGAGAACTCAAAGGCAGCAGAGCCCAGCAGCAGGATCACACCCGTCGCCGCTGGTAGTAATGCAGCTGACCTGAGTCCAGACGTCTTGGCACGACCGAGACCGGCTACCGCAGCCAGTGCGATCAGTACGGCGATCCCCAGCGCCAGACCGGACGTGTAGCCGCCATTCAGTTGGTAGGCGCGCAGGACGACCGCAGGCACATGCGACACATGCGGCTCGGACCCGCCCCACTTCACCGCGGCCTCGGCGGTGTTGGGGTCGTCCAGGTTCGGATACGTGGTCTGGAACTGCCAGCGCTCCAGCGGTACGTCGTCCGGTGACGTGGTCCGTGTCGGCGCGAAGCCCTTGAAGAAGTCCTTCAGCGCTGCCCGGGTGACGTCGAGTGGCTGGTGCCTGATCACCAACCGTGCGAACTCTGTAGCCAACTCCTGCTTAGTGGTGCCGGGTGGTAGTGGTCCAGGCCAGTTGGGGTCGCCGTAGTGGTTGTGCGCGTACTTGTCGACGCCGAGACGCTGGCCGAGTGGCTCCTTGGGGCAGAACAGCCTGGTGCCCTCGTTGAGCGGCAGCTTGGAGCAGTCCGCGACCACAGCGGTCCGGCCATAGAGCACCTGGTTCTCCGCACCGGTGAAACCCCACCGCCCGGTCTCCGCATGGAAGTAGGCCGCATAGGCGCCGAACACCACAGCGAACCCGGCTATGGCTGCGGCAGTACGTCGTACCAGCTCAAGGCGGCGGTGACGCCAGGCGTTGCCCACCACGACCAGGTAGAGCACGACTCCGGCCAGCAGGGTCATGCCGATGGTGCGGACCGCGAAGGCAGCGCCCAGGAGGAGGCCTACCGCGAGTGCACGTTTCCAGCCGGGGACTCCCCAGCCGAGCAGCAGCCAGAGGACGCCGACGAGCAGTACGTCGAAGGTGGTCTCGGCCATGATGTTCTGCTCGATCTGCACCTGGTAGGCGTCGAGCATGAGCGGTGCGGCCGCTACGGCAGCCAGCCAGCGGTAAACGTTCAGCCGGCGGGCCAGTGCGTAGATGGCGATGCCCAGCAGCAGTCCGACCAGGTGCTGCACGATCACGACGAAGGTGAGACCGCCGATCGCCTCGAGAGGGCGCAGTACGAACTCGTAGCCGATCGGGTTGAGCGCGTCCGGCTTGAGCTCCTTCATGTTGTTCAGGTACTGCACCGAGTCGGTGTAGATGATCGCCGGCCGGTAGGCGATGGTCGCGAGAACACGCAGGACGGTGCCCGCCAGTAGGAAGAGGGCAAGCAGCCAATGCGTTCGGAGGACGCGCCTCACCGAGTGCGGAAGTACTGCCATGTGCGGGCGAGCCCATCGTTCAGCGACACCGTCGGCTCGTAGCCGAGGTCGTTGGTGATGTCGACGACGACCGCCGGCATCTCCCCGGCCGGCGCCTCGACGTGCTCGGCCGGGACCGGACGGCCGGTCACGGCCCGCACTGCCTCGACCATCTCCAGCACGGACACGGACCGACCCGATCCGATGATCGCGCGGCCGTCGTACCCCTTGTCGAGCGCGAGCAGGATGCCCGCGACGACGTCGTCGATGTAGACGAGATCGCGGCGCTGCTTGCCGTCGCCGTAGATCCGGACACCCTCGTCCTTGAGCGCCGCCTTCATCATCCGCGGCACGAAGCTGTCCTTGTGTGACATGCCGGGGCCGTAGACGTTGGTGAACCGCAGTGCGGCGGTCGCGAGACCGTAGCTGCCCGAGTACGCCGACAGCAGCATCTCGCAGGCGGCCTTGGTCGCGCCGTACGGCGTCAGTGGCCTGAGCGGGAGGTCCGCGGTGATGGTCGACGTACCCACGTTGCCGACGACGGCGTTGGTCGACGCGAGGATGAAGCGGTCCACACCGCTGCCGCGGGACAGCTCCAGCAGGACCTGGGTGATCGTCACGTTCTGGGCGAAGGTCTGCATCGGTGCGTCGACCGAACGCAGTACCGAGGTCAGCGCGGCCAGGTGGACCACAGCGGTCGGCCGGGTCTCGAAGGCGGAGATGCAGACCTCCTGGTCGGCCAGCTCGCCCGTCACTACATGCACGCTCTCGTCCCAGGACGGGTCGGGCGGCTCACGGTCCACCGCGGTCACCGGGACACCCCGCTGCCGCAGGGCGGCCACCAAGGCCCGCCCGATGAATCCGGCCGCCCCGGTCACCAGCACTCGTTCGTCCATGCCCTTCAACCTACCGCCGGCCGGCCAATGTCAGGACACGGGCGAACGGACAGCGACGAACCCTTGACCGCAGGTGATCATGATGGGCAGGATCGCCTCGGACGCGGGCTGACAACCTTGTCATCGGGGCCGCGTAGAACCCACTGGCGGGCGGCTGGTGTCGCAGGGGGCTGTGTGGTTCCCGCGGCGGCGGCTGTCTGCCGGTCCGGCTTGCTAGGAGCGTGGATGAATCTCCGCCGCCCACTGGGGCTCGTCGCGTCTCTCGGACTGGTTATGACAATGTCCTCTGCTATGACGCCAGCGAATGCCGTCCCACCCTCCACCACGGCGCAAGAGCAGCCTGTGGTGACCGGTTCTTCGTTCTTCACCTCGTTCGAGCCGGGCCAGCCGCAGCCCGGGTACACCGATGCCGTCGAGACCGGCCCGGACGGGAAGCCGCGCACCGACGGAGTCCGCGGCCCGACGCCGACCGGGATCGGCGGCAGCGAGATGGACAAGGTCACCAAGGTGACCGCGAACGGCGAGAACACCGGTGGCGGCGAGATCGCCACCAACGCGGCCGACGGTGACAAGTTCACCAAGTGGCTGGTGTTCCAGCCGACCGGCTGGCTGGTCTACGAGACCTCGGCCCCGGTCGTGATCCGCAAGTACGCGCTGACCTCGGCCAACGACGCCGACGGCCGCGACCCGCAGAACTGGACCGTGGCCGGATCGAACGACGGGACCACCTGGACCACGCTGGACACCCGGACCGGCGAGAGCTTCGAGAACCGGTTCCAGACCAAGGAGTACAGCTTCACCAACGAGACGCCGTACAAGTTCTTCAAGCTGGACGTCACGCTGAACCACGGTGAGAACATCGTCCAGCTCGCCGACTGGTACCTGTCCAACGGCGCCCCGCTGCCGCCGCCCGGCCCGACCGTCGAGTCGCGGCTCGACTCCGGCCCGACCAGCGCGTACAACGCCCGCGCCCGGGTCGGCTTCACCGGCGTCAAGTCGTTCCGGTACGCCGGTCATCAGACTGCCGAGGGCCGTGGCTACAGCTGGAACAAGATCGCCGACGTCGATCTGAAGGTCGGCAAGGACACCCGGCTGTCGTACAAGATCTTCCCCGAGCACACCGAGGGCGATCTCAGCTACCCGAGCACGTACGCCGCGCTCGACCTCGCGTTCACCGACGGCACGTACCTGAGCGACCTGAAGGCTCGCGATCATCACGGCTTCGAGCTGAGTCCACGCGGCCAGGGCGACGCCAAGGGTCTGTCCACGAACCAGTGGAACAACATCGAGGCGGACCTCGGCACGGTTGCCGCCGGCAAGACCGTGGCCCGGATCCTGATCGGCTACGACAAACCGTCCGGTCCGGCCGAGTTCCGCGGCTGGGTCGACGACATCCGGATCGCGGCCGCGATCAACCCCGACCGCGCCGCCCAGAAGACCGCGGCCAAGCACCCGTCGGACCTGGCGATCACCACCCGCGGCACGAACTCGACCGGTGGGTTCTCCCGTGGCAACAACTTCCCGGCGACCGCCGTACCGCACGGCTTCAACTTCTGGACCCCGGTGACGAACGCCGGCTCGACGTCCTGGCTCTACGACTACGCCAAGGGCAACAACGAGGCCAACAAGCCGACGATGCAGGCGCTGTCGATCAGTCACGAGCCGAGCCCGTGGATGGGTGACCGGCAGACGTTCCAGGTGATGCCGTCGACCGCGGCGACGCCGACCGCGGATCGGAAGGCCCGCGCCTGGTCGTTCAGCCACGACAACGAGACCGCCCGCCCGTACTACTACGGCGTCACCTTCGACAACGGCAACGCGGCCGAGATCGCACCGACCGACCACGCCGCGATCCTGCGGTTCTCGTTCCCGGCCGGCAACCCGTCGCTGGTGTTCGACAACGTCAACAACAACGGCGGCCTGACGCTGGACCCGGCGACCGGTGTCGTCACCGGCTTCAGCGACGTCAAGAGCGGCCTGTCCACCGGCGCCGGCCGGCTCTTCGTGTACGGCGTGGTCGACCAGAAGGTGGTTGCCTCTGGCAAGCTGTCCAACGGAGGCGGTGCAAACGTCGGCGGCTACTTCTCGTTCGACCCGACGGTGACCCAGGTCGAGCTGCGGATGGCGACCTCGCTGATCGGCACCGCGCAGGCCAAGCAGAACCTCGAGCTCGAGCTGACCGGCAAGAGCTTCGGCAAGGTGAAGACGGCCGCTCAGGACCAGTGGGACGCGAAGCTGCGCACCATCGAGGTCGAGGGCGCGACGGCCGACCAGCTGACCACGCTCTACTCGAACCTCTACCGGCTGTTCCTCTACCCGAACAACGGCTCGGAGAACACCGGGACGGCCAAGGACCCGGTGATCAAGTACGCGTCGCCGACCTCACCGAAGGTCGGGACCGACACCCCGACCACGACCGGCTCGAAGATCGTGGCCGGCCAGACGTACGTGAACAACGGTTTCTGGGACACCTATCGGACCGTGTGGCCGGCGTACTCGCTGTTCGCCCAGGACTCGGCCGCCGACCTGGTGAACGGGTTCGTCCAGCAGTACAAGGACGGCGGCTGGATCTCCCGCTGGTCGTCACCGGGTTACGCGAACCTGATGGTCGGCACCAGCTCCGACGTCGCCTTCGCCGACGCCTACCTGAAGGGCGTCAAGGGGATCGACGTCCAGGCGATGTACGACGCCGCCCTCAAGAACGCGGCCGTCGTACCGCCGTCGCAGAACGTCGGCCGCAAGGGTCTCGACCTGTCCACCTTCAACGGCTACACGGCCAACACCACCGGTGAGGGCTTCAGTTGGTCGATGGACGGCTACATCAACGACTTCGGCATCGCCAACATGTCGAAGCAGTTGTACGACGCCGCGAAGAAGAACGACCCGCGCAAGCAGGAGTACCTGGACAACTACAAGTACTACCTGAACCGGGCCCGCAACTACGTGACCCTGTTCGACCCGGCGATCGGCTTCTTCCAGGGCAAGGGACCGGACGGCGTCTGGGGCAACTCGCCGAGCACGTTCGACCCGCGCGACTGGGGTCACGACTACACCGAGACGAACGCGTGGAACATGGCGTTCTCCACCCCGCAGGACGGCGCCGGCCTGGCCGCCATCTACGGCGGTCGCGACGGCCTGGCCAAGAAGCTCGACGAGTTCTTCAGTACGCCGGAGGACGCGCTGCACACCGGCGGGTACGGCGGCACGATCCACGAGATGCTCGAGGCACGCGACGTACGGATGGGTCAGTACGGCCACAGCAACCAGCCGTCGCACCACATCACGTACATGTACGACTTCGCGGGTCAGCCGTGGAAGACGCAGGCACTCGTGCGTGAGGCGCTGTCGCGGCTCTACCTGGGTTCGGAGATCGGGCAGGGGTACCCGGGTGACGAGGACAACGGTGAGATGTCCGCGTGGTACCTGTTCAGCATGCTCGGGTTCTACCCGCTGCAGATGGGCTCGCCGACGTACGCGATCGGGTCGCCACTGTTCACCAAGGCGACGGTCCGGCTGCCCGGAGGTAAGAAGCTGGTGGTCAGCGCGCCGGGCAACAACGCACAGAACGTCTACGTCAAGGGCGTTCGGGTGAACGGGAAGAAGTGGACCTCGACCGCGTTGCCGCACTCGCTGATCGCCGACGGGGGCAAGATCGAGTTCGAGATGACGGACAAGCCGTCGGCCTGGGGCGGTGGCCGGAACGACGCGCCGCCGTCGATCACCACCCCGGGCGAGGACCCGAAGACGTGGCAGGACTCGACCTCGGACGTCGGCGCGGTGGTCGGTGCCGGCGGTCAGGACGTGACCGCGCTGACCGACGACGACGCGAAGACCCAGGTCACGCTGACCGGCGCCAACCCGACGATCACGGTGGCCCTGCCGCAGGGCCGGCCGGTCGGGATGTACACGCTGACCAGCGGCGCCACCGGTACTGCACCGTCGGCCTGGGTGCTCGAAGGGTCGAACGACGGTACGACGTGGTCGCCGGTGGACCGTCGTACCGGGGAGAAGTGGGCGTGGGCGTCGTACACCAGGTCCTTCAGCATCGCCTCGCCGAAGGCCTACACGCAGTACCGGCTGGTGCTCACCCCAGCGGGCGCGGACGGTGTCACGCTGTCCGAGATCGAGCTGCTCGGGACCCTGAAGGGGGTCGAGCCGGGGACGCACCCGACTGACAAACGGGTGGCCGAGACCAAGCCCAGCCCGACGCCGTCGCAGTCGATCGACCGGAACTACGGGTAGACGCGAGCGGGGGCGGTGGCCTCAGGCCACCGCCCCCGCTGGACGCTTCTCCGGCGGAGCCTGCCCCTGAAAGGTTCCGCCGGACGATTGAGGAGGGGTGGCGGTCCCCGCCCGGACTGCCACCCCTTCACCCTTATCGACGCCCGAATCGGCCGGGACGTTGCCTGGGGTGCCAAAGAGTCCACATGCCGGACACGATCAGCGGGTGACAGCCGCGAACCAGGCGAGATTGAGCGCCACCAGGGTCGCGCCCGCCGCCACGGTGGGGATCCAGCCGAGACCGGCCCGCCGGGCGAACACGGGCAGCGCGAGCGCCATCGCCAGACCGAAGATCTGCACGGTGAACAGCGCGCCCAACAGGTCGACCACGCAATGATTCGCCGACGGCGCGCACAGCGGGGCGCCGGTCCGCACCATCACCTCGAACGCCAGCGCCGCCAGCAGGCCGGTCAACACCGCCTGCAGCAGACTCCTACCGAACAATCGGGTGTCCATACGATCACGCTAAGCGTGCGACTGCCGCCGTACCTGAGCAGAACTACTCAGCCGGTCCAGCGGCCGGTGAAGAATCCTGCCGCCCAGATCGCGGCCAAGGGGATGGCCAAGGCGAGGTAGAGGCGGCCGAGCCAGGGTTTTCGCTGGGCCAGGACCGCGAGACCGATCCAGAGCGGCCACCACAGCAACGTCGCGCGAGTGAGTGAGTAGATCCAGAACGACGTACAGAACGCGCCGATCGTGGCGGCCACCCAGGCCGCCTCACCCCAGGAGCGGCGCCAGAACAGCCAGGCGAGCAGGAGGATGCCGATCACCAGCGTGACCAGCTCGGCCCGGAACATCCAGGTCCAGTCACTGCGGTCGGCGGCGAAATGGCCCTTGGTCGCGGCCTCGATCGTGTGCTGGATCGAGATCCACGGCCAGGTGAACTCGCGCGCCCAGCCCTTCTCCTGCGCCTCCTGCCAGGCGAACCAGGAGCCGTGGATCTTCTTCAGGTAGGCCATGAAGCCGAGCACCGGGACGGCCGGCAACGCCAGCCACGGCAGCGACAGCCAGTCCCGCTTCTTCGAGGTGACGAACTCCACCAGCAGCGCGAACGCGAGGAAGATCCCGGACACCCGCACGGTCGACGCCAGCGCGACCAGCATCGCGGCCCGCGCCCAGCGGCCCTGCCGCGCGGCCAGCCAGGCCGGGAACGCGAACGCGCAGAACAGCGCCTCGGTGTAGCCGGCGGCAAGGAAGACCCCGACCGGCGCGGTGAACCAGACGATCGCGGCATTGGGGCCGAGGTTCTTCAACTGCGGGAATTCGTACTGCGCCAGTCGCGCGAGGTACACGCCTGCAACAGCACTGGCGACCGCCGACACGACGATGCCCGCGGCAACGTATCCGATCCCGGTCCAGCTGACGACTCGGACGAGCGCGGGGAACCCCGGGAAGAACGCGGCCAGCGGTGCCCCGGACGGCTCACCGTTGGCGTAGCCGAACTCCGCGACGGCCTTCAGGTGCCAGACGTCCCACTGCAGCCAGGCCCGCCAGACGTTCGGGTAGTCGCTGCCCCGGTTGAACAGCAACGGCGCCGAGATCGACAACAGGAACAACCCGGCCCGGGTGACCAGCCACCACCCGAGCACCTCGCGCGCCATCGCCGTCGGCATCCAGCGCTGCAGGCGCACCCCGTCGACCCGGGCCCGGCGCGCTCTCTGAGGTCGCTCAGGCTTGGGTTCCTCGGCCGCTGTCCGCTCAAACACAGACGCACCCACCCAGCATCGAACCCACCCGAGGCCAACTCACGCCCCCATGGTGCCCCATCCCAAAAGCAACCGGCGGCACCCGGGTGGGTGCCGCCGGTCGGAGCTAATGCCCGGTGGCGGGTGTCTCCGGCGTCTGACTCGGGTCAGTCGTCGTCGGTGCCCCGGTCGGCAACGGCGGCCAGGCGGGCGTCCTGGTCGGCTTGCCCTTCGTCGGTTCCTTGGTCGGAGTGTTCGTCGGCTTCTGCGTCGGCGTGTTCGTCGGCTGCGTCGGGGTCGGCGTGTTCGTCGGCTTCTGCGTCGGCGTGAACGTCGGAGTCGGGCTGTCCTTGATCGCGTCCTCGTCCGGCTCGGCGAATTCCGCGTCGGGCACACCCTCGAGGGCCGGCTTCATGAACGCCAGCCAGGTCTTCAGCGGCCAGCCGCCACCGAAGAAGGCCGCCTCGTCGGAGTACGGGTCGAGGTCGGACTCACCGGTCTTGCCGGCGCGATAGAGCACCGAGGTCGATAGCTGCGGCGTATAGCCCGTCCACCAGGAGGTCAGCGTGTCGTCGCCCTCCTTGCAGCCGTCGCACTCCGCGTTCTCCTTCCGGTGCTCGACCGCGACGCCACCCGCCGTACCGGTCTTGCCGGCGACCGCACGCTCCAGCTCCTTGGCGTCGGAACCGGTGCCCTTCTTGACCACGTCCTGCAGGACGTAGTTGACCATCTTGGCGAGCTCCGGGTCGAAGGCTTGCTTGGCCTGCTTGTCCAGCAGGTCCTTCTTCTCCGACCAGAGCACCTTGCCATCCGGTCCGGTCACGCTCTTGATCGTGTGCAGCGGTGCGTACTTGCCGTCGGCAGCGAAGGTCGCGTACGCGTTGGCCATGTCGACCGGCGACGCGTACGGGTCCGGACCGAGCACGGTGGACGGGTTGTCCCGGCCGACTTCCAACGCCTTGGTCTTCGGGATGCCGGCCGCCTCGGCCGCATCGACGACCTTGGCCGGGCCGTCCTCCATCTGGTTGTCGACCAGGTCGTAGAACGCGGTGTTGACCGACTGCTCGGTTGCGTACAGCAGGTCGACGTCGCCGTAGTCCCGGTTGAACTCGTTGTTGAGTTTCTTGCCCTGGATCTCGATCGGACTGTCACCCTGGAACGTGTCGTAGATGGTCTTGCCGTCCTGCAGCGCGGCGGCGACCGCGAACGGCTTGAACGACGACCCGGGCCGGGCCTTGAGCGTTGCCCAGTTCAACTGACTCTTCAGGTAATCCGGGCCGCCGTACATCGCGAGGAGCGCACCGGTGCCCGGTTGGACCGTGGCCATCCCGACATGCAGGTTGTCGCGCTTCTTCGGCAGCTCGTTCTGGGCCGCGGCAATGATCTTCTTCTGCTGGCCGTAGTTGAAGGTCGTGACGACCTTGAGACCGCCGCCGCTGATCTGGTCCTCGTCGAAGCCGAGCCGCAGCAGCTCCTTGCGCGCCATGTCGAGCAGGAAGCCGTTCGGTCCCTTGTAGCGGTTGTTCTTCTGCTTCTTCTTGCTGAGGTCGGGCAACTTGTTGGCGTACTTGGCTGCCTGAACATCGTTGATCGTGCCCATCTGGCGCATCCCGTCGATGACGTAGCGGTACCGCTCGACGATCCGCTTCTGGGTCCGCGGATCCTTGTCGTCGATGTCGAACATCGTCGGGTTGTTCAGCACCGTCGCGAGGAACGCGGCCTGCGGAACGCTCAGCTTGCGCGGATCCGAGACACCGAAATAGGCGTCACCCGCGGCGGAGATGCCGTAGGCACCCTCACCGAAGTAGATCGTGTTCAGGTACCCCTCGAGCGTCTTGCTCTTGTCCTGCTGCCGGCTCAGCTTCGTCGCGATGAACAGTTCCTGGAACTTTCGCGAGACCGTCCGCTCCTGGGTCAGGTACATGATCTTGACGTACTGCTGCGTGATCGTCGAACCACCCTGCAGTTGCTCGCCGCGCGCGATGTTCCACGCCGCGCGGGCCATACCCGACGGCGAGATGCCGGGGTTGGTCCAGAACGTGCGGTCCTCGGCCGCGATCACCGAGTCCTGGACGTGCTTCGGAATCTGCGACAGCGGGACCGTGTGCCGGTTCTGCTCGTAGAACGAGCCCAGCGGGTTCGTCTGGTCCGCGAACGTCACCGTGGTGGTGTTCGTGGTGAACTCTTTGTTGATGTCGGGGATCTCCGTCGTCTGGTAGACGATGAAGAACGCGGCGACGCCACCGATGATGCCGAGGAAGAAGAGTGCGGCCAGCCAGCCGAGTACCCGGAGCGCCCAATGTTTCTTGCGGCGGGCCGGAGCGGCCTTTCTACGAGCTTCACTCACAGTGCAATCCTCGACGATCTCGCGGAAGTCATTGCCCCACAGACTACGGTGGGTGTGGTAACGGCCCCGAATCCGCTCCGGAGCCTAACAAGCCGGCCGGTCACTCGCGATCCGCCCGGAACTAGCCTTACCGAGATCTATCCCACCGGTCGGCAAGCGATTACCCCGTGACATGCGGTGCGAGCAAGGTCACGCCGATCAGGGCGGCCGGGAAGCAGGCCAGGAACACGGTGAACGTGTAACCCATGATGTCGCGCGCCTTCAGCCCGAGGATGGCCAGCGTCGGCAGCATCCAGAACGGCTGCAACAGGTTCGCGCTCGCCTCGCCCAGATCGTAGACGACCACCATCCACCCCGCGTCCACTTTGAGCTCGTTCGCGGCCTCCAGCACGTACGGCGCCTCGATCACCCACTTGCTGCCACCACTGGGCACGAAGATGCCGAGAATGCAGGAGTAGATCGCCACCAGCGGCGGGAACAGGAACTGGTTGCTTGCCTGCACCAACCAGCCGGCCAGCCGGGCGGAGATACCGGTGTACGCGATCATCCCGAAGATGCCGCCGTACAACGGGAACTGCAGCAGTACGCCGGCCGCCGCCGGTGCACCGTCGCGCACTGCCCGGGCCATCCGCCACGGTCGCCAGTGCAGCAGCAGAGCGAGCAAGAACAGGATCAGGTTGACCGTGTTCAGGTCGAGTGCGTTGAAGAAGCTCTTCCCGCTGAAGTAGCGGACCAGGTACACCACGCCGAGCAGGACGATCAGCAGGCTGAACAGCGGCGAGTGCTCGAGCCAGTCCCCCGGACGGCGCTTCTGACTCTCGTCACGCTGACCGTTGTACGCCGAGCCGCGGCCGATGAGTGGCCGGAGTTCGATGCCGAGGTGCTCGGCGGTCCGCGAGTTGTCCTCGCCGGGTGCGACGAACCACGCCATCGCTACGCCAACGACGTACACGAAGAGCGTTGCGACGAGTGCCTGCCAAGTGAAGATGGTGTCGCTCAGTGGGATCAGTCCACTGGCGCGACCGCCGGCCTTGATGACCTCCTGCACTGGTGCCGGGCTGCTGCTCGCGCTGGCGACCTGCAACGCGGCAGAGCCCGAAAGACCCTGCGCCCACACAGTGCCGAGGCCGAGGAACGCCATGGCGCCCAGCGCGCGGTAGTCCGCCTTCGGCACGTTGCGGGCCACCTCACGCGCCAGGATCGCGGCGAAGATCAGACTGAAGGCCCAGTTCAGGTACGACGCCAGCATCGCGACCGCGGCCACGAAGGCGACGGCGGACCGCGGCGTCTTGGGGACGCGCGCCAACCGGGCGATCAACCGGGCGACCGGTCCACTCGTGGCGACGGCGTACCCGCCGATGATGATCATCGCCATCTGCAGGGTGAAGGTGATCAGGGACCAGAAACCGATGCCCCAGGCATCGACCATGCCGAAGCCCTTGGTCGCGGCCGGGTCGTCCGGGCGTTTCAGCAACGGTTCACCGGTGACGAGACCGAAGAGCAGCACCACGAAGGTGCCGACCAGGACGAACCCGAAGGCGTCGGGCAACCACTTCTCGGTGAAGGCGGTGAAACGCAGCGCGACCCGGGCCAATGGGCCCTCACCCTCGGCGCCAGTCTTCACATGCTTCCCATGGCTGTCGGTCATGGGGCCTCCCGGCCTGGACTGAGGAGTGTAGGGAGCGCAGCGACCGGAGTGACGAGGGAAGGCCGGGAGCAAAAGCCCCATGACCCGCCGTGCCGGAGGCGCGGCATGAGTACTGCCATGACCCTCCGCTCTTCGACCACGACGCTGTGTGTCGATTGATTAACGGTGATCGACGGCTGACGTAACAGGTTTCTCGGTGCGCGTCCGTGAGCAAGGTGACAAAGGGCGACTTTGTCAGGTCTTGTCCACAGCTCCCTCATCTGCTTACAGTGGCGGCACGATGTATCGAATCGATACATCACGTCATGACAAACTAGACCGAGGGAGGTGGGTCATGGGAAACCGCAGTGGGGTCCTGGAGCTCGCCGTACTCGGTCTGCTGCATGAAGCGCCGATGCACGGCTACGAGCTCCGCAAGCGCGTCAACGCCCAGTTCGGCTGGGGACGCGTGCTGTCGTTCGGTTCGCTCTACCCGTGTTTGAAGGCGATGCTCCGCAACGGCCTGATCACGGCCGACTCCGGTACGCCGGAGTCCGGTCGCAGGCCCAAGATCGTCTACACGATCACCGCCGACGGCAAGGACTTCTTCGCGCACGCGATGCACGACGCAGGTCCGTCGGCGTGGGAGGACGACACGTTCGGCGTCCGGTTCTCGTTCTTCGGCCGGACCGATCCGGCCACCCGGTTGCGCATCCTCGAGGGCCGACGGGCCCGGATGGAGGAGCGGCTGGCCAACTTCCGGGCAGCGATGAGCCGGACCGCGGAGCGGATGGACGCCTACACCCTCGAGCTGCAACGGCACGGCCTGGAGTCGGCCGAGCGCGAGGTCCGCTGGCTGAACGAACTGATCGACGGCGAGCGGCGGCAACAGCGGCCCCCTGACCAGCACCAACCGCCTACCCAAGGAGATCCCAGATGACCTCGATCCGCGTAGCGATCGTCGGCGTCGGCAACTGCGCCAGCTCGCTCGTCCAGGGCGTGCACTACTACCGGGACGCGAAGCCCGACGAGCGCGTACCCGGCCTGATGCACGTCGTGTTCGGCGACTACCACGTCAAGGACGTGCAGTTCGTCGCGGCCTTCGACGTCGACGGCAAGAAGGTCGGCCTGGACCTCGCCGACGCGATCGGCGCCAGCGAGAACAACACGATCAAGATCTGCGACGTGCCGCCGACCGGCATCACGGTGCAGCGCGGTCACACCCTCGACGGCCTCGGCAAGTACTACCGCGAGACCATCACCGAGTCCGACGCCGAGCCGGTCGACGTGGTCGCCACGCTCCGCGAGGCGCAGGTCGACGTACTGGTCTGCTACTTGCCGGTGGGTTCGGAGCAGGCGGCGAAGTTCTACGCCCAGTGCGCGATCGACGCGGGTGTCGCGTTCGTCAACGCGCTGCCGGTGTTCATCGCCGGCACCAAGGAGTGGGCGGACAAGTTCACCGCGGCCGGCGTCCCGATCGTCGGTGACGACATCAAGTCGCAGATCGGCGCGACCATCACGCACCGGGTGCTGACCAAGCTGTTCGAGGACCGCGGCGTCACCGTCGACCGGACCTACCAGCTGAACGTCGGCGGCAACATGGACTTCAAGAACATGCTCGAGCGGGAGCGGCTGGAGTCCAAGAAGATCAGCAAGACCCAGTCCGTCACCTCGCAGCTGCGGGACGAGATCGACGAGCGCAACGTGCACATCGGCCCGTCCGACTACGTGGCCTGGCTGGACGACCGCAAGTGGGCGTTCATCCGGCTCGAGGGCCGCAACTTCGGCGACGTCCCGCTGTCGCTGGAGTACAAGCTCGAGGTCTGGGACTCGCCGAACTCGGCCGGCATCATCATCGACGCCATCCGGGCCGCGAAGATCGCCAAGGACCGCGGGGTCGGCGGCCCGATCCTGTCGGCCTCGTCGTACTTCATGAAGTCGCCGCCGGAGCAGTACGCCGACGACGTCTGCCGCGACCTGGTGGAGAAGTTCATCCGCGGCGAGGTCGAGCGCTGACCTCGTCCTGACGGCCCTGCAGCCGGTTTCGGCCGGCTGCAGGGCTGTTTTGTAGGTTGGTCGTCATGCGGCTGCATGTGGGGTGTGCGCAATGGACGCATCCCGGCTGGCCGCAACCCTCCGGCTCGAAGCTCCAGGCCTACGCGTCCTGGTGCAACGCGGTCGAGAGCAACACCACCTTCTACGCAACTCCGTCGCCCGCGACGGTTCAGAACTGGGCCGCTCAGACTCCGCCGGACTTCCGCTTCGTGGTCAAGCTCCCCCAACTGATCACGCACGAACGCCGGCTGACCAACGTGGAGTCCGAACTCCGCGCCTTTCTCACCGCGATCGAGCCGCTCGGCCCTCGCAATCACACGCTTTGGATCCAGCTCCCGGCCGCGTTCTCCCCCACCGACCTCGGTACCCTCGCCGCTTTCCTCCACCAGGCACCCCACGGTTATAGGTACGCCGTTGAAGTCCGCCACCCAGCGTTCTTCGACGATCCGCGGACTGCCGGTCTGCTGGAGCGGGTCCTTGCCCGCGTCGACGCGGAGTGGATCCCGTTCGACACCGTCACGCTTTTCTCCCAGCAGCCCACCAGCTACGCCGAACGCGACGCTTGGATGAAGAAGCCTCGCGTCTCCCGCCGTACTCGCGCGCTGACGGCTCATCCGATCGTGCGCTACATCGGCCGGGACGACGTGACGCAGACCGTGGACGGGTGGGGTTACCTCGTGGACCTTGTGGTGAGCTGGCTTGGCGAGGGTCGCTCGCCGACCGTCTTCCTGCACACGCCGGACAACGTCGAGGCCCTCGGGTTGGCGCGCCGGTTCCACTCAGACGTCCGGTCGCGGGTGCCTGCGTTGGAGCCGCTCCCCGAGCCCGTCGAGGTCGACCCTCCCACGCTGTTCTAGCGCCGCGTCACACACGGTTGGGCACGTAATCCGGGTCGGCAGATCGTCTGGTGGACGGCACGCGTCGTGTCGCGGGTCGGCCCGAGCGCGTCATCGACTGTGACCACCGTGCTGCCAGCAATCGCTTGCCAGCAGCAATCTCCCCACAGTCGATCCGGCTGCGCTCCACCGGCCGCGACTGAAGCCACCGTGCCGCCAACAGGCCGGCCGGGGTACCGCGCGGTGGGCCTCGAGATTCGCCTGCCATCGGATCTGCGCGCGAACTGAACAGCGTTGGGGTCAGCCCAGCGAGGCCGTGGGGTGGCTGACGGGCCAGAGGGGGCTGTGCCACGGATCCGGCGGCGGGCCGGGATCCACGTGTTTGCGACCCCAACCGTCCTTGGCGCGGCACTAGCCCGTCTGGTTTTCCACAGCTCTGAACTTCGCCGTCTGGATGAGGGCGAATCTCCATATGTTCTCCGCCGAGATCACACCTCGGGAGGACAGACATGGAGCACGAAACCCTGGCACAGCAGGCCGGAGTCCGCGCCACCGCTGCGGAGCGGCAGGCGCGAGCGGAGTGGCTGGTCGCAGAGCTCCGCCGACGGGCGGCCGCCTGCGACGATCCCCGCGAACAAGCGAACCTGCTCCGATCCGCGGACTCACTCATCCGCCTGGCCACGGCGTACCGGCCGTGACCGCCACTCTGGTCGCCTCGCTGGAAGACCTGCTGACCCAGAGCGGACCGGAGGCGGTCGAGCTGTCGGGCGCGGCGCAGTCCGCCTGGAACGGTCAGGTCGTCGAGGTCACCGGCGAGGTGCTCGGCCTCGCCCACTGGGACGGCACGCTGTACCTCGGCGACGCGATTCTCGATCCACTGCGGCAGATGTACGAACGCGCCGGCTCGCGACAACCGGTCGCGGACCTGGTGCGGTACCGCGAGTCCCTGGCCACGATCCTGCACGAGCAAGCACACTTCCTCGGTCCCGCCGGTGCTACTCAGGAGGCGGCCCAGGCTGCCTTCATCCAACCCGGCGGCCGCCAACTCGAGGAGGGCGTCGCCGAAGCATGGGCCCACGACCACCTGAACGATTTCCTGACCCGCCTCGGCGTCGACGAAGTTGCCCCCGGCATCAAAGACGTCAAGGTCAGCGGCTACTACCCGTCCTTCGTCCCCGCTGTCCGCATCCTCACCACCGACCTGGACAACCGCACCGGCCTCCACCGCGGCGAGGTCCTCAACGAGCTCAACCGCCAAACCGCCGAAGGCCAACTCCCACTCCTGGTGACGCTCCTCTACGACTCCTCCCAGCTCCCCGACCTGGACACACCAGCCGAAGCTGTCGAAGTTCGGGGACGCCTCGAACACCTCCTCCGCGAGGGCCTCACCCAACTCGACGCCTACGAATTCCACCCACCCGGCTTCGCCGCCGCCCGCTCCCGATCCACCACCAGCGCCCTACTAGACCGCCTCAACACCCAACTAAAAGCCGCCGAATCCCACCACCACCCCCACCCCACCGCCTGCGCCCTCCCCGCCCCGACCACCACGTCCCGCCTGAACCCAAGCCCCCACGACGCAGCCTTCTCCGGCCTAGCTCCCCCAACCCACCACCCGCCCTCACCCACCCCCACCACCGCCAGATCCCCCAACCGCAGCCCCACACCGCCCAAACCCCTAACCCGCTGACCAGGCCGACCCGGCTGACCGGCTCAAGCCGGACAACCACCGACAGCGATGGACCTCCTCGGTCGCCACGCCAACGAGCCTTCGAGCCGTTCAGTCGTGGAACATGCCGAACCAGTCCGGTTCAGCGGTTGGCAGGTACGGCCAGTCAGACTTACGCGACAGAGCACGTCGCGCGCGTTCGGCCTGGGTGTGGGTCATGAAGATGCCGATCAGGTCGTTGCCGTCGTTGATCGCGTACAACGCGAGCCTATGCCCCGCCAGTTGCCGGTTCACGATGTCGAACAGGGCAAACGTCGCCAGTCCCCAGGAATGCGAGGCGGGGACCGACGGGCCATAGATCCGGTAGTCAGTTCCGGCAGATTGCACGGTGTACGTGCCGGCGTCGGCATCAACGTCCTCGCTGACCGCCGCCGGCGCGATTCCGAGCTCACTGAGCTCCGTCGACAACCCCGCGTAGGCCGCCGCGACCCCCTGCTCTGCCAGTTCCTCGGCATCCAGCATGAACGCGGCGTCATAGTCGATCGCACCGGTGCGTTCGTCCACGGGACCGTTCATGGCGACAAGCTAGTCTGCTGTGCGGGTCGCCGCAGAACCGCGACAAGTCAGGCGTCGCGAGCCGCTACGTGTCGTACCCAAGCCCGTCCCAGGGTTCGTAGTAAGCGATGAAGTCCCCCGGCTCGATGTTGATGGAATACTCGCCGTCGAACTGCTTGACCATCCAGCCAAAGGCCACCCCCTCGACCTCCTTGGCGAACGGCTCAACCTCGATCGGCTCCAGGACGTACTTGCCGAGCTCGGCCAGCCGGGAGGCGACGAGCGCGTCCGCATCGGCCGATCCCGCCTGACCTGGCGGAAGCCCTGCAGGACGAGCAACCTTGTCGACTCTGACCTCGTCGAACGTGCCGTCAGCCTTCCACAGAAACAGCCCGACATAGGCAGACCTTGAATCGAACAGTTCGTCGCTCAGGAAGAACTTCCGTCCGTCCTCGGCGGTTCCGGCGTAGGGAACGTGATAGTCGTCAGGGACGATCGTGAAACGCGCGGGTGCCTGGTTCATTGCGACTCCTTCATCCGGGTCTGCCGGAATCGACGCACACCCGGCCAATGAGGCGAACAGAGGAAGCGCAAGCGCGGCCGCCCACGGCATGAAGCGATGGAATGCCAACCGCGGCGCGAACATCGACTGACTCACCGCACACAACCTATGGCCCACGCCATCCCCTGAACCCTGTATCGGACCACCGTTACCAGACCGTCTCCTTCCCTGACCGGGAATGAACCCAAACAATGTGCGCTCTCTGCAGCCAACGAATGCCCCTCACTCGCCGGCCTCGGACTCACCGCCACCGCGCTTCACCACGTGCTGAGCGGTGACCCGGCCGGCATTGATCTCCCGGCCGTTCGCCGTCTGGCCGAGGAGCTGACGACCGGCATCGCTGACGCGTCCGTTCTGGTACGCCGAGTCGTCTACGGGCTGCAGCCGCTCGGGCTGGAGGGTCATCGACTGCTGCCCGACCTGGTCGACCGGCTCGCTCGCGCAGAGAGCCAGAACGGGTATGGCGGCGGCATGCGGGTCGTGGTCGATGCTGACCTGGGCGCCGAGGAACTGCCGGCAGCCGTCGAGGTCGCGGCGGCACGCATTGTCACCGAAGCCGTCACGAATGCCCGCCGCCACGCCGAGGCCAGTACGTGCAGTGTCACCCTGACCCGGACTGAGGACGCGCTCGCGATTCTCGTCCGCGATGACGGTCGCGGGATCAGGCCGGGCCTTCCGCTCGGCGTCGGATTGAGATCGATCGAGGAACGCGCTGACGAACTCGGAGGCACCAGCGAACTCCTCAGCGATCGCAGCGGGACGACTGTCCGCGTCACCCTTCCCCTGCCCGGCTTCACGGCTTCGGGGCGGTCATGAGAACCGTGCTGATCGTGGATGACCATCCCGTCTTTCGCCGCGGGCTGGCGGCCCTGCTGACCGCCGACGGGATGCAGATCGTCGGGGAAACCGCCTCCGGCGTGGAAGCGGTGCAGCTTGCCACGCAACTGCGACCAGACCTTGTCGTCATGGATCTCGCGCTGCCCGACACCGACGGGCTGGTAGCCACCACCCGCCAACTGCTGCAGCAGACCCCGGAGACCCACGTCATCGTGGTCTCGATGTATCACGACGACACCGCCCTCGCCCGAGCGCTCGAGGCCGGTGCGCAGGGCTACGTTCCCAAGGACGCCCCGCCTGAGCACCTCATCGCCGCGATCCGCCTCGTCGTCGCCGGTGGAGTGGCGGTCAGCCCACAGCTGGCGCCGCAGGTCCCTCGCCTCATCGCGGGCGGCGCCGTGCGCAGGGCCAGCCTGGCCGAGGACCAGTTTCCACAGTTGAGCCCCCGGGAACGGCAAGTGCTGGCCATGCTCTCCGACAACCTCACCAACACCGTGATCGCCGAGCGTCTCGGCGTGTCCCCGAAGACAGTCGCCAACTACGTTTCCCTGATCTGCATGCGCCTGGGCGTACCGGACCGACGAGCCGCGGCCCGCGTCGCAAACGACACCTTGCGAGGCCGACACTGACACCTTCTCCCGCGCGTCCTTCGGACGGGAGCAGATGTGGGTCACCGCGCCATGTGGTGAGGGATGCGCGTGCCGCGGGCGTCGACGCACATACTCGCGGCCATCGCGACGACGCACAGGCGACCCTCGCGGCGTGACAGCACATATCGTCCGGAGCGCATCCGACAGGTGCCGCTCACAGTCATGCTCCGCGCAGACCACTGCCGTTCGTCTCCGTCGTGGGTGCTGAAAGGGGCGGCGGGTGTCAGCTGTCTACCGGGCGGTGGAGGGTTTCTACGAGGTGGTTGATGACGGTGTCTGGAGTGCGGGTCCAGTCGGTGGTGAGGACGTGGTGGACGCGCCAACCGGTGGTGGTGAGGGCGCGAGGATGTGTGGTCAGGCGCTCGAGCAGTGAGTCGGCGGCGAGGCGTTCGGGGGTGTCGACCAGGACGGCGAGCCGATGCCCGGGGTCGCCGGGCAGTTTCAGCGCCAGGTCACACCGGAAAACCGACTCGCCCACACCGATCTCCACCTCGACCCCACGAGCCTCCAGCGCCACCCGCAACTGCTCAACCACAGCAGCGCTCGTCTGGTCGGCCGATCCCGCGTACGTCGTTGGTACGGCGAGCCAACGGCCATCCGGTCGTGCACCGGCGGAGCCAACCTGCCGGCTCACCTCCTGCTGCTCACTCGCCTGCTGTGGCGCGTCGCGGGTGACCTGAGCTTCACCTGGCCTGTCGGCCTCGGACTGCCCAGCACCACTCGGCAATCCGCTCGTGTTGGGGTCGTCAAGGCTGCCGCGGGTGACGTGTGACAGGCCACCGGCCAGGGCTTGTTGCCGTCGGCCGAGTGAGTACGGGGCCAGGGCGGCTTTGGCGGCGGGGGTGTTGCCTTGCGAGATGGCGGTGGCGTAGGTGAGGAAGCGGCGGAGGGTGTTGGCTCCGTCGTTGTAGGTGTTGGTGATGGCGTCGGGTTCGATGCTGCTGACGACGACCATGTGCTGGCGGGCGCGGCTGAAGATGACGTTCAGGCGCTTCTCGCCGCCGGAGGTGTTGATCGGGCCGAAGTTCATCAGCATCCGGCCGTCCGGGCCGGCGGCGTAGCAGACGCTCATCAGCACGATGTCGCGTTCGTCGCCCTGGACGTTCTCGAGGTTCTTCACGAACAGCCCGATGTCCTGCTCGCCCTGCGTGCGGACCTGCTCGGCCTCGTACTGCGCCGCGAACGACGGATCCGCCTCGGCCAGTTCGTCCAGTGCTCGTTCGATCTCGCCCTGCTGGGCTTCGGAGAACGCGACGATGCCGAGGCTCTTCCCGGTGCGCCGGGCGAGCAACTCGCGCACCAGGCCGGCGATCCATCGTGCCTCGGCGGGGTTGGTACGGCGTATGTACGTACCGTCGACCAGCCGTACGGCGGTGATGCTGCCGGCCAGCAGGCTGTCGCAGACCTCGGCCAGGGCTGGCGCATCCGATCGCAAGGTCCACGGTGGCGCGGTGTGCGCGGGAAGCCGGTCCGGCACGGTTGCCAACCGGCCCTGGTAGAACGCCGCGTTGCTGAACGAGATCAACGCCTCGGAGCGGCTCCGGTAGTGCCAGGTCAACATCGTCGAGGCAAGCCGAAGCGCACTGATCGACAGGAAGCTGTCCTCCGTCAGCGCAATCCCCACCTGCTCCGCAGCCCCATCGTCCTCGAACCCATTCCCGAGACTCCCGAAGGCCTCAGCGGAGACCGCAGCAGTTGCACCGGGTGCGGTGGCACGTGGGTTGGGGGTGGGGAGAGTGGTGGGGTCGTGGCGGGGTTGGAAGTATTGGGTTGGGGGGAGTTGCATTTGGTCGCCTACGACGATTACTTGGGGTGCTCGGTGGAGGGCGGGGATGGCCTCCTCGACGGGGATTTGGCTGGCCTCGTCGTAGATGACGACGTCGAAGTTGGAGGTCAGCGGCAGGGTGTCGGAGACCGAGGAGGGGCTCATCAGCCAGACGGGGCGGAGGAGCGAGACGACCGTGCCGGGGGCGCCGGAGGCGAGGTCTCGGATGGAGCGGTAGCGCATCACCTTGCCGAACTCGTGTTCCAGTTCGCGGCGCCCGGTGGCGAAGGTCTTCTTGCGGGCACGGTCGTCGGGCGACATGCCGCTGACGCTCAGCTCCGAGTGAGCCAGTTCAGTCAGGAAGCGGCGCTGGACCCCGGAGACGACGAGGTCGGCGTTGAGTGTGGTGAGCTCGTCGTACGCCAGGCTCAGCTCGCCGACGATCGAGTCCACCCGGGACGACGAGAGTTGCAACGCGGCGGCGGCTCGGGATCGCTCCCATTCGGCCGCGCAGACGGCGTACTCGAGTTGGTCCGGCGTCGCGGCGAGCCGGCGGACCGCGGTCTGGACGGATTCGGGTGTCGTCGCCAGATCCCGCAGCGCTGGACCGACTGCACGGACGACGGGTTCAGCTGACGCCAGCCTGTCGGCAAGTTCACGTACGGCGGCCACGGTCAGGTCCTCGTAGTGCGCGGACAGGAGGTCGACAGTGGATGCTTCGGCTCGCTCGAGGGCGTCGGCGATTCGGACGAGGCCGGCGGGAACTCCGTCGTCTTGCTGGGCGATCCGCCAGTCGTCGAGGTGCGGGTCGTTGCGGAGCGCGGTGAGTCGGGAGCTCAGTTGGCGGGGATCGTCGGTGCCCCACTCGCGGAGGGTTTGTTCGGTGTGCTGCTTCACTGCGGCGGTCGCGTCGTATGCGGCGATCAAGTCGGTGAGGAGCTCCACGACGGACGGTCGTACGGCTCGCGTCGTACTGTCGAAGCGGGTGTTGACCAGAGTCTTCACCCGGCGCCAGTCTCCGCTGAGGAAGGAGAACAGGCCTCCTTCCTTGCTCTGGGCAACCTTGAGTGCGGACCTGGCGTCCGGGGGTGCCAGTGGCTCAGTCCAGCCGGATGCTTCGTTCCAGGCTGAACGTTCTGCGGCGGCGAGTCGGTCTCGCTCGTCGGCCAGTGCCGACAGCCGTTGCGCGGCGGCTGAGCGCGGGTCGATGGCGTCGACGAGGTCGCGATCGGCCAGTGGGGTGAGCACCCGGCCCAGCTCGCCAAGGGCTCTGGCCTGATTGACCGACCAGGCCTGCTGGTGTTCGGGAACGCCTGATGTCGTGAGGGCGGTCGCGACGGCGGTCCAGGTGGTCTGGAGTTCGCGGGCGCGATCGGGTACGTCGAGGTCGTCCCAGCGCGACGGGATGACGAAGGCGAGCGGGCTGTGGGCGAGGACTCCGCCTGAGGCTGGATCGGCGGCGGCCAGTTCCCGGGCGACGGTGCGAACGATCGCCCGGGCCGGCCACCAATCAGCCGGCGAGGGAACCAGTCGCCAAGCGTCGAGGTTCGGGTTGGTCGGGTCGTTGGGAGAGTTGATGGGGTTGGGGGGCCAGGGGTGGGGGTGGAGTTGGGCTAGGCGGTTGATGATGTCGCGTAGTGGGGGGTTGCCGGTTGCCAGGTTGTGTTCGAACTGGGCGACGGTGGCTAGGAGGCGGTCGACTCGGGCGATCAGGTCGTTGCGGCGGGCGGTTAGGGCGTCGAAGTTGTCTTCGGCGGTGAGCCAGGTCTCGTAGGTGTCGCGCAAGCCGTGGACGAAGGCCTTCTTGTCTGCCTGCGAGTCGTGGATCAGCGTGCACAGCCCGTCCAGCCGCCGGCTCGCCAGCCGGGCGTGGACGACGTCGAGCGCTGCTCGCTTCTGGCAGACGAACAGCACCCGCTGACCCCGGGCGACGAAGTCCGCGATCATGTTGGTGATCGTCTGCGACTTGCCGGTGCCGGGCGGGCCCTGGATCACGAAGCTCTCGCCGCGCTGGGCCCGCGCGATCGCCGCGACCTGGGAACCGTCGGCGGGAACCACCAGCTGCCGCTCGGCGACCGGCAACTCCGGCGGCGCGCTGCTGATCGGCCGCGGGCGATCGGAGAACAGCTGGTCGAACGATGGGCAGGTCTGCCCGGTAGCGAGAAGTTCGTCGTAGTCCTGGACCAGGCCGAGCGTCCGGTAGTTGAAGTTCGCCAGCGTTACCGCGCACAGGTCGACGTCCCACGAGTACGGACCGCCGCCCTCGGTGTCGAGGGTGTACGTGTCGGTCTCGATCACGCGCGGTCGCCGCGGTTCGCTGCCGAGGGCGATGCCGAGCGGGAGCTCCGGCACGGCCAGCTGGGCGCGGAAGATCTGCACGCCGAGCGGTTCGTAGTCGGTCCGCCGGTAGGAGTACGCGTACTGCCGGCCGCCGAACTCGTGCGCCGCGTTGCCGTGCTGCCGGCGGCGATAGTTCCGCAGCTTCAGCATCGCGCGCTGCCGGACCAGGTCGATCCGGGGTTTCTCCCGCAGATGCAGTTGCAGCCCCGGCTCGGTCGCGTGGATCTCCCGGACGAGGTGCGCGTGGAGCGTCGCGATCGCGCCCGGCTCGGCGAGGTCGACGTACTCCGGCAGATTGATCCCGTAGAGCTGGTGCAAGTGGTGCCGCAAAGTCGGGTTGACCTCGGCGATCGGATCCGTGATGCGCAGCGTGTGCGAGTCCCGTACGCCGCGCTTCTTCACCAGCTCCACCTTCGCCAGCACGAGCGGGGAGGCGAGCCTGGTCTGCGGGTCGTTCTTCAGGTCGTGCCAGCGCAGGAACGCCGGCACCAGCCGCAACTGGTCCTGACCGTACTCCGCCCGGTCGCGCCGGGCCGTCGCGATCAGCTTATCCAGAGCGTTCGCGGCGTACGGCGCTTCGTCGTACCGGATCCACTTGCCCAGCGGCTGGGGCTTGTCGAGCAGGGGTTTGCCGAGCTCGTCGCGCCAGGTGAACAGCTGGCCGGGACTGATCGTGCGGACGTCGAGCATCAGCGGGACGGACACCTCGGTCAGGTTCAGCGTCTGCGCGGTCGGCCGGAAGTTGACCAGGCGGTTGCGGCGGGACAGGTCGAAGAGCCGGTCCCGCAGCGCCCGGAGTACGGCGGTACGTCGGTCCGCAGCGCCCCGGGTGATTGCCTCGACGTCGAAGTCGAGCGGCTGATCGCGGTAGTTCTCCAACTGCTCGATCAAGGAGTGGAGATCCTGCGCACGGCGGTGCCGGTCCGGCTCGGCCATCTGGGCGGCGACCGAGACGATCACCGGGTGCAGGCCCGGATCGAGGGCATACAGGTTGCCTCTGGCCTCGATCAGCCGGGCGACGTCCTCGGTCCGGGACAGGTCGAGACCGCAGCCGAGTCCGATCAGCAGTTGGCCGAGGCTGAAGATGTCGGTGAGTGGATCGTGGTGACCGACCACGTGCTCCCAGCTCTGCCAGCCGGCCACCAGCACCGGCGCGGTGATCGCCGCCGGAACTGGCTCGACCACTGTGGTCCGGGGCCTGCCACCGCTCTCGCCGAGGTCGATGTCGGACTGCCGGTGTGCGACCACGTCGACCGCGGCCGCACGCGGGATCGAGCGGGCTGCGAGCGCCGACTCGTCGATCACCGGCCGGCCGGCGTCCGAAGGGTCGAAGCCAAGCCGGGTCTGCTCGTCGACGGTGATCCGGTCGAGCCCGCGCAGTGGCGCGATCAACCCTCGCTCGTGCACCGCGGCGGTCGCGTGGAACAGCGGCAGCACCGCGGCCAGCAGCGCGTCATTGCCGAGCCCGCCCTGCGAGACCGCCAGCGCGACCAGATCCTCGGCGCTCATCCGACGACCTCGCTCGGTTCCGGCGCGAACGCCACCGCTGCCCTACCCATTGCCCGCGACTCCACCTCGCCGGCGCCCGGTTCCGGCGCGAACGCTGCCCTACCCATTGCTCGCTCGCTCACTGAGCACCTCGTTGGCGGCGTCGGCCAGTTTTGCTCGGCGTTTGTCGCTCCAGCCGAGTTCGTCGTCGGCCAGATCGTCGTACGCCGTGAGGCCCGCGCGCCGGGCGATCACCATCGACGCGACCAGCCCGGCGTCACCGGTGTCCGGGTCGGCGGTGGCCAGATCCAGCAGCAGGTAGCAGAGGTACCGCTTGGTTGCCTCCACCAACTGTCTCGGTCGCGGCAACGGCGCCCCGTCGACCGGCCGCACCGGCAGTGGCTCATCGAAGCGCGGAACCTTCAAAACGGGTACGACGGGCGCATCCGAGAATCCGGCGGCGAACGTGGCAACCGCATCCGTACGCAGGCCGTCCGTGTGTGCGATCGAGGCGGCGAACTCGCTGCTCAGATCCCGCAGCAGGACCGCGTCGAGGAGATCCGGCGCGTCGATGTCGACCGGACCGGTGATCAGCGACTCCACGTCTTCCCCGGCAAGCCAGTTCTTCAGTGCCCAGGCACGGGCCACGCCCTCGGGGTGAGTGGTCCCCCGACTCCCCGAGCTCAGGTCGAGCTCGTCGGCCTGCCGCAGATAAGCGTCGGGATCCGCCGTGCTCAGGCCAGTCTCGAGCTTGAGCAGCGCGCGAAGAGTGGTGCTGAGGTCGCCGCAGGCCGTCAACGCCCCGCGGTCGGCGTACAGCTCTGTTGCCAGGCCCCACCGCCGATGCGTCTCCAGATACTGCTGTGGTGTCCGGGCATCCCCGGCCGCAGCGTCTAGCAATCGGTCCACCGCGAGGTACGCGCCGTCCTCCGCGTCCCACAGCAGCCGATGCGCCAGCTCATGACCCATCACGGCGGTCAACTCGTCCTGGTCCAGCTTCTCCAGCAGCGATCCCTCGAAGACGACAACCGCCGTACCGGCTTGGTGGACGTAGCAGGCGTTGGCCTGACCGTGCACCTGGTAGAACTCGAGCTCCGCGTCCATCCCCAGAGCCTCGGCGGCTCGGCGCCCCGCTTGATGCACGGCCGGATGCGCTGCTTCCTCCAGCCGGTAGGCGTTCCGGAGCAGTACGTCGCCCACACCGCCGACCGGGCCACCTCGCAACGCCGTCCACGCACGCTCGTCCACCCGGCGTACGTACGCCAGCACAGCGCGGTGGTACCCCAACGGCGACAACATCCAGCCACAGTAACCACGCCCACCGACGAAACCGATGGGTGGCCGACACGCGACAGGGGTACCGAGGGCCATGGACTACGACGGGTTCGATGCGGAGTACGGGCGGGTGCTGGAGGCGGCAGGTTCGCTCGACCTGGTGGCGCTGGCGCTCGAGGTCGAGCGGTTGCGGACGCTGGTGGAGACCGTTCACCCGGTGGCGGACCAGGAAGCCGCCCGGATGCTGATGATCTCGTTGGACAGTGCCCTCAGCTCTGAGCAACCACCACTGTCCGACGCGATGTCGGAAGCCCTCAGAGTCCACCGGCAGGCGCGGACCGCGCAGGGCAGTGCGGACGAGCGGATGGAGGGGCTCCACGCCGCCATCGCCGAGATCGGCCGGATCGCCGACACCGCCGAGCCGGCCGAACACGGTCGCATCCTCGATCTGAACGAATCCCTCTCGATGCTCCTGGAGTCCCTACAGATCACCGCGGACCGCGTCAACCGATGAGCCGACGAAGGCGGCGTGGTGGCCGGTGGGGGTGAGGGTGTGGCCCAGGCGCTTGGGGAAGCGTGGGAGGAGCCAGCGGTCTTCGGTGCGGGCGGTGGGGAAGGCGCGGGCGATCTTGGTTTCGATGGCGTCCAGGTCGCGGAGGTCGCGGAGCCAGAAGACGACGACGAGGTTGGCGCGGTTGACGACCGAGCAGCACATCCGGGTCTCCGGCATCAGGGCCAGCCCGGCGCCGACCATCTCCACCTGGTGATGCGGGACGCTGAACCAGACCATCACCGACGCGTTGTAGCCGACCAGGTTGTGCGCGAGGTCGACGCGGGTGCGGGACCACGGTGCGTGCAGGATCTGGCCGATCGCGCGGGTGACGGTGGCGACGCTCTTGCCGAGTTCGTCGGCGATCGAGGTGGCCGATCGGCGGATGTCGCCCGCGAGGCCGTTGATGACGCGTTCGTGCAGTCGCGTCGGCACGGCGGGGGCGTCGATCCCGGTGACCGGCAACACGTGCAACGCCCGGACCTGCCGCTGGTTGAGTACGCCGGGACGCCAGCTCGTGCCCTCCTTGAAGAAGGTACGGGTGAAGTGGGTCCTGGTGCTCAGTACGCCGGGATCCGCGGCGAGCTCGGTGGCGACGTACGCGTCGACCTCGGCGACGGACGGGCCGGAGACGGTGAGGATCAGTTCGGGCCCGCCGGAGGTGCATTCGATGGTCAGCACCGACGGGGTCCGCGCGACGTGGTCGATGACGCTCTCGCGCAGGCCGGCGACGCAGTACACCTCGACCAGCGCGAGTACGCCGGTCAACGGGTGAGCCGCGGCGTCGAAGCGGCCGTCCTGGCGGTCCGGCTCGGCCGGGCTGACCGCGAAGCACGAGCTCCACACCAGGCCGCTCTCGACCAGCCGGGTCCAGCGGCGCGACAGGGTCGACGCGTCGACGCCGAGAACGGCCTCGAGCTGCGACCAACTTGCCCGCGGGGCGTGCTGTAAAGCGTTAACCAGCGCGAAATCTACTTCGTCCACAACTCAAAATCCCCGCACGCGCCTCAGCCTGCACGCAAGTTCCCTGCGATGTCATGACAAGGATTTGATCGAATCCGCGAACAGCGGACCATCCTCGAAGGACCAGACACCCGGCGGCCGTTTGTTGCCCACCGCCCCCAAGCTGGTCCGGCCTCGACGCCCCATGGAGGATCGGTTGTCCGACAGTTCCCGCGCGAACGTGCCCGGCGATGTGCTGCTCCGGGTCCAGGGTCTGCGAACGGAGTTCAGCACCGACCAGGGGCCGGTCACGTCGGTGGACGGGGTCGGCTTCGAGCTGGCGGCCGGCGAGACGCTGTGTCTGGTCGGCGAGTCCGGGAGCGGGAAGTCGGTCACCGCGCTGTCGATCATGGGGCTGCTGGCCGGCAACGGACGGGTCACCGATGGGTCGGTGGTGTTCGAGGGACAGGATCTCGCCAGGCTGCCGGAGGAGGAGTTGCGCCGGATCCGCGGACACGCGATCGCGATGATCTTCCAGGAGCCGATGACGTCGCTGAACCCGGTGCTGACCATCGGCGACCAGCTGGCCGAGACGATGATCCTGCATCTCGGCCTGACCAAGGCCGAGGCCCGGGCGCGCGCGATCGAGTTGCTGGACAAGGTCGGCATCCCGCGGGCCAAGGAGGTGGTCGACGACCATCCGCACCGGTTGTCGGGTGGGATGCGGCAGCGGGCGATGATCGCGATGGCGTTGAGCTGCGCACCGAAGCTGATCATCGCGGACGAGCCGACGACGGCGCTGGACGTCACGATCCAGGCGCAGATCCTGCGGTTGATGCGGGAGCTCAGCGCCGAGACCGGTACGGCGATGATCTTCATCACCCACGACCTCGGAGTCGTCGCGGAGATGGCCGATCGGGTCGCGGTCATGTACGCCGGCCAGATCGTCGAGGAAACCGACGTCTACACCCTGTTCGACGAGCCGAAGCACCCGTACACGAGCGCGCTGCTCCGATCGATCCCGCACATCACCACACCGGCCGGCGACCGCCTGACCCCGATCTCGGGTTCGGTGCCGAACCTCTCGCAGATGCCTTCCGGCTGCCGCTTCCACGAGCGCTGCCCGCAGGCGATGGACCGCTGCGCCACCGAGCCGCCCGCACTTGTCCCGGTCGCCGGCAAGAGCCCTCACAGGGTCCGCTGCTGGCTGTACGACGAAATCGGGGTGCCGGCATGACGGAGCCACTGCTGCAGGTGCGCAACCTCAAGCGCTACTACCCGATTCGCAAGGGAGTCGTCGCGCGAACGGTCGGACACGTACGGGCCGTCGACGACGTGAGCTTCGACGTGTATCCGGGTGAGACGGTCGGGATCGTCGGCGAGTCCGGCTGTGGCAAGTCGACCACCGGGCGGGCCGTCGTACGACTGGAGGTGCCGACGGCGGGATCGGTGGTGTTCGACGGCACCGACATCGCCACGCTGCAAGGCGCGAAGATGCGCCGGCTGCGGACCGAACTGCAGATGGTGTTCCAGGATCCGTACTCGTCGCTGAACCCGCAGATCCGGATCGGCGATCTGCTGGCCGAGCCACTGATCGCTCACAAACGACTCGATCGCGCCGGCGCACAGGCGAAGGCCGCCGAGATGCTCACGACGGTCGGACTGCCGGCGATCTATCTCGACCGGTATCCGCACGAGCTGTCTGGTGGCCAACGGCAACGAGTGGGTATCGCGCGGGCACTGATGCTCGAGCCGAAGCTGATCGTGTGCGACGAGCCGGTGTCGGCGCTGGACGTCTCGATCCAGGCCCAGGTGCTCAACCTGCTCAAGGATCTGCAGGCCGAGTTCGGCCTGACCTATGTGTTCATCTCCCACGGGCTGGGCGCGATCAAGTACATCAGCGACCGGATCGTGGTGATGTACCTCGGCAAGGTGATGGAGACCGCGAGTACGGCGGACATCTTCGCGCAACCCCGACACCCGTACACGGAGATCCTGCTCGACGCCTATCCCGAGCCGGATCCACGCCTGCGTGATCGGCCGCGGATCATCGTCGAGGGCGACGTCCCCAGCCCGGCGAACCCACCCGCCGGCTGCGTCTTCCACACCCGCTGCCCGTACGCACAAGACGTCTGCCGCACCGACGCTCCACCGCTGAGCACGGCGGGAGGTGGCGGGCGTCAGGTGGCCTGCCACTTCCCGCTGTCCGACGAGACAAGGGCAAGCTGATGGTCAGCTACCTCATCCGCCGGCTATTGATCGGTATCCCGGTCCTGCTCGGTGTCACCGTGATCAACTTCTTCATCATCAACCTGGCCCCGGGCAGTCCGGCCGACCTGTTCCTCTCCCCGACCGCGACCCCCGAGGACGTCGCCCGGACCGAGGCCGAACTCGGGCTCGACCAGCCCGTGTTCACGCAGTACCTGCACTGGCTCGGCCGCCTGTTCCAGGGCGACCTCGGCGTCTCGTTCCAGAACCGCGAGCCGGTCACCCAGCTGATCGGCGACCGGATCGGCCCGACCCTGTTGCTGATGGGTACGTCGCTCGTCGTCGCCTACCTGGTCGCCATCCCGATCGGGATCTACGCGGCCCGGCGGCGCAACACGATCGCCGACTACGGCGTCGTCGGGGCGTCGTTCCTCGGTATCTCGGTGCCGCACTTCTTCCTCGGCCTGGCGATGATCTACGTGTTCGCGCTGACGCTGGGCTGGTTCCCGACCGGCGGCATGCTCACGCTCGGCCGCGGCGGCGGGTTCGCCGACCGGGTGTCACATCTGGTCCTGCCGGTCGTCGTCCTGGCCACCGCGATCGCGGCCAACATGGTCCGGTACGTCCGGTCGAGCATGATCGACGCGTTCGGCCAGGACTACATCCGGACGGCGAAGGCCAAGGGCCTGGGTACGTCGGTGATCACCAACAAGCACGCGCTGCGCAACGCACTGATCCCGGTCGTCACGGTCATCGGCATCGACCTGTCCGCGCTGATCGGCGGTGCGATCGTCACCGAGCAGATCTTCCAGTGGCCCGGCATCGGCCTGCTGACGATCCAGTCGATCGGCTCCCGGGACTACGCCGTACTGATGGGCATCAATCTGATCGCGGCGGTCGCGGTGTTCGCGGCCAACCTGCTCACCGACATCGCCTACGCGGTGGTGGACCCGAGGGTTGCTTATGCATAAGAGGGTTGAGCCGGAGACCGGGCGGTCGGCCGCGCGGCTGATGATCAGGCGGTTCCGCAAGCACCGGATGGCGGTTGCCGGGCTGGTGGTCGTCGTACTGATGGTGCTGATGGCGGCGCTCGCACCTCTGCTGGCGCCACACGATCCGAACCAGATCTTCGGCAAGTTCGAGTCGTCGCCGTCCGGTGAGCATCTGCTCGGCACGGACTCGGTCGGACGGGATGTGCTGAGCCGGCTGATCTACGGCGCCCGGGTGTCGATGAGCGTGGGCGTCGGAGCGGTCGTCGTGTACGTCGTCATCGGTGTACTGCTCGGACTGCTGGCCGGGTACTACGGACGCTGGGTGGACCAGGTGATCATGCGGATCACCGACGTGTTCATGTCGTTCCCGTACTTCATGGTCATCCTGATCCTGGTCAGCGTGCTCGGCCCGAGCCTGTTCACCATCATCTGCGTGATCGGCGTGCTGGCCTGGCCGATGATCTGCCGGCTGGTCCGCGGCAGCGTGCTGTCGATCAAGCAGAGCGACTACGTCCAGGCCGCGGTGGCCCTCGGGTACCGGACGCCGCGGATCCTGTTCCGGCACATCCTGCCGAACGCGCTGTCGCCGATCATCGTGAACGCGACCTTCGGTGTCGCACAGGCGATCATCCTCGAGTCCGGGCTGAGCTTCCTCGGGATGGGCGTCCGGCCGCCGGCCGCCAGCTGGGGAAACATGCTCAGCGAGGCGCAGTCGATCACCGTGCTGTCCAGTCAGCCGTGGATCTGGATCCCGCCCGGCCTGATGATCCTGCTCGCCGTGCTGTCGATCAACTTCGTCGGCGACGGCCTCCGCGACTCGATGGAGTCCCGCTCCCAGACCTGACGCCCACCGAAGGGACCCCGATGAAAACGAGATTGACCAGAGTGGTGATCGCGCCACTCACTGCCGGCGCGTTGCTGATCGCATCCTCGTGTGCGGGTGACACCGGCGGCAGCGCGGCCGGTGACACGCTCTACCTCGGCACGGTCAACCCGCCGGCCAGCTTCAACCCGATCAACCAGTCCGATGTCGCCGGGCAGTTCGCGGTGCGGTTCGTGATGGACACGCTGATGGACCAGCCGGAGCCGCTGAAGTTCGTGCCGAAACTGGCCGAGTCGATCGAGAGCAAGGACAACAAGACCTTCACGGTGAAGCTTCGCACCGGTGCGAAGTGGAGCGACGGTCAGCCGATCACCGCGAAGGACGTCGTCTACACGATCAACCTGATCGCCAACCGGGACTCGCTCACCACCCTCGGCGGCAACATCGCCCCGCTCACCGGGCTCGATGCCACCGGCAAGCTTCCGAAAGGTCAGACCGCCGTACCCGGGCTGAAGGCCGTCGACGACAGCACGGTCGTGTTCACCACCAAGACCGCGACGGATCCGAACTACGTCAAGGAGATGATCGGCACCAAGGTGGTCATCATGCCCGAGCACGTGCTGGCCAAGACCGCGCCGGCGCAGATCGACGACAGCAAGTTCGCCCAGCTGCCCGATGTCACCAGCGGACCGTACAAGTTCACGAAGTACACCCAGAACGCGAGCATCGAGTACGCCGCCGATCCGTCGTACTACGGTGGTGCGCCGAAGATCGCGAAGCTGATCATGAAGATCATGCCGGCCGCGAACCTGGCCGGTGAGCTGCAGACCGGGTCGATCATGATGAACTCCGGCGGCGGGATCGGGAACGTCCCGTTCCAGGACCTGAAGACGGTCGAGAACCTCAAGGACGTGACCACCAAGGTCAACCCGACGATCGGGTTCCAGACGATCCAGTTCAACGTGAAGACGTTCCCGGACCCGCGGATGCGGCAGGGCCTCGCACACGCGATCAACCGGCAGCAGATCGTCGACGAGCTGCTGCTCGGCAACGGCGAGGTGATCGACGGCCCGTACACCAGCCAGAGCCCGTACCTGGACAAGAACCTCAAGACGCTGACCTACGACCCGGCGCTGGCGAAGAAGCTGCTCACCGAGGCGGGCTGGGACTTCAGCAAGAAGATCAACTTCGTGGTGCCGACCGGCAACAAGATCCGGGAGCGGTCGGCCGACATCCTGCTGCAGAACTTCAAGGCGATCGGGCTGAACGTCGTCCAGACGAACTACGACTTCCCGACCACGCTGGCCAAGGCGCGGGCCAAGGACCACGACATGGTGCTGATGGGGCTGACCTTCAACATCGACCCGGACGTGTCGAACATGTACGCCTCGACCGGTTCGTTCAACCTGACCGGCTACAACTCGCCGGAGAGTGACAAGCTGCTGGTCGCGGGCAGGTCTGAGGCGAACACCGCCGCCCGGCACACGATCTACAACAACCTGCAGAAGCTGTGGCAGGCCGACCTGCCAGTGCTGACCCTGTACTCCGACCACGCGGTGGCCGCGACGAACAAGTCGGTGGCGGTCGGCGGTGCGACGCCGTTCTGGCCGGGTACGGTGGCGAACATCGGCCAGTGGGCGTTCGAGGGAGCAAGCTGATGAACCTGATCGAGGAGGGCGCGGCGATCGCGCCTGGCCTGGTCGAGCTGCGACGGGAGCTGCACCAGATCCCCGAGGTCGGGTTGGATCTGCCGAAGACGCAGGCGATGGTGCTGGATGCGCTGGCCGGGCTGCCGCTGGAGATCAGTACCGGTCAGGAGCTGACCTCGGTGGTCGGCGTACTGCGGGGTGGACAGCCGGGGCCGACGGTGTTGCTCCGGGGTGACATGGACGCGCTGCCGGTGGTCGAGGAGACCGAGCTCGAGTACGTGTCCACCAACGGGAACATGCATGCCTGCGGCCACGACCTGCACACGGCTGGACTCGTCGGTGCGGCGCGGCTGCTCAGTGCGCATCGCGAGGAACTGCGGGGCAACGTGCTCTTCATGTTCCAGCCGGGTGAGGAAGGCCTGGGCGGCGCGGGCTACATGATCCGGGAGGGTCTGCTGCAGGCGACCGGCGACAAGCCGATCGCCGCGTACGCGATCCATGTCTGGTCGCATGCCGAAAAGGGACTGTTCCAGACCCGGCCGGGGACGATGATGGCCGGCTCGAACCAGTTGCACATCACTGTGCACGGCCAGGGCGGGCACGGCTCGTCGCCGTACACGACGGTGGACCCGGTGCCGGTGGTCGCCGAGCTGGTGCTGGCGTTGCAGACGTACGCGACCCGCAAGGTGAACGTGTTCGATCCGGTAGTGATCACGGTGACTCAGCTCTCGGCCGGGGTCGCGATCAACGTCATCCCGAACACCGCCCGGCTCGGCGCCACCGTGCGCACGCTGTCGAACGAGACCTTCGACCAACTGTCGCGGGACCTGCCGACGTTGGCTCAGGGGATCGCGGCGGCACACGGCTGCACGGTCGACGTGCAGTTCGACAAGCAGTACCCGGTGACGATCAACCATGCGGAGCGTACGGCGGAGACCTCGGCGCTACTGGGTGAGTTGTTCGGCGCGGAGCGGGTGCCGCCGTTCGACAACCCGCTGATGGGGTCGGAGGACTTCTCGATGGTGCTGGAGGAGGTGCCCGGCACGTTCGTGATGCTGGGCGCGCGCCCGGACGATGTCGGTGAGGACGGACCGTCCAACCACTCGAGCGTGGTGCGTTTCGACGACGCCGTACTCGGTGATCAGGCTGCGGCGCTTGCCCAGCTCGCAGCGACTCACCTGATCCCCGCGTAAGGGCCTGCGGCTGGCCGGCCCGCCAGAGGCCGGCCAGCCGCAGGGATCAGGACGGCGCGACGGCGAGGCCGTAGGCCCCGCGACTGCCGTAGGTGGAGTAGCCGGGTCGACGTGGCCGACGTTGGCGACCCGCAGGTAAGTACCTACCCGGGAGAGCGCTGGTAACACCCGCGCCCAAGCCGATCCGGCCCCCACAAAGGCCCCGGGGCCGTCGGTCTCGGTGGGAACGACGGCCCCGGGCGGCTCAGCTGGGTCAGCTGACGCGGACCGTGTAGGCCCCGCGGCTGCCGTAGGTGGAGTAGCCGGTGTTCAGCGGGTTGCCGTAGCCGGTGTTCTCGACCCGCAGGTAGTACCGCCCGGCTGTCACCTGCCGGCTGATGCTCGCGCTCAGACCGGTCGGAGTGGCCGAGTTCGTCTGGCCTGCGGCCGGGTCGGCGGTGGCCAGCACGGTGCCGGCGGAGTTCAGCAGCTGCAGCTTGATGTCCAGGTCAGCCCCGGACGCTGCCGCGTTCGCCGCGAAGGTGAAGGTGCCGGCCGACAGGTCGATCCGGAACGTGTCGACGTCGGAGTCGCTGGCGTAGACGCCCTTCACGCTGGTACCGAGGGTGAGGGCAGTGGCGTCGGTCGTGCCGTTGCCGTGGTCGTCGGCCCGCAGCGCCAGGCCGTTCTGGCCGGCCACCGCGAAGTCGTCTTCCTTGTTGTTGGCACCGGAGTACTCGCCCTTGCTCCACTGGCTGATCGCCTTGGAGTAGCCGACGCCCATGATCGGGGCCCAGGCGCCGTGACCCTGGTAGTACCCGACGGACGCCGTACCGTCGTGGCTGAGGCCGATGTTGTGGCCGGCCTCGTGCGACGCGGCCTCGGCGATGTTCTTCGCTCCGGTACCGACGCCCTTGGTGAAGACGAGGGCCGGCTGGTAGTAGGCGTGGTTGCTGCTGTTGTCGTACACACCGACGTACGCGACCCCGCCACAACCGCAGCCGGACTGGTACCAGGTGGTCGGGTCGATCAGGACCCGGGTGCCGTACTGCTGGTCGGAGCCACCGGACCGGGTGATCGCCGACTCGGCCGGGGCCTGCGTGGTCACGTCGACGTCGAACGGTGCGTAGTCCTCGGCGACCCGGGCCCAGACATCCCGTACGACGTCCTGTTCGGCCGTGCTCCAAGTCGTGGTGTTGCCGTTCGTGTCGTACGGGGTGACGTTCACGGTGGCGGGCTTGCCGTTGGTGTTCCACGCCGTACCGCTGATGGTGTGGCCGTCGAAGTCCAGGTAGATGACCCGGTTGGAGCCCGGCTTGCTGTGCAGCTCGAACGCCGGTCCGGTGGCGGCGGCGACCGCCTTGGTGGCCCAGCGCGGGGACGGCGCCGCGGCCTGCTTCGTGCCGCTGACCGGCTCCCGGTAGAAGAGCTTGCCGTCCTTGTCCAGCCAGCTGGTCTTGTCGGTGGCCAGGATCTGCTGCAGCTTCGCGGCGGGTATGCCGTTGCGCTCGGACAGCTCGGCGAGCCGGGTCTGGACCTTGCTCAGCGCGGCCTTCCCCTGGAGCTCCTGACCGAGGAGCTGGTCGATCGGGGTGGGGGCGGGCTGCTGTGCGTCGGCCTGGTTGCCGGCCACCACGGCCAGCGCACCGAAGACAACGGCTCCGGCGCCGACGAGCGCACCGGTACGGCGGAAACGGGTGTGCATTAGGGGGTCCTCCTCAGGGACTCCTACGCCTCACTTGTGACATGCCTCACGTGCGGTGGGCGGATCCGCACGGTGCGTAGCCTGCCCGATGGTTGCCCGGGTGGGAATACTTTTCCGCGGAATTAACCTGCGTCTGCGGCGCGTCCACCGGCCCGCTGCTGGGCCATGATGGGGATTCCAGGAGGGGAGATCCGATGCGGTTCATGATGGTGTTCAAGGCCAGCGACGAGTCCGAGGCCGGGCAGAACCCGAGCGAGAAGAGCCTGACCGAGATGGGCCGGGTGATGGCGGAGATGGCCGAGAAGGGCATTCTGCTGGCGGGCGAAGGGCTGCTGCCGAGCTCGAAAGGCTTCCGGCTGGAGCTCAACGCCGGCAAGCAGCGCGTCGTCGACGGCCCGTTCACGGAGACCAAGGAGCTGATCGCGGGCTTCTGCCTGATCGAGGTCGCGTCCCGCGAGGAGGCGATCGAGTGGGGCTGGCGCTGTATGGCTGCCGACGACAGCAACTCGGGCGGCGCGCTGGAGATCAGGCAGGTCGCGACCGCGGACGACTTCGGCGGCGAGTACACCCCGGAGGCGCGCGCCCGCGACGAGGCGACCTGGGACAAGGCCGCCGAGAACTATCAGAGCAGCAACACCTGACGGATCGACGTCCCGGCGGCGAGCCGGTCGAAGGCCGCGTTCAGGTCGTCGAGCCCGACGGTCGAGGTGAGCAGCCGGTCGACCGGGAGTCGGCCGGCCTGGTAGAGCGCGATGTAGCGCGGGATGTCCCGGCTGGGGATGGCTGAGCCCAGGTAGGAGCCCTTCACCGTGCGCTCCTCGGCGACCAGGCTGACCGCGGGGATGCTGAACGACTGCGACGGATGCGGCAGGCCGACGGTCACGGTGGTTCCGCCCCGGCGGGTGGCGGCGTACGCCTGCTCGAGCACCTTCCCGCTCCCGACCGTCTCGAAGGCGTAGTCGGCACCGCCTGACGTCGCCTCCCTGATTGCCGCTAGAGCCTCGTTGTCGCGGGCATCGATGGCGTGGGTGGCACCGAGGGACCGGGCCAGCTCCAGCTTCTCCGGTACGACGTCCACCGCGACCAGCGGATGTGCTCCGACCAGGACCGCGCCGAGGAGCGCCGACAGCCCGACCCCGCCGAGGCCGAAGACGACCGCGCTCCGGCCGGCCCGGACCTGGGCGGTGTTCACCACCGCGCCGACGCCGGTCATCACCGCGCACCCGAACAACGCCGCGATCTCCGGCGGCAGCGACGGGTCGATCTTCACCGCCGACCGCGCCGACACCACCGCATGGTCGGCGAACCCGGACACCCCGAGATGGTGGTGCACCCCGTCAAGACGTCGTACGCCGTTCAGGAGGGTGCCGGCCGTGTTGGCGGCGGCACCCGGCTCGCACAACGCGGCCCGGCCCTCGGCGCAAGGTCCGCACTCGCCGCAGGCGGGGACGAAGGCGAACGCGACCGTGTCACCGGTGGCGAACCCGGGCGCCTCCGAACGGACGATCTCGCCGGTGGCCTCGTGGCCGAGAAGCATCGGCATCACCCGCGGTCGCGAGCCGTCGATGACGGACAGGTCGGAGTGACACAGCCCGGCGGCCCGGATCCGGACCAGCAACTCACCCGGCCCGGGCGGCGCCAGCTCGACGTCCTCGATCCGCAGTGGGCGTGACTCGGCGTACGGGGTCGGCAGGCCCATCTCCCGCAGTACGGCGCCGCGCACGATCATCCCGTGATCCCTTCGAGTGCCTCGCGGATGCGGTCCGGAACGGGAACCGGGCGGCGGTCCTCCCGGCCGACGAACACGTGCACGAACCGGCCAGTCGCGGCCGGCTGGTCAGAGCCCTGGCGGAACAGGCCGATCTCGTAGCGAACGCTCGAGTTCCCCAGCTTGCCGGCTCGCAACCCGGCGTCGACCGTGCCGGGGAACTCCAGCGAATCCTTGAAGGTGCACTGCGAGTCCACGCACAGCCCGATCACCTCACCGCGGTGGATGTCGAGCCCGCCGACCCGGATCAGGAAGTCGTTGATCACGGTGTCGAAGAAGCTGTAGTACTCCACGTTGTTCACGTGCCCGTAGACGTCGTTGTCCTTCCACCGCAACGTGATCCCCAGGAAATGCGGAAAAGAACTCCTGTCCATCGGCCCACCATAAGGTGATCAGCATGAGATTTGCCCTGACCAACTGAGGGGTGAGGCGGATGGGTGTGATCGAGGGGCGGCACACGGCGTCGTACGACGGGGATCTCGTGGTGTTCCTGATCGGGATGCGGGTCAACTCGTTGCGGGCGGTGCGGGCGTGGCGGCCGGTGGCGCGGGCGATGGGGCCGATGCTGCGGGAGCTGTCGAAGGATCCGGACAGCGGGCTGCTCGGGTACCGGCTGCTGCCGACCTGGCGCGGGATCACGCTGATCCAGTACTGGGAGTCGGTCGAGAAACTGCAGGCGTTCGCGAACGACGACGGCCGGACGCACCGGCCCGCCTGGCTCGACTACTTCCGGCAGTCGTTCAAGGGCGGCGGCGCCGGGATCTGGCACGAGACGTACGTCGTACCGGCCGGCAACACCGAAACCATCTACGGCAACATGCCGCTGATCGGCCTGGGCAAGGTCGCCGGCGTCGTCCCGGTCAGCCAACGCGGCGACACCGCGGCAGAGCGGCTGCACCAGCAACCGGAGGATTAGTAGTCGTCCCCCAACCTACGGTGCCGTAACCTACGGTGCCGTAGGGTGGGTTGGAGTCCCCTTGGAAGGAGATTCCGGTGACCGACAAGCTGGTGACGAATCTGCTGCACGAACTCGAACCCGTGGTCGAGCAGAATCTCGAACGACACCTCGCCATCACCAAGGACTGGAACCCGCACGACTACGTGCCGTGGAGCGAGGGCCGCGACTTCGCCTTCCTCGGCGGTGAGGACTGGTCGCCGGAGCAGTCCCGGCTGGACCCGGTCGCCAAGGTCGCGATGATCACCAACCTGCTGACCGAGGACAACCTGCCCTCGTATCACCGGGAGATCGCGACCCAGTTCGGCCTCGACGGCGCCTGGGGTACCTGGGTCGGCCGTTGGACCGCCGAGGAGGGCCGGCACGGGATCGCCCTGCGGGACTACCTGGTGGTCACCCGCGGTGTCGACCCGGTCGAGTTGGAGACCGCCCGGATGGCCCACATGACGGCCGGCCACGAGGTCGACAAGAACATGCTGGAAGCGATCGCCTACGTCAGCTTCCAGGAACTGGCCACCCGGGTCTCCCACCGCAACACCGGGAAGGCCACCGGCTGCGAGATCGCGGACCAGTTGCTCGCGCGGATCGCGACCGACGAGAACCTGCACATGATCTTCTACCGGAACCTGGTCGCCGCGGCCTTCGAGACGGCGCCGAACGAGACCATGCGAGCGGTCACCAACGAGGTGATGAGCTTCTCGATGCCCGGCGCCACGATGGAGGGATTCGCCCGCAACTCGGTGACGATCGCCAAGGCCGGCATCTACGACCTGCGCCTGCACCACGACGAGGTGGTCGCGCCGATCCTGCGGAAGTGGAAGGTCTTCGACCGCGAGGATCTCTCCGGCGACGGCGCCCAGGCACGGGACGAGCTCGCCGACTTCATGACCGGCCTCGACGCCCAGGCCACCCGCTTCGTCGAGCAACGCGACCGCCTCCGGGCCCGCCAAGCCGCCCGTCGGACCGCCTGACGCCGTCAGCCCGGTAGTCAGGCCCGGGCTAGGCTGCGGGCGTGCGGTTCATCCGGGATCTGGCGACGCTGTTACGGCGTGGGGATTTCCGGCGACTGTTCGCGGTGCGGTTGACGTCGCAGTTCGGCGACGGGGTGTTCCAGGTCGCGCTGGCGTCGTACGTGCTGTTCTCGCCGGAGCGGGCGCCGGATGCGGCGGCGATCGCGGGGCTGTTCGCGGTGGCGCTGCTGCCGTACTCGATCCTCGGGCCGTTCACCGGCGTCCTGCTGGACCGGTGGTCGCGGCGGCAGATCCTGTTCGGGGCCAACCTGACCCGGGCCGTCCTCGTCATCGGGGTCGGCGTGATCGTTGCGATCGGCAACGCGGGAGTCCCGTTCTACCTCGCCGTACTGCTGACCCTCGGAGTGAACCGGTTCCTGCTGTCCGGGCTGTCCGCAGGCCTTCCGCACGTGGTCGAGCGGGACGAGCTGGTGATGGCGAACGCGGTCACCCCGACCTCGGGTACGGCGTCCTTCCTCATCGGCGGCGGTGTCGGAGCCGGTGTGAAGCTGCTCGTCGACTCCGACCTCGCAGTACTCGGGCTGACCGTACTTATCTATACAGCGGCCGCCTTGCTCGCCCTCAGGCTCCAGCGCAACCAGCTCGGCCCGGACCTGAACGGGGACGAACCAGGCGTCCTCGAGGCGATCCGGACCATCGCGAAGGGCCTGGTCGACGGCGGCCGGCACCTGCGCGAGCGCAAGCAGCCCGCGCTCGGGCTCGCAGCAATCGGGTCGCTGCGGTTCTTCTTCGGCCTCGTCACCGTCGCGATGATCCTGCTGTACCGCAACCACTTCTACGGACCCGACCGGCTCGACGAGGCCTTCGGCGCCCTCGCCGTCGCGACCGGCGCGGTCGGAGCCGGTCTGTTCCTGGCCGCGCTGGTCACCCCGTGGGCGACCCGGGTGATGACACTGCGGCAGTGGATCACGGTGCTGTTCTTCGCCGCCGCGGTGGTGACTGCGATGCCCGGCGGCCTCTACACGCAGCCCGCGATGATCGCCGCCGGCTTCCTCACCGGCTTCTGCGCGCAGGGCGTGAAGATCAGCGTCGACACCCTCGTCCAGACGGGTGTCGACGACGTCTACCGCGGCCGGGTGTTCTCGCTCTACGACATGATCTTCAACGTCGGGCAGGTCTCCGCGGCCGCACTCGGCGCGGTGATCCTGCCCGACGACGGGAAGTCGTACCTGGTACTCGCCTTCATCGTGCTCGGCTTCGTCGTCACCGCGGTGGTGTACGCACGACTCAGCCGGGACGGTTCAGGTGCCGCGGAGGGCGGTGATGGGCTGGATGGCGGAGGCCTTCCACGCGGGGTACGTGCCGGCGACCAGGCCGATGAACGCACCCAGCAGGGGTGACCCGAACGCGAGCCGGTTGTCCAGGATGGGTGTCCAGTCCCGCACCCACGACACCCCCACGGTGAGCAGTACGCCGACCGCCGTACCGAGCAATCCACCCAGGAACCCGACGATCACGCTCTCCACCAAGAACTGCACGGCCACATGTCTTCGGGCCGCGCCGAGAGCCCGACGGAGGCCGATCTCGGAGACGCGTTCGAGCACCGACAAGAGGGTGACGTTCGCGATGCCGAGACCGCCGACGAGGAGCGCGACCGCGCCGAGCAGCAGGAACAACGCGTTCAGGTCGGACTCGACACCCTTGCGTACGGCGCCCTGCTTCGGCGGAGCGTCGACGGCGAGCGTGCTCGGGTCGTTCGGCTGGATCGCGACCGGTGCCTGACCGGCGATCAACTGGGCCGCGCCGACCTGGGTCCGGATCTCGACCGCGTCCGGGGATTCCAGGTCGTACGCCGTCTTCGCCGTACCGTTCGGCATGATCACCGCGTCGTTGAGCTCGGCCCGGCCGGTGACGGAGTCGAGGATGCCGATCACCGTGTACGGCTCGTCGCCGATGAACACCGCTGGTTGTGAGTCGACCCGGTTGATCCCGAGCCGCTCGGCCGCATGTTTGCCGAGCACAACCACCTTGTCACCGCGCTGGTCGTGACCGGCGTCGAAGAACCGGCCGGTCCGCAGTACCGCGCGCACCGCGTCGAACAGCCCGGCCGAGCCCGCCATCACCTTCAGCGCGTGCCCGTTCTTCTGGCCGTCCAGACCCGCGACGCTGCGGACCAGGTCGTCACCGACGTCCAGCGTGCTCACGGTGCCGGCGGCCTCGACGCCGTTCAGCCGCCGGATCCGGTCGGGGGCGTCCCAGGGAAGCTGGGTCGCCGCCTCGCCTTCCTGCCCACCTTTGTCCTCCGGCTGCACGACAACCCGCGTGGCCGCAGCCAGATCAAACCGCTGAGTGATCTGCCCGGACGCAGTCTGCCCGAGTCCCACAGTCCCCACCAGCGCGGCAATCCCCAGCACAGTGCCAAGGGTTGTGAGGATCAGCCGGGTAGGTCGTGCGGCCACCCCCGCCAGCGCCTCATCCAGTAGGTCCCGTACTGCGGGTCTGGATTTGAGGCGCCGACGGGTGCGGCGCGGGGTGGACGGCCCGCCGGCGGGATCCGGGGGGCCTGATTGGGGGGTTACCACTGGAGGGTCCCGTCGACGATGCGGACCTGGCGTTGGGCCCGGCTGCTGACGTGGTCGTCGTGGGTGATGACGGCCAGCGTCATCCCCTCGTGGTGCAACTCGTCGAACACCTCGAGGATCGCCTCCGCATTGGCGCTGTCCAGGTTGCCGGTCGGTTCGTCCGCGAGCAGCAGGCTGGGCTCCGCGACCAGCGCCCGCGCGATCGCGACCCGCTGCCGCTCACCGCCGGAGAGCGTGGTCGGCGCGAAGTCCATCCGGTGCGCGAGCCCGACCCGCTCGAGTGCCACTCGGGCCCGCGCCAACCGCTCGCGCCTGGGCACCCCGACGTACACCATCGACAGCGCCACGTTCTCCAGCACAGTCCGGTGGTCGAGCAGGTGGAACGACTGGAACACGAACCCGATCCGCTCACCTCGCAGTACGGCGCGACGCCGCTCCCGCAGGCTCATCGTGTCCACGCCGTCCAGCCGGTAGACGCCGCCGGTCGGGTTGTCCAGCAGCCCGAGCAGATGCAGCAGCGTCGACTTCCCCGACCCGGACGGCCCAACGATCGACAGGTACTCCCCCTGCCCGATGGTCAGGTCGACCTCCCGGATCGCCCGTACTTCGGGTGGTCCAGGGAAGAACCGCCGTACGCCGATCATCTCCACGACCGGAGCCGGCAGAGCAACCGCAGTCGCGCTCATCGTCCAACCACCACTTGATCGCCTTCGGACAGCTTGGAATCACCGCTGGGCGTGACCTGTGCATAACCGTCGGCCGACAGCCCGACCGTGACCGGGATCAGTTCGATCTTCCCGTCCCGCAGTACCTCGACCCGCGACCCGCCGTCCGGTCCGGACGACAGCGCGGCCACCGGTACGGCGAGGACCTTGCCGGCCGTGCTCTTGACCGGGATCGTGACCCGGACATTCGCGTCACGGAAGAGCGCCAGTTGCTTCGCCGTCAGCGTGTTCGGTGCGACGACGACGTCGTACTGGTCGCCGTTCTTGGTGATCCGGCGGACCTTGCCGGCCACCGCCGTACCCTCGCCGAGGTCGAGCGTCGCGGCCATCCCGGCCTTCAGGCGCTCGGCGGTCTGTGCGTCGACCTTGACCGTGACGACGAGCGAGGCGCCGCTGGCCGACATGACCACGCCGTTCACCGTGCCGCCACGCTCGACCTTCACGTCGTCGACCCGGCGCGGCAGCGTCTTCACGTAGACGATCTCCGACACCGGCAGCGGGGTACCGGCCTTGAACTCGGCCTCGTTCAGCTTCTCCTGCGCGTCGGCCAGGTTCTCCTCGGCGTCGTCGACCGCGCCCTGCTGGACGGAGGTGTCCTTGGCTTTGGCGTCCTTGGCCTGCTTCAACTGGGCCTTGGCCTGGCGGAGGGCGTTCTTCATCTGGTCGACGGTCTTCTCGGCCGCGTCGACCTCCTGGCTGAGCCGTTCCTCCGGCTCAGGAGCGTCGTACCCTGCCTTCTCGTAGAGCCGCTCGACCGCCTCCGAGGTGTCGGTGTCGTACTCGTCGTCCACGTCGCCCGGATCGAGACCGAGCCGGTCCAGCGTCTGCTCCAGTTGAAGCACGTCGGGACCTTTGCTGCCCGGGCTCAACGTGCGGTACATCGGGAGCACGCCGGCCAGGCCGATCACCGGGCGCCCGGTGATCTCCAGTAGGGCCTTCCCCTCGGTGATGGTCGACCCGACGGCCGGGACCTTGCCGGTCACGATCGCCGGCGTGGTCAGACCGCTGGTCTCGACCCGGATGTTCACCGCACCGTCGAACGAGGCATCGCCCCGGCCGACGACCTTGCTGGACAGCGCCTTCTTCTCCACCGGAACGGTGATCTGGGACGCCTTCGGGGCCGCGGTCTTGGCGGCCGCGTCCTCCGGCGACGTGATCCGGCTGCCGGCGGCGACGCCCACCCCGAGCGAGAGCGTCGCCACCGTGGACACCCCGACCAGCACCCGGCGGCGGGACTTGGGCGAAGCGGTCACCGGTTCGCCATTCCGTCGCGGAACGCCTCGAGCTCGGCCTTGTGCTGCTCGACGAACTCCTTCTCCAGCGCGTACTGGACCGTCTTGTACGGCTCGTCGTACACCTTGGCCCGGCACTTCTGGTCGGCCACCGCGAGGTCGATCTCGAACTTGCGCAGCTCGGCCAGCTTGGCCGCGTCCACCTTGTCGAACGACGGCGGGCCGATCACGGTCTTGCCCGGGTTGCTCCCGCCCGGCTGGCTGCCGGTCAGCTCGTTCAGCTTCTGTTGGACCTTCTCCCGCGGCTCGTCGATCTTCTTGTAGCCGGCCTGACCGGACTCGGCGAGGCAGTCGGCCCAGGCCGTGGTCGCGTCGACCACGCGCTGGTCGTCCTCGATCCGCTTCGCGAGCGCCTGGATGTCCTTGAACAGGCTGTCGTACTTCTTGAACTCGGCCTCGCGGTCCTGGCCCTTGCCGTAGACCTCCTCCGCGGCTTTGCCCCGGCAGCCGAGATCCATCTTGCCGCTGTTGGTCGGGCCCTCGCCCTCCTTCGGGGCGATCACGACGTTGCCGTTGCCGGTCGAGCTCGGCCCGTTCAGCGCCTTGTCGTACGCCTTCTGCGCGTTCGGTGACAGGGCGTTGCGGATCTTGGTGTTCGGGTTGCTGTCGTCGTCGGCGCCGGCCTTGGACCAGTCGATGGTGCTGATGCCGTAGCCGTACTGCTCGGCGAACTTGTCCGCCGGCAGGCTGAACGCGTCGTCGAACTTGCTCTTCGGCTGCGACTCCGGCGGCACCGCGACGTACTCGAACCCGGCCGCCTTCATACAGGCCGCGGTGGCGTCCTCGACCTTGCGCTGCTTGGCCAGCTCCTCCTCGGACGACCCGCCGCCACCCCCGGCCCGGACCGCCATCCGCATCCGGCCGCCGGACGAGCTGAAACCCTCACCCATGTACTCCGCGAGCGGGCTCTTGTCACTTTTCTGATCACCGGTCGCCGCACCCGGGTCATTGGAGTTTCCACACCCGGCCAAGGCCAGGACCGCCACCAGGGCGAGTGCTTTCTGTGAGGTTCTCATGGCTGTGGAGCGTGCCTGCGCGGGCATGAAGAACCTGTGAAGGAGCCGTTTGCACCCGATGCTCTCAGTCGATCTTCATCGGATTCTTATGAACGTCGGTCACATTGAGGACATGCCAGCCCGGATCCTCGTCGCCGAAGACGATCTGAAGCAGGCGGAGCTGATCCGGCGGTACCTCGAGCGGGAGGGGCACCTCACCGTCGTCGTGCACGACGGGCGGGCCGCGATCGACGAGGCCCGCCGGCGCAGCCCCGACCTGCTGGTGCTCGACGTGATGATGCCCAAGGTCGACGGCCTCGATGTCTGCCGGGTACTGCGTGCCGACGGTGAGGTCCCGATCATCATGCTGACCGCCCGCTCCACCGAGGACGACCTGCTGCTCGGCCTCGACCTGGGCGCGGACGACTACCTGACGAAGCCGTACAACCCGCGCGAACTGGTGGCCCGGGTCCGGACCGTACTGCGGCGGACCCGGAGCCGGTCCGAGGGCGAGGTGTACCGGGTCGGCGAGCTGGAGATCGACCCGGGCCGGCACGAGGTCCGGCTGGCCGATCGGCTGGTCGAGGTGACACCCGCGGAGTTCAAGATCCTGGCCTGCCTGGCGGCCTCACCCGGGCGGGCCTTCTCCCGGCAGCAGCTGCTCGAGCACGCGTTCGGCTTCGACCACTACGTGTTCGACCGGACCATCGACGTCCACGTGATGAACCTCCGGAAGAAGATCGAGCCGTCCCCGGGCACTCCGTCGTACCTGAAGACCGTGTACGGCGTGGGCTACAAGCTGGCCGACAAGGTGGTGACGTCCGATGCGTCGTAGCGTGCTGGTCCGGTTCCTCGGGTTGTCCCTCGCGGTCGCGCTGGGTGCGGTGATCGCGACCGCGGTGATCGCGACGTACAGCACCTCGGAACAACTGCAGGGCGAGATCGATGCGAACACGGGCCAACTGCAGGTCGACGGGCAGATCTACGATCGGCTCTCGCGGTACGCCGCCGACCACCCGACCTGGTCCGGCGTGGACAAGCTGGTCCACAATCTGTCCGACCAGCTCGGCCGGCGGATCGCGCTGACCGAGCCGGACGGAACCGTGATCGCGGACTCGGCCCGGATGCTCGGCGCCGGCCCGGAGCTCCCATCGGTGCCGGCGGCAACCGTTGACGTACGCAACCAGGGCACCGCGAAGATCGCCGGAGCCATGAGCGTCTACACCTCCCGCAAGGCCGCCGCAGGCAAGGCCGACACGATGGTCAGCGCTGCCGCTCTGCCTGGGCTCTCTCCGGCCTATCCGGGCTGGGGACTGACCGACGAGGAGCTTGCGGAGCGCAACCGGCTCGCGGAGCAGGCCACCGCGTGCTACCGCGCGCAGGGGAAGAACGCCACCGTGTCAGGCGCGGGCGGCGCCAACGTACCGGTGGTGATGGTGGAGTCCGGTCAGGTGGTGAACGGCACAAGTCTGATGCAGGTCACCAAGCCCGGTGCGCCCGACGACGAGTGCATCCCACCGGGCCTGAACGCGCCCAGCGCAAAGGCCAAGGTGGTGAACGACGACGAGATCCGCCGCGCGATCGACTGTCTCGACGCCGCCGGCCAGGACTACACGATCACCGAGTACGACGGTCTGCGTGCGGTCGAGCCGAAGGAGAAGACCGGCTTCACGGAACAGTTCGTCACCTGTACGACCGAGGCTCGGTCGCAGGCCTTGACGCCGTACGTCGCTCCGTCGGCGAAGCTCTACCTGGGTGCGAAGAGCACGTTCAACGTGTTCTCCGGTGAGGGTCTGCTGCGGACCGCGGCCACCGCGCTCGGGGTGCTGCTGATCGCGGCGCTGGTGATGGTGTTCGCGGGGCGGCGGCTGGTCCGGCCGATCGTGGCGCTGACCGGGGCGGCGCAGCGGATGCGGAACGGCGACCATGCGGCCCGCGTACCGGTGAACGGGCGGGACGAGGTGGCTCGGCTCGGGCATGCGTTCAACGCGATGGCGGAGTCGATCCAGCGGCACGATCACCAGCGGAAGGCGATGGTGAGCGATGTGGCGCATGAGTTGCGTACACCGCTGGCCAACATCAAGGGCTATCTGGTCGCCTCCGAGGATGGCGTCGTACCGCTGGATCGTGAGCTTGTCACCTCCCTGCTGGAGGAGACCGGGCTGCTCGAACACTTGGTGGCCGACCTGCAGGACCTGGCTCTCGCCGACGCCGGCATGCTCCGGCTGCACAAGGCTCCACGTGACCTGTCCGAGCTGGCGCAACAGGTGGTGTCCGCGCATCGACCCGCGGCCGAGACGGCTGGGGTGTCGCTCACGGCCGATGTGCAGGAGACTGCGGTGGCGGCCGTCGACAGCGCCCGGATCCGCCAGGCCCTCGGCAACCTGGTCTCGAACGCGATCCGCTTCACCCCTGCCGGCGGGCACGTCGTGGTCGGCGTACGACGAGTTGCCGACGGCTACAACCTGACCGTCACCGACAACGGCACCGGCATCGCCGACGAGCACGTGCCACACCTCTTCGACCGCTTCTACCGCGCCGAACAGTCCCGCAGTCGTACGACGGGCGGCAGCGGACTGGGCCTGGCCATCACCAAGCACCTGGCCGAAGCCCACGGCGGCCGCATCACCGTGACCAGCCGGCTCGGCGCCGGCTCTACCTTCACGATCTGGATCCCGGCTGGTTAACTCAGGATCGTGGCGAAGGCTCGGGTCGCGGATGTGCACGAGGTGGCGTTGGGGATGCCGCACGTCACCGTCTGGCAGAAGGACGGTAGCGAGCGCCCGGTATACCAGGTCGGCGGGAAGTCGTTCGTGTTCTTCCGGACCGCGCGCCCTGACGCGTTCGACCCCGACACAGGTGAGCGGTACGACGACGTGATCGTGATCTGGGTCGAGTCCGAGGAGGAGAAGCTCGCGCTGGTGTCGGACGAGTCGAACCCGTTCTTCACCACCCCGCATTTCAACGGCCACCCGTCGGTCCTCGTCCGCGGCAGCGAGATCGGCCGCCTGACCAAACAGGAACTCACCGAAGTCATCCAGGACGCCTGGCTCTGCCGCGCCTCCAACCGTCGCGCCAAGACCTGGCTCGAAGACCATCGGCTGAGCTGACCACCTGCCAGACTGAGCCCGTGAGCTACCCACCCGGGCCGGCGGCGCCCAACTACGGCCAGCCACCCCGGAAGAATCACGCCGGCCTGATCATCGTGCTGCTGCTCGTGCTGCTGATCGCGGTTCTAGGCGTCGGCGGTGTCCTCGGCTACCGATTGGTCTCCGGCAAGACGGCGCGACCCGGCGCAGCGCCCGAAACCTCAGCGACCAAGTCGCCTACCGCAGCGGATGCGGGCGACTTGGCCCGCCGCTTCGTGGCCCAACTCAACGCGAACAACCCGACTGCGGCAACCGCCCTGGCGTGTGCGGACTCGAAGAAAGTCCTGACCGTCGTGCTGCGGAACGACATCAAGCCCCCGACGAAGCTCACCACCGGTACCCCGTACGTCCAGGAGACCATCTTCATGGTTCCCGTCGCCGGCACGACCAAGGGCACTCCGGTCACGGGTTACGTGTCACTCCACGCTTACCACGAGCCCCTCTGTGTCAGCATGCTCAACCTCACCCCGCGCTGAGACAGCCTGTTTCACCCCGCCTGGGCTGATCAAGCCTCACACTGGCGCTGTGAGCTACGAACCGCCCGGGTATCTCCCAGGCAACTACAGCCCCGGAGGACCGGCCGCGCCCCCGTACGGCCGGCCTCCCCGGAAGAACCGGGCCGGGCTCATCATCGCGCTGATGCTGGTACTGCTGATCGCGGTGCTGGGCGTCGGTGGTGTCGTCACCTACCGCCTGGTCTCCGACTGGCGGGAGAACTCCTCGTCCCCCGACCCGGGCACCTCAGCGGCGCCACCGGTGAGCTCGCCGGCACCAAAGCGGTCGACCCTCGCACCACAGCCGACCAAGCCACCAGCCACCAAGCCGCCCGTCACCAAGCCACCGACCACCTGGCCGGCGGCAACCGTGAGCGACCTGGCCCGCCGCTTCGTCGCCCAGCTCAACGCGAACAACCCCACCGGCGCAGCCGCCCTAGCCTGCGACAGCTCGAAGCAACTGGTCCGCACCCTCATGGACGTACAACTCGAGCCACCATCCAAGCTCACCACCGGCACCCCGATCGGCCAGCAGCTCACCTTCGTGATCCCCCTGTCAGGCACCACCAAGGGCACGACCGTCTCAGGCGTCCTCGTGATCCACCAACTCCCCACCGAACCCCTCTGCATCCGCGCCTTCCAAATCACCCCACGCTGAGCGAGCGGGCGGTCTCCAGTAGGTCGGTGCCGGTGGGGAGGGTGGCGATGATGGGGGTGTCGAGGCCGTTGGCGACGTACCTGTTGATGTGGTCTCGGCATTCGGCGGGGGTGCCGTGGACGATGAGGTCGTCGATGACCTCGACGGGTACGGCGGCCATCGCGGCGTTCCGGTCACCGGCGGCCCACGCCTCGCGCATCTCCTTCATCGCGGCACCGCGACCCAGCCAGTCGTGGAAGGCCGCGTACCCGGGGACGGTCAGGTAGGTCGCGATCAGGAAGCGACCGATGTTCCGGGCCATCTCCGCGTCCTCGGTGACACAGACGAAGATCCGGGCGGCCAGTTCCTTGTCCGGCCCGAGCTCGGCCCGCACCTGGCGTACGTCGTCCGCAGACAACCAGTTCGTGATCGCGCCATCGGCCTCGCGCGCCGCCAGCTTCAGCATCTGCGGGCGCAACGCGGCCAGCATGATCGACGGCGGCACATCCGGCGCCTTCTCCAGCCGGAACCGCCGGATGGTGAAGCTGTCGAACTCCCCGTCCACCTTCTCCCCGGCGAACGCCTGCCGGAGGAATCTGAGCACGTCGCGGGTCCGGGCCAGCGGCGGGTCGTACGCGATCCCGTTCCAGCCGGTCACGATCGTCTCCGAGGACGCCCCGATCCCGAGCACGAACCGCCCCGGCGCGAGATCCGCCAGCGCCGCCGCACTCATCGCCAGCGCGGCCGGCCCGCGCGTGTGCACCGGTACGACGGCCGTCCCCAACCTCAGCTGGTCGTCCCACTCGGACGCGAGGACCAACGGAGTGAAGGCGTCCGCGCCGGCCACCTCGGCCGACCACAGATCCGTGTACCCCAGTGCCGACAGCTCGGCGATCAGCGGCCGGTGGTCCCGCAGCGGTACCCCGGTCAGTGGAACGGTCAGGCCCCAGCGCATCAGATCATCCTCTTCAGCAACGGAAGTGGTGCGAACCGCAGCACCCGGGCGAGCGGGCTCCACGGCCACGACGGAACATACGCCGTCGCCTTCTCCGCCTCGATCGCGGCCACGATCGCGCGCACGCCCGGAACAGTGTCGGCGATCAGCGGGGTGTTCGCGACGTGCTCGTTCATCTCGGACCGGATGTAGCCGGGGAAGATCGTGCTGACCTTGATCGGCTTGTTCAGCAACTCGATCCGCAGGCCCTCGGCCAAGGACGCCAGCCCGGCCTTGGTCGCGGCGTACGTCGTCACCGTCTTCGGCAGCCCGCGTACCGCGGAGACGGACGAGATGAAGACGAGGTGGCCGGCGTTCCGGGCCCGGAACAGTTCCAGCGCGGCCTCGGCCTGGGCGAGCGCACCGACAAAGTTCGTCATCGCGGTCTGCAGGTTCGCGTCGAACCGCCCGGTCCCGAGCGGCGCACCCTTGCCGAGGCCGGCGTTCACCACGATCCGGTCCAGCGTCAGCTCGGCGTCGGCCTTGCGGAACACATCGAAGACCTGCTCGTGGTCGTTCACGTCGAGCGTGTGGACAACCACCGTCAGCTCGGGATGCCGCTCGGTCAGTTCGGCGCGCAAGGTCTCCAGCCGATCCGCTCGCCGCGCGGTCAGCACCAGGTTGTGGCCCTTCGCGGCGAACTGCCGAGCCATCTCCTCACCCAGCCCGGAACTCGCGCCGGTGATCAGGATGTTGCGTCGCATCACTGTCCCTATCTGTAGGAGAGCAACTCGGTGCCGTCGAGGTGACCGTGCTCGTTGTAACTCACCACGGTCAGCCCGCTGCGGCCGGACACGACCTTGGTGATCGCGGTGTTGATCGTGACCGGGTTCAGACTCGACCACAGGCCGTCGCCACCGGACAGCAGCCGGCTCACCACAGCCGCGATCGGCCCACCGGACGTGAACACCACGGCCGTCTCGCCCTTCCCGAGTCGCTCTGCGGTACGTCGTACCGCTGCCTCGGACCGGTCGCAGAAAGCGGTGAAGCTCTCGGTGTACCCGTCGCCGCCGAGCGTCCACCGTTCGGTGGCGGCCGTGAACATCTGCTGGAAGGCGCGACCGGGATGACCGGTCCGAGCGAGGTCGGCCAGCATCACCGCCCGCCGTCGATAGGCGGGTTTGTGCGCCACGATGATCTCTTCGTGGTCGAACTCGTCGAAGCCCTTGTCGACCTCAGGCGTGAATCCCGCGAGTGCTGCCGTCTGAGCGTGCCGCCGCATCGATCCGGACACCACCAGCTCCGGCGTCACCCCGCGCGCGACCAGCGCCTTGCCCAGCACAGCCGCCTGCTGTTCACCTGTCGGTGAGAGCCGGTCGTAGTCACTCTTGCCGAACGACGCCTGCGCGTGCCGGATCAGGTAGATGGTCGGCATTCAGCCCCTCATGATCCGGCGACAGCGCCGCTCGAGCAGGTTGACCGGGACCCAGAACCCCTTGAACCGCGGATTCCGGGTCTGCTTGTGGTGGTAGCGGTAGTAGATCTGCTGCGCGATCACGGCCAGCCGGAAGAGACCGAACACCTCGTAGAAGGCCCAGCTCTCCGGCTTCAGTCCGGACCGCTCGGCGTAGTACTGCACGATCTCGTCGCGCGTGATCATGCCCGGTGCGTCCGACGGCTGCAGCCGGAAGCGGCGGAACGCCCAGTCGTCGTCGGCCTGCACCCAGTAGGCGAGCGCGCCGCCGAGATCCATCAACGGATCGCCGAGGGTCGCCAGCTCCCAGTCGAGTACGCCGACCACCTTCAGCGGATCATCCGGCGCGAGTACGACGTTGTCGAGGCGGAAGTCGTTGTGGATGACGCAGGTCCGGACGTCCTTGGGCTGGTTGGCGGCTAGCCAGGCCATCACGCGCTCGTAGCTCGGCACGTTCCACGTCTTGGCCTTGCGATAGCGGGCGCTCCAGCCGGTGACCTGGCGTTCGACGTACCCCTCGCCGCGGCCGAGGTCGGTCAGACCGGCCTGCGCCGCATCGACCTGGTGGAGGTCGACGAGAGTGTCGATCAGCGTGAAGCACAGCTGCCGGGTCTGCTCGGGGGTGAGGTCGACACCGAGTTCGGAGTGGCCCGGGATGGTGCCGACGATCCGCTCCATCACGTAGAACTCGGAGCCGATCAGCCCGGTGTCATTGCAGTGGGCAACCATCTCGGGCACGTACGGGAAGACCGGTTTCAGGCTCGCCTGGATCCGGTACTCGCGGGCCATGTCGTGCGCGCCCTTGGCCTTCGTCCCGGCCGGCGGACGACGCAGGATCAGGTCGTGGCCGTCGTACCGCAGGAGATAGGTCAGATTGGACGCGCCGCCGGAGAACTGCCTGACCTCCGGCAGTCCGGGCGGCAGCTCGGTCCGTTGCCTGAGCCAACTGTCCACCACCGGTACGTCGAAGGCGTCCTCCGCGCGGACCGGCCGCGCACCATCACCCATTACCGGACTCGGCCCGCTCCCGGGCCCGGGCCGCGATCTTGCGCATCTGGCGGTCGTACAGCGGCCGGGCGAATCGCTTGGTCCGCCAGGCCATCAGGGCCGGCCGGTCCGGGATGATCAGGAACTGCTTCTTCTTGATCCCGGCGATCACGCCGGCCGCGACCTCCTCGGCCGAACGCGGCGATTTCTCGATCAGCTGCCGTGCGGTCGCACCCATCGACGTGTCGTCGCCCTTGATCGAGTCGCCGAGGTTGGTCCGGAAGAACGACGGGCAGACCACCGAGACCGTCACGTCGTACGGATGAAGCTCGTGCGACAGCGTCTCCGAGAGCGCGACCACCCCGGCCTTGACCGTGTTGTACGAACTCATCATCGGCGGATGCACGAGCCCGGCCGCGGAGGCGGTGTTGACGATGTGGCCGGAGCGCTGCCGTTTGAACACCGGCGTGAACGCGCGACAGCCGCGGACCACACCCATCAGGTTGATGTCGACGACCCGGTCCCACTCGTCCAGCGATTCGACGTCGATCCGGCCGCCGGTCGCGATCCCGGCGTTGTTGATCAGGATGTCGAGCCCGCCCCAGTTCTGCTCACACCACTCGACCGCCTTCGCCCAGTCCTCCGGGCTGCGCACGTCGAGCTTGAGGTACGACGCCGGCGAGTCCGGCGCGTCGACAGACACGTCGGTGCTGAGCACCTGGTGGCCGTCAGCAACGAACTGCGCAACCAGCGCGGCGCCTAGTCCGCTGGCACCGCCGGTGATGAGTACACGGCTCACTTGGCCTCCTGATATTGGGCCAGATAAGGAGCAAGCTCGAGCTTGGCAATCACGTTACGGTGCACCTCGTCGGGCCCGTCCGCCAGCCGCAGCGCCCGCGCACTCGTCCACGCCGCCGCGAGCGGGAAGTCGTCCGACAGTCCACCGCCGCCGTGCAACTGGATCGCCATGTCGATGACGTCCTGCGCCATCCGCGGTACGGCGACCTTGATCTGACTCACCTCACTCAACGCACCCGCGAGTCCCTTGGTGTCCAGCAGGTACGCCGTCTGCAGTACGAGCAACCGGGCCTGGTTGATCGCGATCCGGGCGTCCGCGATTCGCTCGCGGTTGCCGCCGAGGTTCACCAGCGGCTTGCCGAACGCGGTCCGGCTGGTGCCGCGCCGGAGGGCGAGCTCGAGCGCCTTCTCGGCCAGCCCGATCAGTCGCATGCAGTGGTGCACCCGTCCCGGACCCAGCCGGCCTTGGGCGATCTCGAACGCGCGTCCCGGTCCGACCAGGATGTTGGTCGCCGGCACGCGGACGTCGGTGAACGACACCTCACCGTGGCCGTGCGGCTCGTCGTACTGGTGCATCGCGGGGAGCAGCCGCTCCACCTTCACTCCGGGGGTGTTGCGCGGGACGAGGACCATCGTGTGGCGCGCGTACCGATGGGCGTCGGGGTCGGTGAGCCCCATGAAGATCAGCAGCTCGCAGTCCGGATGGCCCACGCCCGTGCTCCACCATTTGCGGCCGTTGATCACGACGTCGTCGCCGTCGAGGATCGCGGTCGCGGCCATGTTGGTCGCATCCGAGGAGGCGACGCCCGGCTCGGTCATGCAGAACGCGGACCGGATCGCGCCGTCGAGCAACGGTTCCAGCCACTGCTTCTTCTGCTCGGGAGTCCCGTAGCGAAGCAGCACTTCCATGTTGCCGGTGTCGGGCGCGTTGCAGTTGAACACGTACGGCGCCAGGAAGGAACGGCCGGTGAGTTCGGCGATCGGGGCGTAGTCCAGGTTCGACAGGCCTTCGCCGTACTGCTCGTTGCCCGGCTCGGCCACCGGGAGGAAGAGATTCCACAGCCCTTGGGCGCGGGCCTTCTCCTGCAACTCCTTCATCACCGGCTGCGGCTGCCACGGATCGGCGGCGGTCCTGGTCGTCGCGTGCAGCTCCCCCTCGACCGGCTCGATCTCCGTCCGGATGAACTCCCCGACCCGGGCGATGAGCTCACTCGCGCGGGCCGAATGTTCGAACTCCATCAGACTCCCCTCGGTTGCCTTGACCGTAGCGCAGCGCCTAAGCAATGCTCAATAGCGTGAGTGAGCGCTGGACCGCGGAAGACCGTCGTAAGCAACTGGTCAAGATCGGCCTGATGATGCTGCGGACGAAGCCGATCCACGAACTGTCGATCGACGCGGTCGCGGGTCAGGCCGGGATCTCGCGCGGCCTGCTGTTCCACTACTTCCCGAGCAAACGGGACTACTACGTCGCGGTCATCTCGGCCGCCGGCCGACGGCTGCTCCGAGTCACCAAGCCGGACGAGTCACTGCCCCCGCCGGACCAGCTGCGGCAGATGCTGCTGTCCTTCGTGGCGTTCATCACCCGCCGTCGAGCTGCCTATATCTCCTTCGTCCGCGGCGCTGCGGGCGGCGACGACTACGTGGTCGAGGTGTACGCCGAAACCCGCGCCGGCCTCACCACCCGCGTGCTGAACCTCATCGGCTCCCCCGACGTCGCCACCCAGCCGGCCTCGCCCGAGCGGATGGTCGTCCACGCCTGGCTCGCGTACGTCGAAGACCTCGCGATCGAATGGTCCGGCCTCCCCGCCGACCAGCGCCCCAGCACCGACGAAGAACTCGTCGACCACGCCATCGCCGCCCTCGAATCCCTCCGCAAGCTCTGACCGCCGGGTGGGTTGCCCCCCGACATGAGGGGTTGCCCACTGACAATCCGAGCGGGCAACCTCCCACCCGAGGGGGCAACCCCCAATAGGAGCGGGCAACCCCCAATAGGGGCGGGCAACCCCAGCCGGCCCGTGACCTGCCCCCCGACATGAGGGGTTGCCCACTGAGAATTTGAGGGGGCAACCTCCAAGCCGAGGGGGCAACCCCGGTCCGCTGCTCAGTGGGGTGGGGCGGTGGAGGCGCGGACGACCAACTCCGTGGCCAGTTCCACGTGGAGGGCTTCCACCTCGTGGCGTTCGAGGAGTCGGATGAGGAGGCTGACTGCCATCCGGCCCATCTCCTGGAGCGGCTGGCGGACTGTGGTGAGTTGAGGCGTGGTGGCACGGCTGAGGTCGATGTCGTCGAAACCAGCAATCGACAAATCGCCAGGGACTGACAGACCGCGTTCGGCTGCGGCTTGGAGCGCACCGATCGCGGTCTTGTCGTTGAAGGCCACCAACGCGGTCGGCCGCGGATCGAGTTCCAGGAGTACGGCGGCCGCCCGGTAGCCCTCCGCGATCGTCGGCTCGACGTGCCGGACCAAGGACGGGTCCGGGAGGATCCCGACGTCCGCGAGAGCTGCCGAGTGACCGCTCAACCGGGCATCGGCCGCCAGCCACTCACGCGGCCCCGCGATCACGCCGATGCGCGTGTGACCGAGCGACGTGAGGTGAGCGGTCACCTGCCGCGCACCGGAGTGATGCGCCGCCGACACCGAGGCGATGTCGCGCGGCAAGGTGGTCCTCGGATCGACCACAACGAACGGGAACCGTCGAGAGCTGAGCCGAACCAGGTCCTCGCTCGGTTCCGGCGGCAGGATCAGGATCGCGCCGCCGACCTCGCGCTGGGCGGGCAACCGCGACAACACCTGCTCGTGCTGAGCCGCCTCGCCCGCGTTGAGGATCACCTGGCGGCCGTGCCGGTCCAGCGTCTCCGCGATCGACGACACGATCAGGCCGAAGTAGTCGGTCAGCACGTACGGGCAGCGGACGTACACGGCTCCGGCGACGGGCTTCGCCGTACCGCCGCGGGGGCTCGGTGCGCGCAATCCCAGCTCCTCGACCGCGCGCTCGACCAACCGCCGCGTCTCCGGCGCGACGCTGCCCTGCTGGTTGAGCACCCGGGAGACGGTCGCGGTCGACACCCCGGTCGCCGCCGCCACCTCGCGGACAGTCGCCTTGCCCCTAGGCATTTGTTACACCGCTTTGTTTCACGCTCAGCACTCTAGATCATCGCTTCCACACCTTGACAGAGGTCAGGCAAGAGCGTTTCCTGAGGCCGTTTGTTGCAGTCGTGTTTCATCGGGGGATGACCTGAGGAGTGCGATGAGAACACAGGCAATCGGAGTCGCCCTGGCGCTGGCCGTGGGTTCGGTGACCGTCCCCGCCGCCCAGGCCCAAGCCCCGAGCCAGGCTCGCGTTTGGGTGACAACACCTGACCGGGCCGAGTTGCAGCACGAGCGAGCGCCGGTCACCTTCCAGCGCGGAGCGAGCGACCGTACGACGATCACGGTCGACCCGCGGACGTCGTACCAGAGCGTCGACGGCTTCGGCGCCTCGATCACCGACTCGTCGGCGAACGTGCTCTACCGGCTCAGCCCGGCGGACCGCGAGACGACGATGCGAAAACTGTTCGATCCGAAGCAGGGCATCGGCGTCAGCTTCCTGCGCCAGCCGGTCGGCTCGTCCGACTTCACCGCCGACGCCGAGCACTACACGTACGACGACGTACCGGCGGGACAGACCGACTTCGGGCTGAAGCACTTCACCATCGCGCACGACCAGCAGCAGATCCTCCCGCTGCTGCGGCGAGCCAAGCAGCTCAACCCGGCGGTCAAGGTGATGGCGACACCGTGGAGCCCGCCGGCCTGGATGAAGACCGGCGACTCACTGGTCGGCGGCCGGCTCAAGGACGATCCGGCCGTGTACGACGCCTACGCGCGCTACCTGGTGAAGTTCGTGCAGGCGTACACCAAGGCCGGCGTACCGATCGACTTCCTCTCCATCCAGAACGAACCGCAGAACCGCAACCCGAGCGCGTACCCAGGCACGGACATGCCGGTCCGCCAGGAGGCCGCGGTGATCGAGCGCCTCGGCCCACTGCTCCGGACGGCGAGCCCGCGGACCAAGATCCTCGGCTACGACCACAACTGGACCACGCACCCCGGCGACATCGCCTCCACCCCGCCCGGCGAGGACCCGGAGACGGACTATCCGTACAAACTGCTCAGCTCCCCGGCCGCGAAGTGGATCGCGGGTACGGCGTACCACTGCTACTCGGGCGATCCGTCCAAGCAGACCGATCTGCACAAGGCGTTCCCGTCGAAGGGCATCTGGTTCACCGAGTGCTCCGGCTCGCACGGGCCGGACGACACCCCGCCGCAGATCTTCCGCGGCACCCTCACCTGGCACGCCCGCAACCTGATGATCGGCACCACCCGCAACTGGGCGAAGTCGGTGGTGAACTGGAACATCGCGCTCGACTCGACCGGCGGCCCGCATCTCGGCGGCTGTGACACCTGCACCGGCCTGGTCACGCTGCAGCCGGACGGAACAGTCAGCACAGACGCCGAGTACTACACGATCGGCCACCTGTCGAAGTTCGTGAAGCCGGGTGCGGTCCGGATCGGGAGTACGTCGTACGGCACGACCGGATGGAACGGACAGCTGATGTCCGTTGCCTTCCGCAACCCCGATGGCTCGACGGCGCTCGTCGTACACAACGAGAACGACGACCCGCGATCGTTCGCGGTCGCGGTCGGCGAGCGGTCCTTCGAGTACGAACTGCCGGGTGGTGCGGTGGCGACCTTCACCTGGGACCAGAGCTTGTCCGCACTGAAGCCGGTCTCGTTGGAGGGTGCGACGGCTACTGCCTCGGTGAACACGGCCGAGGCCGGGTTGGCGATCGATGCTGACGGTTCAACGGTGTGGCAGAGCAAGCAGGCGCAGGCACCTGGTCAGTGGCTGCAGGTCGACCTCGGGTCGTCGCGTGACGTCCGCGAGCTCGCACTGGACAGTGGTGGGCAGATCGGCGACTTCGCCGCGACCTGGCAAGTTGCCACGAGCAACGACGGCGTGCAGTGGTCGGCGCCGGTGACCGGCAGTTCCACGGGGCAGCTCACCACCGTGAAACTCCGGTCGACCGAAGCCAGGTACCTGCGGGTGACTTCGACAGCCACCAGCGGCCACTGGTGGAGTCTCGCCGATCTGCGCCTCTACCAGTGATTCAGCCGATCTCGATCCGGGAGCTGCCGCGGGCCGTCCGGGCCTGGTAGCTGGTCGTCACCGGGGCGTCGGGGCGGAGCTTGTCCACCGCGCGGTAGGACAGCTTCGCCTCGTCGCCGGTCACCTCGAGGACGCCGTACCCGTGCTGCCTCATGTCGATCAGCTTGAGATGCGGGTTGTACTGCAGCCGCTTCTGCTCCTCGGTGCGAGCGCCGGCCGTTCCCTTGAGGTCGCCGGTGTTGGTGGACGAGACCGACGGTACGACGAACTCCACGCCGGACCGTTTGGTGCCGGCCGGGTTGCCCGGGCTGCCCGGAGCGAAGCCCGTGTTCCACAGTTCGCCGGCGAACGTGTCGTGGTCGTCGCCGGTGACGACCACGAGATCCGGGACGCGGTCGGCCGCGAGTGACAGCAGTTCGGTCCGCTCGGCGCCGTACCCGTCCCAGGTGTCCATGAAGGCGCGCTCACCGGCGGCTCCGGTGATCATGCCCATCATCATGTTCGGGTTGGCGAGCACCTTCCAGCGAGCACCGGAGCTGCGCAGGCCGTTCTCCAGCCAGGTCTTCTGCGCCGGGCCGAGCATGCTCCGGCCGGCCGCATCGGCCGCCTCGCAGATGATGCTGCCACCGTCGTCGCATGGCTGGTCGTCCTTGTACTGACGGTTGTCGATGGCAAACAATTCGACGGTCCGGCCGAGCCGCAGTGAACGGTAGGTCCGGGTCAGGTCACCGGCGTACCGCGGTACCGGCATCCGCTCGAACCAGGTGTGCCAGGCGGCACTGCGCTTCTCCTTGAAGAACAGTTCGGGCAGCGACCAGTTGTCCTTGCTGTAGTTGTTGCGGAACTCGTGGTCGTCCCACAGCGGCAGGAACGCGTGCTGCGCGTGCATCGCCCGCAGATCGGCGTCGCTGCGGTAGAAGGTGTACTTCGCCCGCATCGTCGGCAGGATCTGTGGATAGAGGTTCAGGTCGATCCCGCGGACACCGGGCACGGTCGCCTCGTACACGTAGTCGCCGAGGCACACCACCAGGTCGAGATCCTCCTGCGCGAGGTGCCGGTGGGTGGCGTAGTACCCCTCGGTGAAGCCCTGGCAGGTGAAGAACCCGATCCGGACCGGCTCGTTCGAGTCCGCCGGCCGCAGGGTCTGGAAGCGGCCGACCGCTGAGGCGGTGTCCTTGCCGCGGAACTGGTAGAAGTACTCCGCTCCCGGCGCGAGCCCGGCCGCGTCGAAGTGGACGCAGCCGTCCCACTGCTTCGCCGCGATCACCGTCTCGACGATGACCGGACTGCTGAGATCGCGGTTCTTGGAGACGACGACGGCCAGTTCGGCGTCACCCTCGAAGACGCCGCGCGGCACTCGGGTCCACAGCGTGGCGCCGTCGGTCCGGGGGACGCCGGCCATGATCCCTTCCGGGAACGTCCCGCCGGTGACGAGGGTCGGTGATGCGTCGGCGGCTGTGCGCATCGTCGGCGTACCGGACTTCCAGGCGTGGGCGGTGCCCGGCACTGCCGCGGTCGCGCCGACTGCGCCCAGCGTGCCGAGAACGGTTCTGCGAGTCAGGTTCATAGCCGAAAATACTGAGCGGTAATGATGAACAGTGGAAGAGCTCAGCGCGACCGAATGATTGCCCTGAGTCGCCTCACTGCTGTCCGGGTGGCCGGAGAGGAAACGGAAACAGGAGCGTCATGCCGAATTGCTACCGTCTGGAAGCATGACGCTGGAGCTGATCGAGGGACTGGAACTGCGCGCGGTTCCCAGCACAGACCCCGCCGTGGTGGCGCTGACGACCGCGCAACAGGCCGAGCTCGGCGCGCTGTACGGCGAGGACCAGCCGCTGGTCGAACTGCACCCCGACATCGCCTTCACCCTGCTCACCCTCGACGGCACCCCGGTCGGCTGCGTCGGCCTGCAACCCGTCTCACCGGGCGTCGGCGAGATCAAGCGCATGTACGTCGACCCGTCCTCCCGCGGCTGGGGTCTGTCCCGCATCCTCCTCGACGCGGTCGAGTCCCAGGCCCGCGCCACCGGCCTGACCCGCCTCCGCCTCGAAACCGGCACCCGCCAGCTGGAAGCCATAGCCCTCTACACCAACCACGGCTACCTCCCCACCCCGCCGTACCCCCCGTTCGAAAACGAGGTCGCCTCCCTCTGCTACGCGAAGGACCTGACCTAGGGGGTCACGGCGTACAGGTCGTCGAGACCAATCGTCAGGACGGCCGGGTCGAGGTCAGGCTCGAATCCGGCACCGCTGTAACAGGCGATGATCGTCTCCGACGTGTCGTAGTCACGGGACAGCAACTGTCGCGCCCGCTCCAGCCGTTCGACATGCCGGCGTCCCATGACGTCCCCCCACTTCGCCTCACCGAGCGACAGGATCTTTCGGCGCTGTCCGGGAAGAGCAGGCGCCAGCACAACCACGTCCACCTCTATCTGAGTACGCCGGCTGTGATCGGGCACTACTCCTGCACCAATCTCACCGGGGAGCTCTCCATAGAGCTCGGGTGGCGCCCACAACGCGAAATCCCGGCACAACTGCTCGAAGTGGGGACCGATGATCTGTGCCCCAAAGCGCGCCCTGGCCGCCTCCCACACCGACCTGCCACGGCCGCTTTCGACGGGACCCCACTGGGCTCGCATCACTACTTGGTAGAACGTCACGAGCGGCTCGGCAACGTGATAGCTCGGGCGCCCGGACCGGAAAACGTCCTGTCGCCGGTGCAGCAGCCCGCTGTCTTCGAGCACCACAAGGTGGTGGCCGATGTCGGTCGCCTTGCGACCCACATAGTTCGCGATGCCACCCCGTGTGCTGTTGCCTGACGCAACCGCTGCCAGCACCGAGTGATAGAGGGCACTGTCTCGTACGTCCAAATCCTCCTCGAGCAGGTATCGAGCCTCGCGGAGGAGAGGCCTGCCCGGATTTAGCACGGTCCGCAGCACCCAATCGTCGAAGTCGCTGACCGACTGCGGACTGTCGTGGTCGACGAATCGCCGGTACGCCGGAGTGCCGCCGACGACCGAGTGAACGAGAACCGCCAGCCGTGGATCGTCGAGGTCCCAAAACTGTTTTGCCAACCAGTAGTCGAACGGGCGCATCACCAGTTCAAGGCTCGCGCGCCCGCGTAGCGGCGCACTCCCGGAGAGCAACCGACCCATCACCGACATCGCCGAACCACACAGGAGCAGGTTGATCCCCCGGCCTGCGGACGCCGCTCGATCGATCTCCCGCTGAAAGATCGACGGCAGCGCCGGCGACACCTTGGTCAGATAAGGGAACTCATCGATGATGAATGGCCCGCGACTCGGATCGGAGGCGAACAGCGCCCTGACGGCCTGGTCCCAATTGTCGAACCTCACCGCCGCGGGAGCCCCGAAGTGATCGCCGAAGGCTTCCGCGAACAGTGCAAGCGATTCGGTTTCAGTCCCCTCCGTAGCCCCGAAATACAGCCCACCAGTCTGCTCGGCGAGCGCCTCGAGCAGATAGGTCTTACCCAATCGGCGGCGGCCGCTGACAACCCCCAGTCGCGGATAGTCGGTCGCCAACTCCGCGAAGCGAGCCAGATGTTCCCATTCATGGTCGCGAGCGAAGATCTTCTCCGGCTTCCTCATGTTGTAGAACTATACTTCTTATAAATACAGTTATACAAATTCCGCTCAGGTCTTCGGGAGGTCGAGGACCAGGTGGTCGCCGGCTCGGTGGAAGCCCAGTTTGGTGAGGTAGGGCTTGGAGTCGCGCATGCGGGGTGGGGCCAGGACCTGGTGGAAGCCGTGGTCGGTGAAGACGTCGCTGCGGCGGTAGACGAACTCGCCCGGGGTGAAGTCGCGGTACTTGGGGAGTACGTAGTCGAGGTCGATCTGGGCCCGGCCGTCGCCGGCGTCGTGGGCGAGGACAACGCCGACAGTGCGGTCGCCGTGCTGGACCAGGAACGCGTACGGGCTGGCGTCCGCGGTGAAGCCGGGGTTGAAGCGGCTGATGTCCTTGTGATGTGACCTGAGCACGTGGCCGAGGTACGCGTCGTCGCCGTTGACCTCGAGCACCTCGTACTCGGCTTGGTCGTGCCGGTGCCGGAGCAGCCGCCAGAGATGGACCACGTTGATGACGGCCAGGACGGCGTTCATCCCGACCATCGGCCAGACCCCGATCGCCGCGTTGAAGCCGATCAGGATCACGCAACCGACCAGGTTCAGCGCGCGCAGGCGCAGGATGCGCGACTGCAGGAGTGACCAAACGACCAGCGCGGAACCGCCCCACCCGATGATGCTCAAGACGTCCACAGCGCGAGGGTAGACCAGAACCTGCACTGGACTGATCAGGTCAGACTGGTGCTGTGACCGAGTCGCTGCTGCTGAACGGCGTACCCCTGCGGACCGTCGACCCCGGGTTGCTGAGAGCAACGAGCTACGGCCACTTCACCTCGATGCAGGTCCGGGACGGACGGGTGGACGGTCTCGACCTGCATTTCGAACGACTCGACCGCAGTTCCCGCGAGGTCTTCGGCCAACCGGTCTCCGCCGACCGCGTCCGCTCCTACCTCCGTGCGGCCCTCGACCAGGCCGGCTCCGGCGACCTCTCGATCCGCGTCAACGCGTTCGCCTCCGACGACGAGGAACCAAACCTGCTCGTCCGCGTCAGCCCACCGATCGACCCCGCCGTACAGCCCGTGCGGCTCCGAGCGTTCCAGCACGAGCGCGCCGTGCCGCACCTCAAGCACACCGGCACCTTCGACCTCGTGTACTACGGCCGCCTGGCCAAGCGCGAGGGGTACGACGACGCCCTCTTCCACACCGCCACCGGCGAGATCTCCGAAGCCTCCATCTGGAACATCTGCTTCGCCCGCGACACCACCATCATCTTCCCGTCCGCCCCAGTCCTCCCCGGCATCCGCCAGCAAACCCTCCAACGCGGCCTAGCCACCCACACCACAACCCGCATCGACCTGACCGACCTGGAGACCTACGACGCCGCCTACCTAACCAACTCCATCGACCCCGCCCTCCCGATCGCCGCAATCACCACCAGCAACGGCACAACGAAGTACAACCCCCACGCGCCCTCAGCCGACAGCATCGCAGCGGCGTACGCGGCTGTACCCAGCCAGCCGATCTGACCCGGCGGTCAGCTCTCGAGGTCGGCGGCCGAGTAGTCGCCCCACAGAACCGCAGGTTCTTCGAGTGCTGTGGACAACCTAGGTGCGGTCGGACCACCACTGCAGGAGGGCTTCGCGGGCCTGGTCCTCGTCTAGAGGGCCACGGTCCAGGCGGAGGTCCATGAGGAACTTGTACGCCTGGCCTACTTCGCGGCCTGGCGGGATGCCGAGGATCTGCATGATTTGGTTGCCGTCGAGGTCCGGGCGGAGGGCGTCGAGTTCCTCTTGTTCCTTCAGGCGCTCGATCCGGGCTTCGAGGTCGTCGTACGCGGCCCGGAGGGCGTCGGCCTTGCGCTTGTTGCGGGTGGTGCAGTCGGCGCGGGTGAGGACGTGCAGGCGGTCGAGCTGATCGCCGGCGTCGCGGACATAACGTCGTACGGCGGAATCGGTCCACTCACCGGTGCCGTAGCCGTGGAAGCGCAGGTGGAGCTCGACCAGCTTGCCGACCTGGTCGATCTGCTCGTTGCTGAACCGGAGTGCCTTCATCCGCTTCCGGGCGAGCTTCGCGCCGACGACGTCGTGGTGGTGGAACGTCACCTTGCCGCCGTTCTCGAAGCGGCGGGTCTTCGGCTTGCCGATGTCGTGGATCAGCGCGGCGAACCGGGAGATGAAGTCCGGCGCGGGGACGGGCAGCCGGGACTCGAGGTCGATCGCCTGGTCGAGCACGGTGAGCGAGTGCTCGTACACGTCCTTGTGCCGGTGGTGCTCGTCCCGCTCCAGCCGGAGCGCGGGCAGTTCGGGCAGTACGTGATCGGCCAGTCCGGTGGACACCAGCAGGTCCAGGCCGATCCGCGGGTAGTCGGAGCAGACCAGCTTGATCAGTTCGTCGCGGACCCGCTCGGCGGACACGATCGTGATCCGCTCGGCCATCTCCTTCATCGCGGCCACCACGGCGGGATCCGGGGTGAACGCGAGCTGCGCGGCGAACCGGGCCGCCCGCATCATCCGCAGCGGGTCGTCGGAGAACGAGTCCTCCGGTGTGCCCGGCGTACGGATCGTCTTGCGGGCGACGTCCTCGAGGCCGCCGTACGGGTCGACAAAGGTCCGGGACGGCAGCCGGACCGCCATCGCGTTCATCGCGAAGTCGCGCCGGGCCAGGTCACCCTCGAGGCTGTCGCCGTACGAGACCTCCGGCTTGCGTGAGGTGGGATCGTAGGACTCCGACCTGTACGTCGTGATCTCCAGAACCCAGTCGCCCTTGCGACACCCGATCGTGCCGAAGGCCTTGCCGATGTCCCAGACGTGGTCCGCCCAGCCGGACAGCAACCGCTCGATCACCTCGGGGTGCGCGGAGGTGGCGAAGTCCAGATCCTTGCTCCCCCGGCCGAGGAGAATGTCCCTGACGGGTCCCCCGACCAGGGCGATCTCGTGGCGGGCGTCGGCGAACAGGGCACCGAGTTCGTCGACCACCGGTGCGATCTGCAGCAGTGACTGGACCGCCTGCCGCTGGATGGCGGACAGGGATCCGGCGGAGGCTGACTGGTCGGCGAAAGGTGACACGGGAAACTAGGTTACGGTGACGGCGTGTTGAGACGGCGACTGAGGCTCTCCGCTGCGGCGGTTGCGGGCCTGATGATCGCTGCGTCGGCAGCGGTTCTCGGGACCGCGCCGACGTCTGCGGCGCCGGTGGAGGATCCGGTCGTCGACGTCACCATCGACTCGTTCAGCCCGGTCGCGCCGAAACCGGGTGAGGCCGTGCGGATCACCGGCCGGGTCACGAACACCAGTGACACCACGTTCCGGGAGCCGCAGGCGCTGGCCTGTATCGACCGCGACCGCCTGGTCACCAACGCCGACATCGCCGCTGTCTCCACCGAGCAGGACGTGCCGATGAGCAAGCGGGACAGCTGTAAGCGGCTGACCACGTTCGAGTCCGGTTCGTTCCAGCAGTTCGGCGCCCCGCTGGCTCCCAAGGCCTCGGTGCAGTTCACCCTGACGGTGCCCTGGAACGAGTGGCACATCACGCAGCGCACCGGCGCGTACGTGGTCGGCGTCCAGTTCCGCGGGCAGCCGGACGGAGAGAACACAGAGCGGGCGACCGCCGGACGGGCCCGCACCCTGATGCCGGTGATCGGCACCGATCCGCTGACCCGGAAGGTGAACACCGCACTCGTCATCCCGTTGCGCCACCGGCCGACGCAGCTGGGCGGGCAGCGGTTCGCGAACGACTCGCTCGCACAGTCGATGGCGCCGAACGGCCCGCTCGGCCGGCTGCTCGCGCTCGGCAAGACCCGCAAGGTCACCTGGCTCGTCGACCCCGCGATGCTCGACGAGGCGCGCAAGATCGAGGACGGGTACGTCGTCGTCGGCGACGGCGGCCAGACCACGCCGGGCGGCGGACAGAAGGTCGTCGCCGCGTGGCTGAAGGAGTTCGACGCCAGCCGGGCCGGCGGCGCGCAGGTCGTGTTGCTCCCGTACGGCGATCCGGACGTCGCGAGCCTGATCGACGCCAGCGACCCGGTGAGCAAGGACTCGGTGGGCAAGATCGTCGGCGACGCCCGGGCGATGAGCGAGGAGTTCAACCTGGGGCGTGGTTCCACCGTCCCGGCGACCTTCAAGACCAACGGGCTGTGGCTGGAGAACGGCTCGGCCCGCAGCCGCTACCTCGCCGCGGCCTCGTCCGGCTTCCGCGGTTCGGACGACCAGGACCTGAACCTGGTCGGCAGCTCGTCGTGGGTGACCGCCGACCGGCCGGCGCTGACGCCGTCGCCGGTCTACAACGTGCTCACCCCCGAAGGCCCGAAGACCGAGGTCCGCACCGTGATCGCGAACTCGGCCCTGACCACCGGCGGTCCGGACCCGGACACCGCCGAGAACCCGCTGCAGGTCCGCCAGCGGTTCGCCGCCGAGACCGCGTTGCTGGCCACCGGCGGTACGACTCCGGTGTCGGTCGTCGCGCTGCCGCCCCGGGGCTGGGACCCCGACGGGAACGCGACCGCGGCCATCGCCGGCGACTTCGCGCTGCCGTGGATCGCCCCTGTCGACGTCAACCAGATCGTCGCGGCGACACCGAAGCCGCAGACCACCAAGGCACCCAACGCACCCCGGGCGAACCCGTCGCTCACCAGTGCACAGGTCGACGCCGTCAAGCAGCTGAACGACGACACCTTGACCTACCGCAACCTGCTGGACGTGCCGGAGAACATGGACGAGAACATCGAGCGCGCGCTGCTGCGCTCGGCGTCCAATGGCTGGCGCGGGTTCGCCGACGAGGCGCGGGAGTTCACCGCGATCGAGACCGGCTCGGTGAACCAGCAGCTGGGCAAGGTGACCCTGGTCAACTCGAGTGTTCAACAGGGCCAGCACCGGGTGATCAAGGTGAACCTGGCCGGCAGCAAGGGCACCTTCCCGCTGACCATCTCGAACGAGCTGGACCAGTCGATCCGGGTCGGCATCGTGGTGACCCCGGCGAACCGGACCGACCTGCGGATCAAGCCGCTGCAGACGAAGGTGCTGCCGCCGCGGGGCAAGGCGACGTACCTGATCGAGGCGAGTGCGGAGCAGAACGGCCTGATCCGGGCGAACGCCCAGGTGACCACCGCCTCGGAGCGTCCGGTCGGCCGGTCCCAGGAGCTGGTGATCGAGGCCAGGCAGTACGGCAGCGTCGGCTGGATCCTGGTCGGAGCGGCCTGTGCACTGCTGTTCGGTACGTCGTTCGTCCGGATCTACCGCCGGGTCCGGACCGAGCGGCGCAGCCCGGCACCGGCCCGGCCGGCCACCGACCCGTTGCATCCGGCACCGATCGACCCGGAGCCGGGCGCTCCGGTGGACGCGGCACGGACAGATCCACAGCCCGACGCCTCGGTGGACGCGTCACTGAAAGAAGGAGTCGGTTCGAAGGATGGCTGACCGCACCCTGCGCTCCGCGGCGGTGATGGCAGCCGGAACGGTGCTGTCCCGCCTGCTCGGATTCGTCCGGATCGCCCTGCTCGCGGCCGCCATCGGTACGGCGCTGCGCGGCGACATCTTCACCGCCGCGAACACCATCCCGAACAGCCTGTACATCCTGCTGGCCGGCGGCGTGTTCAACACCGTGCTGGTGCCGCAGCTGGTCCGGGCGATCAAGAACCACGACGACGACGGCCAGGACTTCACCAACCGGGTGCTCACCTTCGGCTTCGTCGTACTCGCCGTGGTGACCGTGGCCTGCGTACTGCTGGCACCGGTGATCGCCGAGCTCTACCTGCCGAAGGAGCTGCACGACCCGTCCCGGGCGTCCGAGCGGGAGTCGATGATCATGTTCGTCCGGCTCTGCCTGCCGCAGATCTTCTTCTACGGCGCGTTCGTCCTGGTCGGTCAGGTGCTGAACGCGCGGCGCCGGTTCGGCCCGATGATGTGGGCGCCGATCGCGAACAACATCGTCGCGTGCGCGTCGATCGTGGTGTTCCTGCTGGTCTACCGCACCGGGGACACCCCGCCCACCTACAGCCACGGCGAGGAGCTGCTGCTCGGACTCGGGCACACGGTCGGGATCGCCGTACAGCTGCTGGTGCTGCTGCCCTATCTGAAGGCGAGCGGGCACACGTACAAGCCGAAGTTCGGTCTGCGTGGCACCGGGCTCGGTCACACCGCCAGGCTGGGCATCTGGACCGTGCTGTTCGTGGCGGTCAACCAGGTGACCCTGGTGGTCGTCACGCAGCTCGCGATCGCGGGTAGCGCCTCGGACGATCCGGGGGCGAAGGCCGGTCTGTTCGCGTACAGCACGGCGATGCTGATCATTCTGGTGCCGCACGGCATCGTCACCGTCTCACTGGCGACGGCCGCGCTCCCCCAGATGTCGGCACTCGCGGCCGACGGTGACGTGACCGAGGTGGCCCGACTGTCGGCCCGGTCGATCCGGCAGACGCTGGCGATCGTCGTACCGGCCGCGGCCGCGATGATCGCGTTCGCCTACCCGATCGTCACGGTGATCGCCGGTTACGGCTCCGGTAAGAACAACCTGACGCTGATGTCGTACACGCTGATGACGCTGGCGCTGGGCATCGTGCCGTTCACCGTGCAGTACTTCCAGCTGCGCACGTTCTACGCGTTCGAGGACACCCGTACGCCGTTCTTCCTGCAGTGCGCGATCGCGGCGACCAACATCGCGGCGGCTGTGATCGGGGTGCGGGTGCTGCTGGACGAGGAGCACCTCCGGTTCAGCGGTGTCGTGCTGGGCGGGGCGTACGCGCTGGCGTACCTGGTCGCCGTCCTGCTGTCCCGCCCGGTCCTCCGGCGCAAGGTCCCCCGGGTGCACGGTGCCGGGATCGGACTGCCGCTGCTCGCGATGGTGATCGCCGCCGTGTTCGCCGTCGGCGCCGGCCGGGGAGCGCTCTGGCTGCTGGACCTCGCCGTCGACTGGTCCGGACCGCTGGGTGCGGTCCTCCAGCTGGCGGTCGCGGCGGTCGTGATGCTGCCCGTGTACGCCGGGATCGCACGGGTGCTCCGGATCCACGAAGTGAACGACGTGGTGTCCCTGGTCACATCGAAGATCCCCGGTCGCCGCTGACCAGAGCGCTTGTGCACTCGTGCACCACCTGTCTGGTCAGGAGGGCACTAGCATGGGGGCTGCGATCGGGCCGCCAGCTGATCGCGACCGGATCCCCGCCGACGGGTCCGGAGCGACAGACGCAGGCCGACCAGTGCATCGAGGAGGGCGAGAGACACCGTGTCGAACCAGACCGTCAGTCCTGGTGCCCTGCTTGCCGGCCGCTACCGGATCGCCGAGTTACTCGCGGAGATCGACGGTGCGCGGGTGTGGCGGGCAGTGGACGAGGTACTCAGCCGGGCCGTCGTCGTGGATGTCCTGCCGGTCGGCGACCCGCGGACCAACCTGCTCTTCGACGCCGCCCGGCGGGCCGCGGCGGCGGCCGACCCGCGCTTCCTCCGTGTGCTCGACTGCGACATGCACGACGGCGTCACCTACTGCGTCCGCGAGTGGGCCGGCGGCCGCCCGCTCGAGCGGATGCTCAGTAGCGGCCCGCTCACCGGTCAGCAGGCCGGCTGGCTGGCCCGCGAGGTGTCGGAGGCGCTGGAGAACCTGCACCGCACCGGCCACGCCCACGGCTCCATCAGCCCGGCCACCGTCGTGGTCACCGACGCCGGAGCGATCAAGGTCGTCGGCCTCGCCACCGAGGCGGCCCTGCGCTCGACCGGCCCGGGTTCGCCCGAGCACGACGTCCGTGCGCTCGGTGAGCTCCTCTATGCCTCTCTTACCGGCCGTTGGCCGGGGCCTGCCCCGGCGTGGGGTCTCCAGCCCGCTCCGGTGGAGCACGGCCGGCTGCTGAGCCCGCGCCAGGTGCGCGCCGGCGTACCGCGCTCGCTGGACGACATCAGCGACCGGCTGCTCAGCAACCCGCCGCGGCACCATGCGCCGCCGATCACGAGCGCCGCCGGCCTGTCCGCCGCCCTGTCCGGGGTCGTCGGCAGCTCGCACGAGCCGCCGAGCCAGATGGACGAGACCGTCGCGATCGCCCGGCAGAACGGCAGCATCGACGACGCCACCCAGGTCGTCCCGCCGACTCCACCCGCGCTGGACCCGACGCCCCCGGCGTACCAGTCCAACGGGCAGGAGCAGCACTCGGCGTACTCCGCCCCGGCCGAGACTCGTCCGGTCCGCCGCCAGGCGCCGCCGAACGGCTACGGCAACAACGGCAACGGCCACCGCCGCCGGCCCGACGAGCCGAAGCCGAAGGGTTCGTGGGGCGGCCGGATCCTGATCCTGCTCGCCGTCCTCGCGCTGCTGTCGGTGATCGCGATGGCCCAGTTCCTGCTCAAGGGCGCGATGAACAACGACCAGGGCGGCGACGGCGCCGGCGGCGACAAGACCACGCCGCAGACCAGTACGACGCCGTCGGCCAGCGGCGGACCGGCCAAGATCGTCAGCGCCAAGGATTTCGACCCGAAGCCGGAAGGTAGCGGGAGCGAGCGCCCGGAAGACGTGCCCAACACCTACGACGGCAAGGTGGGTACGACCTGGACGACCCAGTCGTACAGCCGGCCGAACCTCGGCGGCCAGAAGCCCGGCGTCGGCATCATCTATGACCTCGGGACGCCGACGGCCGTCTCCAAGGTGACGGTCACGCTCAAGGGTGATGGCACCAGCCTGCAAATCCTGATCCCGAAGGGCGACACGACCAAGTCGCCAGGCACCGTGAGCGGCTGGACCGCGGTCGCGACGGAGGAGAACCAGCCCGAAGGGGCGGCGACGCTGACACCGTCACAGCCGGCCCGGACGCAGTACGTCCTGGTCTGGCTGACCGAGCTACCGAAGGAAAAGGACAGCAGCAAGTACCGCGGCGAGATCGCGGAGGTCGCGATCCAGAAATGACCTCGTCGGATATCACCCGGATCGGCGCGGCAGAGCCCCCAGTCCAGCCCGTAGCTCAGCATGAGGAGCATGCTGGGCCGGTGAGCTACGACCAGATGGACGACCACGAGCTGCTTCGGCTGCACGTGGCCGGCAACCCGGACACGTTCGGGATCCTGGTCCGGCGGCACCGGGACCGGATGTGGGCGGTCGCGATCCGGACCCTGGGTGAGCCGGAGGAGGCCGCCGACGCGCTGCAGGAGGCGTTCATCTCGGCGTTCCGCCGGGCCGACTCGTTCCGCGGTGACGCCAAGGTGACCACCTGGCTGCACCGGATCGTGGTGAACGCATGTCTGGATCGGATCCGCCGCCGCCAGGTCCGCGCCGCCGACCCGCTGCCGGAGGACGAGGACCGCGCCGCCGAGCTGGCCGGCCCGTCCGAGGACGACCCAGCCGAGGTCCGCGAGCGCCGGCTGGACGTGCTGAACGCGCTCAAGCAGATCAACGAGGACCAGCGCAGCGCACTCGTCCTGGTCGACATGGAGGGCTACTCGATCGAGGAAGCGGCCGCCATCCTGGGCTGCGCACCGGGCACGGTGAAGTCCCGCTGCGCCCGGGGCCGGGCCCGGCTGCTGCCGTTGCTCCGGCACTGGCAGACGACCCGCGGTGGCTCCGAGGAGTCCGACGTACCGGCGAAAACCGCTGCGGAAGCGGTGGGAACCGAATGATCGGGTACCCCGTCGAAGCGAAGTCGCCTACCTGCGACCCGACGTTCATGCCTCGACCCGGAGTACTCCGATGATCACTCTGCGCCCGATTCCGGGCACCTCCCGCGAGGGGGCGAGTTCCCGATGACCGATTCCGGTCTGCCGACCAGCGAGCACCTCGAGCACCTGGACACGGACACGATCGCCGACCTGATCGAGAATCTGCTGCCCGCAACCGAGGCGCATCGCGCTCGTGAACACGTGAAGGCGTGCCCCGAGTGTCAGCAGACGTTCGACGCGCTCACCCAGTTGTCCGAGGATCTCGCCGAGGAGGGCCGGGCGGACATCCCGATGCCGGCCGACATCGCCGAGCACCTCGACCAGGTCATCGTGTCGGAGTCAGTACTGCGTGCGTCGACCGTTGGGGTGCACTCGCTGGTCCAGATCCGCGAGGAGCCGCACCGGCACATCCCGAAGCTGCTCAGCGCCGCCGCGGCGGTCGTGGTGATCGCGGGGATCGGCGTCGGTGTGGTGTTCGCCACCAGGGACCAAGGCCCCAGCACCTCAGCCGGACTCCCCGGTCCCACCACGCTGCCGACCGGCGTACCGTCGATGTCCGCGCGGGACGTCGGCCCGGACGCGCAGCGATGGCTGGAGAGCACCAACGACCCGTTGCTGAACGGCTCGGCCGCGGAGATCTCCTGCGCCCGCACCTTCGCCTCCGGCCGCCCGAATCCGCGCGTCCAGCTGGTCCAGCCGGTCAAGGTCGACGGCAAGCGGGCGACCCTGATCGGGCTGCAGGGCGGTTCGCCCCGGGACATCCAGCTCTTCGTCGTCACCGGATGTAGCGACGGCGGCGTAGCCTCCCCGTTCTACGACACGAACATCACCCTGCGCAATCGCTGAGACGCCGCTGCATAGTCATGGCCCGGCGGTGGGTACCGTGGGAATGGTCGGCCTCTAGGATCCGTTGAGTACGACGTACCACCAGTCTCGACGACACGAGGAACGCCTGCATGAGCGACTCCGCAGTCCGCAACGTCATCATCGTCGGCTCCGGCCCGGCCGGTTACACCGCCGCCGTGTACGCCGCACGTGCCCGGCTCGAGCCGCTCGTGTTCGAGGGCTCGGTCACCGCCGGCGGCGCGCTGATGAACACCACCGAGGTGGAGAACTTCCCTGGTTTCGCCGACGGCATCATGGGGCCGGCGCTGATGGACGAGATGCGGAACCAGGCCGAGCGCTTCGGCGCCGAGCTGGTGCCGGACGACATCGTCGCGGTCGACCTGACCGGCGAGATCAAGACCGTCACCGACTCCGCGGGCACCGAGCACCGGGCCAAGACCGTGATCCTGGCGATGGGCTCCGGCTACCGCAAGCTCGGCTTGCCGGACGAGGACCGGATGTCCGGCCACGGCGTCTCCTGGTGTGCGACCTGTGACGGCTTCTTCTTCCGTGAGCAGGAGATCGCGGTCGTCGGCGGCGGTGACTCGGCCGTCGAGGAGGCCACCTTCCTGACCCGGTTCGCGAAGAAGGTCACCCTGGTGCACCGCCGCGAGGAGCTGCGCGCCTCCAAGATCATGGCCGACCGCGCGTTCGCGAACGACAAGATCGAGTTCGCCTGGAACTCCGAGGTCGCCGAGATCCACGGCCAGGACAAGCTGACCGGCATCACCCTGCGGGACACCGTCACCGGTGAGACCCGGGAGCTGCCGGTGACCGGCCTGTTCATCGCGATCGGGCACGACCCGCGGTCGGAGCTGGTGAAGGGTCAGGTGCGCCTGGACGAGGAGGGCTACGTCCTGGTCCGCGAGGGCAGCACCGAGACCAACCTGCCCGGCGTCTTCGCCGCCGGCGACCTGGTGGACCACACCTACCGGCAGGCGATCACCGCCGCCGGCACCGGCTGTGCGGCCGCCCTGGACGCCGAGCGCTTCCTGGCCACCCTGGAACACGAGGCGACCGCGGCTGCCGCCGCGGCCACCGAGCCCGTCACCGTCTGAACCTGACAATCACTGAAGGAGATACGCCCGTGGGCGAGAAGATGAAGGCCGTCACCGACGCCGAGTTCGACCAGACCGTGCTGAAGAGCGACAAGCCGGTGCTGGTGGACTTCTGGGCCGAGTGGTGCGGGCCGTGCCGCCAGGTCTCCCCGATCCTGGAGGAGCTGAACCAGGACCACGGCGACAAGCTCACCTTCCTCAAGATGAACGTGGACGAGAACCCGGTCACCCCGAGCAACTACCGGGTCACCGGTATCCCTACCATCAACGTCTACGTGAATGGTGAACTGGCCAAGTCCATCGTCGGCGCGAAGCCGAAGGCGGCGCTCCTCAAGGAGTTGGCAGACTTCACCTCCTGACTGAGGCTTGGACCATCCGTCCGCCACACGGCAAGGAGCAGTTTGATGGCTGGCACCCCGTTCAGCGGCCCGCACGGCGTGTACCGGATCGGCGACACCGGTGAGGCAGTCGCCGAGATCATCGGCAAACTCCAACGGCTCGGCCTGCTGGCCGGCGGTCACGACGTCTACGACGAAGCGACCGCGCACGCTGTCCGGGGGTTCCAGCAGCAACGCGGGTTGATGATCGACGGGATCGTCGGCCCGCAGACGTACCGGGCGATCGACGACGCGCGCTGGCGGCTGGGCGACCGGCTGCTGACGTACGTCGTCTCGCACCCGCTCACCGGTGACGACGTCCTCGCGCTGCAGGCGAAGCTGCAGGAGCTCGGCTTCGCGGTGGCCCGGATCGACGGCATCTTCGGTCCGGACACCCAGCGCGCGGTGACCGAGTTCCAGCGGAACATGGGCCTGCCGGCCGACGGCACGTGCGGCCCGTCCACCTTCAAGGCACTGCAGCGGATCAAGCCGATGGCGACCGGCGGACGGCCGGACGCGTTGCGCGCCTCCGAGGCGGTCCGGGCCGCTGGTCCGCGACTGTCCGGCAAGACCGTGGTCATCGACCCGGGCCACGGCGGCTTCGACTACGGCTGGGAAGGCTTCGGGCTGCGCGAGTCCGACATCGCGTACGACCTGGCCGCCCGGATCGAGGGTCGGTTGGGTGCGACCGGCGTACGGGCGTATCTGTCGCGAGGGCGCGATCAGGGGCCGGACGAGCTGGCCCGGGCCGCGTTCGCGAACGAGACGGACGCGAACCTGTGTGTGTCGCTGCACACCGACGGGTCGATGAACCCGGAGGCGCAGGGGGTCGCGACGTACTTCTACGGCAACGATCTGCACGGCGCCTCGTCCAGCGTCGGCGAGCAGTTCGCCGGGTTGGTGCAGCGTGAGATCGTGGCGCGGACCGACCTGCTGAACTGCCGGACGCACGCCAAGACCTGGGATCTGCTGCGGCGGACCAAGATGCCCGCGGTCCGGCTGGAGATCGGCTACGTGACCAACCCGCACGACTCGGCCCGGCTGGCCGACCCGGCGTTCCGCGACGTGGTCGCCGAGGCGATCGTGGTCGCGATCCAGCGTGTCTACCTCCCGCCGGAGCAGGACGCCGCCACCGGCATGCTCCGCTTCGGCCAACTGACGGTCTGACAGACGCGCGGGTCCTGCCTGACAGGACCCGCGCGTCCGCTTTTACTCCTTCTCGAGGGCGATCTTCGGCAGGATCCGGTCGAGTCCGCGTGGCAGCCACCAGGCGCGGTCGCCGAAGAGGCGCATCACGGCCGGCACGATCACGCAGCGGATCAGCACGGCATCCAGCAGTACGGCGGTGGCCAGGCCGAGGCCGAACTGCTTCAACATCCGGTCCGGGCTGAGCAGGAACGCGCCGAACACCACGATCATGATCGCGGCCGCCGCGGTGATCACACTGCCCGTGTTCGCCAGCCCCTCCCGGACGGCTTCCCGAGCATCGTTGGTACGACGCCATTCCTCATGGATCCGGGACACCAGGAACACCTCGTAGTCCATCGACAGTCCGAAGACGATCGCGAAGATCATCACCGGGACGAACGCCTCGATCGGACCGGGCTGCGCGCCGAACCAGCCCTGCTGGAAGACCAGCGTGATGACGCCGAGCGAAGCGCCGATGCTGAGCAGGTTGAGCACCGCCGCCTTCAGCGGGATCAGGATCGACCGGAATACCGCCATCAGCAGCAACGCCGACAACCCGACCACGACCAGGACGAAGATCGGCAGCCGATTGCTGACCGCGGAGGCGAAGTCGTCGGCCGCTGCAGTCGCGCCACCGACGAGATAGTTCGCCTTGGTCCGCGACTCGAGCGCCGGCAGCGCGTCGTCGCGCAGCCGTTCCACGAGCTCGCTGGTCGCCGCGTCTTGTGGCGCCGACTTCGGAAACGCCAGCACCGTGGCGATCTTGCCGTCAGGCGTCAGCTGCGGCGGTGTGACCGCGGCGATGTTCGGATCCGCTTGCAGTGTCTGGCTGAGTGCCTGCGCCGCGGCCGCGTCACCTTCGGACACGACCACCAACGGCCCGTTGAAGCCCGGCCCGAATCCCTGTGCCAGCAGGTCGTACGCCTTCCGGCTGGTCTTCGCCGGGTCGTCCGTCCCCGCATCCGCGAATCCGAGCCGCATGTCCAGCGCCGGCAACGACAGCGCGATCAGCGCGACCGTCCCCAGCACCAGCGGCACCCACGGCCCACGCTGCACCACAGCCGCCAGTTTCCGCCAGCCATCCCCGGGCGTACGGCGCTTCTTCGCGGCGTGCTTGCGGACACTCTTCTCGATCCGCTTGCCGAACAACGTGAGCAGAGCGGGGAGCAGGCTCACCGCAGCCAACATCGTCATGAGCACGGTCAACGTGACGCCAAGCGCGACACCTTGCAGGGCACCAAGTCCGAGTGCGAGCAGACCGAGCAGCGCGATCACCACGGTGCAGCCGGCGAACATGACTGAGCGGCCGGCGGTGTCGAGGGCGACCGTCGACGCGGTCGCTCGGTCGGTGCCGTCCTTCAGCAACTCGTGGCGGTAGCGGGAGAAGATCAGCAACGCATAGTCGATGCCGACACCGAGACCGACCAGCATCATCACCGGCGCCGTGTAGTCGGGAACGGTGAACAAGTGCGAGGCCAGTACCAGCAGGCCGAGCGTGCTGCCCACGGCGAACACCGCGGTCAGCAGCGGAAGAGTTGCCGCGAGCAACGATCCGAACAGGAAAACCAGGATCACCAGCGCGGCCAGGATGCCGGCCCCTTCGGCCGCACCGCCCTCGCTCTCGGCCGCCGACCGGGCCAGATCGCCGCCGACCTCGACCTGCAGTCCGGGCTGGGCGAAGTCCTGTGCCTTGTGGATGATCGTGCGGACATCCTCGACCGGCATGTCGTCGACAGTGGTGTCCAGGCTGACGGTGGAGTACGCCGTACGCCCGTCTTGTGAGAACGAGGGGTCGGCCACCGAGGCGACGTGCGGGAGGTCCCCGACCGCGGCCAGCATCGAGGCGATCCGCTGCTTCTCCGGCGGGAGACCGCCGTCCGCGTGCAGCACGATCTGGACGGATGCGGTGTCACCCTGCGGCTGGTGCTCGCGGAAGACGTCGGTGACCCGCTGGGAGTCGGTGCCGGGGAGCGAGGTGTCGTTGCGGTAGTTGTCGCCGATCAGGGTGGATGCCGCGGTGACGGCGACGAGGGCGACCACCCAGAGCACCAGGGCGAGGGCCGCGTGCCGCATCGACCAGCCGGACACCCGGTGCAGCAGCCCAGGTCGTCCACCCTCCTTCCCGGGCGGTCGTCGTACTGGAGTGTCCACGGTCATGGCTTGCGCCTCCTCTGATAAGTAGATTCGCTACATGTTGCCTCTCGACATTAACACGTATATGAGTAGACTGGCTACATGAAGGCGGATGCGCTGCGAGGACACCTCGACCCGATGATCCTGGCCGTCGTCGAGCAGGAACCGCTGCACGGCTACGCGATCATGGAGGCGTTGCTGGAGCGCAGCGGCGGCGAGTTGGACCTGCCGACCGGGACGCTGTACCCGGCGCTGCGGCGGCTCGAGCGCGCGGGTTATCTGGCCAGCGAATGGAGCACGGTCGGCGGGCGGAAACGCCGTACCTATCAGCTCACCGCGGCCGGTACGAAGATGCTTGCCTCAGGCAAGCAGGAGTGGCTGACCTTCCGGGCTGTGGTGGAAGGGGTGCTACGCCCGGGCCAGGCGTAGGCACCGGCCGGCCTGAAGTCCCACGACGAACAGCGGCAGTACGACGAAGCCGCCGACCACCGCGTAGTCGAGCGGTGCGACCGGATGGGTGCTGGTCGCCGCCATCCCGACGCCGATCGCACTGACGATCGTGGAAGCCGCGATCGCGAACAGTGCGGTGGTGCGGCTCAGGTAGTCCCGGATGATCGGGTAGCGCATCCCGATGCCGGTGGCGATCACTGCCAGCACCGCACCGGCGATCGCGACCATGCCGATGGTGCGGACCAGGGTCTGGAGGAAGTCGTTGAGCGCGCTCTCCCCGACCGGGTCCTGGTTCCAACTCCAGGCGCCTTCCTGCCAGACGATCGGCTGGATGATCAGCACCAGGAAGAGCAGCATCGCCGTACGACGGCTTTGGCTGACCGCGAGCTCGGCGCGATAGCCGGGGACGACCTCGTCGAGTGCACCGAAGTCGGCGACTGCCTCCCGTTCGGCGTTGTCCCGATCCAGACCGTCGGCCTCGAAGGCCTCGGTGGCGTCGACCAGGTGGTCGCGCGCCTCGGCGAGCAGGTCGGCCTTACGCCGGCGCGGGCCGGGCAGTGCGCGACTCAGACCGGTCAGGTAGTCGTCGAGCGGCGTGAGGGTGCTTCCACGGCTGGACACGCCTACCAGTATGGGGACGGACGGCGCAGATCACGTCCGGGGTCCCACTGAGTCTCCCCTGACCTCGCCCTCAGCGGCGGCCTTTCGGCGTCGGTGCCGCAGTACGAAGAAACCGACGTACCCGATGATCACCAGCACGAAGCCGACCTTCTCCGCGGTCGGGGTCGCGCCCTCCGGCCAAAGCCGGCCGTCGAGGTAGTGGTTGATGTATCCGCCCTCGTAGACGCTCTCGCCACCATGTTCCCGGAAGTACTTCTCCGAACCGGTCAGCGGGCAGTCGTAGTCGATGATCACGATGGCCAGATTCCAGACCACGATGCCGAGATGCACCCAGATCAGCTTGGGCCACTTCCAGGCCAGGAACCCGCCGATCACGAAGAACAACAGGAAGGCGCCGTGCAGGATCATCATCACGTCGCCCAGGAAGCGCCAGATCATCGTCGTCAGCCTGTCGGTGTGCGAGTGAGGGCGTCCCGGACGGTGACCGGTGCCGGTGGGGTGTGCTCGGGCCGGATCGCGCCCATCAGGCGCTCGACCGCCGCCTCCATCTCACTGCGCCAGGTGACCGCGGACCGCAGATCCAGCCGTAGCCGCGGGTTCCGCGGATGATCGCGGACGACCCCGAACCCGACCGCCCGGAGGAACTCCGTCGGCCAGACACACCCCGGCCCGTCCCAGCGTGAGTCGCCGAACGCCTCGACCGCCCGGAATCCGCGCTTCAGCACATCCTTGGCGACCGCCTGGACGAGGATCTTGCCCAGCCCGAGCCCCAGGTAGCGCGGCAGGATCCGCCCGGTCGCCAGTACGACGGCATCCGGGCTGACCGGAGCGGTCGGGAACGCCTGGATCCGGGGCAGGTACGCCGCCGGGGCGTACACCGCGAACCCGGCCGGCTCGTCGTCGACGTACAGGACGACACCGGCACTGCCCCAGTCGAGCAGCAGCTGGGACAACCAGGCTTCCTTCTCCAGGCCGGTGTCACCGGTGCGGACGGCCTGCTTGGCGGCGACCGGATCCAGCTCCCAGAACACACAATCACGGCACGGCACCGGGAGCTCGTCGAGGTTGGCGAGCGTGAGCGGTTCCAGCCGTCGAGCCATCAGCGTTCGGTATCTCGGGTACGGATTGTTATCTTCGTCACGGTGAGTGTCGCCCTGCGTATCGTCGGGTCGCTCATCGTGCCGCCGGTGCGGGCGCCGGTGCCGGCTTCCGCGCGTCCGGGGTCTCCGCCGCCTCCGGGGCGACGTACCGCTGCTGCACCTTCGCGGCTGGTTGCCGCCGGAACAGCTCGCCGGCGAACCCGGCCAGCACGCCCAGCAGCAGTCCGCCGAGCGTCCAGCCGGCTGCCTTGCCCACGCTCATCCGATCCGCCTTCCGCATCCACCTCTCAGGTCGCACCCTGCCGCCGGCCGTCTCAGCAGCCAGATCACGGCATGGTCGAACCTGCCCCTATAAGGCATGGTAGTGAGAGGTTGCGCCGATCCACAGCCCAGGCACGCTTGGGTTGGAGGTCGTAACCTGGTGACTTCCCCCTCGATCACCTGTTGGAGTGGCTCCGTGAGTGCTGACCTGCCCGATGTCCGGCAGACCCGTCTCGACAACTATGTCGACCGGTACGCAGCACGGACCAAGGGCATGACCGCATCCGAGATCCGCGCCCTGTTCGCCGTCGCCAGCCGGCCCGAGGTGGTCTCGCTCGCGGGCGGGATGCCGAACATCGGCGGCCTGCCGCTGGACGTGGTCGGCAGCGCGGTCCGGGACCTGGTGATCGACAACGGCCCGACCGCGATGCAGTACGGCTCCGGCCAGGGTGACCCCACGTTGCGGGACCAGATCTGCGACGTGATGCGGCTCGAGGGGATCGACGCCCATCCGGACGACGTGGTCGTCACGGTCGGCAGTCAGCAGGCGGTGGACCTGGTCACCCGGGTGTTCTGCGACCCGGGCGATGTGGTGATCTGCGAGGCGCCGTCGTACGTCGGTGCACTCGGAGTGTTCCGCGCGTACCAGTGCGAGGTCGTCCACGTCGCGATGGACGACGACGGCGTCGTACCAGAGGCGCTGGAGCAGGCGATCGCCTCGGTCCGTGCGGCCGGGAAGCGGATCAAGTTCTTCTACACGATTCCGAACTTCCACAACCCGGCCGGTGTCTCGCTGTCGAACGAGCGGCGGCAGCGGGTGCTGGAGATCTGTCAGCGCGCCGATCTGCTGGTGCTGGAGGACAACCCGTATGGGCTGCTCGGGTTCGACGGCGATCCGTACCGCGCGTTGCGGGCCGACGATCGCGAAGGCGTGATCTACCTCGGCTCGTTCTCGAAGACGTTCGCGCCGGGGTTCCGGGTCGGCTGGGCGGTCGCGCCGCACGCCGTCCGGGAAAAGCTTGTGCTGGCACAGGAATCGGCCACTTTGTGTCCCCCGGTGTTCAGTCAGCTGGCGATCTCGTCGTACCTGAGCCGGCACGACTGGCTCGGGCAGGTGAAGCAGTTCCGGGAGATGTACCGGGAGCGCCGCGACGCGATGCTGGCGGCGCTGACCGAAAAGATGCCTGCGGCAACGACCTGGACCAGGCCGGGCGGCGGGTTCTATGTCTGGCTCACCCTGCCGGACGGGCTGGACGCGAAGGCGATGCTGCCGCGAGCGGTGACCGCCAGGGTGGCCTACGTGCCCGGGACCGCCTTCTTCGCGGACGGTTTCGGCTCTCAGTGCATGCGGCTGTCGTACTGTCATCCGACCCCCTCGCGGATCATCGAGGGAGTGGGCCGGCTGGCCGCGGTGATCAACGAGGAGCTCGAGCTGCGGCAGACGTTCGGGCCGCTGACACCGGGTCCGGGACGCGATTACGACGCTCCTGGGCCGGAGCTGAGCTGAGTCCCCAGCGCAAAGGTTGCGCAATGGATCTGCGGGCGGACGGGGGTCCCTGATTCGGTAGCGGTACCGTTCCTGTGGGCCTCGGGACCGGCGACCGAGCCGGAGTCGCCCACGAGTGATCGGGATATTTGTGATGAGTGATCTGGGTCGAGTGCTGGTACTAGCCGGTGGACTGTCACACGAGCGGGACGTCTCGCTCCGGTCCGGCCGGCGAGTCGCCGACGCCCTGCGCAGTGTCGGCGTGGAAGTCGAGCAGCGCGACGTCGACGCGAACCTGGTCGAACGGCTCCGCGATGATCCGCCCGACGCGGTCTTCCCCGTCCTGCACGGCGTCACCGGTGAGGACGGCGCACTGCGCCAGGTCCTCGACCTGTACGGCGTCCCGTACGTCGGAGCCGACGCGGCAGCCTGCCGGACAGCCTTCGACAAGCCGGTCGCGTCGACGATGGTCGGATCCGCGGGCCTGAACACGCCTGCGTCGGTGGTCCTCGGGCACGACACGTTCCGCGAGCTCGGCGCCACGGCGCTGATGGAGGCGGTGATCCATCAGATCGGCCTGCCGCTGGTGGTGAAGCCTGCTCGCGGCGGTTCGGCTCTGGGCGCCTCGATCGTGCGGTCGGCGGACGAGCTGCCGTCGGCGATGGTGAACTGCTACGCCTACGGGCCGGTCGCGCTGATCGAGCAGTACATCGACGGGACCGAGGTCGCGGTGACCGTTGTGGACACCGGCGACGGACCGCGGGCGTTGCCTGCTGTGGAGATCCGGCCGGACTCCGGGTTCTACGACTACGAGGCGCGGTATACGGCTGGCGCGACGCAGTTCGTCGTACCGGCTCGAGTGGGTGCCGACGTGGCTGAGGCCTGCGCGAAGGCGGCTGTGACGGCGCACGAGGCGCTGGGGCTGCGAGACCTGTCGCGGTCGGACCTGGTCGTGGATGCGTCCGGCGTGCCGTGGTTCCTGGAGGTGAACGTGGCTCCGGGGATGACGGAGACGTCGCTGGTGCCGCTGGCCGCCGAGGCCGCCGGTATCGAGCTGGGTGTGCTGTGCCGCGACTTGCTGGCTGCCGCTGCGGCTCGTTGAGGTCCTGATGTCGGAGCGGCCCTTGTGGCGGATCGTGCTGACGCCTCGGTGGTTGGGGCTGCTGGTGCTGGCGCTGGCGATCGCCGCGGTGATGTCGGTGATGGGCGTGTGGCAGCTGGAGGTGTACCAGTCCAAGACAGCGGCCGCGACGGCCAAGCGGGCTGAGGGCGCTCCGGTCGCGTTGCAGTCGTTGTTCTCGATCGACGAGGGTCTGCCGTCGAAGGCGGTCGGGCGACGGGTGAAGGTCAGCGGTACTTGGGGTCCGGCCGCCGACCAGCTCTTCATCACCGACCGCCGCCAGGGAGACCGGGACGGCTTCTGGGTCGTAACCCCGGTCATGCTGGACACCACGAACTCACCTCGCTCGACCCCGTCCACCCCCGGCTCCACTCCGTCCACGCCCGGCTCCACCCCGTCTCCGTCCAGCGCGACCCCGACCGAGTCCGGCACCGGGTCTCCTAGCCCTGGTGCCGTGATGGTGGTTCGTGGCTGGGTTTCCTCGGTTTCGGATCCGGCTGTCCGTGCGCCATCCGGCCCGGTGCAGCTGAGTGGAGCCGTCGCCGCCTCGGAGGCACAGGACGCGTCCGGCGATGCCGCGAACGGCCGGGTCCTGCAGTCGCTCCGGATCCCGACGATCGTGCACATGGTCGACTACCGGATCTACGACGCCTTCGTCGTACTCGCATCCATCGACTCCGGTACGACGCTCCAGCCGGCGCCGGCCGTCGTACCAGCGCCTGCTCCCCCGACCGATCACGCCGGGCTGCGCAACGTTGCCTATGCCTTCCAGTGGTGGATCTTTGCCGCCTTCACCCTCTGGATGTGGGCCCGCATGGTCCTGGACGCCCGCCGCTCCGACGGCGAACCGCCCTCGGACGCTGACCCGGACTCCGACTCTGGTGCGCTTGCTGACCAGGCCGAGGAGCCTGTGGAGTCAAGCGGTACCGTTTCAGCGTGACTTCACCAGCCGACCCCGCCACGTCCGCCACCCCGCAGCCGATCACCCCGGCCGTCCGCGGCGCCCTCACCCGCTACCGCGTGATCGCGTACATCGTCGGAGTCATGCTGCTGCTCCTGCTCTTCGTGGCGATGCCGCTGAAGTACCTCGCCGAGGACCCGAGCGCCATGGACGTCATCGGCCCGCTGCACGGCTTCCTCTACGTGGTGTACCTCCTCGCCACCTTCGACCTCTTCCGCCGGGTCCGCTGGTCCTTCCCCCGCCTCGTCCTGATGGCTCTGGCCGGCACCATCCCGTTCCTGTCCTTCTACGCCGAGCGCAAGACCACCCACGAACTCACCCGGCGCTGACGTCCTCCGCCTGAATATCCGGTTGGGTCGCCCCCGCTTGGTCACCTAGCTTTCGTCGGGTGACTTCTCTGCGCCGCTACACCCAGGCGAACCGGACGAGCTGGAACCAGATCATGCCCGCCCGCCCTGGCCGGCCCCCGAGCTTCTTCGAATCCGGCGGCACCACCCTGGAGGACTTCGAGGTACGACTTGCCGGAGACGTCACCGGCAAACGCATCCTCCAGTTGGCGTGCTCCGTCGGCGATGAGGCCTTGTCCTGGGCCGCACTCGGCGCCGACGTCACCGGCATCGACATCTCCGAGGTCGCCATCGACCTCGCCCGCGACAAGTCCCTGGGTGCCGGCATCGCGGTGGACTTCCGGCACGCCGACATCTTCGACCTCCCGGCGGACCTCACCGGCTTCGATCTCATCTACTGCAGTTGGGGCGCCATCTGCTGGGTCCCCGACCTGATCGTCTTCGCCGGCATCCTGGCCGACCGCCTCCGCCCCGGCGGCTCCGTCCTTCTCGCCGAACACCACCCCGTCTGGGAAGTCCTCGCCGTACGCGGCAGCGACCATCTCTCCGTCCACGGCAACTACTTCAGCCGTACGACGCCGCGCACCGACATCGACAACGCCAAGCTCCCGACCGGCGCCCGCGACAACCCGGCCGCTCCCGAGTTCTCCAGTTTCGTCTGGCCGGCCAGCGATGTCGTCATGTCGCTCCTCAACGTCGGCCTGCACCTGGACACCTTCTTCGAGGCTCCCGAACCCGACCTCTACCCCGGCCTGAGCTCCGCCGCGCACCTTCCCGCGATCTACGTCATCAAGGCCACCAAGCCCGATGTTTCACATGAAACATCCACCGCAAGTCACTAAGTCGTTTTGTCGACATATTCCGCCGACCGGTCAGCCAGAGGGCCGGCAGACGCGGAGACCTTGGGGCCGCCAAGCTGGCCGGCGTCGGGACCCCGAAATTCCTCTGTGAGCGCGATTCTGAGCGAGGTGGAACCCGGGCCCTGCAACGGTTCCGCGGACCTACGTGAGGAGCGGCCGCCCAGTGACGGAATTCGTCGAACGACTCGTACTCAAGAGCACCTTCACCTCGGACGACGTCGACTTCGTGTCGATGCGGCGTGGCTGGGTTCTGCGCCAGCACCGCCTTCCCGAGGGCGGTGCGTTCGTCGACGGCTGGTTGACCCTCGACGGCGAGACCGAGATCCATCAGGTCGACGACGTCCCGATCGGCATGCGCTACCTCACCGTCCGCGGCCCCGGCAGCACCGAAGTCGCCCACCACATCCGCAAAGACTGCAACCTCTGGTCAACCACCGAGGCCCTGGCCGAACTATCCACCGCCACCACCCGCGACGACCTACTCCCCGCCATCTACGCCGCCGCCCTATCAGCAACCGACCAGGACGCCCAGGTGGTAGCCGACGCGTTCCGGACCGTGGCAAACCACCCCGACGCGGAAGTCCGCCAGTCCGTACTCATCGCCACCGCCTACTTCCCCCATCCCGCGCTCATCGATCTAGTCCGCGAACTCCGCAACTCCGACCCAGCCGCCGACATCCGCCACAACGCCCAACACCTACTCGAAGCCCTACCCACAACCCACTGACCCACAGCGCCGGCCGGTCACGTCTCTTCCGGCCGCCCGCGAAGCCGCGCGACATACTCCGTGACGGAGCCCCTCAACTGAGGGCCGCAATTCCCAGGCCCATTCAACTCCCCGCGCCCGGCACAACTCGCATGTGCCGGCGCAGTTCCCCCCAAACTTCCCCGCTGCGGGCGCTTCCCGCCGCACGCTTCCCCCGGCGTACCCCCGCGCAGCGGGCGCACTCGTCCCCGCCGCGCACTTCCCCGCCCCGTGCACTTCCCCGCCTCGCGCGGCACCATCCCCGCTCGGCTCGGAGCTCGCAATTGCCGCAGCCGCTCGACTCGCCGCGTCCCGCTCAACTCCCACGCCCGGCGCAGTTCCCCCGCACACTTCCCCGCTGCGGGCGCTTCCCGCCGCACGCTTCCCCGCCGCACCCCCGCACAGCGGGGCGCACTCGTCCCCGCCGTCGGCCATCCCCGCTCAGCTGAGGGCCGCATTTGCCGCGCGGCGCCCAGCTCCCACCGAACAACTCGCGCCCCGCACCGCACATGGCCCCGCGCACTTCCCGCAGCGGCGCCGTCCCCAGCGCACAGCTCCCCGCCGCACACACCCCGGGTGCACATCCCGCCTCGCACATCGCGCCGCGCACATCCCGCCTCGCGCAGTTCCCCGCCGAAGGCGCCTGCCCGGCCGCGCCGTCCCCGCCGAACATCCCCAGGCGCGCTTCTGCGCAGCGGGCGCGTTCCCCGCCGCACGCCTCCCTAGCGCTAGTTTCCCCGCGCACTTCCCCCGCCGCGCACTTCCCCGCAGCCCGCCATCCCCGCTCGGCTGAGGGGCCCACGATTGCCGCGCCCGCTAAACCCCCGCGCCCCCGCTCAACTCCCCGTGCCCGGCATAGCTCTCGCGCCCCGTGCAGATCCCCGCACATATCCCCATCGCGCGCCGTTCCCCCGCCTCGCGCACGTCCCCCGCCGGGAGGCGCCTTGCCCGTCGCGCACCTTGCCTCCGCGCGGTTCCCCGCCGGGCCGGTTCCCGCCCGGCCCGTTCCCCGCGGCCCGTTCCCGCGACCCGTTTCCCGGTCCCGTGACTTCCCGCGGCCCGCGCTTTCCCGCCCGTGCGGGTTCCCTCGGGTCGGCGCTCGCCGACGGTGGGGGCTACTGCTGGTCTGTGCGGTTGGGGTCCATGAGGGTGACGATTCGTTCGAGGTCGTCGAGGGAGGCGAACTCGACGGTGATCTTGCCCTTGGTCTTGCCTAGGTCGACCTTGACTCGGGTTTCGAAGCGGTCGGAGAGGCGGTCGGCCAGGTCGACCAGGCGCGGGGCGACCGGCTTGTTGCGGCGGCGCTGTGGGGTCGGGTCGTCGCCGTTCATGTCGCCCAAGGCGACGATCTCTTCGACGGTGCGGACAGAGAGTCCCTCGGCGACGATCCGCTGGGCGAGGCGTTCGATCGCGTCACCACTTGGCAAGCCCAGAAGCGCGCGAGCATGCCCCGCCGACAGAACGCCAGCGGCGACCCGGCGCTGAACCGAGGCCGGCAGCTTCAGCAGCCGGAGCGTGTTCGAGATCTGCGGACGCGACCGGCCGATACGGGTGGCGAGGACTTCCTGGGTGCAGCCGAAGTCGTCGAGCATCTGCTGGTACGCGGCCGCCTCTTCGAGCGGGTTCAGCTGGCTGCGGTGCAAGTTCTCCAGCAGCGCGTCCCGCAGCATCACGTCGTCCGAGGTGTCGCGGACGATCGCCGGGATCGTGGTCAGCCCGGCCTGCTGGGTCGCGCGCCAACGCCGCTCGCCCATCACCAGCTCGTACTTGTCCTGCTCCAGCCGGCGGACGACGATCGGCTGCAGCAAGCCGATCTCCTTCACCGAGTGGATCAGCTCCTCCATCGCCTCCTCGTCGAAGACGGTGCGCGGCTGCTTCGGGTTCGGGGTGATCTTGTCGACGTCGATCTCCGCGAACGACGCCCCCGGTACGGCGGCCAGCTCGGGCTCCAGCTTCGCGACCGGCGGTGCACCGGGAATCGAACTGGACTTGCTGCCGAGCGTCGTAGTGCTACCGGGAGCGGGCGTGCTGGGAATCAGCGCACCAAGTCCACGTCCGAGTCGGGTGTTCATCGCGCTCCCTCGAGTTCGACAACCTGCTGAAGTTCTTCCACGTAGTGCTCGTACCGCCGATCCACCTACCCGCACCGCCGTCCGACCACGCCGCCCGTTTCACGTGAAACGCGACCACGCTGCCTCGACGGCACTAGCTGCCTGAGCAACCGTAACTGGTCCGGCCCAGCACTTCGACGTACGCCCCGTTTCACGTGAAACAAGGTCCACACACATTCGGGTACGACGACCACCGGCACACATCCACGAGCCGGACAGACAACGCGCCGGCCGAGAGGTTCTCGGCCGGCGCGCGGTCGGTTCTGATCAGGCGTTGTTGCGCATGGCAATCTCACGGGAGGCCTCCAAGTAGGAGAGAGCTCCAGCGGATGCCGGGTCGTACGCGAGCACCGTCTGCCCATGGCTCGGAGCCTCGGAGATGCGCACCGAGCGCGGTACGGCGGTCCGCAGTACGGCGTCCCGGAAGTGACCACGGACCTCGGCCGCGACCTCACCGGCGAGCTTGGTGCGGGCGTCGTACATGGTGAGGAGGATCGTGGAGACGTCGAGCCCGGGGTTCAGGTGCGACTTCACCATGTCGATGTGGCGGAGCAACTGAGACAGGCCCTCGAGGGCGTAGTACTCGCTCTGGATCGGGACGAGCACCTCGCGGGCCGCGGTCAGTGCGTTGACGGTGAGGAGGCCCAAAGACGGCGGGCAGTCGATGAAGACGTAGTCGTACTTCTCGCCCGCCGCTTCGGTCTCGGCCAGGTGTGCATCGAGGGATCGCTTCAGCCGGCTCTCCCTGGCCACGATGCTGACCAGTTCGATCTCGGCGCCGGCCAGGTCGATGGTCGCCGGGACAACCTGGATGCCCGGGTGCTCGGCGCACGGCTGGAGCAGCTTGCTCAGCGACTCGCCCTCGATGATCGCCTCGTAGACACCCGGGGTGCCCTCCGAGTGGTCGATGCCGAGGGCGGTCGACGCGTTGCCCTGCGGGTCGAGGTCGATGACCAAGATCCGGGCACCGTACAGCGCGAGGCCGGCGGCGACGTTCACGGTTGTTGTCGTCTTCCCGACGCCACCCTTCTGGTTGGCGACCACGAAGACTCGGGTTTCAGCGGGCAGCGGGAACTCACGGCCCATCGTGCGTCCTTCATTCACCAGCAGGGTCCGTTCGGTGGCGGCGGCGATCGGAGTCTCTAGAAGTCGTCGCTGAAGCTCATCCGAGGTGGCCCGCGCGGCGATCTGTGCGGCAGTCATAGCGCCCATTCCGATAGGTGCGGGACTTGGCCCGAAGAGGATGTCAGTTGGGGTCGGGGCGGGTCTGCCCCCAGCTTCATCCACAGGCCTCTGTGGACGAATTCCCGTGTGCGAGGGCAGTTTCAGGGGGTCGTCATCCACAGGTCGTGGAGACTCGTCGAAGTCGTCATCGGCGTCCACCAGGCTCGCCGATTCGGCTCGGCCACCATCATCTCGCGGCTGCTCCGTTTCACGTGAAACAGGTGCCACGTCGGTGGGCGGGGCAAGGTCCAAACCGCTGGCCGCTGCCGCCCGAAGAGCAGAACTGTCGACCGACAAGGGCTCCGCATCTGAGCCGGTGCTCCCCGGCGAGGACAGTTGGCCGGCATCGGCGTCGGCCGGCTGAACAGGGGTGCTCGGCGCAAGTCCGGCTCGCGCAAGCGAGGATTCGCTCGGGGCAGACGTGGGGTCGGCGAGTGCAGAGGCGCTCGGGGCAGACGCGGGGTCAGCGAGCGGCGGGGCTGCGGCCGTGGAGGCGCCGGCCGGCGCGGGACTCGAAGCGCCGGGCACGGGGGCGGCCGACGCGGGGGCGGCGGGCGCGGGAGCGATGGCAGCGCTGGCTGGTGCGGAGTTGCTGGGCGCGGTCGTCGGGCCTGCGGACGGGTCCGGGGTGATGGCCGGAGCGGCCGGTGGGGTCGGGGTAGTGGACGGGGTGGGGGTTGTGTCTGGGGTGGGGTCGGGGGTGATTAGGCGGATGGCGGTTTGGGGGTCTGATGGCCAGCCGATGCCTTGCGCTGTCTTCGGCTCACCGGTGCTCTTCTCTGGCCATCCGAGGGCACGACTCACCAACCCGCTCACCTCCCGCGTCTTCCGTGCCGGGATCCCCCTGCAGCACGTCCGGCCACAATACTCACGACTGTCGTCGGCTGGGCCAGTTCATCCACACCGAGTTGATGAATGTGCCAGAGCTCGGCCCCCAGAGACTCGAGTTCGCGTTCGGAGGCGTCCAGTTCCTCCTCGGCGGACGATCCCTTCATCGCCAGCATCAGTCCCCCTTCGACGCACAACGGCAGGCACCACCCGGCCAGTTTGCCCAAGGGAGCAACGGCCCGAGAAGTCACCACGTCGTACGACCCCCGCGGAAGATCCTCGGCCCGGGAACGGACGACGGTGGCGTTGCCGAGGTCGAGTTCTTCGACCGCCTGCTCGAGAAAGGTCGTGCGCCGGAGCAACGGCTCCACGAGCGACACCTGGAGATCGGGACGGACCAGGGCGAGCACGATCCCGGGCAGGCCGGCGCCGGTGCCGATGTCGGCGACCGTCGACTCCTCCGGGATCAATCGCTCGAGGACGGCGCAGTTCAGTAGATGCCGATCCCACAGCCGGGGAACCTCGCGCGGCCCGATCAGGCCGCGCAGTGTTCCCTCGGTGGCGAGCAGTTCGGCGTACGCCGCAAGCCGCACCGCCGCCCGTGGATACAGCTTCTCCACGAGCGGCGGCGTTTCACGTGAAACAGGTTCGGTCACAAGTCGTGTCCGGCGGGCTCTCGCGCGGAACGCACTGGGAGTGGCGTCGTCATCGGATCAGGCGGGCTGGACCACGACGCGACGGCGGGGCTCCTCGCCCTCGGACTCACTGGTCAGCCCGGCGGCCGCGACGACGTCGTGGACGACCTTCCGCTCGAACGGCGTCATCGGGTCGAGGCGCACCGGCTCGCCGGTCGCCTTCACGTCCTCGACGGCCTTGCGACCGACCTCTTCGAGCTCGGCCTTGCGGTTCGCCCGGAAGTTCGACACGTCCAGCATCAGCCGGGAGCGCTCGCCGGTCTCCCGGTACACCGCCAGCCGGGTCAGCTCCTGCAGCGCCTCGAGGACCTTGCCGTTCTCACCGACCAGGTTGTTCAGCTCCGCGCCGACGATCGAGACCGCCGCCCGGTCGCCGTCGATGTCCATGTCGATGTCGCCGTCCAGGTCGGCGATGTCCAGCAACTCCTCGAGGTAGTCGGCCGCGATGTCGCTCTCCGCCTCGAGTGCCTTCAGCCGCTCGTCCGCGGTGCTCGTCTTGACGGCGGACTGCTCCGCCGCCTCGGTGTTCTGCATGCCGTCGGTCACGGCCAACTCCTTCACAATCTCGAGATCCGCCCCACGGGGACCCAGGTGTACACAAGCAGGCAGGGTTACCGGCAACGACCGGTCAGCGTGAACCGCCGGACTTCTTCTGCGCCGCCTTCTTCTGCGCGGCCGACTTGGCCGCGGGCTGGCGCTTCGCCGTCGTACCCTTCTTGCCGGCCGGCTGCTTCTTGGCAGCACCGGCCTGAGTCTTCTTGGCCGCTTCGGGCTTGGCGTTCGAGGACGCCTGACCGTTGCTCGCGGCATTCGCATCGCTCGAGCTCGCCGCCGCGCCACCGCTCGCCGCGGGCTGTGCGCCGCCGCCCTTGCGGTTGCTCCGGGACTGCCGCTTCGGCTGCTGCCGCTGCGCCGGACGACGGTCCGTGACGGTCTCCGTCGTACCGTCGGCGCCCGCCAGGCCCTCCTCGGCCGGTCGGCCGGCGCGCAGGTTGTGCTCGCGCTTGCGGGCCTCCATGGCGTCGTACGCCGGAGTGCCGGGAGCCGGGTTGCGGCGGATCACGTAGAACTGCTGGCCCATCGTCCACACGTTCGAGACGAACCAGTAGATGAGGACACCGATCGGGAAGTTGAAGCCACCGATGAGGAAGAAGATCGGGAAGACGTACAGCATGATCTTCTGCATCTGCGCGGCCTGGCCCTCGAGGGCCTCCTTCGGCATGTTCTTGCGCATCAGCTGGAGCTGCGTGATGAACATCGTCGACGTCATCAGGATGATCAGCACGACCGCGACGATCTTGACGTTCGTCGCACCGTCGCCACTGGCCCGCAGGAAGGTCTGCGAGATCTGGGCGCCGAAGATCTCCGCGTGCCGCAGCGACTCGACGTGCGGGGTGATGATGCTGCTGTGGCTCTCGCCCTTCGAGGCGCCGTCGAGCACCCGGAACAGGGCGAGGAAGACCGGCGACTGGAGCAGCAGCGGAAGGCACGAGGAGAACGGGTTGGTGCCCGTCTCCTTGTACAGCTTCATCATTTCCTGACCGAGCTTCTCCCGGTCGTGGCCGTACTTCTTCTGCAGCTCCTTCATCTTCGGCTGCAGCAGCTGCATGTTCCGGCTGGAGCGGATCTGCCGCACGAACAGCGGGATCAGCAGGGTCCGGATGACGATGGTCAGGCCGGCGATCGACAGCGCCCAGGCCCAGCCGCCGTTCGGGTCCAGCACCTGCGACAGCAGCCAGTGCCACCCCACCAGCAACGCCGCCACCGCGTGGTACAGCGGCGTCATGATCGCGTTGAATACGTCTACGATCCCGTCCCACAACGCGAGTCCGGGGATGGCCAGAAGAGTCACTCAAGCACCTCGCTGCACAGGCCCGGCGTCGGCCGACGGTCCGGGCTGGTTGGCGGAGACCGAATCTCCGCAGTGGTGGACATCTTTGGGTGGAACGGGGTCGTAGCCGCCGGGGTTCCACGGGTGGCAGCGGGCGAGTCTCCTCGCCGCCAGCCAGCTACCGCGCACCGCACCGTGGCGTTGGACCGCTTCCAGGGCGTACGCCGAACAACTCGGGTAGAACCTGCACACCTGCCCATACATCGGGCTGACGAAGGTCCGGTAGAGCTTCAGGAAACCGATGATCCCGCTCTTCACGGGATTGAACCTCATCGTGGCCCCAGCACCCGGCTCAGCGCCCCGTCCACGTCCGCGACCAGTTCGTCGTACGACGCCGAGGCGGACGACGGAAGGGCACGGACGACGGTCAGGCTGCCGGCCGGCAGATCAGGGAGTCGCGTAGCCATCACAGCACGCAGACGGCGGTGGACCCGGTTCCGCAGAACCGCGTTGCCCACCGCCTTGTTCACCACGAATCCGACACGAGCGGGCTCGGCCATGGCCTCGTCCCGCCGGAACAGATGGACCACCACCGCGCGCCTGCCCGCCCGCCGTCCGGACCGGACGGCGCGACGGAAGTCGTCGGACCGGCGCAACCGGTTCGACGCAGGTAACACGGGGTGGTCACCGTCGAGAAGTCGCTCAGGCCGCGAGGCGCTGGCGACCCTTGCCACGGCGGGCGGCGATGATCGCGCGGCCCGCACGGGTGCGCATCCGAAGACGGAAGCCGTGCTTCTTGTGCCGGCGACGGTTGTTCGGCTGGAACGTCCGCTTGCTCACTGGAATGACTCCGGTTACTCGAGATCACGATTGTCGACAAATCCACTGATAGATCTGCCGATGGTGCAGGTCCTGCACACCGTCGGAGAACCGATTGTGGTCCCGCAGGGAGCGCAGCACGAAACGGCCGGCTCAACACCGACTGATCCACGGTACGTGGCCGCCTGTGGACAGGTCAAACCAGTCATCCCCAGGGTTTTCCACAGGCTTGTGGACAGAATAGTCGGCACACGATCGGTCAGGTGGTCGTCACCGCCTGCTCCCTCAACACGACTACGCTCCGACGTCTACCCGACACGCCGCAGGTTGCCCCCAATTTTGGGTTCATAGCCTGTGGATGACGGCTTGAAGCAGCGTGGGCGGACTTGTTAGCGTCAGCCCCTCACACCAGAGGTCCCACACCCCGCAATCGGTAACCAACCTGCTCCACCCGTCGTTCACAACTGTGGACAACCGTGTGGACAGTACGGTGGCCGACGGCGGACAAACGCAGTCGCGCCGCGCCGGACAACACCCCGACGTAGCCGCAGCGCGGTGTCGGGTCTAACGGTCGCGCCGCCCGGGTCACCGGAACGCGCCGGCCACCGCAGCGATGGATTCGGGGAGCAACGCGTGGTCGAGGACCATTCCGCCAATGCGGAATACACAGGGGCTGGCTTCACAGCTGACGGCGGAGTGGAGTTCAGGCCGGGGCTCACCCCCGAGGCAGGTCCGGTGTCACCGACCGATCCAGCAGCCGGCTTCACCCCGAACCTCCCCGCTCAGGAGGAGGAGCTCGACTACCAGCCGCGCCTCGATGGCTACCGCTCCGATCTCGAGCGCGCCGCCACCGATCTCCCCGGCCCGACACCCGAGCCCGCCCCGACACCCGAGCCCGCCCCCACACTCGAGCCCGCCCCGGCACCTGACCCCGCCCCTGCGGCCGAGCCCGCGGCACCCGAGTTCGGCCCGTCGCCCGGGACCAGTCCGGCGCCCGAGCCCGCGACGCCGTACTTCGGTGCCGCGCCGGTTGTCGCCGACAACCTGAGGTACGCCGACGTACAGAACGACAAGTACTCGGTGGAAGCCCCCCGGGCCGAGCGTTTCGGTCCGGCGCCCACGACCTTCGGCCAGAGCGCGGCACCCGAGGCGGACACTCCGCGCTTCGGCGACCGCCGGCCTGCCTTCGAGCCACAGGCACCTCAGTACGACGCCCCCGCTGGGTACGGCGGCGAGCAGCAGACAGCTCAGTACGGCGGCGACCAGCCGGCACCGCAGTACAGCAACAACCACCAGCCTCAGCACCCCGATGAGCAGCAAGCATCAGGGTTCGCGGGTGGGGTACCGGCCGGAACGGCGCGGAACGAGGGTGATGGGCGTGCGGACAGCAGCGGCAATGATGCCGACAACGGCAGCAGTGCGGAGACCAGAGCAGAAGCGGCAACCCCGGTGATGGACCTCGGCGACGCCTGGACCCGCGTGCTCGCGGGCCTCCCGCCGAACCAGCGCGCTTGGCTGACCAACTCGCGGCCGGTCACGCTGCACGAGAGCACCGCCATCGTCGCGGTGCCGGACGACTTCACCCGCGGCCAGCTGGAGACCCGGCTCCGCCCGGACCTCGAGCGGATCCTGACCGAGAGCTTCGGCCGGGACATCCGGATCGCGGTGACCGTCGACCCGTCGCTCGACCCCGAGCTGCGCGAGTCGCAGTCCCAACCGCAGCAGCAGCCGCGTCAACAGCCGCCGCAGCAACCCGTCGCCCGCGACTCGTACCAGCCGACGATCCAGTCCGCGCTGTCCGATCCCGACAGGACCGGACAGCAGTACCGTCAGCCCGCCCCGCAGCAACCGCAGCCAAGCCAGCAGTACGACCAGCAGACCGGTCACGCACCTCAGCTCGGCGCACCTCAACACGGGGCACCGCAGCAGCAGTTCGGCCATCCGCTCGGCTCGGTCGCACCGCCGCCGAACGGATCGGCCCCGACCCAGCCGGCCACCGAAGCACAGGGTGAAGCCCGGCTGAATCCGAAGTACACCTTCGAGACGTTCGTCATCGGCAGCTCGAACCGGTTCGCGCACGCCGCCGCGGTCGCAGTCGCCGAGGCGCCGGGCAAGGCGTACAACCCGCAGTTGATCTACGGCGACTCCGGTCTGGGCAAGACCCACCTGCTGCACGCGATCGGCCACTACGTCCGCAGCCTCTACACCGGGGCCCGGGTCCGGTACGTCTCCAGCGAAGAGTTCACCAACGACTTCATCAACGCGATCCGCGACGACAAGGCGTCCCAGTTCCAGCGCCGGTACCGCGATGTCGACGTACTGCTGATCGACGACATCCAGTTCCTCGAGGGGAAGATCCAGACCCAGGAGGAGTTCTTCCACACCTTCAACACGCTGCACAACGCGAACAAGCAGATCGTGATCAGCTCCGACCGGGCGCCGAAACGCCTGGAGGCGCTGGAGGACCGGCTGCGGAACCGGTTCGAGTGGGGTCTGATCACCGACATCCAGCCGCCCGACCTGGAGACCCGGATCGCGATCCTGCGGAAGAAGGCGGCCACCGAGCGGCTGACCGCGCCGCCGGAGGTGCTGGAGTTCATCGCCAGCAAGGTGCAGACGAACATCCGTGAGCTCGAGGGCGCACTGATCCGGGTCACCGCGTTCGCCAGCCTGAACCGGCAGCCGGTCGACCTCAGCCTGGCCGAGATCGTGCTGAAGGACCTGATCCCCGAAGGCAGCAAGCCCGAGGTGACGGCCAGCATGATCATGGGCCAGACGGCGTCGTACTTCGGTCTGTCGATCGACGACCTGTGTGGATCCAGCCGGAGCAGAGTGCTGGTGACGGCGCGGCAGATCGCGATGTACCTGTGCCGTGAGCTGACCGATCTGTCGCTGCCGAAGATCGGCCAGCAGTTCGGCGGCCGCGACCACACCACCGTGATGCACGCCGAGCGGAAGATCCGTCAGCTCATGTCGGAGCGGCGCAGCGTCTTCAACCAGGTGACCGAACTGACCAACCGGATCAAGCACCAGGCCAAGCAGCAATGAGCTCGTGTGATCGCGTCGAAAAGGCTGTACGCCGAGCGCTACGACGCGGTCACACGAACCACACAGGCTGGGGATACGTCTGTGGATAACTGTGGGTATCTCGGTGGACACATCGGTGTGTGTTGTGGATTCGCTGTGGGGACAGAATCCGTCATCACCAGGCGTCCCAAGCCCAAGCGAGATTCGTCCACACGCCGTCCCCAGGGCAAAATGGCACCTGACCTGCGAACTCGTCGCTTTTCCACAGTATCCACCGGTGCTAAGAACCCTATGGAATCTGTAGAGAGTTCCCAGTCCACAAAACGATCGAGCCGCGCTTCCTGGGGAAAACCCCACACTCGCGCCGGCTTGCGGGACCTGTCAGGCTGTCCCCAGAACACGAATCGAAGTACCCGGTACAGACACAGGAACGACGCCGACGCGACCCGCCCGAAGCGCCACGTCACGCCCGGTTGGCGCACATCACACTCGTCCGTGGCAGGATCTGCCTGGCACACAGCCGAATCAGGAGGCACCCAGCGGTGAAGTTTCGCGTCGAGCGCGACGTACTGGCCGAGTCGGTGGCCTGGGCCGCGCGCAGCTTGCCCAGTCGTCCCAGCGTCCCGATCCTTGCCGGCCTTCTGGTCGAGGCCGAGGACGGGCAGATCACCTTGTCCGGCTTCGACTACGAGACCTCGGTCCGGGTCACCGTGCCCGCACAGGTGGCCGACGCCGGCAAGTGCCTGATCTCCGGCCGGCTCGTCGCCGACATCTCGAAGAGTCTTCCGAACCAGCCCGTCGACATCGCTGTGGACGGCGCCAAGGTTCAAGTGACCTGCGGCAGTTCGCGGTTCACGCTCCAAACGCTTCCCACAGAGGAATATCCGGCTCTGCCGGAGCTTCCGGCCGCGAGTGGGACCGTGAAGGCTGACGTTTTCGCCCAGGCCGTCTCCCAGGTGGTGACCGCGGCCGGCCGCGAGGACACGTTGCCGGTGCTGACCGGCGTACGGGTCGAGATCGAGGGATCCACGATCTCGCTGCTCGCCACCGACCGCTACCGGCTCGCGATTCGTGAGCTCGAGTGGAACCCGCAGTCCCCCGATGCGTCGGCTGCCGCGCTGGTGCCGGCCCGGGTGCTGTCCGAGACCGCGAAGGCGATGACCGGGTCGGACGTGATCGTCTCCCTGGCCGCGCCCGGGACCGGTGACGGCATCGTCGGCTTCGAGGGCGAGGTGTCCGGTGGCAACCGGCGCGCCACCACCCGGCTGCTGGACGGCGAGTTCCCGAAGGTGCGCGGCATCATCCCGACCGACTCGGCGATCGCGACCCGGGTCCGGATCGACACCGCGACCCTGGTCGAGGCGGTCAAGCGTGTCGCCCTGGTCGCCGAGCGGAACGCGCCGGTGCGGCTGACCTTCAGCGAGGACAGCGTGACCCTCGACGCCGGCAGCGGTGACGAGGCGCAGGCGTCGGAATCGATCGAGGCCCGGGTCTCCGGTGATCCGGTGACCGTCGGCTTCAACCCGACGTACCTGCTCGACGGCTTGAACGCGATCGGTACGCCGGTCGCCCATCTGGCCTTCACGCAGGCGACGAAGCCGGCCGAGCTGACCGGTGTGCGGGACTTTGACGGCGATCCGATCAGCGAGTTCCGGTACGTGCTGATGCCGGTCCGCCTGAACAGCTGAAAGCCAACAGAACAAGGGGATTTCACGATGGAGCTCGGCCTTGTCGGTCTCGGCAAGATGGGCGGCAACATGCGCCAGCGGATCCGCAACGCAGACCACACCGTGGTCGGGTTCGATCACAACCAGGACATCTCCGACGCCAAGGACCTGGCCGACATGGTCGGCAAGCTCACCGCCACCGACCAGCCGAAGGTGGTCTGGGTGATGGTTCCGGTACAGGCCATCGACCCGGTCATCACCGAGCTGGCCGACCTGCTCTCCCCCGGCGACATCGTGATCGACGGCGGCAACAGCCGCTGGACCGATGACACCCGTCGCGCCGCCCAGCTCGCCGAGAAGGACATCAAGTTCGTCGACTGCGGTGTCTCCGGCGGCGTCTGGGGTCTGGAGAACGGCTACGCGCTGATGTGCGGCGGCGACAACGACGTGGTCGCGACCCTGATGCCGATCTTCGAGGCGCTCAAGCCCGAGGGCGACTTCGGGTTCGTGCACGCCGGCAAGGTCGGCGCCGGCCACTTCAGCAAGATGGTCCACAACGGCATCGAGTACGCGATCATGCAGGCGTACGCCGAGGGCTTCGAACTGCTCGAGGCCGCGGACATCGTGGACAACGTGCCGGAGACGTTCGAGTCCTGGCGCGAGGGCACCGTGATCCGGTCCTGGCTGCTCGACCTGATGGTGAACGCGCTGAAGGAAGACACCCACCTGGACAAGATCCGCGGGTACGCCGAGGACTCCGGCGAGGGCCGGTGGACCGTCGAGGCCGCGATCGACCACGCCGTACCGGTGCCGGCCATCGCCGCGTCGCTGTTCGCCCGGTTCGCGTCCCGGCAGGAGGACTCGCCGGCGATGAAGGCGATCGCGGCGATGCGCAACCAGTTCGGCGGTCACGCGGTGAAGGGTGCCGAGGACCCGTCGTACGCGACGCCACCGATCAAGCACTGAGGTGTATGTCACCGCCCTGGGTCTGGTCGACTTCCGGTCCTACCCACAGGCGGAGGTCGAGCTCACCCCGGGCGTGACGGCCTTCGTCGGACCGAACGGCCACGGCAAGACCAACCTGGTCGAGGCGATCCACTACACCGCGACCCTCGGTTCGCACCGGGTGGCGAACGACGCACCGCTGGTCCGTGCGGGGGCCAGCAGAGCGATCGTCCGCACCGAGATCCGCAGCCAGTACGACCGGGACGTGGTCGTCGAGCTGGAGATCAATCCTGGGAGGGCAAATCGGGCCCGGGTGAACCGTTCGCCGGTGCCGCGGCCGCGGGAAGTGCTCGGACTGCTCCGGACCGTGCTGTTCGCCCCCGAGGACCTGGCGTTGGTGAAGGGCGATCCGTCCGAGCGACGGCGGTTCCTGGACGAGTTGCTGACGCTGCGGTCGCCGCGGATGGCCGGCGTACGGCAGGACTACGACCGGGTGCTGAAGCAGCGGAACTCGTTGCTGCGCAGCGCGTCGATGGCCCGCCGGCAGAACCGTTCGAGTGCCGCCGAGGGACAGTTGCGCACCCTGGAAGTGTGGAACTCGCATCTCGCCCGGGCCGGCTCCGAACTGCTCGCGACCAGGCTCGAGCTGCTGGAATCCCTGCGCCCGTTGGTCTCCAGCGCGTACGACGCTGTTGCCCGAGGCAAGCATGATGCGCGGTTGGAGTACAAGTCGTCGGTCCTGCTCGAGCCCGGCGTGGTGTCGAGGGAGCAACTGGCCGAGGTGCTCCTCAACGCGGTGAACGAGAAGCGTCAGGACGAGCTGGAGCGTGGGGTGTCACTGGTCGGTCCGCACCGTGACGACCTCGTCCTCGGGCTCGGGGACTTGCCTGCGAAGGGGTATGCGAGTCACGGTGAGTCCTGGTCGTTCGCGCTCGCGCTGCGGCTGGCGTCGTACGAACTGCTGAGAGCGGATGGGGGTGAGCCGGTGCTGATCCTGGATGACGTGTTCGCGGAGCTCGACTCGCAGCGCCGCGACCGGCTGGCCGAGTTGGTCGCCCCGGCCGAGCAGGTGCTGGTGACCGCGGCGGTGGGCGCTGACGTGCCCGCTGAACTCAGCGGAGCGCGATTCGACGTTGGCGATGGGGCTGTAACTCGTGCCTGAACCCCGGAATTCCTCTGAGAGCGGCTTCGAGAGCGAGGCGGCTCCGGAGCTGCCGGGCGAACCTGAGCATGACAAACAGGGTTTGGAGCTGGCGAAATCGCTCGCCGGGCGGCTGAAGGGCATGAGTCCGGTCAAGCCGGTCAAGCGGACCCGCCGGCGGCCGCGGATCGACGGTGCCCAGATCAGCAGCGCCCGGCCGGACGACCGGGATCCGCAGAAGCTCACCAACACCCTCGGCCGGCTGATGCGTGACCAGGGCTGGGAGGTCGACGTCGCCGTACACGGTGTGATGGCACGCTGGGCGTCGATCGTCGGCCCGGAGATGGCCGAGCACTGCAAGCCGGAGAGCTACCAGGACACCGAGCTGACCGTCCGCACCGACTCCACCGCCTGGGCCACTCAGCTCAAGATGCTCGCCCCGGACCTGGTACGACGCCTCAACGCGGAACTCGGCGACGGAACGGTCACCCGCGTGAACGTCCAGGGCCCGCACGCCCCCAGCTGGCGCAAGGGCCCGCGCACCATCCGCGGCGGCCGCGGCCCCCGCGACACCTACGGCTGACCGAGCCGTAAGAGCGGATTGCGAGAGCGACCCGACGCTCCCCTAGGATCGGGCGCGATGCGCACGATCGTCGATGGTTTTCGCGAGATGGTCCACCTGATCGGAGACTCCTTCGGCTCTGGTGGCGCAACCTGCTGCCCATGACGACCTGGTTCCTGGCCGGGTACGTCGGGTTCAAGCTGAGTATGAGCAGCGCGATCTGGCTGGCCGAGCACTCGCACTCCAGCATCGGCGTCGGCGTGTTCTCGGCCGGCGTACTGATGCAGATCGCCGCGTACGTCGGCATGATCAGGACCTGTGCGACGTCGCTCTACCGCTGGCGGGACGCGGCCAGCAACACGGCCGAGGAGACCTCGGACCCGACCCAGCAGGGCCTGATGGAGTTGCTGGCCGTCACGCTGCTGCCGCTGGTCGCGGTGTGGTCGGCCTGGGGCTACCTGGAAGGTCAGGTGTCACAGCTCACCGTCAGCAACCTGGTGGAGCGCGGCCTGCAGCCCGGGTCGGGGTTCTTCGACCTGGGTGGCGGCGCCTGGCACAAGTACCTGCCGGCGATCGTCATCCTGCTGATCCTGCGCCGGGTGATCGAGGCGATCGACGACCGCTGGCCGAGCCGGCCGGCCAAGTTCGCCCAGGTCTGGGCCGAGGCGTTCTTCCTGCTGATCACCGTCGTCGTCACGCCGTTCGCGATCGAGGAAGGCAAGGACTGGTTCCGCGAGCGCAGCTTCTGGTACTGGTCGGTCGACTGGTGGAGCGGCCTGAAGGACTTCTTCGCCGGTATCCACATCCCGATCCCGGCCGGTATCGAGTTCCTCTGGGGCTTCTTCTGGGAGACGCTCTGGCCGCTGTTCAAGCTGGGCGTCGCCGAGCCGCTGACCTGGCTGGCGATCACCACCGTGGTGTTCGGTCACCGGGTGCTGTCCGGGGGCGGGGTCGTCCGCGGCACCCGGCTGGAGCGCCGCTTCGGCGGTCAGGTCGAGATCGAGCAGCCGAAGAACCGGATCGTCGCCTTCACCTACCAGGCGCCGAACCTGGTGCTCGGCGGGCTGCGGGAGAAGTTCTACCCGACGCTGAACGCGTTCCGGCTGCTGGTCCGGGTCGGGCCGGTGTTCCTCGGCGTGGTCTGCATGGTCTACACGTTCTGGCTGCTCGGCGACGAGTGGGCGTTCGTCGGGATCCAGCGGATGATCGGCATCCACGGTGAGCGCTGGGGGTTGATGAACCACGAGATCGCGTCGCTGATCCGGGACGTGATCTTCGAGTCGCTGCGGATCGCGCTGCTGGCGGCCGCGTTCGACCTCTGCATCTCGGTCAGCAGTGAGCGCCGGGCCGAGGCGGCCGAGGCCGAGGCCAAGAAGACGGAATCAACCTCCGTCTGAACCCCGACGCCGGTTTGATCAGGGAGTGATGAGGACCCGGCGGAAGCCTTCGCGGGACTGCATGCTGATGCCGATGATGTGCGGCACGGCCGAGGCCGGGATGACATAGATCTGAGCGATCTGACCCGGCTTGTTCAGCTCGAACTTGACGTCGTCGCTACCGAAACAGCTGGTCGGCAGTTCCCAGTCCGAGGTGCTGCTCGCCGGCGACCAGACGTTGCCGCGGTCGTCGAGCAGGTCCGCGCCGCAGCTGAAGCCGCCGTCCTTGAGGTAGAGACCCTCGCGCGGCGTCGCGGTCAGCTTGGCGATCATCAGGATCGACCCGGCCGGCGCGCCGAGCCCGATCTCCTCCTGCTCGTCGTCGACGATCCGCGTGTAGGGCTGCAGCGAGTCCAGCTTCCACTCGACGTGCCCGATCGTCACGGGTCCGCCGTTCTCGACCTTCTCGTTGACGTTGCCCTGGTTCCAGACCTGCTCCTCGTCGCCCAGGTAGACCCGGGTCAGCAGGTACGCGCTGGTGGCGATCAGAGCCAGTAGCAGCGAGATCTGGGCGGCCAGCCGGGCCGCACGGTTCAGGCCCCTCATGACGACGCCACCCGAGACACCGGCCGCTGCAGCAGGTACTGCGCCTCGGCGCCGTCGACGAGCTGCTGAGCGATCTCTTCACTCGGGATGCCGAGGTCGACCTCGACGTACGCGTTCAGCACGTTGTAGAACATGCTCGGCCGGATCTGCAGTTTGAGCCCCTTGAGGTCGGTCGGGTTCACCTCGAAGATGACGGCGCCGGTCTTGGCGAAACCCGCGTCGGGGAAGTCGATGCCGGAGTCGGTCAACCCGCCGATCGGCTCGTACACGGTGCCGCCGTCCGCGAGCAGCTTGAGGCCGGTGTTCCCCGGCTTCTTGATCCCGCGGACGGTGTCCCACTCGAGCGCGACGAACACACCGTTCGTCTCGATCGGCTTCTCGTCGTCAGTGCTGGACTCCTCGAGCACCCCCTTGGCGAACGCCATCCGGGTGATGGTGACCGTCGAGTCGCCGTACTCGAGCGCCTCGCCGATCGTGCCGTGCACGACCTCCAGGTTCTGTTCCTCGTACACCTGCTCCGGTGTGGCCAGCCGGGTGAGGCCGCCGAGCAGGACGAACAGGACGCCGACGAGCACGGTCGCGGGACGATAGAGCTTCACTTGTCCTCCTCCGTGACATCGACGACCGACGGCTTCAGCTGTACGACGGCATCCGGCCGCGGGCTCTGCCAGTACGGATCCTCGTTCGCGCCGAGCAGGCCGTTGTCGGACTCGTACCGGTGACCCTGGACCCCGATCTCGACCAGGTCCGAGGTGAAGTCGGGGGCAACCTCGAAGGTGGTGAAGCAGCTCTCCGGCGGAAGCCCGTAGACGATGACCCAGCCCAGCTCCCCGCGGCAGTTGGCGCCGTTGGAGTCCTCGGGCTCCTTGCCGCCGCCCGGCACGAACAGCAGCAGCCGGCCGTCCAGGTAGTCGCTGGTGTGTTCCTCTTCGTCGATGTTCTTCAGGTCGAAGTAGACCCGCAGCTCGGCCTTGGCGTCGGTGTACTCGCCCTTCTTCCGGACCCGGATCTCGGCCTTGGTGAAGTTGTACTCCCACTTGCCGGACTCGACGGTCACCGGTGCGGTCAGGGTCGGCACCGTCCGGCCCTGCTTCTCCTTCCAGCCGCCGGTGGCCAGCACCACCAGGGCGAGGACCACGACGAGCGCGATCGCGATCAGCCATTTGCGCCGGTGCCGGTGAATCACCCGGTCGGCGATCATGGCGTCGATGACGTCGTCGAGACTTTCCACGGCAGCGATCCTAAAGGGCCGTGGGTGCGCGACGGCCACCCGTCGGCCCGCGGCGTGAGTGGTCTGGACCGGTCGGCCGTTCGCTGCTTCTCCGCCGGTCGTTCGCGAGATCCTCGGAGGCCACTGAGCGCCCGTGAGCGCTTTCTGGCCCCCCACCCGCGAGAGGGGACATGGCGACGAGGGAGAAAAGACGCCCTGGCATGAGTTTCAGGCGCCTGGTGGCCGGTTCTGCTTCGGTCGACAGGTAAGATGGACGGTGTAGGGCGAGCCGCACCTCTAGTAACACAGTAGGGGGCGGCTTCCACTGTGCCGCGATGCCTTGCTGACGCGAGGTCCGAGGAGGACAACAGCCGGTGACCGACGAGCCGACCGAGATCGACGCCAACCAGTCCGCCGACCCCATCGGCACCGTCGTAGACGAGACCGTGATCCCCTCCAACCACGTGGAGCGGGAGTACGACGCGAGCGCGATCCAGGTCCTCGAGGGCCTCGACGCGGTCCGGAAACGGCCGGGTATGTACATCGGGTCGACCGGTGAGCGGGGTCTGCACCACCTGGTCACCGAGGTGGTCGACAACGCGGTGGACGAAGCGATGGCGGGGGTGTGCGACCGGATCGTCGTCACCATGCTGCCCGACGGTGGCATCCGGGTCGAGGACAACGGCCGCGGTATCCCGGTCGGGATCGTCGAGTCCGAGGGCAAGCCGGCGGTCACCGTCGTACTGACCGTCCTGCACGCCGGTGGCAAGTTCGGCGGTGGCGGGTACAAGGTCTCCGGTGGTCTGCACGGTGTCGGTGTGTCCGTGGTGAACGCGCTGTCCACCCGGCTCCAGGTCGACGTCAAGCAGAACGGCAAGGAGTACACCCAGTCCTTCACGATCGGCGTCCCGGACGAGGAGCTGGCCGAGGTCGGTCCGTCCGACGAGCACGGTACGACGATCACCTTCTGGGCCAACCCGGACATCTTCGAGACCACGACGTACTCCTACGAGACGCTGTCGACCCGCTTCCGCGAGATGGCGTTCCTGAACAAGGGCCTGGAGATCGTCATCCGGGACGAGCGGCCGGACCACACCGAGGACGGCAACCCGGTCGAGCAGTCGTTCAAGTACGACAACGGCCTGGTCGACTACGTGAAGTACCTGACCGGTATCCGCGAGACCGTGCACCGCGACGTCATCTCGTTCGAGGCGGCGGCGAACGGTGAGAACAGCATGAGCCTCGAGGTCGCGCTGCAGTGGAGCGGCTCGTTCCAGGAGTCGGTGCACACCTTCGCGAACGCGATCAACACCCACGAGGGTGGCACCCACGAGGAAGGCTTCCGGGCCGCGCTCACCTCACTGGTCAACTCCTTCGGCGAGGACCAGGGGATGATCAAGAAGAAGGAGGACAGGCTCACCGGTGACGACATCCGGGAAGGCCTGACCGCGATCATCTCGGTCAAGCTCAGCGAGCCGCAGTTCGAGGGCCAGACCAAGACCAAACTCGGCAACACCGAGGTCAAGGGTTTCGTCCAGCGGGTCGTGAACGACCGGCTCGGCGCCTGGTTCGAGCAGAACCCGGCCGAGGGTCGCGAGATCATCCGCAAGGCGACCGCCGCGGCGAGCGCCCGGATCGCCGCCCGGAAGGCGCGCGACCTGGCCCGCAACCGCAAGGGCCTGCTGGGTGGCGGCGGCCTGCCGGGCAAGCTGTCCGACTGCCAGTCGACCAACCCGGAGGAGTGCGAGGTCTACATCGTCGAGGGTGACTCGGCGGGCGGCTCCGCGAAGGGCGGCCGGGACCCGAAGTTCCAGGCCATCCTGCCGATCCGGGGCAAGATCCTGAACGTCGAGAAGGCCCGGATCGACAAGGTCCTGCAGAACAACGAGGTCCAGGCGATCATCTCCGCCCTCGGCACCGGGATCCACGAGGACTTCGACGAGGAGAAGCTGCGGTACCACAAGATCGTGCTGATGGCCGACGCCGACGTCGACGGCCAGCACATCCGGACCCTGCTGCTGACGCTGCTGTTCCGGTTCATGCGGCCGCTGATCGAGCGCGGTCACGTGTACGCGGCCCAGCCGCCGCTGTACAAGATCCGGTGGAGCAACTCCGCGCACGAGCTGGCCTACACCGAGCGTGAGAAGGACGGCCTGCTGGCGGCCGGCGCGGAGGCGGGCAAGCGACTGCCGAAGGAGAGCGCGACCCAGCGCTACAAGGGTCTGGGTGAGATGAACGCCCAGGAGTTGTGGGAGACCACGATGGACCCGGCCAACCGGGTGCTGCTGCAGATCACCCTGGACGACGCGGTCCGCGCGGACGAGACGTTCCAGACCCTGATGGGCGACGACATCGAGGCCCGTCGCAACTTCATCCAGCGCAACGCCAAGGACGTCCGCTTCCTGGATATCTGACGGAGACGCCCGGCCACACCCAGGCCGGGACTCCGCCCGCGTGACCACCCCGACGTACGACTGATTTGAACGGGACGAGCTTTTCATGACCGAGACCCCCACCTCGCCGGGCCACGACCGGATCGAGCCCCTCGATCTGCAGACCGAGATGCAGCAGTCGTATCTCGACTATGCGATGGCGGTCATCGTCGGCCGCGCACTGCCGGAGGTCCGTGACGGCCTGAAGCCGGTGCACCGCCGCATCCTCTATGCGATGTACGACGGTGGTTACCGGCCGGACCGGAGTTTCTCGAAGTGTTCCCGCGTCGTCGGTGACGTGATGGGTCAGTACCACCCGCACGGCGACTCGGCGATCTACGACACCTTGGTCCGGCTGGCGCAGCCGTGGGTGATGCGGGCGCCGATGATCCAGGGCCAGGGCAACTTCGGGTCACCGGGTAACGACCCGGCGGCCGCGATGCGGTACACCGAGTGCCGGCTGGCGCCGCTGGCGATGGAGATGGTGCGCGACATCGACCAGGAGACGGTCGACTTCCGCCCCAACTACGACGGTCGCTCGCAGGAGCCGGTGATCCTGCCCAGCCGGTTCCCGAACCTGCTGGTGAACGGCTCCGCCGGTATCGCCGTGGGCATGGCGACCCAGATCCCGCCGCACAACCTGCGTGAGGTCGCCGCGGCCGCGAACTGGTGCCTGGAGAACCCGGACGCCACCCAGGAGGAGGTCCTGGCGGCGTGCATGGAGCACGTCAAGGGCCCGGACTTCCCCAACGGTGCGCTGATCGTCGGCTACAAGGGGATCGACGACGCCTACCGCACCGGTCGCGGCTCGGTCACGATGCGCGCGGTGGTCGACATCGAGGAAGACGCCAAGGGCCGGACCAGCCTGGTCGTCAGCGAACTGCCGTACATGGTCAACCCGGACAACCTGGCGCAGAAGATCGCCGAGCTGGTCAACACCGGCAAGATGAGCGGGATCGCCGACATCCGCGACGACACCTCGTCGCGGACCGGCCAGCGCCTGGTGATCGTGCTGAAGCGGGACGCTCAGCCCCGCGTCGTACTGAACAACCTCTACAAGCACACGCAGCTGCAGGACACCTTCGGCTGCAACATGCTCGCCTTGGTCGACGGCGTACCGCGCACGCTCAGCCTGGACCTGTTCATCACGCACTGGATCGACCACCAGATCGAGGTCATCCAGCGCCGGACCCGGTACCGGCTGCGCGAGGCCGAGAAGAACGCCCACATCTTCCGCGGTTACGTGAAGGCGCTGGACGCGCTGGACGAGGTCATCGCGCTGATCCGGCGGAGCCCGGACGTCGACGAGGCGCGCCAGGGCCTGATCAGCCTGCTGGAGATCGACGAGATCCAGGCGCAGGCGATCCTGGACATGCAGCTGCGCCGGCTGGCAGCCCTCGAGCGGCAGAAGATCGTCGACCGGCTGAACGAGCTCGAGGCGATCATCGCCGACCTCGAGGACATCCTGGCCGACCCGGTCCGGCAGCGGCACATCGTCCGCGACGAACTGGCCGAGATCGTGGAGCGGTACGGCGACGAGCGTCGTACCGAGATCATCGCGGCCGACGGCGACCTGTCGGTCCAGGACCTGGTGCCGGACGAGGACGTCGTCGTCACCATCACCCGCGGCGGCTACGCGAAGCGGACCAAGACCGACCTGTACCGGACGCAGAACCGTGGCGGCAAGGGTGTCCGTGGCGCGCAACTGCGGGCCGAGGACGAGATCAGCCACTTCTTCGCCACCACGAACCACCACTGGATGCTGTTCTTCACCACCAAGGGCCGGGTCTACCGGGCCAAGGTGTGGCAGCTGCCCGAGTCCGCCCGGGACGCGAAGGGTTCGCACGTGGCCGGCCTGCTCTCGTTCCAGCCGGACGAGGACATCGCCCAGGTGCTGACCCTGCGCGACTACGAGCAGGCCGACTATCTGGTGCTGGCGACCAAGAAGGGCCTGGTCAAGAAGACGGCCCTGACCGACTACGACTCCGCCCGGCAGAGCGGCATCATCGCGGTCAACTTCCGCGAGGACGACGACGAGCTGATCGGCGCCGACCTGGCCACCGCCGAGGACGACCTGCTGCTGGTGTCCCGGAAGGGCCAGTCGATCCGGTTCACCGCGAACGACGAGCAGCTCCGCCCGATGGGCCGGGCCACCTCCGGCGTCACCGGGATGAAGTTCCGGGCCGGCGACGAGTTGCTGTCGATGTCGGTGATCCGGGCCGGTTCGGAGGAGGACACGCAGTTCGTCTTCACCGTGACCGACGCCGGGTACGCCAAGCGCAGCCGGGTGTCGGAGTACCGGCAGCAGGGTCGCGGCGGTCTCGGCATCAAGGCGGTCAAGCTGAACGACGAGCGCGGCTCGCTGGTCGGCGCGATCATCGTGGTCGACGAGGACCAGGTGCTGGCGATCAAGGCCAGCGGCCAGGTCGTCCGCAGCCGGGTGGACTCCGTGCCGGTCAAGGGCCGCGACACGATGGGTGTGCGGTTCGCCGGGGTCGGCGAGTCCGACGCGGTGGTCGCGATCGCCCGGAACACCGATCTGAGCCTGAATGGCGACGGCGACGAATCCGAAGGCGCCGAAGAGGGTACCTCCTCGTCAGAGGATGCCCAGGATGTGGACGGAGCGACAACCGAATCCACCCCTGAGAGCGTCAATTCTGATGACCAGCGTTCGACGGACGTCGACGGCGCGGCTACCGTCGAAGACGACGAAGCCGGCCAGGAGGGTAACTGATGACCAACCGCGCGAGGCCGACATGGCCCGATGGTGCGGCGGACAATCCCGAGACCCAGCGGCCAACGCAGGGCGGGAACAAGCAGTCCACCGCACCGGCCACCCCGGCCTCCAACGGTCGTACCACCGCCGCCCCGAGCGGCAACGGCCAGCCGAGATCAGGCGACTACCGTCCGCAACGGCCGTCCGGGGGTGCTCAGCCGGCCGGAGGCTCCGGCGGCGGCCAGCCGCGGCCGGGTCAGTCGGGTGCGTCGCCGTCCGGGCCCTCGTCGGCTCCTTCGTCGTCTGGTTCGGCGCCGGTTCGGCCGCCGCAGCAGCCGCCGGTGCGGCCGGCGTCTCAGCCGTCGCCTCGACCGGCCACTCCCAGTACGCCGCCCCGTCCTGAGCCGTGGACGCCGCCGTCGGGTGCTGGTTCGGCCGCCGCTGGATCCGCTGCCGGCGCGTCGTCGTACGGGCTGACCGGGAAGAGTACGGCGAAGTCGACCACCGAGAGCATCGGCGACAAGGTCACCGCGGCCCGGCAGGCGGTGCTGGACAAGGCCGCTTCGGTGAAGGCGAAGCCGGAGACCGTCGTCACCAAGCCCGAGAAGGCGTCGAAGGCATCGACCCGGCCGCAGACCCGCAAGGCACGGCTGCGGATGTCGCGGATCGACCCGTGGTCGGTGATGAAGACGTCGTTCCTGCTGTCGATCGCGTTCGGCATCGTCACCTGGGTCGCGGTCTTCATCGTCTGGTCCGCGATCGGTGCGGCCGGGGTGTTCGACAACATCAACAACACCGTCACCGAGGTGCTGGGGACGCCGGCGGCCGAGCCGTTCCGGATCGAGAACTACATCAACACCGGCAAAGTGATGGGTTTCACCACCCTGCTGGCCTGCGCGGATGTGCTCATCATCACCGCGCTGGCGACGCTCGGATCGTTCCTCTACAACATCGCCGCCACGCTGCTCGGCGGCTTGGAAGTTACCCTGGCATCGGAGGACTGACGGCTTTGACGGCGTTCGGTCGGGCCCGGTGAGGGCCTGGCCGAAACCGGTTTGGGAGTAGGGCACCGAGTGCGGTAATCTCTCCCGGGTTCGATCCCGCAACGCGGGCCTATAGCTCAGACGGTTAGAGCGCTGCCCTGATAAGGCAGAGGTCACTGGTTCAAGTCCAGTTAGGCCCACCACCACGATCGCGAACCCCGATCCGAGGAGTCCCGGTGCTGAAGAAGATCCTGCTGGTGCTGGTGGCCAGCATCGGTGGATACTTCGCCTACAAGAAGGCCCAGTCGTCCCGCGCCGACAAGGACCTCTGGGCCGAGGCCGTCGACTCGGTCGCCCCGGGTCGCTGACCGATCCCCCACGGGGGCGTAGCTCAACTGGCAGAGCACTGCCTTTGCAAGGCAGGGGTTAGGGGTTCAAGTCCCCTCGTCTCCACGAAGGCGACAGGCGAGGTGTGTCCGCGGAAAGCGCGGACCGCCTCGCCTTCGTCATGTTGTGCGGCTGCGCTTCGCTTGCCGCGAGCGGAGGGCTCCGCCACCCGCACCCCCTGGGCCGTCGCTCCGCTCGGCCGCTGTGGCTGCTCGCCGCGGTGGGGCGGGTTTCGCTGCGCCGGTTGTGCCGCCTGCGCCAAACTGCCCCGCACTGCTCGCGAGCGACCCGTGGCCGAGAGTTGCTTCGCCGGTGTCCGCTGCCTCGTTCACGCAGTACGCTCGGGGTCCATCCGCCCGCGAGCATCGGGCCGTGCTTCCACTGGTCATGTTCGTCTGGCAGGTATTGCGGGACGGGGCAAGAATGGCGAGATGCTGCCCAGTTCACCGCCCAAGCGGCGGCGTGTAGTCGCGATCGCCTATGTGCTGGTCGTCACCGCACTCGCCGTCTTGGTCGCGGTGCCCGAGCATCCGAGCTTCGCGGCCTACGCCGGCCTGATGGTTCTCGATGCTCCACTCAGCCTGCTCCTCTACCTGCCCTACTACGCGATCTCGCTTGGGAACCTGCCAATGGATGGCTCGCGGCTCTGGCTCTTCCACGTCGCCTGGTACACCGCGATCGCCGCTGTGCAAGCCCAGTTGGCGGTCAAGTATCTGGACCGTCGCCAGCGGGACAAGGCAGCAGCCTGACCGACCAACGGCATCCTCGAGCCCTGTCCACACGATCCCAACTGCCAAACGACGTACGTAGCTGGCGTCTGAGCTCTTACGGGCACTCGTCGGTGATGAAGTCGTCCAGCGGGGTCACGCGGTACTTCGGGGGACTGGCGTCGTACGGCGGGGTCGTGCCGATGAGTGGAGAGTCGTGGCGGACCTGGCCGGGCTCGACGGTCTTGAGGTCTCCGAGGGTGAACTCGGTGCCGCGGCCGGACCACCCGTGTCGCTTGCCCCAGGCCTGGATCACGTACTTGCCATCAGCGCGCAGGACCGGCGCTTCTCCCGTGACCTGCCAGCCGTTCCCGCCGGTCTGGATGGGGATCTGGACCACCGACTTGTCCGGGCGCGGGTTCACATACATCGTCACGGGCGTGGGTGCGGTTTCCTGCATTCGCGGCCGAGTCTGGTCGTAGAACTCGAGTTGGGAGATGTCGCCGTTGCAGTTCTGCAGCACGATCACCGGTGCGCCCGCGTCATCGACCGACATGCCGACCACGCCGCGAGACATCCGCGGTCCGCAAGCGGTCAGGAGGCTCGCCGCGCAGACCACCACCGCGGCAAGCAGAATCGATCTGCGCATCCCGTCAGCGTAGGACAGTGGGGTTCGGCGCCTGTGGGTCTACCGCGCGCCGCGCTGGCTGGAGGCATGATGGGCGGCGTGGTCATGGTCCGGTGTCTGGCTTTCTTGCTTGTGGCCTCGGTGATCAGCGCTCAAGTAGTGATGCTGATGGAGCGCGGACGATCGATGCGTAAGCGGTTGCGTGATTTGAGCTGGGGCGGGGATGCGAGCTCGCTGCTGGTGGTCGCTGCGCTCCTGACCAGTGCTGTCGGCGCGGTGGTGGGCAGCCTTCTCGACGGTGCGCTGCTCGGCGCGGGTGTGGGAGCTTTCGTCGCCTTGCTGGTGTGGGCGGTCGCTGTCGCGTGGGCGCATCGAGAGCCACAAACAACGCCACGCCATCGACAGCCAGAGCCGTAGACCCCATAGCACCGTCTTCCGGCCAACAGGCGCCATGGTCCCAACCAGAGCCCTGCGAGCAGTGGACAATCAAGCGTCATGATCAGCAGTGCACTCGCCAACAATGTGCTTGGCCTCACCGCCATGGGTGTAATGCTCGCGTTGGTCTGCCTACTGACCGCCGTCGATCCCATCGCCCGGTCACACAAGGGATTGGCCGGGGCGATCGCGGGCGCTTGGTGTGCGTTCGCCCCACTCGGTCTGCTGAGGAGCGCAATCGTCGAAGACCCGCTCGCGACGAGTGCATGGGCCGGGGCGGGCGTGTATCTCCTTGCGATCATCGGATCGCTAGGCCGACCACTACTGCTCGCGTCAGACCTGGTCGAACGGGAGCACGGATACCAGGTACTCAGCAACGGCGAGTACCGGCGCGCGAGAGCCGGTCAGATCCTCCTGATCGCCGGCATCGCCGGCCTCGCAGCGCTTTCCCTTTGAATCCGCGCGGAGAGATCCAGGGAGGCTCGCGGCGGTGTCCGCCAGCAATCGGATCAGCTCGTGGTAGTCGTCGACGACTTCGCCCGAGTCGAAGCCGAGATCTCGTCGAAGGTACGCAATCGTGCGGATGGAGGCCAGCGCATTGTGGATGAGGACGACGTTCGCCCGCGTGGCCAGTTCCTCGCCTCGACGGTCTCTTCTCCGCATGCAGCAATCTTTCGCTGAGCAGAAGGTCGTCGATAGGACTAGGCGGCGCACGTGATGCAGGTGTGGGTTGCTGGGCGGGCGAGGAGGCGCTCGCGGGAGATGGGGGCGGCGCAGCGTTCGCAGTGGCCGTAGTTGCCGTTGGCAATTTTGTTCAAGGCCTTGTCCACGTCGGTCAGGTGATTGGTGGCTGCTGCGAGCAGCGAGGTTGTCTGTGAGCGCTCGAAGGCGATTGTCGATCCTTCTGGGTCGTGCTCGTCGTCGGTTGCGGTGAGTCGGGTCGCCTCGACGATCGACGTGACGTTCTGGGTCAGTGACGAGATCAGGTCGGTCGTGCGCTCGCGGTCGGCGGTCAGGAGTTCGTGGAGTACGGCGAGGTCGGCTTGAAGGGATGCCGGGGTCCTCATGTCTCACCTCCCTACGGAACAGCGAATCACGTGTCGGGTCGCCGGGCCGACGTACGAGGTGTCCTTGGGCGACGCTGGTAAGGCTTCCAGGCTTTCACGACATCGTGTGTCGTGTATGGCTGTAGGGTCTTCGTATGCGGGCCGACAGGTTGGTCTCGCTGGTCCTGCTGCTGCGCCAGCACGGTCAGCTGTCCGCGGCCACCCTGGCTCGCGAGCTCGAGGTATCCACCCGCACGGTGCTGCGCGACATCGAGGCGCTGTCCGCGGCCGGCGTCCCGGTCTACACCGAGCGCGGCCGGTACGGCGGGTTCGCATTGCTGCCCGGGTTCCGGACCGAGCTCACCGGACTGAACCACGACGAGGCGCTTGCCCTGCTGGTTGCCGGATCGCGGCGCGGCGCGCAGGCGTTCGGCCTCGGCTCGGCGCTCGCTTCGGCCATGCTCAAGGTGGTCGACGCGCTACCCGAAAGCCATCGGGACACTGCGGCCGACGTGGCCGAGCGATTGCTCATCGACCCGGAGACAGACCTCCTCTCGCGCCGGCTGGTCGCCGAGGAGGTACCCGGCCCCATAGCGGCCGAGGTCCGGCGCGCAGTACTCGGCGGACACAAATTGCGCATCCACTACGCGGCGGTGGACCAGGCGGCGAAGTGGCGCACGGTGGACCCGATCGGACTCGTCACCGTACGAGACCAGGGCTACTTGCTGGCCACGAGATCCGGCGCGGACCGCACCTACCGGCTGTCCCGGATCTTGGCGGCCGAGGAACTCGCCGAACCCGCACAGCGACCAGACCGGGTCGATCTGGACCGGGCCTGGCGGGAACGTAGTACGCGGTTTCGAGCCGGTGGCGACCAAGTCACCGCGCTGGTACGAGTGGACCCGGCGCGGCGGGAGGACCTGGTCGGCACCGCAGTGGCCGTCCTCACCGAAGCAACCGACGCAGACGGCTGGCTGCGGCTGGAAGTGACCTTCCAAGACTCGAGACACGCCGAATGGGCGCTGTGGCAGCTCGCCAGGAACGCCGAAGCCCTGGCCCCGCAGTGGCTCCGCATCGCCCTACGCGACCGCGCCGCCGCGCTCGTCACCCACTACGAAACGTCCTCCTGAGCGCCCCGGCGACATCCGAGCCACGCCGTTCACGGCACGCGGTAGTGGTCAGCAGCCTCTTGAACTCTGTTTCTCCGGTCGCGCCAGAACTCTTCGTCCGCCTCGACAGTCGCCTCATCGCCGCCGATCCGGCCGTCGATCAGTTCACGGATGATGTCGGCGTGGCCGGCGTGCTGCGCGGTCTCGCTGACCATCCTGATCAACAGCACCCCTAACGTCGTCTGACCTTCGGCCCAATGCGCCACGTGGCCCGGGCTGTCCAGGTCGAGCTCGGCGACAGTGATGTCGGCGTGCGCACAGGCCTGCCGGTAGACGCCTGTGATGTAGCCAGTCGATTCATCAGGCGTGGCCCACATGTCGATCTCGGCGTACGGGTCGTCTCTGAACCATGACGGCCGTTCGACGGGTGGCCGGCCGAACGACTCACCGAGATAGCCGTACTCCAGGCCGGCCAGATGCTTCACCAAGCCAAGCAGGTTCGTGCCCGTCGGAGTCGCCGGACGACGCCGGTCGTACTCCGACAAACCATCCAACTTGGCAAGCATCACCGCCCGACCGCCCCGCAGACCCCTCAACAACTCACCTTTGAGATCCACCATCACCGCAACGAGCCTACCGAAACCGAGGTTGTGCACAGTTGTGGATAGAGCTGGGGATATCTAGCGCGGTAGGGTCAGGTTGTGGCTGAATATGTCACGCTTGATGAAGTTGATCGTGGGCTGGTGCACTCGCTGAAGGTTGATGGGCGGGTGCCGTTCCGTGCTGTCGCCGAGGTGCTGGGGGTCTCGGAGCACACGGTCGCTCGCCGCTACCGTCGCTTGCGGGCGGGCGGCGTACTGCGTGTTGTCGGGACAGCCGATGGACGCCGGCTCGGCTACCGGTCGTGGATCGTCCGGATCCGGTGCACGCCGGATGTCGCGGCGCCGATCGCGGCCGCGTTGGCGCGTCGCGCGGACACCTACTGGATCCACGTCCTGTCCGGCGGCACCGAGGTCAGTTGCAGCTGTCAGCCGTCGAGTGCGGATCAACCCCTGATCGAGAAGCTCCCGCACGGCGTACTCGGGATGAGTGCCCACGAACTCCTGCCAGCCTCGTTCCAGCCGCCGGACTGGCGCGCGATCGACCATCTCGCCGCGGAGCACCGCTCCCGCCTCCGCCGTACGGCGCCGGACCTGTTGGACGAGAAGGTCGTCCTCGAGCCGCCGGATCACCGGATGCTGGAGGGATTGCGTAGAGACGGGCGGGCGACGTACGCCGAACTCGTACGGGCGACCGGCTGGTCCCAGTCGACGGTCGCGCGACGCCTCGACCATCTGCGCCGTACCGGCGTGCTGACCTTCGACGTCGAGGTGCCGCCGGCGGCGCTCGGCTACCGGGCTGAGGCGCGGCTGTGGATAACGGTTCAGCCGGCCGGGCTCGTTGCCACCGCCGAGGCCCTGGCCGCACATCCCGAGATCTCGTTCGTCGCGGTCACCACCGGCCCGACCAATCTGGTCGCCCAGGCGATCTGCCGCGACTCCATGCACCTCAACCGCTACCTGACCGAACACGTCGCCGACCTGCCCGGTGTCAACACTCTCGAGACCGCTCCGGTCCTCCGCACCGTCAAGGGCCTCCACAGCAGAGGCGCTGATGGGTAAGACTCCGGTATGGCGGATCGGGAGCCCACGTTTGCCAGTGATGCGGCGACGGCTGCCTATTACGAGCAACGCGCCAGGGAGTACGACGAGTGGTACCTGGGGCAGGGGCGGTTCGCGGCGCTCAACCCGCCCGGATGGGAACTCGAGATCTCGCGGCTGGTGGAGCTGATCCACGGGTTGCCAGCCGCGCGAACGCTTGATGTTGCCTGTGGCACCGGCTTTCTGACGCGGCACCTTCGAGGAACGATTGTTGGTCTCGACCAGAGTCTGGCCATGCTCGACGTCGCGCGCGGACGGGTGCCGGGTGGGGTGGTGGTCGTTGGTGATGCGTTGCGGTTGCCGGTGGCGGATGCGGCCTTTGATCGGGTGCTGACCGGGCACTTCTATGGTCATCTGCCGTCTGACGAGCGGGCCGTGTTCTTGGCCGAGGTACGGCGGGTGGCCGGCGAACTGATCGTGGTCGACACCGCGCTCCGACCTGGCGTGGAGCCGGCGCAATGGCTTGATCGGACGCTGAACGACGGGTCCCGTCACCGGATCTACAAGCGCTACTTCACCAGCGCGCAACTGGCCGAGGAACTCGGCGGTGAGGTGCTCTTCGAAGGCCGCAGCTTCGTCGCGGCCCGAGTCAACCTCAGCAGGAGCACGCCGGAGTCAGCCTAAACAGAAGCTGGCCCGGGTCAGCCTAGGCGGAAGCCGGCCGGGTCAGCCCAGGCAGAGGCAGAAGGGGTGGCCTTCGGGGTCGATCATGACGCGGTGCTCGTTGGGGCGCGGTTGGACGGTGGCGAGGGTGGCGCCGCATTCGAGCGCCCAGGCGACCGCGGCATCAAGGTCGTCGACGCCGACATCGAGATGCATGGTCGACGTCTGCTCGCCCGCGACGGCCGGCCACTGCGGTCGGCGGTACTTGGCCTCGTAGTCGAAGTTCAAGGCCGGCTCGGCGACCCCCTCAGGTGGGCAGACCAGCGCGTAGCCGGCCTCGGGCGGCTCCCCTGGGCGCGGTCCCTCCTCCCGCACGTACGGCCAGTTCAGCAGCTTGGCGTAGAACCGGCCCAGCTCCCGCGGCCGAGCAGCCATGATCGTCAGCGCCCCGACCCTGATCCGCGGCGGACTCCCCAACACAGCCATCTATCGTTCACCTCAGGCATCAAGGCTGTCCAGACCACCAGGACGAACGAATGCGCCGTACCCCGTTCCCGCTGCTGAATGAACTGTCGCCGGAACTCAAAGACGTCATCCTCGACTTCCACTGGGATCTCGCTTTGCTGCACAGCCTGGACCTTCCCGTGGTTGAGCTGCAGGTCGCCGAGCTGGCCTGGCACCTGCGACTGCCGTTCTGGTCGCGGGATGGGCGCCCGTTCCAGGTGACTCCGCTGGAAGTGGCCGCCGAGCCTGAGCGCCATGTGGAGCAGCACACCCGGACGATGGCGGCGGATCTGCGCTATCCGCTGGACGTCGTACGACGGCCCAACGGCAGCGTCACGATCCTCGATGGGGTGCATCGCCTGCTCCAGGCACACCTCAGCGGGCTGGAGTCAGTTCGGGGGCGGGTTCTCGAGTGGGAGGAGCTCGATGCGATTGCTGTTCGTGGGCGAGATGAAGGTCAGCAGGCGGGCGGCCTCGGCTTCGACAGCAGCGGGATCGGTCAGTAGGCGGAGGGGTTGCACGGTGAGTACGGCGGCATCGTCGGCGTAATCGACTGTCCAAGTGGCCGCGACCGTGCCGTCCACGAGGACGGTGGCTGCGACGCCGGCGCCGATGCAGACCTGGCGGCGGATCTCGTCGGTCATGATGCGGGTGCGGTCGGCGTGGCCGAGGAGGGTCGCGTCGAACGGTGGGAGGAACCGGACCGGCGCCGGCACGTCCTCGGACGGCAGCGGCTGGTCCGGCAGGTCGAAGAGTTCGCGGCCGGACTCGTCGACGTACACCTGCAATGAAGGTCGCAGCTCCGCGAACACCTCGCGCAGTCCACTCACGCCCGACCACGTGCGGGCGTCGGCCACGGTCGCCGGTCCGAACGCGGCGAGATAGCGCAGGATCATCTGCCGAACATCCCCGACCGACAAGCTCACTTCCGGCAGGGCGAACGGCGTCGCACCATAGACGTTCCAGGTGCCGCTCGGCGCGGGGTGGATGAGCGGTTCCAGGTACTGCGCCGTCCAGCCGAGCGCAGTCGGATCGTCGACCGGCCATCGCTCGGCCAGCAGCCGACCCAGCTCCGGCCGCGTCAGCGTCCTGCCGTCGGCGAGCAATTCCCGCGCCATGATCACGAGTGCATCGAGGTCCACTCCGGCAGTACGACGGCCGAACGCGTTCCGCTGCACCCGCCGCAACAGCGGTGCCAGCACGGGCCGGACGAACTGGAAGTCCGGGACCGACATCAGGTGCTGGGTCGCCCGCATCATCGTCGACCGCACCAACGACCCATCCTCGATCGCAGCGGTCAGACTCGGCAGAGTGAACGACTCAAGCCGACTCCACAGCGCCAGATACGGATCGTTCGGGTTCTGCGCGTTCAGCCCGAACACCTGCTCAACTGCCGGCACCACGTCCAGGTCCGTACGGCGCAACAACAGTTGCCGCTCGAGCAACGCACGACCCAGCACCCGAGGTCTGAGCACAGCTGCCATGACGCCGACCCTAGGAAGAGTAACGGCCAGCACCTGACCTCAAAGGCCTGACCTCCGGCCCAGCAGTTGCTGGTGCAGGGCACGAAGATCAGGGCTGGGATCGACCCCGAGGTCGTCGCGAAGGAGATGGCGCAGCCGATCGAACGCCAGCAGCGCCTCCGCGTTGTTGCCGCTCGCGGCGAGTGCTCGCATCCGCAGCGCGTGCCCGCTTTCCCGGTACGGCGCGAGCTGGACCAGTTCACGCGACGCTCTGTCGGCCGCAGCCAGTTCAGGCCCGCCGATCGCCAGGCAGGCTCGGGTGAACGTCTCCAGCGCGGTGATGTTGACCGTCGCGAGCTGGGTGCGCCACTCCTCGATCCAGGGTGCGTCGAACCCGACCAGGAAGGTCCGCCGGCAGATGTAGCGGGCGATTTCGGCGCAGATGTAGGCCGCGGCGGCGTCTCCGCGATGTTCGGCGGCCTGGGCCAGGTGGGAGTTCTCGATGGCGGCCTCCGCGTCGACGAAGCTGCCCGCGGGGAGCACGAGCCGCAGTTCGCCGCGGCCGGACATGTCCCAGCCGAGTGCTTTCCGGAGGTTCGACAAGAGCGCCGACAGGGCGGTGTCCGCGGCGGGCGGCGGGTGCTCGCCCCACAGCGCGTCGATCACCTCGGCGCGAGTCACCGACCGGGTGCGGTGCAGGACGAGGTAGCCGAGCAGCGGCCGGCACTGGCGGCCGCGGAGGTCATGGATGGCCTGGCCGCCGGCCTGCACGCTGAACCGGCCGCAGAGCTGGATCCGGGCCGGTGGGCATTCGTCCATCGCTCCTCCGGGTCCATTATGAAGCCAAGGCGTCGAAGGAGGCGGCGATGAAAGTGATCGCGTGCGAATGCGGCTACGTGGTCCGCGGGGCGACCGACGAGGAGTTGCTCACGCGCGCCCTGGACCACATGCGGGACGCTCACCCGGACGTCCTGGGATCGGTCACTCCCGATCAACTGCTCGCCATGGCCGAGGTGGTGGACTGACCCAACGCGGTCGAGGACGGCGGAAACCGTCCTCGACGCGGCACGCCCCGGCTACTCCTCGCTGGCCATCGCGAGCAGCTGCTCGTTGCTGAACGAATCGACCAGGTCGGGGTGGACGTCCCGCATGTGCTTCCACGCGTTCGCCAGCAGTTCCTCGTCCGTGCTGCCGCGGACGATCGCGCCGTCCTCGCAGCGAATGATCTTGGCCATGGCTCCTCCTCGGTGTTTGCGGCGCCACCTCCCGGCACCGTCACCCAGAGCGTGACCACCGGTCCTTGCCCGGACCTTGGCATCTCCTTGGCGCGAGCATCCCGGCACCTCGCCGTACGACGGGAATGCGCTTTCGGGACTGTGGGTTGCGGTGGGTATGACGGTTGAGATCGGGGTGATTCTTCCGACGTCGACGCCTGATCCTGGGCAGCCGATCTTGGGAGATGTCCGGGCGAGTGCGCGGTTCGCGGAGGAGGTAGGGCTGGATTCGGTCTGGTCGACGGATCATCTGATCGCGAGTGCGCCGATGCTGGACAGCTCGGTGGTGCTGGCGACCGCGGCGGCGGTGACGGAGCGGATCACGGTGGGGTTCAGCGTGATGCTGCTGGCGTTGCGGCCGGTCGCGTGGGCGGCGAAGCAGGTGAACACCCTGCAGTTCGTGTCCGGCAACCGGCTCGTGCTCGGCGTCGGCACCGGCAACCCGGCGCACGGTGACATCGGCTGGCGCGCCGCGGGTGTGTCCTTCGCCGACCGCGGCCGGCTGACCGACGAGGCACTCGCCGTCCTGCCGGACCTGATCGCCGGCAAGCCGACGATCCTCGCGGACGGTCTGGAGGCGACCCTCGCCCCGGGCTCGCCAGTTCCCCCGATCGTTGTCGCAGGCAACGGCAAGGCAGCCTTCCGACGGGCGGCGAGGTACGGCGACGGCTGGGCGACGATCGCGATGTCACCCGACGAGGTCAAGGCGAGCCTCGAGCACATCAACCAGCTGCACGACCGACCGGCGCTCAAGGCAACGGTCGTCGCTCCACCGCTGGACTCCGACCCAGAGCACGCGGCCGAGCAACTCAAGGCCTACGAAGACGCGGGCACCGCACGGGTGATCCTGCCGCCGTCCGGCGACTGGCGCCGCGACTACGAGTACGCCGCCAAGCTCAAGACCTAGAGTGGACTGGCGAAGCCTGCGCGGATTGGATCTGTTGGACAACGACCGAGTCCGTGAGGCTTGGTGGTGTGTATGTTCCCGCGCACTTCGCCCCCGATGACGAGGCGGTCCACGAACTGCTGGCCCACTACGGGGCCGCCGACCTGGTGACGATGACGCCGGACGGGCTGGTGGCGACCATGCTGCCGTTCGTCTACGACCGCTCCAGGAACGTCCTGCTCGGCCACTTCGCCCGCAACAACGATCACTGGCGGCAGACCGTGATCGGGGACGCGCTGGTGATCATGCGTGGTCCGGACTCGTACATCTCGCCGACCTGGTACGCGTCCAAACGCGAGCACGGCCGGGTCGTCCCGACCTGGAACTACGTCACCGCCCACGTCCACGGAACGATGACCGTGTACGACGACCCGGCCTGGGTCTCGGACGTCGTACGACGCCTGTCGGACCACCACGAAGCCGGCCGGGCGGAGCCGTGGTCGGTGGACGACGCACCGGAGAAGTTCGTGTCCGGCCAACTCCGCGCGATCGTGGGCGTCGAGATCGCGATCACGCGGATCGAGGCGAAGTTCAAACTCAGCCAGAACCGCCCACCGGCCGACATCGACGGCGTGATCGACGGCCTCCGCGCGTACGGCGACGAGCCGGGCGCCGACGCGGTCGCCAAGTATCGACGCTAAGTCTTGTGGAATTGTTCAACAATTTCTAATCTAGAGGGCCCACTGCAGAAGGCAGGAGCCCGATGACCGAGCCGGCCAACTTCAGCCCGATCCAGGCACGTGCGGTGTTCCGCCGCGGCGAGGCGCACCCGACCACCGGCTGGGTCAGCGGCTACGCCCAGACCAACCTGATCGCTGTCCCCAAGGACTGGGCGTACGACGTTCTGCTGTTCTGCACCCGGAATGCACAGGCCTGCCCGCTGCTCGACGTCAGCGATCCCGGCGATCCGACGACTCGCCTCGCGGCCGACGCGGACCTGCGCACCGACCTGCCGCGGTACCGGATCTGGCGGAACGGCGAGCTGGCCGAAGAAGTCTCCGATGCCACCGAGGCGTGGAGCAGCGATTTGGTCGCCTTCTCCATCGGCTGCAGCTTCACGTTCGAGAGCGCGCTAGCCGCTGCGGGGATCCCGCTCAGGCACGTCGAGCAAGGCCGCAACGTCGCGATGTACGCCACGAACCGGCAGTGTGAACCCGCCGGCCGGCTCTTCGGTCCGATGGTCGTGTCGATGCGACAGATCCCGGCCGACCGCGTTGACGACGCCGTCCGGATCACCCGTGCGATGCCCGCTGTGCACGGTGGCCCGGTGCACATCGGGGATCCGCGGTCCCTGGGCATTAAGGATCTCGACCGGCCGGACTTCGGTGATCCGGTCGACGCGGCCGACGGCGACGTACCGGTGTTCTGGGCTTGTGGGGTCACCCCGCAGGCTGCGCTGATGGCGTCGCGGCCGCCGTTCGCGATCACTCATGCGCCCGGCTACATGTTGATCACCGATCGGCGCGACAGCGAGTATCGCGTGGGGTGAATCAGCCGTCCGGCGTGAGCAGGCCGCGTTTGTAGGCTTCGGCGACTGCGGAGGCGCGGTCGGGGGTGTTGAGTTTGGCGTAGATGTTGAGCAGGTGCGTCTTGACCGTGGCCTCGCTGATGAACAGCCGGGCGGCGGTCGCGCGGTTGGTGTTGCCGGCGGCGACGAGCCCGAGTACTTCGAGTTCGCGTTGGCTGAGCACCTCGGGTGCGGGCGGCGTACGTAGCCGGTTCATCAGCAGGCTGGCAACCGACGGAGCCAGGACGGCGTCGCCCTGGGCCGCCGCGCGGACCGCTCGGAGCAACTCGTCCCGCGGTGCGTCCTTGAGCAGGTAACCGGTCGCACCAGCCTCGATCGCCGGTACGACGTACCCGTCGGTGTCGTATGTCGTCAGGACCAGGACGCGAGCCGTCACACCGCGTTCGGCGAGCTCAGTGATCGCGGCCAGGCCGTTCACCCCCGGCATCTGCAGATCCATCAGGATCACGTCAGGCCGCAGAACCTGGGCGAGCCGGATCGCCTCCGCGCCGTCGCCCGCCTCGCCGACCACCTCGAACTCCGGGTCCGCCGCGAACATCCCGCCCAACCCGTCGCGGACCACCGGATGGTCGTCGGCGATCAACAGCCGGATCATGCCGGTACCCCCGCATCGGGGATCGAGGCCGAGATCGCCGTACCGACTCCTGGTTCGGACTCGAGCTGGAGCGTGCCGTTGAGCGCCTCGACGCGTTCCCGCATCGCGACCAGGCCGAAGCCGCCGCTCTTCGACTCGGTACGACGGGACGGGTCGAAGCCGACGCCGTCGTCGCGGACGTCCAAGGCGACCTCCTTCTCCAGGTACGACAGTGTCACCCCGACGCGAGTCGCCCGCGCGTACTTCGCCACGTTCGCCAGCGCCTCCTGCGCCGCCCGCAGCAACGCGGCCTCCGCTTCCGGTGTCATCACCCGCGGTGTGCCCGTCGTCGCCAGTTGTACGTCGAGCCCGTGCAGAGTCGACCATCGTCGTACCACCTCGGCGAGCGCCTCGCTAAGAGTCGCCGTCTGCAAAGGCTGTGGACGAAGAGCGTGCACCGAGCGCCGCGCCTCCGACAGGCTGTCCCTGGCCAGGCCCACCGCGGCTTGCACATGGCGGCGCCAGTTCCCGGAATGCTCGGCGGCCTGCAGTTGGGTGACGATCCCGGTGAGCCCCTGCGCGAGCGTGTCGTGGATCTCCCGCGCCATCCGCTGCCGCTCATCGTTGACACCGGCCTCCCTCGCCTGGGTCAGCAGTTGCTCGTGCAGCGCAGCGTTCTCCGCCACGGTCTCCTCGAGTTTCCGGTTGGCCTCGGTCAGGTCGTCGACGGCCTGCTGGCGTTGCCGGCTCAGCACGTCACGGCTCCAGCCGAGCCAGGCCGCCAGGCACATCGCGACCACGTTCGCCGCGACCACCGCGCCGTACGCGAGCCATCCGAGGAGCTCGTCCTTCGGTACGCCGTACGCCTGCGCGGTCGCGGCCACGATCGCGACCGCGGTCACCCCGGCCAGTCGCGACGGCCAGGGCAGCAGGATGAACGTGTAGAAGAACCCGGCCGGCGTGAGCAAGCCGAACCACGGATCGCGGATCACCAGAACAGCCATCAGTACGACGAAGCCGGTGATGAACACCGCCATGACGCGGGGCCGCTCGCGCCAGTCCGGGCGGAGGGTGAACATCCCCAGCATCCACCCGGCCATGCCCGCACACAGCGCGAGGTCGACTACCAGCGACCGCGGTTCGGACCGCTTGATCAGCACGGTGACGGCGGAGAGGAAGGCGAGCAGGACATACGGCGCCACAGTCAGCCGAACCGGCCACACGCGCTCGCTCATCCACACTCCTCGTCGCCTACGGCCCAGTGAACACCGAGCGAAGGTGCTTCCCGTTCACGAGCAGCGCGACCCCGAGCAGGAGCAGTCCGCAGATGCCCTGCTCGAACTTCATCCACAGCGGGAACGTGCCGGGCAGCGCGACGATCACCACGATCGCGACCAGCATGATCGCCGAGATGATCCGCAGCCGCAGGAACGCCTTTCGCGACCCGCCGGCTGCCCGCCGCGCGAACGCGAACGTCAGCAACGCACTCGCCACCACGATGCTGCCGCGGGTCCACACGGCATCGTTCACCGCGGCGGCGTTGTGCCGCAGAGCGATGATTCCCGCCAGCGTGAGCACGCTGATGCCCAGGTAGGCACCCACCAACACCTTCACACTCCGCAACGCCGCCGCACTCCGCGGCTGCCGGACGTCCACGCTGAGTGACATCCCCTTCTCCTCTCCCGAGCAAGATCGACACTGTCAGCGTCCCGTTCCGGAACCTTGCGCCACATCGACCGCTCAGCCGCACCGCACGCTCATCCGGTGGATCCCCGCTCCACCGATCGGTTGACCCCGCATGCAAATGATCGTTGCCCTGAGCACCTTTCTTCCGTGACAGTTTGTGCACGGATTGTCACGGTGAGTTTGCGGGTGCGTGCAGATGTCCGGACAAGGCTGGCGAGCGTGGGATCGGTCAGCAGATCGTCTTGTCAGGAAGCGAAATCGACGAGGAAGACATCGAGTCAGCCGGTCGACCACGGGAGGCTCCGGACGCGTGCTCGAGACCTATCGCGGCATCCCACATCTGCTGGACACCTGGCTCGTGCTGACCGGAATGGCGCTGCCGATCGCCATCTCGTCACTGCGGCGACCGGGTGACCTCATCCCCCGACTGGCGTCGTTCTGCATGCCCGCCGCCTTCGCGCTGGTGCTGGCGGCGACGCTCAGCCCGACCGCGCACCGGCTCGGCCAGATCGGCCAGTGCGGCACCTACCTGACCACGACCGGCGGCCTGACCTCGATCCAGGGCCTGCTCAACGTCGTGCTGTTCGTACCGGCCGCCGGCATGCTGACGCTGTCCAGCGGTCGCCCGGCCGACGGGATCGCCGCCGGCATCGGGATGTCCGCGGCGGTCGAGGCGATCCAGGCGCTGCTCCCGCAGCTCGGACGCTCCTGCCAGCTGCACGACTTGATCGCCAACACGCTCGGTGCCTTCGCCGGTGTCGGCCTGGCCGCCGGCCTGCAGAGCCTGACCCGCGGACGCCGTCTGGTGGTCACCGGCCCGTACGTCGTCGAGCACGCCGGGATCCTCGTCGTACGCGGTCGGCCCCCGGCCCGGCACCGCCGCGGCGAGCTGGTCCCGGTGACGAAACCGGCGAACGGCCTCCGTCAGATCGCCCGGGCGCGGTGAGATTCTCACGGACCGGTTACAGAGTTATCCGGATAGTTATCCACAGGCTGTGGATGAAACGGGGGATGCCGACACGACTACACGGAGATATCCACAGATCATGGTCTGACGTCCAGGCCTAGTGACGTGGCGATGACCATCGCCTGGGTGATGTCGACCCGGGCGTCCTTCAGCTCGACCGTGAGTGGATCGAGGGTGGAGAGGTCGGAGCCGCGGAGGTCGGCGGCGGTGAAGTCGGCGCGTTGGAGGGACGCGCCGGACAGATCCAGATCGCGCAGCACCGCCTTGGCCGCGCGGATGCCGGTGAGGTCCGCCTCGCGGAGCTTCAGGCCGGTGAGCTCGGTGCCGCGCAGGTCCGCGCCCGGGAGACCGCTGAACGACCAGTCGCCGCCGGAGACCTTCATCAGGTTGTAGGTGCAGTCGTCGAAGAAGCTGCCGACCAGCTTGCACCGGGTGAACGTGGTGTCGAAGAACGAGCATCGGACGAAGGTGCAGTTCACGAACGCGGCGTCGGTGTGCGTCGAGGCGTTGAACCGGACGCCGCGGAAGGTGCACTCCTCGAAGACCCCGCCGCGGTTGTCCACCTCGGTCAGGTCGGAGTCGATGAACAGCACCCTGCGATAGGTCTCGCCGGACGGGTCCGCGTCGTCCCAGTCGCGGATCGTCGACTCGGTCGGCGTCGCCGGTCGCCCCTGTGCCATGGCTCTCCCCTGTCGCTGCGATGTCCTGAGCTGCCCACCCTGCCACGCCGTACCGACACGAGGTTGGTGCATTTGTGATCGGTACGACGGAGAACCTTCGGCGGACCGACAACTACGGGCCGCACGATGGAGGAGTGACCGGAACTGAGCGGGTGATGGTGTTCGGCGCGGGAGGCTTCCTCGGCGCCAGGATCTGCGCACTGCTCGCCGACCGCGGGGTGGAATACCGCGGTCTGAGCCGGAGCCGGGGTGAGCCGTACCGGTTGTGCGACCTGGCCGCGATGCACCCGTATGCCCTGGACACCCAGATCGGCATGTACAAACCGACCGTCATCATCAACGCGGCCGGCGCCACGCTGGGCGACGCCGCGACGTTGGTCCGGGCCAACGTGATCGCCGTCGAGGCGCTGCTCGCCTCGGCCCACGACAACGCCAGCCATGCGCGGTTCGTCCAACTCGGTTCGGCGGCCGAGTACGGCGGTGCGCCGCAGGGAACCAGCCAGGACGAACAGACCGATCCCTGCCCGGCCGGACCCTACGGACTCACCAAGCTGGCCGGCTCCGAACTGGTACTCCGGGCCCAGCGCAACGGCGCCGACGCGGTCGTCCTGCGCGTCTTCGACGTGATCGGACCTGACGCGCCCGAGAGCACCCTGACCGGCCGAGTCATCCGCGACCTCCGGTCCAGGCACACGATCGAGGCGGGATCGCTGGACGTATGGCGGGATTTCGTCGACGTCCGCGATGTCGCCGAGGCGGTCCTGGCGGTGTCGCTCGCGGACGCCAAGCTGCCCGCGGTTCTGAACGTCGGGACCGGTCGCGCGAGTCTGGCCCGGGATGTCGCCGGTCAATTGTTCGAGCTGAGCGGACAGCCGGCCAAAATCGTCGAGGAGGCCCAGCCGGACACCGTGACCGGCGCGACCTGGCAGCAGGCCGACACCGGGCTGATCGGCAAACACCTTGGCTGGTCCCCGAAGATCTCCCTCGAACAGTCCCTCGCCGACAGTTGGGCCGCTCGCGGATAGCAGACTGGGCGCGTGGAGATCCGCTCGATCAGTCAGCCCGCGCCTGACCGGCGACCGCCCGCGGTGAACGAGGATCTCGTCCTCAGCGGCCCCGACTTCGTCGTCGTACTCGACGGAGCCACCGCTGGGAAGGGCATCGACTCCGGCTGCCGGCATACGGTCGCCTGGCTGGTCCAGCGGCTCGGTCGTCAGCTCGCCCTGCCGCTGCTGACCGGCTCGACCGCTCCGCTGACGGATCTGCTGGCCGACGCGATCGCCACCGTCAAAGCCGAGCATGCCGGTACGTGCGACCTCACCAACCCGGACAGCCCGTCGTCGACCGTCGCGATGATCCGGGTCGGATCGGACAGCGTCGAGCACCTGGTCCTGGCCGACTCTCCGATCGTGATGAGATCAAGGGCCGGCAGGGTGTCGGTCCACAGCGACGACCGGATCGACCTGTTGCCCGAGTACACCTTCGAGGCGGTCCGCCGGCTCCGTAACCAGCCGGGCGGCTTCTGGGTCGCGAGCACCGAACCCAAGGCGGCGTACGAGGCAGTCGCGGGTACGACGGATCGCGCGGAGCTCGAGCTGGTCGCCGTACTGTCCGATGGTGCGTCCCGGTACGTCGAGCGCTACGGGCACACCTGGGACGACCTGCTCGACGTGCTCACCACGGACGGCCCGCGCGCACTCGTCGACCGAGTCTGGGCGTACGACGACGCCGCCCACCCGGACAGCTTCCGCGGGAAGCGCTACGACGACGCGACCGCCGTACTCGCCTATCTCTGACCGTACGACGGGAACGTCGGGCCAGGGTTGTTGTACCGGGGCGCGTACTGCGGTGGGGGCGGCGGTGCGGGGGCAGGAGCCGGTGGCATCGTCACCTGGTCCTGTTGCCACCGGGTGATGCGGAGGAGCAGCAGCGAGGCGGCGACCCCGGCCGCGATCAGGAGCAGCGTTGCCACGGTGAAGCCGATGTTGATCGCCAGCGCCACCCGGACCATGAAGTCCTGCAGGTCGTAGATGTCGACGTAGTCGCCGGTCGCGTCCGCGGTGTCGGCCGCGTCGACCAGGCGCACGATCCAGACGATGAAGGCGAGGAACGCGAGCCCGCCACCGCCGACCAGGATCACCCAGAACCCGGTCCAGGTCGCCCACCAGCCATACAGCAGCGTCCGGACCGGACCACGCTTGGAGGCACCCCGCTGCTCCGGTGGCTCGCTCGCGGCGGTGACGTCCTGCATGATCTGCAGCGGGTACCAGAACTGCACCATCGGGCAGAACCACGATCCGACGACCCAGCCGGTCGCATGCCGATGCGGCTGCCCGTCCTCGATCCGCGGCCGCGGTGCCAGCGGTGAGCTGAGGAACTCGGTGTTCTCCCGTGCCTGCCAGAGCCAGATCAGGAACGCGATCCCGGTCCCCATCAGCAGGTAGCTGATCAGGTTGAGCAGCGGCCCGGTGCCCGCGATCGACCCGACCGCCCGGTCGACCTCCTCGTCGGAGAGCAGCCCGTACACGAACCGCTTGACCTCGTCGTACGAGCTCCACATCAGCGCGGACTGGATCACCGCCCCGACCGCGGTCAGCCCCATCAGCACGATGCTGACCACGGCGATCTTCTTCAACGGCCGGTAGCGCGCCGGCGCCGGCATCGGCTGATAGGGCATCGGCCGGTACGGCACCGGATACGGCTGCTGAAACCCCTGCGGGTACGGCGGCGGACCACCGGGCCCCGGATATGGCTGAGTCACCTCTTTCACCCCCTCGCAAGCCAAGTTAACCCAGCCTTGGGAGCGTTCAACCTGTTATCCACAGGTGAGAAGCTGCAACTCACACGCCGGCGAAAGCCTCACGCACAGCCGGCCGCGCCAGCTCCCGGTCCACCGCGGACAAACCGATCCGCGTCCGCCGGTCCAGTACGTCGTCCTCCGTCAGCGCACCCTCGTGCCGCACGGCGAACCGCAGCTCGGCGTGTGTCGTCCGCAGCCCCGGCGCGATCGGCGCCAGCAGCGACGGCGGTCCGGCGATCACGTCCGGCGCCTCCACGCCGTACCGCTGCACGAACCGCGAGGGCGCCCGGACAGCGGCCAACTGGACCCGGTCGGCCGCTCCGACGAGCGGAATCCGGTGCGTCAGGCAGGGCCGCCGTACCGCCACCGCAGACTGCGCCAGCGCCGTGTCGAGCGCGTCCTGCGCCATTCGCCGGTACGTCGTCAGCTTGCCGCCCACGATCGTCACCAGCCCGTCCGCGCTCGTGATCACCGCGTGCCGCCGCGAGATGTCCGCGGTCTTGTCCTCACCCTTCTGGTGACCGGTGTCGAGCAGAGGCCGCAGACCGGCGTACGTCCCGAGCAGGTCGGACCGCGTCAACGGCACCTGCACGGCCGCGCTGATGGTGGAGAGCAGGAAGTCGATCTCGGCGTCGGTCGCATGCGGTACGTCGCTCACCGGCCCGGGCGCCTCCTCGTCGGTCAGCCCGACGTACACCCGGTCGTCCGGGGCCGGGATCGCCATCACCACGCGCCGCAGCTCACCAGGCACCGGCAGAGTCAGTACGGCGGACAGTCCGCCGAAGGCCGACTGTGGAAGGACCAGATGCGTCCCCCGGCTCGGCCGCAGCTTGATCCCCGAGGCAACCTGATCGGCCCAGATGCCGGCCGCGTTGATCACCATCGAAGCGTCCACCTGCAGCCGTTGCCCGGTCAGTTGATCAACCAGTACGGCGCCTCGCCCGGTGACCTCGGTGGCCGCGACCCGGGTCAGCACCCGGGCCCCGTACTGCGCCGCCGTCCGCGCGATCGCGACCACCAACCGCGCGTCGTCGTACAGCTGCCCGTCCCAGGTCAGGAAGCCGCCGCGCATCCCCTCGGGACGCAGCGTCGGCGCATAGCGGAGGATCTCCGCCGAGCTGACCCGGCGGGAGTGCGGCAGGTAGTCGTCGCTGGTCCGCGCGAACGTCCGCAGTACGTCGCCGCCGAAGAACGCGCCCCGCAACAGCGCGGCCTGCGCGAACCTTGCCTGTGGCAACCACGGCGCGATCTGCGGCACCGGGTGGACCAGGTGTGGCGCCGTCGTTTTCATCAGGATGCCGCGCTCGACCGCGCTCTCGTAGGCGATGCCGACGTGACCGGAGGCGAGGTAGCGCAGCCCGCCGTGCACCAGCTTCGAACTCCACCGGCTGGTGCCGAAGGCCAGGTCGTGCTTCTCCACCAGGGCTACGGTCAGACCGCGGGCGGCCGCGTCCAGGGCAACGCCGGCGCCGGTGACCCCGCCGCCGATGACCAGGACGTCGACCTTGCCGGTCGTGTCCAGCCACTCCAGCTCACGGGCCCGGCGGGCCGCGTTCAGGCTGGCGTTGCCCACGCTGATCATGGCGTCAGGTACCTGGTGAGCATCACCCGCAGCTCCTCGTCCAGCTTCGGGTACTCGTCGGCGGAGGCCATCACCGGCCCGGACACCGCCGAGGCCAGTGAGATGAGGATGATCTGCCGGGCCATCCAGACCGGGTCACCGGCCCGGATCGAACCGTCGGCCTGACCGGCCTTGAGGCCCTCTTCGACCAGTGCGAGATGCGCGACCGTGCTGCTCCCGCGGCGCTCGAGCAGGTACGGCGTGAGGAACTCCGGATCGAGCTCGATGATCTTCCGCATCAACGGGTGGATCCGGGTCTGTGCGACCACCTCGACCACACCCTCGACCAGCCGGGACTTGCCGTCCTCCGCGTCCGGCTGGAACGCGGACACGAGTGCGGTGGTCCACTCGCGGGTCATCAACGCGGCGACCACGGCCTGCACGTTCGGCCAGCGCCGGTAGAGGGTCGCCCGGGACACCTCGGCATGCCGGGCGATATCGGCCATCGTCATCCGGCGCATCCCGATCGCGAGCAGCAGCTCGTAGGCCGCGTCCAGGATCCGCTCCTCGCCGATCGCGTTCGCAGGCGTGGGACGCGTGCTGGTCTCGGGTTCGGACTCGCTGCTACGCTGAGACATCACACGTCAGAGTGTATCAGCGACTGTGGCGTCCGGGAACTGTCCTTGGAAGGTGGGAGCCAGGGGGTCTCACCTCCCAAGGACGCTACCTCTCCAGACCAGCGATCGGGAGCCCAGAATGACCGAGTCGGACCTGCCGGTGGTGCATCTCACGCCGGGCCGTTGGGGCGATCCCGCCCACCAGGTCGAGCTGCCCGCCGCGGCCGTCGACGCGCTCAAGCATCTGGGGGTACGGCGCCCCGCGGCGGCGCCCGTGGACCCGCTGGCCAGTCCGGTTCCGGGTGACCGGCCAGAGTTGAGCCCGGAGCAGCTCACCTTCCTGACCGGAGTGGTCGGTGCCGACCACGTGACCACAGACCTTTCAGCACGCTGGGCGCACACACGCGGGTACTCGACACCAGACCTGCTCCGGCATCGCTCGGGTGACACCTCCGACATGCCCGACGCCGTCGTCTACCCGGCGACGCATGACGAGGTGCAGGTGCTGCTGGCCGGCAGCGCTGAGCACGACCTCGCCGTCGTTCCCTACTCCGGCGGTACGTCGGTCGTCGGTGGGCTCGCCGCGGATCGGCGCTTCGTCACGGTCGATCTGCAGCGGCTCGACCAGTTGGTGGAGATCGATGAGGTTTCGCGGACAGCGACTCTGCAGGCCGGCGTACGCGGTCCGGCGGCGGAGGCCCTGCTGGCCGAGCGCGGGTACACGCTCGGGCACTTTCCACAGTCTTATGAGGGCGCTTCGATCGGCGGGTACGCGGCCGCACGGTCGAGCGGGCAGTCGTCGGCGGGCTATGGACGGTTCGATCAGATGGTGGTCGGCCTGACGCTGGCGACACCACGCGGGACGATCGAGGCCGGGCGCGCGCCGATGTCCGCGGCCGGGCCGGACCTGCGGCAGTTGGTGCTCGGGTCGGAGGGCGCGTTCGGGATCATCACGTCGGTCGTCGTACGGATCCGGCCGCGGCCGGCCGAGCGGCACTTCGAGGGCTGGCGGTTCGAGGACTTCGCGGCCGGGTTGACCGCGATCCGGCGACTCGCCCAGGACGGGCCGCTGCCGACGGTGCTGCGGTTGTCCGACGAGGCCGAGACGGCGGTGAACCTGGCCGACCCGGACGTGCTAGGTGGCGGATCGGGCGGCGTACTGGCGATCGTCGGTTTCGACGGGCCGTACAACCCGGCCACGGCCGAGGTGCTCACCGCGGCCGGTGGGCAGAACCTGGGTGAAGGTCCGGGCGAGACGTGGCGGGTCGGGCGGTATCGAGCGCCGTACCTGCGGGATCCCTTGCTGGACGAGGGTGCGCTGGTGGAGACGCTGGAGACAGCCGGCTTCTGGTCGAAACTGCCTGGGCTGAAGGCCGCGGTGACGGAAGCCTTGGTGAAGTCACTCACCGACCAGGGCACACCGCCGCTTGTTCTCTGCCATGTCTCGCATGTCTATGAGACCGGCGCATCCCTGTACTTCACCGTGATCTGCGCGCAGACAGACGATCCGGTGGCCCAGTGGCGTACGGCGAAAGTCGCGGCGAACAAGGCGATCGCGACGGCCGGCGGAACCATCAGCCACCACCACGGTGTCGGCACCGACCACCGGGATGCATATGCGGAGGAGATCGGCCCACTTGCGGTCGAGGCTTTGCAGGCCGTCAAGAAGGCCCTCGACCCCGACGGCGTGATGAATCCAGGGATCCTCCTCTGACCCGGCCCCCACCCCCATTTCAGGGGTCAACCCCTCAAGTGGCGGGTTGGCCCCTCGGAATTTGGCGGCCGAACCCACAGCCTCAGGGGTCAACCCCTCAAATGGTGACGAGACGAGACGGGGCGGGGTCGGTCGGCGCCAGACGAGTCAGGCGGTACGGCGTGAGCGGGTGAAGGCGGACCGGATTCGAGCAGCGGTGTGGGACGGGCGTGCGAAATCGGACCAGGTGCTCCGGACGACCTGCAACCCCAGAGCCCGGAGGCGATCCTCACGTGCCTTCTCCCGGGTCAGCACCTCCGGCGATCCGCCGGTGTACTTCACCTTGCCGTCGAACTCGACAACGGTCTCGTACTCCGGAAAGTCGAAGTCCACCCGGGCAACGAAGCCATCCTCGTCCTCGTAGACGGCCTGTAGTTCCGGCGTCGGCAAGCCGTGGTTGTACATCAACACGCGAAGGCGCGACTCGCCGACAGACTCCGACCGGCCGTCGCCGAACCCGATCGCGGACCTGGCCGTGGGACTCCCCGGCCAGAACTCTGTCATCCCGAGGAGCCTGAGCAGCTCTTCCTCGCCCAGAGCGTGATCACGTAACGCTGCATCAACGATCACAACCGCGGCCTCGAACGAGGCTGTACAGGCTGTTTCCAGCACAGCGCGTGCCAGCGTCGTGACGGGGAGGCCGTCTCGCTCGGTGAGGTCGTCCGGCGACATCCTGCCGCGGTGATACCGGACTCCCGCCACCGGACCGCTGTGCCTTCGCTCGTCCAGCCGGCTCAGTTGCACCTCGGTCAGGTCGAGGCCCCATTGCGGCAACTGGTGCAACACGAGAGCCGACTGGTGGCTCACGGCAACGGATCCTGGCCGCAACGAGTTCATCGCCGCGTGGACGAGGCGTCGATGCCGAGCGAGCTCCCGATCCCACGGCGGCAACCCGCTCAGGTCGACTGCTTCGGCGTACTGACCGTGCCGAATGCGTTCCCACCGGCCGGCTCGGACACGATCACGGAACTCCTGCGGCGTGTACCCGGATGCCAACGCCTGACTCCGGCTGAACACCCCGCCCTGACTGGCCGCAACCAGCTTCAGCATCGGATTCACCCATCCAGGATCACCCAAACACCACCCTCTCGCCTCCCGTCCCGCGAACCCCTGTGGACAACCCTCCCCCCAACCCGATCCCCATTTCAGGGGTTGGCCCCGGAACTTGTGGGTTGCACCGCGAGAATTTGGGTCCGCAACCCCCCAGGTGAGGGGCGACCCCCGAAATGGGGGCAACCCCGAACTCGAGGGGCAAGGGTCTTGACCTCAAGTTGGCTTGAGGTATGACAGTGACGGACATGACTCCTGAATCTTCACCCCGTCCTGTCGCTCTCATCACCGGTGCGTCCGCCGGTCTCGGGCTGGCACTCGCCCACGGGTTGGCCGATCGCGGTTGGGCGCTGGTGATCGACGCGCGTGGCGCCGACGCGATCAAGGACGCGGCCGACGACCTTGCCGACCGCACCGATGTGGTCCCTCTCGCCGGCGACGTCACCGACCCTGAGCACCGCGCCGACCTGGTGGACGCCGTGACCGAGCTCGGCCGGCTCGACCTGCTGGTCAACAACGCGAGCTATCTCGGCCCGAGTCCGCTGCAGCCGCTGGGTGTTGCCGACCTGGACGAGTTGCGACGCGTCTACGAGGTCGATGTGGTCGCGCCGATCGCTCTCACTCAGGCACTGCTCCCCGAGCTCACCGCAACCTCCGGTGTGCTCCTCAACATCAGCTCCGACGCAGCAGTCGAGGCGTACGAAGGCTGGGGTGGCTACGGCTCCGCCAAGGCCGCTCTCGACCAGGCGACCGCAGTACTGGCCGCCGAGCACCCGTCGCTGGCCGTCTATGCCGTCGACCCCGGTGACCTCCGTACGGCGATGCATCAGGCGGCGTTCCCCGGTGAGGACATCTCGGACCGGCCGGAGCCGTCGAGCGTCGTACCGGCGTTCCTGCAACTGCTAGACAGCCGGCCCAAGAGTGGTCGGTACCGAGCAGCCGAGTTCGCGCCGGCGGTGACGTCGTGAGGGTGTACCCCCACACGAGATTCGTCCTGCCCGACTCGCTGAACGCCACCGAACCTCCTGAGGCGAGAGGTCTGTCGCGGGATCAGGTGAAGCTGCTGGTCGCGGAGGGGTCGACCGTCACGCACACCAGGTTCGACCGGATCGGTGAGCACTTGCGACCCGGTGACCTCTTGCTGGTGAACACCTCCGGCACCCTGCCCGCCGCAGTCGACGGCTCGTGGATCACCGGCTCCGGGGTGGCGCCTGTTGTCGTGCACTTCTCCACCGCACTCGACGACGGCACCTGGGTCGTCGAACTGCGCAACGGCGGCTCACCGATGTTCGGCGGTACGGCGGGCGACCAGGTGGAAGTGCCGGAGGGCGTGCTGACGCTGCTGTCGCCGTACCAGTCGGACTCGAACCGACTGTGGCGCGCCAAGCCGCCAGTGCCTGAGGTGCTCGGCTATCTGCACCGCCACGGGCGGCCGATCAGCTACAAGTACGTCGGCCGGCGTTGGCCACTCGCGTCGTATCAGACTGTCTTCGCACGAGAGCCGGGTAGCGCGGAGATGCCCAGTGCGGCGCGACCGTTCAGCTTCGAGTTGGTGAGTCACCTGGCGTCGCAGGGCGTACTGATCGCGCCGATCCTGCTGCACTGCGGTGTGTCCTCGCTGGAGAGCCACGAACCACCCTTGCCCGAGCGGTACGACGTACCAGCGCACACGGCTCGGTTGGTGAACTGGGTGAAGGCCAACGGCGGTCGGGTGGTCGCAGTGGGCACGACCGCCGTACGAGCCATTGAGTCAGCTGTCGCGGCCGACGGCTCAGTCACCGCCTCCAACGGCTGGACTGACCTCGTCCTCGGCCCAGACCACCCGGTCCGCGTCGTCGACGGCCTCATCACCGGCATGCACGCCCCCGAAGCGTCCCACCTGCTCCTGCTCGAAGCCGTCGTCGGTGGAGACACCGTCCAGCGCGCGTACGACGCCGCTCTCGACGAGGGCTACCTCTGGCACGAGTTCGGCGACAGCTGCCTCCTGATGTCTTGACTGGCACTCGGTGTCACCTGTCGCTCTGAGTGCCAATGCCTACACTCGGTGTATGGCGACGGAAGGTCTACGGGCTCGTGCGCGCGGGGCTGTTCGGGTTCAGTTGGCTGAACTGGCGATCGGGTTGTTCATCGAGCATGGGTACGACGCGACGACGGTGGACGACATCGCCGACGCCGCGGGGGTTTCGAGGCGGAGCTTCTTCCGGTACTTCCCGTCCAAGGACGAGGTGCTGTTCCACGGCCTGGACGAGGTCGCCGTGAAGCTCGCGGCTCAGATCAGGTCGGCGGACGGCGACGACGACTGGGAGTGCCTGCGCCAGGTGCTGACGGAGTGGCACGAGCAGTTGTACGTCTCGGGTCGGGTGCTCGAGTTGGTCGAGTCGTCACCGGCGCTGCGGGCGCGGATGGTGGAGAAGCGCGATGAGTTGCGCCGTCAGGTCAGCGAGGCGCTGCGAGAGCGGCCGGGGTCGACACTGGACGAGTTCACCGCCGACCTGCTGACGGCCGCGGCCGCCGCCGTACTGGATGTCGCGGCGCAGGAGTGGCTGCGTGCCGGTGGGGATCGGGCGGAGTTGATCAGGTGGGGATTCGAGGAACTGTCGCCGGGTGGCCGGCGCTAGACGCCGGCCACCGACAGGGAGATCAACCCTCCGCGGGCTCGAGTTGAGTAGACGGCTCCAGATCGGTCGCCAGGTCCGCGGTCGCCTCTTCCAGTGCGGTCAGGTCACCTGGTGGGACGGTCGTCGGGTGGGTCTCGTTTCCGGGGCGGGCTCGTTTGTCGATCGCGCGCGGGCTCACTGTGACCACCGCTCAGGCACGCAGAAGATCATCCTGAATGTCCTTACCACTAAGGTCCCCCGTCGGGACTTCACTCGATTAGACGAGCGTCATGGTCCGGATGTCATGCGTTTGAACAAACCGATCAAAGATTGTGGCCTAGGCCGTTTAGTTTCAGATTGAACGGCCGTCGATGCGGTCCGGGTCGAGCAGGTCCGGCGTGATGAAGTCGTGCGGGAAACCCGGCGTGAACCCGGTCGCCGCGTCCAGCCGCCGTACGGCGTCATCCGGCAACGCGAGCTCGATCGCGGCGAGGTTGTCCGCGAGTTGCTCCGGCGAACTCGCACCGGCCAGCGGATGGACCGTCCGCGAATGCACCCGCGTCCAGGCCAGCGCGACCTGCGCGGGCTTCAGCCCCAGCTCACCGGCGACAGCGTGTACGGCGGTCAGCACGGCACGCTCGCGATCGTCGCCGGCCGCGTCCACCGGTCGCGCGAGCTTGCCGTGGGCCAGGGGTGCCCAGGCGGCCACGGTCATGCCGAACGCCTCGGCCATCGGCAACAGTTCCCGCTCGATATCGCGCTGGAGCAGGCTGTACGGCACCTGCAGGCCGGCGAACCCGGACCAGTCCCGCCACTCGGCCAAGGTGTTGCCGCGAGCAACGAGCCAGGCCGGCGCGTCGGAGATCCCGGTGTACAGGATCTTGCCCGCGCGCACGGCGTCGTCGAGGGCACGCAAGGTCTCCTCGATCGGGGTGTGCCGTTCCCAGTAGTGCACCCAGTAGACGTCGAGGTAATCGGTCCGCAGTCGGCGCAGGCTGGATTCGAGGGCGAGCCGCAGGTTCTTCCGATGGTTGCCGGTGGCATTGATGTCGGTCTTGTCCCGGGGCAGCGTGTACTTCGACGCGAGCACGAACCGGTCCCGGCGGTCGGTCAAAATCTCGCCGAGGACGTCCTCGCTCGCGCCGTACGCGTCGGCGGTGTCGATCATGTTGCCGCCGGCGTCGGCGTACCGGTCGACGATCGGCCCGGCCTGCTCGACGGACCGGAACCGCATCGCGCCGAGGAAGAGTTCGGAGACACGCAGACCGGTGGGGCCGAAGAGTCGGTAGCGCATCAGCCGGCGTATCCGTGCAGGAACGCGTGGACGCCGGTGGTGATGGCGTCGGTGATCTCGTCGGGGGTCATCGATCCTCCTCGGTAGGACGGGTTGGCTCCGGAGATGAGCAGGGAGAAGTGCAGGGCGGCGCGCATCGGGTCGTCGATCCGCAGCAGCCCGTCCGCGGCGAACGCGGCCAGCCGGTCGGCGAGAGCCCGCCGTACGGCGATCGGCCCTACCTCCTGCCAGGCGTCGATCGCGTCTTGCGGGATGTGGCCGGCCTCGGCATTCACCTGCCGCACCAGCGCGGAGTGCTCGGCGTAGTCCGGCATCGGCGTACGCCAGGCGATCCCGAACGCGACCAGGTCGGCCTCGAGGTCGGTGATCTCGGTCAGGTGTGCCTCGATGATCGCGAGCTGGGCGGCCGCGACCTTCGTCGCGCTCTCCTGGATCACCGCGCGGAACAACCCGGCCTTGTCGCCGAAGTGGTTGTACAGCGTCCGCGTCGAGACCCCGGCCTCCGCGGCGATCACGTCGATACTCGCCCGCGCGTAGCCGTCCCGGGCGAACACGGTCAACGCTCCGGCCAGCACCTCCTGCCGCTTCCCCGGTCGTGGCACCCGGACCTCCCTGGCATAGTTACAACGCTCGTTGTACTTTACTGTACATGGCATTCACCGACGAAGAACTCACCTATCTGAAATCACAACCGCTGGCCCGGTTGGCGACGGTCGGCCCGGACGGGCAACCGGATGTCGTACCGGTCGGCTTCGAGTACGACGGCACGTACTTCTACGTCGGCGGGGCGGTCGACCCCGGCAACACGCGTAAGGCCCGCAACGTCCGCGCGGGCCACGACCAGGTCGCACTCGTGATCGACGACCTGGTCACGACCAACCCGTGGTCGCCGCGCTTCCTCCGCGTCTACGGCACCGCCGAGCTCGTCGAGCGCGCCGGCCAGTTCGGGCCGAGCGTCTACCTACGCATCAAGCCCACCGTCAGCTGGAGCTGGCACCTCGACGGCCGCCCCGCCACCCACGAAGAGGAGTTCGGCCCGAACCGGACCGTGCATTCCGCCTAGGTCAGGTGCGGGCTTTGTTGCGGCGGCGCTTGGTGTCCTGGACGAAGAGCCAGGCGACGGCCGCACCAACGACGAAACCGCCGAGGTGGCCCTGCCAGGAAATGTTCGGGATCAGGAACGAGATGACGGCGGTCACCGCGACGTACCCGAGGATCCAGGTGACGTCCATGCCGCGGGCGCGGCTGATCACCAGCAGCGCGCCGACCAGGCCGAGGACGGCACCGGAGGCACCGAGGGTCGCCGACCCTGGCGCGGCCAGGAACCAGACCGCGACGCTGCCGCCGAGCGCGGACAGCAGGTAGAGGATCACGAACCTGAGCCGGCCGAGCATCTGCTCCAGCGGCGGACCGATCTGGTAGAGCATGAACAGGTTCGAGAAGATGTGGAAGATCTGCAGGTGGGTGAAGGCCGACGTGAGCAACCGCCACGGCTCGGAGTCCACCAGCACCGGGACCATCACCAGGTCGTTCACGATCCGGCTGCTGCCGGCGCGGACCGCGATGAACACCAGCACGTTGATCGCCAGCAGGGTCATCGTGACGATCTGCGGGTTACCGCGCTGGATGCCGCCGAGCGATGTCCGCGTCCGGGGCACCGACTTCACGCCCTCGTTGAAGCAGTTCGGGCACTGGAAGCCGACCGCGGCGCTGTTCATGCAGGACGGGCAGATCGGCCGGTCGCAGCGCTGGCAGCGCACCCCGGCGGGCCGATCCGGGTGCCGGTAGCAGACGGTCTCGGTCACGGAGGGCGGGTCCTTCCCCAACGAGAGAGAGTGCGGGCCGGGCAGTTGCCCGGCCCGCGCGAAAGAATCAGGCGTTCTTGCGCTCGATCACGACGTTGTTGATCACGATCGGCTCGATCGGCCGGTCGCCCGGCGCGGTCTTCGCGGTCGCGATCGCGTCGACGACCTTCTTCGACTCGTCGTCGACGACCTCGCCGAAGATGGTGTGCTTGCGGTTCAGGTGCGGGGTCGGCACCACGGTGACGAAGAACTGCGAGCCGTTGGTGCCCTTGCCGAACTGGATGCCGGCGTTCGCCATCGCCAGCAGGTACGGGCGGTCGAACTGCAGCTCGGGGTGGATCTCGTCGTCGAAGGCGAAGCCCGGCGAACCGGTGCCGGTGCCGAGCGGGCAGCCGCCCTGGATCATGAAGCCGTCGATCACCCGGTGGAAGGTCAGGCCGTCGTAGAACTTGGCGTTGCTCGGCTGACCGGTCTGCGGGTCGGTCCACTCCTTGGTGCCCTCGGCGAGACCGACGAAGTTGCTCACCGTCTTCGGCGCGTGGTTGGGGAACAGCCTGATGACGACGTCACCCTTCGTCGTCTGCAGGGTCGCGTACAGCTCTTCGGCCACGGGTGTTCACTCCTCGATCGGTTACGGCTTCTTACCCCTTCGATCCTGTCATGCGACGCCAACCCAACCACCATCGACCGGCCGAAGAGCACCCCGCCCTCCGCTCCGCTCCGGGGCGGGGGAAGTGGAGAGAGCACCCCCAGGGCGGGGGCGGAATGGTTGTGGGGAGGGGAGTTGGGCACTGGGTGGGGGTCGATGGATCGATACAAGGTCCCACGGGTCGTTACTGTGGGTGCCTGGGAGCGGGTTTGTCGGCTGGGTACGTCGTACGATGCAGACGAAGCCGGATTTGTCCAGAGTCGTACCAGTAGCGTCCATACCGCCGATGGGCCAGATGGCTGCCCCGTCGAGGCGGGCGGCACCGAGGAGGGAACCGTGGGTTTGTTGAAGTCCAAGGGCCGGGTCGAGACCGCGAAGGACCGGGTCCGGCCGCTAGCCGAGTCGGCGTCGGAGAAGCTCGGGCCGGCTGTGGGCACCGCACGGGAGAAGGTGTCGCCGTACGCCGAGAAGGCCGTCGAGCGCGGCGCCTACTACGCAAATGTCGCGGTGGAGAAGGCGAGCCCGGTGATCGACGACGCGCTGGCCAAGGTCGGCCCGGCCACCGAGCACGCCGCCGAGAAGGCGCGCGAGCGGTTCAACGACGACGTGCTGCCGAAGGTGACCGCCGCATTGGCGTCGCTGGCGGCCGCCGCCGAGCCGGTCGTCGAGGAGACCCAGCGCCGGGGCAAGGCCACCAAGGCCGCGCTCAAGGGTGAGCTCGACGTACCGACGAAGAAGAGCCACAAGCTCCGCAAGGTCGTCCTGTTCCTGGGCTTCGGTGCCCTGGCCGCGGCGGCCGTGAAGAAGCTGCTGACCCCGCCGGAGCCGGCCTGGCAGTCGACCCCGACCAGCGGCCGCGACTACAGCTCCGCCCCGGCCGGTACGACGTCCCGCCCGGCGGCGACCGAGACCAAGCCGGACACCAAGGACGAGGCGAAGCCCGAGACGAAGCCCGAGCCGGCCTCGTCGAACGGCAAGACCGACGCCCCGAAGGCGGAGTCGCCGAAGACCGACGGCGCCAAGGCGGACGACGCCGACGTGAACGCGGCCGCCAACGGCGCCACGAAGAAGACCACCAGCACCCGGAAGTCGACCAACCCGAAGCCGTCCGACTCCTGACCTGACCACCGCAACGGCGAAGGCCGCGATCCCCAGGTGGGGTTCGCGGCCTTCGTTTTGCCACCGCCAGCTCAGTGACGGCTTCACGTCGCCTTGCGCGTACGACGTTCAGTTCGGTTGCGGCTCGTGGTCGTCTTCGGTCGGATCGCCGTCGTGGTGTGGCTTGGCGATCGTGTAGCGGCCGGCCGAGAGCAACTGGGTGGCGTACCGGTGCGTGATGCACGGGTACGTGCCGCCGCAGTGCTGGCAGACGGCGTCGTTGCGGTGCAGCCAGGGCAGAATGCCGAACCGCTTGATCCAGGTCAGCGGCTCGCGGTCGGGGGCGTGCAGTTTCAAAGCCGAGCGGGCGGCGCCCTGGATCTCGGGTGCGGACCAGTCCTCGGCGCTCTTGTCCATCAGGGCGCTCAGGTCGGGGTGGTGGTGTGCGGTCGAGCGGGTTTTGGTCATCTAGGTGTCTTCCGGGCAGGGAGGAGGGCGCGGGTCCGATCGCCCGACTGAAGCGTCCGCTTCAAACGTGACGATCCGATCGCTGTTAGCGACCTTAGTCCTCCGGTAGCCCACCGCGCGGCTTCGCACGCGTGGCCCGGTGTCAGATCTTCGTCAGGTTTCAGAGCGTGCTGTGTTGGTTGCATTTCCCACCCCACCGCCCCGGTCAGGCGTGGACACCTTTTCGCTTCACGTCCACAGCGTCTCGAGCGTGATCCGGGCCTCGAGCTCGAGCAGGTGCCGCTTGAGCGGGATGCCGCCGCCGAAGCCGACCATCTTGCCGCCGGCGCCGACGACCCGGTGGCAGGGCACCACGACGGCGATCGGGTTCCGGTTGCAGGCGACGCCGACGGCCCGGGCCGCGCCCGCGTCCCCGACGATCTTGGCGACCTCGCCGTACGTCTGCATCTCGCCGTACGGGATCCGGCTCAGCTGGGCCCAGACGGCGCGCTCGAAGTCGGAGCCGCCGCGGACCGACAGCGGCACGGTGAACTCCTTCAGTTCGCCGGCGAAGTAGGCCTTCAACTGCTCCTGGGTCTCGGTCAGCAGCGGGTCCGAGTCCAGGTGTTTGTCGACCCGGCCGAAGTTCAGCCGGCACAGTCCGGCGTCGTCCACAGCCAGGGACAGGTCACCGATGGGTGAGTCGATCACGGACGAGCGCATACCGCCATCCTCGCGCCCGGCACCGACATTTTCTGGCCGTTTCGCGACACCAACCGAGGCCGACACCAACATCCCGACCACCTGTTGTTCTCGCGTCGTCACGCGGTGTTGTGCTATTTGTGACACATGCCGACCCAGCCGCCGCTGGACCGCTGGTTCAGCTCCGAGCGGGGAATGGGCCTGGCCGCCTCGATTCTGATCGGCGTCGTCACCGTCACCGCCTGGGCGACCGCCTGGTCCGATCTGTACTCGTACCAGACCGTGAAGCGGTACGCCGACGATCCGGACCGGCTGGCCGAGGCCGACCTGATCTCCGGCTCGCTCGGAATCGTCGCCGCGCTGGCGTTGCTCGCGGCCGCGGTGGTGTTCATCGTCTGGCTGTGGCGGGTCCGGTGGAACGCGGAGATGTTCTGCCGCGGCGAGCACCGGTTCACCCGCGGCTGGGTGCTGGGCAGCTGGATCTGCCCGGTGGTGAACCTCTGGTACCCCAAGCAGGTCGTCGACGACATCGTCGCCGCCAGCGATCCGCGGACGCCGCCGCAGACGCCGGTACTGCGCGACGTCCCGGGCACCCGGCTGGTCTGGGGCTGGTGGGTCACCTGGGTGGTCGGCCTGGTGTCCGGCAACATCGTGCAACGCGGTGTTCTCGGCGGCGCGACGGAGCTCGCCGACCTGCGGACGAACGTCGTACTGTCCACCATCTCCGCGTTGTTCACGACGGCGGCCGCCGTCCTCGCGGTGATCCTGATCGAGCGGATCGGTGAGCTGCAGACGACCCGGGAATGGGTGCCGTGGTGGGCGGTGGATCAGTCGCAGCCCGGATTCCAACCTCCTGCGAGGTAAACCAAACCGTCACGGACCGTCGAATCGGTCGTTACAAGAGGTGATGGGCGTACGAAAAGAACACGTTAAGTCGACACCCTCCGTGCTGGACCCGACTCCACACGGGTACTTACTTCGTGGTATCAATGTGGCTCGGTCATGCGGGGGCAGGATTTGGCCGAAACGCCGAACAGACGGAGTTCCAGCAACGCGAGGGACGCACGACGTGAGCCACCCGCAGCCAGTACTGACTGCTGTCCAAGACCAAGAAGAAGAGTGGCAGCCACACGCAGCTGAGGAGTTCCAGCAGGTCGGGACGGTCGGAAAGATCGCCATCGGACTCCTCGGAGCGTCGACACTCACCCATCTGCTCTCCACCTGGTCCGACTGGAACACGTATTCCGTCGTCAACAGCTACCTCGGCGGGATGCCGAACGTCGACGACGCGGACTTGAACCGCGCCGACGCCATCGCCAAGGTCACCGCAGTCCCGAACGTCGTCATCTCGGTCGCCGCCGCCGTCGTCTTCGTCATCTGGCTCTGGCGGGCCCGGGTCAACTCCGAGGTGTTCTGCCAGGCCGATCATCGCCGCAGTCATGGCTGGGTGCTGGCCAGCTGGTTCTGCCCCGGCCCCAATCTCTGGTACCCGAAGCAGATCGTCGACGACGTCTGGCTAGCGAGCGATCCGAAGACCCCGGTGTACGCCGACGACCTGCGCCGATTCAGGACTCCCGCCCTCACTTCTGTGTGGTGGGTGACCTGGATCGGCGCTCTGGCGTTCGACGTGGTGGTCCGCCGGTTCCTGATGTGGATGGACGCGACCGTCGGGTCGCTGCGCGGTATCGCCCTCGCCGGTACGGCGTCCTTGCTGCTGACCGCGGCCTCGGCCATCGCCGCGACGCTCGTGATCCGCAAGATCAACGCGATGCAGACCAACCGTGAGTGGATCCCGTGGTGGGACCAGCGGGGGCCGAAGCTCACCGCGGTTCCGTCGTACGAGGTCACCCAGGTTCCGTCGTACGCGAACGACGACACCGACGAGCAGGCCGCGATCAACGAGCCGATCGCTGCGCCCGTGCTGCAGCTGGAGCGGCAGCCGGAGCTGCAGATGGCCGGTGGCGGCCCGGCTCCGAGCCCGTTCGCTCCCGCTCCCGCCCCGGCCGCCGGTTTCCCTGGTGACGGCGCGGCCGCCGGCGGATTCCCCGGCAGTGGCAACCCGTTCGGCGCTCCCCAGGCGCCCGCTGCGCCGGCCGCTTTCGGTGGCAACGGCTTCGGTGGTGACAGCCCCGCCGAGGAGCCGCCGAAGTGGAGCCCGTTTGCACCGGTCGTGGAGAGCTGGCAGGACGACAAGGACAACGGCCCCTCGACCGAGCAGTTCGACGCCGTCACCTCCTGGCAGGAAGAGAAGCAGCCGGTCGAGGAGCCCAGCTACGAGAAGACGAGCTGGAGCGACTACCTCGGCTCCAGCAACGACGACTTGCTGACGACTCAGGCACCGTCGTCGAGCAGCTGGCTGAACGAGACGCCGCCGCTGACCGTCGTCGAGCCGGAGCCGTACTCCTACCAGCCGTCCCAGCCGACCGAGTACCAGGCCCCGGCGGCCGAGTACCAGCCGGCCGAGGCGCCGTCCTGGGCGAGCAGCTACTCCGAGTCCTACTCGTACGAGACCCCCGACTACCTGACCTCGACGTCCTCCCCAGCGGAGGTCGAACCCGCACCCGAGCCTGAGCCCGCGCCCGTTGCGCGCGCTGGCCGCCGGGCCGCTCGGGTCGCGGTGGACAGCCCTTCGGCGATCCAGCCCGCGGTCTCGCCGTCGGAGCACGAGGTCCACGCCCCGTCACAGCACACGGTGTACGCGCCGTCGGAGCACACGGTGTACGCCCAGTCGGAGCACACCCCCTCGTCCGGCTACTACGAGCCGGCGTCTCCCGTGCTCTCCCAGCAGGACGACTTCCTGACGCCGTCGAAGCCGCTGCCGACGGTCCCGTCGTACGGCCCGGAGCCGTCGTACACCGAGACCAACTACTCGTCGGAGCCGTCCTACAGCTCGTACGACGCGTCCTCGGGCTACCAGTCGTCGTACGACGCCACCCCGGAGTACACCTCGTCGTCGTACAGCCAGCCGGACTACTCGTCGAGCAGCAGCTACGAGTCGACGGACTACAGCTACGGCAACTCGACCCAGTCGGAGTACAGCAGCAACTACGACTCGACGTCGTACGACTCCTACAGCCCGACCTCGTACAGCGGGTCCGAGTACAGCAGCGTCGAGCCGTCGTACGAGAGCTACAGCCCGAACTACTCGGCTGAGTCGTACGGCGCCCCGGAGTACAGCAACAACAGCTACTACGCGCCGGAAGAGCCGCAGCAGCCGGAGTACCAGCAGCAGCCGCAGTACGGCTACGAGCAGCAGGCTCCGGAGCAGCAGGGCGACCAGACCAACACCACTCCGCGCACCCACCCACGCCGCCGCTGGGTCTGAGCAGAGCTCGATCTGATCGAATAGGGGCTATGAGACTCGCCTTCTCGACGCTCGGCTGCCCCGGGGCGCCCCTCGACCAGGTCCTGGAACTTGCCAAAGGCAACGACATTTGCGGCCTGGAACTGCGGGCCGCGGACGATGAGTTCACCAACACCGGCCTGACCGCGGCGCGGCGGCGCGAGCTGCGGACCCGGATCGAGGACGCCGGTTTGGAGGTCCTCGCCGTCAGCAGCTACGTCAAGCTGTGCGCCGTCGAGGAGCAGCCGCTCGAGGCCCACCTCGAACTCGCCGCCGACCTCGGCGCTCGCGGCGTCCGCGTCTTCCCCGGCGATGACGACCTCGGTACGACGGACGGACCGACAGCCGGCGAGATTCGCGCCCTCGACCGGGTCACCTCCGCCCCGAGGGATGTCCACATCCTGCTGGAAACGCACGACTCGCACTCGGCCGGCTGGAAGATGGCCGCGTTCTGCACACTGCTCGACACCGACGTGCCCGGCCACAACGCGAAGGTCATCTGGGACAGCGCGCACACCTGGAGCCACGGCGAGACCCCGGCCGAGGCATTCGAGCTGCTGAAGCCCTGGCTCGAGTTCGTCCAGATCAAGGAGTCGGACTCCCGGCAGAAGTACCGCCCGGTCGCCATCGGTGCCGGCGACTTCCCGATCCAGGACCTGCTCGCAACCCTCGACGGCACCGACTACCCGCTCTCCCTCGAGTGGGAGCTCAAGTGGCACCCACACCTGCCCCCGCTCGAAGAAACGCTCCCCGCAACTCAGGCCTGGGTGGGCAACGGCGCGGTGAGATAGCGCGTCAGGGTCGGCCCGAGCCAGGCGACCACCTCGTCGTGCGAGAGCTTGGCGATCGGGCCGATCTCGAGGATGTAGCGGCACAACGCGAGCCCGAGCGCCTGGCTGGCGACCAGGCCGGCCCGAACCGCCGGTGCGTCGACCGCGAGCTCTCGCAGTGTCGGCGCCAGTTGCGACGCGAAGAGCTGCCGCATCCGCTCGGCCGCGACCTCGTTCGTCACTGCGGCCCGCAGCAGCGCGCGCAGAGTGTCGTCGCCCTCCCACCGCGTCAGGAAATGGCGAACCATCGCCTCCCCCACCTCCTCCCGAGGTACGCCGTCGAAGTCGGGCAACCGTAGATCGAACTCGGCGGCCGCGGCGAACAGCTTCTCCTTGTTGCCGTAGTACCGCATCACCATCGCCGGGTCGATCGCCGCGTCCGCCGCGATCGCCCGGATCGTGGCCCGCTCGTACCCGTCCGCGCCGAACCGCTCCCGGGCCGCCGCGAGGATTGCCGCCCGGGTCCGGTCCGACTTCCGTTCCGCCATGCCCAGAGCATATGCCAACACCTGTTGACTTTTCACCTCTACCTCTCTACGGTAAAAGTCAACAAGCGTTGATAAATGCTCGAAGGGGCGAACGATGATGGAGACAGACGTTGTGGTGGTGGGTGCGGGCCCGGTCGGGCTCGCGGTGGCGACCGGGCTGCGGCAGCACGGACACTCCGTGGTCGTGGTCGACAAGCAGGCCGAGGGGTCGAACACCTCGCGGGCCTCGGTCATCCACGCCCGGACGCTGGAGATGCTCGAGCAGATCGGCGTCACCAAGCGCCTGGTCGAGCTCGGCCTGCAGTTGCAGGACTTCGCGATCCGCGACGGCGACCGCCGGCTCGTCCCGGTCAGCTTCCGCGACCTGCCCACGGACTACCCGTTCACGCTGATGATTCCGCAGTGGCAGACCGAGCAGGTCCTGCTGGAACGGCTCGAGGAGCTCGGCGGGACAGTCCTCCGCCCGTACGCCGCCATCGGTCTGACCCAGTCCGCGGAAGGCGCCGAGGTGACGCTGGACAGCGGTGAGGTGATCAAGGCGCAGTACGTCGTCGCCGCCGACGGCATGAACAGCACGATCCGCGAACTCGCCGGGCTGAGGATGCCGGGCAACACCTTGCAGTTGTCGTTCAGCCTGGTGGACGTCCGGGCCGAAGGGCTGCCGACGGAGGAGGTCTCGCTGTCCTTCGCGACAGCGGGGCTGCTGGTGATCGCGCCGCTGCCGGACGGATCGTTCCGGCTGGTCGCTTCCGTGGACGCCGCGCCGGAGCACCCCGACATCGCCTACGCGCAGCAACTGCTGAACGCGCGCGGCCCGCGGAAGACCGAGCCGAAGGTGACCGAGGTGATCTGGGGTTCGCGGTTCCGGATCCACGAGCGGGTGGCGGACCAGTACCGGTCCGGCCGCGTGCTGCTGGCCGGCGACGCCGCGCACACTCACAGCCCGGCCGGCGGTCAAGGGATGAACCTAGGTCTCCGCGATGCGATCACCCTCGCCGACGCGCTGTCGACCGCACTCAACGGCCACGACTCGGAGCTCGATGCCTACGCGACCAACAGTCGCGCTGAAGCGGTCCGCGTGATCGCCCTGGCGCACCGCCTGACGCGGCTGGCGAACCTGCCGCGACCGGTCCGTCCGCTGCGGAACGCCGTACTCGGGCTGGCTGCCAAGCTGCGGCTGACGCAGGTCGGGTTGGCGAAGCAGCTGGCTGGCTTCCCTAATCGCTGAGCCCGGATCGCTGATCCCGAAGGTTGTCCCTCGCTGATCGGCCGAATGCTTCCCCGAACGAGGCGGGAGGCCTACCCTCCAGCTACCGCATGCGACAACCCAACTACTGGAGGTCATCGTGTTCCGCCCCAACCGATGGACTCGCATCATCCCGCTGGCACTCGCGGCCGTCCTTGCCGTCGGTGCCGTCAACCAAGTGCAGGCCTCGGCGCCGCCGGATCGGAAAGCAGTCGCCGCCGAATCCGGCGAGCTGATCCAGCTGCTCCGGGTCAACACCGCGACCCAGGCCGACCGCAAACGGCTGGCCACCCTCGACCTCGACCTGGCCGAGTCGTCCGGGCCGGGCTACACCGATCTGGTTGCCTACGGCAACAGTGATCGAAGGTTCCTGCAACTGGCCGGGTTCAGCTGGTCGGTGCTCGAGGACGACCTGGTCGGCGCCGACCGTGAGCGGGAGAAGGCCGACGCCGAGTACGCCCGGGCCGTCGCGGCCAGGAAAGTCGCAGCCACGTTGCCCAGTGGACGTACGGCGTACCGGCAGCTGGCCGACTACAACAACGACCTGGCCAGTCTCGCGCAGCAGTATCCGACCAAGGCGAAGCTGTTCACGCTGAAGGAGAACTCGCTGGAGAACCGGACGATCCGCGGTCTCGAGATCAGCCGGAACGTGGCCACCAGCGACGGCAAACCGGTGTTCCTGATGGTCGGCCTGCACCACGCCAGGGAATGGCCGTCGGGTGAGCTGACCATCGAGTTCGCCTACGACCTGCTGAAGAACGACGGCGTCGACAGCCGGATCACGAACATCCTGGACAAGGCTCGCGTCATCGTCGTACCGGTGGTGAACCCGGACGGGTTCAACCTGAGCCGGACCCTCGGGTACGAGATGAAGCGGAAGAACTGCCGGATCGTCAACGGCCAGCTGCCGACCAGCGGCCAGTGTGCGCTGTCGTCGAACCAGTCCCGCGGTGTCGATCTGAACCGGAACTACTCCGGCTTCTGGGGTGGCCCCGGTGCATCGACGAGTCTGACCTCGGAGACCTACCGGGGTCCGAGTGCGTTCAGCGAGCCTGAGTCGCGCAACATCCAGGCGCTCGTGTCACAGCATCAGGTCACCACGCTGATCACCAACCACACCTACTCGAATCTCGTCCTCCGCGAGCCCGGGTACGCCGGTGCGCCGAAGACGCCGGACGAGACGATCTACAAGGCACTCGGCGACCAGATGGCCGCGCAGAACGGGTACCGCAGCCAGTACAGCTACCAGCTCTACGACACCACCGGCGTCACCGAGGACTGGTCGTACTACGCCACCGGCGGACTCGGCTTCACCTTCGAACACGGCGCCAGCAGCTTCCACCCGGCGTTCTCGAACGTGGTGAACTACTACTACGGTTCCGGCAGTACGGCGGGTAAGGGCAACCGTGCGGCGTACCTGCTTGCGGCCGAGAGCACGATCAACCCGGCACGGCACTCCGTCATCACCGGGACCGGCCCGGCCGGCGCCGTACTGCGGTTGAAGAAGTCGTTCACCACCAAGACGTGGAACGGGACGCAACTGCCCGATGTCCTCGAGACCACGATGGTCGTGCCGACGGGTGGCACGTACACCTGGCACACGAACCCGTCGACCCGGCCGATCGTCGTCCAGGAAGGCGGGACGGAGTCGTGGATGCTGACGTGTGAGCGTCCGAACGGTCAGGTACTCGAATCCCGGGCGATCACGGTGGCTCGCGGTGCGAGTGTGACCGCGAACCTGGTCGGTTGTACGGCGGCCTTCTAACCGGCCGTCGACTCCCGGATCTCCAACGTGTACGGGACGCTGAGGTCGCGACGAGCGGCCTCGGCGTTACCCGCGATGCGTTCGAGCAACAGGCTGACCGCGTTCTCGGCGAGCCATTCCTTGTCGGGTGAGATCGTGGTCAGCGACGGCGAGTGGTAGCGGCCGTCCTCGATGTCGTCGAACCCCACCACCGCAACGTCGTCCGGCACCGACAACCCGGCTTCGGCCAACGTCCGCAACGCGCCGAGCGCGAGCAGATCGTTGAAGCAGAACACGGCATCCGGCGGCTCGGGCAACGCCAGCAACTCGCGCATCGAGGCCGCGCCGTCCGGTCGGTGATACCCGGTCCCGGCCAGCTCCAACGCGGGATCATGCGGCAGACCGGCCGCTTTCAGGGCCTTCCGATAACCCTTCCGTCGTACGGCGCCCGTGCCCGCGCCACCACCGACACCGATGGCGGCGATCCGGCGCCGGCCGATCGAGATCAGGTGCGTGGTCGCGTCGAAGGATGCCTGTACCGAGTCGACCGCGACGTGGTCGAAGGTGCCGCCGGTCGGCCGTTCACCCAGCAGGACCAGGGGTTTCGCCGTACCGGCGGTGCCGATCTTGGTCGGTGCGGTGGTGATCGGGGAGAAGATGATGCCGTCGATCAGTTGCCCGCGCATGCCGTCCAGGACCAGCTTCTCGGCCGCGGACTCGCCCTCGGTCTGGTCGATCAGCACGGTGATCCCGCGCTTCTTGGCGGCCCGGCTGACCGCCGCGCCGAGCTCGGCGAAGTACGGCGAGGCCATCTCCGGGATGGCCAGCGCGATGAAGTCCGACCGGCCCTTGCGCAGCGAACGGGCGCTCACGTTCGGCCTGTAGTCGAGGTCCGCGATCGCGGCCTCGACCTTCGCTCGGGTCTGCGAGGTGATGTGCGGATAGTCGTTGATGACGTTCGACACCGTCTTCACCGACACGCCGGCCCGCGCCGCCACATCACTCAGCCTGGTCGTCATCCATACCTCCGTCTACCTAGTGCCCCGTGATGGTGCCTGCTTGACGCTGGCGACGCCCAGGCACGCACCTCGCGGCGTTGGAGAAGCATCCACGATGAAACCCGCATCGAGGACGCTTCTCCGCCTTGCGATGCACGCACCTGGACGCCGCCATCGTTCAAGCAGGCACCATCACGGGACACGAGCGTTCCCTGAGTGTGCCACGGCCGGAGCGAAACAGAACTCGTTGCCTTCCGGATCGGACAGGACGGTCCAGTGCGGCATCTCCCGGACGACGGACGCACCGGCCTTGAGCAGCGACCTGAGGTCGTCGTCCTCGCCGGTGACGTCGAGATGGATCCGGCCGGCGGGCTTGAGCTCGTCGGCCGGCGTGATCCAGACGTGGAACCCGTCGCGTGCCCCGAGCAGGACGGACTCGTCCTCCTCCAGGGAGTGCGAGGCCAGCGCCTTGACGTCGTCCGGGTGCACGGGCAGGCCGGTGGCCAGGCTCCAGAACGGCGCGAGCAGGTAGGGGTCGTGACAGTGGATCACGACGGACTGGATTCTCGGCATGCCTCCCAGTGTGCAATCGGCGAGCCCTTTACAGGAGATGTCAATCGTTGTAGAAATCCACTTCAAACGTTGTAAAGATCGCCGGGAGGCTTCGTGGCACGGCTTGTGGTGGATCCAGCGTTCGTCGTCGGGCCGCTCGACCGGCGGCTGTTCGGCTCGTTCGTCGAGCACATGGGACGCTGCGTCTACACCGGCATCTACGAGCCCGGGCACCCGACGGCGGATCCGGACGGTTTCCGGCAGGACGTGCTGGAGCTGGTCCGCGAGCTCGGCGTCACCACGATCCGGTACCCCGGCGGCAACTTCGTCTCCAACTACGACTGGGAGGACGGCGTCGGGCCGAAGGAACAGCGGCCGCGCCGGCTGGACCTGGCCTGGCGGGCGATCGAGCCGAACCAGTTCGGCACCGACGAGTTCGTCGCCTGGTCGCGCAAGGCGGAGGTCGAGCCGATCTGGGCGGTGAACCTCGGCACCCGCGGGATCAAAGAAGCGATTGAGCTACTCGAGTACTGCAACCTCCCGGCCGGCATGGAGTTGCCCGACCGCCGGGTGGCCAACGGCAGCCCCGAGCCGCACGACATCAGGGTGTGGTGCCTCGGCAACGAGATGGACGGCCCTTGGCAGATCGGCCACAAGACCCCCGAGGAGTACGCCCGGCTGGCCGAGGAGACCGCGAACGCGATGCGCCGGGTCGACCCCGGTCTCGAGTTGGTCGCCTGCGGTTCGAGCAACGCCGGGATGCCGACCTTCGGCGAGTGGGAGCGCGTCGTCCTCGAGCGCACCTACGACCTGGTCGACCACATCAGCCTGCACGCGTACTACGAACCACACGACGGTGATCAGGCGAGTTTCCTGGCCGCGTCGGAGCAGATGGACCGGATGATTTCCGAGGTGGTCGCGACCGCCGACCACGTGAAGGCGCTCAAGCGCAGCGACAAGGAGATGACCTTGTCGTTCGACGAGTGGAACGTCTGGTACCAGCAGCACTTCCCCGGTGAGCTCGGCCTCGACATCCGCGAGGTCGGCCCGCTGATCGAGGACACCTACACCGTCGACGACGCGGTGGTGGTCGGCAGCCTGCTGATCACCCTGCTCCGGCACGCCGACCGGGTGAAGATCGCTTGCCTCGCGCAACTGGTCAACGTGATCGGCCCGATCCGCACCGAACCGGACGGCCGCGCCTGGCGGCAGACCATCTTCCACCCGTTCGCCCTGACCGCCCGGTACGCCGGACCGACCGTCCTGCAGACCGCGGTCAGCGGACCCGACATCGACACCACCGCGTTCGGCCGGATCCCGGCGCTGTGGAGCACAGCGACGTACGACGAGAACACCGGTGAGACCGCGATCTTCGTGGTGAACCGGAGTGAGACCGACAAGGTCGACCTCGAGATCCCGGTGGCCGCTGGACTCCGGGTGGTCGAGCACCTCGCCCTGTACGACGACGATCGGGCCGCCGTGAACACGGCGGACGATCCGGACCGGGTGGTGCCCCGGGCCGTCGACGGCACCGAGATCGTCGACGGCAGCTGCACCGCGACGCTGCCCCCCGCCTCATGGCATCTGATTCGTCTGTCCCCTGGAGGAACATCGTGAACACCATCAGCCGACGCCTCGTCCTGGGCGGTATCGGCGCAGCCGGAGCTGCCGGCATCCTCGCCGGTTGCGGCGAAGGCTCGGCCGGCAAGCCCGGCGCCGCGCCGACCAACGGCGACGGCGGCGCGAAGGGATACGACGGCCCCACCGTCGAGCTCGACTTCTGGAACGGATTCACCGGCGGTGACGGCCCGTTCATGCGCAAGCTGGTCGACCAGTTCAACGCCGAGCACGCGAACATCAAGGTCAAGATGACCGTGATGCAGTGGGCGGACTACTACACCAAACTGCCCACCGCGGTGAGCAGCGGCCGGGGTCCCGCGGTCGCGATCATGCACGTCGACTCGCTGGCCACCAACGCGGCCCGGAACGTGATCGAGCCGCTCGACGACGTGGCCAAGGCACTCGAACTCAAGCAAGAGGACTTCGCCGACGTGGTCTGGAAGGCCGGCGAGTACAACGGGAAGCGGTACGGCATCCCGCTCGACGTACACCCGCTCGGCTTCTTCTACAACAAGGCCGTGATGAGCAAGGCCGGGCTGGACCCGGAGAAGCCGCCGACGACGGCCGACGAGTACGCCGCGGCGCTGGATGCGCTGAAGGGCAAGGGTGTTCAGGGCCACTGGGCGACCCCGTTCCAGTTCACCGGGGTGTTGAGTGTCGAAGCGCTGATCTGGCAGTACGGCGGTGACCTGTTCAACGCGGAGGCGAGCAAGGCGGTCTGGCAGGAGGATCCTGGCGTCAAGGCGCTGTCGTGGTTCGTCGACCTGGTGAAGAACGGCCACAGCCCGAAGAACGTCGCCCAGGACGCGGACGCGATCGCGCTGCAGAACGGCAAGACGGCGTTCAACTGGAACGGCATCTGGAACATCAACACGCTGCGGGAGAAGAAGGGCCTCGAGTGGGGCGTCGCCCCGATCCCGAACATCGGCGGCACCAAGGCGGCGTGGGCCGGTTCGCACCAGTTCTGCCTGCCGAAGCTGAAGACCCCGGACCAGAACAAGTCGACCGCGGCGCGGGTGTTCGTGAACTACGTCAGCCAAAAGTCCCTGGAGTGGGCTCGCGGTGGTCAGGTGCCCGCACGGAAGCAAGTCCGTGAATCGGCCGATTTCAAGGCACTGCCGGAGCAGGCGGCGCTGGCCACCCAGATCGACGACCTGCATTTCCCGCCGCCGGTGCCGGGGATCGGTGACGCGCTGGCCGAGCTGAACAAGGCGGTGAACGAGGCCGTGCTGCTCAAGACCGAGCCGGCCAAGGCGCTGTCCGACGCGGCCACCCGGGCGGACAAGATCCTGGAGGCGAATCGCAAGAAGTACGGAGCCTGACGTGGCGGTCGACGCCGTCGCCGCGCCTCGCACCCGCGCGCGACGGGCCGCTGGCGTCGTCCGCGGGTACGGGCGGGCCACGCCGTACCTGTTCCTGGCGCCGTACCTCGTGCTGTTCCTGGTGTTCGTCATCGGGCCGGCGATCTTCGGGCTGTGGATGAGCCTGCACGACTGGGACTTCCAGTTGCCGGGCAAGCCGTTCACCGCACTGCAGAACTACAAGGACCTGTTCGACCCGTTGTCGACCACGGCCGAGCCGTTCTGGCACGGGATGCGGGCGACGGCGATCTTCACCGTCGCGTCGGTGCCGTTCCTGGTCACGTTGCCGTTGGGACTGGCGGTGCTGCTGGACCGCCGGTTCCCGGGCCGGACGTTCTTCCGGGCGGTGTACTTCGCGCCGTACGTGCTGGGTGTCGCGGTGGTCGGGCTGATGTTCCGCTACATCCTGGACACCAGCTTCGGCATTCTGAACGCGTTCCTCGGGCTGTTCGGCGTACCCGAGATCGGGTGGACGAACGACCAGCCGTGGGCGTTCGTGGCGCTGGTCGGGATGACGGTGTGGTGGACGATCGGGTTCAACGCGGTCATCTACCTGGCCGGGCTGCAGGACATCCCGGCCGAGCAGTACGAGGCGGCCGCACTCGACGGTGCCGGGACGTGGCAGCAGTTCGTGCACGTCACGATGCCGGGATTGCGGCCGGTGTTCACGTTCGTGGTGACCATCACGATCCTTGCCTCGGCCAACATGTTCGGCCAGTCCGTACTGGTCACCCAGGGTGGGCCCGGTGATACCACCGCGACCGCGCTGATGGTGATCGCGGACACCGGGTTGGCGCAGTTCCGGATGGGTCAGGCGACGGCGATGAGCTACGTGCTGGCGGCCTGCCTGGCGGTCGTGTCGCTGATCAACTTCGCGTTGCTGAGGGAGAGGAAGTCATGACGCGGCGGCCGTCGATCGGGTTCTGGGTGCTGGTCATCGCGCTGACCGTGGTGTTCGTGGTGCCGCTGTTGTGGATGCTGATCACCTCGTTCAAGACCATCGGCGAATCCCGGCAGGTGCCGCCGACCCTCGTTCCGCAGGATCCGACCGGACGTGCGTACGGCGAAGTCCTGACCACCGGTGGTCAGAACCCGGTACTGCGCTGGTTCATCAACTCGGTCGTCGCGGCGACACTGCACGCGGGGCTCGTCGTACTGGTCGCGTCGATGGCCGGGTACGCGCTGGCGCGGATGGAGTTCCGGTTCAAGAAGCCGATCTTCGCGGTGATCCTGGCGACGCTGTTCGTGCCCGGGTTCGTCTTCCTGATGCCGAACTACCTGCTGATGGACAAGCTGTCGTGGCTGGACACGTTGTGGGCGCTCGTCGTACCGGGTGCCGCCGGTGCCTTCGGGGTGTTCTTCATGCGGCAGTTCTTCCTCGCGCTGCCGCGGGAGCTCGAGGAGGTGGCGATGATCGACGGGGCGAACGCGTGGACCGTGTTCACCCGGATCATCCTGCCGAACGCCAAGCCGGCCCTCGCGACACTGACCGTGCTGTCGTTCCTGGCCAACTGGAACGACTTCATCTGGCCGCTGTACGTGCTCTTCTCGCCCGAGCGGCTGACGCTGCCGGCCGGGCTGAAGCTGCTGCAGGGCGCCTACACGACCGACTACCCGGTGATCATGACCGGCGCGACCGTCGCGTCGGTGCCGGTGCTGATCCTCTATGTGTTCGTCCAGCGGTACGTGATCGAAGGTGTCGCGCGCAGCGGCATCAAAGGTTGACATTCTTCCTAGAAGGGACCCGCCTGTGCCTTCCAGAATCATCGCTTCGGCTCTTGCTGTGGCGGCCATTGCCGCTGGCACATCAGCAGCAACTGCCGCGCCTGTGGTGACGACGACCAACGCCATCTCGTCCAGCTTTGCCGACACGTTCGCCGATCCGTCGATCATCCAGGGCCGCGACGGCTACTGGTACGCGTACGCCACCTCCGACCCATTGGTCGCAAACGGCCCGTTCGGCCTGATGCACATGGCCCGGACCAAGGACTTCAGCTCCTGGGAGTACCTCGGCACGGTCTTCGACGACCAGACCAAGCCCGCCTGGGCCGCGCCCGGCTCGTTCTTCTGGGCGCCTGACATCCGCTACTTCGACGGCAAGTACGTCATGTACTTCACCGTCACCGACACCGCGGCCAACCCCGGTGGCGATCCCGCGATCGGCGTGGCCACCGCCCCGACCCCGTCGGGACCGTGGACCGCCACCGACGGCCCGGTCGTGACCCCCAAGCCGGACGGCAACGGCGGCTACTTCGGCACCATCGACCCGGTCCTGCTCACCGCCGCCGACGGCAAGCGGTACCTGTACTACGGCGGCTTCTACGGCGGCATCTCTGTCACCGAACTGACGCCCGACGGTCTGCACGCGGTCGGCTCGCCGACCCAGGTGACGATCGGCGACCGGTATGAAGGTGCGTACGCCGTCTACCGCGACGGCTGGTACTACCTGATGGGCTCGTCGATGAACTGCTGCGCCGGCCCGACCACCGGCTACTCGGTCTTCGCCGGCCGCTCTCGCTCACCGCGTGGGCCGTTCCTCGATGCCGACGGTGCCTCGTTGAACGAGTCGCGAGTCGGCGGTACGACGGTGATCACGCAGAACGGGAACAAGTGGATCGGCCCCGGTCACCACGCGTTCATGACCGACGCGGCCGGGCAGGACCACATCGTCTACCACGCGATCGACCGCGGTACGCCGTGGCTGACCGACCCGTTCGGGATCAACCGGCGGCCGATGCTGATCGACCGGATCGACTGGATCGACGGCTGGCCGCGGACCCGGGCCGGGCTCGGTGCGTCCGAGGGCCCGGTGCCCGCGCCGACGACCGGCTCGGGGCTGGGGATCTCGTCGACCGACCCGGCCGGCGGACTGATCGGTGCTTCGGCGCAGCCTGGTGACGCGCTGGGTGGACCGACTGCTTCGATTTCCGGAGCAGCCCGGACACGGCAGTCGGCGCCGGGTGGGTCGTTGCGGGTCGAGGCCGACGTACGACTGGGGAACTCGTTCACCACGGTGCTCGGCGGTGGCGCGGTTGTCGCGTCGGTTTCGGGTGACAAGGTGACTGTTGCGGCCGGTCGTCGTACCGCTTCCGCTGCCTTGCCGGCCGACTTCGGCCGGTCGTCGTGGAACAAGTTGATCGTCCAGGTGTCTGGGTCGTCCGTGACCGCGCGGATCAACGACGCGGGTCTGGGTGACGTGTACGCCGAGGCACGTGTCGACGTACCCGGGCTGTCGTTGAAGTCGGCGCCGGTGGCGTGGCTCGGGTCGGCCGAGGTGGACAACCTGACGGTGCGGCCGGTCGCTGCGCCGGTACGACGGTTGGCCGCCGTACCGCAGCCGGGGAAGCTGCTGGCTGGGGACGACTTCTCGTCGGACCTGGGTGCGGCGTGGTCCTGGGTGCGTCCCGACGACAAGGCGGTCGTTGCTGACGGCAAGTTGTCGTGGCCGTTGGAGAACGCGGACCTGGTCGGTGGCGGGAACACCGCCGGCCTGTTGTTCCACCAGACGCCGGACCGGGACAGCTGGATCGCGGAGACCAAGCTGCACCTCGACCTCGGCGAGGGCGACATTCGCAACTACCAGCAGGCCGGGATGATCGCGTACCTGAACGACAGCGACTTCGCCCGGCTCGGGAACGTCGCGATCTGGCGGACCCGGCAGACCGAGTTCGGCCGCGAGTTGGTGGCGCGGCCGTCTGACGGGGCGACGTCGTATGGTGCGGCCGCGATCGGACGGTCGGCGCCGACGTTGTGGATGCGGCTCGCGTACCAGAAGAACGCCGCGGGCGAGCACGTGTACCGCGCGGGTACGTCGGTGGATGGGAAGAACTGGACCTGGGGAGCGTCGTGGGTGCTGCCCGCTGCGGCGCGGCTCGGGTTGTACGCCCACGGTGAGTTCACCGGTGCGGCGGTTCCTCCGGTGGCCACGTTCGACTACCTGCGGTTCTACGAGAGCAACTGAGATGAGACGCCGGCTGGGGTTGTTGCTGTTGCTGGTCTTGAGTGGCTGCAGTGACCTCAGCGGCGCCTCTTCGGAAGGAGCGACAGCGGTGGGCTTCACCAATCCGGTCTACGACCAGAACTTCGCCGACCCGCAGGTGATTGCTGTGGACAACGGCTACTTCGCCTTCGCCACGAACGGTGCGTTGGGCAACGTGCAGACGCTGAAGTCGGCGGACCTGGTGTCGTGGGAACAGGTCGGCGACGCGTTGCCGTCGCTGCCTTCATGGACGACACCGGGAAAGGTGTGGGCACCGGAGGTCGCCGTACATGCTGCTGATCGGTACGTCATGTACTACACGACGTCCGATGACGCGTCCGGGCGTCAGTGCGTCGGCGTTGCGGTGGCGTCCGAGGCTTCGGGTCCATATGTCGACAAATCGCCTAAGCCTCTGATCTGTCAGGAGGACGAGGGTGGTTCGATCGACGCGTCGCCGTTCCAGGACTCGTCCGGGAAGCGCTGGCTGTACTGGAAGAACGACGGCAACGCGATCGGCGTCGACACCTGGATCTACGTCTCCGAACTCTCCCCCGACGGCCTCACCCTCGTCGGCCCCACCCACCGCCTGATCAAGCAGGATCTCGAGTGGGAGGGCAACCTGGTCGAGGCGCCGTACATGGTGGAACGCAACGGCAAGTTCCACCTCTTCTACTCCGCCAACGCCTACGACAAGGAAACCTACGCCGTCGGCCACGCCCTCTGCGCCACCCCCACCGGCCCCTGCACCAAGACCGGCGACCCCCTCCTGGTCAGCTCACCAGACGCCGCCGGCCCAGGCCACAACATGGTCCTCTCAAAGGACAACCGCGACTGGTTCATCTACCACGCCTGGGACCCAGCCGCCGTAGGCACAGACCCACCCGGCCGAACCATGTGGCTCTCCGAACTCACCTGGAACGGTGACGCCCCCGTCGTACAACCCCCACTCCGCAACAACCCCAACCACCCGTAGATCTACCCACGCAGCGACTACGTTCGCTCCTACGCCGCTCCTCGCGCCGCTCCCACCACCCGCCCAACCCTGCGCGTGCTGTCGCCCGCTCCATCGAAAGCCCCGTGGACTCGCCGACCCCGATTGCTCAACCGACTGCGGTGACGGATGTCCTTTGAATGTAACGGTTCTCGCATACCCGTTGTTCGTCCACACCTCGGTGGATATGATTTTGAAGTCATATGTCCTGGGTGTCATAGTCGATTGATGCAGATCGACTGGCCGGCTGACTTCGGTGCTTGGCTCGATGACCTCGAGGCGCGGGTCGAGAAGGGACAGGCACATGCGAAGCAGATCCTCATCCTGGTCACCGCTGCCCTCAAGCATCTCCAGGAACTCAAGGAACCACCGACGCGTGACACGGAGACCGCGACACTTCGGTGGATTCGGCAATCGAAGCGGTATCCGCTCTGGCGGGTCTCGCATCCCTACCGGGCAGGCGTTGCCGTGCGGCTCATCTGCTGGTTTCCGCCGGAGTCCGACACTGTGGTCATCGCCTTGTTCGCCGGCGACAAGGCGCGGATCGGCGACGTCTTCTACAACTCCGTCGGCGCTCGCGCTGACGGTCTCATCGACCAGTGGAAACGAGAAGCGATGAGAGGACGGTCATGACTGGCAAGAAGTCTGAGAAGGCGACCTTTGTTCGCGGGAATGCGCGGCTCGACCAGTTACTGGCTCGGCCGGACATCGCAGCCGGCGTCGCCGAGGTGGAAGCCGAGGCGCGGGAGTTGGATCGGATCTATGCCGAGAACCTCGCCATGATCCGTCGGGCCGGTGATCTCACGCAGGTGGAAGTCGCGGAGAAGCTCGGGGTCGGCCAAGCGGTTGTCTCCCGGCTCGAGCGACGCAGCGACATGCTCCTGTCGACCCTGGCGGACTACCTGCACGCGACCGGGGCCGAACATCCTCGCATCGTGGCAGTCCTCAACGGCATGGAGGTCGAACTCGACCTCGACCAGTTCCGCGAGCCTCGCTCGGCGTAGCCGGCAACTGCCCCTCCGTGGCGGCCGCAACTTTGATGGTTTGCGGCGCATCTAGGTCTACGGGAGCACTCAGGGGTGGGAGGGGTCGTGATGCGTCGGTGGGTTGTGGGGGCGGTTGCTGGGGTGGTGGTGTTGGGCGCGGGGGTGTTTGCGCCGAGTGGGGCGGCTGGGGCTGTTAGTTGTCGGGTTTATGCGGGGGCTGTGACGGCTGAGGGTGGGCATAGTGGGGGGCCGACTTCGAATACGCCTGGGGGGACTACTGCGGGGGTGTTCGAGGCGGGGAAGGTGCGGCTTGGGACTACGTTCACCACTGATCCGAATGTGGCGGGTGCTGATATTGCGGGGTGGGTGCTGCAGGGCGACTCGTTGTACCAGCGGAACTACTCGATCGATACCGAGGGGCGGATCGATCCGGGGTGGCCGAATGAGCTGCAGCGGGTTGGTGGGGGTTGGACGAACTTCACCGCGCTGGAGGTCTCGCAGTACGAGGCTGCTGGTTCGCCTGCCCGGACTACGGCGTACGGGCTGCGGAATGACGGCACGTTGTTCCAGTGGAACGTCGTACTGAGGACGTGGAGTCGCACCGGTTCCGCCGGTGGGTTCGCGTCGGTCAAGTCGATGGCACTGATCAGCAAGACCCGCACCTACGACACCTTCCTCGCGAACACCCGGGGCGGTGCGCTCTACACGATCCGCATCCCGACCACGTCGCCGATGAAGCCGATCGTGAAGCCGGTCCGGACCAGGACCTGGCAGGGGTTCGAGAAGTTGGTTGCCAGCAAGTGCGGTCAGTACGGCACTCTGCTGCTCGGCATCGACAAGGACACCAAGACCGGTTACCTGTACGCCGTCGGGCACGCCAACGGCACGTCCACGGTGATCAACGGTCTCGGCAAGGTCCAGGGCACCTTCGCCGACGCGGTCTACCACCGCTGGGCCGCCGTACCTTCGCTCGATCCCCTCAACGGCGAGTGACGTAACTTTCTCCGCCCGGTGCGCATCTAGGTGTTTGAAAGCCTGAGAACTAGCGCACCGGGAGCGACCGTGAGACGAAGCCTGGCCATCGCAGCGACGGCCGGTCTGGCCCTCGCGGGCTTCAGCGCACCTGCGGACGCGGCCGTGGAGGGATCGGCCGCCGCCTGCAGGTTGAGTGCTGGGTCCGTCACCGCCGTCGGTGGCCACGGCACCGTCAATGTCACCGCTGGTACGCCGCCGACCGCTGAGCCGACCAGAACCACCACCGGAGTGTTCGCGCCGGGCAAGGTCCGGCTGAGCAGCACGACCACTGTCGAGCCCAACATCGCGGGCTGGGACGTCGCCGGGTGGGTGGTTCAGGGCGATGTCCTGTCCCACCTCGCGTACACGACCGATGGCTCCAATCAGCTCAACCCTGCCGATCCGGTCCGCTGGACGCGGATCGGCAGCGGCTGGACGAACTTCACCGCGTTCGAGGTCTCGCAGTACGACGAGGGCGCGGCCGGCATCGCGCGGAAAGCGGCGTACGGGCTGCGGAGCGACGGCACCCTGTTCCGGTGGAGCATCGCGGGCGGCGTCTGGCGCAGTACGGGAGCTGCGACCGGGTTCGCCTCGGTGAAGTCGATGGCGTTGATCAGCAAGACCCGGACGTACGACACGTTCCTGGCGACCACCCGGGGTGGCGCGCTGTACAGCATCCACATCCCGACCACGTCGCCGATGAAGCCGGTGGTCAGGCAGGTGCGGAGCTCCACCTGGCAGGGATTCGAGACGCTGATCGCGAGCCGGTGCGGTCAGCACGGCACCCTGCTGCTCGGCATCGACAAAGACACCAAGAGCGGCTACCTGTACGCCGTCGGCCGGATGAGCGGCACAGCCACCGTCATCAACGCCCTCGGCAAGGTCCAAACGACCTTCCCCGACCCGGTCAACTTCCGCTGGGGTGGCGTTCCTTACCTGGACCCGCTCAACGCGGACTGACGGTCGAGGACCTGGGTCAGGATGGTCAGTGCTTTGTGCAGGTCCGGGGTCGACGGGGTCGCGTAGCCGATGACCAGGCCGGGTGGGCCGGGGGTTGAGCGGCGGTAGTCGGACAGCGGTGCGATCACGACGCCGGCCGCTCGCGCGTCCGCAGCCACCTTCCGGTCGTCGACGTACTCCGGTAGCAGCAAGGTGATGTGGAGGCCCGCGTCCTGGCCGATGATCTGGCCGTACGGCGCCAGCACGGAACAGGTGTGGATACGGCGGTCGGCGTACAGGCGGCGGCCGCGGCGGACGGCCTGGTCGAGGTAGCCGTCACGGAGCATCGCGAGCAGGGCGGCCTGCATCGGCCAGCCCGGCCAGTCGCCCGACTCGGCGCGGAAGGTGGCAAGCCGATCGACCATGGTGTCGGCGGCGACCAGCCAGCCGAGCCGGAGTGACGGACTGAGGGTCTTCGACAGCGTGCCGAGGTGGACGACCCGGTCCAGGTCCAGTTGCGCGAGGGCGGGCAGCGGCGCGACGTCGTACCGGAACTCGCTGTCGTAGTCGTCCTCGATCAGCATCGCCCCGGTCCGGCGCGCCCACCGGATCAGTTCGTTGCGCCGGGCAACCGGCAGTCGGCCGCCGAGTGGGTACTGGTGCGACGGCGTGACGTAGGCGGCCGGTACGTCGGTCAGCTCGGACACCCGCAGGCCGTCCTCGTCCACCGGTACGTCGACGATCTCGAGCCGATGGTCACGGGCGGCCACGACCGCGTTCAGGTACCCCGGGTCCTCGATCGCGATCCGGTCGCCCGGTTGCATCGTGACCGCGAGCAGCAGTCGGAGGCCGTGGACCGTGCCGTTGGTGATGAGGAGGTTCTCCGGTCCGCACGCGATCCCGCGGACCCGGCCGACGTGCTCGGCGAGTGCCTCCCGGAGCGCGGGCAGTCCGGCCGCGTCGTCGTACCCACGTGGTGGCGACTGCGCTGACACCTCACGCCAGGCCCGCCGCCAACCGGGGTCTGGCGTCGGGCCGATGTACGGGATGCCGGGTCTGAGCGTGAGGAGGTCGGCGGCCGGATCCGGCTTAGGTGCGGGACTCCGTCGTACGGCGGGCTGCAGTGGTACGACGTCCGTCACGAAGGTCCCGGCGCCGGTGCGTCCCAGGATCCACCCTTCGGCGTGGAGCTGGTCGTACGCCGCCTGCGCCACGGACCGCGAGACCGCGAGATCCTTGGCCAGATCCCGGGTGGACGGGAGCCGGTGGCCGGCCTGGAGCCGCCCGTCTCGGATCGCGGCCCGGAACTGCTCGGCCAACTGCAGGTGCAGCGGCAGCCCGGCGGCACGATCAAGGATCAGCGGCAGCGAACTCTGCACGAATGGACTACCTGATTCGGTCGGGAATGGACCGTGCCAGCATGCCACTGATCCCGGAACCTGGTGACATGACCATCACCGCGCCGCTCTCGCCGACCGACCGGACATCCCTGCGCCGTTCGAAGGAACGCGCCGCCACCGACCGCCAGGCCCTGTACGACGTACTGCTCGACGGCATGTTCTGCCACCTGGGTGTCGTCGTCGATGGCGATCCGCTCGTGCTGCCCACGGCGTACGGCGTGGACCTCGACCGTGGACCGGACGGCACGCTCTACCTCCACGGCTCGGTTGCCGCCCGCAGCGTGGTCGCGGCACCGGAGCAGACGATCTGCGTGACCATCACCCACACCGACGGCCTGGTGCTGGCCCGGTCGGCCTTCCACCACTCGGTCAACTACCGCTCGGCGGTCATCTTCGGCGTACCCCGGCTGGTGACGGACCTGGACGAGAAGCTCCACGGGCTCAACCGCATCGTCGACCACCTGGTCCCCGGCAGATCCACCGCCGTACGCCCACCGAACCGCAAGGAACTGGCCAAGACATCGGTCCTCGCACTCTCCCTGACCGAAGCCTCGGTCAAGACCCGCTCCGGACCCGCCAACGACGAGGAGCAGGATCTCGACCTGCCCTACTGGACTGGTGTGATCCCGCTCCACGTCATCGCCGGCGAGCCGGAGAACAACCCCGACTGCGACCTACTGGTCCCCGCTCACGTGCGCACCCGTGCGAACCTCCTGGGCGCACCGTCTTAGGCAACCGTGCCCTTGTTGTAGCTCTTCTGGGCCCAGAAGTAGCCGACCACCGCGATGGCGAGGCACCACGCCAGGGCGAGCCAGCCGTCACCGTTGTCCATCGGCGCTCCCAGCAGCAGGTGGCGCAGGGTGTTGATGATCGGGGTGAACGGCTGGTACTCGGCGAACCAGCGGATGCCGCTCGGCATCGACTCCAGCGGGATGAAGGTGTTGCTCAGGAAGGGCAGCAGCAAGCTGATCGGCAGGACGACGTTGCTCGCGCCCTCCGGCGTCTTGCTGGTCAGCCCCAGGGCGATCGCGAACCAGGTCAGGGCGATGGTCAGCGCGACCATCAACCCGGCCGCCAGCAGCCAGTCGCCCAGCGAAGCGTTCGGGCGGAACCCGATCAGGATGGCGAAGCCGATCACCAGGGCCAGGCTGACGACCGTCAGGATCACGTTGCCCAGCACGTGCCCGGTCAGCACGGCCGGCCGGAAGATCGCCATCGTCCGGAACCGGGCCACGATGCCCTCGGTCACGTCCATGCAGGCGGCGACCGCGGGTGACATTGTCCCGGAAGCGATCGACATCAGCAGGATGCCCGGGGTGAGGAAGTCGATGTAGTCGAAGCCGTTGCCGCCACCGAGGCCGGCCGAGAAGGTGTCGCCGAAGACCAGGCCGAACAGCAGGATCATGACGACCGGCATCCCGAGGGCGCCGAGTGACAGGCCGGGGTAGCGCAGGGCGTGCCGCAGGTTGCGGCGCAGCATGGTGGCGGTGTCGGCCATCGGGTAGGAAACGGTACTCATTTGCTCGTCACTTTCTCGTCGTCGTTGGCGGTGGGCTGACCGGTGACGGCGAAGAACACGTCATCCAGGTCTGGGGTGTGGACGGTCAGTTCGTCCACTTCGAGGGAGGCGTCGTCGATCCGGGCCAGCAGAGCGCGCAGCGTGTGCACACTGCCGTCACTCGGCACCTGCAGGACCAGCGCGTCCTCGTCGCGGGACGCGGACGGCAGCACCTGGCCGGCGAGCGCGAACTCCTCCGGTGCGGTGAACCGCAGCCGGATGTGTCCGCCCGGCACCAGCCGCTTCAGCTGCTCAGGGGTGCCCTGGGCAACCAGTTTTCCGTGATCCAGTACGGCGATCTGGTCAGCGAGCTGATCCGCTTCCTCCAGGTACTGCGTGGTGAGGAGGACGGTGACGCCGTCGGCGACCAACTGCCGGATCAGCTGCCACATGTTGTGCCGGCTGCGCGGGTCGAGACCGGTGGTTGGCTCGTCCAGGAAGATGATCCGCGGGCTGCCGACCAGGGTCATGGCCAGGTCGATGCGGCGCTTCATGCCGCCCGAGTACGTCATCGCCAGCTTCTGGCCGGCCTCGACCAGGTCGAACTGCCCGAGCAGCTCGTCCGCCCGGCGCCGGCCCTCCCGGCGGCCGAGGTGGTGCAGATCGGCCATCATGATCAGGTTCTCCCGGCCGGTGAGCAGGCCGTCGACCGCGGAGAACTGGCCGGTGACGCCGATCGCGGCGCGCACCTCCTCCGGGTGCTGGTGCAGGTCGTGGCCGGCCACCCGGATCTCGCCGGCGTCGGCGGCGATCAGGGTGGACAGGATCTGGACCGCGGTGGTCTTGCCGGCGCCGTTCGGGCCGAGCAGGGAAAAGATGGTGCCTTCGGCAACGTTCAGGTCGATACCGTCGAGCACGACCTTGTCGCCGTACGACTTGTGCAGACCGCGCACGTCGATTGCAGATGACATGAGGGTTCCTTGGGTGATTTTGGGCAGGGTGAACCTGGCCCAGGTGGCCTGAAGGGTGTTCGGGGAGAGATGTGGGCGTGCTGATCCGGCCGAGCCGCCAGGCGCGGTCGGTGGATCAGAGCTGTTCGGTTAGCGGTGCTGGCGGATCAGATGTCGAGGTCCTCCACGGCCGGCTGATTGGCGGCTTCCTCGACGAGCTCGTAGAGGTCCTCCGGGATCAGGTCGCGCAGTTCCTGGACCGTGTCCACGACCTGCAGGGTGGCCTCACCCTGCGCCATGCTCCAGGACTGGTCGGAGCTCCAGTTGCCGATCCAGCTGCGCCAGCCGGTGAGGTACTCCTCGTCGCTGGCGCCCTGGATGAACTGGTTGCGGCGGTCCGCGTGCAGAACGAACTTCCCGGTGCGGCTGCGGTAGATCTTGAACGCTTCGTACCCGTTCTTGCTGGATCGGCCGCCTTCGGCGAGCAGCACGCCGGAGAACCGCTGCTTGCGGCCGGCGCCCCGGCCCACCCGCACGGTGATCTCGTCGTACCCCTCGAGCCGGCCTTCCTCCAGTTCGACGTACTTGCGCAGCGCGATGGAGATCGCCGAGGACAGGTTCCCGGCGAGTTCCTGCGCCTTCTTGTACAGCGGCAGGTCGTCGTCCGACACGTAGATCGTCTTGTTGGGCATCTCGTCTCTCCTCCTATGCGTAGAACTATACGTAGGAGGTGCGTAGATGTCTACATATATCTCTACGTAGAACTGGGCGAGTACAGCCAGGGTTGCTTGAGGTCGAAGAAGTCGGGCGGTCCGGAGGCGAGCGAGTTCATCTCGTCCATCTGCGCCTTGAGCTCCGGCGGGGGCTCTTTCTGCTCACCTTCCCGGGCCTCGGCCTCGCTGGTGAAGTACATCGCCATCGTGTAGTCGCCGTCGTCGTACATCGCGGCGACGCTGCCGATGACGTCGGGCCGGAACTCGGCCCACTTGTCGGCGTCCTGCTCCATCAGCTCGCGGGCGCGCTCCGGGTTGCTGCCGCTGCCCTGCATGACCTGGACGAAGCCGGCCGCGTTCGGGTCGCCGTGGGTGTCGACGACCACGTCCTCGGTGTCGTGGAACGTCGCGTCGCCGCTGAGCAGCGACGAGAACTCGTGCCACCACTTGTCCTGGGCCGGCGACTCGCTGTTCCGCCGCGCGGCGTCCGCGGAGTCGAAACGTGCCAGCGCGATGAACCGCCCGTCCTCGGTGACACCGGCGGTCGTCCCCAGCCAGCCGGTCGCCTCGGGTGACAGTTCTTCCACCCACCGGTCGAACGCGGCGTGTGCCTGCTCGGCGTCTGTGACCTGTCCCTGAATGACCTGAACGAACATCGTGAGACCCTCCCCGTCTCTCCAGCCGTAGGTCGGCTCTTTCGACGTTACGCCCGGCTCCCCGCCCCGTCGACGGCCGCAAGCATCCCGGAGGTACGGCGGGTGCGCGCCAGCATCAGCACGCTGGCGAGGACACCGGTCGCGCCCAGCGTGACCAGCCGGCCGTCGGTTTCCCACAGGCCGAAGACGAGCCAGCAGGACAGCTCGCCGAACACGAGCGCCCAGGTGGCCCGCGAGATCCCGGTCGGATGAGCTGTCCGGTACGCCGTCCAGAGTGAAGGCGCGACCTGGACGATCGAGGCGGCGGCGAGCAGGGTGCCCAGCCCGACCCGCCCGCCGACCACACCGGCCAGGACGAGCAGGCCGGCCCAGCCGGCGATCCAGCCGATCGCACGCCGGTTCAGCGCGCCACGTCGTACCAGCATCACCGCGACCGTGCCGGCCAGCACGCTTGCGGCGGTCGACGGCAGACTCGCGGTCCAGTAGCCCGACAGCATGAAGTACGCGAACCAGGCCGCGTTGTTGAGGCTGGTCAGTGTCGCCCAGGACCAGGACACCCCGGCCGTGTCACCGGTCGCGCGCAACTTGAGGATCTGCGGCAGGTACTGCGGGATGCCGAAGACGGCGGCGGCGATGGGCAGAAGATCCAGCATGCCGCAAGATTACGTCCGATCCGGCGACGGTATCGTGCGAATTCATGCTCGACTCGGGAGTGCAGCGATAGGATTCTTTCCATGGATGCGATCGATCGCAAGATCCTTGCGGTGCTGCAGGCTGAGGGGCGGCTGACCGTGACGGAACTGGCCCAGCGGGTCGGGCTGAGTGCGGCGCCGTGTCATCGGCGGATGCGGGAGCTGGAGCGGTCCGGGGTGATCTGTGGATATCGGGCCGTGGTCGATCCGGCGGTGGTCGGGCGCGGGTTCGAGGTGCTGGTCGCCGTGACGATGGACCGGGAGGAGTCCGTTGCCGGATTCGAGGCCGGCCTGGCCGGGATCGAGGACGTGGTGCACGCGGAGCGGCTGTTCGGTGAGCCGGATTACCTGATCCGGGTGGCAACCGCGGACATCGCCGCGTTCCAGAAGGTGCGGGACGAGAAGCTCGCCCGGCTGCCGGGGGTGCAGCGGATGACGTCCACCATCGTGATGATGCGGGTGGTGGACAACCGGCCGATGCCGACGTGAACGCTGTGGAAACTCAGCGGCTCAAACCTGGGTTTTCCACAGATTTCCGGGAATCTTGGCCGGAGATCGTGGAGAAGTCGGGGACAAGCTGGGGACAAGTCCCCGAAAAGCTGTGCACAGCTGGGGATACGGGTGTGGATAACTTCACCCCTGTGATTCCCGGCCGTGCTGCGGCGGTTGACCACGGACCTGTGCCGGGTGCGCCCGTCACCGGCTGAGGCCGTGGCCCCGCTGCGAGTCCAGCGGGGCTCAGTGCCGGATTAGATCCACTGGGTGGAGACGACGAAGCCGACGGCGATCAGGCCCATGCCGATCAGCAGGTTCCAGTTGCCCAGGTCGTTCATCACCGGGATGTCCTGGCCGGCCACGTAGAAGACGACCAGCCAGGCGAGACCGATCAGCCAGCAGGCCAGCATCAGCGGCGCCACCCAGACGCGGCTGGTGGTACGCGGCTTCTTCGGCGTCTTCTCCGCCTTGACCTTGTCGGTCTTCTTCTTGTTGCGACTGCTCGACTCGGGCACGACTGAACTCCTTGTAAGGACGCATAAGCTGAGCGCTGAGAACCGGCTGGGTCTGATTTGGGTCCGGTCCCGGGTTAGCGTAGTGCAGAGAGCAACATGGAGATCACGGGTGCGTAGGTTGAGGCGTATTTCGCTGTGGCGAGCGGGGGCACCGCTGGCGCTGCTGTGCGCCGGTCTGCTGTTCGCGACCAGCGCCACCAACGCCCGGGGCACCGACCTGCGGCCTAGCCGCAACACTACGCTCGCCGGGCTGGTCGAGGAACAGAGCCGCCGCAGCGCCAGCCTGGTCCGCCAGCACGCGGCGCTGACCCAGGACATCGAGAAGCTGCAGGCGCAGCAAGGCTCGATCGACCCGAAGCTGTCCGCCCAGCTGCAGGAGCTGTCCAACCAGGTCGGGACGACGCCCGTCACCGGTCCCGGACTGACCGTCACGCTGAAGGACGCGCCGCGTCAGGTGGTCAAGGACAACCCGGACGTCGACGCCGACTGGCTGGTGATCCACCAGCAGGACATCCAGGCCGTGGTGAACGCGCTCTGGGCCGGCGGCGCGGACGCGATCTCGATCCAGAACCACCGCGTCATCTCCACCACCGGGATCAAGTGCGTCGGCAACTCCGTCGTACTGCACGGGGTGCCGTACCTGCCGCCGTACAAGATCACCGCGATCGGGGACCGGCGGAAGTTGCAGAAGGCGCTGGACGACTCGCAGTACATCGAGAACCTGCAGGACTACGTGGTGAAGTTCCAGCTCGGCTACGAGGTGAAGAACGAGTCGTCGATCGCGATGCCGGCCTACGAGGGCACGCTCGACCTGCAGAGCGCGACCGTGCCCGGCTTCGACCGCACCCCCTCGGCCAGCCCCACAGCCAGCGGTAGATAGCTGACACAATGGACCGCATGCCGCGGATCCTTGTCGTCGACAACTACGACTCCTTCGTCTACAACCTGGTCCAGTACCTGCAGCAGTTGCAGGCCGAGACCACCGTGCTGCGCAACGACGAGGTCACCCCTGACGACGTCACGTCGTACGACGGTGTCCTGCTGTCTCCTGGCCCTGGTACGCCGGAAGAGGCCGGAGCGTGTGTGGACATCGTCCGGGAGAAGGGCGGCCAAGTCCCGATCTTCGGCGTTTGCCTGGGCCTGCAGGCCATCGGTGTCGCGTACGGCGGGGTGGTCGGCCGGGCCGACGAGTTGCTGCACGGCAAGACGAGCCAGGTGTTCCACGAGGGCGCCGGAGTGCTGGCCGGACTGCCGTCGCCGTTCACCGCGACGCGATACCACTCACTGGCGATCGCCGAGGACTCCGTGCCCGCCGAGCTGCAGGTGACGGCCCGGACCGAGGCCGGCGTGATCATGGCGGCCCGGCATCGCGACCTGGCGGTCGAGGGCGTCCAGTTCCACCCGGAGTCGGTGCTCACCGAGGGCGGTCACCGGATGCTCGCCAACTGGCTGGCGATGTGCGGCGACCCCGACGCCGTCGCCCGCTCGGCCGGCCTGGCTCCCGTGGTCAGCTGAACCAACGATCAAGCCCCCGCAGTTTTCACTGCGGGGGCTTCGTCGTATCAGCCGCCGATCGTGATCGGTGGGGTGTCCGTGGGAAGCTCCGGAGTTTCCGACGGCGTGGTGCTTGGCGTCGTCGTCGGCGTTTCCTCCGGCAAGGTGTTGATCGTCAGGGTGATCGTGCTGCCCTTCGCGAGCTTGGTGTTCGCCTTCACGCTCTGTGCGATCACGGTCTGGTCCACCGCGTTCGGGTCGACGCCTTCCTTGTAGCCGACCTGGAAGCCGAGCTCCTTCAGCTGCTTCGCCGCGTCCTCCCTCGGCACCGTGACCACGTTCGGGACCTCGACCAGTTCCTTGCCGGTGGACACGGTCAGGGTGAACTCGGTGCCGGACGGGTACTGCCCGCTCGGATCCGGGGTGACCGCCAGTACCGTGCCGGACTTCTCGCCGCTGTCCTGCTTGACCGTCTCTTCCTTGACCTTGAAGTTCGCCTTCGTACCCTCGATCGCCTTGCGGGCCGCGGATTCGGACTTGCCGATCACATCGGGCACCGGGAACGCGCTCGGACCGGCCGAGAACACCACGGTGACGGTCGAGTCCTTCTCGGCTTCGGTGTCGGCCTGCGGGGTCTGCGAGAGCGCCAGTCCGCGGCCGACCGTGTCACTCGGCTGGGACGGACCCTGGGCGAACTTCAGCCCCTTCTCGGTCAGCAGGGCGGTCGCCTCGGCGACAGTCTTGCCGCTCACATCCGGCACCTGGACCTTGGTCGGCGGGTTCGCCGTACCGCCGTTGTCGTTGCCCATGTTGGTGAACAGGGCGTAGGCGCCGACCGCGATGGCCACGATGGCCAGGCCGAGCAGGAAGTAGGCGAGTCCACGGTTGCGCCGGGACCGGGCCGCCTCGGCCTCGTCGATCCCGTCGTCAGGCGGCAGCAGGTCGTCCGCGCCGGTCTGCCGGTACGCCTGGGTCGCCGCGGTCGCGGCTGCCGTCGCCGGGATCGCGCGGGTCTCGGCGACCGCGGCCATCGGCGCGGTCACCTGCTGTCCGGCCAGCACCCGGTGGATGTCCTGCCGCATCTCGGACGCGCTCTGGTACCGCTCTTCGCGGCTCTTCGCCAGCGCCTTGAGGACGACCGCGTCGACCTCCGGCGGGATGTCGGGGTCGAACGACGACGGCGGCAGCGGCTGCTCCCGGACGTGCTGGTAGGCCACCGACACCGGCGACTCACCGACGAACGGCGGCCGGCCGGTCAGCAGTTCGTACAGCAGGCAGCCGGTCGAGTACAGATCGGAGCGGGCATCGACGGTCTCACCGCGGGCCTGCTCCGGCGACAGGTACTGCGCCGTACCGATGACGGCCGCGGTCTGGGTCATCGTGGACGAGGTGTCCGCGACCGCCCGGGCGATGCCGAAGTCCATCACCTTGACCTGACCCTGCGGGGTCAGCATCACGTTCCCGGGCTTGATGTCGCGGTGCACGATGCCGGCCCGGTGGCTGTAGTCGAGCGCCTCGAGGACGCCGGAGGTGATCTCCAGGGCCCGCTCGGGCATGATCTTTCGGCCCTCGCGGATCAGGTCCCGCAGGGTCTTGCCGGTCACCAGCTCCATCACGATGTACGGAATGGTGATGCCGGAGCCGTTCGGGTCGGGCTCCTCGCCGGTGTCGTAGACCGACACGATGGTCGGGTGGTTCAGTGAGGCGGCCGACTGGGCCTCCCGCCGGAACCGGGCCTGGAAGGTGGCGTCACTGGCCAGGTCGACCCGCAGTCGCTTGATCGCGACCGCCCGGCCGAGCCGGTTGTCGATGCCCCTGCGGACATCGGCCATGCCGCCGCGGCCGAGCGGTTCGCCTTCTTCGTACCGGCCGCCGACGAGACGTGCCTGCGATGTCATGACTCAGCCTTCCAACCTGTCCGGAACACACTCAACTTGCCCACGGTAGCGGCCGCCACACGTGGATCCCCGTTGGAAAGACGCGCTGTCACGGCATCATTCCGTATCGTCATCATTGGCCCAGCACCGCCTCCATCACCCGTTTGGCGATCGGTGCCGCCAGGGTGCCGCCGGCGATGTCGTTGCGGGCGATGTTCGCGTCCTCGATCATCACCGCGACCGCGATCTTCGGGTCGTCGGCCGGGGCGAACGCGGTGAACCAGGCGAACGGTGGCCGGTCCTTCGACGTCTGCGCCGTACCGGTCTTACCGGCCACCTGGACGCCGCTGATCCGGCCCGGACTGCCGGTGCCGTTGTTCACCACGTCGACCATCATCGCGGTCAGCTGCGCCGCGACCTCCGGGGTGACCGCCTGGTGCAGCGACTCGGGCTTGGTCTCCGAGACCGTCTTCAGGTCCTGGGTCTTCACGTTCTGCACCAGGTAGGGCTTCATCACGTCACCCTTGTTCGCGATCCCGGCCGCCACCATCGCCATCTGCAGCGGGGTGGCCCGGACGTCGAACTGGCCGATCGCGGACTGCGCGGTCTGCGGCTGGTTCGGGTCGCCGGGGAACTGGCTGGCGACCGCGCCCAGCTCGGGCAGTTGCCGCTCGCCGAAGCCGAACTTGGCGGCCTGCTCGGCCAGCGCTTCCGGCCCCAGCGCCAGGCCGATGGTGCCGAACGCGGTGTTGCAGGAGTTGCGCAGCGCGACTGTCAGCGTGGCGTTGTCGCTGCCGCCGCAGTTCTGGAGGTTCTCGTTCCGCAACGGTTCGGTGGTCTGCGGCAGCGGCAGCTCGGCCGGCGAGTGCACCTTGGTCTCCGGCGTGTACTTGCCGCTCGACAGCGCCGCAGCCGCGGTCACCAGCTTGAACGTCGAGCCCGGCGGGTAGAGCTCCTTCACCGCCCGGTTGGCCATCGGCTTGCTCTCGGCCTCGTTCAGCTTCTTCCAGGCCGCGCTGACCTTGTCCAGGTCGTGCGAGGCGAGATCGTTCGGGTCGTACGACGGCCGCGTCGCCAGCGCGAGCACCCGGCCGGTCTTCGGCTCGATCGCGACCACCGCACCGGTCTTCCCGGCCAGTCCGGCCCACGCCGCCTGCTGCGCCGCGGCGTTCAGCGTCAGCGTCACGCTGGCACCCTGCTGGCGGCGGTTGGTGATCACGTCGATCACGCGGCGGAACGCCATCGACGGGTCGGTGCCGTTCAGCTCGGCGTTCTGGTTCAGCTCGATCCCGGCCCGGCCGTACAGGTAGGAGTAGTACCCGGTCACCGGTGCGTAGACCGGGCCGGAGGCGTACGTGCGCTGGAACTGGAACCGGTCGTTCGACGGCTTGCTCTGGGCGATCGGCGTACTCCCGATCAGGATCGGGCCGCGGTCGACCGAGAACTGCGAGTCGCGGACCCGCCGGTTGTCGTTGCGCGCGTTCAGGTCGCCGGCCCGGAAGGCCTGCAGGTACGTCGAGTTCGCCATCAGCGCGAGCATCAGGATGATCGCCGCCATCGCCAGTCGCCGGATCGCCGAGTTCACTGCTTCTGCACCGCCATCGCGATCGTTTCGTCGGACACTGGAGCGGCCGGGGTCTGCGGCCGGCGCGCCTGGTCACTGATCCGCAGCAGCAGCGCGATGATCGCCCAGTTCGCGACCAGCGACGTACCGCCCAGCGCCATGAACGGGGTGGCCAGACCGGTCAGCGGGATCAGACCGGTGACACCGCCGACGATGACGAACACCTGCAGCGCGAAGGACATCGCCAGACCGGTCGCGACCAGCTTGCCGAAGATGTCCCGGCAGCCGAGCGCCGTCCGCAGGCCGCGCTCGATGATGAGCGTGTAGATCAGGATGATCGCCATCAGCCCGGTCAGCCCGAGCTCCTCGCCGAACGAGGAGATGATGAAGTCGCTCTGGCCGAAGAAGCTGAGCAGCTCCGGCCGGCCCTGGCCGAGGCCGCGGCCGAGGATGCCGCCCCAGGCCTGGCCCATCAGCGCGGTGGCGACCTGGCCGCCGACCTCGTTGAACGGGTGCAGCCAGTCGTCCACCCGCTTCTGCACGTGGCCGAAGGTCTGCGACGCGAAGAAGGCACCGCCGGCGAACAGCAGGCCACCGATGATCAGCCAGCCGGCCCGCTCGGTGGAGACATACAGCAGGATCAGGAACAGACCGAAGAACAGCAGCGACGAGCCGAGGTCCTTCTCGAAGACCAGCACGCCCAGGCTGACCGCCCAGGCGATCAGGATCGGGCCGAGGTCGCGGGCCCGGGGCAGGTCGAGGCCGAGGAACCGGTGCCCCGCCAGCGTCAGCACGTCCCGCTTCACCACCAGGTAGCCGGCGAAGAAGATCACCAGGCAGAGCTTCGCGAACTCACCGGGCTGGAACGACATCCCGGCGAACCGGACCCAGATCTGTGCGCCGTTGACGTCGGCGCCGAGACCGGGGATCAGCGGCAGGACCAGCAGCACCAGACCGGCCAGGCCCGCGGTGTAGGTCAGCGCCTGCAACCGCCGGTGGTCCCGGATCAGCAGGATGACAGCCAGGAACAAGACGATGCCGACCGCGGTCCAAGTGATCTGCTGCGGCGCGGCCGCCGCCCGCGGCTCCCGTCCGGCAGCCTCGGCCGCCGCGGTCAGGCCGAGGTCCACCCGGTGGATCATCGCGACGCCGAGCCCGTTCAGTACGACGGCACACGGCAACAGCACGGGGTCGGCGTACGGCGCCCGGTAGCGGAGCGCGACGTGGGCGATCAGTGCGAGCAGCCCGATCCCGGCGGCGTAGAACCCGGTGCTGGCCGGGACCTTGTCCTGGACGGTGATGCCGATGTTCACGTACGCGCCGACCGACACGATGATCGCGATGATGAGCAGCAGCAGCTCCACCCCGCGCCGGCTGCGCGGAATGATCTGGATGACGGACGTTGACGCGATGCTCATCGGACGCCGTCACAGTCGTCCGGGTTGACCGTGCCCGTCGTCGGAGTCGACGACGGTGTCGCGCTCGGGGTGGTGGTCGGCGGCTTGACCGTGGCCGGCGGTGTGGTCACCGGCGTACTGGGCTTGGGTGTGGGCGTCGGTTTCGCCTTGGCGGCGCACTCGTCCGCGGTGCGCTGCAACTCGCTGACGATCGTCCGCGCGCCGGGCAGGTCGTCGGCCTGGATGTTGCTCTCCACCTGCTCGCGGCTGTACGTCGGCAGCTTGTCCACCTGCAGCGACTGCCGCTCGTACACCTTCGACAGCGTCAGGCCGGGAATGTCCCCGTCCACACCCTTGAAGATCGCCACGTAGTCACCGTCGGTGCCGACGTAGTACTGCTTCTGTGTCCAGCTCCAGGCGAACCAGCCGCCGCCACCGATCAGGCCCAGGATGACGACCAGTACGGCGATCCGCCGCAACCACAGGAAACGCTTGGGGGCCCGCGGCGCGTACCGCAGCTCCTCCGGATCGAGTACCGCGCCGCCACCATGACCATGGCCATGACCGGGGACGACCATCGTCGGCTCGCCGCGGCCGGTGCTGCCCTGAGCCAGCTCAGCGGCGGCGCCGACGAGCTGTGGACTCGCCCCACTCGACGGCTGGGTCTCTACCACGTCCGCGACGACACACGTCACGTTGTCGTTCGATCCGGCCTCGAGGGCGTGCGTGATCAGCTCCACCACCACGGAGTCCGGCGTACCGTCGGCCATCGAGGCCGCGATCACCTCGTCGCTCACGTAGTCGGGCAGGCCGTCACTGCACAGCATCAGCCGGTCGCCGGCGCGGACGTCGAGGATCTCCAGGTCCGGATCGGAGTCCGGCCGGCCGTCGAGCACGCGCAGGATCAGGTTCCGGTGCGGGTGGGTGAAGGCCTCCTCCTTGGAGATCCGGCCCTCGTCCACCAGCGACTGCACGAAGGTGTGGTCGTGGCTCAGTTGGTAGAGCAGCCCGTCGCGCATCCGGTAGGCCCGGGAGTCGCCCAGATGGGCCATCCCGAGCTGCTGACCGTCGAACATCAGCGCGGTGACGGTAGAACCCATCCCCTCGCGCTCCGGGTCCTCCTCGACCAGCTCGGACAGCCGCTCGTTCGCCCGGTGCACCGCACCGGCCAGCGCCTCGATCATGTCCTCGCCGCTGATCCCCGGCTTGTCCAGCTTCCGGATCACCTGGACCGCTGCCGCGCTGGCCACCTCACCGGCCGCCGCGCCGCCCATCCCGTCGGCGAGCAGCAGCAGGTGCGGACCGGCGTACGCCGAGTCCTCGTTGTTGCGGCGCACCCGTCCGACGTCGGACAGTGCTGCGTAGTCGAGCGACAGGGTCATCGAGGCAGACCTACTTCGCGATGTTCAGCGTCGTCCGGCCGATCCGGATCGAGCCGCCGATCTCAGCCGGCACCGGGCGGGTCACCCGCTGGCCGTCCAGGTACGTGCCGTTGGTGGAGCCGAGGTCTTCGACCCACCACTGTCCCTCGGACAGGAACAGCCGGGAGTGCCGGGTGGAAGAGTAGTCGTCATCCAGCCGGATCTGACAGTCCGAGCCGCGCCCGATGATCACCGGCTCGTCCACCAGGGTGGCGCCGACGCCGGCCTGCGGCCCGTCCGCGATCGTCACCGACCCGGGCAGGCCCTTGCGCTTCTTCACCGGTTTGGCCGGTTTCGGGGTCCGGCTGTTCTGCGGTCCGACCGGCGTCGCCATCCGGGTGTCGACCTTCGCGCCGAACAGGTCGGACCTGATCACGGACAGCACTGCGAGGACGAACATCCACAACAGGGCCAGGAACCCCAGTTTGATCAGGGTCAGGGTCAGTTCCGACATGGAAGGTCAGTCACCACCCGCTGCTCGGCGGCTGGGCGATCGGCTCGTCCGCCAGACGCAGCGTCATCGTCGTGTTTCCGATCCGTACGGTCGAGCCGTCGACCAGCTCGGCCTCGGTGGAACGCCGGCCGTTCACCAGCGTCCCGTTGGTGGAGCCCAGGTCGACCAGCACGACCCGCATGCCGCCGTTGCCCTCCGGCATCAGCCGGATCTCCGCGTGCCGCCGGGACACACCCGGGTCGTTGATCTGGATGTCCGCGTCGGTCCCGCGGCCCAGCACGACACCCGGCGGGTTGACCGGCCGGCGCCGGCCGTTCACCTCGAGCATCACCTGCGGGTGGCCGCGGCGCGGCGGCTGTTGCTGCGGTGGCGGCGGCGCGCTCTGCATCACCGTCTGGCCGTCGTTCGGCGGCACGTAGGGCTCCTGCTGGTAGGGCTGGGGCTGCGGGCGGGGCCGTTGCGGGGTCCCGACCGTGGCACTGACCACACGGAACTTACCCGTCGGCAGGTCGTCCTGGCGGGTCAAGGCGATCTCGATCGGGCCGGAGAACGTGTACCGCTGGATGTCCGCGTGGTCACGCAGCTCGTTCGCGAGCTCGTGGTTGAGGGTCTGGCCGTAGGCGTTCAGCCGGTCGAAGTCGCCCGGGCCGAGCTCGATGGTGAAGTGGTTCGGCACCAGCCGGCGGTCCCGGGACAGGATCCGCGCGGTGTTGTCGATCTCACGCTTGAGGGCCGCCGCCAGTTCGATCGGTTCCACGTCTCCCTTGAATGCGCGCGCGAAGACACCGCTCACGATGCCCTCCAGGCGTCGCTCGAAGCGCTGCAGCGGTCGCACGCCTCCTCCTCCACGGTCCGGTCGCCGGTTGTGCCAACGATCCTGCTTGCCGTCCGGCGCCTTCAGCAGGCACGCCGTACGTCGCGTCCACCGGTCGTGGTGGACACACCGGGTACGACGATCGATCGTATCGGGAGGTTCGACCCAACCCGCAATGTGAACGTTCCGTGGGACCCGTGCTACTGTTCCTTCTCGGTTGCAGATGACCCTGTCAGATGCGATCAAGCGCGCGGGTGGCGGAATAGGCAGACGCGCACGGTTCAGGTCCGTGTGCCCGAAAGGGCGTGGGGGTTCAACTCCCCCCTCGCGCACAAGCAGAGTCCCGGTCAACGACCGGGACTTTTTGCATTGTGCCGCCCAGATTGTGCCTGGAGTCACACGCAGCCGGCCGCTCCCGTGGCGTTGAGGGGATCTGTCGGTGTGGGCTGAGACGGTAGGGCGATGACGGGGATTCGGGTTGCTATTGCTCAGCCGGCCATCTGTGCGGACGCGCGGGAGAACGGGAAGAAAGTCCGGTCGCTGATGCGGAAGGCGGCTGCCGGGCGGGCACGTCTGGTGCAGTACCCGGAAGGGTTGCTGAGCGGGTACGCGAAGGAGCAGATCGCCGACTGGTCGCAGGTCGACTGGGACGTCGTACGGGACGAGCTCGAGCAGATCATGGCGCTGGCCGCGGAGCTTCGCGTGTGGGTCGTGCTCGGGTCGGCACATCCGCTGACGCCGCCGCACCGGCCGCACAACAGCCTGTACGTCATCTCCGACGCCGGCGAGATCGTCGACCGGTACGACAAGCGGTTCCTGTCGAACACCGAGGTCAACCACTTCTACTCGCCCGGTTTCGACCCGGTGGTGTTCGACGTCGACGGCTACCGGTTCGGCTGCGTGATCTGTGTCGAGATCAACTTCCCGCACCTGTTCAGTCAGTGCGAGCGGCTCGGCGTCGAGTGCCTGCTGCTGTCGGCGTACCCGGTCGACGCGGTCTTCGAGGTGAAGGCCCGCGCGTACGCCGCGATCAACTGCTACTGGGTCGCGATGTCCCTCCCCGCGAACACCGTCGACCTGATGCCGTCCGGCCTGATCGCCCCCGACGGCACGTACGCCTCCCAGTTGGCCGGCAAGTCCGAGCTCTCCATCACCACCATCGACCGCGACGACCCGGCCCTGAAAGGCCCCCTCGCCTACGCTCGCCCCTGGCGCGCCACCGCCCTGAAAGGCGACATCTACCGCACCCGAGCCGTCACCGACCCCCGCTCGAGCGACCGCACCAGCATCTGAGCTGCTTTCTGGTTGGTTTCTACGGGCTTTCCGGTCTGCGCGGCTGAACGGGGTGCGCACCTACGCTCGGGGCGTTCATGGAGACGGCCTGGGGAGATCGGTGCATGCGTACGAGCTTGCGGGCGACCGTGGTCGCTGCCGCCACCGCGTTGATGGTGCTCGCCGGGGCACTCGGTGCCCGCGACGGCGCAACCGCCGAGAACCTGTCCGACGCTGAGTTCTTCGGGCTGCTCGACTACCGCGTCGCCGGGTTGAGTCGCGTCCAGGCCGCCGTACAGAAAGAGGACTACGCCGCGGCCAAGCGTGAGCTGCTCGCGTACTACCGCGCCCGTCCGGCCAACGATGCCGGCAAGTTCACGCACAACGACTGGCCCGGAGTACTCGAGCTGACGCCCGACCACATCTGGACGTTGGGCTCCGGTGAGGTCTACCGAACCACCATGCGCTTCGGCACCCAGGGGGCGGCGGTCAGCGCCGACGTCCCCGCCGCCGCGGGCGGGACCGTCGGCTTCCTGCTGATGGCCCGGACCAAGGATCCGGTCACGGTCGCCATCAACAGCCGCGAGAAGGCTTCCGGCAAGCCGGCCTTGCGGCTGACGCTCACTGACGGCTCGGTGCGGACGCTCAACCCCACGGCCGATACCTACATCAAGGCCGGTGCCGACGCTGGTACGGCGTACGGCGCCAAGGACACCCTCCAGGTCCGAGACCAGGGCAGCGGTCCGTTCACGGCCGAGACCCGGAAGGCCTACCTGCAGTTCGACCTGACCGGTATCTCCGGTGTGCGCAGTGCGACCCTGACGCTGACCGGGCGTGCTGACGCTGCCAAGGACGTCATGTTGTTCAGCAACTCCGAGGCGTTCGTTGAGAGCACCCGCACCTGGAACAACACCGTGCAGAACACGTACTCCTGGCAGGGCGACCCCGGCGGCTTCGACTGGCTCCTCCCGGCCGGCGCCGACAAGGAGTACGGCTACCAGCTGGCGCGCTTCTTCTTCGCCGGTCCGCTGGCCAGGGCGTACCAGAGGACAGCCGACGAGAAGTACGCCGACGCCCTGATCGGCACGCTGACCGACTTCATCGCCGACGCCGACGGGTACGGCAGCGCAGGTTCCTACCCACGCAGCCTCGACACCGCAAGGCGGCTGGACAACTGGACGGCGGCGTACGAGATCCTGCGCACCAGCCCCTCGCTGGACGCGGAGGAGAACGTCCAGATCCTGAAGACGATGTACCGCTCGGGCCTCCACCTGCAGGGCAACGTCCACGACAGCCCGAACTGGATGCAGACCCAGAAGATCTCGCTGCTCCACGCCGCGGTCTACCTGCCGGAGTTCACCGCGGCCGCAGGCTGGCGGAGCAACGCGGCCGACTTCCTCGCGGGCCAACTGAACGACTCGACCTACGCCGACGGCGGGTACAAGGAGGCCACCAGCGGCTACGCCCGCGGGTACGTCTCGCAGTACGTCGACATCGTCGAGTTCATGCAGAAGCACGGGATCGCCTTCACAGCGACCGAGAAGCTCCGCAAACTTGGCCACTTCCTGATGGACCAGACCCTCCCGAACGGCTACACCGCGAACTACGGCGACAGCGGCAGCGATGATCAGCGGTCGGTCCTGCGCCGTCTCGGCGAGTTGCTCGACGACCAGGAGCTGATCTACGTCGGTACGTCGGGGAAGGCCGGTACGAAGCCGGCGCACGTCGCGGCGCGGTATCCGGACACCCGGGTGGCGGTCTCCCGGTCAGGCTGGTCGGCGGCCGACTCCTACCTCCGGTACAACATCGACCGCGGTCCGCACAGTCACCCCGACGAGTTGTCCCTCGTGACCTACAAGCACGGCCGCGAGCTTCTGGTCGACCCGGGCACGTACTCCTACAGCTCGGACCCACGATCGAACTGGTTGCGGAAAACCACCGAGGCCCACAACACCGTCGAGGTCGACAACCTGGCGCAGAACTCCAAGGCCGCCGGCGAGATCACCCATTTCGTCAGCAACCCGGCGTTCGACCTGATCAGCGGGAACACCGACGCTTCCGCCGGCGCTTGGCACGCGAGGTCCGTGCTGACGCTGCGTTCGGGGATGTCGCTGGTGTCCGATCAGCTCAAGCCGCGCGACACCGCTTCGCACCGCTACGAGCAGAACTGGCACTTCCTGCCGGACGCGAATCCCGTGCAGACCGCAACGTCCAAGGCGACAGTCACCAAGTTCGCCACCGGCGCGAACCTGACCGTCGTCCCGGCGGATCCCGAGAAGCTCACCGCCTCGGTCCCGAAGGGGTACTACTCGCCCGCGTTCTACCACGTGAGTGACGCGAAGTACGCGTCGTACGTCAAGCAGGGCAAGGGAAAGACCGCCTTCGACACGCTGCTGTTGCCGTCGTCGGCCGCCGCCGATGCCGCCGTACGGATCAACCGGCTCCCGGTGGGGACGCTGACGCCGGATCTCGCGACGGCACTGGACATCCGGTACGGCGACGGCGGCCGTGGCATCTACTACAAATCGTGGGCGTCGAAGGCCACCCGCTCGTTCGGGTCGTACAGCTTCGACGGGAAGATGCTCTACGTCCAGGAGGGAGCCGTCCAGTCCTTGGTCATGTACGACGGCTCGACGGTCAAGCGAGCCGGCAAGGTGCTGCTCACCTCGCCGGTCGTGGTGAACGACGTCGCGGTCACGTACGACGGTTCCACGCTGCGGATCGACGGCCGGGCTCTGAAGGCCTCCACCGATCCGGCGCAGGCGATCGGTATCGCCGCTCCGAATGCGACCGAGGTGCTCCTGAACGGCGTCCGCGTCGACTTCTCGCGCACCGGCGAGCTCGTCTACGCCGCGGCGGGCTGACGCCGTACTCCGACGCTCGGATGATCCCGCGGATCGGTCGCGGGACTGACGACCGGGGTGACCGGTGGGTGCCACAGTGGGCATCGACTGGGAGGAGCGGGCGTGACGGAGCAGGCGTTCGAGTTGGTGGGGCTGACCAAGGTCTTCGGTGCGGAGAAGGCGGTCGACGACCTGAGTCTGGCCGTGCCGAAGGGGTCGTTCTTCGGGATGCTGGGGCCGAACGGGGCCGGGAAGACGACGTCGTTGTCGATGGCGGTCGGGCTGCTGCGGCCGGATGCGGGTACGGCGAAGATCTTCGGGGTGGACGTGTGGACGGATCCCACCCGGGCGAAGGCGTTGGTCGGTGTCCTGCCGGACGGGCTGGGGATGCCGGAGCGGCTGACCGGGCGCGAGGTGCTCACCTATCTCGGGCTGCTGCGCGGTCTGCCGGCCGACGAGGTCGAGCGCCGTACGACGGAACTGCTCGAGGTGCTCGAACTCGATCACGAGGACGACAAGCAGGTGATCGGGTACTCGACCGGGATGCGGAAGAAGCTCGGTCTGGCCGTCGCGTTGCTGCACGCGCCGCGGCTGCTGGTGCTGGACGAGCCGTTCGAGGCGGTCGACCCGGTGTCGGCGGCGACGATCCGGACCATCCTGAACAGGTTCATCGCCGGCGGCGGCTCGGTGGTGATGTCTTCGCATGTGATGGCTTTGGTCGAGCAGTTGTGCGACCGGGTGGCGGTCGTCGCCGCCGGGAAGGTTGTTGCCTCAGGCACCGTCTCCGAAGTGCAGGCGGGCGGCAGCCTGGAGGACGCGTTCGTGTCGCTGGTCGGCGCCTCGACCCGGGGCGCGGAAGGACTGTCATGGCTGTCGGCCTGACCTACGCCACCTCGCAGACGCTGGTCCGGATGCGGGTGGCCGCGTTCCGGCACGCGCTGAAGGACCAGAACCGGGTGAGCTGGATCGGCACCGGCGCGTTCGCCGGCCTGGTGCTCGCTGGCGGGACGATCTGGGTGGCCGGCAAGGGCGATCTGGACCTGCTGGTCGTCGCACTGGCGGTGTGGATGCTCGGCTGGATCGTCGGCCCGCTATTTGCTGGTGGCGGTGACGAGACGCTCAAGCCGGAGTACTTCAGCATGCTCCCGCTCACGCCGCGCACACTCTCCGCCGGCCTCCTGACCGCCGCACTGGCCGGTGTCGCGCCAGTCATCAGCCTGCTGGCGTTGCTGAGCCTGGTCGTCGTTGGCGCTCAGCTGTCCGTCGCCGCAGCCCTGATTGCCTTGCCTGCTGTCGTTCTGCAGCTCCTGTGCTTCGTGTTGGCGTCCAGGCTGGCTGTTGCGGTGTACGGCGTACTCCTGCAGGTGCGGTCCGGCGCCGTACTCGCTGCCATCGTCAACGCGTTCATCCTGGCGTTCACCGCGCAGGGGTGGGCGCTGATCGTCGCCTTCGTGTCCACCGACGTACAGGGCACCATGGCAAGTGCTGCCCGTGTTGCCCCGTCCGGCTGGGGTCTGGTCGCCGTGGAGGCTGCGGGGCGTGGCGACTGGCTGCGGGCGCTCCTGGCTCTCGTAGGTCTCGCAGGACTCGCTGCGGTCATGTTCGTCGGCTGGTCCGCTCTCCTGGTACGACGGACGACGGCCAGCCGCACCGGACGCAAGCCACGGCGACTGCTGACGGCCACAGGGCCACGTGACGCGGCCGCAGCCAAGGAGCTCCGGTCCTGGACGCGTGACCTGCTCTACGGGCACCGGGCCGTGTTCGCGATCAGCTACGGCCTCTTCTTCTGCCTGATGCCGCTAGCCGTGGGCTGGAAGGGCATGCTGCCATGGGCCGGTCCGGCCGCTCTCGTGATGGCGGGCTCGATGTCGTCCAACCTGTACGGCTCGGACGGTACGGCGCTCTGGACGACCCTCATGACTCCTGGCTCGGCCGGACCAGACGTGAGAGCTCGTCAGCGTGCGTTCCTACTCGTGTTCGGGCCGCCGACCCTGCTGATCACTCTCCTCTTCACCTGGTGGTCGGACTCCTCGACCGCCTGGCCGCTCGTGCTGAGCGTGCTGCCGGCGCTTCTGGGCGGTGCGGCCGGCCTGGTCGTCGCCTGCTCGGTGTTCGCGGCTGTGCCGACGACCGACGCCCACAAGCGGTCCGGCAACCCGCTCAACGCGGGTGAGAACGAGGGCGAGACCATGGGCATCGTCTGGGTGATGCTCATCCTGGTGTCACTCACAGCCGGCCCAGCACTCGCGGCAGCCCTCGCCTGGTCGTGGTGGGGCGTCCCTGTTGGCGTCGCATCCGGCGTGCTGGCGTGGTGGCACCTGGGCCGACTAGCAGCCACCCGCCTCGACCAGCGCGGCCCAGAGCTCCTCACCCTCCTAAGGCACGGCCGCTCCACCACCGAGCAAGCCAAGAAAGCCGCCAACCTGGATCACCTCCCCCGCTGGCGCCGTACCCTCGCCAACTTCTGCCTGGGCTTCGGCGCCATCCCCCTCTTCCCCCAAGCCGTCGTCCCCACCATCTTCAAACTAACCAACAACACCGACACCAAGTCCTGGTTCCTGGCCCTCCACCTAGACCCCCAATGGCACTGGCCCGCAATAACCCTCATGGCAGCCCTAGGCCTATCCATGTACACCTACGGAGTCCTCACCTACCTCAGGGCCAAGAAGAAGACCGTTACGCGGTGACCCGGGTGTCGGAGAGTTGGGCTCGTTTCAGGCCGTAGAGGAGGAGGCCGATGGAGATTGCGCCGACGATGCCGTAGGTGACTTTGCCGCCGATGCCGTCCCAGGCGGTGTGGAGGGCGACGGCGAGGGCGTACATGCCGACGAAGCCGGCGAAGTGTTTGCCGGTGGGGGCGGTGACGAAGCGCCAAAGGCCCCAGCAGGACAGGCCGGTCCAGGCGGCGTGGCCGGCGGGTGACAGCAGACCGCGGATGAACAGGGTCTCCTCGGCCGCGCCGACGTTTCCGTTGGACTGGAGTAGAGCAACGAACGCGTAGCCCATGGTCTCGAGTACGGCGAAGCCGGTGCCGACCGCGACGCCGATGATGATCCCGCTGCCGATCGACGTCCGGTAGCGGTGTCCGAAGAACAGCACGAGGATGGCCGGCACCACCAATTTGGCCGCCTCCTCGATCAGCCCGACCCCGACCATCGGCAGCGTGCCGAGCCGGCGCATCGCGTCGTACTCGAGCAGGCCGGCGACCACCACGCCGACGACGCCGCCGAACAGCAGGCAGCCGCCCAGCGTGGGCCCGTCGATCAGCCACCGCCCGGACCGGCCGGCCGCGAACGTCACGAACGTCAGCGGTACGACGAGCGCACCGAGCAGAATCATGGTCGGGAAGAGGTTCGGGTTCCCGGTGTCGGTGAGGACTCCCAGCACCAGCAGGTACAGCGCCCCACCGATCAGAAACGTTCCGATCCAGGCCCATCGACGAACGAGCTGCTGTGCGGTCATGGGCCCTCCCGGCCTGGACTGAGGAGCGTAGGGAGCGCCAAAGGCGCGGGCATAAGTATGGCGTGATTGCGCCATGTCGCAGGGACGGCAGCCGTGGACAGGCCGGATCGGGGCGCCGGGATTGCAGACTCGGTCGGAAGCAGAGGTGCGCCTGCCCCCAGCCTCTCGAAGGAGAACTATGTCCCCCCACCGGATCACCGCCGCCACCCTCGCGGCGTTGCTGACCCTCGGCGCGGTCACGGCGACCCCGGCCGCCGCCGCGCCGCCCCCGACACCCGCCGGGAACGCCGGCGTCACGAGCGCCTCGGTCACCCTGATCACCGGCGACGTCGTCGAGGTCACCGACGCCGGCGCCGGCAAGAAGGCTGCCGTCGTCCGCCCGGCCGCCGGACGCGAGCGGGTCAGCTTCCACACCATCGAGGTCGACGGCGGACTCCGGGTCCTGCCGAGCGACGCCGTACCGTTCCTCTCCACCGGCGTCCTGGACGCCGACCTGTTCGACGTCGAGGAGCTCATCGCCGACGGGTACGGCGACTCCGCCGCGCGGCAGCTCCCGCTGATCGTCAAGTACGCGCCGGGTCTGCGCAGTTCGCAGGAATTGGCCGGTACGACGACCACGCGCGAGCTGAGCTCGATCGGCGGCAAGGCCGTGGACGCGGCCAAGGACCAGCTGCCCGAGCTGTGGAAGTCGATGACCGCCACTCGGGCTCTGAGCGGTGGGATCAGCAAGATCTGGCTCGACGGCAAGGTGCGCGCGGTGCTGGACAAGAGCGTCCCGCAGATCGGTGCACCGGCCGCGTGGCAGGCCGGCTACGAGGGCTCCGGCGTACAGGTCGCCGTACTGGACACCGGTGTGGACGCCCAGCACCCGGACCTCGTGGGCAAGGTCAAGGAGGCCCAGGACTTCTCCGGCAGCGCGACCGGGCCGGCGGACCACTTCGGTCACGGTACGCACGTGGCCGCGACGATCGCGGGCACCGGAGCGGGCGCGGGCGGGACCAGGAAGGGCGTCGCGCCGAAGGCCGAGCTGCTTGTCGGCAAGGTGCTCGCCGACGACGGGTGGGGCTACGACTCCTGGATCATCGCCGGGATGGAGTGGGCCGCGGCCGAGGGTGCTGACGTGGTCAACATGAGCCTCGGCGGCGAGGCGACCGACGGCACCGACCCACTCAGCCAGGCCGTCAACGACATCACCGCGCAGACCGGCACGCTGTTCGTGGTCTCGGCCGGCAACGAGGGCCGGGACGAATCCGTCGGTACGCCGGGCGCCGCGGCGTCGGCGTTGACCGTCGCAGCCGTGGACCGGACCGACGGGCTCGCCGACTTCTCCAGCCGCGGACCGCGACTCGGCGACGCCGGCCTCAAGCCGGAGATCTCGGCGCCCGGCGTCGACATCATCGCCGCGCGCGCAGCCGGCACGACGATGGGCGCGCCTGTGGACAACCTCTACACGGCAGCCTCGGGTACGTCGATGGCCGCGCCGCACGTGGCCGGAGCGGCAGCCCTGCTCGCGCAGCAGCACCCGGACTGGAAGGCCGACCAGTTGAAGAACGCACTGGTCAGCACGGCGAAGACCCAGCCGAACCAGTCCGTCTACGCTCAGGGCGCAGGTCGCGTCGACCTGACCCGGGCGATCTCGCAGAAGGTCTTCGCGACCGGTGTCGCGGACTTCGGACTGCAGACCACGACGGACGCGAGCACCCGGACCATCACCTACCGGAACCTGGGCGCCACCCCGATCACGCTCAGCCTGTCTGTTGCCGTGAACAACCTCGACGCCGGCAAGCCGGAGACCGACGCCTTCGCTCTGCCCGCCAGTGTCACGGTCCCGGCCAACGGCAGCATCGACGTACCGGTGAACCTGGCCGCGGCCAAGCTCGACCGCGGTCTGCACAGCGGCTGGATCGTTGCCGCCGGCACCGACGGTGTCGTCACCCACACCGCGGTCGGCGCGCTCCGGCAAGGCCCGAAGCACAAGATCACGCTCCGCGGCGTCGGCCTGGACGGGCAGCCGACCGCGGTTCCGGTCGTCTCCCTGTTCGGCGACAACTCGCGCTCGGACACGATCGCCTGGATCCCGGACGGCGACACGTTCACCGCCGAGGTCGAGGAGGGCACCTACCTGCTGCACTCGCTGGTCGAGAACAGCAACCCGCAGGACGAGCAGGTCAGCCTGTTCACCGACCCGAACATCGTCGTCACCAAGGACACCGAGGTCGTCATCGACGCCCGCAAGGCGGCTCCGATCACGATCGAGACGCCCAAGCCGTCCGAGCAGCAGGCGATCCTGAGTTACTACGTGCACCGGGTGTACGGAAACGGCCGGTCCATCAGCCACGGCGTGATGCACTTCAGCACGGTCAAGCAGGTCAACGTGACGCCGACGAAGCCGGTGCAGGACGGCTCGTTCGAGTTCTCGTCCCGCTGGCAACTGGTCGCGCCGATGGTCCAGGCCACGGTCCAGGGTGTCACCGGGCCGATCGACATCAACCTGCTGCACCAGTCGCCGTCGTACGACGGTAAGAAGCGGTTCCCGCTCGTGTACGCCGACTCCTCGCTGAAGGGCGTGAAGGGTGCGCTCGCCGTACTCGACTCGAGTGAGGACGGTTGGGGGAACGGCAGCGAGCAGGACCAGATCGCCGCAGCCGCCCAAGCGGGTGCCGCGGCCGTGATCCTGGTCCGGCCCGCGGACTGGTCGGCGTGGACGGTCTGGCGCCCGACCGGCGACCGGGAGCCGATCCCGGCGATGGTCACCACGGCTGCTGACGGCCGCAAGCTGATCGACCGCGCTCGTCAGGGTGGCGCCACCATCGACCTGACGCTGACCACGTCGAGCCCGTACCTGTACGACGTCCAGCAGGTCTCGACCGGGTACATCCCGACGAAGATCAACTACAAGGTGACGTCGGCGAACAGTGCCCGGATCAACACCCATTACGCCGACAACGGTGGCTTCAATTGGGCCAAGGAGCAGCGGTTCGGGTGGCGGCCGTGGCAGGAGTACTCCTGGAACGACTCGCAGCGGTTCGTGGAGACGCCGAAGGTGCGCGAGGAGTGGGTGACCTCGGGTGACTCGCTCTGGCAGCACCGGGTGCACCACCTCTACACCTGGGACACCATGATGCCGCTCAGCGGCGGCATGACCTCGGTGCCGAGCAGTTACAAGAGCGGTCCGTCGTCGGAGACCTGGTTCGGTCCGGTGGTACGTCCGGCGGCCGCACCGGGTGTGGTGTCGACCCGCACCGGCGACCGGTTGTCGCTGCGGATCCCGTCGTTCGTGGACGCGGCCGGGCACTACACGGTCGGTGAGACCACGTCGTCCTCGGCAGTGCTGTCGCGGAACGGTGTGGTCGTGGCCGAGCTGCCGGATGCGTGGGAGGACGTGATCACGTCGAGCGAGGACGCGTCGTACAAGCTGGACCTCTCGACCGAGCGGATCGACTCTGAGGGCGAGTGGAACTGGGGTACGCGGACGCAGACCTCGTGGGAGTTCCGGTCGAAGAAGACGCCGACGGACAAGGCGACTCCGCTGTCGCTGCTGCAGGTCGGCTACACGGTCCCGACCGACCTCACCGGTCGTGTCGCGGCCCGCACTCACGTGGTCGGCTTCACCGCGGCTCGGGCGACCACACTGCAGGCCTGGGCGTCGTACGACGAGGGCAAGAGCTGGAAGAAGCTCGTCGTAGTCGGCGCCCTCGGCCACTACCTGGCTGTGGTCCCGTCCGCGCACGACACTGTCTCACTGAAGGTCCGCGCCGCTGACGCCACCGGTGCCGCGGTCACCCAGACCGTGATCCGTGCGTACGGCGTGAGGTAGCACCCACCTCTCGTTGCGTCCGAAGATCCGAGGGCTATAGCCCACATTTCTTCGGACGCAACGGGGTGGTCAGATCCAGTTGCGGCGGGCTGCTTGGAAGGCGAGGCCGGTGCGGGTGTCGACGCCGGCCAGGGCCATCATCCGGTCGAGTCGGCGCTGGACGGTACGGCGGCTGATGCCCAGCTGGGAAGCGATCGACTTGTCGGGTACGCCGGCCACCAGCAGGGACAAGAGGAAGCGCTCGGAGTCGTCGAGACCCTCGCTGACCTCGGTGTTGTCCGAATGGAGCCTCACCGGGGTCGCCTGCTCCCAGTGACTTTCGAAAAGGGCCAACAGCGCGTCCAGCAACTGACCGCGGCCGATCACCGCGGCGGTCGGCTCTCCGATGCCCAGCTCGTCATCGCGAACCAGTGGGCAGACCGCGGTCGCCCTGTCCACGATCGCCAACCGGACTGGCAGAGTCGGGAGGGAGCGGGCCTCCTCACCCCAGCTGACTCCCTCAGCGATCGTGTCGAGCTCGCCTGGTGTCTCCAGCAGGGCCCGCTCGTAGATCGCGCGATACCGGACGCCTCGACTGAGAGCGCCGTACTCCTCGGTGTTCTCGGCACCCTGCATCGCCAGTGGGTTCGCTCGGCAGAACCAGAGGATCTCCTCGCGGGCCGACTCCTGCAGATCACGCAAGCGCTCGCGAAGCGCCTTGGCCCCGACGATCACCTCGACCAGGTGGTGGGCGTCCCGACGGCTCGCACTGGCGCGGAACTCCTCGCTCAACGCCGCCACGGTCTTGCGGGCCGCCTCCAACGACTCCTGCCGGCGGAGCAGCGTCGTACCGAGTGCCACGTCCGGTGGGAGCGCACGGAACACCGGACCGTCGGCGTTGTGGACCGCGACCAAGCCCTTCGCCTGCAGCCGCTGCAGCACCTCGTCAGCCTCGTGCTGCGGTAACTCGGCCACCTCAGCGAGCTCCGACGGCCGGGCAGCGGACAGCCCGACCAGCAACCTGTACGCCTGCTCCTCGCGTGCATCAAGCAACGAGCCGTCGTGCATCTGGCTCCCCTCCCATGCTCGGTGCTCCACCTAATCAGGCATTCCAACGCTGTAGCGAGCAGATTAGCCCTGGCCGTTCGATGCCACGGCACACCAGTGTCATCACGTCGCCAGTGAGAGAGCGTCACTTCCGGTCAGAAGTTCGCGGAACTCGCCGCCGCCGAGCCAACCGCCCATGAAAGAGAACCGTAATGAGTCTGACCGACTACGCCGGCATCGCCGGCCTGATCGCCGCGGCCCTGCTCGCCCTCTGGATGCTCCGAGCCGCCCGAACCCAACCCCCCACCCCCCGCCACCGCGGCACCCCCACCCTCCGCCTCCCCAAACCCACCCACCCCGAACGCGCCACTCGCCGGTAGACAAACTGTCCATTGTGGACTTACTGTCCACGGTATGACGCCTGAGCAGTTGGGGCCGGTTGGGGATGCGCTGGCGCGGTTGTTGTCGCCGCATGCGGAGGTTGTTCTGCATGATCCGGTGGCTGATCAGGTCGTCGCGATCTGGAATCCGCTGTCGGGGCGCGAGCCTGGTGAGCCCTCGTTGCTCGGGGAGTTGGACGAGTTGTCCGCGACCGGGACGGATGTGTACGGGCCGTACCCGAAGGTGTTGCCGGACGGGCGGCGGCTGTCCAGCGTGAGTGCCGTGATCCGGGACGACGACGGCAAACCGGCGTACGTGTTCTGCGTGAACGTGGACCGGACTGCCTTCGAGGAGGCGAGTCGGCTGCTGGCCGCGTTCGCCGCGCCGCAGGCCGGGCAGCCGCGGGTGCTGTTCGAGCACGACTGGTTCGAGACGCTCAACGAGATCGTCGCCGAGTACGTCCGGGAGCGCGGGCTGACGGTCGAGCGATTGAGCAAGGACGATCGAGTGGAGTTGCTCGGTCGCCTGGATGCGGCGGGCGTGCTGAGCCAGCGGCGGTCCGTGCCGGCGGTCGCGCGGGCACTGCGGATGTCCCGGTCCGCGCTCTATCAGCATCTCGGTCAAGCCCGAAAGGAGTCGCATGCCGACCCTGCCTGACTTCCGGTTGGAGACGTACTTCGCGAAGTGGGAGTTCAGCGCCCGCTACCACCTGACCGCGTCGGATGCGCAGACCCATGGCTTGAGTGAGTTGCTCGCGCTGGCGGACGACGACGGCCGGGAGCGTTGGGAGTCGCTGGCACTCGGCTACACGGAGACCCGTGGACTGCCGGCGTTGCGGGAGGAGATCGCGGCGACGTACACCAATGCCTCCGCGGACGACGTGCTGTGCTTCGCCGGTGCCGAAGAGGCGATCTACCTCGCCATGCGGGCACTTCTCGAGCCCACCGACCATCTCGTCGTACTGACTCCGAACTACCAAGCCGCAGAGACCGTCCCGCTGGCTGTATGCGAGGTGGCCGGGGTCGCGTTGCGGGCCGAGGACAACTGGGCCCTCGACGTCGACGCGGTGGAACGGGCACTGAGGCCGAACACGCGGATGGTGTCCGTCAACTTCCCCAACAACCCGACCGGCGCGCTGCCCGCCGAGGATGACTGGCTCCGGTTGGTCCGGCTGTGCGACGAGCGCGGGATCACCCTCTTCAGCGACGAGGTGTACCGCGGCCTCGAGCTCACTCGTGATCCGTTGCCACAAGCAACAGACCTCTCCGGTACGGCGCTGTCCCTCAACGTGATGTCGAAGGCGTACGGCCTGCCCGGACTGCGGATCGGCTGGATCACCTGCCGGGATCGCAACGTCCTCGACAGGCTCGAACGCGCCAAGCACTACACGACCATCTGCAACTCCGCACCGAGCGAAGTGCTGGCACTGATCGCCCTGCGCGCCCGGGATCACCTGCTCGACCGGAACCGCAGGATCGTCGCCGAGAACCTGCCGGTCTTCACCGACTTCTTCGCGCGCTATCCGGAGCTGTTCGAGTTCACACCGCCCGACGGAGGCTGTGTCTGCTTCCCGCGCTACCTCGGCGCCGACGGGGTCGAGACCATGTGCAGCGAGCTTGTCGAAGAGGCCGGCGTACTCCTGCTGCCGTCGAGCATCTACAGCTCCGCCCTGACCGAGACCCCCACCGACCGCTTCCGCGTCGGCCTCGGCCGCCGCAACCCGTCGGAGGCCCTGGCCGCGTGGTCCGACTGGCTCGAGAAGCGCCGGTGAACCTGCCAGTCATCGGGCTAGCGGAGATCAGCCGGGTCGCCACGCCCGAGCTCGTCTTCGCCGCGGTCCGCGAGGCGCTGATCGCCCATGCCGAGGGTCGTACGTCGGTCCCGGCGCCGATGGTGCTCGACTTCCCGGCCCACTCCGGCGACTGCCATGTGAAGGCCGGGTACGTCGAGGGATCGCCGTACTTCGTGGTGAAGATCGCCAGCACGTTCGCGTCGGTGAACAACGGACTGATGCTCGTCGTCGACGCGACCAACGGAACACCGGCCGCAGTGCTCGCCGACGAAGGCAAACTGACAGCCTGGCGTACGGCGGCCGCCGGAGCGCTGATCACCGACGCGATGACCCCGGCCGACGTGGACGAGGTCGCCGTACTCGGGACTGGTGAGCAGGCCCTGATGCAGGTGCAGTGGCTGCAGCACTTGCGACCGCTACGCCGGGTGAAGGTATGGGGCCGCCGGCCGGAGGCTGTGGCCAAGCTCTGTGCGGCGTATGGCCTGGATGCGCGGCCCGATGGACTGGACGGTGCGGCTTGTGTGATCGCGACGACCGCTGCCCGCTCGGCGTTGCCCGCCGAGGCATTCCGGTCCGCCGTCCACATCACCGGGATCGGGACCGACATGCCGGGCAAGGGTGAGCTGCCGGTCGAGGTGTTCGCGGATGCCGTGATCGCGACCGACGACCACGAGCAGTGCCTCGACCACGGCGACTTCGGCAACGCCGTCCGGGCCGGTGTAGTGGCCGCTGACGTCGACCGTGCGGTGGGCGCCGTACTGCGGGACGGGGTGGATCGCGTACGGCGCTCGGTCGCCGATCTGACCGGGATCGGGGCGGCCGACGCGGCGGTGGCGGCCGCCGTACTGGCGCTCGCGGCGGGTGCTGTCAAGGGGTGACCGCTGCTTGTTCAGTGACCCGTCAGTAGTGTGAGACGGCAGCTCTGATCTGTGGACAACGCGTGCCGGACTGAGTACGGTCCGTTAACGGCGTCCGCACCACGCCACCCTTTCGGAGGGATGATCCCTCCCCTTTGTCGGTGAGGTGCTGCCCGCCAGTAGCGCCTCACTGGTGGATGGGCAGAGCAGCCCGCGGCAGCTCGTCGCGGCCTGATGGGGGCCCATACACCTAGGTGGGGCGGCGAGCGTCACTCACACGCTCCCCGCCCCACCGACTCAATCTTCACCCGCCGTTTCCGGTCCGGATGTTCGGCGGCCGGTTCCCGTGGGCAGACTGACTCGCGACGCTGTGGTTCCCAACCGCCCCTGGGAGATGCCGTGCTCCGTTCCCGTGCTCTACGCCCGGCCGTGATCGTCACCGTCGTCCTCGCCCTGCTCGGCTTCGGCATCACGCCGTCGTCGGCCGCCACCCCGATCTCGGTGAGTACGGCGATCGGCCGGCAGGACGGCTCGACCGCGACGGTCGAGGGTTATGTCGTCGGCCAGCCGACCGCCACCAGCACCGTTGTCCGGAGCAACTTCCCGAACGACTACGCGCTCGCGCTGGCGGACTCGGCGTCGCAGACGAGTACGTCGGCGATGCTGTACGTCCAGATCACGTCGGCGTTCAGGTCGTCGTACGGGCTGCAGAGCAACCCGGGGCTGCTCGGCCAGAAGATCACCGTGACCGGCAAGCTGAGCGCGTACTTCTCGCACGCCGGGTTGACGAGCACGACGGCGTTCAGCGGCGGTGGTTCGTCGGACCCGGGGCCGGATCCGGGTGACTACTACGCCGGCGCCGAGGGCAAGACGGGCGCGGCCCTGAAGTCGGCGCTGCACACGATCATCTCGAACCAGACCAAGCTCAGCTACGACCAGGTCTGGAACGCGCTCAAGGACACCGACCAGGATCCGGCGAACAGCAGCAACGTCATCCTGCTCTACTCCGGCCGGTCCCAGAGCAAGACCACCAACGGCGGCGACCCGAACGACTGGAACCGCGAGCACGTCTGGGCCAAGTCCCACGGCGACTTCGGTACGGCGACCGGCCCGGGCACCGACATCCACCACCTCCGCCCGGAGGACGTCTCGGTGAACGCGGCCCGTGGCAACCTCGACTTCGACAACGGCGGTTCAGCCGTCTCCGAGTGCTCCGGCTGCACTGCGGACTCCGACTCCTTCGCTCCGCGTGCCGCGGTCCGTGGTGACGTCGCCCGGATGATCTTCTACATGGCGGTCCGCTACGAAGGCGACGACGGTTTCGCCAACCTCGAGCTCAACAACTCGGTCGGCAACGGCACCGCGCCGTACATGGGCAAACTCGCCGTCCTCAAGGCCTGGGCCGCCGCAGATCCGCCGGACGCCTTCGAGAAGCGCCGCAACGAGGTCATCTACGCGACCTACCAGCACAACCGGAACCCGTTCATCGACCACCCTGAATGGATCAGCTCCATCTGGCCGTGACCCGGGCTAGCTCTTGACGTGGAACGTCATGCCTTTGTACTCGCGGGTCGTGGTGGGCCGAGTGGGTTCGGTCGCGGCGGATTGGGTGAGTGCCTGGGTGGGGGCGGTCGGTAGCGCTACGCCGAGGTGAGCGACGGACTGGCCGAGCCGGGTCTGCACCCATTCGTGCATACCCGGATCGGCGACCGTGACCCGGTCCCCGTTCTCCCGGAGCATGCCGCGGGCCACCAGGATCTGCCGGGCCCGATCCATTTCCTGCCATCGCCCCGGTGCCGCTGCCTGCGTCTCAGCGCGCATCGTCAAACCCTGCGGACCGCGCGTGCCGACTCTGGCGAACAGGTCCTTCTCCGCGGCGGAGCAGTTGTTCCACTGGGCCTGATACAGCGGCCTGGACTGATCGTTCAGCTGAGCGGTCGCTACCTTGGCAACGTCAGTGGTGATGCCGCCCGGTCCGGCCAGCCGGACCGCGGTCTCGGCCAGGTCGCGCATCCGGCTCGGACTGCCGTTCGCGGATCTCACCAGGTTGTCGACGGCCTCCGGTTGGCAGGCGATGCCGGACGCGCGGAGCGGTTCGGTGAGCGTCGGACGGAGTTCGTCGTCGGTCATCGGGCGGACCTCGCGGATGTCGAACCGGTCCACGACGGTGGTCTCGGCCCCGGACCGGCCGCCGGATGCGTCCAGCAGGCGGGTGGTGGTCATCGGTCCGCCGGCTCCGACCAGGAACACCGGCAGGCGCTTCTGCTGGACGTGTTTGGCCAGTGCGGTCAGCGCGGCCAGGTCACGGTCGGACGCGACGTCGAGGTTGTCGACCATCAGCACGATCGGCTTGCCCTGCTTCAGCGCGACCGTGCCGAGGTGATCGGCGAGCTCGTTCAGGTTCTTTCCGACGTTGTCCTTGGGTGCCTCGTCCCACTGGCGCTTGGCCACGAACTGGAAGGGTTGGACACCCAGCCGGATCTCGAAGCCGTCCTGCGCGTTGCGGGTGCGTTCGACCACTTGCCCGAGCTTCCGCTTCAGCTGGGCCGCGGCGATTCGGCCGTGCCGCTTGCGGTACTTGCTCATGTCCGCGGTGGCCGCGCGGACGAACCTGTTCTCCAGCGGCTCGCTCGGTGAGGCATTGATCCGCAGCGCCGTCCAGCCGTAGCGATCGGCCAGCGCCTGGGTGTTGTCCAGTTCCCGGCTCGTGCCCGAGCCGGGCTGACCGGTGAACAGCACCGCATGGCCTTCCGGCGGCCGCTGGTCGAGCGAGACTTGCCGTCCGAACTGGTCCGTGCGCAGCACTCGGTACGCCGGGTCTCGCGGCGTACCGAAGACCGACAGCTCACTGCTCTGCTGTCCGACCAACTGGGGCCCGGTCGGCCGCACGAGTTCCGGCGCGGCTTCGGCGACTCCGGTGGCGCGTCCGATGCGCCGGCGGACCCAGTCCTGGAATCCGGGGTTGGCGACCACGACGCGTTGACCGTCGTCCCGGAGCAGGCCTCTGGCCACCAACTCCTGGCGAGCGTTGTCGACCCCGACCCAATGCTCGGGACCGGCGGTCCGGGTCTCGGCCGGCATCGACAGTCCGCGCGACCCTTGGGCGGCAGCCTTGTCCAGGAGATCCCGGGCCTCGTCGGAGCACTTGTTCCACTGGGCTTGGTACAGCACCGCGGACCGCCGGTCGACGTGGGCCGCCGCGGCCTCGCCGATGCCGGTGGTGATCGGGCCGCCGGATTGCCGGGCCAGCAGGACCGCGGTGTCGGCCAGGTCCCGGAGCCGGCTCGGGTTGCCGTTGGCCGATCGGACCAGGCCGTCGGCGGCCTCCGGCTGGTAGGCGATGCCGGCCCGGCGGAACCGTTCGCTGAGTGCCGGGCGAAGCTCGTCGTCAGTCAGGAAGCCGACTTCGCGGATGTCGAAGCGGTTGACCTCGGTGGTCGGGAGGTGCGACCTGCCACCGGATGCGGCCATCAGCCGGGCCGTCGCCTGCTCGCCGCCGGCGCCGACCAGGTAGACGTCGCGGCCTTGCTTCTCGAGGTGCGCGGACAATTCGGTCAGCGCCCAGAGGTCGCGATCGCTGGCGACGTCGATGTTGTCGACCATCAGCAGGACCCGTCCGCCCTTGCGGGCGGCGATGTCGCCGAGGTGGTCGGCGAGTTCGTTCAGGGTGGCGCCGAGGTTGTCCTGGGGAGTCGCGTCCCACTGACGCTTCACGATGAACTGCACCGGTGCGACGCCGTACCGGAGCTCCGCGCCGTGGGTCACGTTGCGGATGTTGTTCGTGAGCTTGCGCAGCGTCTTGTTGAGTTTGCGGACGGGGCCGCGGCCGTGCCGCTTGCGGAGTGTGCCGAGATCCGCGTTCAGCGCCCGGACGAACCTGTACTCGAGCGGTTCGCCTTCCGAGGCGTCGAGCCGGACGCCGATCCAGCCCGGTTGTTTCGCCAGCTCCTGCGCTCGGTCCAGTTCCAGGCTCTTGCCGAGGCCGGGCGGACCGGTGAACAGCACCGACCTGGTCCGCTCCGGGAGCCGGTACTCCAGCGAGATCGGCCGGCCGAGCCGGTCCGTGCGCGTGATGGTGTGCGCCGGGTCCCTCGGTGTCCCCAAGACCTGGCTCATGGCTCCAGGGTGCGGAGCGCACCGGTCCCGGACACAGTCTGTAAATGACCGGGTGGTTAACAGTGCCCTCCCGATGGTTGAACCACCGGCTGATCGGGCGAACCGGTCTATCGTCGGCGCCCGATCGCGCAGTGATCGGCCAAGGTGCTTGGATCCGTACTAGACCGCTGTCACGCTTCCTGTCATGCGAATCAGACGAGTGATGGCGGCGCTACTCACAGCGCCACTGGTGGGGCTGTTGCTTGGCGGAGCGCCGACCGCGCACGCGGCACCGGACCCGAACCTGACGATTACCGACGTCGACCTGGACAAGACCGCGGTCGCGGTCTCCGGGCTGAACACCGTGCCGATCAAGGCGACGGTCAAGGGCGGCTACGACTCGACCGAGCCCGGTGACGAGAACCTGGTGCTGAATGTGATCCTCGAGCGCACGGGCGGGACCGGGCCGCTCAAGGCAATCTTCTCGACCGACCTGAAGCGCGTTTCGGGCACCCTGCAGAACGGTGTCTGGTCCGGGACGCTGAATGCGACCTCGACCGCGAACGGCACCTTCAAGGTGACCGGGGTGGCGACCGGCCCCTACGGTGCACCCGTCGGCGGTACGCCGTTCGACGCCACGCCGTACGCCGGTCCCTCCCTCGCCGTCACCGGGACCCACCTGCCGAAGGTGACCGCGTCGGTGTCGCCGAAGGTGGTTCCGTTCGGCTCGCCGTACTCGATCAAGTGGGCGATCACCGACACCGCGACCGGTAAGCCGTACAGCTCGCGGATCAAGGCGCTGCTCGGCGTCGACGTCCCCTGCGCTGAGGGCGGCGGTCAGTGGGTCCTGACCGACACAAACGGCACCGTGACCAAGTCGTACAAGGCGGCGGACGCAGACTTCCTCAACTGCCTGCGCTTGCCGGGAGCGCCGTACGACATCGGTGGGCAGTGGTTGTTCGTGGCCCGGCCGGGCATCGTGTCGGCGGCGCCGTCGAAGGCCAGTGCGCCGGTGGGCACGATCGTCCCGGTCAACGGTTCGGTCGCGGGTGCGCCGTACCGGTGCAAGGTCTCGCTCCAGCGTCTGTACGGCGCCAGTCAGTGGCGCGAGGTCACCTGGGGATTCACCCGGCAGAGCGGGCGGTTCACCGTCAACGCCCAGCCGGCCTACAAGGGCTTGATCCCGTACCGGGTCTACTTCCCGACCTGCAACCGGTTCCAGGCGGGCGTCAGCAAGGTGTTCTATATCCGCGGTCTCTGAGACATCACTGGGGCGGCCTGGGACAGGTGAGCTAGCCTGAGTTAGGTAGACCTAACCTGCAGGCCTGTCCGGGCCGCCCGATGTACTCGAGAGGACCGTGGTCCCGTGGCCAGCCCCGCACCCCGCCGTAACCGCGTCTGCAAGCGCGCGGTCGTTCGTCGTACCGAGCGGATCACCCCGCACATGATCCGGGTCGTGTTCGGCTCCGACGACTTCGTGGACAACGGCACCACCGACCACTACGTGAAGCTGCTGTTCGGCAAGCCCGGTGTCGAGTACCCGGAGCCGCTGGACATGGGCGCGATCCGGGAGACGTACCCGTCCGAGCAGTGGCCGACGATGCGGACCTACACGGTGCGGAGCTGGGACGAGGACAGCCGCGAGCTGACCATCGACTTCGTCTACCACGGCGACGAGGGCGTGGCCGGGCCGTGGGCCGCGGCAGCGCAGCCGGGTGACGTGCTCTGGTTCAACGGGCCGGGTGGTGCGTACGCGCCGGACGAGGCGGCCGACTGGCATCTGCTGGTGGGCGACGAGAGTGCGCTGCCGGCCATCAGCGCCGCGGTCGAGCAGTTGCCGCCGGGCTCACGGGCGACCGTGCTGGTCGAGGTGGAGGACGAGACCGAGGAGCAGAAGTTCGGCGGCTCGGGCGACCTCGACGTCACCTGGTTCCACCGCGCGGTCAGCGCCGGCGGACGCGGCGACGCGCTGGTCGAGGCGGTCGAGGCGCTCGAGTTCCCGGCCGGTGACGTCCAGGCCTTCGTCCACGGCGAGGCTGGTTTCGTGTTCCGCATCCGCAAGAACCTGTTCCAGGACCGCGGCCTGTCCCGCGACCGGGTCTCCCTGTCCGGCTACTGGCGCCTCGGCAAGAACGAGGACGGCTGGCAGGCCGAGAAGGCCGAGACCGCAGCCAAGGAACGCGCAGCCTCCTGAGGTACCGCCATCGTCCTGACAGATCTCGTCAAACCGGATGATCACGACGGGCGTCGTACGGGCCATGGACAACGACCCTGCATCATTCGATCGCTTTGCTGCCGACTACGACCGCTTCGTGAGTTTGCAACCTGGGCAGAACGTGGAGTGGGTACTTGGGCTGGGACTGCGGGGTGAGCGTGCGCTCGATGCGGGTTGTGGGTCGGGGCATGCGGCCGAGCGGCTGGCCGACCGGTTCGAGCAGGTGGTCGGGGTGGATCTGAGTGAGCCGATGATCTCGATTGCCCGGCGGACGCGTTCGCGACCGAACCTCGAGTACCGGGTGGCCGATGTGTTCACGCTGACCGACGGTGGGTTCGACCTGGTGTACAGCCACACGATGATGCACCACCTGCCGGACTACCGGGCCGGGCTCGAGCATCTGAAGTCGTTGGTGCGGCCGGGTGGGACGGTCGCGGTGGTGGACAACGTGTGCGATCGCTACCCGACCCCGCCGCGGGCTCTCTATCTCGTCGGTGCGTGGCTCGGCTTTCCGCGGCACGTGTCCCAGCTCGGGTTGCGGGATGCATGGTTCGAGTTCCGGTTCTGGCACAGCAAGCCGTGGCTGGACCATCTGGCGAGTGATCGGTATCTGTCCCGCGCGCAGTTCCGGGAGTTGTACGACGACGTGTTCCAGGGCGCGCAGTACACGGACCTCGGGTTCGCGTTGGCTATGCGGTGGACCTGCGGCGATTGAGCATCTCGATCAGGGTCGTCGCCTGATTGGTGGGGAGGACCCAGTCGTCGCCCGATGCCTGGACGATCACGGCCGGGCCTTCGGTCACCACCGGCGGGTGCGGGATCGCGATCGGGAACTTGAGCCGCTCGACGCCACTGAGCGCGACCTCGAAGACGCCGGTGACATCGCTCAACGGGTACGTCTTGGCCAGATCATCCGTCGACTGTGAGCGCAGTACCGGCCGGCTCTGGATCGTGACGCTGTCCGCGCCGAGCAAGACCGCCGTCAACTGGAGTCCGCGCAGCCGGAAGATCAGCTCGTACGGCGTATCCGCGAGCTCCGGTACGACGGGCACCAGCAACACGCGATCGGCGTACCGAGCCAACGACGCACCGGCCACGATCCCCACCAGCAGCCCGGGCAACGCCAGGAGCGCAGGCCACCAAACGCCCACCGCCAACGGGTACAGCGTCACGAACAACCCGGTGACAGCACCGAACAGCGCACCGATCCCCGCCCACCATCGCGGCTGGTACCGATGCCGCCGTCGCAGAATCCAGCCGAACACCAGCATCCCGATCGGCACCACACACACCAGCCACAGCGCCGGGGACCCGGCCGTACTGATCCACGCAACGACCACCAGCAGCAGGAGCGGGATCCCCAGATAGATGCCCGCCACAACCCGCTGCACTCGCCGATGCCTGCTCTCTATATCGCTCACGCCTCCACCTCGCTGGCGCTCGCCTCCGGCGTGAGCGATAACGCTGCTGTGCCGTTTGTTCGCTCGCTACGCTCTCTCACGAAGAAAACCCAAGCACATCCGCGCCGAACCACCTACTGTGCCGGGGTGATCGAGATTCCCGCGAAGCTGCTGAAGAACCACGGCGAGAAGTCGGCCGAGTGGTTGGCCGGCCTGCCCGGAGCCGCGGCGGAGTACATCGATCGGTGGGAGCTGACCGTCACCGGCGAGCCTCTGAACGGCGAGGCCTCCCTGATCCTGCCGGTGGTCCGGCGGGACGGCACCGAAGCGATGCTCAAGCTCCAGCCGGCGAACGACGAAAGCGAGAGCGAGGCGCTCGCGCTGCGGACCTGGAACCATGACGATGTCGTCGAGGTGCTCGAGGACGACCCGGCGACCTCGACGATTCTGCTCGAACGGCTCCAGCCGCGGACCCTTGATGACCTGCCCGACCACGTCGAGGCGACCCGGATCCTGGCCGAGATCCTCACCCGCCTGATCGCCGTACCGGCGCCGCCCGGGATCCGTCGGCTGAAGGACATCGCCGAAAAGATGGTCGGCGATGCGCCGATGCTGATCCCGCTGCTGAGCGACCCGGCGGAACGCCGGCTGGTACGGCGCTTTGTCGCGCAGTTGGAGGAAGTGTTGCCGGAGCCCGGCGACCGGTTGCTGCACTGGGACCTGCACTACTACAACGTGATGGCCGGGCAACGGCAGCCGTGGTTGGTGATCGACCCGAAGCCGCTGGCCGGCGACCCGGGCTTCGAGCTGATGCCGGCGTTGTGGAACCGCTGGGACGAGCTGGTCGCGACCGGCGATCTGACCGGCGCGATCCGGGCCCGGTTCGATCTGATGCTCGACATCACCGGGATCGACCGCGACCGCGCACTCGGCTGGACGGCGGGCCGCATCCTGCAGAACGTGCTCTGGGACGCCGAGGACGGCGAGACCGCGATCGAGCCCGTCCTGGTGTCCGTGGCCGATGCCCTGCTCGTGTGATTACATGATTACGTGACAACTCCGACGCTGTACGAGTGGGCCGGCGGGCATGAGGCGCTGCTGCGCCTGACCGAGGTGTTCTACGACAAGGTGCTCGCGGATCCGCTGCTCGCACCGGTGTTCGCGCACATGAGTGACAAGCATCGCGAGCACGTGGCGATCTGGCTCGGCGAGGTCTTCCGCGGCCACAGTCGCTACACCGACGAACTCGGCGGCTACCCCGCGATGCTCAAGCATCACCTGAACCTCGGCCTGACCGAAGAGCAGCGATCCCGTTGGGCCGCACTGATCGCGGCGAGTGCGGATCCGGCCGGCCTGCCGGACGACCCGGAGTTCCGGTCGGCCTTCGTCGCGTACGTCGAGTGGGGTACGCGGATCGCCCTCGCCAACTCGCAGCCCGGCGCCACGCCTCCGCCGAAGGCGCCGGTTCCGCACTGGGGTTGGGGCGAGGCACCGCCGTACCAGCCCTAGACACCGACTGGTTGACGTAGCAGACACCCCCGCGGGCGCGCCGGGGGACTGTGGGTTGGATACAGTCGCGGTTCACGATGATTCCGCTTGCGGGGATGCGAGGGTGAACCTGTGACCGCTCAGCTCGAGTATCCCGAGGTACAGGACAGCAACGCACTGTTGTCGATCCAGGGCCTGTGGAAGGTCTTCGGTCCGAAGGCCCAGCGAGTACCTCACCGCCCCGACCTCGCTTCGCTGGACCGCGCCGCCCTCTATGCCAGAACCGGCTGTACGGCGGCCGTCCGCGACCTCAGCTTCGACGTCGCACCCGGTGAGGTGTTCGTCGTGATGGGCCTGTCCGGATCCGGCAAGTCCACCCTGGTCCGCTGCCTCACACGTTTGATCGAACCGACCGCCGGCAGCCTGATCTTCGAGGGTGAGGACCTCCGCGCCGCCGACGAGAAGCGGCTGCGGGCGCTGCGCCGGAGCAAGTTCTCGATGGTGTTCCAGCACTTCGGCCTGCTGCCGCACCGCAAGGTGATCGACAACGTCTCGTACGGCCTGGAGATCCGTGGCGAGAGCAAGCCCGATCGGCGGCGGCGGGCCCAGGAAGTGATCGACCTGGTCGGCCTGGCCGGCAACGAGCACCTCTACCCCGAGCAGTTGTCCGGCGGCATGCAGCAGCGCGTCGGCCTGGCCCGCGCCCTCGCCAACGACCCCGACGTACTGCTCTTCGACGAGCCGTTCTCCGCTCTCGACCCGCTGATCCGCCGCGAGATGCAGACCGAGGTCGTCCGCCTGCACCGCGAGGTCGGCAAGACGATGGTGTTCATCACCCACGACCTGTCCGAGGCGCTGAAGCTGGGCGACCGGATCCTGCTGATGCGCGACGGCGCCGCCATCCAGCTCGGCACCGGCGACGAGCTGGTCGGTGCACCGGCCGACGAGTACGTCCGCGAGTTCGTCCGCGACGTCCAGCGGGCCGACGTACTGACGCTGCGCTGGATCGTCCGCGAACCACGCCCGGGCGAGCCGCTGGACGGGCCCGAGCTCGGCCCGGACGTCCTGGTCCGGGAGGCCACCCGGCTCGTGCTCGAGGCAGACCGGCCGGTCAAGGTGGTGTCGAACGGCACGCTGCTCGGTGTGATCGGTGACGAGGAGATCCTCGCCGTCGTCGCGGACAACTGATGGCTGCGATCACCAGCGACGTAGAGGTCGAGGTGCGGCGACCCCGGCGCAGTGTTGTCGTCGGCGTCCTGCTCGTCGTCTGGGTCGCCGCGTACTTCGTGCTGCGCGGTATCGACACCCTCCCACTCGGCGGTCAGGAGACGACCGCGTTCCACCGCTGGTTGCTCGACCATCGCGATGACGTCGGCCAGGGCAACGCGGTCTTCGACGCGATCCGGGTGGTGGTCGACCAGTTCGTCGTACTGCTCCAGAACGTCCTCTCGCAGCCGTCGTACGGCCGGCCGGTGCCGGTCATCGGCTGGCTCGGGGTGGTCGCGGTGTCGGCGTACCTGGCCTGGGCGTTCGGCAACTGGAAGGTCGCGCTGCTGACCGCCGGCGGGCTCGGGTTCGTCGGGCTGCAGGGGTTGTGGCAGGAGAGCATGGACACGCTCGCGCTGACGATCGCGGCCGTGCTGCTGTCTTTGCTGGTCGCGATCCCGCTGGGCATCTGGGCCGGCCTGTCGGATCGCGCCTTCAAAGTCGCGACGCTCGTCCTCGATCTGATGCAGACGCTGCCGACCTTCGTCTATCTCGCGCCGCTGACGTTGTTCTTCGCGATCGGCCCGGCCGCGGCCACGATCGCGACCCTGATCTACGCGGCGCCGCCGGCCGTCCGGCTCACCGCGCACGCGATCCGCTCGGTCCCGGCGGAGAGCGTCGAGGCGGCCCGGTCGCTCGGGTCCACCCGGAGTCAGACGCTGACCAAGGTGCTGCTGCCGATGTCCCGCAGTACGGTCGTCGTCGGCATCAACCAGACCATCATGGCCGCGCTGTCGATGGTCACCGTGGCCGCGCTGATCAACGCACCCGGCCTCGGTGACACGGTGCTGAAGGCCCTGCAGACGCTGGACGTCGGTGTCGCGTTCAACGGCGGCCTGGCGATCGTCGTCATCGCGATCGTGCTCGACCGGGTGACCACCGCGGCCGGCGACCGTCCCTGGCGGACCGCGAGCGTACGGCGCAAGGTCCTGCTCGGCGTGGGAGCGGTGGGCACGCTGCCGGTGATCTGGTTGTCCCGGACCTATGTGTGGGCGGCCGAGTTCCCGTCCGACGTGAACATCGGCTCGTGGATCGCCGTGACCGCGACCGACGCGACCAATTGGGTCCAGGACACCTTCGGCGGGTTCACCTACGGCGTCCGGGACGCGGTGACCATCGGGGTGCTGAACCCGTTCGAGGGCCTGCTGACCGGATCGCCCTGGTGGCTCGTCGCCGCGGTCGTCGTCGCGCTGGCCGCGGTGCTCGGGGGGTGGCGCGGAGCCGTCCCGGCCGCGGTGTGCTCGCTGCTGCTGGTCGCGACCGGCGTCTGGCACGACAGCATGGTCACGCTGGCCTCGACCCTGCTCGCGACGATCGTGGTGGTCGCGGTCGGGGTCGCCCTCGGGGTGTGGGCCGGGCGGAACCGCCGGGTCGACACCTGGATCCGGCCGATCCTCGACGCGGGGCAGACGATGCCGCCGTTCGTGTACCTGGTGCCGTTCCTGGCCTTGTTCGGCGTCAGCCGGTTCACCGCGATCGCGGCCGCGGTCGTGTTCGCCGTCCCGGTGACCACCAAGATCGTTGCCGATGGCATCAGGGCGGTGCCGGTGGCGACCGTGGAGGCGGCGAACTCGGTCGGCTCGAGCAGTTGGCAGGTGATCAGCAAGGTGCAGCTGCCGGTCGCCCGCCGGGCCATCACGCTGGCGGCGAACCAGGGCCTGATCTACGTGCTGTCGATGGTGGTCGTCGGCGGCCTGGTCGGCGCCGGCGCGCTCGGGTACGACGTGTACGCCGGGTTCACGCAGAGCGAGCTGTACGGCAAGGGACTGGCCGCCGGACTGGCTATCGTCCTGCTCGGCGTCATGCTCGACCGCATCACGCAGGCGGCGGCTCGCCGTACCCAGAATTTCCGAACAAGAGGAGACAAGCGGTGAAGAAGCTCCGGTACGCCGGTGTGCTGACAGCGGTGGCGCTTGCGCTGGCCGGGTGCGGTGGCGAGAAGGTCGGCTCGCAGCAGCCGCCGGCCGCGACCGGCGGGAAGGAGTGCGGCACCTTCAACCTGACCGTCAGCCCGTGGGTCGGGTACGAAGCGAACGCGGCCGTGGTCGCGTACGTGGCGACCAAGGACCTCGGCTGCAAGGTGGTGAAGAAGAACCTGACCGAAGAGATCGCCTGGCAGGGCTTCAAGACCGGTGAGGTCGACGTGAACCTGGAGAACTGGGGTCACGAGGACCTGAAGAAGACCTACATCACCGAGCAGAAGGTCGCGGTCGAAGCCGGCTCCACCGGGGTCAAAGGCGTGATCGGCTGGTACGTACCGCCGTGGATGGCGCAGCAGTACCCGGACATCACCGACTGGAAGAACCTGAACAAGTACGCCGCCCTGTTCAAGACGTCGGAGTCCGGCGGCAAGGGCCAGCTGCTCGACGGCGACCCGTCGTACGTGACGAACGACGAGGCGCTGGTGAAGAACCTGGCGCTGAACTACAAGGTGGTGCAGAGCGGTAGCGAGACCGCGCTGATCCAGGCGTTCCGGGACGCGGAGAAGAACAAGAAGCCGCTGCTCGCCTACTTCTACGAGCCGCAGTGGTTCTTCAACGAGATCAAGCTGGTCAAGATCGACCTGCCGCCGTACAAGGCTGGTTGCGACGCCGTCCCGGCCAAGATCGCCTGCGACTACCCGCCGTACGACCTGGACAAGATCGTCTCGAAGAAGTTCGCCGACTCGGGCAGCCCGGCCTACGACCTGGTCAAGAACTTCCAGTGGACCAACGAGGACCAGAACGCGGTGGCCCGGTCGATCGCGGTCGACAAGCTCAGCCCGGACGCGGCCGCGGAGAAGTGGGTCAAGGAGAACCAGTCGAAGGTCGACGCCTGGCTCGGGAAGTGATCCTTTCGACGTCGAAGCGTTCTGCCGGTGGAAGTGGTGCACCTACTTTCGCCCGGAGCGCTTCGGCTTCGGCGAGTAGTTGGCGGGCGTGGCCGGGATCCTCGGCCGCGCCGGCCAGGCCCTCCAACGCGAACGCGATCGCCCGCTCGTCGCCGACCTGCTGGGCTGCCTCGTAGGCCTGTTGGTGGAGGGCTTGTGCTTTCGTGAAGTCGCCGCGTTGTTCGGCGATGAAGCCCAGCTGGGTCAGGATGAAGGCGATACCGGGGGTGCCGCCGACCTGACGCAGCCAGTCGAGCCACTTGGTGAAGTGGGCCTCGGCATCGTCGAGGCGCCCCTGTCGGCGGGCGGACAGTCCGAGCCCGACCTCGGCGTACTCCTCGGCCGATTTGTTGGACTGCTCGATCGCCAGCCGGCGGGCCCGCTCGTGCAACGCGTCGGCGCGGTCGTAGTCGCCGGTGAGGTACGCGATCCGGCCCAGCCCCGAGGTGCGGAACGAGACCTCGGTCCACAGCCCGAGTTCCTCCGCCTGTTGGACGGCGTCGGTGAGGTACTGCTCGGCCGTGGGGTAGTCGCCGCTGATCTCGGCGGCCACAATCAGCGAGTACGCCGCCTGCAGCCGACCCCAGTCGTCGCCGAGCTCCTCGAACAGCTCCAGACTGCGACGACCGTCCCTCCGCATCGCGTCGAGATCCGCGTGCACGATGTTGAGCTGCGCCCGGGTGCTGAGCGCCGCGGCCAGTCCCCAGCGATCGCCTTGAGCGGTGAACGCCTCGATCGCCCGATCGATGCGAGCCATCAGTACGGCGGCGTCGCCGTACGCCCACTGCGTGTGGGTCAGGAACCACAGCGCCCGCGGGTCGTTGCCGGCCAGCGCTAGCGCCTCCTCACTTGCTGCAGTGAGGTTGGAGCCCTTGGCATCGGTCGCAGTCATCCCGGCCTGCCAGACCGTTGCGGCCGCGCGGTCTGCCGGGTCTTGACCAGGTACGGCGAGTGCTGCCGCGATGGACCGTCGTGCTTCACCATGGCGACCCCGGAGGTACCAGTACCAGGCCAGGGCGTTGACCAACTTGAGTGGTGGAGCAACTTCGAGGGCAGTGCGGAAGTTGGCGGCCTCCTGATCGAGGCGGTGGAGCCAGGTGCGTTGCTCCGGGCCGCGCAACATCTCCTCGCCTCGCTGGGCCAGGTCGAGGTAGTACTCCGCATGGCGCTGCCGGGTCGCCTGTTCCTCGCCCGCCTCCGCGAGACGCTCGAGGCTGTACGCCGCGACGGACTCGAGCAGCCGGTAGCGGCCGGCCGTGGCGACCACTAGAGATTTGTCGACAAGAGTCAGCAGTGCGTCCTTCTGGCTGACCTGAGTGGCAGCCTCCAGTGAGAACGTGCCGGCGTGCACAGCCAGCCGACGCAGCATCACCCGCTCGTCGTCGTCCAGCAGGTCCCAACTCCAGTCGATCGTGGCGCGAAGGGTCCGCTGCCGCTCCGGTACGCCGCGACCACCAGACAGCAGTCTGAACCGGTCGTCCAGCCTGTCCGCCAACCCCTGCACACCGAGCGCCCGCACTCTCGTTGCCGCAAGCTCCAGTGCAAGCGGAATGCCGTCCAAACGTCGACAGATCGCTCTGACCGCTTCAGAGTCGTCGACCCCGGCTCGTGCGGTGAAGAGGTCGGCCGCTGCCTGTAGCTCGAGTGGCTCTACGTCGAGCAGCCGCTCACCAGGTAGTCCCAGCGGCGCCCGGCTGGTCGCGAGCACGCGCAACCCCGGTGCGGCCGCGAGCAAGCGCCGTACCAGGTCTGCAACGTCCAGGTGCTCGCAGTTGTCCAGGATGAGCAGGAGCTGCCTGGTGCTCACTGACTCGAGCAGACGAGGCAGGAGGTTGGCCGACTCGTCCCGAAGGTCCAGTGCGGCAGCCAGAGCTTCCGGTACGTCGTCCTGCCGCAGCGGAGCCAGCTCGACCAGGCGTACGTCGCCAGCGTGGCTGCGACCGAGCTCCAGGGCCAGACGGGTCTTGCCGACACCGCCGGGGCCTACGAGGGTGAGCAGGCGGTTGTCGGTCAGCACGGTCCGAGCTGTAGCCAAGGCAGTGGTGCGGCCGATCAGGTCGTTCAGCGGAGCAGGGAGCTTCGCGCGCTGTAGCGACGGGTCATGGCGGAGGATCGCCGCGTGCAGCTCGACAAGCTCCGGTCCGGGATCGGCGCCGAGTTCGTCGGCCAGGGTGCGCCGCAGCTCGTCGTACGAGCGCAGGGCCTCATCGTGGCGGCCTGTTCGGTAGAGGGCTCGCATCTGGAGCGCACGAAGTCGTTCGCGCAACGGGTGGCGTCGTACCAGCTCGGTCAGCTCCGGGAGGGCGTCGTCGGTCTGCTCCAGCAGGGCTTCTGTCGCGGTGAGGCGGGCCTCCTCCAGGCGGTCGCGGGTGGCGCGGGCGAACTCGTGGTCGGGTACGTCGGCGTACGCCGGTCCGCGCCAGAGATCGAGAGCCTCACGCAGCCGGCCCGCGCTGACCAACTGCTCGAAGACGTTGCTGTCGACAACGTCTGCGGTGAGGGTGTAGCCGGCCGGACCGTGGGCGACGAGGGCCCGACTGCCCGGTTCGGCTCGGTCGAGCGCCGTACGGAGCTGGGAGATCCGGGCCTGCAGCGTCCCGGTGGCGTTGCGTGGCGGGCGGTCACCCCAGACGTCCTCGATCAGGCGGTCCGCCGAGACCGGGTGACCGCGATTGACCAGCAGATCGAGTAACAGCGTGCGGACCTTGGTGTCGGGCACGGAGACCGGCTCACCGGCGTCCGTCCGAACCACCAGTGGACCCAGCACACCGAAGTACATAGCCGTAGTAAACCCGTAGCGGGGTTTCGCACGATCAGCGCATGAGTTCTCGAGAAGCAGTCACAGTGATCGGCCTCGGCGCGATGGGATCCACCATGGCCGAGGTCTTCCTTGCCGCCGGCCATCCGACCACCGTCTGGAACCGGACCGCGGGCAAGGCTTCCAAGCTCGTCGCCGCCGGTGCGGTCGAGGCGGCGACCGCCGCGGAGGCGGTGGCCGCCAGCAACCTCGTAGTGATCAGCCAGGTCGACTATGCCGCGATGGACGCGTCGCTCGCCGGTGTGGACCTGACCGGGCGGGTGCTGGTCAACCTCAGCTCGGACAGCCCGGACCGCCTTCGTGCGGCGAGCCAGTCGGTCGCCGAACGCGGTGGCACGCTGGTGACCGGCGGCATCATGGTCCCGCCGCCTGGCATCGGCCAGCCGGGTGCGTACGTCTTCTACAGCGGTCCTCTGGAGTCGGTAGAGGCGCATCGGGAGACGCTGGAGGTGCTGGGCCGGGCCGACTACATGGGCGCCGACCCGGGGCTGGCGATGCTCTACTACCAGGCGATGCTGAACATGTTCTGGACCACGCTGGCCAGCTACATGTACTCGTCCGCCTTGATCGGAACCGCCGGAGTCAGCCCCGAGCGGCTCCGCCCGTACGCCGCGACGCTGCTGTCCGACATGGCCGACGAGGGACCGATGGGATACCTGAAGATCCTTGCCGAGGAGATCTCGCGGGGTGAGTACCCCGGTGAGGAGAACAACCTCCACATGCAGGCTGTAGGCAGCGAACACGTGGTTCACGCCTTCCAACAGGTCGGCCTGGACACCGGGATGCCGCAGGCCCTGGCCACGTTGTTCGCCCGCGCTGACGCCGCCGGCCACGGCCTCGCAGGCCTCAGTGCCCTGATCGAGGTGATCCGCAAACCAGGCTGAGTCCGCTACTCGCGAGCGGCGACGGTCAAGGTGCACTGGCCGTCGTCGCAGGCACGCTGCAGCCTGCCGTTCGAGATGGTCTCGAGGAGGCCGATCGTCCAGCACATCGGGCATCCGCGCAGCGCGAGGACGCCGAGCGGCAGGAGCAGCAGGCTGTACAGCCCGACCGCCGGAAGGAGTGCGAACGCGCCGATGATCCCGCCGAATCCGATCCCGCCGCGGACCAGGTGCCGGGTCAGCGACGCGCTCGCGAAGTTGGTGCCTCGCGTCATGGTTGTCCTCCGATGGTGGTCAAGTTCTCGCGGATCGCACTGCGGGCCCGGTGCAGACGTGACTTCATCGCGGCTGTGCTGAGGCCCAGCGCGTCGGCGACCATGCGTCCGCTGTAGCCCTGGACGTCACGCATGATCAGCACGCGCCGCTGGTCCGCGGGCAGGTCGGCGATCGCCGCCGCGACTGCCGCTGCTTCTAGTCGCTGCAGTACCTCGTCCTCAGCCGACAGCGTGGCGGTGTCCCTGGCCACTGGCTGATCCCGCAGCATTGCCCGGGCGCGCCGCAGGCACTCGTTGCGGACGATCCGGAACATCCACGACGCCAGCGCGCCGGTCGCCCGGAGCATCCCGATCTTGCGATACAGGATGATCAAGGCCTCCTGGGCCGCGTCCTCGGCGTCCTCTGGTGTCGCGCACAGGGACCGGGCAAAGCGCCGTACGGTCGGGTGCGAGCCCGCCACCAACGCGGTGAGCGCGTCGACGTCTCCGTCCTGTGCAGCGACGATCAGCTGGTCGTCTGGCCAGGCCGAGTCAGCCACGGGCCCGCCCACGACGACGCAGTACGACGAAGCTGCAAGTGCACAGCAGCACCACGCCAACAGCGATGGCAAGGGCAACGATCACGGTCATGACAGCCTCCTCCGGTCCGGCGGTGCGCCGGTACAGGAGTAAGAGGCGTGTACCGGCGGAAAGGATTCAGCCGTGCTGAAGCGGGCTTGAGCTTGGTCGGCGCCGGGGGCAACTATCACGGGATCGGCGGGGCAACGCCGACGACACGCCGATTTTCGGACGAAACCAGGTAGCGTCGGTCCCATGATCATCGTGACAGCTGCACTGAAGGGCGGGGTAGGCAAGACAACCACGTCGGTGTACTTGGCCGCGCTGGCATCTTCCAACCGTCGCACATCCACCCTGGTCGACGCCGATCCGCAGGGCAGCGCCGCCGACTGGATCGCGGATTCCGAGGACGAGCACCTGGCCCGGGTCGAGATCGAGGAGGCACCGACCGAGCGCCTGCTGAACAAGGCGCTGGACAAGGTGCCACCGGAGGGCATCGGCATCGTGGACATGCCGCCGTCGCACGAGCGGCTGCTGAACAAGGCGCTCGAACGGGCCCGGATCGTCGTCCTGCCGACCCGTATCGGCGGCGTCGAGACACCGCGGGTCAAGGCGGTGCTCGACCTGGTGCCCGACCACGTCCCGGTCGGTCTGGTGATCTGCTCGGCCCGGACGTACACCCGCAGCTACCAGGAGGCGATGCAGCAGTACGCCGAGGAAGGCATCCCCGTCTGGGGCACCATCCCGGAGCGCGTCTCCATCACCGCCGGCCCGACCGGTCCGCTCGCGGCCGACGGGCTGGAGTCGTACAAGAAGGTCTGGCGCAAGATCCTGGCCGCCGCCCGCACCTGACCGCCCGCTGGGGTTGGGCCCGCGAACTCGCTCGCGGGCCCAACTCTTCAGCGCTGCAGGGGCGGTTCGCCGCGGACGTAGGAGCGGATCACGGTCGCGGCGGCGCCGCGGGCCCAGTCGTCGAAGGTGTGGGAGCGGAGCATCAGCCGGCAATGCGCGGCGGCACCGAAGGCGTGGTCCCCGAACGCCCGCCGCATCCGCTCCTCGTACAGGTCGTACTCGGCCACGCCCTCGCCCGCGATCACCACCAGCTCCGGCCCGACCAGGTTCACCATCGCGGCCAGCGCCGAACCGATCACCTCACCGGCCCGGTCGAACGCCTCCCGGGCATGCCGGTCGCCCTCGTGTGCCAGCTTGATCGCACCGGCCAGGTCGAGGTCCGGCCGCCCGGTCGTCTCCCGGGTCCGGGTCAGGATCGCGTCCGACGAGGCGACCGTCTCCACGCAGCCCCGCCGTCCGCAGGTGCAGACCAGCTCCCCGGGCGCCAGCGGCAGATGGCCGAGCTCACCGGATACGCCGTACGCCCCGGACACGACCTCGCCGTTGATGTAGAGCCCGCAGCCGATCCCGGACCCGATCGTGACGACCGCGAACGAGTCCGCGTCCACACCGACCCCGAACCAGTGCTCGGCCACGGTCAGCGCGCGTACGTCGTTCGTCACCACGACCGGCACCTTGAGCCGCTTGGCCATCAGGTCGGCCACCGCGACGTCCCGCCAGCCCATCAACGGCGAGTGCCGGACCACGCCGTGCCACGCGTCGACATCACCGGACACCGCCACGCCGATCCCGATCAGCGGGCCGGTTGCGGCCTCGCTGGTCTTGATCAGCTCCTTGGCCAGGTCGGTGAGCCGCTCGATCACGGTGTCCGGTGTGGTGTCGTCGAGCTGCTGGTGCCGGACGGTCAGGATCCCGGCGGTGAAGTCCGTGATCACGCCGATCAGGGCTGTCGGGGTGACCTTGAGCCCGATCACGGAGACGCTGTTCCGGACCACGGTCAGCGGGCTGACCGGACGGCCGATGCCGAGCTGGTTCTCCGCCTCGGTGTGCGCGGCCGCCTGGTCGGTGACGAAACCGGCCTCGATCAGCGGCGCGACCGCCTTGGTGACCGCCGCCTGGGACAGTCCCGTCCGGCGCGCGATCTCCACTCGCGGGATCGGACCCTGGGTCAGAATCCTGGTCAGCACCTCAACTCCCGCCGGCGTGGCCAGCGGGAGTGATCGATGCGGACGCAGCGGCACGAGAACAACCTACCGGCGCGTCCGCCGCTAAGCCTCGATATCCCCAAGGATTGGCGACGTCAGTGCCCAGCGGATCGTCCTGGTCAGGCCGTCTCCGGCCGCGCGGACGACGGTCGCCTCGGCCAGCGGCAAGTACGGGAGTCGCAGCGGCCACCGGGTCCACCACGGCAGCAGACCGACCGCGGCAGCGGTGAGGACGCCGTACGCCGGTCGCGCGGCCCACGGGACGGGCGGGTGGATGAGCATGAAGCGGGCGGCCTGGCGAGCCTCAGTCGTCCCGCGCAGCTCAGGCCGGTACTCGTCCAGCAGTTGGCGTAGCTCGGCCACTGTGGTCGGCGGGTCGACCACACCGAGCTTGCGGGCCACCAGTGCGGCGTCTTCGACGTACAGGTCCTGCTCTGAGGCGTTGAGCGGCTTCACGCCGTACCTCTGGTGTGCGGCCAGGAAACTGTCCACCTCGGCGACATGGACCCACTTGAGTAGGTGCGGGTCGGAGGCCCTGTACTTCACACCGTCCGGACTGATCCCGCGCACCCGCTCGTGGACGCCCTTGACCCGTGCGATCGCCTCCTCGGCGTCCGGGACAGCGCCGTACGTCGTGATGGCCAGGAAGTAGCTGGTACGACGCAGCCGGCCCCACGGGTCACCGCGGTAGCCGGAGTGTGCCGACACGGCTGCCATCGCCAATGGGTGCAGCGACTGCAGCAGCAGGGCCCGCAGTCCACCGGCGAACATCGCGGCGTCACCGTGCACCCGCCGGATCGGACGGTCCTGGTCGAACCAGCGCGGTCCGGGGGTGTTGTGCACACGGTTGCGTTCAGCGCGCGGGTCCGGGCCCGCCACCTTCGTCATGATCATCCGCGCCAACCCGTCCCTCAACGGGGAGAGCGGTCCTGCGATGGTGGCGGCCATACCACCAGTGTGCCCCTAGGTTCCTAGAGCACGTCGATGAAGATCGGGTTGGTGTAGAGCCAGGTGTCGAGCCACGGGTCGCCGTCGTTGGTCGGGTGCTGAATCGGCCCGGCCGGGTCGATCCGGCTGCCCAGATACCCGGGCCCGTTCCGCCGGCCGTCGCTGCCGCGCACCCGGACGTAGTGTGACCGCTCCGCCTTCCCCAGCGGGATGCGCACTTCGTAGGTCCCGGTCCGCCGTCGTACGTCGACCTGCTCGATCACCCGGGTGTCGGGCGCCTTCCAGCTGTCCCTAGCCGCCGCCGGCCCGGTGACGACGCCTCGGATCACGTCCACGTGCGCCAGCTTCGGCAGCAGCCCGTGTAAGTTCGGCCGGGTCGCACTGGTCACGGTGACCCGCAACTCCAGCGGCTGACCCCTGTGTACGCGCAGCCGCCCGCCGAGAGTCACCCCACGCTGCGGCGAGCCGACCGGAGCGAGTCGTACGTCGATGGCATCCACCAACTGACCGTGGTCGACCCAGACGCGCCCGGCCCGCAGAGCGGCCATCACCTCGAGGTACCCGTACCGGGTCACGCCGACATGGGTCCGGCTGAACTGACCGGGCCAGAAGTCGCTACCGGGCTGCGGCACACCGGAGTCCGTCGGTGACGGCTTCCAGCCGAGGCTGTCGAAGTTCTGGCCGGCCGGGAACTCCCCGTCCTTCCAGGTGTCCCAGATGGTCCGGTGGTTGTCGCTGTTCGAGGTGATCGAGAACAGCCGGCCCTCGGCGAGCATGGAGTCCCACAGCCCGCCGACCGTCGCGGTGGCCCAGTCGAAGCCGCCGTACGTGCGGTAGGCGTCTGCTGGATAGCCCGGGAAGCTGTTGGCGCTCGGTGCGTTCACGTACTCGCCCCGCTGCGCGTTCGTGGACCCGCGGTACGCGACCCAGGCCGGGTCAGCGTCGCCCTGTGAGCCGGGTGCTCCCTCCATGCCGATGCAGACGCCGGTGTCGCGCCAGCCGCGCAGTTCGTACGGTGCGTCGATGCCCAGCCGGAGCGGGTGGTTGGCGAGAACCAGCACGTCGTCGACGTACCCACTCTGCTTCTGCGCCGCGAGCCATTGCAGCGCCTTGATGGCGTGCTGCTCGTTCGCCGGAGTGCCGTCCGCTCGCCCGGTCAGCTTGCCGTCGTACTCGCGCTCGAACTGCTGCAGCAGGGCCACGTTGTTCGGACCGGGTGCGACCAGGACAGTGCCGTGCTCGGCCGCGGGGATGTACCACTCGAGGCCCTGGAAGATGAGCATCCGCGGGTTCTCGGCCCGAGCCTTCAGCACCTCGACGTTCTCGGCTGCCGCGCCCTTGTCGGCGTGGCCGAAGTTGCTGTGCTCGGTGAACGCCATCCAGTCCAGCCCGAACTGCGCACCACGCTGCGCCAACTGACTGAAGTCGTACTTCGCGTCATGGCTGTACCGGCTGTGCACATGGTGATCGCCGACCAGATAGACCAGCTCAGGATCTTCCGTCTGGTACGACGTACTGCTGCCGGCCGCTGTGGCGTCGGAGGCTCCGACCGCGGCTGCGGCGAAGCCTGCCCCCAGTAGCCCGGCGCCACGGATCAGGTTCCGCCGGGACACCCCCTGCGCGTCCAGTGCCTCTTCCGGCACCTCCGGATCCGCCCACTCCGGTACCTGCTGCATCGACATGACGCGCAACCCTCCTTGTGCTGACAAGGCACTGTCAAGGGCTCGGATGACGAGTGGGTGAACGCAGTGGCTACCTCTCGTGGAACTCCGACTCCAGCAACGAGTAGAGCAGCGAGTCCCGCCAGGCTCCGTTGGTGAAGACGTGATGCCTGATCCGGCCCTCGTAGCTGAAGCCGAGTCGCTTGACCACCGCGATCGAGGCTTCGTTCTCCGGACCGATGGCGGCGCTGACCCGGTGCAGGCCCAGTTGGCCGAAGGCGAGCCGCAGCATCACGCGGGACGCGTCGGTGGCGTAGCCATGACCCCAGTGGTCCGCGTGGATCGCGTAGCCGAGGTGAGCGGCCTTCACCCCGGTCGGCCCGAGGCGGGTGAAGCCGACCACCCTGTCGTCGTCCCGGCGGGTGACGGCGAACAGGTAGTCCGGCCTTTCCTCTTGCGCTGACCGCTCGACGATCGCGGTCAGCGCCTTCTCGGCGGCGGCCCGGTCCCGGCTGTCGAACGACAGCCAGGAGGTCACTCGGTCGTCACTGACGATGGCCAGATAGTCCTCGAGATCTGATGTCCGGAACTCGCGCAGCGTGGTCAGGTCGCCGATCAGAGGATCCATCTGGGCAAACTACCGGGGAAAACTCTGCATCGGAGTGCGGGTGAACATCTCGATCTCCTCCTGCAGCTCCCGGGCGTCCTCGGCGCGACCGGACTGCCGCAGCGCCTGGTGGACCCGGCGGGCCGAGTGCACCACGCCGTTGATCCGGCGCTCGGCCGGCAGGCCCAGCACCGGCGCGATCGCGTCCGCGGCGCCGTCGAGCTCGCCGCTCGCGATCCGGGTGATGGCCATCGCGGCCTGGCTGCCGGCGGCGTCGCCGAAGGCCCACTCCGGGTGGTTCGGGTCGGTGTAGGCGTCGACGGCCTGGCGCGAGTACCGCTCGGCCTGCTCGACCTCACCAGGGAGCCAGGCGAGCGCGTCAGCCGCGTAGTACAGCTGCCGGTTGCGGCCGAAGGTGCACAGGCCGCCCATGTCGTCCAGGTCGTCGTTGCGCACCGTGTTCCAGGCCTGCTCGGCCCGCTCGAGTGCGGCGCGGGTGGCTTCCGGGTTGCCCAGCGCCGCCCAGGCGCGGGCCTCGCTGACGGGCAGCCAGACGCTGGTGGTGCTGTTGGCCTGCTCGGCGTACCCGGCGCCGAGCTGTGCGTACCGGACCGAGTCGTGTGGGTTGCCCGCCCAGTAGGAGACCAGCGACTGCAGGCCGCGCACCCAGGCGCGCAGGCCGTGGTGGTCGGCGTTGTCGGCGCAGAGGAACGCGGTCCGCGCCTGGGTCAGGGCGGCGTGGGGGTTGCCGAGGTCGTGGGATGCCTTGGCGAGCAGACCGCCGGTGACACCGCCGAGGAAGTACAGCTGCCGCAGGTGCTCCGGACGTTGCCGGCTCTCCAGCAGGGCGAAGACCAGATCCTGCGTCTCGACCAGCTGGCCGAGGATCTCCGGCAGCGGGCGCTGCGGGTATGCCTTCGCGACGTGGCGCACATCGTCGTACACCTGTTCCATGGCCTCGCTTCCGAGACCAGACTGGGCCGCGAGGGCAAATGCCCTCGCTCGGCTGGCAGCCATGTCGAGAACCTCCATCTCATTACCTGTCGTGATCCGTCCACTCGCGGCAGGTGCCGGCACCACCTGGCCGGCCTGCTCGGGGACGTACGGGGCGAGGAGTTCCTCGACCGGCTTGCCGAACATGCGTTGCAGGGTGCGCCGGGTCTGAGGAGTGGTCCCTGCGCGCTCGCCCGATGCGAGGCGCCGCAGGTGCCGCTCGGTGATGGTTCCACCCAGCTCGACGAACTCGGCGACGATCTCGGAGTAGGTCTGGTTCCGGCGCTGGATCAGGTGCGCCAGGACCGTCTTTGGCGTATACCTACCCGCCATCGTTCCTCCCGTTCACGTCAGTTCAGACGTTGTCTCGACTGATGCCCCACGACAAGGTGCTGTCCCCCAGATGTCCGCGAGAGGTCCGGAAGAGGTCCGGCAAAGGTCCGGTCCAGGTCCTAGAGCGGTCACGTTGGGCTCGTGCACCATTACTGCCATGACAACCAGTAAGTCCAACTGGTTGCAAGGCCTGAGAGTTACGGGGTGAGAGGTAGTGACCATCGCGGAGATGACGTCGAGGCAGCACCGGCGCAGGGTGCGGGTCTGGTTCGGCGAGCATGTGATCGCGCAGTACGTCGCCGAGGCGCCGCTGGCGGCTCGCTACGAGCAGGCGATGCGGAGGCGTTTCGCCGGGCTCCGGGTCACCAACGACGTACTCGGTCCACTCGACACCATCAACTGAAAATCCGAACTTCCGGGTCCTCCTCAGACCCGGCCCGCTGCGCCTGGGGTCTCCTCACGTCCAGGAGCAGCACCTGAAGGTCCGGGGCACTCCTCAGTCCCGGACGCAACCCAGGTGCGGTCCGGAGCACTCCTCAGCTCCGGACCGCACCGCCCACCGACCCGGCTGGGCTTGGCGGTTGAGTCCCTGTATCGCCGCCGCCCAGCCGTTCCAACCACCACCTCCTGGCCGACACCTCGGGCCAGGCGGGCAGTGTCCTGGGCGGTAGGACACCGTGTGGCTCGTGACACCTCACCACGAGCCAACTCCCCGAGGTGGCCGGCTCCGCTGTGTGACCGCCGCGCCTGGGCGGTCACACAGCGGCGCCACTTAGAGGGCATCCGGGACACCCTCTTAGATTGCCGGCCATCTTCCGCAGTACGGCGATCGTCGAGCTGTACTCCTCGCCGGTGATCCCCGCCGTCACCCGCTCCCGGTGCGCCTGGACCTTCGCTTTCAGCGCGTCCAGTGCGGAATGACCAGCGTCCGTCAGGCGCTCGCCTTCGAGCCATCCCCGAGCCGCCAAGGGGTCGACGGTTGCGCTCAGCTCGCCTTCGGTGAGGAACGGTGCGAGGGCCACCGCGATCTCCTCCGGGCCGGCGGCCGCGTTCAGCGCCTGCCACTGCCGGCGGGTCAGTCCGTCCGCGGCGAGGACCTGCTCGAACGACGCCTCGAGCAGGCGATCCAGCTCCTTCAGCCACCACCCGATAGGCTTGTTGTCATCCGACATATACATGTCAATGAGCATATATTTCATCCGGGCTGTGGACAAGGGAGGCGCCTGTGGACAAGTCGGACCCGGTCGCCGTGGTCGAGGCGGCGATGATCGCGATCCGCCGGCGGCAGACCCGTCGTACCCTCGCCGTCGAAGCCGGTGGACCGGACCCGGTCCAACAGGTCCTCGACGCGCTCGAAGCGGCCGGACCGGAGCCGATCGGCGTCAACGGAGTCGCGGCCGCGCTGGGAGTCGACCAGCCCCGGGCCAGCAAGCTGGTCGCCGCGGCGGTGTCAGCGGGCCTGGTACGACGTGAGGCCGACCAGGCGGACGGCCGTCGTACGAATCTGGTCCTGACCGCGGACGGCCGGCGGCAGCTCGAGTGGGTCCACGACTACCGCCGGGACCGCTTCGCGACGGCGATGGACGACTGGACCGATGCCGAGCGGCAGGCGTTCGCGGACCTGCTGACCCGCTTCGTGACCGCCCTGGACCGCTAGATGTCCGCTTCAGGTCCTTGTTCAGGTCACCCCGGCGTCCGGGTCGCGGCGTAGACGGCGAAGGGTGCGTCCGGCTGCACCTCAGCTGAGCCTTCGGCCCAGCCCTCCGCGGTGATCTCGCCGGCGTAGGTCATGCCGAGACGCTCCATCACGGCCCGCGAGGCAGCGTTGATGCGCTCGGTGAATGCGATCACCGCCTCCGCTCCCAGCGTCTCGAACGCGAGCTCCAACCCGGCCCGCCCGATCTCGGTCGCCAACCCGCGCCCACGCGCCGACTCAGTCAGCGCCCAGCCCAGCTCCAGCCGGTCGACCGCCCAGTCCGGCCCGACCAGCTCACCGATCGCCTCTGCCACTGCCGTGCCCGCTGGTATCCGGGACAACCCACCCCGTCCGACCAGAGCCCCGCTGTCGCGCTCGTACGCCATCCACTTGTTGACGCCGTCGGCCTCCCACCGGGCGTGCGCTTCGATCGCCCCACGTACGGCGTCCTGGTCGGACAAGGTCGCGTCGTACCACCGAGCGACCCACGGGTCGGCGAACAGAGTCACCAGGTCCGCCGCATGTCCGGGCAGGACCTCACCTGGACCCGTCAGCGGTTCGAGGCGGAGGCGGTCGGTGAAACGGGTGCGGACCACGTGCGCCACGATGTCCCGCAGCCGCCGGTCACCGTCGGTCCGGTCCACCATGAGCAGGTCGAGGTTGTCCGGTCCGACCCAGTCGCCGGCGTCGTGCTTGCCCTCCTCGAGCCGCGGCCGGGCCAGGTCTCCGTCGACGGTGATGAGGTAGTCGAGCTCACGCCGTACCCGGCCCTCCCACTCCCACTCCCAGTCGGCGACCGTCCAGACGATGTCCCGGACCTTCCAGCCAGTCTCCTCCTCGACCTCCCGCGCCAGCGCCTGCTCCGGCGTCTCGCCCGGCTCCAGATGTCCGCCCACGATGTCCCAGATCCCAGGCAGCAGTCGCCGCTCCGCCGTACGACGCTGCACGTAGACGCGATGGTGTTCGTCCCGGATCAGAGCAGCCACACAGTCAACAGCGCGCATACCGCCAACCTAGACCGGGCGTGTGACAGAGTGCGGAGCCGTGTCCGATGTCGAAGCGAGGCCGGGGCCGCGGTGGGTCGTGCGGTCGGTGGCGCTCTTGCTCGTGGTGACTGTGTTCGCCTGCGGAATCGGTGGCGGCTTTGTGGGTGAGAGCGTCGTCGGTGCGCTCGGCCGGGCTGTGGACCACAGTGAGTCCGCTCTGCGGGTGCTCGGCTGGTGCTGGGGTGGACTGCCGTACGTGGTGATCGCGGCTGCCTTCATCGGTAGAGCAAGGTTGACCCGCAACGTGCGGCTGGCACTCACCTATCTCCTGGCGGTGTGGATCAGCAGTGGCGCGTTCCTGCTCCCCGGCCGGTCCAGCAGCCTTGAACACCGCTTCGGCACCGCCTACCCGGATGCCCGCCCACTCAGCTTCGCCTGGGCTTGCGGGTTCCTCTCGGCAGCAGCCACGGTCTTGCTGGTAGTGGTCGCCGTACTCCTGCTCAAGAAGCTCCGCGGCACCCCCACCAAACAACACCTGCAAAACCTCAACCGAGTCCTCACGACCGCCTGGGCGATCCTCACCGCCGCCGGCCTGGTCGCCGCACTGACCGGACCGATGCCCTGACGGGCAGGCTGTTGACGCTGAGGCCTGGCAGACTCGGCGGCATGCGAGCGGATCGGGCAGTGCTGTTCAAGCTGGCGACTAACGAACGATTCGAGCACCTGGTGAAAGGCCTGCCCAGTGGTGAGGCCGGTGCCTGGCGGGCTGCCTCTCGGTACGTCGCGGGCCGGACTCGCGACGAGGCACTGACCAAGGCGAACGAGGTGCTCGGTCAGGGGCATGCGATCAGCGTCGACCTGTTCGGCGAGCTGTCCAAGGACCCAGCCGATGCACGACGCGTCGCGAACGAGTACCTCGCTCTGGTCGAACTGCTGCCCGACGAGCGGGCCTGGCTCGCCGTCGACCTGTCGCACTTCGCTCTTGACGTCGACCCGTCCGGTGCGGCCGATCTGCTGGCGGAGATCGCCGCCGCGTTGCCGTCGGGCCGCCGGATCCAGGTCGGTGCCGAGGACGCCGCGCGTACCGACCGAGTGCTGCAGTGCGTGCTGGATGTCGCTGGTCGGGGTCTGTCCGATCGCCTCGGCGCAACCGTCCAGGCCAACCTCAAGCGCTCGCCTGACGACCTGACCACCCTCACGGAGGCCGGCGTCCACATTCGCCTGGTCAAAGGCGCATACGTCGAGTCAAGCGGTGTGCACGCCTACGGCGAACCCACCGACATCGCGTATCTCCGGCTGGCTCACCAATTGGCCGCCGCAGGCGCCGACTGGTCTCTGGCCAGCCACGACGGCCGCCTCCGCGAGGCCATCCAGTTGGCAGCAGGCCCAGTCCCCGTCGAGCAACTCCTTGGCGTCCGGCCCGACGTACTGGCCGACCTGAAGTCCCGCGACATCCCCACTCGGGTCTACATCCCCTACGGTCCGGATTGGTTCCGGTACTGGCTGCGGCGCGTGGCCGAGTCCCGCGGCGCCTGAGAACCTCAGTCGGCTGCTGTGCCGGCGAGGGGTTGTTCCGTGATGCGGTTGGGCATGAAGGCGACTGCCACCACTAGCAAGACGGCTGCGGCTGCGGCGCCGTAGTACACGTCGTGGATGGCGGGAGCGAGCACCTCGCCCGGCAGCTTCTCCAAGTCCTCGTGACTGTCGCCGAGCCGTGCGGCGACCACACCGTTGGCTACCGCGCCGAAGGCGGCCACACCGACCGCACTGCCGACAGAGCGGGCGAACATGTTCGCTCCGGTCACCACACCGCGCGTCTGCCAGGCCACCGACGACTGCGCGGCCACCACGGACGGCGAGGCGGAGAAGCCGAGTCCGAGGCCGATCACGAAGCATGCCGCGGCCAGGTGCAGTACGGCGCTACCGGAGTTGACCGTGAGCAGCAACGCGGCCCCGAGTACGACGATCACCGAGCCGAACAGCATCGTCGTGCGGAATCCAACGCGCAGATAGATGCGCCCGGCCAGTGACGCTGCGATCGGCCAGCCCAGGGTCATCGCGACCAACGCGAAGCCGGCGACGAGAGCCGACGTACCCAGGACTCCCTGGGCGAACAGCGGCACGTACGTCGACAGGCCGATCATCAGTACGCCGATCAGCAGGGCGGCCGAGTTCGCCGAGTTCAGCACCCGCTGGCCGAGGACCCACAGCGGCAGGATCGGCTCGGCGGCGCGGCGCTCGACGAAGACGAAAGCGGTCAGCAGTACGACGGCCGCGGCCAGGATCGTGATGCTGGCCGTCGAGTCCCAGTTCCAGATGACGCCGCCCTCGAGCAGACCGAGCAGCAGCAACGAACCGCCGACCGCGAGCAGGATCGCGCCCGCGTAGTCGATCTGGTGACTGACCTGCCTGGCCACGCTCTCCTTGAAGCGGCGGGTCAGCACCCAGGCGGCCGCGAGTCCGAGCGGGATGTTCACGAAGAAGATCCAGCGCCAGGAGATGTAGTCGGAGAACACGCCGCCCAGGGTCGGGCCGACGAACGACGCGATCCCCCACACGCTGGCGATGTAGCCCTGTACCTTGGCCCGCTCGGCCACCGTGTAGATGTCGCCGACGATCGTCATCCCGATCGGCTGGATCGCACCTGCGCCGAGCCCCTGGATCAGCCGGAACGCGATGAGCGCCGGCATGCTCCAGGCGAACCCGCAGAGCACCGAGCCGAGCACGAACAGGCCGACGCCGAGCAGCATGATCGGCTTGCGGCCGCGCAGGTCGGCGAGCTTGCCGTAGATCGGCACCGAGACGGCCTGCGCGAGCAGGTAGATCGAGAACAGCCACGGGAACTGGGTGAAGCCGCCGAGATCGTCGACCACCGAAGGTACGGCGGTCGCCAGGATGGTCGCGTCGATCGCCACCAGCCCGATGCTCAGCATCACCGCGAGCAGGATCGGCCCACGCTCCGACCGAAGCCCGACCCCCGCCGCCCGATCGATCTCCTCAGTAGTCATTTCATCCAGCAACTTACGTCATGAGCAAACGATTCCCGAGCCCCTGACCGCCAGCTGGACCGAGGGCTGTGCGGCGCGCGTGAGGGGGGCGGGGTGGGCTGGGGCACCGCTACGCTCCGTGGGGTGAGGATGCGGGACGGTGTGGTGCGGGCTGTTGTGCTCGTGGTGACCGTCTCGCTGACGCTGGTGCTGCTGCCGATCGCGATCAATGTCGGCACCGGTGGTACCGCCCCCGGCTTCCTCGCCCCGTACGCCGACCTGACCTGGCCACTCATCGGCCTGCTCTGGGTAGTTGCGATCGTCACCGCGCTGTTCGAGGTCCGCAGCCGCCGCCTGCCAACCGTGTCCGGCCGCTCCGCCGACCAGCCCCGCAACCGCCCGAACGCCCTGGCCCGCGTCGACCGCTACCTGTCCCAGCGAGTAGCAGGCTCACTGGCCTCCCGCACCCGCATCGCACTCGCCGTCGACGAGCGCCCCGAGGCCGTCGTACGCCCGTATGACCTGCTGGTCCAGCCGCTCGACAGCACACCTCAGCAGGTCCCCGACGACCAGGACATCGCGACCGTCTTCGACCAGCTCCAGGACTCCATGCTGATCCTGGGCGCACCGGGCGCCGGCAAGACGACACTGCTCCTCGACCTCGCCCGCACGCTCTCCGAGCAGGCCCACACGGACGAGAACAAGCCGATCCCGGTCCTGATCGACCTGGCCGGCTGGTCGGCCCACCCGTCCCGCGGCAACGACGACGACCCACTCGACAGCCCGTACCTCGCTGGCTTCGTCCGCTTCCTGCTGACCGAGCTGAACACCAGGTACGGCATCCCACCCGCGGTAGGCCGCACCTGGTTGCGCCGCGGTCGACTGGCGCTCCTGCTCGACGGCCTGGACGAAATCGCCAAGCCACACCGCGACAAGCTCGCACCCGTGCTGGAAGAGCTCCGCCGCCGCTACCTCATCGGCAAGATCGCAGTGACCTGCCGGACCCAGGACTACGAGCTCCTGCCCAACCAGCTCAGCCTGTACGGCGCAGTGCACATCAGACCGCTCACCCGGCAACAGGTCCTCGACTACTTCGCCGCCGTCGGACCGGAGCTGGACGGCGCCCGTGCCGCCATCGAGCAGGACGACGAGCTCTGGGACCTGGTCAACTCGCCGCTGATGCTGAACGTGATGATCCTGGCCTACCAAGGCCGGGCCCCGGAGGAGGTTGTCGCGCGTGGTGTCGCCGACCTGCGCCGGGAAGTGTTCGACACCTACATCTCGGAGGTCCTGGCTCGCAACCGCTCGTCCGGCCGCCAGTACGACTCCCGCACAGCGGTCCGTTCCCTGTGGTGCCTGGCCTGGTGGACCCGGAAGCGAGCCGGCGACCAGACCGCGGTACCAAGGTGGCTCACACCCAACGGCTGGCACGGCCTCTCGGTGCCAGAGGTGGACTACCTCGCACACGCAGTCTGCCTGCCCGCACTGTTCGCTGGACTCGCTGCCGGCGCGACACTCGCTGCTGTCGCGCAGTACGGCGTACTGGCCGGGCTGGCCGTGGCTGGGTCAGCACTGCTGCTCGTGCACCTGCGCCCGCACTCGTGGCAGGTGCCCAGCACAGACGGCGCCAAGCCGCAGTGGCGCCTGTTGCTGGCACTCACCTTCGTTGCCGGTACGGCGACCACAGTCGTACTCATCGTCGCCGTCATGGGCCTGGTCGAGCTACTACCGGTGTGGCTGGCCCTGACCATCGAGGCGCTGGCGATCGGAGCGTCGTACGCAGTCGAGCTGATCGTCTTCCACGACAACAGGCGTCGGCTGCTGCTCGCGGTCCGGGTGACCGTGGTCGCCGTGGGCGGCTGGCTCACGCTCCGCCTCGGCAATGACCCCGGCAGCTTCGCGACCGGTCTGGCCATCGGCCTGATGGCTGCCCAGGGCATCAGAATGGTCAAGTCGCTGCCGACCGACCACTTGGTGCGCCTGACCCCGGGCCACGGCTGGCGGATGGATCCGTGGGTCATCGGCGGCGGGCTGGCCGGCATCCTGCTGGCGGCCGCACTCGGGGCCAACCTGGCGTCACCCGAGTTGGAAGCGGTCGCCGGCGTACTCGTCGGCGTCGTCGCCGCAAAAGCCTGGCGGCGCCGTCCGCCTGTGTTCGCCGGTCCGTTGTCCCGTCTGATGCACGACTTCCTGCTCCGCTGGACCGGCTACCTCCCCTGGCGCCGCCGAGCCTTCCTCCGGTACGCCGCCGACCGCTATGTGCTGGCGCGGACCGGCCGTGGCGAGTACTCCTTCATCCACCTCCTCGTCCGCGACCACCTCGCCGAGTGCTCGTCCGACGACTTGGCCGCCAAGGTCGACCGGCGCATCAGCGAGCGGGTTCGTTGAGCGCGTACCCGATCAAGGAGCTGGTCAGGGCCAGTGCGATCAGGGTGGACAGGGCGAGGCGGAGTGAGGAGTGCTCGGCGATGGTGCCGAGGACCGGGGTGGCGATGCCGCCGATGCTCACCGCCAGGCCGAGCGTCATCCCGCCGGCGGTGCCGACCCGGCTGGGCAGGAAGTCCTGGCCGAGGGTGACGTGCAGCGAGAACGGGATCGACATCGCGATCGCGGTCACGGCGAGGAACCCGAAGAACGCCGGGCCGGGGACGAACACCAAACAGGCGATCGCCGGGACAGCGATGCCGTACGACGTCCGCATCGTCCGGACCCGCCCGTACCGGGTGGCGAACCGCCCGCCGAGCAGCGTGCCGAACGCTCCGGCGGCGAACAGGATGAACAGCGCCACTCCGCCGGTCGTCGTACCTCCACCGACCCGCTGGCCGGCGTACAGAGCAATGAAGGTGCCAAGTCCGACGAAGACGATCGAGCGGCAGATCATGATCGCCGACAACCGCAGGAACGACGGCCAGTCGTCATTCCCGGCCGACTGCGAACGCCCGGCAACAGCGCCGTCGCGAGCTGACCGGACCGCCAGCGACGTGATGAAAGCTCCGAGCAGTGCGGGTACGACGAGCACCGGTGTCAGCGTCAGTCCGCCGACCGCCATGATCGGCGTGACCAGCACCGGCGCGAGCGCGAAGCCGACGTTCCCACCGACCGAGAACCAGCTCATCCCGACATGGCTGTCACCGCTCACCGCCCGCGCCATCCGCGCCGCCTCCGGGTGGTAGGCCGCGACCCCGAGCCCCGACAACGCGGCCGCCAGCCAACTCAACAGGTACGTGTCACCCACTCCGATCAGCGCGATCCCGAGGCCCGCGGTCGTCATGCTGAGCGGGATCAGCCAGGCCAGCGGCCGCCGATCGGTCAGTACGCCGAACATCGGCTGCACCACCGAGGACAGCAAGGTCGCGGCCAGCGTGATCCCGGACACCGCGACGTAGCCAAGGCCGCGCCCGGCGACCAGGAACGGAACCAGAGCCGGTACGGCGCCCTGGTACACGTCGACGCAGGCGTGCCCGATCGCCATCAGCCCGATCGGTCGAAGTCTCAGCACACCGTCGATCCTCAGCGACCGACCCGATGTCCGGCTTCCGATAAAATGCCGACCTATGCCGGAAATCCGCCAACGGCGTCCAGCGAACAACAGCTTCCTGTCCATCCCGGCGGGCGGCAGTGTCGACGCGCACTGGCATGAGGAACACCAGATCGTGTACGCCGGTCGCGGCGTCCTCTCCGTGACGACCGAGGCCGGCAGCTGGATCGCACCAGCGAACAGGGCGATCTGGGTCCCGGCCGGCACCCTCCACCAGCACCGCGCGTACGGCGAGACCGCGCTGCACACCGTCGGCCTCACAGAGAATCCACTCGGCCTGAACGCTCCGTCGGCGCTGGTAGTCAGTCCGCTGCTGCGAGAGCTGATCCTCGCCTACACCTCCGGCGAAGGTGTAGGCGACGGCGGTGAGGAGGATGGTGGCGAGGGCGACCCGGCCGAGCGGCAGCGCCTGCTCGCCGTACTGCTGGATCAACTCCGGCACTCACCACAGCGGCCGACCTATCTACCCACTCCACGTGATCCGCGGCTGGCGGCCGTGTGCGAGCTGCTGCAGGACGACCCGGCCGACAACAGGACGCTGACCGAGCTTGGCCGGAAGATCGGGGCGAGCGAACGCACGCTGAGTCGGCTGTGCAAGACGGACCTGGGGATGACTTTCCCGCAGTGGCGCACAGAACTCAGGCTGCACAACGCCCTGCGGCTGCTGGCCGGTGGCGAGTCAGTGACCCGCGTAGCTCACCAGTGCGGCTGGGCGTCGACCAGTGCGTTCATCGACACGTTCCGCCGCGCCTTCGGTCACACCCCCGGGTCACGCAGCGCCTGATCCAGGATGTGACTCCACTGCCGCACAATGCCGCGTCGGCGAGCACTGTCATCCGTGAGCAGATCAGCCAGCCCCAACCCGCGTGCCATGTCCAGCACACCCTGCACGGTCTCCCGCACCCCAGGAGTCCGCTCACTCACCTCGAGCACTTCCAGCAGAGCCCTGTGCGCCTGACGCCCCACATGCGACTCCAGCCGGACGATCTGCTTCCGCAACGCCTCCTCTGTCGAGGCAGCCACCCACAGATGCAGTGCGGCCCGGAAGAGCGGTCCGGTGTAGACGTCCGCGAGCATCCCCACGATCGCCTCGGTCCGCCCCGGCCCACTGGGCAGTGCGGCGGCCTGTGCCCTGATCTCCGCCAACCTGACCTCGGTCATGTACTCGACCGCCGCAGCGAACAGGTCCGCCCGCGTCGGGAAGTGGTGCTGAGCAGCACCCCGCGAAACCCCAGCCCGGGCCGCGACGACTGACACCGTCGTCGCGGCGTACCCGACCTCGGCGAGTGACTCCACCGACGCCTCGAGCAGCCGCTGCCGGGTGGCCCGGCTCCGGTCCTGTTGGGGTTCCTTCAGGGCTTCACTCACGCGCGGCCTCGCGGGCCCTGAGCTCACGCCGCAGAATCTTGCCCGAGGCCGCCTTCGGCACCGCCTCGATGAACTCCACCTGCCGGATCTTCTTGTACGGCGCCACCCGCGCGGACACGTACTCGATCACGTCGGCCTCGGTCAGCTCCACCCCGGGCATCGGTACGACGAACGCCTTCGGCACCTCGTTGCCGTCCGCCTGCACCCCGATCACCGCCGCGTCCGCGATCCGCTCGTCGGTGAACAGCACCGCCTCCAGCTCGGCCGGCGGCACCTGGTAGCCGTGATACTTGATCAGCTCCTTCACCCGGTCGATGACGTACAAGTACCCGCGTGCGTCCATCCGCCCGATGTCGCCGGTGTGCAGCCAGCCGTCAGGGTCGATGGTCGCGTCGGTCTCGGCCGGACGGCCCAGATACCCCTTCATCACCTGCGGACCGCGGATCCAGATCTCGCCCTCGTCAGCATCGTTGCCGTCAGCACCGACCAGCCGCATCTCGGTGGACGGGAAGAGCTTGCCCACCGCACCGGGCGGCGGCTCCTCGTCGTCCTGCGGCACCGAATGCGTGCCCGGCGACAACTCGGTCATCCCGTACGCCTGCAGCACCGCGTGCAACCCGAGCCGCTTCGCACACGCCTCCGCCAACTCACCGTCCAGCGGCGCCGCGGCCGACATCACGTACTTCAGCGCCGACAGGTCCACCCCGTCCACAGCCGGGTGCTTCGCCAACGCCAGCACCACCGGCGGCGCCACGAACGCCCGGGTGATCCGCTGCTGATCGAGCGTGGTCAGGAACTGCTCCAGGTCGAACTTCGGCAGTACGACGACCGTCGCGCCGAGCCGCAGCGGCAGGTTCATCAGCACGGTCAGCCCGTAGATGTGGAAGAACGGCAGGATCGCGATGATCCGCTCGTCCTCACCGAGTTTGATCATCACCTCGGCCTGGGCGATGTTGGTCGCGATGTTCCGGTGCGTCAGCATCACGCCCTTGGCCGCGCCCGTCGTACCGCTCGAATACGGGAGTACGGCGACATCCTCGACCGGGTCGATCGTCACCTCCGGCTCGGGCCCGGTCGAGGCGACCAGCTCCATCACCGAGCGGTACCCCTCGGCCGCGTCGCAGACGAAGATCTCGGTGACGTCGGTGCCCTCGACGGCCGCGGTCGCCACCGGCAGGAACAGCGAGATCGTCACCAGCAGCTTGGCCTTGGAGTCCACCAGTTGCTTGTGCAGCTCGTCCGCGGTGTACAGCGCGTTCACCGTCGTCACGGTCGCGCCGGCGCGGGTGGCGCCGTAGAAGACGACCGGGTAGAGGATCGTGTTCGGGCTGTAGAGCGCGATCGTGTCCCCGTGCCTGATCCCCAGCTCGGCGAACCCGGCCGCGACCCGCCGGCTCATCCCGTCCAGCTGGGCGTAGGTGATCTCCCGGCCGCTCACCCCGTCCACCAGGGCCGGCCGGTCGCCGTACTCCTGGGCCCGGCCGAGCACGGCGTCGTGGATCGGTACGTCGAGCACCTCGACGGGTGGGAACTCGCTGGTGATGATCATCTGGCCCGAATCCTTTCGACATGACCGCTGGTGCAGGAACTTTGGCCTACTCGGGGGTAATTACGGAAGAGCTCAGTAGGACTTGGGCAGCCCGAGACTGTGTTGAGCGACGAAGTTGAGGATCATCTCCCGGCTGACCGGCGCGATCCGGGTCGCTCGCGCGGCCGCGACCAGCGAGGCGACGCCGTACTCGGTGGTCATGCCGTTGCCGCCGAGCGACTGGACGGCCTGATCGGTGGCCCGGACCGCGACCTCGCCGGCCGCGTACTTCGCCATGTTCGCCGCCTCACCCGCGGCCAGGTCGTCGCCGGCGTCGTAGAGGGCGGCGGCCTTCTGCAGCATCAGCCGGGCCAGTTCGAGCTCGATCTTGATCTGCGCGAGCGGATGCGCGATCCCCTGGTGCGCGCCGATCGGGGCCTTCCACACCTGGCGCTCCTTGACGTACGCCGTCGCCTTGCCGAGCGCGTGCCGGGCGATCCCGATGGCGAACGCGGACGCCATGATCCGCTCCGGGTTGAGCCCGGCGAACAACTGCAGCAGCGCCGCGTCCTCGGAGCCGACCAGCGCCTCGCGCGGCAGCTGTACGTCGTCGAGGAAGAGCGAGAACTGCTTGTCCGGGCTGACCAGGTCCATCTCGATCTGGGTGAACTCCACGCCGGGCGCGTCCACGGGCACGATGAACAAGGCCGGCTTCAGCTTCCCGGTCCGCGCGTCCTCGGTCCGGCCGACGACCAGGACGGCCTTCGCGACGTCGAGGCCGGAGATGAAGACCTTGCGCCCGGTCAGGGACCAGCCGTCCTCGGTACGACGTGCGGTCGTGGTGATCTCGTGGGAGTTCGAGCCGGCGTCGGGCTCGGTGATTGCGAAGGCCATGACCGTCGTACCGTCGGCGAGGCCGGGCAGCCAGTGTTGCTTCTGCTCCTCGGTCCCGAACCGGGCGATCACGCTGCCGCAGATCGACGGGGAGACGACCATCATCAGCAGCGGGCAGCCCGCGGCGCCGAGTTCCTCGAGCACGATCGACAGGTCGGCCATGCCGCCGCCACCACCGCCGTACTCCTCAGGAAGGTTGACGCCGAGGTACCCGAGCTTGCCGGCCTCCAGCCACAACTCGGTGGTGTGCCCGCCGGTCCGCGCCTGGCGATTGAACCAGTCGTACCCGTACTTCTTCCCCAGCTCACCAACTGCCTTCCGCAACGCCTGACGCTCTTCGGACTCGATGAAACTCATCGACGTCCTCGCTTCGCTCCGGGCGCCGATGAGGCACCAGACGCACTGTGTTGTTTGATGAACTCGCTCCGCTCGTTCATGCTTCCTCCCCTACGACCGCCAGTACGGCGCCGACCTCGACCTGTTGACCTGCCTCGACCTTGAGCTCGCTGACCAGACCATCGGCGGGAGCGGAGATGGTGTGCTCCATCTTCATCGCCTCCAGCCAGAGCAGCGGCTGTCCCTGTTTGACGTTGTCCCCCACCTCTACGCCGACCCTGGTCACGACGCCAGGCATCGGCGCCAGCAATGACCCCGCCGACACCTGGTGCGACGGATCCGTGAGCCGCTCGACCGGCGTCAACGCCACCGACCCCAGCGACGAGTCCACGCACGCCAGCCCGTCGTACGCCGCCACCGCGAAGTTCCGCCGTACGCCGTCAACCTCGAGCACCACCCGATCCGGCGCCGAGCTAACGAGCTCGATGTTGCCCTCGACAACCAGCCCGTCCCGTGTCAGCCGGTAGGCCACCTCATGCGTGACGTCACCTACCCGATAGCTCTTCCGCTGGGGCTGGGACGAGAGGTTGCGCCAGCCACTGGGGACCCGGACCGGCGGCACTCGCCCAGCAGCATCAGCCAACGCGGCCGCCAGCGCCGACACCTGGCCGACCTGCGGGTCCACCGGCACGCCGATCCCGTGCCGCTCGAAGAACCCGGTGTCAGTGTCAGCGGCGAGAAACGCGGGGTGCCGCAGGATCCAACCGAGCAGGCCGCGGTTGGTCCCCACCCCGTGGATCGTGGCCCGATCCAACTCGGCGGCCAACCGCCGCGCCGCCGCGGGCCGGTCCGGCGCCCACACGATCACCTTGGCGAGCATCGCGTCGTAGTACGGCGACACCTCCGAGCCGTCCTCAACCCCGGAGTCCACCCGAACCCTCGGCGCGCCGCCCCACCCGCCGCTTTCCGGAACATCGTGGTCGCTGGGTGCAACTTTTCTTCCGGAAAGCGCCCCGACGCGGAAGCAGTGGAGGCGGCCGGTTTGGGGTTGCCAGTCATTGGCCGGGTCTTCGGCGTACAGCCGGACCTCGATCGCATGACCGACTGTTGGTGGTGGGTCCGCCGGGAGCCGTTCACCAGAGGCGACGGCGAACTGCAACTCCACCAGATCCAGGCCGGTGGTTTCCTCGGTGACGGGGTGCTCGACCTGGAGGCGGGTGTTCATCTCCAGGAAGTAGAACGCGCCCGCCTCGTCGGCGAGGAACTCGACCGTGCCTGCGCCGACGTAGCCGATCGCGGCGGCTGCCTTCCGGGCGGCGTCGAAGAGGTCGGGGCGCATGGACGGGATGCGTTCGACGAGTGGTGACGGGGCTTCCTCGACCACCTTCTGGTGGCGGCGCTGGATGGAGCACTCACGTTCGCCGACCGCCCAGATCGTGCCGTGCTGGTCGGCCATGATCTGCACCTCGATGTGCCGGCCGGACGCCAGATACCGCTCGCAGAACACGGTCCCGTCGCCGAACGCCGACAACGCCTCCGCCGACGCGGCGTCGATCTCGCGCGACAGATCCTCCAGCTGGGAGACGATCCGCATCCCGCGCCCACCGCCGCCCGCCGACGCCTTCACCAGCACCGGAAGGTCAGCCGCCGACACCTCCGCCGGCGTCAACTCGGCGAGCACCGGAACCCCGGCGGCCGCCATCAGCTTCTTCGCCTCGATCTTCGACCCCATCGACGAGATCGCATCCACCGGCGGCCCGATCCAGGTCAACCCGGCGTCGATCACGGCCTGCGCGAACCCGGCGTTCTCCGAGAGGAAGCCGTACCCGGGGTGGATCGCGTCGGCGCCCGCCCGCACAGCTGCCTCGATGATCAGCTCGCCGCGGAGGTAGGTCTCACCCGGCGTGTTTCCGGGCAGGTGTACCGCCGCGTCGGCCTCGGCCACATGGGGCGATCCCGCGTCGGCAGTGGAGTGGACCGCGACGGTCGAGAGCCCGAGGGCGCGGGCGGTGCGGAAGACGCGCCGAGCGATCTCGCCACGGTTGGCAACGAGGACCGAGGTGATCGAGTGAGCCGGGGTGCTCATGGGCATCACATCCTGAAGACGCCGAAGTTGGCGCCGTCGAAGCGGGTGCCCTCTACCGGGGCCGAGTGGATCGCCGACAGGCAGATGCCCAGGACGGTTCGGGTGTCGCGTGGGTCGATGACGCCGTCGTCGTACAGGCGGCCGGACAGGAACATCGGCAGCGACTCCGCTTCGATCTGGCCCTCGACGTACGCGCGCATCTGAGCGTCGGCCTTCTCGTCGTACGGCTGGCCCTTCGCCTCCGCCGCGGCCCGCGCGACGATCGACAGTACGCCGGCCAACTGCTGCGGACCCATCACCGCCGACTTGGCCGACGGCCAGGCGAACAGGAACCGCGGGTCGAACGCGCGACCGCACATCCCGTAGTGGCCGGCGCCGTACGAAGCGCCCATCAGGATGGAGATGTGCGGCACGCGAGAGTTGGAGACCGCGTTGATCATCTGCGCACCGTGCTTGATGATCCCGCCCTGCTCGTACTCCTGCCCGACCATGTAGCCGGTGGTGTTGTGCAGGAAGATCAGCGGCGTGTTCGCCCGGTTCGCGAGCTGGATGAACTGGGCCGCCTTCTGCGACTCCTCGCTGAACAGGACCCCGCGCGCGTTCGCCAGGATGCCGACCGGATACCCGTGCACCGTCGCCCACCCGGTCGCCAGCGACGACCCGTACAGCGGCTTGAACTCGTCGAACACCGACCCGTCCACCACCCGGGCGATCACGTCCCGCGGATCGAACGGGATCTTCAGGTCACCCGGCACGATCCCGAGCAACTCGTCGGCGTCGTAGCGAGGTTCGTCGTACGACGGCAACGGCGGTGGACCGAGTTTGCGCCAGTTCAGCCGGGACACGATCTGCCGGCCGAGCCGGATCGCGTCCTGCTCGTCGACGGCGAAGTAGTCGGCCAGCCCGGAGACCCGGGCGTGCATCGACGCGCCGCCGAGCGACTCGTCGTCGGCGTCCTCGCCGGTCGCCATCTTCACCAGCGGCGGCCCGGCCAGGAACACCTTCGCGCCGCCGTCGACCATCACCACGTAGTCGCTCATGCCGGGGATGTACGCGCCGCCCGCGGTCGAGTTGCCGAACACCAGCGCGATCGTCGGGATCCCCTCGGCCGACAACCGCGTCAGGTTGCGGAACATCGCGCCGCCGGGGATGAAGATCTCCTTCTGGGTCGGCAGATCCGCACCACCGGACTCGACCAGGCTGATCACCGGCAGCCGGTTGGCCCGGGCGATCTCATCCGCTCGCAGGGCCTTCTTCAACGTCCACGGATTGCTGGCGCCGCCCTTGACGGTCGGATCGTTGGCCGTGATCAGGCACTCGACCCCTTCAACCACACCAATCCCGGTGACGAGGCTGGCCCCGACGGTGAAGTCGGAGCCCCAGCCGGCCAGCGGCGACAGCTCGAGGAACGGCGTGTCCGGGTCGAGCAGCAACTCGATCCGCTCGCGAGCCAGCAACTTCCCGCGCTTGTGATGCCGCTCGACGTACTTCTCCCCGCCGCCCGCCAACGCCTTCGCGTGCTCCGCCGCCAACGCCGCGAGCTTCTCCAACATCGCGTCCCGGTTGGCGCTTGCGTCCGAAGAAGTGTGGCCTATAGCCCTCGGATCTTCGGACGCAACAGTGTTGTTCATGCGGTGAACCCCAGTCGTTTCGAGGCGAGGGTGGTGAGGATCTCGGTGGTGCCGCCGCCGATGGCGAGGATCTTCTGGTCGCGGTACTGGCGCTCGACCTCGGCCTCCCGCATGTAGCCGAGTCCGCCATGCAACTGCAGCGCCTGGTCGCACACCCACTGCCCGGCCGCGACCGCGGTGTTCTTGGCGAAGCACACCTCGGCGATCACGTCGTCACCTGCCTCGGCCCGGCGCGCGATCTCGTGAACGTAGACCCGGGCGACGTCGACTCGTCGCGCCATCTCGGTCAGCGTGTGTTGCACGGTCTGCCGCGAGATCAACGGCCGGCCGAAGGTCTCCCGAGCCCGGCACCACTCCACCGTCAGGTCGAGCGCTCGCTGCGCCCCGGCGTACGCCTGGACCGCGAGCGTCAACCGCTCAGCAACGAAGTTCACCGCCAATTGGACGAACCCGGTGCCTTCGGATCCGACCAGGTTGGCCGCCGGCACGCGTACGTCGGTGAACGCGAGCTCAGCCGTGTCCGAACAGCACCAGCCCATCTTCTCCAGCTTCCGCGACACCACGAACCCAGGCGTGTCCCGCTCGATCACCAGCAGGCTGATCCCGTGTGCGCCCGGCCCGCCGGTCCGGACCGCGGTGGTGACGAAGTCCGCGCGGCACCCCGAGGTGATGTAGGTCTTCGCCCCGTTGACGACGAACGAGTCACCATCCCGCCGGGCCGTCGTACGCAAGGAGGCGACATCGGATCCACCATCAGGCTCGGTGATCGCCAGCGCACCGATCATCGACCCTTGCAGTGTCGGCTCCACCCAGCGCGTGATCTGCTTAGCGTTGCCCGCAGCAACAATGTGTGGAAGCGCGATCCCACAGGTCAGCAGAGACGCGACCAGCCCGCCCGACCCACCGGCGTAGTGCATCTCCTCCACGACCGCGATCGCATCCAGCAGCGAGCCGCCGCCACCACCGACGGCCTCCGGAAATCCGACCCCGAGCAGCCCGAGCTTCCCCGCCTTCTCATGCAGCTCCCGCGGCAACTCGCCGGCCAGCTCCCACTCGTCCAGATACGGCAGCACCTCGGCCGCCATGAACCGCCGGACGCTCTCCCGGAAGTCGTTCACAGCAGCACCTCCGGTACGTCGACGTACCGCGACCGCAGCCACTCGCCGACCGCCTTCGCCTGCGGATCGAACCGCGCCTGCGACGCCACGCCTTCACCCAGCAGACCCTCGACGACGAAGTTCACCGCCCACAAGTTCGGCAGCAGGAAGCGAGTGACAGTGAGCGGCTGAGTCTCCGGGAGCAACTCCTGGAACAGCTCGACCGTCAACGTGTGCGCGAGCCATCGCCAGGCCTTCTCCTGCCGCACCCACACGCCGACGTTCGCATCGCCACCCTTGTCCCCGGACCGCGCACCCGCGATGCGGCCGAGCGGGACCTCGCGCGTCCGCGGGCTCCCGCTGGTCGCGAGCTGCGGCAGCGGCATCGGCAACCCGATGTCCTCGACCGGAGTCAGCCGCTGCGTCTCCGCCGCGGGCTCGACGATCTTGCGCGTCCCATCCGGCAGTACGACGACCTGCTCGACCTCACGAATGTCGACGTACCCGGCCTGGAAGATCCCGTACGGCGATCCGTCGCCAGGCGGCGCGGTGACGTGGAATCCGGGGTAACTCGACAACGCCAACTCGACCGCCGCGCTGGAGAACGCGCGACCGACGACCTTCGGGTCCGGATCCTTCACGGCACAGCGCAGGAAGACACTCGCCTCTTCCTCCGAGTCCGCGTTCGGCTTCTCGGTCCACGCGAGGGACCAACGCAGCTCGGCCGGCCGCTTGGGCAGCGCCTGCTCGAGCTGTTGCTGGACGAGCTCCGCCTTGGCTTCGAGTTCGAGGCCGGTCAGGACGAAGACCACCTCGTTGCGGAACCCGCCGACGCTGTTCAGAGAGACCTTGTACGTCGGTGGCGGCGGCTCACCCTGGACGCCGCTGATCCGGACGCGATCGGGTCCGTCGACGGTGAGGTCGATCGTGTCGAGGCGGGTGGTGACGTCCGGACCGGCGTACCGGGCGCCGGTGATCTCGTACAACAGTTGCGCCTTGACCGTGTCGATCGTGACCGCGCCGCCGGTGTTGTCGTGCTTGGTGATGACGCTGCTGCCGTCGGCGTGGATCTCGGCGATCGGGAATCCGGGCCGGCCGAGGTCGCGGATCTCGCCGAAGAACGCGTAGTTGCCGCCGGTCGCCTGGCAACCGCACTCGATCACGTGCCCGGCGACCACGGCACCGGCGAGTTCGTCGTACTGGGTCCGCTTCCAGCCGTGGTGGGCGGCGGCCGGACCGACGATCACCGAGGCGTCGGTGACCCGACCGGTGACGACGACGTCAGCGCCGGCCTGCAGTGCTTCGGCGATGCCCCACGCGCCAAGGTACGCGTTCGCGGTCAGGGGTGTGCCGAGGTCGAGTTCTTCTGCACGCGCGAGGAGATCGTCGCCTTCGACGTACGCGATCTTCGGCTGCAGTCCGAGCTTTTCGGAGAGGCCAGCGATCGCCTGGGCCAGGCCCGCTGGGTTGAGGCCGCCGGCGTTGCTGACGATCTTGACGCCGCGGTCGAGTGCCTCGCCGAGGCCGGTCTCGAGTTGTTTGAGGAACGTCCGCGCGTACCCGAGCGACGGATCCTTCAGCCGGTCCCGGCCGAGGATCAGCATGGTCAACTCGGCCAGGTAGTCGCCGGTCAGTACGTCGAGCGGCCCGCCGGTGAGCATCTCCTGGACCGCGCTGAACCGATCCCCGTAGAACCCGGACGCGTTCCCGATCCTGATCGGCGCGGTCATCCGAACTGCCCCCGCTCCCGGCCCTTGCCGGGCAGCCCGGCGAACGCCTGGATGATGCCGAGCCACTCCTCCGCGTCCACCCCTTCGGCCTGTACGGCGAGGTCGTCGCGATGCCGGCGTTGGGTCGCCAGCAGGCAGAAGTCGAGTGCCGGAGCGGTCACCCGCTGCGCGGCGTCGTCGGGACCCCACGTCCAGGTCTGCCCCTTCGGGCCGGCGAGCTCCACGTGGAACGGTTCGGCCGGCGGGGTGCGGTTGTTCAGGAGGTAGGCGAAGTCGCGGGTGCGGACTGCCAGGTGGGCGATGTGGCGCAGCCGGTTCGATGGGTGGCGGGTGAGATGCAGTGCGTCGACCACGTCCTGACCGTGTGCCCATGTCTCCATCAACCGGGCGGTCGCCATCGAGGTCGGACTCATCGGCGGCCCGTACCACAGCACCTTCTCGCCGGCCGGCACCTGCTTGAGCGCCTCGGCGATCGCCGCGCGGGTGTCGCGCCAGTGGGTCAGCAGCTGTCCCGGTGGCAGTCCGGCCAGCTCGTTGGCGCCGTCGTCGACGTACGTCGTCGGGTTCGCGGCCGCGTGTTCCAGCGAGGCCTTGAAGGCGTCGGGATCGGTGATGGCGAGGTGTGCGGCCTCGTCGGTCCAGGCGAGATGGGCGATCTGGTGCGCGATCGTCCAGCCCTCGGCCGGCGTCGGCCTGGCCCAGGCTTCGGCCGGCAGATCACCGACCAGCCAGTCCAGTTCCTCGCTCTCGGTCCGCAGGTCGGTCAGCACTTCGTCCAGTTGCACGCTGCACTCCCGGGGTAGGGATCGAGCGTTGCACGGTCGAGAAAAAGAATCAAGCGTGCTTGTTTTTCAATTCGGCAGTTCCGGCGGGGACCAGTCGGACCACTGCGCGGTCGCCTTCCGCCAGGCCGCGGGCGGGATCAGCCGGGTGCCGACGGATACCGCGAGGTGGGCGAGCCGGCCGGTGTTCGACGTCCGCCGTACCGACGCGCGGGCCGCCTCCGCCATCGGCCGGATCCGTCCTCGCCGCTGTTCGTCGTACCTCCTCAGCCCGTCGGTCACGTCACCCGATGCGAGGCACGCGGCCAGGACGACGGCATCCTCGATCGCCTGGCAGGCGCCTTGGCCGAGGTCCGGCGGCATCGCATGCGCCGCGTCGCCGAGGAGGACGACGCGATCGTTCACGTACGTCGGCAATGGGTCGATGTCGACGATGTCGTTGTGCAGGACCTGGTCCTCGGGGGTGTTCGCGATCAGCGCCGGAATCGGTTGGTGCCAGTCCCCGACTCGATTCAGGACCTCCCGGCGATCGTCGGCGTACAACTGGTTCGGCCGGTCTGCGTTGACCATGACGAACCAGTACACGCGCTCGTCCGGCAGTGGGAGTACGCCGACCTGCACACCACGACCGAGCGTCAGCGACTCCTGCACCGGCCACACCGATTCGCTCGGTGTCACCCCACGCCAGACCGATCGATGCTGAAAGACCGGATCGCCGGACCAGAGGCTGCGACGGGTGATGCTGTTGACACCGTCGGCGGCGATCACCAAGTCGCCGGTCAGGTCGTGCTCCTCGCCGGCGGTCCGGCAGACCACGGCGCCCTTGGGCGACACGGACACCACCTCGGCGTCGGTGTGCAGAGCCGCGTCGGGCAGTTCCTTCCGCAGTACGTCGTGCAGGTCGGCCCGATGGATCGCGAGTACGCCGACATCATTCGGGTGACTGTGGCGGAGCCAGCGTCCGGTCGGCGTACGCACATTGCCGCGCGATATCGTCGGGATCGTTCGCGGGCCGACGTCCAGGCCGAGGGCGTCGAGGGCTCGCTCCGCGTTCGGCCACAACGTCAGCCCGGCACCGACCTCGGCGATGATCGGGGCTCGCTCCAGCACGGTCACCGACCAGCCGATCCGCCGCAGCCCGACGGCCGCCGCGAGCCCGCCGATTCCGGCGCCGACGATCAGCGCGCTGGAAGTTTCTTCACGCGTGGCCATGGTCGGAGGTTACTTCTTCGCGGGCCTATCGGGTCGAAGTGGTCTAGCAGGTTTGTCGTCGGGATCAAGCGTTTCGATCGGTGTGGAAAGCCTTTCAGACGACCCGGCCCGAGTGCTACCCAAGACCAATGCATGGTTCGCTGCCCGGGAAGGCCGCCGAGATCCGGGCGTTGTTGCTCAGCCTGATCGACACTCTGCCCGAGGGTGCCGCGCTACCGCCCGAGCGGGAGCTGGCCGTTCGCTGGAACGTGGCCCGGATGACGTTGCGCCGTGCCGTCGACGAACTGGTGATCGAGGAACTGCTCGTCCGCCGGCACGGCAGCGGTACCTATACGACCCGCCCGAAGGTGGCGAAGTGGCTCGGCATGATCGGGTTCTCCGAGGACGTCCGCCGGCGGGGGATGCGGCCGGGCAGCACGATGCTCGAGTTCCGCCACCTTCGGGCCGAGCGCTCCGCTGCACGGCGATTGAGGATCCCGGTTGGTGATCCGATCATCACGTTCACCCGGCTCCGGCTGGCCGACGACGTACCGATGGTGGTCGAACGCACCACGCTGCCGGCCGGCTACGTCCCCGGTCTGCTCGCCGACGACCTCAACGGGTCGCTGTACGACCTGCTCAACACCCGGTACGGCATCGACCACGTCAGCGGCACCTCCCGGCTCGAACCGGTGATGCCCGACGCCAAGACCGCGGGCTGGCTCGACATCCCCACCACCCAGCCCTGCCTCGCCGTCCACGGCATCAGCTTCGACCGCCGCGACCGCGTCTTCGAATACACCTCAGCCCTCTACCGAGGCGACCGCTACGCCTTCACCACCGAACTCCGCACCACCCCCACCCCCCGCGCCGACGCCCGCGGCCTGTAGGTCTGGTTGCCCCAGGCAAGGAATAGCTGTCCCGTCACGATGATTACTCTGGGTGGGCATCTGGTAACTATCGTGGGCAGGGACATGGATCTCAGAAGCCCGATCAGCACCGCCATACCGTCCCTGGACGGCCCCGTGTTGCAGGTGCTCGCGCGCAGCGACTGCGGCCTGTCCGGCCGCCAGATCCACAAACTCGCCGGCACCGGAAGCGTCGCCGGCGTCCGCCTGGTCCTGCAGCGGCTCGCGACGACCGGCCTCGTCCACGTCGACGACGTCGGCAACTCGTTGCTCTACCACCTCAACCGCAAGCACCTCGTCGCCCCGGCCGTCGAGTTCCTCGCCGACCTCCGCAGTACCCTCACCAGCCGCCTCGCCGACGAGATCAGCGCCTGGCGCATCCCGCCGGTCCACGCCAGCCTGTACGGTGCGATCGCCCGCGGCGACGGTGATCTCGAGAGCGACGTCGACCTGTTGCTGATCCGGCCGGACCAGGTCGACACCGGCGACGTGCTCTGGGAGGACCAGGCCGCCCGCCTGATGCGGTCCGTCGTCGACCTCACCGGCAACCCCGCTCACGTCTTCGAACTCAGCCGCACCGAACTCACCGACCACCTCACCAAAGAGGACCCGATCCTCAACGACTGGCTCCAACCCAGCCTCCCCTTGTACGGCGTCCCCGTTCAGTCCCTCCTGGACCGGACGACCCCCGTCCACCGCGTCCAGCTAGGCGTCAGCTGATTCGAGGGTCGCCGCGACCGCTCGGACGAGACCGATGATGTCGGCCTCGGTCTGATGGGCGGTCAGCGTGATCCGCAGCCCCGAACGCTTCACCGGAACGGCCGGGTAGCTGGCGGTGTTGACGAAGTACCCGGCTTCCTGAAGGCGGCGGCCGACGGATCCGACCGAGTGGATGTCGCCGCCGGCGGTGACGTACCGGATCGGCGTCTCGTCCTGATGCAAGAGCGGTAGTCGGTGCGCCGCCGCCTCGCGGTTGAACAGCCGGATCCGCTCGGCCACAGCGGCCTGCCGCTCGGCTACCGCGCCGGACAGGTGCAGTTGAGCGGAGGCAAGGATCCCGGCGAGCATCGGCGGCGGCACCGGGCCGGAGAAGATCATCGGCCAGCCGAGGCTGAACACGCGATGCCGCAGTACGTCGTCCGGGAACGTCATCGCGCCGCCGGCGACCCCGAAGGACTTGTTCAGCGAACCCACCATCACGGTCTTCTTGAGGGCGGCTGGTGACAGTTGCTCGAGGACATGACCTCGCCCGTACCGGCCGGTCCACGAGATCGAGTGCGCATCGTCGAAGTACAGCCAGAGCTTCTCGTACCGCTCCGCCAGCGCACCGAGTTTCCGGACCGGTGCGAAGTCGCCGAACATGCTGTAGAGACCGTCGGCGAGGTACCAGATCCGGTCGTGCTGATCGCTCAGCTCACGGACGCGTCGCTCGAGGACGCTCAGCTCGCTATGCGGGATCGTGCGTGCCGGTGCCTCGGCCAGCTGGGTCGCCATCCGCACACTGCGATGCACCTGGGCGTCGAGCAGCATCACGTCGCCGCTGCCGACCAGCGTCGGGATCGCGGCCAGGTTGCCCATGCTGGTGCTGGCCGAGATCGCGGTCGGCCGGCCGAAGAGCGTGCTCAGCGCGGCTTCGGCAGCGGTGTACTGCGGTGACGACAGGAAGACCCGGGTGGTGGCGAACTGGGTGCCGAACCGCTGAACCGCATCGGCGACGGCCGCCGTCAGCGCAGGGTGCGTCTCGAGCCCGGTGTAACCGCAGGAGCCGAAGTTGACCAGCCGCCGCCCGTCGACGGTGACGATGCGGCCGTCCAGCACGTCGTCCTCGGCAACGGCATGAACGACACCGAGCGCTTCGCCGACGGTGAAGATGTCCACGACGGTCTGCGCCGGATCGGCAAGTGTCATCGCGAGCCCCCAGGTTCGGTCCAGACGAGCGTAGGTTCCGTGGGCCGCGCTGGTCGTGCCCGAAGGGGCGGACATTGGTCTAGCCGGTGTGCTTTACCGGGGCAGTCCGGACGGACAGACTGGGCGCGCCGGGTTGTCGACTCACACGGGATGCGTTGGATGACGAGCGTTGCCATCGATGGCGGTCAGTCCGCCCTCAGACTCCGGGTCGTGCCGAGTGGACGGGTCGGTCAAGGGCCTGGGTACGTCCACGGGCCGACCAGCCTGGAGCACCTGCTGGGGTCCATCAGGACCGCTGCCGCAGCGGCTGAGGTCGCCGGGCCGGTGGAGGTGGTCGCACTTGGGCTGACCGGGTTCCCGCCGGTGCGCGAGGTCGCGGAGGGGCTGGCCGCGCAGGTGGCCGAGCTACTCGACGCTGATGAGGTGCGGCTGACCCAGGACATGGTGACGGCGCACGCCGGCGCGTTGGTCGACGGGTACGGCGTTGTGGTTGCTGCTGGCACCGGACTGGTCTGTCTGGCCGTTGACCGCGACGGCTCCTGGCACAAGGTCGACGGGCACGGGTACCTGTTCGGGGACGCCGGCAGCGCGTTCGCGATCGGTCGCGCCGGGCTGGTCGCCGTACAGCGGGCTCGGGACGGTCGTGGTCCGGCGACGAAGCTTGCGGACACCACACTGGAACCGGTGACGCTCTACAGGTCGGCGACGCTGGTGGACGACGTCGCACGATTCGCTCCAGAGGTACTGCGCTGTGCCGCCGAAGGTGACCAGGTTGCGGCGGACCTCGTCGTACAGGCCGCTCAGGACATCGCCGAGACGATCGGTGCGGCCGTGGCAACGCTCGCAGGTCAGAGTGCTGTGCCAGTCGCGTGTGTGGGTGGCCTGTTCGCCGGAGCCGGTGAGCAGCTCCTCGGTCCGGTCCGTGCGGCCCTGTCACCACGGCCCCAGCTCGTGGCACCCGCTGGCACCTCCCTGGACGGCGCTGAACGCCTGGCAACTAGCCCACCCGGCCCGTACGCCGACCTGATCGTCACCCACCGCCGATCGTGACGTTGCTGCCGCCCGGCAGCCTGGTGGTGTCGTGCCAGTCCATCGCCGGCGATCCATTCGACTCCGCTGAGCTGATGGCGTTGATGGCGCGTGCCGCCGAGCTGGGTGGAGCGAGTGCGATCCGGGCGAACGGACCGTCGCATGTCGCTGCGATTCGCGCCGTGACGTCCTTGCCGATCATCGGCATCAACAAGCTCGGCGACCAGTCTGGCGTGTTCATCACCCCGACCTTCGAGTCGGCCGTCGACGTCGTCGCGGCCGGCGCAGACCTCATCGCCCTGGACGCCACGCTCCGGCCACGCCCGGACAGTCAGCCGCTCCGCCGCCAGATCGAACGAATCCGCCAGGAGTTGGGTGTACCAATTGTGGCCGACGTCGACACCCTGGACGCAGGCCTCGCCGCCCGCGATGCCGGTGCCGACTACGTCGCGACCACGCTGTCGGGCTATACCGGTGGTAGGACGCCGACCGGACCGGACGTCGACCTGGTTCGCCGACTTGCCGCCGCAGTGGATTGCCCGGTCGTCGCCGAGGGGAGGATCAAAACACCCGAAGACGTTCGCGCGGTCTACGACGCCGGTGCCCATGCCGTCGTCGTCGGCTCCGCGATCACCAACCCGACGGACATCACCGCCCACCTGGCGAGCGCGTTGCCACCGAAGTGGTCTACTCGATCTCGTCCCTGACTGCCCGATCTGGAGTGCACCCTCTCGATTCCACCGGCACCGGCGAGCTATCTTGACTGGACCGGAAAGATTCCACCGGCACGACCACTGGAGCGTGTAAGTAAGTGAGCAGACTCCTCCTGGCCGCGACCTCTCTGGACGTCACGCCACCGCCCGGCCATCGGCTGGACGGGTACGCCGCCCGCACCGGCCCTGCGACCGGAACCGCAGACCCACTCCGCGCCACCCTGATCTGGCTCAGTACGGCGGACGACCCCGGTGTGCTGTGGCTGACCCTCGATGCGATTGCCGTCGGCAAAGACCTCGTCGCCGAGCTGGCCGCCGCCGCGGGGTCTGCAGCGGGCATCCCGCCCGAGCACGTGGTGGTGTCGGCGTCACACACCCACTCCGGGCCGTCCGGGTGGAGCGGTGAGATCCACCCGGTCATCCCGGCCGAGCGCGAACCCGCTCTGTACGAGACACTGGTCGGAGCAGTCGCCAATGCCTCGCTACCGCGCCGCCCGGTCACGGCGTCCTGGCGTTCGGTCGAGGTGATCGGCGTCGGGACGAACCGGCATCGCAAGAACGGTCCGCACGACAACACGGCCGGAGTCCTGGCAATGCACTCGCCGGACGGATCGCTGGAGGCGGTGCTGTTCGACTTCGCCTGCCACCCGACGACCTACGGCCCGGAGAACCTGCAGTGGTCCGCCGACTGGCCGGGTGCCGCCCGGGCCGCGCTGGCGCCCGCAGTGGTCGGCTATCTCCAGGGCGCAGCGGGTGACGTGAGTCCACGGTTCACCCGCCAGGGCCGTGGTGCCGCGGAGGTTGCCCGGTTGGGCGGTCTGCTCGCGTGCCGGGTCCGCGAGGCGCTGGCCGGCCCAGGACTCGAGCTACCACAGTCAGCACCGGCTATCCGCCGTACGACGATCAACCTCGCTGTCCGGAACATCCCAGAAGTCGAGGAAGCAGCGGTCACTGTCGCGGCGGCGGCGAGCGCTGTCAGTGGCGGCGTCGACGACCCGTCGATGCGGATCGCGCAGACGCGGCTCGACGGGGCGCGAGGCCAGGCATTGATGGCGAAGGCTTTGCTACCGGAGGTACTGGAGTTGCCGGTCAGCGTGGTGACCTTGGGCGACGTGTGCTGGGTCAATCTGCCGGTCGAGCTGTTCGCCCTGCACGGCGCCTGTCTGCAGGCCGACAGCACGCACCCGATCACCCGGGTGGTCGGCTACACGGACGGGTACTACGGCTACATCGTCGACCCGTCCGCCGCCGAGTCCGGCGCCTACGAAGCCCTCATCACCTTCTTCGACCAGCCCACCACCAACCGCCTCCTCACCGAAACCGCCACCTTCATGAACAACTAGAGCGCGAGTCGCCGGGTCGCTAAGCGTCTTTCGCCTAGGTCCACGCGGACAATCTTCGGGAATTAGCTAAATTCATCCTTGGTAAGCATGAAATACTGCAGGCCCAGGACTGAGCACGTCGAGTGTGTTGCGCGGGTATATCGCAAAGTCCTCCCTGCGGTAGTTCGCAGCAGTATCGGTCCAAAGCACATGAGCCCGGGGTCTGCTGGCGACGGTTGTGACTTGCCCGTGCGGTCACTTCAGATCGTTATCGGCATGCACGTATCTACCGACAACGCACGGTTTTCAGACTCCGGTCAATTGGACAGGATGCCGATATTAATAAGGCGCCATCCCATTGCGTCGCTACTCACGTCGAAGTCGCGGGCGAGGGCGGAGATGAGTTCTTCGCGCGAATTGATTCCAGTCTCTAAGTGCTGGCCAACAAATCGGGGTAGGATAGCTCGAGGCATCAGAAGTTCTGCGGCGAACTGGTTAGCTTCGATCTCTTCGAGACTTGTGGCCTGACTTGAAATGTCATCGCGCTTGTTGATCATCACCGACTGATCGATGATCAGCGGTCTCCCTGTGTGCAGGCGCCAATGGCCGAGCTCGTGTGCGATGGTGAATCGCTGTCGCTTCGGCGAGTTGCGGCTGTTTACGCCGATGATCATTCTGGTGGCATCGCGCAAAAGGAAGCCAGATTCGCTCCATTCGGCCGCCGATCGAACAATCTGGATCCCGTTAGCTGAGGCGATATGCTCGACCGGAACTGGAGGTTGATGAATTTCAAAAACCTTCAGAAGTGCGATTGCCGATTCGGTTGCCCTCGTCACGGTCCCACCCCGCCTGCGCGTCGAACAATGCTGTTCACGAAATCCTGCGCCGATTCCGCCTGTCCGTTTAGGTCTAGGTCGTCTGCTTGCGAGACATCGATTCTTTCGACATCCGCCACAGATGGAAGTAAGGCGTCGATCGAACTCTCCAACGATCGCGCGATTAGTGCGACGATATGAATTGGCGCTCGTTGACGACCAGCCTCTATGTTGGCGATCGACGAGCGAGTGAGACCGACTGCGCTTGCGAGGTCGTACTGGTTCCAGCCGTGAAGTTTGCGGGCATGCCGAATTCGGCTGCCGGCCTCCAGGTAGAAGCGTCTAGTCGAGTCCTCAGTCCAGTCCACAGACCCTCCGTTTCTGCTTGCGTTCCCCGACTGTAGTCGGGCATGTTTGTCTTACAAACATCGACACGCCGATCCTGTGCTGTTGGTTGACATCACCGGCGCGCTGACTCATAGTCGTCAATTGACACATCGATCGGCGGTGCGTCAGCGTTACAAACCATCGGAGGTCTGAATGGCCAAGAACACCGGCCGTGGCTACAGGGTCGGAGCTGTGCGCAGCCGCAGCCAGACGCATAACCCCAAGACGAACACGTGGGTGAAGCGTGGGCCCAAGGGTCAGTTCGTCGACTGCAAGAGTGACAGCAAGCCCTTCAAGGGCATCTCCAAGGAGCGATGAGCATGGCACGGAAGCGTTACTGGGTTGTCCCGAACAGTGGAAACTGGGACGTCAAACATCAAGGTCAGGTGCTGTCACATCACTACCTCAAGTCTGCCGCGGTGGAGGCGGGGACCAAGGTTGCGAAGGCCAACCAGCCGAGCCAACTGACTGTGATGAAGATGAACGGTCAGATCGAGTACGAGTACACGTACGGGGCCGATCCGTATCCCCCGCACGGGTGAGACGCCGTATGAGCCGAGACCGCGCCGCTGCAATCGGCGCGGTCTCGCGTTTGCAGGCTAGCTCTGCTGGTCAGCCTGACCTAGACCTGTGTGTATCCGCGCAGGTGTGTCGTCTAAAGAACCAGCTCCGGCTGCAGCTTCTTGGCGGGCCAGACGCGCTGTTTGCGGGCGGCGAGAGTGGATGCGGCGAGGGCGGCGAGGAACCAGGCGGCCAGGACCAGGAGGTCGCGGCCGAGGGATGCGCCGGGGCCGCCGTACATGAGGTGACGTACGCCGTCGATCGCGTAGCTCATCGGGAGCGCGTGGTGGAAGAAGTAGAGCGGCTCGGGGATCGTCTGCCACGGGAACGTGCCGCCGGCGCTGACCAGCTGGATCACCATCAGCACCAGCCCGAGGAACTTGCCGACGGCGCCGAGCCACGCGGACAGTGCGTGCAGGATCGCGACGAAGGTGAACGACGTCAGGATCAGGAAGCCGACTGTCAGCCACGGGTGCGCCGCGTCGATGCCAAGTCCGAGTGTCACCGCGGTGAACACCAGCGTCGCCTGGACAGCACCGAAGAGGGCAGGCGGCAGCCAACCACCGAGGGCGACCCGGAAGGGCGACTGCAGCGCGGCAAGCGCGCGTGGTGACAGTGGCCGGACCAGCAGGAACAGGACGTATGCCCCGATCCAGCAGGCCAGACTGAGGAAGAACGGAGCCAGACCGGCGCCGTAGCTGTCGGCAGTGGCCTGCGAGACGTTCTGGAGCGTCACGGGTGCGCCGAGGGTCTCGGCGACCGCCTTGCGCTGGTCGGCCGACGGGTTGGGGATCTGCTTGACGCCGTTGGCCAGTCCGGTGTGCAGCTGGGTCGCACCGGTCTTCAGCTGGGTGACTCCGGTGGCCATGCTGTTCACACCGGTGAGCAGCTGCCCTTGCCCGACGACAGCCTGCTTCTCACCAGTCGCGAGTTGCTGTGCGCCGGTCTGCAAGCTCGCCAAGCCGGTCTTGAGTTGGCCGGCTCCGGTGTCCAGTTGGTGCGCGCCATTTGCCGCCGTACTGATGCCGCTCGTCAGTGCAGGTGTCGCCTTGGCCAGTGCGGCTGCGCCGTTGGAGACCTTCCGGGCGCCGGTCGAGAGCTGGTCGAGCTGCTTGGAGGTCGACTGGATCTTGGTGTTCGCGCGTACGACGGGTGCGCGCAGCTTGGCCGTCTCGGCGAGCACCTGGTTGATCTGCGTCTGGGTGAATCCCTGGGCCTTGAGTCGCTGGGCCAGGCCGGCGTCGAGGGCGCTCAGGTCCTTCACCAGCGTGCTGGACGCGGTCGCGACCTGACGGCCGGCAGTGGCGACCTTCTCGTTGCCGTCGGCCACTTGGTCGGCTCCGGCAGCCAGAGCCTTGGTCTGCTTCGGCAGCGTCGCTGTCTTCTGCTTGAGGGTGCTCAGGCCGTTGTCCAGCTTGTTCGCGCCGGCAGCCAGCTCAGTGGCGCCTTCAGACGCGGTCGTGGCACCAGTCGCGAGCTTGGTCGCACCGGCGGAGAGCTGCTTCTGCGCGGTGTTGAGCTGAATCGCACCGGTCTGGAGCTTGGTCACACCGGTCGCCGCACTGGTGAGACCACTCTGGAGTTGAGCGGCGCCCGTGGCTGCCTGGCTGACCTGCGTGTGGATCGTGCTGTACCCGGCCAGCAGCTTGCTCGCCGCGGTCTCGCTCACCTGCGACGCGACCGTCTTGGTGACTTGGGCGACGACCTGGTTGGCGATGGTGTGCGCGATGTAGTTGTTGGCGTCGTTGGTGAGCAGCTCGAGGTTCGCCTGCCGGGGCGTGAACTCCGCACTCGACGCGAGGTCCGCGGAGAAGGACTTCGGCAGCACCAGAGCGAACTCGTACTTGCCGTCCGACACACCCGCGGTCGCCGCGGCCCGATCGACCTGATGCCAGTCGAAGCTCTTCGACTTCACCAGCTCCCCGGCCACCTGTGGTCCGACGTCCAGCTTCTCTCCGGTGGAGAGCGTCGTACCCGCGTCCTCCACCACGACCGCGGTGGGGATCTTGTCGAGTCGGCCGTAAGGGTCGTGGTTGGCGTAGAGGTACAGGCCGCCGTACAGGACCGGGACGAGGAGCAACGCCACCACGGCAAGCTTCGGCAACCGTCCTGCGGTCAACCGCCGCAGCTCACTCAGTGCCATCCGAACCGCGGTCACGCCTGCTGCTCCTCTACAAGTTCTTGTACTGCTTCGATCGGGGCGAGTGCTGGGACCTGCACAGGATCGGGCTGGTCGTTCGAGCAGAGCTGGGCGGCCGGTACGCCGAGCAGCCTTGCCGACGCGTCTGCGCAGGTGATGATCACGCCGTACCCACGGGACGCCAGGTCGCGGCCGACCGCGTACCACTCGTGGGGATCCCCACCGTGCCGGTCCGGCATGGTCAGGACGACGACCTTGACGTCAGACCTCGCTGCAGTGAGCTCGGCGAGCACTCTGGTCCGTGCTGCAACCGGTAAGTGCTCGAACCGCTTGCCGGCGTGCTCAGCCCCCTCATGCTCGTCCAGCCACTCCAACACTGCCTTGCGACCAGCCTTGCGTCCCGCAATCGCCAACTCCTCGCCGACGACTGTCTGGACCGGCAGGGCGTCGTCCGGCTCGGTGATACCGGGTGTGTCGACCACAGCGACCTGTCGGCGAAGCAGTGCGGGGTCTGCCTTCCCGTCCAGCCGCACCTGACCGGTGTCAGGGCGAAGACGACCGGACAGGCCGAGTGAGGCCGCGACGTGGCCAGGACCGGGATAGCCCGTAAGCAACACCAGTTGGTGATCAGCGACCCGCACCGATGTGGGGTCCAGCATTTGCGCGTGTGGTCCGCGCACGCTGATCCCGGTGGCCTCGAGCTTCATCCCAGTCCCCGTTCAATACGGTTGTGTATTCAATACAGAACTGTATCCTACTGCTATGGAACCGCCCAAGCGCCGCCGCTCCAACACCCGGGCCCGCCTGCTCGAAGGCGCCCTCGACGTCTTTGCCGAACGCGGGTTCCACGGCGCGTCGGTGGAGGACATCTGCGACCGCGCCGGGTTCACCCGTGGCGCGTTCTACTCCAACTTCGGCTCCAAGGACGAGTTGGTGCTGGCGCTGTTCCAGGCGACCACGGACCGCCTGCTCGAGCAGATCGCCGCGCTACTGCCGGAGTTGGCGAATCAGCCGGTGACACTGCTGGACGCCGTACTCGGGCTTCTCGACGAGGCCGCGCCGGACCAGCGGCGGTGGCATCTGATCTCCACCGAGTTCACCTTGCACGCGCTGCGCAATCCGGAGGCGGCGCGGGCGCTCAACCAGCAGCGGGCCATGTTCCGGTCTCGGCTGACTCATCTGGTCGAGGAGATCGGTCAGACCAGCGGACTGACCTTCAGCGTCCCGCCGGAACAGTTCGTCCGGATGGTGATCGCCCTGCACGAGGGGGCGCGATCACAGAGTCTGCTGGAGCCCAGGAAGGTCCCAGCCGGCTCGCTCGAACACACCTTCCTGCCGATGGTGCTGTCTGCGGTGACGAGCTAGCCGACCTTCACATCGACCGAGTGCAGTCCGGTCGAGCCGTTCGGGGCCGGCGGCGCGGAAGCCTCGATCTGTGGGTTGCCTTTCGCATCAAACGCCCGTACCTGGAGAACGTGATTGCCCCGCGGCGCGTCCCAGGTCCAGTGCCACTGCCGCCAGGTGTCGATCGACGCGTCCGTCGCGAGTGTCGCCTGTTGCCAAGGGCCACCATCGACGCGCACCTCGACCTTCGACACCCCGACGTGCTGATCCCACGCCACCCCGGCCACGGTCACCTTGCCCGGTTCCGCCTTCGACCGCGGTACGTCGATCCGCGACGACAACTTGATCGGCCCGAGCTCCGACCACCCGCGCGGCGTCCAGTACGCCTCGAACCGGTCGAACCGCGTCACCTCGATGTCCGTCAGCCACTTGGTCGCCGACACGTACCCATACAGCCCCGGTACGACGATCCGCACCGGGAAACCGTGTTCGACCGGCAGCGGCTGACCGTTCATCGCGAACGCGAGCATCGCCTGCCGGTCGTCGAGCAGCGTGCTCAGCGGCGTACCGGCGGTGAATCCGTCCTTCGACGTCGACTGGATCGCATCGGCATCCTTGGCCGGCCCGGCCTCGCCGAGGAGGTCCTTGAGGAGCACACCGGACCACAGCGCGTTGCCGATCAGGTCGCCGCCGACCTCGTTGCTGACACAGGTGAGGGTGACCCACTTGTGGATGACCTGACGCTTCAGCAGGTCGTCGAAGGTCAGGTTGATCTCCCGCTCGACCATGCCGTGGATGCGCAGTTTCCAGTCCGAGGGCAGGATCTGCGGCACCGAGAGCGCGGTGTCGATGCGGTAGAAGTCGTCGTTCGACGTGACCCATGACGTCGCACCGTCGGCCTGGACACCGGCCGGCGGATCCAGCGTCGGCGGTTTCGGCAGGTCGAGCGCCGCGCGGGCATCGGCGACGGCGGCGCGATTGCCGCCGACTACCCGTCCGAGTGCGCCGATCGCTGCGGACCCGATCGCGACCCCGGCCGACAGCTGCAGGAATCCCCGTCGGCTGACGCCGTCGTCAGGGAAGTCGATGAGCGGCTCGAGTCGGCGAGCGAACAGTCTGAGGACGAGCAGGGCCGTGATCCCGGCGACTGCTGACGGGACGAAGCCCGTCTGGCCGCTGTCGGGTCTGGTCGCGGCCGCGGCGACTGCGAGTCCGGCCAGCACGACGGTGACGAGTGCGCCGGCCCAATAGCGTCGTACTGCGAGAACTCCGCCGGCTGCGGCGAGCAGGAGCAGGACGGTGAGGATCCCGACGCGCAATGCGTCCTTGTCGTTCGTGCCGAACCAGGCGATCGCCAGATCCTTCAGCCAGGGCGGCACTCGGTCGATGAACGCCGAACCGATCGCAACCACTGGGGTCTGCCGGGTGCCGAGCAGGCCGGCGACCACACTTCCGGCCGCCAACCCGGCCAACGCCGCCAGTGCTCCACCAACAGCACCCCGCCACCAGGTCGGGTCCCGTCGAGCTCGGCTGTCGCCGTGCCCACCGTCGTCCCCACTCGCGTCGTACCCGCTGCCTCCGCCGACGGCGTCGTACCCACGGTCGGGTTTGTCGCGGGTGGTTCCGGGGACCTGATCGGCTTGGTTCACCTCTCAACGATTACGCGGCGGGGCGCTCGACACCAGCCGAGCGCCCCATCCGTTAGTCGCGGGTAATGCAGAGTGTTCAGTTGTCGGTTGATTCAGATCCGGTCGGACGTGATCGGGCCCAGGTTCGGCCGGCCGTTCGGCCAGCGGCGAGCGTTGTCGCGAACCCGGCGAAGCTTGCCGAGTACGACCTCCCGCTCGTCGGCCAGCTGCGACATCCACAGGCTGTCGATCTCCAGGAGGTGATCCGGCAGTGCTTCGCGCAGCCGCCGCTTCCCCTCCTCGGTGAGTACTGCGAACGAACCGCGGGCATCGTCGGGACAGGGTTCCCGGCGAACCAGACCGAGGTTCTCGGCGCGGTCGACCAGCCGGGTGATGCCGCCGGTGGTGACGGTCAACTCCCGGGCGAGGGACGTAAGACGCTGTTTCTCGCCGTGGCTGCGGGCCAGCCGCAGCAACAGCTCGAACATTGCCATTTGCAGACCACTGCGCTTGAGGGAATGACGCATCAGGTGATCGAGTTCGGCCGCTGCTTCACGCAGCAGTCCGTACGCGCTGATCACGTCGCTTTCCCAGGGTTCGGCGGCGCGAGTGGGTTCTGCATCGGCGAGCGCTAGGGGCGAGCAAAGCGAAGGCGCGATGGTCATGCGCGGACTCTATTAGCTGACTAGGTCACTTCGCTACACGGGGTGACCTTTCGGCTACAGATCGACCTCCAACTGCAAGGCTCCTGAGCGTAACGCGACCCTTCCCGAGGGTCATTCGGGGGTCCTGTGGATAACTTCCGCGGCGGTCGGGCGATTTTTGCCAGCCTTGGTCCGTGAGTTTTCCACCGACGGATCGGGGAGCGCGATGAACGAGAACGAGGACCAATCACCCGTCGGCCGCGGCTTCATCGCCGCGTCCATCGTCATCGGCGCAGTCCTGCTCTGCGGCGCCCTCCTCCTGATCACCGGCCTCACCTCGGACCCGGCCGACGCCTCTGCCGGTACGGCGACCAGCGAACCGGCCCAGACCACTACCGGCTCGAGTGCTGCTGCGACTCCGGCCACCGAGTCCGGCCCTGGTCAACCAGCCACCCCGGCCACCGAATCCACCCCAGCCGCGACAGGTCAACTGGCTGGCAGCGGGTGCGCTCTCCCCGCCGGCGACCAGACCATCCCCACCAAGCCCCCGTCCGTCGACACCTGGGACGTCAGCCGCCGAGTCGTCGTACCTCGCTCAACCACGAACGGCCCGGCCAAGACCGACCCCGACGGCTTCCGCCACTGCTTCGCCCAGTCACCCACTGGCGCCGTCTACGCCGCCTACAACGTCATCGCGGCAATCGCCGACCAGCAGAAGGTCATCCCCACCGCCCGAAAGCTCATGCTCCCGGGCTCCGCCACAGACGCCCTGATCCGTGACCTGAGCAACGACGAGCCATCCACCAATTCGTCCACCACCCAGGTAGCCGGCTACCGAGTCCTGGACGCCGACCGATCCCGCGCCACCGTGATGCTCGCGTTCCCCGTCGAGTCGGCGTACATGAGCGCCACCCTGACCCTCGTCTGGTACGACGGCGACTGGCGTCTCCAACCCCCACCCCCCGGCGAACCAGTGGGCGGCCCCTTCGCCCAACACCGAGACCTCTCCGACTTCGTCCCCTGGAGCGGTGTCTGATGTGCGGACCGATGGACATCGAGTGTCACGTCCGGCAAAGCTTCCTGTCGGTCGCGTCGGCGGGTTTCGAGCGACTGCGCACGGAGGCCAACGCCGCGGCGCTGGACGGCCTGCACTCGCTCGCCACGTTCTGGCTCAAGGTCGACAGCCCGACCATCGCCACCAGTAGCGGTGACAACTGGACGAACACCGTGCCGGTCGGATTCATGCAGCAGAATGTGCTCGGCGTCGCCGCGATGATCTTCACCGTCGCGATCCTGATCGCCGGTATCCGGATGGCCTGGGAGCAGCGCGCCAAACCGCTCCAAGAGCTGCTCAAGGCAACCATGTTGTTCGTGCTCGTCTGCGGCGCCGGTACGGCGACCATGCAGCTGCTGACCAGTTGGTCCGACAAGTTCGCGGTCTACATGGTGACCGCCGCGTCCTGTCCCCCCGATACGGCGCCGGAGGATGTGTCCGCGGCGAACTGCTCGGTGCAGAACGCGCTCACCGGCCTGGTGCAGCAGGGCGGCGTCGGTGACTCGCTGACCAAGGACCTGCCGATCTTCCTGGTCCTGAGCATCAGCGGCACCGTGCTCTGCGCCTCGCTCATCCAAGTCGTCCTGATGCTCATCCGGTCGGCGATGCTGGTCCTGCTGGCCGGCACGTTGCCGCTCGCCGTGGCGGCGACGAACACCGAGGTCGGCCGGGCGTGGTTCAAGAAGTACTGCGGCTGGGCGCTCGCATTCATCGCCTACAAACCGGCTGCGGCACTCGTGTATGCGGCCGCGATCAAGATGAACCAGCAGAGCATGCTCTCGTCCGGCAACGACCTCGTCCAGGCCATGACCGGCGTCATGATGCTGATGCTCGCCGTCTTCGCGCTGCCGGCGCTGCTGCGGCTCGCCGTACCGGTCACCGCGGCCGTCGCCGGCGGAAGCTCCGGGATGGGCAGTTCGGTCGCCGACCCCGGCGGTCTGGCCACCGGCGCCATCAGCGTCGGCCGCTCGGCGTTCGGCGGAGGGTCGTCCGGTGGTGGCGGCTCGTCGGGTGGTGGCGGTGGATCCTCGTCCGGTGGTGCATCCGCAACCGGAGCGAAGGCGGTCGGCGCTGCGGCCAGCCTGGGCCTGGGCGCTGCCGGTGTAGCGGTCAACGGTGCCCGAAAGGCCGCAGGTGGAGTAGGCGGCGCCGCAGCTCACTCAGCCGGCGAATCGGGAGGTGGCTCCATCACCCCAACCTCGTCGTCCGGCCCGATGGCCCGCGGCTCCTCGCGTGCACGTTCGCGAGGATCTCAGTCGACCTCCAGCCCTCCCGCACAAGGACGCGTTCCCGAGCCTGCCGGCCCCAGCGGCAGCCGCTAGGCGGCCCTCCACCGCTCGGTCAGGTTGCGGGTGCCGGATGGCAGCTTGTTCGGCCGGTCGAGCGACCAGGGCGAAACGCATTGTCGGTGGGGTGAGGCAGGGTGACAGCATGGTGGGTATGGGGTTGGAGCGGATCGCGTTGATTTCGGATGTGCACGGGAATCTGACCGCGTTGGAGGCGGTGCTGGCGGATATCGAGGGGCGGGGGATCGAGCGGATCTTCAACCTGGGTGACTATGTCGGGAAGGGGCCGCGCGGTGAGGCGGTGGTGGATCGGTGCCAGGAACTGTGTGAGGTGAACATCCTCGGCAACTGGGACGACTTCCTGCCGAACCCGGATCGCTCGTACGACAGCGAAGCTCTGCGCTGGTGGAAGAAGGAACTGCGCGAGGACCAGTGGACCTGGTTGCGTGCGCTCCCGTTCTGCCACGACTTCCTGTTCAGCGGCCGGCAGATCCGCCTGTTCCACGCGTCGTCGACGAGTGTTCACAAGCGAGTGCGGTTCGACCACGACGAGGCCGAGTACGTCGGCATGTTCGCGAACACCGAGGCCACCGGCGACGGCCCGATCCCGACCGTGGTCGGGTACGCCGACACCCACGACCCGTTCTACGAGGTCGACCTCGGACGCACGCTGTTCAACATCGGCTCGGTCGGCAACAGCCTGGACGACCCGACTCCCGTGTACGCGATCCTCGAAGGCGTCCCGGACTCACCCGATCCGGCGCCGTTCTCGATCCAGTTCGTCCGCGTCCCGTACGACGCCCACGCCGAGCTCGAGATCGCCCGCGAACTCGGCATGCCCGAACTCGACGGCTACGAAGCCGAAATCATCCACGGCCTCTACCGCGGCAACCACTACGCAGGAGAACCGCACAGGTACCACCGCCGCGTCCGCACGTCCTGAGCCGGCAGGCAAACCTTGGGTGAACAGACCGCCTCATCCATCGAACTTCGGGGCTACGGGCAACTATCCCCAGGTTATCCACAGCTGTGGATGTTCATGACCGATTTAGGTGCTTGAGGCAACGACTAGCTGCTCGGGCTTCGGACCAACAGGGCTTCGGAGCCGACGGGTTGGTAGCCGGCGGCGAGGAAGGCGCGGAAGGACGCGGCGTTGCCGGGCGTGACCTGTGCCCAGATGTGCGCGTCCGGCGGGATCAGTGCGCGGGCGGCCTGGGCGAGACGGCGGCCGTGGCCCTTGCCGCGGGAGTCGTCGGGTACTTCGATCGCGCACTCGATGCGATCCGCCAACCCTCGCCCGGTCAGCACGAGGCCGCCGTACTGGTCGACGTACACCCGGACCTCGTCGCGGTATCGCCGCGCCCGTTCGACCCGTGGGTGGTCGTGATCGGTCAGTTCGGTGAGGCCGGTGGTCGCCGCGTCGCGTTCGGCCGGGTCGGTCAGGGCTGGGGCGAGCAGCATCGCGTCGATCGCGTTCACCCGTCGGCCGGTGACTTCCTCCAGAGCCGAGAGGAACGGCGGGTTCGTCGGGGCGGACAGATCGCCCGGCGGTATCCGGTCGGCGATCCAGGCCGGGTCGACGTCCGCGGCGATCACGATGTGACCGGTGAACGCGACCACGCACGCCTCGCGTGGCGACGGCGCCGAGAGGGCAGTGAGGCCGAGGTCCGGGGCGGGGAAGACCCCGCGTTCGACCCCACGCAGAATGTCAGCAAGAGTGGTCATCACGAGCCATTGTGAAGGAGACCCCTGTCCGGCTCGTCGACACGCGACGGAGGCGACACACATGCGGAAGCCGCAGCTGGTCAGGACCGACGGGCTGCCCGAGCGGGTGACGATCTACGAGGTCGGCCCGCGCGACGGGTTGCAGAACGAGTCGGCGATCGTCGACGTCGCGGTCAAGGCCGAGTTCATCCACCGGCTGGTCGATGCCGGGTTGACGACGGTCGAGACGACGAGTTTCGTTCACCCGAAATGGGTACCGCAGCTCGCCGACGCCGCCGAACTCCTCGCCGCGCTCGACCTCCCGGACGCCGTCCGGGCGCCCGTCCTGGTGCCGAACGAACGCGGCCTCGACCGCGCCCTGGCCGCGAACGTCGCTGAGATCGCGATCTTCGCCAGCGCGACCGAGACGTTCGCCGCGAAGAACCTGAACTCCACGCTGGACGAGCAGTTCGCGATGTTCACCCCGACGATCCAGCGGGCGCTGGGCGAAGGGCTTGCGGTCCGCGGGTACGTGTCGATGTGTTACGGCGACCCGTGGGAGGGCGACGTACCGATCGACCAAGTCGTCAAGGTCGGCGCGCGCCTGGTCGACCTCGGCTGCCACGAACTCTCCCTCGGCGACACGATCGGCGTCGCGACACCGGGCCAGGTGACGTCGTTGATCGCGGCCTTCGCTACCGCCGGAGTCGGTGTGGACAAACTGGCCGTCCACTTCCACGACACCTACGGCCAGGCCCTCGCCAACACCCTCACCGCGCTGCGTGAGGGCGTCACCACCGTCGACAGCTCAGCCGGCGGCCTCGGCGGTTGCCCGTACGCCGAAAGCGCCACCGGCAACCTCGCCACCGAAGACCTCCTCTGGCAACTCGACGGCCTAGGCATCCAAACCGGCGTAGACCTGGAGAAGCTGGTCGCCACCAGTGTCTGGATGGCAGGCCAACTCAACAAGCCCTCCGCCAGCCGGGTGGTCCAAGCCCTCGCCGGCTGACCCGCTAGCTGTCGTAGTGCTCGAGGATCACGCGGGCGTCTCGGCGGATCGAGGGCTCGGGATCGGCCTCGGCGGTCGTCTCCAGCAGGTCGCGGCTTTTGTCCCAGCGCGAGTACGACGTGGCCCACACGCCGGCCGACCGGACTTCGGCGTCATGACTCCGGATCGCCGTACGCACGACCTTGTAGAACTTCCGGTCGAACGATTGCGGTGCGCCCATGCCGGCACGCAGTACGGCGGCGGCGACCTCAGCCGGACCTCGTGCGTCGTTGACGGCTGCCAGCAGCTCCTTGAGCGTCCAGGGATGCACGCCCTGCTCGATGGACTCGACGATGCCCTTCACGTCGTCGGCCGGCGTCCCGGTCAGCGCGAACACGGAGCATTGTGAGCGGGTGTCGACGGCGTACTGCAGCGCGATCGTCGGCGTGATCCACCAGAGCACGTCCCGCACGATGCCGAGCGGGATGTCTTCCGACTCGTCCCGGATGAGCTCGAATCGGCCTTCGGCGGCGAACTCGAACACCTCCTCCTCCGAGCCCCAGTCCTTCAGGACCAATCGCCGCGACGTGTACGACCCGCCGTGGTCACTCACCGCTCGTTCCTTCCAGCCGACGAAAAGCCGTCAGCCAACCACACCGGGGTGTCAGAGGTCGGCGGGTTCGAGGGTGCGGCGGGTCAAGGGGAGGCGGTCTCGGGTTTCTTGGGTGGCGGGGGTTTCGATGAAGAGGAGGAGGTCGGGGTTGGCCGGGACGGTCAGTTCGGTGAGGGTGAAGTGGAGGTCGCCCGCGATGGGGTGGCGGAGGTGGCGGGGACGTGGGGTGCAGGCGGCGACTTCGTGGCGGGACCAGAGGTGGGTGAACTCGGGGCTGAGCTTGCGTAGTCGCTCGAGGTCCGTCTCCCAATCAGGGTCGCCGACGTGTTCGCCGTACGACGATCGCAGCCTCGCGACCAGGTACGGCACTTCCTCGTCGTAGTTGACGAGTTGCTGCCGGGCGCGTGGCTCGGTGATGAGGCACCAGAGCAGGTTCTTGTGGATACAGGGCAGCGTGTGCCAGTCGTGGAAGAGATCGCTGAAGGCCTGGTTCGGCTGGACGATGTCGAACCTGGTGTTCGTGATCACCGCGGGCAGTGGGTCGAGTGCGGTGAGGATCTCGGCGAAGACCGCTTCGTTCGCGACGGCACTCGCGCGGGGCGGGCGCGCCGGGGTCGCCTCGGCCAGTCGGTAGAGGTGTTCGCGCTCGATCGAGCTGAGGCGCAGCGTGGTCGCGACGGCGTCGAGCACTTGGCCGCTGGCGTTGATCGGCCGGCCCTGCTCGAGCCAGGTGTACCAAGTGACGCCGACGCCCGCGAGCTGGGCGAGCTCCTCGCGGCGCAGTCCCGGCGTACGACGTCGTCCGCCGGCGGGCAGGCCGACGTCCTCGGGGGACACCCGGGCGCGGCGCGCCTTCAGGAATTCCCCGAGCTCAACCCGGCGATCACTCACGAACCCATCCTGAACGGCCCCACCGACAGTTCTTGTCAGCGGGACTCGGGCGGACCGGACGGGGTGCGCCAGGTGGTCAGGCAGAACGGGTGGCCGGCCGGGTCGAGGAAGACGCGGAATACGGATGGTTCCGGCTGTACGGCGGTGGGCGTGGCGCCGGCCGCGACGACGCGATCCTGTTCGGCGTCGAGATCGGCCGCGCTGAAATCGAGGTGACACTGCTGCGGGACGCGGGGATCCGGCCAGGTCGGGGCGCGGTAGTTGAGGTCGCGCTGGAAGCCGAGGCTGAAGGTCTCGAACCGCAGTTCCACGAAGTTCTCGTGGACGACGGCCAGATCCCCACCGGCGATGCGCTGATAGAACTCGGCCAGCTCCAGCGGCTCCGGGCAGTCCAGCGTCGGCCCCCAGAGCGGCGCTACCACGTCGCGCTCGCTGGGCGTCGTACGCCGGCTTCCGGGGTTGAACGTCGTACCGGGGTCACGGCTCGATCGGGCGGCGGATGCGGCGGACGAGACTCTTGTCGGCGTACTGACCGATCCGGTACGTCGACCAACCGTCGACGCCGCCGCCGACGACGCCACCGAGGAGCGGGACGCGGCGGGTGACCGTGATGGCCATCCGCTTGCCGCTGATCCGGGCGATCAGCTCCCCGACCACCTCAGTGGCGACCTGGCGATCCAGCTCCGGGTCGAAGACCGGTGCGGTCGCGATCGCCAGCGGTGACGTCGGCAGGCTCGCTTTCTTGAGCCGGTCGATCACGCCCTCCTCGCCGAGCAGGCACGTGATCACCGCGGTGCGGACGCGTGGATCGCCAAGGTCGTACCCGCGCAGGTGCGCGATCGCGGCGACCATCCGCGCCTGGACGATCGCGATGCCGGTCAGGTTCGCCGGCAATGCGACCGGGAGCGTGACGAGGCCGCCGATGTTCGTGACGAAACCTTGGACGCCGGCCAGCCGGATGTGCTGGTCGATCACCGCGTCGATCGCCAACTGCGCGTCACCGGACGATTTGGCCAGCTTCGAGTCGGCGACCTGCTCGGCGCCGGGGAACCGTTGGTAGCCGTCGATCGCGATCTCGAGAACCTGACGCAGCACACCCGCCGCAGCCTGGGGTGCTAACCGCTGCGCGGCGGGCGCGAGACTGCTCGCGACGAACCTGGCGACTCCGGCCACGGTGCTCCTCCCCGCCCTTCCCCGCGTCGGAGCCTGGGCGTGCTTCAACTCTACGTGCCTCCCGGAACGCCGCCACTCGGGAGAAACCCCGGGTGTCCCCGGACACCGCGGTCGACTCACGGTGGCTGCCGGTCGCCGGTACGGCGGAAGTCGGGTGGGCCGTCGTACCGCCTGAGCGGGCGTGGTCCAGGATGGTGGTGTGCCTGTCGAGCCAGCTGCTTCTGTGTGGGACTTTCCGCCGGTGGCGGTTGCCGGGGCGAGTGACATCGTCGCGGGTGGGGCGGATTTGCAGCCGGGGACCGTGCTGGCGGCGTACCGGCGTGGGCTCTTCCCGATGCCCGACCACCGCGGTTCGCTGCTCTGGTGGTCGCCGGTCGACCGCGGTGTGATCGAGGTCGCCGGGTACCGTCCGTCGCGGTCGATGCGGCGGGCGCGGAACAAGTTCGAGATCCGCGTGAACACGGCGTTCGACCAGGTCATCCGCGCCTGCGCCGATCCGCGCCGGCCCGGCTCGTGGATCGACCGGGGCATCATCGCGTCGTACACCGAACTCCACCGGCTCGGCTGGGTGCACTCCGTCGAGGCCTGGGACGGCGACGAACTCGCGGGCGGCCTGTACGGCGTTGCGATCGGCGGACTGTTCGCCGGGGAGTCGATGTTCCACCACAAGACCGACGGCTCGAAGGCGGCCGTCGCCGGGCTGATCGAGCTACTCGACGACGAGTACGCCGCCGAACGCGTCCTCGACATCCAATGGGTCACCGATCACCTGGCCACCCTCGGCGCCATCTCCATCCCCCGCGAGACCTACGTCCATCGCGTCGAACACGCCGTGACCCTTCCTCTTCCCAAAGCCTTCAGCTAGAACCCGACAGTCGCGTTCGAGCGCAGGCCGATGAAGGTGGCCATTTGCTTGCAGGCTTCGGCGAAGAAGTCGTCGGCGGGGTCCATCGTGCCGACCAGTTGGCCGAAGAGCTCGAAGCTGATCATCCCGAACAGCTGGGTCCACACGATCGCGACCCGTAGCAGCACCCTCCGCGGTACGCCGATCGCGAGCGCCGCAAGCACGTCCACCTGTTCGGCCAGCCGGCCGGTGGGCTCAGGAGCGTTGTCCAGCCGTGCGAGCCAGCCATGGGTGTTGGCCCGGGTGACGATCCCCAGCATGAGGATCGGCACCCGGCTTGCTGGCTCCACGGTCGTCTGGGGCGCCTTGTACCCGGTGACCGGCGAGCCGTAGATCAGCGCGTACTCCTGGGGGTTTGCCCGGGCCCAGTCCCGTACGGCGGCACATACGGCCAGCCAGATGTCGGACGGGTGCGCGTCGTCCTTGGCGGCGGCTGCCGACTCCGCGGCCGCGCCGAGAGCGTCGTACGCGTCGATGATCAGCGCGGTGAGGAGATCGTCGCGGCTGGGGAAGTAGCGGTAGAGGGCTGACGAGACCATGCCCATCTCCCGGGAGATCGCTCGCAGCGACAGCCGCTCGGCGCCTTCGGTCGCGAGTTGCCGCCGGGCGGCCGCCTTGATCTGGTCGGTCAGCTCGGCCCGGGCTCTCTCTCGTGCGGTGCGTCCGGCGTTCATGGAAGCAGTCTGCCACAAAACCGAGAGCAGTGCTCTTGACAGTGAGCAGTGCTCCCGTGTTCACTGATCACAACAGAGAGCACCGCTCTCGATTACGACGAAGGGTACGACGATGCCGGAGTACAAGCAGACCTACGACAACAAGCGCGTGATCACCGCCGGCGACGGCAGCATGCGGGTCTTCAACCGGATCGTCGCCCGCCTGACCAAGCTCGGCATCAGCATGATGGGCAGCCGCGTCCTCTCGGTCCGCGGCCGCAAGTCCGGCGACTGGCGCAGCACGCCGGTCAACCTCCTGGTCCTCGACGGCCAGCGGTACCTGGTCGCCCCGCGCGGCCACACCCAGTGGGTCCGCAACCTCCGCGTGAACCCCGAAGGCCGCCTCCAGTTGGGCCGCTCCATCGAGACCTTCCGCGCCGAAGAAGTCGCCGACGCCGACAAGGCCGACGTCCTCCGCCTCTACCTGAAGAAGTGGGCCTGGGAAGTAGGCACCTTCTTCAGCGGCGACGTCACCAAGGACTCCCCCACCGAAACCCTCGACCACATAGCCCCCGGCGTCCCCGTCTTCAAAATCCACACCGCCTAACCACCCAGGAGCCGTCCTACGACGCCATACGACGTGGCAGCCCGGCCGTCGCGACGGCAGTACCGCTCAGAACATGCAGGCCGGCCAAGCCCGGAGCATGCAGGCTGGCCGAGCCGGGAGGATGCAGGTCGGCGGTCCGGTGTGCAGGTCGGGCGGGCGTGGATTGGCTTAGTGGTAGGCGGCGGCTTGGATTCGGTATAGGTCGGCGTATTGGCCGTTGCGGGTCAGGAGGTCGTCATGTGTTCCTGTCTCGACTACGCGGGCGCCGTCCAGGACTACGATCAGGTCGGCCATTCGCACTGTCGAGAAGCGGTGTGAGACCAGGATTGTGATTCGGCCGTCTGCGCTGTCTCTGGCCGCGGCCGCGTAGCGCTCGAATAAGGCGTGCTCGGTTTCCGCGTCCAGCGCGGCGGTCGGCTCGTCGAGTACCAGGAGCAGTGGACGGTCGCGCATGAAGCCACGGGCGAGGGCCAGCTTCTGCCACTGCCCGAAGCTGATCTCGGCTCCACCCGGCCAGGTGGAACCGAGCTGGGTGTCCAGTCCAGTCTCGAGCCGCTCGACTACATCCTCCGCACCGGCGCGGCCGACGGCGGTGGCAACGGCCGGCTCGTCGTCCAGCCTTGGCAGGTCGCCGAGCCCGACGCTGTGGCTGGCCCGGAACTCGAACCGGAAGAAGTCCTGGAACGCCCCGGCGATCTTGCCCCGCCAGGCTTCGGCGGGTATCCGGCTCAGCGGCTGGCCATCAACCAGGACTCGGCCCTCGGTCGGCTCGTACAACGCGCAGATCAGCTTCACCAGGGTGGACTTGCCGGCGCCGTTCTCCCCGACGATGGCGATCACCCGGCCGGCCGGCAGGTGCAGATCGACGTTGTCGAGGGCCAGCCGATCGGATCCGGCATAGGCGAAGGAGACCTGCTCCAGCCGGATGCCGTCGGTGAGCCGTTCGGGTGCTGGGAGATCGGCGGTCGCCTCGAACGAGGCCGCGTAGTTCTCCAGCCAGACCAGTCGCCGCGATCCGTCGAGCCAGATCCCCCGCAAGAACCCGATCTCGCCGACCGTCGCCCCGATGTACGACGACAGCCGGGAGCCGGCGGCCAAGATCAGCAACACGTCACCCACCGAACCCTGCAGACCCGAAGCGACGAACAGCACGGCACCGACATACGCCGCGCCGAACACGGCCCATGCGGCGGAATGCCAAGCAGCGCTGGCCCATCGGACAGCGGCGATCGGGGCATACCAGCGCTCCCACTCGCGTCGACGCGACACCAGCAGATCCTGACCGATGCCGAGGACACGGACCTCCTTGCCAGGAGCAGGTGTCGTGGCGGTCTTGAACAGGTGGTCGGCCAGCCGGCTGTGGGGCGCGTACCGCTCTTCCGTCGCACGCTCGATGCCTGGCCGCCAGGTCGAGCTGAGAACGGTGGGCAACGCGAACACGACCAGCAGCGCGAGGGCCGGATGGATCGACATCAACAGGCCGACAGTCACCGCGAGCCGCAGGATCCAGCCGCAGGTGGAGAACAGCGACATGTACATGTGGTCGAGCACGAACACCTGTTTGCGCAGTACGGACAGGCGGTCCAGGTAGTCGCGGCGTTCGTGGTGTTCGACGGTGGCGACGGAAGCCTGCAGTCTGGCGACGTGTGCCTCGAGCATGATGGTCACGCGGTCCCGGAATCGCCGGGTGACCCGGGTGGAGAGTGTTCGCAGGACCCAGGTCGCCGTCACGGACAGCGCCAACCCGGCCGCGGCCAGCAGAGCGGCTCGCCGGTCACCGTTCAGGACAGCGTCGGCCAGCACTTTCAGCAACAACGCGAGCAACGCGTCCGGCAACGCGGCCAGCAGGGTCAACAAGAAGGCGACGGCCAGGAGTCCGGGCTCGTGCTGGTACCCCAGTCTGCAGAGCCGCCACATCGCCGGCAGTGCTCTGGGTAGGTCCTCGACGTCAGAGCGTGTCATAGCTCATCCCCTCTTCGTCGACCTCCGCGGTGAAGCGGCTGGCCTGCAGCTCGAACATCGTCCTGTATCGCCCGCCGAGCTCCATCAGTTCACCGTGGCTGCCGAGCTCTACCACCCGGCCGTTCTCCAGGACGCAGATCCGATCGGCGTGCCGGACCGTGGAGAAGCGATGCGAGATGAGGATCGTGGTGACGTCGCGGGTGGCGGTCAGGATCTTGTCGAAGATCGCCGCCTCACCTCGGACGTCCAGTTGGGCGGTCGGCTCGTCGAGCAGCACCAGTCCGGCGCCCTGGCGGACGGCGCACAAGGCCCGCGCCAGTGCCACGCGTTGCCACTGACCGCCGGACAGGTCGGTGCCGCCGTCATGTCCCGTGGCCAGGCGGGTATCCAGGCTCGCCAGGTCCGCGGCACCGGCGTCTGCGAGTGCGGCGACGATGTCCGCGTCCGGGGCGCCGGCCGGTGCGACGTTGTCTCGGAGTGGGAGTTCGAGCCGGAGGAAGTCCTGGAACACCGCCGCGACCCGGGTTCGCCATTCATCGACCTCGAGGTCGCGGAGGTCGTTCCCGTCGATCTCGATCGATCCGGCATCCGGGTCGTACAGCCGGCACAGCAGTTTGGCCAGGGTGGTCTTGCCGGCACCGTTCTGACCGACGACGGCCAAGGACGAGCCAGCCGGCACGGTCAGATCGAGGCCGTCGAACACCGGGTGCCCGGCGTGCGGATACCGGAAGCTCAGATCGCGGATCGTGATCCCAACCGCTCCCCGGCGCATCGCCGTACCACCGTCAGTTCTCCCGCCCTCCGGCGTTCCAACGTGAGCTCTCCGGTGCTCCGGCGTACCGGCGTGAGCTTCCCCGCCCGTCGGCGTACCAGGGTCAGCTTCCCGGGGATCCGGTGTACCGACTTCTACGTGTCGGGCGGGGGTGAGGGCGCCGGCTGGGGCCATAGCGGGTTGTAGTCGTTGGACGGCGACTACTGGTGCGGCGGCGCCGTCGAGGGCCCAGTTCAGGCCGCCGAAGGCGATCATGCTGACTCCGATCGCCACCTGGGCGAAGACCACCAGTCGATCGACCTCCAGGCGGCCGTCGATCGCCGCCGATCCGAGGGCCCAGAAGACGAGCCCGTTGGCTACGGCGACGATCAGCAGGCTCCAGATCATCGGCCGCTCGCGCAACCGCGTCGCCTGGTACTGCAGCTCGAACAGCCTGCGGCGCCGATCGGTGAACCGTGCCACGGTCCAGCCCGCGAGGCCGAACAACCGCAGCTCCTTCGCGGAGTCGGGCTCGACCGCCAGTTGGTAGGCATAGTCGGCGTGCCGTTGCGCCGACCGCACCTCGGCCGTGTTCCGGTCCTTCCAGACGCCACTCTCCCGCAGCAGCCAGTGCGTCGCGGTCCAGGCGCCGACGAGGAGCAACGGCGCCCACCAGTTGAACCCGAACAGCACGACCGCCGACGCGATACCGCCGAACAGCTCGACCAGGCCACCGGCGACGAAGTCGACGTTCATGTACATCGGTGGACCGGTCTGGCCGCGGTCGAACTCCCGGGCCACGGTCAGGTCCTCGCTGAGGTCCGGATCCTCCAGATGACCGATGCCCGGCGGTCCGACACAGGCTTCGGTGAGCTTGTCGTTGAGCCAGGCGGCGACCCGGCTGCCCAGGTTCGCGCTGACCGCCTGATGCAGCGGGGTGAGCACCTGGAGCAGAACGAAGGTCACTCCCATCAGGCTCAGCGGCCCGGCCAGCGCGGACCCGTGCTGCACCGCGCCGACCAGCCAGCCCATGGCGATCGCGAACACCGCAGGCAGGGCTCCGCGCGCCAGCAGGAGCAACCACCAGATCGTGGCCAGCACCGGATCAGCCCGGGGCAGAACCGCGAAGAACTGCCATTCCGGGCGACTGCGCAAGCGGGTCACCATCTCCACACCATGGCACTGTCCACCGACATTGATCTTGAACTTTTGCCGGATTCACGCACAGCCGACTGGCAGGATGGCGGCATGATCAGTCCCGAGCAGTTGAGTGCGGCACCCAAGGTCTTGTTGCATGACCATCTGGACGGCGGGTTGCGGCCGGGGACAGTGGTGGAACTGGCTCGGGAGATCGGGCACACGCTGCCGCGGACCGATGCCGGTGAGTTGGGCGCGTGGTTCGTGGAGTCGGCGGACTCGGGGTCGCTGGAGCGGTACCTGGAGACGTTCGATCACACGGTTGCGGTGATGCAGAACGCCGAGGCGATCAAGCGGGTGGCCAGTGAGTGCGTGCAGGATCTGGCCGCGGACGGGGTGGTGTACGCGGAGGTGCGGTACGCGCCCGAGCAGCACCTGACCGCCGGTCTGACGCTGGAGCAGGTCGTGGACGCGGTGCGGGAAGGGTTCGAGCACGGGATGGCGACCGCGGAGCGGCCGATCGTCGCCCGGCAGTTGCTGACCGCGATGCGGCACAAGGCCCGGTCGATGGAGATCGCGGAGCTCGCGGTGGCGTACCGCGATGCCGGGGTGGTCGGGTTCGACATCGCCGGCGCGGAGGCGGGGTACCCGCCCACCCGGCACCTGGACGCGTTCGAGTACCTGCAGCGCGAGAACGCTCACTTCACCATCCACGCCGGCGAGGCGTTCGGTCTGCCGTCGATCTGGCAGGCGATCCAGTGGTGCGGGGCGGATCGGCTCGGTCATGGGGTACGGATCATCGACGACATCACGTACGACGAAGCCGGCGAGAAGGCCGAGCTCGGCCGGCTGGCGGCGTACGTGCGGGACGCGCGGATCCCGCTGGAGATGTGCCCGAGCTCCAACCTGCAAACGGGCGCGGCGACGTCGATCGCCGAGCATCCGATCGGGCTGCTCGCCAAGCTGCGCTTCCGGGTCACGGTCAACACCGACAACCGCTTGATGAGTGGTACGTCGATGAGTCGTGAACTGGCCCTGCTCGCGGAGGCGTTCGGCTACACCCTGGCCGACTTCCGCTGGTTCGCCATCAACGCGATGAAGTCCGCGTTCCTCCCCTTCGACGAACGCCTGGCGATCATCGACAACACCATCAAGCCCTGGTACGCCGAAGCCCTCGCTGAATGAAAGCGGAATGGTGGGCTGCCTTGGTACGCCGAGGCCCTGGCTGACTGAACCAAGGGCTCAGCCGGCCAGGGCTCGGCGGGTCAGACAGAGCGTTGGTAGGTGCGGAAGGCTCGGGTGGAGAGCCAGGCGACCAGGAGGGTGAACGCCACGAGGTAGGCACCGTGGCGGGCGACCGATGACCAGTCCGGGTTGGCCGACAGGGCTTGGCGAGCGGTGATCGCGGCCCAGTCGACCGGGTTGAAGCGAGCCGCGACGTTGACCCAGTGCGGTGCCACCTTCGGGTCGATCATGATCGAGGACATGAAGGTCAGCGGCAGCGAGACGAACTGAGAGATCCCGATCAGGGCTTCCTGTTGGCGAGTCAGCAGCGCGACCGCGTTGGACAGCGACCCGAAAGCCGTGCCGACGAGCATGGACGCCGCGACCGTGATCGCGTAACCCGCCACGCCGCCGTCGTACCGCGCTCCCGCGGCCATCCCGATCGCGAACACGAGAAGCGTCTGGATCAGCGTGGTCGTCGCGTTGCTGATCAGTTGCCCGGCCATCAGCCCGCCGCGGCTGACCGGCGACGCGAGTAGGCGGTCCATCACGCCGCGCTCCATATCCGCGATGAACGTCGTACCGCTCCAGCCGCTGGTCATCAGCGCGGTCATCATCACGATGCCGGGCGTGAGGAAGGCGATGTACGACGAGTCGCCGAAGCCCGGGATGTTCACTACACCCTGGAACAGTTGCCCGAACAACAGTAGCCAGATCGCCGGCTGGATCAGCGTGAACGCGATCAACGCCGGTTGCCGGTACTGCGCTCGCAGCCAACGGCCCGTGATGAACAGAGTGTGCCCAGCAAATCCGGTACGACGCTGAGCAACGGCCAGTGTGGTCATCACGCAGCCTCCCCTTCAACCGAGCGGAACGACCGGCCCGTGTACCGCAGGTACACATCGTCCAGCGAGGGCCGCGAGACCGTCACCGCAGTGACCGGAATCGCCTTGTCCTCAAGGGTTCCCAGTACGGCGGGAACCGCGGTCGCACCGTGGTCGACCCGGGCCCGCAATGTGTTGCCTTCGACAACGATCTCGCCGACACCCGGCAACCCGCTCAGCAACACCCGCACGTTTCCGTCAGTGTCCGGCGACACCAGTTCGACGTGGACCGAGTCGCCGCGCAGCTCGGCCTTCAGCGCCTCCGGGGTGCCCTCGGCAACGATCTTGCCGTGGTCGACGATCGCCAACTGATCGGCCAGCCGGTCGGCCTCTTCCAGGTAATGCGTAGTGAGCAGCACGGTCAGGCCTTCCTGACCGGACAACCGGCCGACCTCGTTCCACAGATCGGCTCGTGCTTCCGGATCCAGACCGGTGGTCGGCTCGTCGAGGAACAGGACCTGCGGGCGGTGGACGAGGCCGAGGGCGACGTCGAGTTTGCGTTGCATCCCGCCGGAGTACGTCTTGACCTGGCGGCCGCCCGCATCGGTCAGGCCGAATCGCTCGAGTAGCTCGACGGCCCGTCGTACTGCTTCCACGCGGGTCAGGCCGTAGATGCGGCCGCTCAGGACGAGGTTCTCGACGCCGGTGGCCTGCGGGTCGGAGCTGGACTTCTGCGGCACGTAGCCGATGGAGCGTCGTACCTGGTCCTGTGAGCGGTTGACGTCGTACCCGGCCACTTGTGCCGTCCCGGAGTCGGCGCGGGAGAGGGTGGTGAGGATCTTGACGGTGGTGGACTTGCCGGCGCCGTTGGGGCCGAGCAGACCGAGTACGACGCCCTCCGGGACGCTGAAGGTCAGCCCGTCGAGGGCGCGGAGGGGTGGTTTCTTGCGGCCGGCCGGGTACGTCTTGACCAGGTCGACCGCTTCGAGGGCATGCGTAGCCATCAGGTGAACTCCCTTGTGGTGATGGGAGCCGGTCCGCTGCTGGCTATCCTGATGGTTGGGCCTTGGGTGCCAGGTCTTCGGACCGACTCGAGGAACTGCGGCCCTCGACCTCTGGTGTTGCCGCACCTGGGTCGGGGGCCGTTTCTGTCTAGGTCGCCTCCGGAGGGATCGCCTGCATCCAGGCGAAGTCCGTGCCGAAGTACTTGACCGGGTCTTTGAGTTGGTCGGCCGGGGTGATGCCCTCCTCCTCGTACAGCTTCCAGGCCTTGCGCCAGAACGCGGAGCCGTCCAGGGCGTCGGTGCGGATCTCCTCGGCCAGGTGGTGGATGTACGTCGACTCGGCCTTGAGCAACGCGAGCCGGAACTCCGACTCGACCCAGAAGAGGCGCGGGAACTCCATCGACGCCATCTGGTCGTGCGCGGCCGTGATCTCCTCGATCTCCGCGTCGACCGCCTTGAGTCGCTGCTCCAAGAGCTCGGCGACGCGGTCGGGCGGGAGGCCGGGGAGGTAGGCGAGGCCTGCCTCCAGCGGGTGGAATTCGCGGGTCGGCGTACCGATGAGCTCGGTGAGCCAGTCGGCGAACTCCTGCTGGCCGGTGTCGGTGATCTGGTAGATCGTGCGCTCGGGGCGGTTGCCTTCGCGAATGGTCTCCCGCGCCTCGATGAAGCCGTTCTTCTCCAGGGCGGTGACGACGGAGTAGAGCGAGCCGTAGTTGAGCTTGATGCTCTGGTCCTTGCCGCGGGATCTGAGCAGGGTCGAGATCTCGTACGGGTGCATCGGGCGCTCGCTCAGGCTCCCGAGTACGGCGAACGCGAGCGGATTGCTCACCTTGCGTCGCGCCATGACACCCTCCTCGATCTCTAATACTCGAAATCGAGTATTAGACGACGGGTATCCGATGTCAAGTATTCAGCCAGGCGAAGGCGCGGAACCCCAGCCGCTGCACCGGCCGAACACGTCTGGCTGTCAGCACGCGGTACACCGGCTGTTCGACGTACGTCGTCAACAGCCAGGCCAGCACGATCACCCCAGCCACCGCTCCGGCGATCTGCACGATCCGCCCCGCCCCCAGCGTCATCAGGTGGTGCGAGATCAAGTACCCGACCTCCTGGTTGAGGAGGTAGATACCGAAGGAGATCCGGGCCAGGAACTGGATCGGCCGACGGATCGGGGCGAACAGGTTCCAGTCCGGCCCCCGGGCGGCCAGCGCGACGAACACCACCAGAACCCCGATGCCCAGCGATGACGGCAGGTCGGCGGTGTGCGCGTGCTGGGCGAAGACCGTCGCGGCGAGCAGGGAGCCTAGGTGCAGGACCCCGATCCGGTGTTGTGACCAGAGCCAGATCGCGATACCGATCGCGAACAGTTGCAGTCGATGCAGCCCGAGACCGTTCCACGCCTGCTGGGCCCAGAACGGGCTGTGCAGGATCCGGTCATGCCACTGCACCACCACCGGTGCCACGGTCATGATCCACAGCAGTGCTGTGATCCGCCGGCCGGAGCCCATGCCACGCGGCCAGAGCAGGGCCGCTGCCGCAAAGGCCATCAGCTGCAGCGGCAGTGTCCAGTAGGAACCGTCGATGAGGCGCACGGTCGGGTCGAAGGTGCTGGCCAGCGTCAGGTTGCCCCAGAGGTCGTGCTGGGTGGGCAGATTCCAGTTGTCCGGTCCGAAGGCGATCAGGAGCGTGTAGGTGACCAGTACGGCGGCCAGGTACGGCGGGAGCACCCGGCAGACCCGGCGCCACAACCACTGTGACGTGGACGCCTTCCGGATCGTCACGCAGATGAAGTACGCACTGATCACCAGCAGGACGCTGGCGCCGACCTGGAACGGATACCTGCCCAGTGGAGCGCCGAGCTCGGGGTGGAGCACTGGACCCTGGTACGTCGTGTGGCAGAAGACCACTGCGAGGACGGCGAGGACACGGACGACGTCCCAGCTCAGACGGCGTGAGGTGCTGGCCCGGATCGGGACAGGCGTTGCCACAGTCGCTCCAACATCTCTCGGCTCGCCGATCTTCTTCGGCCGTTACCCCCCTGTGACACCCCGGAGGATCCTAGGGGGACCCGACGGGGGTACCGCAAATCGTGTGGAGTGCGTCACGCGGCAGATCGGTGGGCTCAGAGCGGCTTGACCCAGCGAGACCACTCCGGCTGGGGCGCGTATCCGGCGGTGCTCCAGACGCGGTGCGCCTGCTCGTTGTCGTCCAAGACCATCGCGTCGGCACGAGTCCCGCCGTACGACGCGAACCGCTCCTCAGCCAGCGCGACGAGACGACGTCCGATGCCTTGGCGGCGGTGGGAGGGGGCGACGGCCAGGCGGTAGAGGTGGCAGCGCCAGCCGTCCCAGCCGACGATGATCGAGCCGACGACGATCTCGTTGTCGAGGGCAAGGATCAGTGCGGCCGGGTCGCGTTCGATCAGGCGCAGTACGGCGTCGGCCGAGTCCGGTGGGCGGTGCGAGTCCTCAGCGGCGGTGGCCCAGAACTTCATCACGTCGTCGGCATCGGCTGCGACGGCGTTGCGGTATTCGACCATCAACTGGCTGGCTGGAACGTACGGCGATAGTCCTGAGGTGGCACGCCCACCACCCTACGGAAGTGGTGCCGCAGCAATGCCGCCGTCCCGAATCCTGACTCGGCCGCGATCTGCTCGATCCCCATCCGGGTCTGCTCGAGCAGCGTCCGCGCTCGCAGTACGCGCTGCGTCGTCACCCATTTCAGCGGTGTCGTCCCGGTCTCCGCGACGAAGCGTCGCGCGAACGTCCGCTCCGACATCTGCGCCCGTCGGGCCAGCGCCGGGACAGTGTGGTCGATCGTCAGATTGTCGACCATCCAGTCGAGCACCGGCTGCAGGCTCTCGCCCGACGATTCCGGCACCGGCACCTCGACGTACTGCCGCTGACCGCCGTCGCGCTGCGGCGGGACCACCATTCGGCGCGCGATCCGGGTCGCGACCGCACTGCCGAGCTCACGTCGGACCAGGTGCAGGGCCGCATCGATGCCGGCCGCGGTGCCGGCACTGGTGATGATGTTGCCGTCGTCAACGAACAGCACGTCCGCGTCCAGCTTCGCGGTCGGGAACTGCTCGTTGAACAGCTTCACGTAGCGCCAGTGCGTCGTACACGCCCGGCCGTCGAGCAGCCCGGCCTTGCCGAGGACGAACGCACCCGAGCAGACCGTAAGCAGGATCGCGCCGCGCGCCTCGGCCCGGCGCAGCGCGTCGAGGATGCGCTCGTCGTACTCGTCCCGCCAGGTGGTCGCCGGGATCCCGATCAGGTCGGCGTCCTCGAGCTCTTCCAGTCCGTACGGCGCGATGACCTGGGAGTGACTGCTGGTCTGCAGCGGCTCACCCGGCCGGGTCGAACACACTTTGAAGTCGAACGCTGGCACACCGTCGTCGGTGCGGTCGATGCCGAACACCTCGGCCAGTACGCCGAACTCGAACAGGGCGACGTCCTCCATCAGGACGACAGCGATCTTCTGGAGCATGCCGACCAGTATGGCAGTAATTTGTGGAAGTATGTCAATAGTGCCAATGGTGGCTGGATCTAGCCGGTAGCACAATTGGTGCCATGACCGGAATCATTGTTCTCGCAGTACTCGCGCTGGCCGTGATCGCGGCTCTGGAACTCAGCAACAGGCGTCACTCGACCGGTCTGACCGCCGGTCCGAAGGGTGCCTGGGTTGCCGACGACCGTGACCTGGCCCGGACCAAGCTCGACCTGATCGCCCTTGGCGGCGCGGCCGAGCCCTTCACCCACAAACCCGCCTCGACCGCAGGCACCGTGCACACCATCCAGCGGACCCGCATCCTGACCCACCACGGCCGCCACGCGGCCTGAACCTCTAGCAGACCGCCGGGACCTCACCCGGCGGTCTTGCGCTGCCAGGTGGGAGCGGACGCGTTGGTGATGGCCCGCAAGACACCTTCCACCGGCCCGTAGCCGTACCGGCTCATCCAGAGCTGACTGAGGACGACCTGTACGGCGAAGATCGCGACAGCGATCCCCATCGTCTCCAGCGGCGACACCTGGCCGACCAGACCCAGTCCGACGCCGGTGAAGATCAGCATCGTCGCCACCGACTGGCCCAGGTAGTTGGACAACGCCATCTGCCCGGCCGGCGCCAGCACTCGGCGCAGGTCCTGCCCCTTGTCTGAGTGCATGACCCTCAGCATCGTCGCGACGTACGCCGCGGTCAGGAACGGCGCGGTCAGCACGCTGGCCAGTACGGCGCCCGTGTCGCCGTTGCCGCCGCTCGACGCGTAGATCATCCCGCCGGTGATGCCGACGACGAACCCGACCAGCTGGATCAGCCGCAGCATGGCTTCCTTGCCGCTGACGTTCGCGAGCAGCCGGTTTCGGCCGGCGACCAGGCCGAGCAGGAAGGCGGCGAGCGTGGTCGGGCCTTGCACCGTCAGCAGGGACAAACCGTAGAGCGGCAGAGCCTTCACGTGCTCGCCGATGATGTCGCCGAACGAGCCGCCGAGGTTCGCAGTGGTCTCGTGAGCCGCGGCGACCGCACCGGCCGGGTCGAGAATCGTCGAGGCGTCCATGAACAGCGCGCTCGAGCCGATCGAGACGAACAGATAGGCGTAGATCGCGCCGACGACGATCAGTGCGGTCCGGTCCTTCACTCGCCGCATCGCCAGCAGGATCAATCCGATCAGCGCGTAGACACTGAGGATGTCGCCGGTGATCAGGAAGATCGCGTGCAGTCCGCCGATCGCGAACAGGCCACCCAGCCGGCGCAGCATCCGCGGCTTGAACCCGGCGCCCGCCCGCTGCGCCGCCTCGATCTGCAACTGGAAGCTGTACCCGAAGAGGAACGAGAACAGCAGGTAGAACTTCATGTCGACGAAGGTCGCCGACACCCAGTGCACCGCCTGGTCGAGCGTCGACTGGTACGCCGGATCGTCCGCCAGGTGGATCGGGAAGCCCGAGGCGACGAAGGTGATGTTCACGACCAAGATGCCCAGCAGGGCGAATCCGCGCAGCGCATCGATGTCCTGGATGCGGGTCCGGCTCAGTACCTGGCTCATGATGTCCAGCACACCAGCGGGCTGTACCGGGCACAGTCGGTCTGACTCTCCCGCTCGGGGTGGACTTTTCCCTACCTCGGCGGAACCTCCGCGCTTTCGGCGTCGTCGTACCCCACGCTGTCTGGACGCCGGCCTTCCAGTAAATCGAGCGGCGCGGCTCCGGCTCTTGTGACAGGGTCGGAGCCGTGACCGACTACCGAGAAGTGAATCGGGCCAACTGGGACGAGCGGGTGCCGGCGCATGTCGCGTCGCCGGGCTACAACGTGGCCCGGTTCGAGGAGGACCCGGAGCACCTCAGCGAAGTGGTCCGGTTCGACCTGCCGCGGCTGGGCGACATCTCCGGGCTGCGCGCGCTGCACCTGCAATGCCACATCGGCACGGACACGGTCTCCCTCGCGCGGCTCGGCGCCCGGATGAGCGGGCTCGACTTCTCCGCACCGGCGATCGAGCAGGCGCGGTCGCTCGCGGAGCGGCTCGGGTTGCCGGTGGACTTCCATGTGGCCGATGCCTATGACGCGGTCGACGTTCTCGGCGCGGCGTCGTACGACTTGGTCTACACCGGGATCGGCGCGATCTGCTGGTTGCCGGATATCGAGCGGTGGGCGCAGACCGTCGCGGGGCTGCTCAAGCCCGGCGGGCGGCTGTTCATCCGCGAGGGGCACCCGATGCTGTGGGCACTGGACTCGGCACCGGAGTACCCGGTCCTGAAGTACCCGTACTTCGAGACGCCGGAGCCGATCATCTGGGACGAGGGCGGCACGTACGTCGAGACCGACGTCGAGTTCACCACCACCGTCACGCACGAGTGGAACCACGGCCTGGCCGAGATCATCACCGCGGTCCAGAACGCCGGGCTGACCTTCGACTCACTCGCCGAGCACGACAGCGCGCCCTGGAACGCTCTGCCCGGGCTGATGACCGCGGACGAGGCCGGCGAATGGCGCCTGGCCCATCACCCCCGGCGGCTGCCGGCGACATACACACTGCAGGCGCACAAGCCCGCCTGAACGCACACTTCAAGCCCGGCTGTGCGACCAGCCGGGCTGAAGTCCAGCGATGCTCTTAGGTCGTGTCTGCCAATCCCCCGCCTACTGCGCGGCACTCGGCACGGCGCGGGATTGGCAGACACGACCTAGTGCGCCCCGCCGCGGCGCTGCTGCACCTTCTGGAACGCTTCCTTGAGCTTGCGCTGGTTCTCAGGCTTGCTGAGCTCCCGCTGCGCGACCTGCGCCAGCTTGGCGACGACCGCACCCTTGACCAACGTCTTCACAAACCCCATCAGGGCCTCCCTACTCTCTTGCTCTCAGACGCTACCGCCCCAGGCCAACAAACACCTGCGGGTTCACCCCACCAATCCCCTGTTCCCACCCTTACCCGTCTTTGCGACAGGAAAGTGTCGGTGGGGTAAGGCACACTGGGACGGTGCCTGAGTTGCCGGAGGTCGAGTCGCTGGCGGGGTTTCTGCGGGAGCGCGCCGTCGGGCGGGCGTTCGTGCGTGCCGACATCACGGCCATCAGTGCCCTGAAGACGTACGATCCGCCGATCTCGGCGCTGGTCGGTTTGCTGATCGACGACGTGCAACGGTACGGGAAGTTCCTCGACATCAGCGCCCAGGGCGTGCACCTGGTGATCCACCTCGCCCGGGCGGGCTGGCTGCGCTGGCGGGACGAGCAGTCGACCGCATTGGTGCGGCCCGGCAAGGGGCCGATCGCGTTGCGCACGGTGCTGGACGACGGCTCCGGATTCGACCTGACCGAGGCCGGTACGCAGAAGAAACTCGCGGTGTACGTCGTTCGGGACCCGGCCGAGGTGCCGGGGATCACGCGGCTCGGGCCGGACCCGTTCACGCTGTCGCTCGAGGACTTCAGCGACATCCTGAAACGTGAGGGCCGGGTCCAACTCAAGGGCGTCCTGCGGAACCAGTCGGTCATCGCCGGCATCGGCAACGCCTACTCCGACGAGATCCTGCACGTGGCGAAGATGAGCCCGTTCAAACCGGCGTCGAACCTGTCCGACGACGAGCTGAAGACCCTGTACGACGCCATGCGCGAAACGCTCAAGGACGCGGTCGACCGATCCGCCGGCCTCGCCGTACAGGACCTGAAATCGGAGAAGAAGTCCGGCCTCCGCGTGCACGGCCGCAAGGGCCAGAAGTGCCCGGTCTGCGGCGACGTCGTCCGCGAGGTCAGCTTCCACGACTCCTCGCTGCAGTACTGCGCCACCTGCCAAACCGGCGGCAAGCCCTTGGCCGACCGCCGCCTGTCCAAGTTGCTCAAGTAGTCACAGGCGGACGGCGTACGGCGATGAGGCTGAGCGTCGGCCCGCGTCGAGGCAGACCCGCAGTTCGTGCCGGCCGGCAGGCCCGCCGAGTGTGACCGGCCAACTGGTCGAAGTGCCTGGGGCCAGGGCCTCGAAGGTCCAGCGGCAACGGGATCCGTCGGGCAACGTCAGGCGGGCCTCGCCCTGAGCGGTGGTGCGGCCGAAGTTGGTGACCGCGACGGCCAGTTCGCCGTCGCCAGTCGGGTGGATCGACGCCAGCACCGTCCCCATCGGTGCGACCAGGATGCGTCGTACGCCGGTCGCCTCGAGCCGCAGCGGGACCACGCGGCCGGCCGGGATCGGGAATGGACCGATCGCCCGGCTGGCGTCCGCGGCGACCGCCGACTGGTTCGCCAGGGAGATGCGCGACGTGTTGTCGGCGAAGACGCGGACCGCGACGTCCGCGGATCGGCGGGCGACCAAGTGGGACGTCGTACCGGGTCGGAGTGAGGTCCCAGACGCCGTCGGCGTTGGCCGTGACGGTGTCCGGCGGGACGATGCGCAGCTTGCCTTGCAGCGCGACGCGGACGACCGGTGCTTCGTCGGAGTCGGGCAGGCGTACGAGCAGGTCGTCGCCGTCGCGTCGCCAGGTGAGCGCCCGTCCGGTGTGGTCCTCGACGACGTGGCGTGGTGTCGTCGCGAGGCCGGGCAGGCGGACCTCGTGATCGGGCGGCCGGCGGGTGATCCGGAGCAGGAGGAGTTCGCAGTTCCGCAGGATCGCCTCACCCCACGGTTGCGGCCCGAACTCCCCGGGGATGCCCTGAATCAGTGCCACACCGCCTCCTTCGAAGCAGGTTCCGCAATCGGCGGGCCGGGTGTCAACGCGCGATCCACGCTTCGGGCAACCGCATTCCCACGATCCTGCGGGCGCCGAGGTACCGGCCGCCTGAGATGATTGGGTGCATGTTCCAGAACCAGGAGATTCCCTCGGTCGTGGTGGCCGAGTTGGACGACGCCCTGCTCGCAGAGGCGTTCGTATTGGATGTGCGCGAGCCGGACGAGTGGGACCGCGGCCACATCGAGGGGGCGAACCACATCCCGCTCGGTGAACTACAGGAGCGGGTCGGCGAGGTGCCGCTGGACCAGAAGGTGCTGTGCGTCTGCGCGGTCGGCGGCCGGTCCGGGATGGCGACGCAGTTCCTGAACCAGCTCGGCCGCGAGGCGATCAACCTCGACGGCGGCATGCACGCCTGGCAGACCTCCGGGCGCCCGGTCAGCACCGTCTGACCCACACCTCGGTCCACCGATCGAGGGTCAGTAGAGAAGAAAACCTTCCGGTCAGCCTCCGGAGACGTTACTTTGTCACCGGTCGGTTGACCGGCGTACACCTGTGCCTCATGTGGCGGTAGAGCGCACCGCGTCGGATGGCCGCGTCCGTCCACGTTGGGGAGGCTCCTGTGTCGCTCTTCCGTCCCTTGACCGCAGCGATCGGTGTGGGCGGCCTGTTGGCCGGTGCCGTCGTCAGCCCGGCCGTTGCGCAGACCCCGAACGGGCCGATCCCGGATGCCGCCATTGCCGGCGACGGTGTGCTCACCACCCGCGACGACAGCCCGGTGGCGCCGGGGGTGAACTACACGTCGTTCGAGCGCCTCGACCCGAAGGGCTGGCTCCGCGGCGACATCCTCGCGGCCGACCTGGACAAGCACGGTGTGACGGTCGACTACGTCAACACCGGCAAGGTCTCCGGCGGTACGCCGCTCAGCCAGCAGTTGGCCCGGAAGGGTGCGATCGCCGGGGTCAACGGCGACTTCTTCGACATCAACGACACCACCGCACCGCTGGGCGTCGGCATCGAGCAGAGCGGCCGGCTGGTCAACGCGCCGGCCGCCGGGCACAACGACACCGCGGTGATCGGCAAGGACGGCCTCGGCCGGATCGCCGAGCTGTTCCTCCAGGGCAGTGCGACCGACGACGACGCGACCAAGCTCGAGCTGACCAACCTCAACTCGCCGACCGTCAACGCCGGCGGTATCGGCCTCTACACGCCGGAGTGGGGCGACGCGGCCCGCACCAGGACCGTCGACGGCCTGCCGACCGTCCGCGAAGTGATCCTTCGCGACGGGGTGGTCGTCTCGTCGGCCGCCACTCCGGGCACCACCCCGCTGGCCGCGAACGAGCAGGCGCTGATCGGCCGCGAGGCCGGTGCCACCGCGCTCGCCGCGTTCGAGGCCGGCGACAAGGTCGAGGTGCAGTACGGCGTCCGCCCCGACGCGGCCGATGTCGCCGTCGGCATCAGCGGCAACTACCAGCTGGCCAAGGACGGCAAGGTCCCCGACAACGTCCCGGACGCCGACCTGGCGCCGCGGACCGCGATCGGCTTCGACGCCGACGGCAGCCGGATGCTGCTGCTCACCGTCGACGGTCGCGCGACCGGGTCCCGCGGGCTGTCGCTGAAGGAGATGGGCCAGCTGATGATCGGCCTCGGCACCGACGACGCACTGAACCTGGACGGAGGCGGCTCGTCGACAATGCTGGCCCGCTCGCCCGGCGAGGCGGCTCCGCAGGTCGTGAACGACCCGTCCGACGGTGGTGAGCGAGTGATCCCGAACGGGCTCGGCCTGTTGCCGGTCAAGGGTTCCGGCAAGCTCGCCGGCTTCCGCGTCGAAGCGCTGGGTACGGCGGCCGAGGACGCGGATGCGGACGTGTCCCGCAGCTCCCGCGTCCTGACCGGCCTCAGCCGTGTCCTCACCGCGACCGGTCACGACGAGACCTACGCTCCGGCGACAGGTACACCGTTCTGGTTCGCCGGAAGCAACGTCCGGGTCGACCAGCAGGGTGTGGTGACCGGACGGAAAGCGGGCGACGCGATCGTCACGGCAGTGCGCGGTACGGCGAACGGCCGCTTCCCGTTGACGGTCCTCGGTACGCCGATCCGCCTGGCACCGTCGACCCGGCAGGTGTCCCTGTCCGACTCGTCGGCCAAGGGCTTCTTCGAGATCAACGGGTACGACGCCGACGGCTTCTCCACCTGGATCGAGCCCCGCGACCTCACTCTGGAGTACGACAAGACCCTGGTTAACGTGGTTGCGCGTGGCAACGGATTCGAGGTGAATGCCCTCAGCAACGACGCGGTGTCGACCGTGATCACCGCGAAGGTCGGCACTCTGACCACTCAGCTCAGCATCACGTCAGGCTTGAGCAGCACAGTGATTGACGAGGTCGACGATCTGACTCGCTGGGCGGCGAACGCCGTACCGGCAGGAGCGGCGACGGCGTCTCGGTCTGCCGCCGAAGGTCACGACGGCGGGCAGGCGATCGCGCTCGACTACTCGCTGACCGGCTCGACGGCGACGCGAGCGGCGTACCTGTCGGTGACTCCGCAGCTCACGTTGCCCGGTCAGCCGCAGAAGTTGGGTGCGTGGGTCTACGGCGACGGTAAGGGCGCGTGGTTGCGGGCGAACGCGTACACCGCGGCCGGTGGGTCGCCGCAGACGCTGAACATCGCGGCGTCGGTGGACTGGACCGGGTGGAAGTACGTCGAGGCGGACATCCCGCCGGGGCTGGCGATGCCGCTGCGGTTCTGGCGGATCTACGTCGTCGAGACCGTGCCGACCCGTCAGTACTCGGGCCGGATCATCATCGACGACCTGACCCTGCGCGGTGCGCCGCCGGTCGACATGGCGCCTGCGGCGAAGGTCGTCGACCCTCTCGTGGTCACGGACGGGACCGTGGCGACGGGCGGCCGGTGGCGGTTCGCGGTGATGTCGGACGCGCAGTTCACCGCGGATGACCCGAACTCCGACTTCGTCAAGCAGGCCCGGCGGACGATCCGCGAGGCACTCGCGCAGAACCCGGACTTCCTGGTGATCAACGGCGACTTCGTCGACCGCGGCTTCGCGAACGACATCGCGCTGGCCAAGCAGATCATCGACGAGGAGGTCGCGGGCAAGGTGCCGGTGCACTATGTGCCTGGCAACCACGAGAGCTACGGACCGGGCGACCTGTCCGAGTGGAGCAAGGTGTTCGGGCCGCCGACCAGCACGTTCGACCACAAGGGGACGCGGTTCATCCTGCGCGACTCGTCGCTCGGGTCGCTGCGTGCCGGCGGGTTCGCGCAGATCCTCGACCTGCGCGCGCAACTCGACGACGCCGCGGCGAACAAGGCGATCCGCAACGTGGTGGTGATGGCGCACCACCCGATCGACGACCCGTCACCGACGGCCAACTCGCAGCTCGGCGACCGCAAGGAGGCCCGCACGGTCGTCGACTGGCTGGCCGACTTCCGGGCGTCGACCGGCAAGGGGGCCGCGTACATGGCGGCGCACGCGGGGACGTTCGCGGCGTCGCGGGCTGACGGCGTACTGCTGCCGCTGACCGGCAACTCGGGCAAGGGCCCGTCGTCCGCGCCGGACGACGGTGGGTTCACCGGTTGGGCGCTGGTCGGCGTCGACCCCGACGTACGTGAGGCCGCGGCCGCTGAGCGGACGTGGTCGGCGCCAGAGCGGTCCTGGCTGAAGGTGGAGTTCCGGCCGCACGTGGACTCGCTCGAGCTCACCGCGCCGGCGGCACTGCACCCGGGTCAGACGGGTACGGCGGGTGCGACCGTCGTACAGCAGAGTCGACGGGTGCCTGTCGCGTTCCCGGTGTCGGCTGACTGGTGGGGGTCGCGGCTGCTGCACATCGGTCCGGCGCGGACCGCTCCGTTCTGGGCGGTGGCGTCGTACGACCCATCGACCGGTCAGATGACCGGACTGCGCTCGGGTACGGCGCAGCTGGGCGTCACCGTGAACGGCATCTCCAAGAGCAGCACAATCACGGTCGGTTGGTAGCGTGCTTGGCGTGATGGTGCCAGAGCGGTTGGTGGCGGGGGATCGGGTGGCTGTGGTGGCGCCGTCCGGTCCGGTGCGGGCGGCGCGGCTTGCGGTTGGAACGGAGTACCTCAAGGAGTGGGGCCTCGAGGTCGAGGTGCTGCCGTCGGTGCTGGCCGGTCACGACCGGCTGACCTACCTGGCTGCGGACGACAAGGCTCGGGCTGAGGACCTGCGGAACGCATGGCTCGACCCCAGCTTTGCGGCCGTGTTCTGCGCACGCGGTGGGTACGGCGTGCAGCGGATGCTCGAGTACGTCGACTTCGACGAGCTGGCGGCTGTGCCGAAGTGGTTCATCGGGTTCAGCGACATCACTGCGCTGCACGAGCCGTTGAACGCACGCGGACTGGTCACGATCCACGGACCGATGGTTGCCGCTGTTGAGCAGATGGGTGCGTCAGTTGGCCGGCACCGCCTGCACGACCTGCTGTTCGAGCCCTCCGCAGTCACAGACCTACTTGCTCCGGCGGGAGCCCGCACGGTGGTGGGAGGGGTCGCGGAAGGACCACTCCGGGGTGGCAACTTGGCCTTGCTCGCGGCAAGCATCGGTACACCGACCTACGCGCCGCCGACCGGGGTCGTTGTGGTGGAGGACGTCAGCGAGGACGCGTATCGGGTGGACCGGCTGCTGACCCAGCTGCTGCGGTCCGGTTGGTTCGCCGGAGTCACGGGACTGGTGATCGGCGACTTCAGCGGTGCGGACGACTCCGGGTTGGTGAGCGCGGTGGTGCACGATCGACTAGAGCCACTCGGTCTGCCGATGGTGGAGGGTGCAGCGATCGGACATGAGGACGTGAACCTCGCCGTACCGCTTGGGCTGCCTGTCCGGTTGGACGCGACTGCGGGAACCCTCACGCCGCTGTTCAGCTGAGGTGCTCGCGGAGAAAGGCCAGGGCCTGTGGGTATGCGTCGAGCTTGTTCGTCAGCTTCGCGAGGCCGTGACCCTCGTCCGGGTAGACCAGGAGCTGGCACGGCACGCCGCGCTTGGCCAGGGCGTCGGTGATCTGCTCGGCCTCCGACAGCGGCACGCGTGGGTCGTTGGCGCCGTGGATGACCAGCAGTGGTGCCCGCATGTCGTCGACGCGGCTCAACGGGCTCGCCGACTCCAGGAACACCCGGTCGGTCGCGAGGTACCCGTACTCCCGCTCCCGCGTTGCCCGCCGGTAGTCCGAGGTGTTCTCCAGGAACGTCACCAGCGACGCGATGCCCACGATGTCCACACCGGCTGCCCACAGCGACGGCTGGAAGGCCAACCCGGCCAGCACCATGTAACCGCCGTACGAGCCACCCCACAGCACAGCTCGCGAGGGATCGCACCCGATCGACGGCAGCCACGCGTGGATCGCGGCCAGGTCCTTCACCGAGTCCAGCCGCAGCTCCCGGTCGTCCAGCGAGTACCAGCGTTTCCCGTACGCCGCTGAGCCCCGAACATTCGGTACGACGACGGTGTGGCCGGCCGCCGCGAGTCCGGAGATCACTGGGTGCCAGCCGCGCATGGCCGCACCTTCAGGACCGCCGTGGATGTGGATCACCGTGGACCCGAGGTCGGTCCCGGTCGGCCGGAAGACAAAGACCGGCACCTGCTCACCGTCGAACGACGGCACTCGGTGGCTCTCCGGGTGACTCACCTCGGCGGGCACCTCAGGCATCTCCGGCGGTCGCATCGCGACGACTTCACCAGTCGCCAGCGTGTAGCGGTAGACGGTTGGAGGCTCAACCGGAGATTGGTACGTGAGCAGGGCGAACGCGCCGTCCGACGACCAGATCGGGTCCGGCATCATCACGGCCCGTGCCGCGCAGCCGAGCGGGGGCAGGTCGAGCTGTGCGACCAGTGCGCCGTCCTCCAGCTTGTGCAAGGACAGTGGAACCAGGCCGTCGTCGATCACCGCGACCAGCAGGTGCTCGGCGTCCGGGCAGACCCAGCCGGCCAGGTCGTGCTCGTCGTCCACCAGCAGGTCTGACCAGGCCCCCTCGGCCACGTCGTACTGCCGTAGCGCCATCCGATCCCGGTCCGCGTTGGTCGCCACGACGAACCCGGAGGAACCCGGCAGCCAGGACACCGCAGTCTGGTCGTTGTGAGCGTCGTACGGCGTGAGTTCGGTGACGGACCGGGTTGTCGTGTCGACGAGCACCAGCTGGATCGAGTTGGCCGGGGCGCTGGCGAGTGACAGTACGACCCACTTGCCGTCCGGCGACGGGTTGACCGCCATTGGCCAGCCGCCACCGTCGTACAGGACGGACTCGACGCCGGTGGAGAGGTCGTGGGCGACCAGGTCGAAGTCGACGCCGTTGCGCCGGTTGGTGGTGAACAGGACGCGATCGGCCTTGGCCTCGACCAGGTTGTGCTTGAACGCGAGGTCGTGGACCAGCGGGGTGAGGGTGAGTGGTTCGTCCAGGTCGAGGATGGACAGCTGGCCGCGTTCGTTGCCGCCGCTGTCGTGTTCGACGACGACCTTCCGGCTGCCGGGGACGAAGAGTGCGTTGCGGCAGCGCTCGTCCAGCTCGGTGAGTGCTCGCCAGGTGCCGTCGGGTGCCACCTCGTTGACCTGGCGGGTGCCGGTCCCGTCGTACAGGACCAGCAGGCGGCCCTCGTCATTCACATCGAGGGCCATGGTGGTGGGCAACGAGAGCAACGTCGTCAGCAGCACATTTGCATCCTCACATGACGAGGCCGTGTCTGATGGTCCCCCGCCTACTGCGCGGCACTCGGCACCTGCTCGCGACGGCGCGGGACCATCAGACACGACCTAGTGGTGGGGCAGACCCGTCGGTCTGCCCCACCAGGTGTCAGCGGTCGCCGTGCCAGGAGTTCCAGAGCGCTGCGTAGGCGCCCTGGGCGTCGACCAGCTCGTCGTGGCCGCCCAGCTCGACGATCTTGCCGTCCTCCACTACCGCGATCACGTCCGCGTCGTGTGCGGTGTGCAGGCGGTGGGCGATCGCCACTACGGTCCTGCCCTTCAGCACGCCGGCCAGCGACCTCTCCAGGTGCCGCGCGGCACGCGGGTCCATCAACGAGGTCGCCTCGTCCAGGACCAGGGTGTGCGGGTCCGCCAGCACCAGCCGGGCCAGTGCGACTTGCTGTGCCTGGGCAGGAGTCAGTGAGATCCCACCGGAGCCCACCTCGGCGTCCAGCCCGTTGTCGAAGCCGGCCACCCACGCGTGGGCGTCGACAGCACGCAGTGCGGTCCACAGCTCGGCGTCGGAGGCTTCCGGCCTTGCCAACCGCAGATTGTCCCGCACGCTGCCCACGAACACGTGGTGCTCCTGGTTGACCAGGGCAACGTGGCTCCGGACCTGCTCGGCCGACATCTTGTCGAGGGCGGCACCACCCAAGGTGATGTCACCGACCCGCGGTGAGTAGATGCCTGCCAGCAACCGGCCCAGCGTCGATTTCCCTGCTCCAGAAGGGCCAACGAGCGCAACCCGAGCACCCGGCTGGACAGTCAGTGTGACGCCGTGCAGCACGTCGCGGCCTTCCAGATAGCCGAACCGCACCTCGTCAGCCAGCACAGTCCGGCCTTCGGGCTCGGCCTGCTCGGCTGCCGCATCCGCCTCGACCTCACGGACTCCAACCAGTCGGGCCAGCGAGACCTGGGCGATCTGGAGCTCGTCGTACCAGCGGATCATCATGTTGACCGGCTCGACCAGCATCTGGATGTACAGCGCACCCGTGGTGAGTGCACCGACCGTGAGCCAGCCCTGGATGGCGAAACCGCCACCGATCATCAGCACCGCGGCCAGTGCGACCGTGTGGGTCATGTTGATCACCGGGAACAGGACCATCCGCAGGTAGAGCGTGTACCGCTCCCACGCGACCCACTGGCCGATCCGGGTGTCGCCCAGCTTGATCCGGCGACCACCGAGCCGGTGCGACTCCACGGTCCGGCCGGCGTCGACGGTCTCGGCCAGCCCCGAGGCCACCGCCGCGTACCCGGCCGCTTCCGACCGGTACGCCGATGGCGCGCGGCGGAAGTACCAGCGGCCGCCGATGATCAGGATCGGTGCCGCGATCACCACGGCCACCGCCAGCTCCGGCGCGGTGACGATGAGCGCGCCGATCAGCAGCGACGCCCAGATGATCGCGATGGTCAGCTGCGGTACGGCGTCTCGCATGGCGTGCGAGAGCCGGTCGACATCGGTGGTGATCCGGGACAGCAGGTCACCCGTGCCGGCCCGCTCCAGCACACCCGGAGGCAGTCCGACCGCGCGGACCAGGAAGTCCTCCCGCAGGTCGGCCAGCATCTCCTCACCCAGCACAGCACCGCGCAGGCGGGTGAGCCGGACGAACACGGTCTGGACGAGCAGCGCGCAGACGAACCCGATGACGACGTACGGCAGGTCGACATCGCGCTCTCCCTGCGAGAGCTTCTCCACCACGTTGCCGAGCAGCCAGGGCCCGACCATGCCGCTCAGCGCCGCCACCGCGTTCACCAAGGTCAGCCAGGCGAACGCGCGGCGATGTCGGCGGAACAGTGTTTTCAGATAGGCGCGCACTGTGGCGCTGCCCGCTACCGGCAGCCGCGCCGCTTCCTGCGGCGCTGCCGGGTCGTACTGAGGGCGCTTCACGCCGACTCCTCGAAAGTTGGCTCGTCTTCACGGGTGACCACCGCGCGGTAGCGCGGGTTGGTGTGCACCAGCTCGTGGTGGGTGCCGACGGCATCGACCCGGCCGTCCGGCACGAACACGACTCGCTCCGCCCGGTCCAGCATCAGCGGGCTGGACGTGAACACCACAGTGGTCCGGCCGGACCGCAGCAGCCGTAGACCGTCCGCGATCCGCGCCTCGGTGTGTGCGTCGACCGCACTGGTCGGCTCGTCCAGGACCAGCACCGGCGGGTCGACGTACAGCGAACGGGCCAGTGCCACCCGCTGCCGCTGCCCACCGGACAGGGACCGCCCGCGCTCGGTCAGCACGGCCCGCATCGGGTCCGACTCACCAGCCGGCAGCGACTGACGCAGTACGTCGAGAATGTCCGCGCACTGCGCCGCCTCGAGTGCTATCTCCGGAGACACCGCACCACTCGCCGGCACGTCGAACAGCTCCCGCACCGTCCCGGACAGCAGCACCGGGTCCTTGTCCTGCACCAGTACGACGGTCCGCGCGGACTCCAACGGGATGTCGTCCAGTGCGACCCCGTCGAGGAGCACTGAGGCCTGGTCGTCCTCGGCAGCCGGGCTGTGCCCGCCCAACCGGTCGGCGAGCAGACCACCCGCGTCCGGGTCGCCGCTGACGACCGCGGTGAAACTCCCGGCCGGCACGTGCAGCCCGGAGATCGGGTCGAGCAGGTCACCGTCCGGCAGCTGTGCCTCAGCGGTGCCCTTGTTCTCGTCGGTCCGCTGGAGCGACAGCACCCGAGCGGCCCGGCGCGCCGACACCTTGGAGAAGATGAACGCGCTCGCCGTCTCCTCGAACGTGTGCAGCGGCACCAGCATGAAGGTGATGAACCCGTACGTCGTGACGAGCTCACCGACCGTGATCCGGTTCGACATCACCAGCCCGACACCGAGCCACACGATGACGACCAGGAACAGACCGAACAGCAGCACCTGGAGGGCCGCGATCAGCGACCACATCCGGGCACTGCGGACCGCGCTGGCCCGGTACTCCTGCGAGGCCGAGCGATAGCGGTCCAGGAACAGCTGCTCACCGCCGATGCCACGCAGCACCCGCAGACCGGCGACGGTGTCCGCGGCCAGCTCGGTGGCCCGGCCGCCCTTGGCCCGCTGTGCGTCGGCGCGACGCTCCGCGGGACCCATCAGCGGCACGATCGAGAACGCCAGCACCGGTACGGCGACAGCGACCACCAGACCGAGTTGCGGCTCGTAGAAGAGCAGCCCGATCACCACGGCGAAACAGGTCAGCAGGGCAGCCGCGAACCGGCCGAGCACCTCGACGAACCAGCCGATCTTCTCCACGTCGCCGCTGCTCACGGCGACGACCTCACCGGCGGCGATCCGCCGGGTCAGCAGCGAACCCAGCTCCGCGGCCTTGCGGAACAGCAGTTGCTGCAGGCGCGACGCCGTACTGATCCAGTTGGTCACCACGGCGCGGTGGAAGTACGAGTCGGCGCCGGCTTTCGCCGCGCCGAAGGCGAGCAGCAGACCGCCCGCCAGGAAGAGCTTGGGCCAGGACAGGTCGATCACGGCCTGGACGGCCAGACCGACCGCGATCGGAGCGGCGGCGATACCGCCGAAGTAGAGGAGACCCCAGAAGAGTGCGATCGCTTGACCGCGGAGCTGCTGGTGCTCCAGCCAGATAATGAGTCGGAGACCGGACCGAGTGTCCGGCACACCCGGGTCGGCGAACGGAATGAGGCGCAGCGACATGACGTCTCACAAGAGGCATAGAAGGGTTTGAACACCTGACCAGGCGAATGGATCAAGCCTAGGTGGGGCCACCGACAGTCCTCAAAGGGTTTTCGGTCTGTGGTCCAGGCCGCATTTCCATCGGTTGTACAGTCTTCAAGTACGACGATTCGAGGGGAGCCGGGTGGAGGAGCTGACGCGCAGGCGGCGGTTGCTGATCCTCGGCATCTGCTGTTTCAGCCTGTTCATCGTCGGGCTCGACTCCACCATCGTGAACCTCGCGCTGCCGGCCATCCGGGCCGACCTGGACGCGGACGTCTCCAAACTGCAGTGGACCATCGACGCCTACACGCTGGTGCTGGCCAGCCTGCTGATGGTGTCCGGCTCGACCGCGGACCGGGTCGGGCGGCGGCGGACGTTCCAGGCCGGGCTCGTGCTGTTCGGGATCGGGTCGCTGCTGTGCGGGTTCGCGCCGACCGTCGACATGCTGATCGTGTTCCGGATGCTGCAGGCGGTCGGCGGGTCGATGCTCAACCCGGTCGCGATGTCGATCATCACCAACACCTTCACCGATCCGCGCGAGCGCGCTCAGGCGATCGGGGTCTGGGGTGGTGTGGTCGGGCTCAGCCTGGCCGTCGGCCCAGTGGTCGGCGGGGCGCTGGTCGACACGGTGGGATGGCAGTTCATCTTCTGGATCAACGTGCCGGTCGCGTTGGCCGCCGTACTGCTGACTGTCTTCTTCGTGCCCGAGTCACGAGCGGCGGTGCCGCGCCGGATCGATCTGGTCGGGCAGGTGCTGGTCGTGCTGCTGCTCGGTGGGCTGACGTACGGGATCATCGAGGGCGAGCGGGCCGGGTGGACGTCGCCGCTGATCATCGGGTGTTTCGTACTGGCCGTGGGCTCGCTGGTGAGTCTGGTGGCGTACGAGCGGCGGCGGGAGGAGCCGTTGCTGGAGCCGCGGTTCTTCCGGAGTGCGCCGTTCTCGGGGGCGACGCTGATCGCGGTCGCGGGCTTCTCGGCGTTGTCTGGGTTCCTGTTCCTCAATTCCCTGTATTTGCAGTCGGTTCGCGGGTTCTCGGCGTTGCATGCCGGATTGCTGACGTTGCCGATGGCCGCGATGACGGTGGTGTTCGCGCCGTTGTCCGGGTGGCTGGTCGGGCATCGCGGACCGCGGCTGCCGCTGGTGGTTGCCGGGGGCATGCTCACCGTGTCCGGGCTGGTCCTGTCGCAGCTCTCACTGGACACTCCGACGCTCGTGTTGCTCGCTGGTTATCTGGTCTTCGGGCTCGGTTTCGGGATGCTGAACGCGCCGATCACGAACGCGGCGGTGTCCGGGATGCCGCGGTCCCAGGCCGGTGTCGCGGCTGCGATCGCGTCGACGAGTCGGCAGGTCGGCGCATCGCTCGGCGTCGCGATCGCCGGGACCGTGTTGACGGCACGGTTGGTCGGTCCGCTGGAGACCGGGTTCGTCGACGCGGCTCAGCTGTGCTGGTACATCATCGCGGGCTGTGGATTGCTGGTGTTGATCCTCGGCCTGATCACGACCGGCGCGTGGGCACGCCGTACCGCTGCCGCTGTCGCCGAGGATCTCGTCAAGACTCGGTGATCCCGGCGCGGGCGAGGGCTTTCAGGCGACCGCGGAGGATCTTCTGGCGACGCTCCTCGTCGGGGAACAGGTCGATGTACGCCGTACCTTTCGCGGCGAGCAGGTCGTCGTCGAGCCGTCGTACCGTGCCGGCCGGGAAGCGATGGGTCATCGCGGCCTGGACCGCGGAGCTGTCGATGCCGGCCAGCAGATCGGTGAGTTGCTCCTCGGTGGTCACGCCGAGACGGGCGAGAACACTGAGGATCCAGGCGTAGTGGTTCGTCTTCGCGTGCGGGGCGTCCGGGTAGCGCCGGGTCAGGTACGACGTCAGCGTCGCGGTCGTGAGGTCACGCGGAGTCTTGTCCGGCTCGGTCGCGGCGAGCTCGCGGTACAGCCGGTCGATCTCGGTGAACTCGTTGTCCGCCAGCTCCATCAACGCCGCCGCGAGCAGGAACCGCCGGTCGAACTCCGGCTTGCGTTCCGGCGGGATGTCCAGCTTGTACCGGATGTCGTGCTCGAACTCGGCCCACGCGTGCTGGACCGCCGTACGCACCTGGATCTCCATGGTGAGGTTCTTCAGTACGGCGTACTCCGGCAGCTCCCGGCGATGCGCGTTCAGCCGGACCAGGTAGTGCTTGCTCGCGTACCCGAACACACCCTGCGCCCGGGTGTGCGCACCCATGTCGGTGTGCTCGACGATCTCGAACTCGGCCTCGATCACCTCGCAGACCCGGTCCACCGCCTCGACCAGGAAGGTGATCACCCGGGCCGCGACCAGGTCGGTGATCTGGTTCAGCGGATCGTCGTACTTCGGTCGGCTCGGATCGTCCGGATGCGGTTTCGAGGCTTTGGACAGGAACGACTCCGGATCCTTGGCCCGGGCCGTCGCGGTCAGATAGTTGATGCCCTCTTCCTCGCCGATCAACTCATTGATCAACGCTTCCAGCTTCCGGGCACCCCCGACGTACTGCTGATGCACCCGTTCATACAGCGCCCCCGCCTGCACAGCCCACTGCCCAACCATGGCCTGACGATAGTGCTTGTGCTGGCTAGACGCGTCTAGAGGAATCTAGCGCTGATGCTAGAAAGCTGTAGAGAATGCTGACGCGACACGCTCTCCCGATGGATAGCGAAATCTAAGGAAAACGCTAGACGGGCTCATACAGTGACAGCATGGATCCGATCCGGAATCCCTATGCGCCCGGCGCCGGTCAGCGGCCGCCTGAGCTGGCCGGACGCGACACCGAGGTGCGGCAGTTCGAGGTGGTGCTCGAGCGAGTCGCGGCAGGCAGGCCGGAGCGGAGTCTGGTGCTGAGCGGGCTCCGGGGTGTGGGTAAGACGGTGTTGCTGAACACCTTGCGGAGCCAGGCGATCAAGCGCGCCTGGGGTACCGGGAAGATCGAGGCCCGACCGGACCAGAGCATCCGGCTGCCGATCGCGCAGGCGATGCACACCGCGATGCGCGAGCTCGGCCACCGACACCGCGACGACGAGCGGGTCGACCAATTCAGCGCCGTACTGAAGGCGTTCGCGCTGCGGACCGCGGCGAACGACCGCAAGGGCATCCGCTGGCACCCGCCGGTCGACGTGGCCGCGGCGAAGGGCCGGGCCGACTCCGGTGACCTGGAGATGGACCTGATCGAGCTGTTCACCGACGCGGCCGATCTCGCCGGGGACCTGTCTGTCGGGGTCGGGCTCTTCATCGACGAGATGCAGGACATCAGTCCCGATGACCTCTCCGCTTTGTGCGCCGCCTGCCATGAGATCTCGCAGCAAAGCGCACCGCTCGTCGTTGTCGGTGCCGGCCTGCCGCATCTACCAGCCGTACTGTCCGCCAGCAAGTCCTACTCCGAGCGACTCTTCCGCTACATCCGCGTCGACCGCCTCGCCCGCGACGCCTGCGACCGCGCGCTGATGATCCCGGCCGAGAGCGAGGGCGTCCGGTACGACGACGAGGCGCTCGACGAACTGTACGCACAGACCGACGGCTACCCGTACTTCGTCCAGGCCTTCGCGCACGCCACCTGGGACCACGCCCCGACCTCCCCGATCACCATCAAGGACGTCGCCGTCGCAGCCCCGGAAGCCTCCGCTGAACTCACCGTCGGCTTCTTCGGCTCCCGCTACGAGCGCGCCACCCCGGCCGAACGCGAATACATGCGCGCAATGGCCGAACTCGGCATCGGCGTCGACGACGGATCCGTCCCCACCGCCGAAGTCGCCAGCACCCTCAACCGCAAACCCCAGTCCCTCTCCCCAGCCCGCGACGGCCTGATCAAAAAAGGCCTCGTCTTCTCCGCCGAACGCGGCACTGTCGCCTTCACCGTCCCCCACTTCGGCAAATTCCTCCGCACCCGCACAGCCTGACCAACCCACGCGTGATTGGTGCAGTTCAACAGGAGGTGTCCGGCGATCGAGCCGGATACCCGGTGGACTCAGGCGCGCACTGACCGGCAGTGGGCGTATACGTCCTGTCGGTTTGCACGGAGTGCCCTGAACGACCCGTTGTGAGGGATGGCATGTAGGTGGCCTTTCGGGAGGGGTGGCTGGGTGGGTAGGGTGAATCGTCATGACCACCCGGCGGACTGGCGAGCGGGCGGATGTGCCTGCCCAGAAGCGGCGGGGTGGGCGGCATAGCCGGAAGAAGTCGCACAAAGTTCAGTGGTTCTCGGTGACGGCGTTGGCCGTGCTGGGGACGGTGATGGTGATGCATCCGGATGCGACGAACCGGCGGAGTCTGGCGGCTGAGGTGGTGGCGGGAGTGGCCGCGTCGGCGACTGAGGTGCCGTTCGTCACGCCGAGTCCGACGCCGGTGGCGACGCCGACGCAGAAGTTCACCACGCCGTTGCGTCCGGCACCGACTCTGACCCGCGCGCCGAAGGGCTCGAAGCCGAACTATTCGGTCTCCAGCGGCAAGCTCGCCGTCGTACCGGGGTTCAACAAGGCGACCGGCGTACGCGACAAGCTGACGTATCGGGTCGAGATCGAGCAGGGGCTCTCGGTCAACGGGGATGCGGTGGCGGCGGCCATCCACAAGACGCTGACCGACGGGCGTGGTTGGCAGGCGATCCACCCGGTGAACTTCGAGCGGACTGACAAGGTCGACGCCGATCTGCGCATCATCCTGGCCACGCCGACCCTGACCGACAAGCTGTGTCTGCCGCTCGACACCGGTGGTGAGGTCTCCTGCCGGGTCGAGGACCGTGTCGTACTGAACGCGAAGCGCTGGATGTTCGCGGTCCCGGCGTACTCGGGGAACGTCACGCTCTACCGCAGCTACCTGGTCAACCACGAGGTCGGGCACGCGCTCGGCCACGGTCACTCCACCTGCTCCCAGGCAAAGACCCCCGCGCCGGTCATGATGCAGCAGACCAAGGGGCTCGGCGGCTGCCTTCCGAACGCCTGGCCGACGATCAAGGCGACCTGAGCAAAACCCTCGTTCGTGAGAAGCTGAAGACGAGGGGAGGGAGCAGCGATGTCGTCACAGGATTTCCCGACGTACGGCCGGGACGAGCAGCCGGAGCAGCCGGCCGAGGAGCAGCACTACGCCCCGCCTGCTCCGTACGGCGGCGGCACCTACGGCTCCGGGCCGCATGCGCAGCCCCAGCCGGGCCCGTACGCACAACCCCAGCCCTACGGCACCCCACCACCTCAAGCACCACCTGGCGCGTACACCCAGCCGCCCAACTACCGCCCCGGCAGCCCCTACGGCACCCCCGCGCATCCACAGCAGCACGAGCTCCCGCAGTACGGGCGGGAACAACCCGTCGCACCCCGTGACCCCCGTGCGGCCCGCGTCGTACTGCTCGCCGCGATCATCGCCGCCGTCTACGGCCTCCTCGTGCTCTCGATCCAGCGGGTCGCCCTGCGCGAGATCTCCCAGGCACCCGGTTCGGCGCTGAACCACCCGCTCCGCACGGACGTGATCGACACGATCGGCCAGTTGCTGATGCTCCTGGTCGGTGCGGCCGCGATCGCGATGTGGGCGCGCGACGTCCTGGCCCGGCGCAGGGTCGGCCGTGAACTCGATCCGGTCGAGGTCGGCGGTCTGCTCCTGGTCGGGGTGGCGCTGATCCCGATCGTGATCTGGGCCGTGATGGTCCTGTCGACCGGCATGGGTGCCATCGACGACTCGCTCGATCGGCTGCCCACGGCGTACGGCTGGGGCGGTCTCGGCCTGCTGATCCTCGCGCTGGGCTTCTTCCTCGGGTACCGCGAACTCAAGCCGCCCGTCGGCAACCCGGTCGTCCAGGCCCCGCCGGCCCGCGCGCCCTGGGAGTGAGCATCCCGATCGTCCTGGTTCCGGGCCTCGGCCTCGGGCCGAAGTCGTACGCACCCACGGTCGAGCACCTCACCACGCCGTACCGGATCATCACTCTCCCCGGGTACGGCGAGCCGGCCGAGCCCGGCGACGACCTGCGACCCCAAGCCCTGGGTACGGCGGTAGCCGACCAGATCCGGGAGAGATCGGTACTCGTCGGGCACTCGGCCGGCTGCCAGATCGTCGTGGAGACCGCGGTCGCCTACCCCGAACTCGTCCACGCGCTGGTCCTCATCGGTCCGACCGGAGACGTCAAAGCCTCGAGTTGGCTGGATCTCGCGGGCCGCTGGCTCGCATCGGCTGTGCCGGAATCACCGCGGCTGATCCCGGCCCTAGCCCCGCAATACGCGCGTACGACGTTCGCCTCGATCGCCCGTGCGGCGGAAGCGGCCAGGCGCCACGACCTGGCCCGGATCATCACCCGGGTCAAGGCGCCGGTGGTGATCGTGCGGTGCAGGCATGACAAGTTGTCGCCGGCCGAGTGGACAGACCGGCTCGCAGAGCTCACTCACGGTGAGGCACGGACCCTGGCGACCGGCTCGCACATGCCGGTGCTGACCAACGGCCCAGAGCTCGCCTCGCTCATCCAGCGGGCAGCGGCTGCGCCGGGCCGGCCGTGAAGCGCTATCGTTGACGCGGTAACAACCTCTGCGGGAGCTCGCACCACGCGCGGGCTGAGAGGGCGACGCCGGGTCGCCGACCGCCTGAACCTGACCGGGTAATGCCGGCGTAGGGAGCGGGTCACCATGACCAGTACTGCTGTTCGTCCTGCACACAACGAAGCGCCGCTCGTCCTCACCACGGACGCGCCACGGACTCTCGGCTTCTTCGACCAGTTCACCCTCTGGGGGAACCTCGGCATCTCACTGTTCGGCCCGGTCACCGGTGCGCTGGTCGCGGCGTACACGGGCTCACTGGCACAAGGCCTGCTCGCGGTCGTGGTCGGCTGCGGGATCGGTGCGCTGGTGCTCGGCGGCGCGGCCGTGTTCGGCTCGCACACCGGAGCACCGGCGATGGCGTGTCTGCGCGGACTGTTCGGCCGGCGCGGCTCGATGGCGCCGACCGTACTGAACATCGCGCAGAACGTCGGCTGGGCGACGATGGAGATCATCGTCATCTCCCAGGCCGCGGTCGCGGTGACGAGTGAGCGGTGGCGCTGGCTGTTCGTCGTACTGGCCGGGGTGATCGCGACGGTGATGGCGGTCCGGCCGCTCGGCAGTGTGAGACTGCTGCGGAAGTTCATGGTCTGGCTGGTGCTGATCGCGTCGGTGTACCTGTTCGTCCAGGTGCTCAGCAAGCCGGTGCAGGATCTGCCGCAGGACGGCGTCTTCGGCTTCTGGCCGGCGGTCGACCTGGCCGCCGCGGGCGTGGTGTCGTTCGCGCCGCTGGCCGCCGACTACACCCGGCACTCTCGTACCAACAAGGCCGCGTTCGCCGGATCGGCCCTCGGCTACGGGATCGCGGCGATCGTGTACTACGCCCTGGGTGTGTTCGCGGTCGCGACCTTGCAGACCAACAGCACGGATGTGATCACCGCACTCGTCACGTTGCCGGCCGGTGCGATCGCGTTGTTCGTGCTGCTGGTGGACGAGGTCGACGAGGCGTACGCGAACGTCTACTCGACCACGATGGCCGCGCACAACCTGATCGGGCACATCGACCGGCGCTGGATCTCGGTCGCCATCGGGGTCATCGCCACCGGTCTCGCGCTGATGGTTGACCTGGGCAACTACACGCAGTTCCTCTACCTGATCGGTTCGGTCTTCATCCCGCTGTTCGCGGTCGCGATCGCCGACTTCTTCGTGGTCAGCAAGATGAACTGGGACGTCTCCGGTACGGCGCGCTTCCGCTGGCAACCGGCCGTCGCCTGGCTGATCGGCTTCGTCGCCTACCAGCTCGTCAACCCCGGTACGGTGTCCGGCTGGTCGCCGTTCTGGGTCGACCTCCAGCAGCGGATCTTCGACGGCCGGCCCGTCCCCGGCTGGCTCGGCGCGACGTATACGTCGATCGTCGTCTCGATGCTGGCCGCCGTAGTACTCGGCCGAATCGGTCACCGCCAACCGCTGGACAACTGACCCGGAGTAACCGGGATACTTGCGCAATGCTGAACTCCGCACTGCGCAGCCGGGCCGAGTACGCGGAACTCGGGGCCGACGGGCTGGCCGCGCGTACCACGCCCGAGCGGGACGCGGCGATCGTGAAGGCCGTCGAAGAGCTCATCGGCGACCGTGAGTCGGTGCTCGACCTGTGCTGCGGGTACGGGCGGGTGGCGCTGCCGCTGCGCCGGGCCGGCAAGGTCGTGCGCGCGCTCGACATCTCGCCGAACCTGATCGAGGCGGGGAAGGCGAAGGCGGCCGAGGAAGAGCTGTCCATCGACTGGGCGATCGGGTCGATGACGGACCTGCCGTACAAATGGGACGCGTTCGACGCGGTCATCTGCCTGTGGACCGCGTTCCACGAACTGTTCGCCGAGGACGAGCAGATCTCCACCATCTGCGAGATCTCCCGGGTGCTGAAGCCGGGCGGCGTGGCGATCATCGAGGGCCCGGTCTGGGGTCCGGCGACGGCCGCCGAGATCGCCAACGGCATGCGCCAGGGACCGGAGCACCGGATCGTCACCACCGAGCACTTCGGCGCCAGCAGCGTGCACTTCATCCACGACGAGATCAGCTACGGCCGCCTCTGCACGGCCGCCGGTATCGAGGACTACAAGGTCTACAAACGCGACTGGGGCGGTCGCCGCCGCCTCATCCTGGAGATCCACCAACCCGCGAATAGCTGACACATCAGATTCTTGACCTGAAAGCATTTCCGGAAAATTGTCACCGGCCCGGATCCCTTGCAGGTAAGGCGAAAGAAGGAGCAGATCCCCACTCCACACTGGGGATCTGCTCCTTTGTCTGTTCAGTGTAAAACCATTCTCGGGACGGCGGGAAAACTCAGCTTTTCGATTCCAGATTGAGCAGGAATCGCTTCGCTTCGAGCCCGCCGGCGTATCCGGTGAGCGCTCCGCTGGAGCCGATCACCCGGTGGCACGGCAGGACGACGCACACCGGGTTCGCGCCGAGCGCCGTACCGACGGCACGGGCCGCCTTGGGCTTGTGGATCTCACCGGCGAGTTGCCCGTACGTCGTCGTACGCCCGTAACTCGTGTGACTCGGCAGGTCGGTCAGCACGAGTCGCTGGAACGGCGTCGCCAGTGCGAGGTCCACCTCAAGCTCGAACGCGTGCCGTCGACCGGCCAGATACTCGTCCAGTTGCCGTCGTACGTCGTCCAGCGCTTGAGGCAGCCGTAGTACGCGAGGGGAGACGGCCTTGGCGAGGCGGTTGGTCATGGTCTCCTCGTCGCCGAAGGAGCTGGCCACGACGCGGCCGTTCGCGACCGCGAGCAGCAGGGTGCCGATCGGGGTCTCGTGCAGGGTGTAGGCGACGTCGGCGGTCGGGAAGACCGGTGGTTTGAGGTCTGGTGCGGTGAGCCGGGCCAGCCGGCTCTCGAGGTCAGTCATGGTTGTACTCCGAGTTTGGTGCGCAAGGTCGCAAGCGCGTCGCTGACGAGTCGCCGCGACGCGGCAGGCGTTGTGTCCAGGGCGGCGGCCACGCCGTGGTGGTCCAGGTCGCCGACGTATTTGAGCGTGATGGCGAAGCGTTGGCGTTCGGGTAGCTCGTTGACGGCTTGCCAGAGGTCTGGATCCGGCCAAGCGTTGGCGTCCGGGCCGTCGACGGCCACCGGCGGAGCTTCGTCGAGCGGGCTCTGTGGTCTGCGCGCCCGGTGCAGGTCGGTGGCGCATCGGGCGGTGATGGTCAGGAGCCAGCTACGGAGGTTCTTCGCCGAGGTGAGCTCGGGGTAGGCGGCGAAGGCCTTCTCCCAGGCGCGCTGGGCCACGTCGTCGCCGTCCACCGGTCCGGCCAGCGCCCGCGCCAACCGCGCCACGTCCCGCCAGTGCGCGTCGACCAGCGCCTGGAACGGCGGCAACGAGACCTTCTCCAAAGCCATCACGTCAGTAGAACGCACGCACGCTCGGTCGTGTGAGGGCAACCCGGCCGCGTGTCGTTCCAGCCAGCGGTCATTTTCGGACGGCTGTCCCAGATCCCGAGATTGTCTAGTTATTGAGTCGACATTGATGAGAGAGTCGTTGACATGACGACGACCTTGCTGACCCGCCGTCGCGTCATCGATCTCCTGCGGACGGCGAGCGCCACCTGTCGGTGACGGCTGCGCCGATCCGCGTTGCTTCGGCGGGCATCCGCCGTACGAGGCCTTTCTGAGCCGCCTCCCACACCCGCCCGGTCGTGGTGCTTCCTGCTGCCCACTACCGGTCGTCCCTGCCCCGATTCCGAGGGAGAGACATGTCTGTTCCTGCCCTGAACCGTCCCGCCTTGTCCGTCGTACCCGACCGGCTGGAGGTCGTTCCCGACCACCTGGAGGAGCGAGCCGTCGACGCCGACGTCTACCGGTCCGTCTTCCGTCGCCACGCCGCCGGTGTCGTGGTGATCACCGCGGACGCCGGCCACGGCCCGGCCGGGTTCACCGCCACCTCACTGGTCTCGGTCAGCCTGCTGCCGCCGCTGGTCTCGTTCGCGATCGCCACCAGCGCGTCCAGCTGGCCGACCGTCAGCACGGTCGACAGCCTGGTGATCAACTTCCTGTCCGCCGACCAGCAGGCCATCGCCGGCCGGTTCGCCACCAGTGGCATCGACCGGTTCGCCGAGCCGACCCGCTGGTCGAGGCTCCGCACCGGTGAGCCGGTTCTCGACGAGGCGCCGAGCTTCCTGCGCGCCCAGGTCGAGCACCGCTTCGCCGTCGGCGACCACTACCTGGTCGTCGCCCGCCTCACCACCCACTCCGAACGACGTGAGCACGAGCCGTTGCTCTACCACGACGGCCGCTACGCCACCGCCACTCCTCACCCGAAAGCACATCATGTTTAGGACTCGCACGTACGCCGTACTCGCCGCAGCAGTCGCCACCGCCGCACTGGTGGCCGGCTGTGGCGGTGACGCCCAAGCCGGCGGCAGTGGCGCCGCGAAGCTCGCCCTCGACGCCCCGCTGCCGACCACCGTGCCGGACGGCGCCAAGATCGTCGTCGGCGATCCCACCACGCAGAAGGCGCTGGAGCTGTCCGGACAGATCGACAAGGTGTCGAAGTTCGTCCAGTTCGCCAACCTGAGCGGCGGACCGCAGACCACCGAGGCGTTCCGGGCCAAGGCGCTCGACGTCGGCTCGGTCGCGGAGATCCCACCGATCCACGCCACCTGGACCGGGTTGCACGTGAAGATCGTCGCCTCCAAGTTCCGGCAGGACGCGCTGAACCATCCGATCTACGAGCTCGGTATCGCACCGGGGACGACGGTCAAGACGCTCGGCGACCTGCGCGGCAAGAAGATCGCCTACAGCCCGGGGCAGGCGCAGGGCGCACTCGTCCTCAAGGTGCTGAAGAAGGCCGGCCTGACCAAGGAGGACGTCAAACTGGTCGAGCTGCCCAGCACCGGTGACGTGTACGCGCAGGCCCTGGCCGGCAAGCAGGTCGAGGTCGCGCCGATCGGCGGCGTCCAGATCAAGCGATACCTGGGCAAGTACGGGAAGGACGGCGCCACCACGATCGACCACGGTCTGCGCGACGACGCCGGCCACCTCTACGTGGCGACCGAGTCACTCGAGGACCCGGGCAAGGCCGCCGCGATCCGGGCGTACGTCGCCGCCTGGGGTGTCGCCCAGGACTGGATCGACAAGCACCCCAAGGAATGGATCGCCGGGTACTACGTGAAGGACCAGGGCCTCACCGAGGCGGACGGTCAATGGCTGGTCGAGAACGCCGGTCACCCGGACATCAGCGCCGACTGGAGTGCCGCGATCCAGCGTCAGCAGGAGACGATCGAGCTGCTCGCCAAGGAGACCGGCAACCCGGTGATCCAGGCGAAGGACCTCTACGACCTGCGCTTCCAGACCGTCGCCGCCGACGCGATCAAGGGAGCCGCGAAATGAGTGCCACCACCCTGCCCGGGCTACGCACCCAGCAGGTCGCCGGGCGGCCCGTCGTACGACGACGTCGGCTCGGACCGGGTAAGCCGATCAGGTTCGGCGCATTCATCGGACCGGTCCTGCTGCTGGTGATCTGGAGCATCGGGTCGGCCACCGGCTGGCTCGACCCACGGGTGCTCTCGGCGCCCTGGACCGTGGTCACCACGGCCGGTGACCTGATCGCCGACGGCAGGCTGCAGTCGAACCTGTGGACCTCCACCCAGCGGGCGTTCATCGGACTCGGCCTCGGCATCGTGCTGGGCGTCGTACTCGCGCTGATCTCGGGACTGTCCCGGCTCGGCGAGGCGGTCCTGGACGGGCCGATCCAGATCAAGCGGGCGATCCCGTCGCTGGCGTTGCTGCCGCTGCTGATCCTGTGGCTCGGCATCGGGGAGTCGATGAAGATCGTCACCATCCTGCTCGGGGTGTTCGTACCGATCTACATCCACACCCACAACGGCCTGCGCACCATCGACGCGCGGTACGTCGAGCTCGCCCAGACCGTCGGGTTGTCCCGGTGGGACTTCATCCGCCGGGTGGTCCTGCCGGGTGCGCTGCCCGGCTTCCTGCTCGGCCTGCGGTTCGCCGTCACCGGCGCCTGGCTGTCGCTGGTCGTCGTCGAGCAGATCAACTCCACCAGCGGTATCGGCTACATGATGGAACTGGCCCGCACTTACGGACAGACCGACATCATCATCGTCGGCCTCGTCCTGTACGGCGTCCTGGGCCTCCTCTCCGACGGTGCCGTCCGCCTGATCCAAAGGAAGGCCCTGTCATGGCGCCGCACTCTGGACTCTTAACCGCCGCCGTCCAGGTCCGGGACCTGGTACGGCGGTACGACGACCGCGCCGTTCTGGACGGGGTCGACCTGGATATCGCGCCCGGGGAGTTCGTTGCGCTGCTCGGGAAGAGTGGTTCCGGCAAGAGCACGTTGCTGCGGGCGCTGGCCGGGCTGGACTCGGGTGTCGACGGGTCGGGCGAGCTCGTCGTACCGGCGAATGTGTCCGTCGTCTTCCAGGACTCGCGGTTGTTGCCGTGGGCAAGGGTGTTGGACAACGTCGTCCTTGGACTGGGCGGCGCTTACGAGCGCGGCCGGCAGAGTCTCGAGGAAGTCGGTCTGGCAGGTCGTGAGAACGCCTGGCCGAACGAGTTGTCCGGTGGTGAGCAGCAGCGGGTCGCCCTGGCGCGGTCCCTGGTGCGTGAGCCGGAACTGCTGCTCGCGGACGAGCCGTTCGGCGCGCTGGATGCGCTCACCCGGTTGAAGATGCATGTGTTGCTGCGGAAGCTGTGCGCTGCGCATCAACCCGCCGTACTGCTGGTGACACATGACGTGGACGAGGCGATCGTGCTGGCCGACCGGGTGATCGTGCTCGACGAGGGCCGCCTGGTCGCCGAAGAGCTGATCTCGTTGAGCACACCGCGCAGCCCGGCCGACCCGGGGTTCGCCTTGATCCGTACTCGGTTGCTGGATGCGTTGGGAGTCTCGTTGTGAGTAGGCAGTTGCATCTGAATGCGTTCCTGATGAGCACCGGGCACCACGAGGCGTCGTGGCGGTTGCCGGAGAGCAATCCGTTCGCCAACACCGATGTTGAGCACTACCGGTCGCTGGCGCAGATCGCGGAACGCGGGAAGTTCGACTCGGTGTTCTTCGCCGACTCGCCGGTGCTGTTCGGCGACGTCGGCCGGCGTCCGGCGGGCTCGCTGGAACCGACCGTGTTGTTGACCGCTCTGGCGGCTGCGACGTCCCGGATCGGGCTGATCGCCACCGCGTCGACGACGTACAACGAGCCGTTCAACCTGGCGCGACGGTTCGCCAGCGTCGACCACGTCAGCGGCGGGCGCGCGGGCTGGAACGTGGTCACCACCGCCGGTCCGGAAGCGGCGAAGAACTTCAACCTGGCCGACCAGCCGGCCCATGCCGAGCGGTACGACCGTGCCGCGGAGTTCCTCGAGGTCGCCTACAAACTGTGGGACTCGTGGCAGGACGACGCTCCGATCGCCGACAAGGCGTCAGGGGTGTGGGCGGTGAACGACCGAGTGGTCCCGATCGACCACGTCGGCCGTCACTTCCAGGTCCGTGGACCGCTCAACCTGCCGCGGTCGCCACAGGGACACCCCTTGATCGTCCAGGCCGGCTCGTCGGAGGACGGCAAGGGTCTGGCCGCTCGGTACGCCGAAGCCGTCTTCACCGCGCAGCAGACGCTGGAGGACGCGCAGGCGTTCTATCGCGACCTGAAGTCGCGGGCCGCGGCGCTCGGTCGTGATCCGTCGACCGTGCTGATCCTGCCAGGGATCGTGCCGGTGATCGGCGGGACGGTCGAGGAGGCGTTGCGGCTCGAGCAGGAGCTGGACTCGTTGATCCGGCCCGAGTACGCGCGGTTGCAGTTGGCGCGGACGCTGCGGGTCGCGCCGGAGGACCTGCCGTTCGACCAGCAGTTGCCGGCCGACCTGCCGGACGAGGACGAGATCGAGGGTGCGAAGAGCCGCTACACCCTGATCGTGACGCTGGCACGCCGGGAGAAGTTGACCGTACGCGAGCTGATCGGCCGGCTGGGCGGTGGCCGCGGGCACCGAACCTTCAGCGGTACGCCGGAACAGGTCGCGGATGCGATCCAGGAGTGGTTCGACGCCGACGCGGCCGACGGGTTCAACATCATGCCCGCCGTACTGCCGTCGGGGCTGAGCGCGTTCGTCGACCAAGTGGTGCCGATCCTGCAGAAGCGTGGGCTGTTCCGGACCGAGTACACCGGGACGACGCTGCGGGACCACTACGGGCTGGCTCGCCCGGCTGGTCGTCGTACCCCTGCTGTGGCTTCGGCCACGGCCTGAGTTACTGTGCGCCGGGCGCCTGTCAGGTGGCGGGGCCCGGCGCTCAGTCTCAGTTGACTCTGACCACCAGCTTTCCAACCGCGGCGCCGTCCTGCATGATCCGGTGCGCCTCGCCGATCTGCTCCATCGCGAAGACGCGATCGATCCGGATCGGGAGCTTGCCATTGGCAACCAGATCGACGTACCGCTGGAACGCGTCCGCGGGCAGGTCGCTGCTCTCCCCGCCGTACGCCGTCAACCGCACTCCGTTGGGCAGGTAGCCGATCGGGTAGAAGTCCGGGATCGTCCAGTTGTCGCTGAGCATGCCGGTGAAACAGACCGTGCCGTGGATCGCGGTCGCCTTGAGGGTGTCCGGCAGGACATTCGTCCCGATGAGTTCGAGGGCGGCATTCACACCGGCCGGCAGGATTTCCCGGACCTTTGCCGCGACGTTGCCGTCGTCAACGATCGGGTAATCGACGCCGAGATCCTCGAGCACCTTTGTTCGTTGGGGATTCCGGGTGGTCGAGAACACGGTCAGGCCGTGTTCCTTCGCGATGGCCGCGGCGGCCACCCCGACGGACGACGTACCGCCGCGGACAAGCAACGTCTGCCCGGGCTCGATCGCCAGGCCGGTGTGCAGCGACCCGTGTGCCGTCTGCAGCATCTCCGGCAACGCACCGAGCGTGGCCCAGTCGAGGTCGGTCCGGACCGGGATCACCGATGACGCCGGTACGACGGTGTACTCGGCGTACCCGCCGTCGTACTCCCGGCCCATCCCGCCCATCATCGCCACCACCTGCTGCCCGGGCTCGAACTCGCCACCCGGTGCGAGGTCGATCGTGCCGGTCGCCTCGATCCCCGGAATGACCGGGAACCGCGCCTTCGTGGCCAGCCCGGCCCGCAGGTGATACTCCGACCGATTGAGCCCGAATGCCTCGACCTTCACCCGCACCCACCCGGGCCGCGGCTCCGGCACAGCCACCCGCCGCACCCGCATCTCCTCCGGCTCCCCCGGCCCCTCCAACACAACCGCCCGCATCTGCATCCCCCCATCCTCACCCCCAGCCCAACCACCCAGCCCCCAGCGAGGCACTCTCGAACCCGTACCGAAGGACGGGTAGTAGTCCTCGCTCGATGGGTTCGCGGCGCAACGCCAGGCGTTCTCCGAGGTGCCGAGCGGGACTACTACCCGTCCTTCGGTCCGCTGTGGATAACTCCAGCCGCACGGCGGTGGGAGTAATCGTTTTCCGGTGGTCGGCGTGGCTGGGTGACTGGGTGACTTGAGCACGTGACAGAGTTGTCCTCATGGGGAAACGCCCACATGTGGTGGCCCATCGCGGCGCTAGCGACGTCAGTCCCGAGCACACGCTGGCGGCCTACCGCCGGGCGGTCGACGCGGGAGCAGACGGTCTCGAATGCGACGTACGGCTCACCTCCGACGGACATCTGGTCTGTGTGCACGATCGCAGGATCGAACGCACCTCCAACGGTCGTGGCGTGCTGTCCACGATGAGCCTGGAGGAGCTCGAGGCCTTCGACTGGGGTTCCTGGAAGAACCCGTGGGCAGACCTCGACGACGAGGCCGAGCTGCCGAGTCCGGACATGCGGAAGGTCCTCACCCTCGACGAACTCCTCGCCACCGTCCGCGACGCCGGCCGACCGCTCGAGCTCGCGATCGAGACGAAGCACCCGACCCGGTACGCCGGTCTGGTCGAACGCCGCCTGATCGAGGCTCTCGACCGCTACGGCTGGGCGCACCCGAAGATCGGCACCGAGTCCCCGGCCCGGGTGATGAGCTTCTCCTGGCTGTCACTGCGCCGCCTGCGCGTGCTGGCGCCCGGCCTGCGCACCGTCCTGCTGATGGACCGCGTACCGCTCCGGTTCCGCGACGGCTCACTCCCCACCGGAGTCTCGTACGCCGGCCCGAGCCTGGAGATCGTCACCGCCCACCCCGAGTACGTCGACCGCGCCCACAAACACGGCCACCAGGTCCACGTCTGGACCGTCAACGCCGACGCGGACGTCCGCCACTGCCGTGACATCGGGGTCGACGCCATCATCAGCGACCGCCCCGAAGCCGCCCTCCGAACCCTCTCCGAACCCCCGTCCCCACCGCTGCCCTCGTTCACCTTCCCCCCGAAACGCCAGCCCCGCCGCCACCAGTAACCCGCACCGCGAGCGGCCGGCAGCGACTGGGCCGGCCCTGGGGGAGGTCACGGAGGGTGGTGTGGATACGTAGTGATGTGAATGCGGGCCGTTATTGCAACGTTCAATTCTGTCGTTTTCGTCTCGGTTTCTTGGCTAAACGTGTGATCTTCAGCGGCGGTATGTAACGGAATGCACGCTGGTGTTTTCCGGGGCTGGATCGTGGGCAGATGTGCATATGGCTGTTCCGATGAATGAGGAGACCCTGCTTGTCCTCTGCGACCTTGCCTGCCGACGTGAGCGTTGTGGACGTCGTACTGCCGCATGAAGTGTCCGCGGTAGCGGATGCCCGTCGCCGTCTAGCCGCCTACCTCAAGCGTTTCAGGGCCGCGGAAAACGCCTCTGACGACGCACAGCTCGTCCTGTCCGAGTTGCTCTCCAACGCCATCCGTTACGCACCGCCACTACCCGCCGGCGAGGTCCGCGCGGCCTGGTGGATCGACAAGGCCGGTATCCACGTCGAGGTCACCGACGGTTGCGGCGACACCGAGCCGCGCCGCATCAACGACGCCCACCCCGAGTCCATCGGCGGCCGCGGTCTGGCCATCGTGGACGTCCTCACCTCCACCTGGGACGTTCGCACCGCCCCCACCCACCGCACCGTCCACGCCATCATCCCCAGCTGACCACCCCCGCCCCCTTTGGTGGGCTGACCCACGGGCGTGTGGGTTGGCCCCCCGGATTCTCGGTCGCCAACCCGTTCTCTGGTGGGTCAGCCCACCAAAGGCAGGGCGGGGAGGGGGTTGGCTGTTGGGGGTGGGGGGCTGCAAGACTGCGGGTATGGGAAAGAAGTCGCGGCAGCGCGCGAAGAACACGACGACCGTCACGCTGGATCCGGCCGACCTGGTTGATGTCGGACCGCGGGAGCCTTGCCCGTGCGGGTCAGGCAAGCGGTTCAAGCAGTGCCACGGGCGGGAGCGGGCCCAGGCGGCGGACGCGTTCGTGGTGCGGCCGTTCGAGGGCTTGCCGTCCGAGTGCGACCTGATCGCCTTCCGGGAGATCGTCCCGTCGGGTACGGCGGAGGTCGTGCTGACCGGCGAGAACGCGGGCAAGGTGGTCAACCTGGTCACCCTGCTGCCGATGGCGATGCCGGGCCTGGTGCGCGACGACGAGACGATCTGGATCGGCCTGCAGACGCACGCGTCGTCGGGTGACCCGAGTCGCGATCTCGGGCACGCGATCACCGCGGCGCTGAAGACCGAGCCGGGCAACCCGATCCAGCTGGGCGACCTGCTGACCGACGGCCCGCGGCTGCAGGACCTGATCGACACCTCGAAGCCGATCGAGGTGAAGGTGCACGAGGGCTTCGACTTCTGGGTCAGCGAGAACGTCGAGGACCCGACCGGTGAGGTCGCCGCGGGCCTGGAGCGAGCGAACGCCGCCGCGGCCCCGACCGTGCGGTTGGAGTCGGTGGACGCGGCGTACTGGACGCAGATCGGCGACCGCCGGTACCTGCGCTGGGTGCTGCCGCACAGCGAGGACACCCTGCTGGACGCGCTGGCGCGTCTGCACGCGGCCGGCTCGTCGGCGCTGACGGAGGGCAGCCGGCTGATCGGCTCGTTCCGTGCGCTCGGCGTACTCGCGCCGGTCTGGGAGCTCCCCGCTGACGCCGAAGCGGCCGACGTGGAGAAGCCGGCCGCCGACTTCGCGGTGGCCCTCGAGAAGGCGCTCGCGACCGAAGCACCCCTGACCACCGAAGAACGCGCCGCGCGCGCCGGCCTGGCCAGCCGGCAGCTCACAATCCGCTAGCCGAGAATCCAAGGAACAAGAACCGAGCAACACCCGGTCGCGCCTGCCGCGGCCGGGTGTTTGCGTTTCCCGTTGAACGGCGCCGAAAGCAACAGTCCCGACGACAAATCCGAAATGGGCCCCGGGTGCTGCCGCCGAGGGTGGTTAGGGGCGGTGGGCAACCGTTGTGGTCTAGGCCGACCGGTGGCCTAGGGCAAGGGTTCTGTTCGGGAGGCGGATGACGCCTGCGACCGGGTGAAGAAACGTGGACGGCCCAAGTCCTGCTGACGGGGGAGCAACAGGGCCTGGGCCTAGGCATGAAGAGTACTCAGATTGGTGGTCCGCCACAAGCCCCGATTTCACTGCGCGTGTCGTAGGGCTTACTAGACCAGTCCCGCGACCGTCCGGGCATGCTCAGACCGCCCCCAGTGGGGCCCGGAGAACCGGGCAGGACATGCAGCGAGGGCCACCGCGACCGGAGCCCAGCTCGGAACCGGAGATGCGGATGACCTCGATTCCGGACTCCTCCAGGCGCGCGTTCGTCTCCACCGTGCGCTCGTAGGCGATGCACACCCGTGGCGCCAGCGCGAGGGTGTTGTTGCCGTCGTCCCACTGTTCGCGTTCGGCCGTGACCGGGTCTAGACCGGTGTCGATTCGCCGGAGCGTGTCGATACCGAGCGCTTTCGCCGCTGCCACCAGGAACGGCTCCGGCTCGGCGACATGCAACTGGTCGCCATCCGTGGTGACCGCGTGCGCACGCATCTCCTCGGCCATGTTCGGATACATCAGTACGGCGTCGGCGTCGACCATCGTGCAGACGGTGTCGAGGTGCATCGTCGCGCGCTGCTGCGCAATGGGCACTGCCAGCACCGTGTGCGCCAGATCCTTGGCGAACACCCGCCGGGCCAGCCGCTCGACGCCCGCAGGCGTCGTCCGCTCGCCGACCCCGACAGCCAGTACGCCGGGGCCGAGCGCGAGCACGTCTCCGCCTTCGACGTGCTCGAGCTGGTGGTCGTACGCCTTGTCCACGCCGGCGAACCGCGGATGGAAGGTGTAGATCAGCTCGGTCAACTGGGTCTCGCGGACCCGGGCCGGCATCGCGAGCGAGGTGACGGCGACCGAGTCCCGGATCCAGACGCTCGAGTCCCGGGTGAACAGCAGGTTCGGCAGTGGGTCGATCAGGAAGTCCTCGTGGGCCAGCAGCGACGTGACCAGGCCACCGGCGCGGACTTCGTCGTTCCGGACGCCGGCCATCAACGCCTCGGCCAGCCCTGCCGGATCGAGGGCGCTCAAGGATGCGCGGAGGTAGTCGCGCAGCGTGTCGCCGAGCCGGAGGTCCTCGGTGGCGCCGGTGACGGCGACCGAACGGGCCTGCGGGTCGGTCAGCGCCTCGGTGAGCAGCTCGCCGAGATACAGCACCTCGACATCGCGGTCGCGCAGCGCCTGGGCGAAGGCGTCGTGCTCCTCCTGTGCCCGGCCGACCCACGGGATGCCGTCGAACAGCAACTTGTCGTTGTTCCGCGGGGTGAGCCGGCGGAGCTCGTTGCCCGGCCGGTGCAGCATCACCGTCCGCAGCGGTCCGACCTCACTGTCGACGCCGTACCCCTTGTCGACTCCCTGAGTCTCGGTCATCCGCCTGTCCCTTCTCCGGTCGTCCCAACCACGCTACGGCAGCCGCGTCCGTCGCGCTGGATGCCGCTCCAATCTGTCTGATTGTCCGACAATATCCCTCAACGTCCAACTCCCGGGGCGTGAGAGACGGCACACGTTCCGCGCCGCCTGTCGGCAGCGGTCGGCCCGGCTTGTCGGTGGGTCGGCCAGGGCATCCTGGATATCGGCCAGGTGGCAGATGTTCGGGTGGGCGGATGGCGACAGGATTTCTGGTGTGAGGACGCCGAGAGGGTGTCCCGGACCGGAGGTACTGAGATGACACGCAAGGTGACCGCCAACATCACGCTCTCGCTGGACGGACGGGTGAACGGGGTCGGTGGCGACTACGACATGAGCTGGATCGTGCCGCACGCGATCACGGAGGCGTCCCGCGATCACATGATCCGGGTCACCGAGCCGGCCACCACGATTCTGCTCGGTCGGAAGAACTACGAAGGATTCGGCGGATTCTGGCCGGCGGTGGCCGACGACGAGAACGCGGCGCCGCAGGACCGGGCGGCGGCGAAGTGGATGAACGAGACGGAGAAGGTCGTCTTCTCGTCGACGCTGACCGAGCCGAGCTGGCAGAACAGCAGGATCGTGGACGCCGAGGCCGCCGATGTGGTCAAGCAGTTGCGGGGCGAGACCGGCGGCGACATCGTCGTGCTGGCCAGCGTCAGTGTGATCAAGGCGCTGCTGGCCGCGGACGAGATCGACCGGCTGAGCATCACGCTCGCGCCGGAGCTGGTCGGCGGCGGCGCCCGGCTTTTCGAGGACGGCCTGCCGGCGACCTCGTGGACGCTGGCCGACTCGACGCCGACGGAGTCCGGCGCCATCTGCCTGCTGTACGACCGGGTCCGCTCCTGACCGCGCCGCACCCGTGCCCGGGATGACTGTGTGTGCTTGTGAAGTGCTCATCGGATCCTCCGCTCGGCTGGTTGATCGCTCTCGGCAGAGAAGATGCCGTGATCCGGGCGGAGGCCCCCGAGGTTTTCCACAGGTCGTTCGAAAGAACGAGATATCCACAGCGGCCGGGAACTGACGAGGTCGATCGGCTGCGGAGGAACTAGGCTGCGGTGCTGTGTCCGGTCATGACCTGCCTTCCGAGCCGTTCGAGCGAGCCGTCGCCTGTGTGATCCCGGCGAAGGACGAAGCGGAGCGGATCGCGGCCACGGTGGACGCGGTGCACAAGATCATCGGGGTGGATCTGGTCGTGGTCGTCGACGACGGCTCGGCGGACGGTACGGCGGAAGCCGCCGAGCGTGCCGGGGCGGTCGTCGTCCGGCACGAGCGGAACCGGGGGAAGGCAGCGGCGATGGAGACCGGAGCGGCGGCGGTCGCGGAGCGCGACGGCGCCCGCGCGCGGCACCTGCTCTTCCTCGACGCCGACCTGACCGACTCCGCGACCGCGGCGGCGCCGCTGATCGAGCCGGTTCAGAGCGGCAAGGCGGACATGACCATCGGCACGCTGCCGGCGCAGGTGCGTGCGGACGGCTCCAAGGCGGGCGGTCACGGGTTCGTCGTCCGGCTCGCGCGGGACGGGATCCAGGAGGCGACGGGCTGGGCGCCGGAGCAGCCGCTGTCCGGTCAGCGCTGCCTGACCCGGGTCGCGTTCGACGCCGCCGTACCGCTCGCTCCCGGTTTCGGGGTCGAGACCGCGCTGAGCATCGATCTCGGCCGCAAGGGGTTCCGCATCCTCGAGGTGCCGATCGACGTCAAGCACCGGGCCACCGGCACGGACTGGCGCGGCCAACTGCACCGCGGCCGTCAGTACCTGCACGTCCGTCGCGCCCTCGCCGCACGGAGCGCGCTGCCCGCGGGCAGCGGTCTGCCGCTGCCCAGCCTGTTCCCGCGGAAGCCGTCGCAATGAGTACCAGTCCGCCCGGCGACACCACCGAAACGACAGACCCGCGGTTGGCGGAGCGCTACGGCCGCCGCGCGGTCGCGCTGTACCTCGCCTGTACGACGCTCGTCGTGGCGGCCGGTCTGCTCGGCCCGTCCGTGGTCGTGCTGACGCTGACGAACCGGCACGCCTGGCTCCCGTCGTACTGGTTCGACACCAAGCCGAACGACTGGCTCGTCACGGTGATGATCTACGTCGCCATCCTGCTCGGCGGGTACGGCGTCTTCCTGGCGACCAAGGCACTCAAACACGGCTGGGCGCCGCGAATCCAGCGATTGGTTGCCCTAGGCATCGGTACGACGGCGGCCATCACCCTGGTCCCGCCGATGGCCTCCGGCGACGTGCTGATCTACGCGGCGTACGGCCGGATCATGTCGCTCGGCGGCGACCCGTACACGACCGCGCCGGCGGACACCATCCGGCTCGGGTACGACCCGGTGATCGCGGCGACCGAGCGACCGTGGCAGGGCGCGAAGAGCGTGTACGGACCGATCGCGACCTGGGTCCAGTGGATCTCGTCGCTGATCGGCGGCGACTCGATGCAGCTGACCGTTTGGATGCTGCAGCTGTCCGTCGCGATCAGCCTGGTCGTCACCGGACTGGTGCTGCTCAAGCTCGTCGGGCCGAACCTGCCGAACCGCCGCCGCGTGGCGATGCTCGGCCTGGCCAACCCGCTGATCCTGTGGACCGTCCTCGCCGGTGCGCACAACGACGCGATCGCGGTCATGTTCGCGGTGATCGCGCTGGTGTTGTTCCGGCGGCACGTGTTCTGGGCGGGTGTGCTGATCGGCGTGGCGGGTTGCACCAAGCTGTCGATCGGCCTGGTCGGTGTGGCGATGCTGTGGGCGCTGCACACGGATCGGCGGAAGGCTGCGATCTTCTGCGGTGGCGGCGCGCTGGCGATGGGCGGTCTGTATGCGTTCGTCGGCCTGCAGGCGTTCCAGCAGGCGCGCTCGCAGACCTCGTTCATCTCCACCGGCACACCGCACAAGGTCCTGCTGAGCTTCTTCACCCTGTTCCTGCCGAACGGGCTGGTGCGGACGGTCCTGGCGATCCTCGCGTGGGTCGGGCTCGTGGTCGTCGCGATCCTGCTGTCCCAGGTGTTCCCGAAGTCGCTGGTGCCGCAGACGCATCCGGACGACCCGACGCCGGCCGCGATCCGGTACACCGCGATCTACGCGATCGCCTGGATCCTGACCGCGATGTACTCGCTGCCCTGGTACGACCTGATCGCCTGGGTCGCGCTGGCGGCCGTGGCGGCGTCGAAGGTGGACGGACTGATGGTGGTCCGGACGACGATGCTCGCGATCGCCTACGTGCCCGGACGAGATCCGAACGCGCGCCAAGTGGCGGCGAGCCTGTCCGACTCGCTCGAGTGGTTCAGCGCGCGGCTGCGCGACACGATCTGCCCGGCGATCGAGCTGGCGGTGCTGATCGGGCTCATCGTCTGGGCCCGGCGCGGCGGCGCGCAGTGGTGGCCGTACGACTGGCCGCGCCGCAAGCAGAAAACCGTGCCGCAGAAGGCCGAAGCCCACTAGGGTCGCCGGGTGGAGAAACTGGTGGGGGCAGGCGTCTTCGTGCGCCGCGAGCCGAACGACTACGTGGAACAGCTACGCAACGAGTCGATGTCCGTCGGGACCTACTCGATCCCGGCCGGTGGCGTGGACGATCAGGCCCTGCATCACGAGGACGAGATCTACGTCGTCACAACCGGCCGCGCCACTGTGGTCACCCCGAGTGGTTCCGAGCAGGTAGGCCCCGGTGACGTCCTGTTCGTCCCGGCCGAGGAGGAACACCGCTTCACCGACGTCACCGAGGATCTCGCGCTGCTGGTGTTCTTCGCCCCGCCCTACAGCGGTCGCTAGTGCCAGAGCGGTTCGGCGGCGGCGATTGCTCGGGCTAGGACTGCCTTGACCGGTTGTTTGAGTTCGGCGGCGGCTGCTACGACGTCGTCGTACTCGGGCTGGACGTTGACGACCTGGCCGTCGTACCGGGCGATCTTGATGCTGATGCGCTGGCCGTCGACCTCGACGCTGGTGAACTCGCGGTCGGCGGCGTGCTTGCTGATCGGGAACTCGCGCAGGCCGATCGCGGTGGTCTCGGTGAGGATCACCCGGCGGACCGCGTCGGCGTTCGCGCTGCTGACCAGCACCGAGAGGGTGTGGGCGGGCCGGCCCTTCTTCATCAGGATCGGGGTCAGCCAGGCGTCGGCCGCACCGGCCTCGAGCAGGCGGGCGAGCGTCTGCGGCCAGAGGCGTGGGTCGAGGTCGTCGACGTTGGTCTCGTAGACGAGCTCGGTCGCCGGCCGGTCGGCAGTCTCTCCGACGACGACGCGGACCACATTCGGCACCTCGACTGGGTCGCGGCCGCCGGCGCCGACGCCGGTCCGGGTGATCCGCATCGGCGGCATCATGCCGAACTCGTCGGCCAGCGTGGCGAGCAGCGCGGCACCGGTCGGCGTCGTCATCTCGTACGGCGCTGTGCCGCCGACGACCGGGGCTTCGGCCTCGGAGAGCAGATGGAGTACGGCGGGACCGGGCACCGGGATGCCGCCGTGCTGACCGCGCACCTGGCGACCGCCGCCGAGCGCGATCGTCGACACCACGACCCGGTCCAGCCCGAGCGAGACCGACGCCGCCGCAACGCCGACGATGTCCGCGATCGCATCCAGTGCCCCGACCTCGTGAAAGTGCACCGCATCCGGCTCGACCCCATGCGCCGAAGCCTCGGCCCGAGCCAGTCGCGCAAAAGTGTCCAGAGCCCGGCTGCGAACCGCCTCGGACAGGTCAGCCCGCTCGAGCAACTCCCGAACGTCAGCCCAGGCTCGAGTCGGCCCGTGCTCGTGCCCGGAAGACGGCTCCTCGCCGTGCCCGTGCCCATGCCCGTGACCGTGCCCATGTCCGGCGTCCAAGACACTTTCCGGGTGAGGTGTGCCGGAGACCCGGACCGTGGCCTTGGTGGCGGCGATCTGGTGGCGGGCGGTGCGTTCGACGGTGACCGACAACGACGGGTCCACAGCGGCGACGGCTGTGTTGATCGCGGCGACGTCGGCACCCGCGTCCAGGAAGGCGCCCAGGAGCATGTCACCGGAGGCGCCGGCCGAGCAGTCGATCCAGGCGATCCTCACCGGTTCTCCTTCGTTTCGCGAGGAGCCGAGCGTCGCGCCACCCGGGCCGCGAACACGCCGGCCCCGAAGCCGTTGTCGATGTTCACCACGGTCACACCCGGCGCACAGGAGTTGAGCATCCCCAGCAAAGCCGCGACGCCACCGAACGAAGCGCCGTACCCGACCGACGTCGGTACGGCGACCAGCGGTACGCCGACCAGTCCGCCGATGACGCTCGGGAGCGCACCCTCCATGCCGGCGACGACGATCAGGCAGTCCGCTGCGTCCAGGCGCTCACGTACCCCCATCACCCGGTGTAGACCAGCCACGCCCACATCGGTGATCACATCGACCTCTGCGCCGAACACTCGCGCAGTGGTCGCAGCCTCGGCTGCCACCGGGGCGTCCGACGTACCGGCGGCCACGACGGCGACTGTCCCCCGCAGTACGGGCGGCTCACCAAGGACCGCCGTACGGCCGACTGGATCGACCACTGCGGCCGGCAGAGCGGCGGCGACGGCCTCCTGCGCCTCCACTGTCAGGCGAGTGGCCAGTACGGCGTGAGACGGGTGGGTGGCGTGCAGGGTCCGCAGCAGCTCGACGACCTGGTCGGGTGTCTTGCCGGCGCCGTAGACGACCTCGGCGTCGCCGGTACGCTCCAGCCGATCGGTGTCGAGCCGGGCGTATCCGAGGTCGTGGACCCCCGGCTGGGGACCTGGGTCAGGCAAATGTGTCACGTCGTGAATCTACGTTGCGCCTGACATCGGTACCTCGTGTGGTCCACCCAAAGCCAACCCCTGTGTACTCTGCGCGATCGCCTGAATACTCAGGTATGACGAGAGATGCTTTAGGCTTCCTGGCGTGTCTTCGACGTTAGCCGGTGCATTCGGGATCGCCGCTCTGTTCGTGGCGGTCCTCGCCCTGGTCTTCGCCATTCAGGCGCTGCGGGCGCAGTCCGGCGCCGCCAAGTCGGCCAAGCTGCCCGCGACGCCCACGCCTGAACCCGAGCCGCAACCGCAACAGCCGGAGGCCAAGCAGGGCACGGTCCGGTCCGAACTGCGGAAGCTGGGCCACGAGATCGAGGCGACCCGCGGGGAGTTGCGCGCGACACTGCAGCACCTGGCAGTGGTCCGGTACGACGCATTCGGCGACACCGGCGGGAAGTTGTCCTGGTCGATGGCGCTGCTGGACGACAAGGGCGACGGGGTCGTGCTGACGTCGATCAACAGCCGGGCCGATGCGCGCACGTACGCCAAGGAGATCCGGGCGTTCGCCAGCGAGGCCAAGCTGTCGCCCGAGGAGGAAGAGGCGATCGAGACCCTCCGCAAAGAGGCCGGCCCGAGCGTCGAAAGCTAACGGCGCTTCGGCACCCGCGCGACCAGTGCTCCGGCCTCGATCTCGGCCGTGAGCGACCGCCCCGGCCCGATCGGATCCCCGTCGAGCTGCCGCTGGACGTCGACCGCGGCCGTGATCTCCACCTTCCGCCCGGTGAACCGCTCCAGGTACATGTCCGTCCGGTTCGTCCGCGTCATCAGCCGCCAGACCACGATCGGCCACTGGGTCACCCGCCGCGGCGCGATCACGACCACGTCGAGCAGGCCGTCGTCCGGCCGGGCATCCGGGAGCAGCGGGATGTTCGCCTGCAGCATGCCCACGTTGCCGACCACGACGGTCCGCACCCGGCGGTCCATCGGTTCGCCGTCGTCGAGCGTGATCCGGACCCGGACCGACGGGTGGTTGATGTTCTTCGCCGCCGACACCAGGTACGCCGTCCAGCCGATCTGACGCTTCAGGTGCGGCGGGGCGTCCGAGATGATCGCCGCGTCCAGCCCGAGCCCGGCCATCACCGCGAACCGGTCGGTGTCCAGCTCGTCGCCGTGCACCTTGACCAGGTCGATCCGCCGGTCCCGGCCTTCCAGGATCCGCTCCAGCGCGTCGTCCAGGTCGAGCGGGATGTGCAGGTTCCGGGCCAGCAGGTTGCCGGTACCGGCCGGGATGACCCCGACCGGGATCCCGGTGTAGGCCAGCGCCGCGCAAACCACCCGGACCGTACCGTCGCCGCCCGCCACCAGCACCAGGTCCGACTCGTTCTCGATCGCCCGCTTGGCCATCGCGTTCCCGGCGTCGTCCTCGCGCGTCTCCAGCCAGAGCGGGTCGTCGAATCCCCGGACGGCCAGCGCCCGGGTCACCTTCCGCCGGAACGCTACCCCGTCGCCGACCTTGATCGGGTTCACGATCACGGCGGCCCGCGGCGGGACCGTCGTACCGTCGTCCTCCGAAGGGGTACGACGACGCCGTCGACGGAGCCCGGGTCGCAGGCCGAACCCGATCGACGTGGCGGTGAGGATGGCCAGGCCGAGCGCCCAGCCGCCGAGTACGTCGGACACGTAGTGCACGTTCAGCGCGATCCGGTCGGCCGACGCGATCCACACCACCGCGATGGTCGGCAGCAGGACCAGCAGCCGGAACCGGCGTCGCCAGCCCCGGACGGACGGGAGTACGACGCCCAGCGCGCCGGCCATCACGAACGCGGCGGTCGCGTGACCGGAGACGTACGACCAGCCGTCGTTCTCGACCAGCATCTGGGCCGGCCGGGGCCGGTCGAAGATGTACTTGACCGCCTGGACCAGGCCGAGCTCCGCGCCGGCGGACACCAGCAGCCAGAAGGTCAGCAGCCGGGCCCGGCGGTGCCAGAGGTACGCAGCGACGAGCACGAGGACCGCCCGCATGGCCCAGGGCAGGAAGACGGCGCCGATCACCTGCCAGAAATCCACCACGTTCGGGTGCGTGCTGCCGTACGACGCGGCGCGGGCGGCCACGGACTGGTCCCAGCGCTCCAGCGGCGGCCAGTTCAGGGACACGAGCAGGGTCATCACGGTGAACGGCAGCACACCCAGGACGACCGTGAGCACACGGCCGACCGAACTGGGTGGATGGTGGTTCATGACCCGCTCGATTCCCCCTCATGATCGCGTGCGTTCGGTGCCTCATCGAGTGACGTTCGGCACGTCTAGCGGCGCCCCAGACGCCCGCTGGCGGCGTTGTCGTCGTCGCGCAATGCTCCGCGTTGCTCTCCTCCTCCGCCTTGCCAGCGAACGACTGGACCACCGCTAGCCGCACCAACGCCACACGATGAGACACAGCCCATCATCCCGAATAGACTTCGCCCCTTCTGACACGCCCCGATACCCTCATCGTGTGATTGACGCGAAACTGCTCCGTGAGAACCCCGATGTCGTGCGTGCGGCCCTGACCAAGCGCGGCGAGAGTGCGGACCTGGTCGACCGGGTCCTGGTGGCTGACAGTGAGCGTCGATCGTCCATCTCCGCGTTCGAGGCGCTGCGGGCCGAGCAGAAGGGCCTCGGCAAGCAGGTGGCCCAGGCCAAGGGCGACGAGCGGGCCGCGCTGCTGGAGCGGACCAAGACGCTGGCCGCCGAGGTGAAGGCCACCGAGGCGGCCGCGAACGAGGCCGAGCGCCGCTTCGACGACCTGGCCCGCGCGCTGCCGAACCTGGTGTCCGACGAGGCTCCGGTCGGCGGCGAGGACGACTACGTCGTGGTGGAGGAGGTCGGCAAGCCCCGCGACTTCGCCGCCGAGGGCTTCGAGCCGCGCGACCACCTCGAGCTGGGCGAGCTGCTCGGCGCGATCGACATGGAACGCGGCGCGAAGATCTCGGGCTCGCGGTTCTACTTCCTCAAGGGCGCCGGCATGCTGCTCCAGCTCGGCATGCTCCAGTTGGCCATCCAGCAGGCGGTCGAGGCCGGCTTCACCCCGATGATCACGCCGACCCTGGTCAAGCCCGAGGTGATGGGCGGCACCGGCTACCTGTCCGCACACGACGACGTCTACCGGCTGGCCGACCCGGACCTCTACCTGGTCGGTACGTCGGAGGTGTCGCTGGCCGGCTACCACATGGACGAGATCCTCGACCTGTCGGCGGGCCCGATCCGGTACGCCGGCTGGTCGTCCTGCTACCGCAAAGAGGCCGGGTCGCACGGGAAGGACACCCGCGGGATCATCCGTGTCCACCAGTTCGACAAGGTCGAGATGTTCTCCTACTGCAGCCTGGACGACGCCGCCGCGGAGCACCTGCGGCTGCTCAACTGGGAGAAGGAGATGCTCGACAAGATGGAGCTGAGCTACCGGGTGATCGACACCGCGACGGGTGACCTCGGCATCTCGGCGTACCGGAAGTTCGACTGCGAGGCCTGGGTGCCGACGCAGGGCCGGTACCGCGAGCTGACCTCGACGTCGAACTGCACCGACTTCCAGGCCCGCCGGCTGAACATCCGGCACCGCGACGCCGACGGCAAGACCCAGCCGGTCGCGACGCTGAACGGAACGCTGGCCACCACCCGCTGGATCGTCGCCATCCTGGAGACGCACCAGCTGGCGGACGGTTCGGTCCGGGTACCGACCGCGCTGCGCCCGTACGTCGGCGGTCGTGAGGTCCTCGAACCGGTTGGCAAATGACGAGGCCGACAGCCGTTGCCCTGGACATCGACGGGACGCTGCTCGACCACGACGAGCTGCTCTCGCCGGCCGTCATCGATGCGGTACGACGTACTGCCGCACAGGTGCCGTTGATCCTCGCGACCGGCCGGGCCTGGCAGACCACGCACCCGGTGGCGGCCAAGCTCGGTCTGCCCGCGGGTGGATTCGTTGTCTGTAGCAACGGTGCACGGACGCTCCGTTACCCCGACGGTGACGTGATCGACGAGCGGACCTTCGACCCGTCGACGGTGATCGCCTCGGTGCGCAAGCACGCGCCGAACGCCCGGATGGCGGTCGAGGAGCACGACAGCAGCTATCTGGTCACCGCGCCGTTCCCGGACGGCGACCTCGGTGCCGACGCGCGGATCCGGGTGGTCAGCGACGAGGAGCTGGCGCCGGAACCCGTGACCCGGTTGATCATCCGGGACCCGGAGCAGTCGGAGGCGGACTTCGTCCACCTGGCGGAACGCCTCGGCCTGCACGGGGTCAGCTACTTCGTCGGCTGGACCGCGTGGCTGGACATTGCCCCGGAGGGCGTGGACAAGTCGACCGGGCTGAAGGTCGCGCTGGCGCAGTACGACCTGGACCCGTCCGGTCTGCTCGCGATCGGGGACGGACGCAACGACATCGAGATGCTGACGTACGCCGGTCTCGGCATCGCGATGGGGTCGGCGCCGGACGAGGTGAAGGCCGCGGCCGACGAGGTGACCAAGTCGGTCCAGGACGACGGCGTCGCCGCTGTCCTCAACCGCTGGTTCTGAGTCACCCTCTCAGTCGAACCCACGGCGGCCGCGCTGCCAACCCTTTCGAGCAGCGTCGAAAGCCTTGACAGCTTGCTGTAGGCAACCGAAAGGCCCGGAACCCCCGCTCTCGCAGGGGTTCCGGGCCTTCGCTGTCAGTGTCCGATAGTCCGCTGGCGGGCCGAATATCGGATCAGGCGACCCGGCTGCTGCCGGTCCGGCGCGGGCGGCGCTGCTGGTCGACGACCGTGTCGAAGGCGTCGAGCACGGCGCTGACCTCCGGCCGCGGCCGCGGGGTCTTGACGGCCGGGCTCTGGCCGCGGCGCGCCCGGCGCAGGTGACGCTTCACCGTCGACAGCGAGCACCCGAGCCGCATGGCCAGGGATTCCAGGCTGTCGTTCGGGTACTGCGTCCTCAGTCGCAGCACCTCTTCGTGGCTGACCGGCCGGCGGGTCCCACGGGCCCCGGCGAGCTGGTCGAAGTCGTCGGCCTGCACCTCGACGTCGAGCAGGTTGCGCATCGAACGCCGTTGTGCGGCAGTGGTTCCGGCGACGAAACCGCTGACATCGTGTTCGGCCACTGCGCTGTACAGGCAGTCGGTGAACAGCGGACACGAAGCACACAAGGCCTTCGCCTCCCGGACAAGCTGTTCGTACCGCTCGCGGGTCCGCCGGGTGGCGGAGGCGGGCGGCGGTTCTTCCATCAGCCGGTGCTGGAAAATGTCTGACCGGGCGATGCAGCCGGTCATTGCCCCTTCCGTGATGGAAGACGTGTCGACAGCGGCTCGGGAACTGCTGCCCCCTGATCCCGCTAGATTGGCGCTGTTGACGGTCATGTGGCTCCCCAAGTATTAGGACCCGTATGAACGAACGGTGAACAACGTTCGGCCACGCGGATCCACTAGCTGATGGATCGACGTACCGTTGCCGACCCACCGTTGTCGTCCCGTCGTGGGACGCACCGATCCATAACTGTTGACGCCGCTGCTGTGGCTTTGGTTGCAGCCAATTCCGCAACAGTTCTTCGACGTTTGTATGTGCTTCGAGGGTGGGGCTGCATCAGTCGCGCTGATCCAGAACAGGCTTACGACGCGGCCGAATCGCCCCCGGTTCCCCGCCAGACCTCCGCATGAAATCATGCGTAAACCGTGCTGCGCAGGGGAACTTGCTGCCTTTGCAGCATCCTGCCGTAACGGTCTGGTGACGTTGTTGCATGCTCAATCAGATAGGTCAGAAACGTCTGAAACAGGCCGCCGATTGCTTGCGCTGCACGCGGTCGGAGGGGTAATGAGCAATCCTCAGCACGCCGGATACGGTGGTGCCGTGACGGCACCTGAAGACTTCCGCCCACCGCGTCTGATCGCCACCGATCTTGACGGAACCTTAGTACGACACGACGGAACCATTTCGCCTCGTACCCGATCAGCCGTGCTCGCGGCCCAGCATGCCGGAAGTGTTTTCGTGATGGTCACCGCCCGGCCACCTCGCTGGCTGCACGACCTGGCCGACCTGGTCGGCGAGCACGGTGTCGCGATTGTTGCCAACGGCGCCATTCTGTACGACGTTGTAAGGCGGCAGGCGATCCGGACCCGGCTGATCGATCCGGCGGTCGCACTCGAGGTGGCGCAGGCGATCCGGGCCGAGATTCCCGAAGTGGAGTTCGCGATCGAGCGATCCGACCGCTACGGGCAGGAGCCGCACTACGTCAACCGCTGGCCGAAGCCCGACGACGCCTTGGTTGCCGGGATCGAGGTGCTGCTGTCCGAGCCGGCCGCGAAACTGCTGGTCCGCCATCCGAGCTGGCACTCCGACGAGTTGCTGGCCCGCATCAACCCGGTGGTCGCCGGTCGCGTCACCGCCAGCCACAGTGGTGGGACCAGCCTGGTGGAGATCTCCGCGAGCGGGGTGTCGAAGGCCGCGATGCTGGCCGATTTCGCTGCTACCCAAGGGATTTCGGCCGCCGAGTCGATCGCGTTCGGTGACTCGATCAACGATCTGCCGATGCTCGCCTGGGCCGGTACGTCGTACGGCGTGGCGAACGCGCACGCCGAGGTGCTGGCGATCGTCGACGAGGTGTGCCCGTCAAACGACGAGGACGGCGTCGCCGCCGTCCTCGAAGAGTTGTTTCAGCCTTTGAATTAAGGGGTTACAGGTACATCCCGCCGCTGCCCGGGCCGTCGGTGTTGTTGGCCTGCGGCGTGCCCGGGAAGCCGGCGCCGTCCTCGCCGTGCAGCTGCTGGCCGCCGGGGAGCGCGCGGCGCATTCCCTCCAGTTGCTGGCGGGCCGCCATCTGCTGGGCGAACAACGCCGTCTGGATGCCGTGGAACAGGCCTTCCAGCCAGCCCACCAGCTGGGCCTGCGCGATCCGCAGCTCGGCCTCGGTCGGCACGCTGTCGTCGGTGAAGTCGAGGCTGAGCCGTTCCAGCTCTTCGACCAGCTCCGGTGCGAGGCCGGTCTCGAGCTCCTTGATGGAGGCCTCGTGGATCGACTTCAGCCGCTGCCGCGACGCTTCGTCGAGCGGGGCCGACTTCACCTCCTCGAGCAGGTTGCGGATCATGTTCGCGACCCGCATCACCTTGGCCGGCTGCTCGACGAGCTCGGTCACCGACCGCGGCTCGTCCTGCTCTTCGTCGGTGTCGGAGCGCGGCGGCCCCTCGACGGCCATGCCGTCCGGCCCGACGATCAGCACCTTGCCGTCTTCGGTCCGCGCCCCGGCCATCGGAATCTCCTGGCCCTCGCTGCTGCTCTCGCTCATCTGCCCATCCTAGGCCGCCTCCTGGCTACCGCGGTTTGCGGCCTGTGGATGACTACGACGAGCGAGCACGATGGCGTCGTACGGCGTCGCGGTTGGCGCAGGCGGGGCTGCAGTACCGCTGCCGGCCGGTCCGGGAGAGGTCGGCGTACACGTTGTCGCAACCGTCCGTGGCGCACCGGCCGAGTCGGGTGATGCCACGGCCCGCGAGGTGCAGCGCCGTACCCGTGCTGATCAGTGTCGCGACCAGCCGGCCGACTGGGACCTTGTCCGGCCGGTAGTGCATGTGCCACCCGTCGCCGGCGTGATTCGTCAGCCGCGGGTGCTCGGTGTACTTCGCGAGCATCGCGTTGACCAGGTCGACGCGCGTCTGCTCGTCCTTCGCGTCGACCACTGCGAGCCATTCGTCCAGCGCGACCCGTACGGCGGCCAGGTCCGCGGCTGTGACGCGGCGCTCACGGACCAGCCGGCTCTCGACGCCACTCTCCTCACACCGCTCGGCCAATTCCTCAGGGGTCGCGGCCGGTCGCGTGACGAGGTTCACGGCCAGCAGGACCGCGTCGGTGCCGTAAGGGTTGAGATGCATAATGGCATTACATCACGATGGATCCATGACAGCCAGACTCGAAGCCCACCGGCACCGTTGGACGGTGGCGTCCTCCCATCAGGTCAGTGAAGGCCTGGTCGTCTACCAGCGGTGTGCCTGCGGCCGGTGGAGAGTCACAAGCACACCGCCGTACCCGGTTGCCTACCCGGAAAGAGCCCTAGTCGATGCGGCTGACCATCGGTAGGCGTGACCGCGTCATCAGCCAGGCCAGCAACCCGGCGAACAGCGGTACGACGATCACAATGCCGCCGATCTCCAACCACGGCACCACGAAATGCGGTGATCCGAAGGCCGCGTGCGCTGTATAGCCGTAGAGCGCACCGACACCAACGCCCAGCACACAACCGAGTTGTCCCAAGACCCACGCCTGTGCGGCTGCCAGGTTCCGTCGTCGGCGTGGTTGCGCACCGATCGCTGCCAGTGTCGCCAGGTCGGCCCGGCCTTCCGCGGCGGACAACGAGACCGAGATCGCCACACCGAGCAGCGTGACCACGGTCGCCGCCGTGAGGATCCCGATCAGGAACATCCGCGCCGGGCTCTGGTACCCGTTCTCGATGGTCAGCAGGTCGTCGCGCCCGAGCAGTCGGTCGGCAGCGGCCAGCGCGTCTTTGGTCGGCGTACTGCTGAACTCGTACTCGACCTGGATCGTGTTCACGCTGCCGAACTTCGCGGCCTCCTGCGGGCTGATGAGCGCGCTGTCCCGCAGCAGAACGATCTTGGGTACGCCGCCTGCGTAGACCGCTGGGTGGCTGTCGATCCGCTTGCTGCTGGTCGGGGTGTCACTGATCAGTTCGACGGTGTCCTTGGTGGTCAGGTCGGCACTGGGCAGCACGATCTTGCCGGCCCGCAGTTCCGCGGCCGCGCGCTCGAGGCCGGCGAACTTCCCGACGTACGCCGGATCGACGACGATCAGATTGATCCCGGAATTGCCGAGGACGGTCTCTGGCGCGCGGGCGAAGATCGTCGGCAGGTAGTCGTTGATCGGCTTCACCCCGGGCGCTGTGATGGTGCCGACGCGGTAGGTGTCCCGGACCGGCAGCAGCGCGGCGAGTCGCTGTTCCGTCGCGGCCGAGTACGGCACCGAGCCGGATCCACCGGTGCCGAACTCGACGATCGCGTTCCCTGATCGCCCTTGAGGGACGTACTCCTTCGCGTCCGCGGCGATCGCGTTCGAGGCCGCGAAGGCGACCGCGGCCGTACTGGCGACGGCCATCATGATCGCCGCGGTAGCCGGGCCGGTGCGATGCCGGTGCCGGGCGGCGTCGCGCAACGCCAGCCGGCCACTCAGCGGCAACCGTCCGGCCAGGCCCGAGAGCTTTCCGACCAGGCTGGGCAGCAGCCACACGAGACCGGCGATCACTGCGGTGATTCCCAACAGAACAAGGGTGATCGGTCCGGTTGGTGTCACGGTCGCCTGAGAGCCGGACCCGTCCGGCACTGCCCGCTTCGCCTCCGCAAGCGCCGCCGCAAGCATCGTGCTGCCGGCCAGCACCAGGGCGACTCCCGCGATCACCATCAACACAGCGGGTTTGCGGACCTTCGCCTTACCGATGGTCGCTGCGAACCGTCCGGCCAGCGCGGCCAGTGGAGCCTGCCGACCGGCGCTCACCGCGGGAACGACCGCCGCCGCCAGACCGGCGAGCACACCGAGCACGGCGATCACGATCACGGGGACCCACGGGACCTGCCAGGACAGGAACAGCGTCGAGCTGATCCGCTCCCACAGTGGCCTTCCGACGATCAGTACGACGGCCGCCAGCAGCAGACCGCCCGTCACCCCGACTACACCGGCGAACAACCCTTGCAGCAAGACGATCCGCCGTACGTCGCGCGCCGTACCGCCGGTGGCCATCACCAGCCCGAGCTCACGCGTCTGCCGGCGCGCACCGACTGCGAACGCCGTACCAGCGAGCAACACGATCTCCAGTACGCCGAAACTGATCGCCAATGCCATCGCGGCGTACGGGCCGATGTCGCTCGACCGCATGCCGTACTCGTCGGGTGGCGGGTCCACGATGTTTGCTCGCGGCAACAAGAACAGTCCGTTGTTGCGCAGCGGTCCGGCCAGCGTTGTCGCATCGACCGCATCAGGCAGGTCGGCCAGATACTGGACGGATGTGGTCGGGTCGACGGCCACCAGCGGCGTACCGGGCGTCGCGAGGACGGTCCTCGCCTGCGGACTGTCCGTCGGACGGAAGATACCGACGACCTGGTACGACGTTCCGTCCGCGGCGCGCACTGTCGCACCGGTGAAGTCCTTCAGGCCGAGGTACTTCGCCAGCGACGGTGAGATCGCCACCTCCGACCGCGACGCCGGGAAGCGTCCCTCGTCGAGCCGGATCGTGTCCTTGGCGAGCGGGCTCTGCGCATCGCCCGTCATCACGTTGACCGTGCTGGTGGTCGACGGTCCCTGGATGTCCGCCGTACCGACCTCGACGACCTTCCTCGCCAGCACGGTCCCCACCGGCAGCAACGGCCGCGGGTCGAACGTGGCCGGCTCGCGCACCGGCTTCTCGGATCCTTGGGCAGGTGGCGGCTCGGACGACCCGAGCACCGGCGGCATGTCCATCGGCTGCAGCTTCCCGAACTGCGAAACGTCCACGCGTGCGTCCGCCTGGCCGATGTTCAACCTGGCCAGCGCCTCGCCGGTCGGATTGCCCGTCTTCAGCACGACACCCATCCAGGTCGCGGCCAGAACCGGCAGACCGATCAGTGCGGCGACCAGGAAGGTGCGGCCGAGTGATCTCCTGGTGGTGCGTCGTGCGATCCGGAGGGGCGGTCCCCAGTCGCCCATCAGTGGCTTCCCTGCAGCAGAGCGTCGGCGTCGGGGAGCGGGCCGGACTGGCCTACCAGCACACCATCGCGCAGGTAGACGACGCGGTCGGCCCAGGCGGCGTGCCTGGCGTCGTGGGTGACGAGGACGCCGGCGATGCCGTGCTGGTCGCAGCGGTCGCGCAGGAGCTGGAGGACCGCTTCGCCGCTGTCGGAGTCGAGTGCACCGGTGGGTTCGTCGGCGAGGAGCAGCCGGCGTTCGCCGACGATCGCGCGGGCGATCGCCACTCGTTGCCGTTGGCCACCGGACATGTCTTCGGGAAATCGGTCGGCGAGTTCACCGATGGCCACCTCCGTCAGCGCTGTTTCGGCGTACTTGCGGGCTTTCCGGGTCCGGACGCCGTCGAGCTCGAGCGGCAGGGCGACGTTCTCGGCCGCGGTCAGGGCCGGGATCAGGTTGAAGTCCTGGAAGACGTAGCCGATCCGGCGCCGGCGCAACGCGGCGACCGCGGCGCGGCCGAGCTTGGTGAGATCGTTGCCGTCGACAAATACTTCGCCGGCGGTGGGCTGGTCGAGACCGCCGGCGCAGGTGAGCAGGGTGGACTTGCCGGAGCCCGACGGGCCCATCACGGCGACGAGTTCGCCCGCCTCGACGGACAGATCGACATTGCGCAGGGCGTGGACCGCCTGCTCGCCCTGACCGTGGGTCCTGGTCAGGTTGCGGATGTCGAGAATCGTGCTCATCGCTGGGCCCCCAGATTGTCTTCGTGCTGCTCCGGTACGTCGATCGGCGCCGTACTGGCCGATGCTTTGCCGCGGTGGCGTAACAGCATCGCCTCGCAGTGGTCGAGCCAGCGGATCTCGGCCTCGGCAGCGAAGATCATCGACTCGAGGACGAGCTGCCAGGAGATGTCTCCGTCCCGGCTGCCGCGCTTGAGTTTGGTCAACTCCTGCAGGGATTGCATGGTCGCCATCCGCTGGCGCTGGACGACGGCACTCACGTCCACGCCTGGTACGGCGAGGGCCAGTGCGAGCTTGATCGCCAGCTCGTCGCGGGGTCGCGACTCGCGAGTGACCGGGGTGTCGAACCAGCTGGCCAGCTCGGCCCGGCCGGCCTCGGTGATCTCGTACATCGACCGCCCGTCGGCCTCGGTGGACGCGGCCCGGACCAGTCCGTCGCGCTCGAGGCGGGTGAGCGTGGTGTAGACCTGCCCGATGTTCAGTGGCCAGGTCGCACCGGTCGCCGCTTCGAATTCACCGCGCAGCTGGTAGCCGTATTTCGGGTCCTTGCGGAGCAGCGCCAGCAATCCATGCTTGATCGACATGAATACTGAGTATGCATACCGAGTATGCTCCGGTCAACGTTGGCCCCTGAGGTCGGGGGTTGCCCGCTCGGATTCTCAGTGGGCAATTACTCCTCGCGCACCAGGCGGCGGACGAGGCGGTCGGTGGTCTTGTCGACGTCGTACGGGCGGCCGGTGCCGGGGGTGAGTTGGTCGAGGATCAGGCCGTCGATGGCGAAATGGAGGAGGCGGATCTCTTCGGCGCCGCCCGGCAGGCCGGCGTTGGAGTTGAATGCGACGTCGGCGTCGAATCCCTGCCTGATCGTGCGGGAGAGGATCTCGTGCAGCTCGGGTCGGCGCGCTGCCTCGAGGCGAAGTTCGAGCAGGGCAAGCGAAAGCTCGGGCCGGCCGAGTAGTCGCTCGACGATGTATCGGACGTAGTCGACCATCAGGTCGACGCTCGGCTCGCGCTTGGACAGCGGCTCGATAACGGCTTCGTCGGGAGCGAGTCGCTCGAAGATCCGCTCGCCGAGCGCGCCGAGCAGTGCGTCGCGGGTGCGGAAGTAGTTGGACGCCGTACCGGCGGGGAGACCGGCCGCGGCATCGACGGCTCGGTGGGTCAGGCCGCGGGCGCCCGCCTCTGCGAGGACGGCAAGGCCGGCGTCTGCGAGTTGGGTACGGCGTTCCGGATTCCGGGGCATGTTGACAAGACTAGCAGATTCCACTACAACTGTCGTACACAACAACGACAGATGTAGTAGTCAGGAGAACGTATGCAACCCGCAGCCTTCGGCGCCACCGTCGTCACCGACCGACCCGCGGAGGTCGCCGCCTTCTACCAACAGCACCTCGATCTGCAGCTCACGCTCGACCTCGGCTGGTTCCTCACGTTGCGTCGCGGCGAGGCGGACTGGGAGATCGCCATCTGCCAGCGCGGCCACGAGACGATCCCGGCCGCGGTGAGTCAGCTGACCGAGAGCACGAACGTGTTCGGCTTCGTCGTCGAGGACGCAGACAAGGTCGCGCAGTCGTTGACCGACGCGGGTGTGAAGCTCGAGACCGAGGTCGTCACCGAAGTCTTCGGCCAGCGCCACTTCTTCGTCCGCGACCCCGAGGGCACCTGGCTGGACGTCATCCAGCTCGTCGCGCCCGACCCGGACTGGCTGGCCGCCAACCTGCCGGCGACGTGAACCGGTACCGAACGACGGGTAGTGGTCGGATGCGGCGGGACGTGTCCGGCGTGAAACGCCTCGAGCTGAGGCCGTCCGGCCCGACACTACCCGTCCTTAGGTACCTCAGACGGTGAGAAGGACCTTGCCGGTTTGGGCGGACTGCTCGAGGGTCTCGTGGGCTCGGGCGACCTGGTCGAGGGGGAAGGTGGTGTGGATGATCGGCCGCACCTTCTTCTCCGCGACCAGCGGCCAGACGTGGCCGACCACCTCAGCGAGGATGCGGCCCTTGTCCTCGACCGACCGGTACCGCAGGCCGGTGCCGGTGATAGAGCCCCGGCGGCTCATCAGCCGGCCCAGGTCCAGCTCGCCCTTGACCCCGCCCTGCAACCCGATCACCACCAGGCGGCCGTCGTACGCGAGGGACTTCACATTGTCGGTCAGGTACTTCGCGCCGATGATGTCCAGGATGACGTCGGCGCCCGCCTTGCCGGTGGCTTCCTTCACCACCGAGGCCCACTCGGCTTCCTTGTAGTTGATCGCGACATCCGCGCCGAGCCTGGTGCAGAACTCCATCTTGTCCGTGCTGCCGACCGTGCACAGCACCCGCGCGCCGTGCGCGACGGCGAGCTGAATCGCCATCGTCCCGATCCCCGACGCGCCGCCGTGGACGAGCAGCGTCTCGCCCTCCTTGAGGTGCGCGGTCATGAACACGTTCGACCACACGGTCGCGACCACCTCGGGTAGCGCCGCCGCGCTGACCAGGTCGAGCCCGTCCGGCACCGGCATCACCTGCGGCGCCGGTACGACGACCTTCTCGGCGTACCCGCCACCGGCTAGCAGCGCGCAGCACTCGTCACCGACGGACCAGTCCTCGACCTCGGCGCCGACCGCGGAGATCGTGCCGGACACCTCGAGCCCGATCGTCCCCGGTGCGCCGGGCGGCGGTGGATAGTGCCCCTGTCGCTGCAGCAGGTCAGCCCGGTTCACGCCCGCGGCGACCACGTCGATGACGACCTCGTCGACGGCCGGTTTCGGATCCTCGACCTCACCGATCGTCAGAACGTCGATCCCGCCGGCACCCTCACACACGACAGCTCGCATGCAGCACACGGTACCCGCTAGCAATCGAGGGTCTCTGCCATGTCTCGGGCGATGCCGTCGAGGTGAATGGTGGTGCCTATCGACGCGAACCAGTCCCATAGTTCAAGCGAGTGGTAGAGCCGGTAAAGAGTGGTCCGTTCACGCCAGTCCGCCGGCAGCTCGCCGTACCCGTCTGCGAGGCCTTGCAGCTTCTCGTCGTTCCCGCGGATGGAGTAGGACTGCGTTTTGGCGAGGTCCATCAGTGGGTCGGCGGCGATCGCGTTCTCGACATCGATGAACCCGGTCACGCGCCAGGTCGCCGGATCCACCAGCACGTTGCCCTCGTGGAAATCGTTGTGACACAGGGTCGGCGTCTTGTTGGATTCCAGGAGTGCTGCGTGTTTCTCGACGTACCTCTGGATGCCTTCGTGCAGTACGGGATCGCCTTGCAGGTCCTCGAATTCCCTTAGTTTGTTGGCGAATTGGCGCCGCATGTACTGCGTGTTGTCCGGCAACGGATCGAGGATCTCGTCGGTGAGATAGCCGTAAGCTGGTTGCTCGATGCGATGGATCGCCTTCAGGAGTTGCCCGAGTTGCTCGTACGTCGCTCGCCAGTCGGGCGGATCGGTCTCGGACAGTGGTACGCCGTCCAGCTTCGTCAGAACGGTGAAGGTGCCGCCGACGTGGATGACTCTTGGGACGGCATCGGCCAGTTGTGCCTCGAGCAGACCGTAGACGTGGACTTCCTTGGCTTGTTTCCAGGCCGACTCCGGTGTGTAGACCTTCACGATCAGGGTCTCGGCGGTACGGCGTATTTCGAAGACGGTGTTCAGTTGGCCGCCGGTCCGCGGGACGATCTCGCTGTCCGGGAACTCGCGCTCGAGGGTCGCCCGGATGGCATCAGTCATCCAGGTCTGCCCAGGTGTCGACGTCGTGGCCGGCTCGGGTTGGTGCGGACCAGGTGAGGTCGAGGCCGGCGAGGGAGCGTCGTACCGGCTTGTCCCGGGGGTCGCCGAGTTGCTGGACGGCTTTCGCGAGCGCCGTACGGCGGTAGGCCGTGGCGAGGTGTTGCTCATGGCCGTCCGTGTCGCGAAGGCCGTGGCCGTCGTGGTCGCCGAGGCCGTTGAGCAGGGTGGTGATGTTGTCCTTCGTCAACCAGGGGAGGTCGCAGCTGAGTACGACGACCACGGGGGCATTGCCGTGGGCGAGTCCGGCCGCGATTCCTGCCATCGGGCCGCCGGAGGGTGGATCCTCGACAGTCCATTCGACCGGGCGGATCGTGGTGCGGACCGGGCCGACCACGACGGTGGCCGTCGCGTCTTCCGTTGCTGTCAGCACCCGGTCGAGCATGGTGACGCCCTCGAGCACCAGCATGGCCTTGTCCACCCCGCCGAACCGGGTCGACCCACCCCCGGCCAGCACCAGCGCGTCGTACTCCACTGTCATAGTGTCCCAGGTGTCGTGCGGCCTGATGCGGCACCATGGAATCGTGAAGATCGCCGTAGTGCAGACCGCCAGCAGCTACGACAAGGCCGCCAACCGCGACCTGGTGACGCGGGTCGTCGCCGACGCGGCGCGGGAGCGGCCGGACCTCGTCGTACTGCCGGAAGCGATCAGGTCCGACTTCGCGGTCGAGGGCGGGTCGGTCGCAGAGGCCGCGGAGGCGCTGGACGGGGACTTCGTCGCCACGCTGCGCAAGAGTGCAGTCGAGCACCGCGTCGCGATCGTGGCGGGGATGTTCGAACGCAGCTGCGACCAGCACCGTCCGTACAACACGTTGCTGGCAGTCGGTGCGGACGGCTCGCTGCTGGGTGCCTACCGGAAGATCCATCTGTACGACGCCTTTGGCTACAAGGAGTCCGATCAGCTGACGTCGGGTGACGTCGCGCCGGTCGTCGTCAAGGTCGGCGGGCTCTCGTTCGGGCTGATGACCTGCTACGACCTGCGCTTTCCGGAGCTGTCCCGTGCTCTCGTCGACGCCGGCGCCGAGGTTCTCGTCGTACCGGCTGCCTGGGTGCGAGGACCGCTGAAAGAACACCACTGGACCACGCTGTTGACCGCGCGGGCCGTCGAGAACACCTGCTACGTCGCGGCCGCCGCCCAGAATGGCAAGAAGTACTGCGGTCTGAGCCAGATCATCGACCCCCAAGGCATCGCGATCGCGTCCGCCGGCGAATCCGACGGGCAGGCCTTCGCGGAATTGTCCGCGGATCGGTTGGCCGACGTACGTCATCGGAACCCGTCCCTGAAGAATCGCCGGTACAAGGTCACACCGCTGTAGTGGGCGAGTTGAGGTCCGGAGCGGTTACTGTCCTGGGGTGCGCGATGGGTTTGATCTGGAGCATCACGGTGACCTCGAGGTCGGAGGTGGGCTGGTCGATCTGGCGGTCAACGTCAGGGCCGAGACTCCGCCGGCCTGGTTGGTCGACGAGATCACGGGCAGTCTGAGCGACCTCGCGTCGTACCCGCGGCAGGACGCGGCGCTCGCGGCGGTCGCCGCGCGGCACCGGGTGGCGCCGGACAGGGTGCTGCTGACGGCTGGGGCGGCGGAGGCGTTCGTGCTGATCGCGCGGGCGTTCCGGCCGCGGCATGCGGTGGTGGTGCATCCGCAGTTCACCGAGCCCGAGGCGGCGCTGCGGTCGGCCGGGCATGTGGTGGACCGGGTGATCCTGCGGCCGGAGGACGGGTTCGTGCTCGATCCGGGCGCCGTACCGGCCGACGCGGACCTCGTCGTCATCGGCAACCCGACCAACCCGACGTCGGTGCTGCACCGTGCCGACGACCTGCGCGAACTGGCGCGACCCGACCGGATCCTGGTCGTCGACGAGGCGTTCATGGACGCAGTACCAGGCGAACCGGAGTCCCTCGCCGGCGCGTCGATCCCGGGGCTGGTTGTGATCCGCAGCCTGACCAAGACGTGGGGCCTGGCCGGCCTGCGGGTTGGGTACGTGCTCGCCGCGCCGGGACTCATCGAGCAACTGGCAGCAGTTCAGCCACACTGGCCGGTGTCCACTCCTGCGCTGGCCGCGGCAATTGCCTGCAGCAACGAGCACGCCGTCGCCGAGGCGGCCCGGGCTGCGCTCGACATCGACCGGCAACGTGCCTATCTGGTGGACGCGTTGCGAGGTTCTGTCTCGACGTTCGGGGTGCCGCGCGGTCCGTTCGTGCTGGTGCACGTCGAGGGTGCCGCCGTACTGCGGGAATCCCTGCGGGAGCGTGGATACGCCGTTCGCCGGGGTGACACCTTCCCCGGTCTCGGGCCGGATTGGCTGCGGATCGCCGTACGGCCGGAAGAGATCACCGAGTCCTTCGTGAAGGTGTGGCGCGATCTTCGCGGTTGAACCGAGTCGTCGCTGTAACCCTGGCGGGGTTTAGTCCGTCCTCACTTTGCGCACAGGATGGTTCGCAGGGTGCCCGCTCCAAGTCCCGGCACTCTCGCGGCCAGGTGCGAAGGGAGCAACACGATGAGTCTGAACAACGACGACATGTCGACCTCGTCCGAAGGTGACGAGGGTCTGGCGGACGGCGGCGCGACCGCGGGTGCGACGGATGGCGGTGCCGACGGCGGCGCCGGCGAGTACGGAGGCTCAGCCGGCGGTTCCTCGAGCGAGGGCAACGACACGACGGCCGGCGAGTACGGCTCGGGTGACGAGGGACCTGCTGACGGGGGTGCCAGTCTGGGCGCGACCGACGGTGGTGCGGACGGCAGCGCGGGCCAGCCTGGCGCCGGCGAAGGGCCCGCGGACGGTGGCGCGTCCGAAGGTGTGAGTGACGGCGGCGCTGACGGAGGTGCCGACGGTGGTGCTGCGTCCGAGGGACTTGCTGACGGCGGCGCGTCGGGAGGTGTGAGTGATGGCGGCGCTGACGGAGGTGCCGATGGCGGTGCTGCGTCCGAGGGACCTGCTGACGGCGGCGCCGACCAGAACGCGACCGACGGCGGGGCAGATGGTGGCGCCGACAGTGGGGCCAGCGGGAGCTCCGGAAGCTGGTGAGGACGGTGCCGGGGGCTGGGCCTCTGTCGGACGAGCGCCCGGCTCTCCGGCGCTGTGTAGCGGGTGACCTGGACGAGTTCGCGCGCTCCTACTGGGGTGCGAGGGCTCTGCTGTCGCACGGCCCGGACCTGCCGGCGCCGTACGACGATCTGTTCAGCCTGGAGGCCGCGGACGAGCTCTTGTCCCGTCGCGGTCTCCGTACGCCGTTCCTGCGCATCGCGAAGAACGGAACGGTTGTCGGCGACGGGCAGTTCACCGGGTCGGGCGGGGTCGGTGCGGAGATCGCGGACCAGGTGCGCGACGACAAGGTGGCTGCACTCTTTGCTAGCGGGCACACCGTCGTACTGCAGGCGCTGCACCGCAATTGGCCGGCTCTGGTCGACTTTGCCACGCAGTTGTCGGTAGACGCGGGTCAGCCGGTGCAGATCAACGCGTACATCACGCCGGCCGAGTCACAGGGGTTCTCGGCGCACTACGACGTACACGACGTGTTCGTACTCCAGGTGGCAGGCGAGAAGCACTGGACCGTGCACGAGCCGGTGCACGTGGATCCGCTGCGCAACCAGCCGTGGACCGACCACTCTGCTGCGGTCGCGGCTGCGGCGCGGGACAGGGCTCCGGTGATCGACGACGTACTGCGGCCGGGGGACGCGCTGTACGTGCCGCGGGGCTTCCTGCACTCGGCGAAGGCGCTGGGAGGGGTCAGTGCGCACCTGACAGTCGGACTGCACACGATGACGCGCTATCTGTTCGTGCAGGAGCTCGCCGCGCTCGCTGCGGACCAGGCCGCGTTGCGTGCTGCCCTGCCGCTCGGCTTCGATGCTGGTGACCCTGCGCAGGTCAGTGAGGTGCTGCCGAAGGTGGCTGACCTCTTCATCAAGCAGATCCAGTCCGCAACACCTGACGAGCTGGCTGCGCGCCTGCGTCGTCGTACCTGGTCCAGCACGCGTCCGGCGCCGTTGGCGCCCTTGGCTCACGCCGCGTCAATCGAGTCCTTGGCAGTTGGTACGACGGTGCGCCTCAGGACCGGCCTTCGTTGCCGTGTCGTCCCGGGTGACCCTGTGGTCCTTCAGCTCCCCGATCGTCGGATCACGTTGCCTGCGATGACCGCTGACGCTGTCGCTGCGGTCTGTTCCGGCGGCGATCACAAGGTCGGCGACCTTCCGGGTCTCGACGAACAAGATCAACTGGTCCTGATTCGCCGCCTCCTCACCGAGGCCGTCCTCGTCACGACCACTTCCTAGCCATGGATTGGTTGCGGCAGGCAACAGTAGGCTGACGTACGTGAACGAGATGCCGCTGGTTGCTGCGCGCTTCCGGTGTGCTGTCGTAGTGCGCAGGAGCGCGGCTCTGGTGTTGCGATGTGAGGCAGGCGGGCGTTGTGGCTGAGAGGTACCTGGCGGAGACGGGCTGTGCGGCGCTGGCCGACCGGCGCGGAGACTCGCTGGTCGCCACCGCCCCACCCGCCGAACGCTGGCTCCTGATCGAATCCCGAACCCCCTGGCCCCGCAACGCCCTAACCACCCTCCGCCACTCCACCACCCCAAACCCAGCCTCAAGCACCGACGCCCGCAGCACGCCCACAGCACCGGGTCCCCCGGGCCAACCCGTCAGCTCCGGCTCCGGCAGCACGCGCGCGGCATCGGGTGCCCAGGGCCCGTCCGTCAGCTCCGGCTCGGGCGACACGCGCGCGGCACCGGGTGCCCTGGGCGCGCCCGTCAGCTCCGGCTCAAGCGGCGCACCGGCCACACGCGACCTGGCGGAGGCGGTGGGCGCCGGTGGGCCGCCTGGGACGGTGGAGGCGGCTTCCCCCGGCAGGGTGTCGGCTGCGGCTCAGGTTGTGCTGGGGGCTGAGGTTGCGCGGTTGTGCGCCCAGTTGGGGTATCGGCCTGTGTTGATTCGGCGGTATGGGCGGATCGATCGGTCGGCGCCGCGGCGATGGGGCCTGGTGGATTGCCGGCCGGGGCGTGAGTCCGTGCGATGGGGTGTGCTGCCGTCGGACGAGCATCTGCTTGAGGTGCTCAGCGGGTCGGATCCGGGCGAGATCAGCCATGAGCCGGTGTACCTGGTGTGCACGCACGGACGGCACGACGCGTGTTGCGCCGTACGTGGGCGACCGGTGGCGGCCGCGTTGGCGGCTGCTTATCCCGAGCGAACGTGGGAGTGCAGTCACGTCGGCGGTGACCGGTTCGCGGCGAACGTCGTCGTACTGCCGCATGGCCTGTTCTACGGGCACGTCCCAGCGTCCCGCGCCGTCGAGCTCGCCAAGCACTACGACGAAGGCCTTGTCGTGCCTGACCTCCTCCGCGGATCAGGCGCGTTCATCCCACCAGTCCAAGCAGCCCAGCACTACGCCCGAGCCGCTGGCCACTCCCTGGCCCTAGACAACCTCCTTCCAACGTCCGTCCATCAACTCCCCAACAACCACTGGCAAATCGACCTAGCCACCAACACCACCCCGACCAACACCATCGCCCCGACCGACGCCTCGCCGCCACCCGGCGAAGCACCAACGCCTGGCGAAGCGCCCACGCCTGGCGAAGCGCCCACGCCCGGACCAGCGCCAACCACCGGGGTAGCGCCCACGCCTAGCGAAGCGCCCATGCTCGGGGCAGCGCCAACCACCGGCGAAGCGCCCACGCCTAGCGAGGCGCCCACGGCCGGGGCAGCACCAACCACCAGGGCAGCGTCAGCGACCGGCGCCGCTCTCGCGGGTAGCGTGCGCGTCAGCGTTGAGCTGTCGGTGCATCTCGACACCGTCGACGCGCGGCTGACCTGTGCGGGGACTGCGCCGGCTCAGGTTCGCCGGTTTCGGTTGGAGGGGCTGACGACCGACTGAGGGCTACTCGGGGTCGGGTAGTTGGCGGTCGTTCAGGTGGGCGCCGTAGAAGGTGGATTGGCGGGACATGATGTCGCGCATGGGGGTGCCGCGCGGGACGCCGTACACGGTGCCGGGGAAGTCCAGGTCGCGCTGGATCTGCCAGAGCTCCTCGTGCCGGTCGGGCGAGAAGAGCTGAGCCGGATCGCCGACCGCGATCCACCCGATCGGGAGGATCGCGCCGGGTTCCAGGCGCGAGTTCACGTGCAGCACGCTGTTGATCCGGAGTTCCGCGCCCGCGCCGGCGACCGAACCGGGGAACAACGCGGCGCCCGTGGCGATGAAGACCTCGTCCTCGACCGTGGCGCCGTTCACGTGTGCATGGGGACCTACCAGGACCGCGTCGCCGAGCAGAGCGGGATGGTCGGCCCGGCCGCGCACCAGGGCGTTCTCCATCACCACACTGTTCGTACCGAGACGGATCTCGCCGTTCTCCGCGGTCAGCACAGCACCGTGCAGGACCCGGCTGCCTTCAGCCAGTACGACGGCGCCGCAGAGCACTGCCGATGGTGCGACATAAGCGGATTCAGGCACGACCGGTCGTCGGCCGCGGTGTTCGAGCAGCATTCAGCGCTGTCCCTTCGTTGAGCATCACCTCGTCCTCGTCAGCTCTACCTGTTCTGCCTGCGGATCTCCACTGCCCGGGCCCTCACCTGCCCGGGCGGCGGTGCCCGGCGGCCGTCCACATCGGAGGTGGGAGGTTCGGTCGCCCGGGCGATCCGGGTGTTGGAGAACCGCGAACGAGGAAAACATTAGAACAGATGTTCGATCAAGCGCAACGAATCCTGACCCGTCAATTGTCATGACGCAGGACATCGGTGACAGTTCTGCATCAGGACATCGGTGACACTTTCGGGGATCTTGGTGGTGACACTTCGGTGAGTCGGCGGCGCGGGTGAGGGCCTGGCTCGGTCGACCGCGCCGGTGCCGAAGAACGAGTCTGTTGATCCCCGTGTCCGTATCGCGACACCAGGAAACTCAGACGCGCAATGATGCGCGCGACCGGGCGTGCCGCCGGCCCGCTTCGCACATGGTCGCAGCGCGAATCTGAGGATCGGCGCTCGTCACGTCCTGCAGTTGTCCACAGGCGCCCTGGGATGCGAAGTCAGGAAACTGTGATCAGGCCCGGGCCTGGCTCGATTGCGACGTCACCCGGATCCACATCGTGGCCCGCGTCGCAACGGATGCGGACTCCGACGGCTGCGCCGCAGGCGCGGTGGGTCGCACGCAGGGGCGGGCCCGCCTCGTCGGTCTCCCACTTCGAACCCCATTGAAGCAGGGCATAGACAACGGGCTGGAAGTCCATTCCCTTGGCGGTCAATTGGTATTCGTGCCGGGTCCGCTGACCGGGCTCCTGGTAGGGCACCCGCTCCAGCAGCCCGGCGGCGGTCAGTTCCTTGAGCCGGGCTGCCGCCGCGGGCTCGCCGATCCCGACTCGGTGGACGAAGTCCTCGAATCGGCGGGTGCCGAAGATCGCCTCCCGCAGGACCAGGATCGCCGAACGAGTGCCGACGACGTCGATCGAGGCGGCGACCGAGCAGTTGGCCATCGACCAGGTCTCCCGGTGGCTGAGCAGATCTGTCATGTCTCGAGTGTAGGGCTGACTTGCGTGGACAATAGTCTGGACCGTACTCTGACTTAGGTAAACAGAAGTCAGCCAGACTGCCGCGGCGTCGCAGCGACGGCCGCCTGGGCGGATGGTCGTGAGCTGGTGCCGCGGATCGAAGGTGGGCGGGATGACAGACATTCTTGATACGCGAAGCGTGCCTGTCGCCGATCGGGCTGAGGTGGTGCGGGAGACGATCGGGAGCGCGAAGGTCCGGGTCGAGATCGATTTCCCGGCCGAGGCCGGGCCGGCGGCTGCCTACGGCGCCATCAGTCAGCTCGGACAGCTGACGGTGTGTTCGGTCCGCTCGAACGCGCTCAGTGTGGAGCGGACCCCTGCCCTGGCCCGGGACGAGCTTGCGCCGAGCATCTTCCTCGGTCTTCAACTGGCCGGTTCAAGCCTGGTCGTCCAGGGTGGCCGGGAAGCGGTCCTCAAACCACGCGATCTGGTCATCTACGACTCGACCGCGCCGTACACGCTCGTCGATTCCGACGGCATCCGCCAGCACTTCTTCCGGATCCCCATCGCTGCCCTGGGTCTGCCGCACGACGCGATCAGGCAGATCTGCGCCACGACTCTCAGCCCCGGGCATCCGATCGCCGACCTGGTCGCCACCTATCTGTATCGGCTGGCGAGCCGCCCGGACATTTACACCCATCCGGCGGCCGACGCGGTGAGTCAGCCGAGTGTCGAACTGGTCCGTGCGCTCATCACCACCCACGTGGATGCCACCGCACAGGGGAAGGAACCACTGCACGCGACATTGCGGTTGCGGATCCTCGAGTACGTCCGCGCCCGTCTGGGCGACCCCGGGCTGCACCCCGGCGAGATCGCGGCCGAGCACCACATCTCGGTCCGGCACCTCTACAACGTCCTCGCCGCGGGCGGGATCTCGCTCGGTGACTGGATCCGCAGTCAGCGGCTGGAGCGATGCCGCGAAGACCTCGCCCGGCCCGGGTTGCGATCGTTGACGATAGCAACGATCGCCCGGCGTTGGGGATTCACCGATCCGTCCAGCTTCGGCCGCGTCTTCCGTGCGGCGTACGGGCTCTCGCCGCGCGAGTGGCGAACCCTGGCGGACCGTGATCCGGTAGGCGCCACGGGCCTCTCGACCCTGATCGCGCCGACGGAGTAGTCCGTCTCGGTGGATCATCCGTGCACAGGTATCTGCACGGTGTGCAGGATGACCCGCACAGCGGCGCGAGCGGCTGCGTCGGACCCTAGCGTCGACTTCGACACCACCGACGGTGTCCTCGACGGGCGGCCCAGACGCCACCTTCTGGACGTACGCCGAGCCGTTCACGCGGCGCTGCTCAAGCTTCTCTCCAAGCTCGGCGCCGACCCCCGCCCGGCGAGGCTGCTGAGCGGATCACGACCCTGCAAAGGAAATGCCATGCGTACACCGAAGAAGTCACTGCCCGTCGCCGTCGCGGCTCTCACCGCCGGCGTGCTCGCGCTGGGCATCGGCGCCGCGACCAGCAGCAGCGCGCAAACCCTGCAGAACGACAAGCCGCTCAAACCGACGATCGTGCTCGTGCACGGCGCGTGGGCTGACGGCTCGAGCTGGTCCGCCGTCACATCAAAACTGCAGAGCGCCGGATACACCGTCGATGTCGTGGCCAACCCGCTGCGCGGCCTCGCCTCCGATGCGCTGTACCTGCGTGATCTGCTGGCCACCATCCCTGGCCCGGTCGTGCTCGTCGGGCACTCCTACGGCGGCATGGTGACCACCAGCGCTGCCACCGGCAACCCCAACGTCAAGGCCCTCGTCTACGTGGATGCCTTCATCCCCGACCAAGGCGACAGCGTCGGCGCGCTCGCCGCCGCACAGCCCGGCTCCGACCTGGACCCGAACAGCTCGATCACCGCGGTGCCGATCCACGACGCCGGCGGAAACGTCATCAACGCCGACGTCTACATCAAGCCAGATCAGTTCGCGGGCCTGTTCGCCGGTGGCATCCCGGCCAAGCAGGCCGCCGTCCTGGCCGCCACCCAGCGGCCACTGACCGCCAGCACGCTGGAAGAGACCCTCGCCGGTGTTCCGGCGTGGAAGACCATCCCGTCCTGGGACCTCATCGGTACGGCGGACAAGGTGCTGCCACCGGCGGGGCAGGAAATCATGGCGCACCGCGCCGGCGCGCACATCACCGAGGTCGACGCGCCGCACCTGTCGATGATCTCCGACCCGGACGCGGTGACTGACGTGATCGTCGACGCCGCCCGTGCCACCAGCTGACCGACCAACCGCCAAGAAGTGCACGAATCGACGACCGATGTCGCGCTCATCGCCACTGCGATCGACAACGGATCCGACGGCCTGCTGGACCTCGTCGACGGGCGACGAGGCTTCCAGCAGGTCCTCGTCATCACCGCCGGCGACAAGATCACCGTCGCCGGCCTGGAAGGCGAGATCCTCATCGAGCACCCCCAGGCCCGCGCCCGGAGTGACTTACGTCGGCAACGGCCGCCCCCGCGGCCCACGCCAAGACCCCTGAATCGTCACCGATGTCCTGAGATATCACATCCTGACTCGTCAATCGCCCGGGTCACCGAGCTGCGTCACGCCGGATCAGGAGCTCAGCGGCGTTGGGTGGTGGAGTGCGGGAGAACGCGGTCGAGCGTGAGGATCGTGGCGGCTGCGAGGAGGGCCAAGGCCGACAGGGCCAGCCAGGGGAACTCGTGGCGCGCCTCGAAGAGCTGAGCGAAGAACGCCGGTGCCAGCACGCTCGCGAAGGTGAACGAGTACTGCCAGTAGGACAGGTACTTCCCGTGCCCGACCACTGGTGCGACAGCAGCAGCGAGCGCGTTGGAGGTCGCCGCATGCAGTACGTCGGCAAACGCGAAGACCATCGTCGCCAGGATCAGGCCGGGCACCACGAGTGCGGTCGGGACGTGCAGCAGCGACGCCATCAGCACTCCCCACACGGCCCACGTGACGCCGGCGACGATCAGCACATTGGTACGACGCCGCTTCTCGGTGTGCCGCACTACCAGGGTCTGCCCGGTCGCCAGTACGACGGACACCGCGGCCAGCAAGACCCCGACCAACCACTCGGGTGCCGGGAGCGCGTCTGCGACGTACACGGGGACTCCGACACCGAAGAGCATCGTGCAGAGCGCCAGGATGGTGTTGGCGCCGATGAGGATCAGGAACGGCTTGTCTTTGCGCAGGAGTGGTGCCGGGCCGGTGTCCTGCACCTCACGCTTGTGGTGGGAGGGGTGCAGCCGCAGTAGCAGCAGTCCGGCCAGGAAGAACGTCACTGCGTTGAGTGCCATCGCGACCAGGAACGGAGTCTCACCACCTGCCGCCAGCAGCGCACCAGCGGCCAGTGCGCCAAGCCCGAAGCCACCGGCTTGCATCATGCCGCCCAGACCGAACCACCTGTCGCGGTCGCCTTCGTCGGCCACGTCCGACAGCAGACTGAAGATCGACGACCAGAACACCCGCTGACCGAACGTCGTCACGAGTGCACACAGGAACAGCAGCCACAGTGACCGGCCGAAGAAGAACCCGGTGAACGCCAAGCCCTGTGCGAACTGAGAACCAACCACCAGAGTGCGCGGCCCGAGCCGGTCGATCACCACACCGACTGCGGCCGGTGCGGCGATCGAGAACAAGGTCGCCACGGTCAGCAGCGTGCCCGCCGTACCGAGGGGAATCTCAGCGACCCGGACGAAGTAGAGCAGCAGCAGCGGTCCGGCACAGCCGCCACCGAACGAGTCGATCGCGAGGCCGGCGAGCAGTGGGAAGCGGCCGCGGATGTTCGGCAGGCCGAGGGACGTGGCTGTAGGCATGACAGAGTGCTCCGATCGCATCGACTCGGCCCACTCGCAGCGCTGCTACGAGACCACTCCACCAGGGGTGTTCCCCTGACTACAGTTGGGGCTCTCGGCCAAAGACACTAGCAAGCCACGGCCGAGAGCCTCTAGTCCTTTTCAGTCCGCCGCGACGACCGGTCGTACCGACACGTGCCGCAGCGGCCGCCACGCCACCGCAGTCATCAGCACCATGGCCACAAAGGCAATGGCGAACGGGGCCGCCAGTCCGTAGCGCTGAGCCAGAACGCCGCCCAGCCCTGCACCGATCGCAGCACCGCCCACTGAGGCGAGCAGGTACACACTGTTGACCCGCCCCATCAGTGGCTCCGGAGTGGCGAGCTGCCGGGCAGTCGTCGACACAATGCCCCACACCACCGCGTGGACTCCGAACACGGCCATCGTCGCGCCGGCGACCCATGGACTCCGGGTCAGCGCGAGGATCAGGTGCACAGTCGTCTCGATCACCAGTCCGGCCCGCAGCAGGGTCAGCGACCCGACCCGCGGCTCCAGCACGTGGTACACCGGCATGCCCAGCACCCCACCGACCGCGCCGACCGACACCAGCAGCCCGAACTGCGTCTCACTCAGGCCGAGCCGCTCCCGCGCGAACAGCACCCAAGTCGCGAAGGCAGCACAGAAGGTGATGTTCATGACGAGGATCGAGCACGCCAGCGTCCGCACACCCGCGTGCGCCCACAGCCAGCGAACTCCCTCGCGAACTTCGCTCCAGAGCGCCGTACGCTCCGAATCCGGAAGCGGCGGACGTACGGCGACCCGCGCGATGAGCGCGGCCGCGGCAGCGAACGTGACGGCGTCGAACACCAGCGGGACACCGGCACCGACCGCGAACAGCAACGCACCGATCGGTGGACCACCGAGCTGCTGCAGCACCGTGCCGCTGGCAAACAACCGCGCATTCGCCTTCCCCAGGTGCTCCTTGGGTACGGCGCTCACCAGCAGCGCACCGGATGCGTTGTCGGCCAGCGTCTCCGCCGTACCGAGCAGGAAGAGGGCGGCGTAGACCGCCCACAGCGGCGAAGTGTCCAGCAGTACGGCGATTCCGAGCGCACCGAGGACGATCGCGCGAAAGGTGTCAGCGGCAACGATCATCAGGCGGCGGTCGAGCCGGTCGACGAGCGCACCGCTGAACAGGGCGAACAGCAGCCACGGCAGCTGCTGGACGAACGCGGCCGCGCCGACCGCGGCCGGTTCACGGGTGATCGAGGCGACCAGCAACGGGCCGGCGGCAAGCATCGCGCCGTCGCCGAGGTTCGAGATGATCGACGCCGGCCAGATCTTGCCGAAGTCGGAGCCGAGTTCGGGCGGCAGCAGCAACGTACGGAGGGATCGCATACGAGACTCCAGAGGGCATGACGGAACAACCTGACAACCGGCGCCGCTCCGACGCCGGCGGGTGGTCCGGTCAGCTCCTGCCGATCAGCAGGAGGACCGGACGGTGCGTGCCATGTCCTCGAACGACCGAGACATTGCGCTCACCTCCGTCCGCAACCCAGGCGGCCCGTCCGCCTCTCCGCAGACCATACAGTTCGGCCCCCTCCCCCGCACTCCCGTTCGCTCCGCGCAGACCGCCGCGCTATCCTCGACGATCGGCGACCACATCGCCTGGAGGGTTCGCATAGCGGCCGAGTGCGCTGGTCTTGAAAACCGGTATGGCGGGTGACCGTCATCGTGGGTTCGAATCCCACACCCTCCGCTCAACCTCGCCCCAAACGGCTCGCTGACCTGCGGAAACGTCGTCCGTGCCGGGACCGGGGCCGGTCCGGCCGTGAGTGACTGAGTCCGGCCAGCACCGGGCATGTGCGGCTGTTTGTGCCCGTATCGTGCCCGCGTCAGCGAACGTCCTGCCCTGGTGTTTCAGCCGTCTCAAGAAGCTGAAACACCAGAGGGTGGGGTGGTCTACCGTGCGGGAACGACTGCCTGTGCCTGCCGACAGTCCGGCTCGATCTCCGGATTCACGTCCTTGCAGAATTCCCGCAAGAAGGCGCGATAACCTCGATCGAACCTGTTGTAGTCCGCATCGGCCTCCACCTTGACTTTCCCATAGGCCGGTAGGAGTGATGCGGCTATGTCTGTCTGCGCGGCCCAGGCTCGTTCGCTGCCGTACATCGCAAGGAGGGTTCGCTGGTCTTGGTACGCCCGGCGAGCTTCTTCGAACGTCTTCAGCGTGGGCGAGAGGGTGGCATATGGTGCCCCCGTCTGCTTTCGAAGCTCGACTGCGAGCCACGTGCTGTGCATCGCATCGCGGTAGGCCGTAGCCGCATGCAGATAGGCCGGATAGATCTGAGACCGCCTGTCACGAGCCTCTGCAGAATGATCTTCCGCCACTGCCAGGGTTTGCTGCTGCTCACCGTCAATATGGGTGACGAGAATCCCCACCAGGACAACCACCGCACCGATCACCGCCCCACCGAGCGCAACCTTGGCCTCAAACCACTTGCCGTGCTCACGCTTGCGCCTCTCCTGGCGCTCGAACAGACCCATCCTTCTCCCTCAAGCCCCGGCGACTGTCGACCTGCTCAGGGGACCGTATCGCTAACACCGACATGAGGCGACAACTCGACATTCGCCAGAGGCCACGAGAGGCCGGAGATGGGACAGGTGGGACACGCGACGCTCGCAGTTGGTCCTTCCGGCGAACGGCTGGGGAGAGATCCTTCTCGAACAGTCCAGCCCGTACGCCGGTGCGGTCTGGACCGACGACGGGGAAGACCGGGATCACCGTCAGCTCAAGCACCGGGCCGTTGGTGAGGTCAGGCCGGTGCCGTGTCCGCCCACGCTGACAGCCCTCCTCCATCAGCACCTGAAGGAGTACGGCACTGATGCAGAGGGACGGTTGTTCTGGGCAACGCGCGGCGGCGACCTCCCGGCCGTGACGTACCAAACGATGTGGAAAAGGTGCGGGAACGGGCATTCGGCAAGAAAGACGCGGCGGCTTCGAAGCTCGCCAAGCGCCCCTACGACCTGCGGCATGCTGCCGTGTCCACCTGGCTCGCGGGCGGCGTGGAAGCGCCCCGAGTAGCGGCCTGGGCAGGGCACAGCGTTGATGTGCTGCTGAGGGTCTACGCCAAGTTCCTAGATGGGCAAGAGGAGGTGGCACGCAAGCGAGTTGAAGCCGCCCTGAGCGCCTGAAACCCGCCGATCCGACCGGCTCGCCTCATCCACCCGAGGCGAGCCGGTCGCTGCTTTCTGCCGCCAAATCAGTGCCCTGTGCCCGCATAGTGCCCGCGCGACTCTGCTCACGTGCTCTGCGCCGGAGTTTGCGCAGGTCAGAGGGCTCTTCTAGTCTGCAAGCCATCCGGCCTTGAAACCGGTATGGCGGGTGACCGTCATCGTGGGTTCGAATCCCACACCCTCCGCTCGAACCGCCAGAACGTCAGCCTGACCTGCGGATACAGGCGTCGACGGAGAAGGCCCGTGAGAATTTCTGGCGAGGACCTGTCGGATCCGGAGTGAGGCGTTCGTAGTAGGGGTGACGGGCGGCCGGAGAGGCTGCCGGGCTGACAGAAAGGCATCGCGCCATGCGGAAACTGATCTACGGCATGAACCTGTCCCTGGACGGCTACATCGCCGCGCCCGGCGGCGACATCGGCTGGGGCAGGTCGAGCGACGAGCTGTTTCAGTGGTGGCTCGACCAGGAGTTGGCGATCGGGCTGTTGCTGTACGGGCGCAAGCTGTGGGAGGAGATGAGTTCCCACTGGCCGACCGGCGACCAGCAGCCCGACGCCACCCCGGCGCAGATCCAGTTCGCGCGGAACTGGCGGGACACGCCGAAGGTGGTGTTCTCCTCGACGATCGACAAGGTCGACTGGAACACCCGCCTGGTCACCGGCGACGCTGCTGCGGAGATCACCCGACTGAAGGCCGACGACGGCGAGCCGATGAGGGTCGGTGGCGCCACGCTCGCCGGGGCGGCCATGCGGGCCGGGCTGGTCGACGAGTACGAGATCGTCACCCATCCGGTGCTGGTGGGCGCCGGCACACCGTTCTTCACCGCGCTGGACAGCTGGGTGAACCTGAACCTGGTGGAGACGCGGACGTTTCCCGGCGGCGTGGTCATGACCAGGTACGAGAAGACGCGTTGACCGCGATTCCTTTGCTGCTTGCCTGAGGGAGTGGCAGCCTGCCCACACGATCCGGTGACTACGCCGTGAGGCGATCCGCTTCGGCCAGGAGCAGATCGCCGAAGGGTTGAAAGCCGATACTGCAGGCGTAGACGCCGCTGACGACTCGGTGGATGGTTCCCCATTCCCAGATGGCGGTGGCATCCACGCCCGTGTGAGAAGCCAGCTGCTCAGCCCGCGCCCAGAGGTCATCGCCGAGGTCCGGGTTGCAACGCACGATGGTGCCGAGATCGCACGCCGGTTCGGCCCGCAGCCCGGCTGGATCGATGAGCTTGTAGCTGCCGTCACTCGCCTGCAGGGCGTTCATCTCGTGGATGTCACCGTGGACGAGAACCGCGGACCGATCGTCGTGGGCACGGCGACGACGATTCATGCAATTCAGCGCGTCCGCCACGGTGGCCGGCGAACACGGCCGCCCCGCCTGCTCCCATAGTTTTGGCAGCCGATCGGCGTACTGCTCAGCCAACGTCGCGCCGGTTGGAAGGTCAATGTCGGGACCGATCGGCCGCCACAGGCGAACCGCCACTTCGCACAGCAAGTTGTGGCGGCTTGCAGGGTCGGCCACGATGTCGTACATCGGAGCCCCAAGGCGCTCCATCAGAAGGGCCCGTCGACTCAAGTCTTCGCCCAACAGCTTGGCGCATCCTCCTCCGTTCGCCAGGCGCAGCACCATGGCCTCCTGCCCGACGTCCCGACCTGGCACACCGATCTTGAGGACGGCCGGAGTTCCGTCAACCAGCGTCACCTCGACGACCAGGGCGGCGTGACCGCCCGCGAAGCTGGGCCCGATCATCAGAGACCACTCCTGGGCCAGCGAGTCGACCACGCCCGGCAGTTCGTCCAGCCAGGATTCGTTCCCGTCGGCCATGACCGTCTTGCGGACCTGCTCAGGAATGTCGAGGCTCACACCGCCAACCTAAGCCGAGCGAACACGTTGCCGTGATCGGCGCCCGTACACCCTCCGCGGTTACTCCGGCCAGTTGTAGGTTGGGTGGCAGGTTTTGGGGCCGGGGGTTTTGACGCCGTTGTTCATGTGGACGCGCTTGCCCGACGGATCCATGTAGCAGGATCCCCAGGGCGGGGGCTGGTTGGCCGAGTTGTAGACGAGTTTGCCGTTGGCGTCGTACCCGCGGACCGTTTCGCCCGGTAGGAGCGGGGTCAACGGGTCGTATGGGGGCCCACCGGGGAGGAGGGTGCCCCGGCCGGGTGTCGGGGTGAACCAGTAGCCGTGCAGCAGGTAGGCGTCGATCTCCGGGCCGTTGCCTGCCTGGTGCGTGACCCGGGTCACGCGATTGAGCGCCTGACCGGCGTTGCGTGTCAACGGCTCGACCGGCGCTCTCAGTGGGATCGGCTTCGTCCCGTCGTCGTAGTTGGCCGGCGCCGCATCGCTGACCACTCCGGCTCCGTTGCGTCCGCAGAGCAGGCCCTCGGGGCCGGAATGCGTGACCAGCCAGGCCTTGGTCTGGCCGGGATCGGTCACCTTGGTGAACTCGAACCCGTCGACCGCCTGGTAGCCCGTGAACCAGTTCGGGTTACCGTTCGGGCTACCGCTGGCGCGCTTGCTGAAGACGGTCGCGCACTGCCGGAGGAAGGCGGCCTTCTCTGTCGCTGACAAGGTCCGGATGGGCGGTGGGTGACCGAGGCTGTTCTCGGGGGTGCCGGTGGCTGGAGGGCGGGCGTTGTTGCGTAGGGCCGGGATTCCGAAGGCGAGGCCGGCGATCACTGCCAGCACTGCCGCGGCTGCCAGTAGCGGGGTGGCGAAGCGGCGCCGGCGACGTTCGGTCTCTTCCTCGATCGCGGCGAGCAACTCCTGGCGGCGCTGCTCGTGGTGCCCTGGTGGCATCGGGCGTTCGGGGCGACGGGTGAGTAGTTCGTTCATGACAGGTACTCCAGGGAATCGCCCGTCTCAGCATCGGCTGCGAGGCTGCGGAGGTGTTTGCGGGCCCGGGCCAGCCGCGATTTCACGGTGCCGAGCGGGATGTCGAGCGCGACGGCGGCGGCCTGCTGGTCGAGTCCCGCCCAGATGCAGACCTCGACGATCTCGCGTTCGTGCCGGGGGAGCTTGCGCAGCAGCCGGCGCAGTTTCCGGGCCTCGCGTTCGTCGTCGACCCGTGACGCGACGCCGTCGGCGAGATCCGGCTCGTCGGCGGTTGCAGGATGCTTCAGCACGGTGGCCCAGCGGAAATGCTGTCTGCGCCGCTCGTTGCGGACCACGTAGTCCGCCGTTCGAAGGAGCCAGGGCAGAGCCGAATCGTGCACGAGCACGACCTCGTCCCGGCGGCGCCAGGCATGCAGGAACACCAAGGACGTCAGGTCCTCTGCGTCGCTCCAGGACGTCGTACGGCGGAACAGGAAGTTGTAGACCGCTTCGCGTGCCGGTCGAACAACCTTCCGAATGCCTGCGTCTCCCCTTCGCTCGCACGGCTCCACAACTCACGGTCACTCAGGCCAGCCAAGGCCGCCCCCTCGACGTCCGCCTGACCCGGCGATGACCGTGACGCCACACTCATCCACCCCTCCCGACCGGCCCTGACCACCTTCACCCTCTCTGTGTCGCGAGCGCCAGACCTGGGTCCGCCTGGCAGGGTGGGGAGATGGAGTTGCGGATTGCGGTAGGTGGGGGCGAGGTTTGGGCTGAGCATGTGGCGGGGCCTGGGGTGCCGGTGGTGTTGTTGCATCCGGGGGTGGGGGATTCGCGGGTGTGGGATCCGGTGATGCCGAGGTTGGTGGAGCGGCATCGGGTGGTTCGGTACGACGCTCGCGGGTACGGGCGCTCCGCGTTGCCGACAAGTGAGTTCTCGTTGGTCGAGGACCTGTTGAGCGTGCTGGATCAGCTGGGGCTCGAGCAGGTGGTGCTGGTCGGGTGCAGCATGGGCGGGGACACGGCGCTCAGTCTTGCGCTGAACGATCCGGCACGCGTACGGGCGCTCGTCCTGCTCTGTCCCGGAGTGAGTGGGTTCCCGATGCCGGACGAGCCTGAGCTTGACCAAGCCGACTACCTGCGGAAAGACCCGCCGGTGTATGACCGGCTGCAGGAGATTCAGGTGCCGTCTGTGGTGATGGTGGGCGACAAGGACCGGCCGATCATGGCTGCTGTTGCGGGTGCTGCGGCTGCGCGCATCCCCGGGTGCGAATTCATCTGGTTGCCCGGTGCCGACCACCTGCCGAGCCTTCGGAGCCCGGATCAGGTGGCCGAGACCATCCTGCGGTACGCGGTCTAGGTGCTCAGCGGGAACGAGTGGTGTTCGTGGGTGACGGTCCAGCGGTTGTCGACGCGGCGGAGGCCGATGGTCAGGCGGAGACGCAGCGCCGGGTTGGCCTTGTGCTCTTCCGGCGTGCCACACAGCAGGAGGGCATGGGCGAAGGCGACGTCCTCGCCTGCCGTGATCTCCAGCGACTCCAGTTCGAAGGACGCACCCGAGCGCTGCCACTCGAAGAAGCCGGGCCAGGTGTCGCGGTAGGCGTCCAGCCCGCGCACTCCGTCGTACGGCGGGGGCACGTCGAACATCACGATGTCCGGGGAGTGGTCGGCCAGGACCGTGTCCAAGTCGCCGGCGTGGACCGCGGTGACCCAGTTCTCGATCAGTGTGCGGACTTCCTGCTCGTTCGTCATCCTCAAGTCCTTCCAAAGGGAGTCGTCACAGGGAGAACCCCGGCACCCCAAGGAAACTCATCGCGAGGAGTCAGAAAACTTCCGCGGGCAGCCCGAAGGCCTCGAAATCCGCGTCCAGGAACGAGACGACCTCGACGATCTCCGACCCGCGGACGCCGATCACGTCGAGTCCGCCCGGGACGTACCGGTCGCGATCCCACAGGTACGTCCCGAACGCGAGTTGTCCGTTCGCCCGCGCCGGCAGGAACCGCCACTTCTCCCGCAGTGGCCCGTCCAGCAGGAAGCGCCGGATCCCGGCCCGCCCCGAGAACCACTGCAGCAGCGGCGGCATGGAGTACTTCGCGTCATCCGCCAGCATCGCCACGATCGCGTCGACGTCACCGGCCTCCCACGCGGCCATGTACCGCCGTACCAGGTCACGCTCGGCAGACACCCCGAGCTTGCGCAGTGTCGCCTGCTGAGTGGGCTGCAGGGTGCTCAACACCGTCCGAGCCCGCTGCTGCGCACTGTTCACCGCGGCAACCGACGTCTCCAGCACTTCGGCCACCTCACGAGAGGCAAAGGCCAGTACGTCGCGCAACAGGAGTACTGCACGCTGTAGTGCGGTCAGGTGCTGCAGCGACGCCACAAACGCGAGCTCCACGGACTCCAGCGCCACAACCCGCGCCTCGGGGCTCAGCCGCGCAGTCCACTCCAGCCGGCTCGACGGATAGGGCTCCAGCCACACAGCCTCGAAGGACGCGTTCAGGTCGGTGGGCAGCTCCCGCTTCCCGCGCTTCTCGATCAGCGTGAGGCACCGGTTCGTGGCGATCTTGAAGAGCCACGCCCGGAGCGAACCACGCTCCTCATACCTGTCGAGACTGCTCCAGGCGCGTACGAGCGTCTCCTGGACCGCGTCGTCCGCGTCCGCCTCGGACCCGAGCATTCGGTAGCAATGAGCATGCAGCTCTCCACGCCACGGCCCCACCAGCTGTCCGAAGGCGTTCTCATCACCGCCTCTTGCGGCGTCGAGCACGTCACGCATTACCTGCACGCTAGCGAGTGAGTGGTCCAGCGTTCCAGCGTTAGCGTGGCCTTTCCGCTGTCCACAGCCTCCCGGCACCGCTCCAGACACTCCGCGAGCTGCTCGAGCAGTAGCCCTTTTCCAAGCTCCAGCGTCACCAAAGAAGCCGCAGCATTCAGCAGTACGACGTCTCGCACCGGACCGGGCTCACCGTCGACCAGACCGCGCAGTACTCGTGCATTGAACGCAGCATCGCCGCCACGCAGCTCAGCCAACGACACCGGCGCCAACCCGAGCGACCGCGGGTCGAACACGATCTCCGACGCAGAGCCGTCGTACACGACCCACACGCGCGACAGCTCGGTAGTGGTGAGCTTGTCGAGCCCGTCGTCGCCACGGGCAACCAGTGCGGATCGGCCTTGCACAGCCAGCGCGCCGGCGATCACTGGCAGCATCCGTGGGTTGGCGACCCCCACTAGCTGGTGCTGAGGGTCTGCCGGGTTCAGCAACGGTGCGAGCACGTTGAACGCGGTAGGCACGGCCAACTCACGTCGTACGACGGCCACGTGGCGCAGCGCCGGATTGAAGCGTGGAGCGAACAGATAGGTGAGTCCGACCTCGGCAGCGACCTGCACGGCCTCCTCAGCCGACAGGTCGAGTGGTACTCCCAAGTGCTCCACCAGATCGGCGGAGCCACCTGCGGACGACGATGCCGCGCGTCCACCGTGCTTGACCACAGTCACGCCAGTGGACGCCGCCACCACGGCCGCCATCGTCGAGATGTTCACAGCTCCGGTCCGGTCGCCACCCGTCCCGACGATGTCCACGAACGGTCCGCGGATCCGCACTGGCGTTGCGTGCGAACGCAGTACCGAAGCAAGTCCCGCGATCTCGTCGGCCGTCTCGCCCTTGGCCCGCAAGGCGATCAGGAAACCGGAGATCTGGGCCGGCGACGCGTCGCCCAGCACCAGCTGGTCCATCGCCCACGCGGTGTCCGCGGACGTCAGGTCGGAGCCGGCCAGGAGCGCGGAGATGAGCCCGGACCAGGTCCGGAATGTTGTTGCCATTGGCAATCCTCAGGGTGCTGGGCCGCCCACGAGGAGACATCACAACGGCCGCCTCGCAGGAGACGGCCGGGGTGGTGACGCGGAAGCAGGGCCGTCTACTCGACGGCCCACCAGTTGCTCACGCGCGAGAACATGTCGACGACCTTAGTCAGGCGACGAGCTCCTCGGCAACATTCCAGCCGCGGATGTGGTCGACGGTGAAGGTCGGGACAAGGTGGTCGTCATCGCCGACGCTGTCGTCCGGGAAGTCGAACACGGCCAGCATCAGTTGCAGCGGGTACGACGGGGCGCCCTGGCAACTGCGGATCGGGGTGCCGTCGACGAAGAACGTCGCCTCGCCGGAGACCCACCGGACGGCGTACGTGTGGAAGTCCTCCAGGTCGATCGGAAGGCGGACCGCCTCGAAGTCCTGCGGTACGGCCGGGTCGCGGATGGTCTTCAGGCCCATGCCGACCGCGGTGGACTCGCCGGGGACGATCGCGTTGCCGAAAACCTCCATCACGCAGATCTCGCCGCACCGCTCCGGCTGGTCCTCCAGGCCGACCATCCACAGCGACACCATCGACCGCGGACTGATCTCGGCCCGGGCGTGCAGCTCGACGTACCCGCCGTTCGGCGTCCAGCCCCAGAACGGCTCCTGCTCCTCGCGGACGACCAGTCCCTCGCGGTACGGCTGTTGACCGACCGTGCTCCCCACCGGCCCCGAGTAGTTGCCGGACTGGATCCCAGACACCCGCAGGTCCGGCTTGTGGTCGCCGTCGCACCACAGGCCCTGGTCTGGCGGGATGCTGAGCGTCAGGCAGGAGTCATCCAGCGCGTACGTCGCTGCTGACGCCTTCCGCGAACTCCAGTGCGGCAGGTAGTACGGCGACCACACGGACAGGTCCAGCGTGGAACCGTCGAAGTGGTCCTCGAACACCAGGTCACCACGAGTCTCAGGCATGCCCCCATCATGGCCCTGGCCTGGCCGCTGTCACATCATGGTGCCGCGATCCGTCAGGTGAGTTGACGGAGCACGACGGGAGACAGTGACCAGTGGACGAGCACGACCAGCTTGCGCGGCAGTTCGAGCAGCACCGGGGACACCTGCGGGCGGTGGCGTACCGGATGCTCGGTTCGCTGGCGGAGGCCGAGGACGCGGTGCAGGAGGCCTGGCTGCGGCTGAGCCGCTCGGACGTGAGTGACGTCGGCAATCTGGCCGGCTGGCTGACCACGGTCGTGTCGCGGGTCTGCTTGGACACCCTGCGTAGTCGCAAGTCGCGTCGCGAGGACTTCGTGCCGGACCCGATCGTGACCCGGGACAGTGGGCCCGGGCCGGAGGAGCTGGCGGTCGAGGCGGACGCGATCGGTCTTGCGCTGCTCGTCGTACTGGAGACCCTCGCGCCTGCGGAGCGGCTGGCGTTCGTGCTGCACGACATGTTCGGGGTCAGCTTCGACGAGATCGCGACGATTGTGGACAAGTCGCCGGCGGCGACACGGCAGTTGGCCAGCCGGGCCCGGAGGCGGGTGCAGGGCAAGCCAGTGGGTGACGGGGATCCGGGGCGTCAGCGGGAGATCGTCGAGGCGTTCCTGGCGGCGTCGCGGGGTGGGGACTTCGAGGCACTGCTCGCGCTGCTCGATCCGGACGTCGTACTGCGGGCCGACGCCGGCGACGCGACCGCGGAGTTCGCGGGCCCGGCGGTGTCGAAGCTGGTCACCGGTGCGCGCGCGGTGGTCGAGCAGGCGCTGATGTTCAGCCGGATGGCGCCGTACAACGAGGTGGCCCTGATCAACGGCATGCCGGGCACCATGACGGTCATCAACGGCCGCTTGATGGGCGTGATGGACCTCGTGGTCGTCAGCGGCAAGATCACCGAGATCAACATCCTCGCCGACCTCGACCGCCTCGAGCAGCTCCCGATCCCCGCCTGACCAGCGCCAAGTGCTTCGAGCTGAGCGCCATTCACGGACCCGGTGAGCGGGCTAGTCGCGTGGCCAGGTGACGTACTGCTTTGTCAGGACCGGTCCGTCGACGGAGACCGCGTGGGTGGGGGTCATCCAGAAAAGTTTGGGCGACGTGTCAATAACGGCGCTGTTCCTTCGACGTCTGGGTAGGAGCGGATAGCCGAAGGAGTGGTTGGGATGACGACGCAGACGGTGGCGCCGGTTGCGAGCGACGTGGTGGCGGGGCTGTTGGGTGCCGGGTTCAACGGTGCGATCAGGCTGCCGGGCGACGCGGAGTACGACGTACAGCGGAAGTCCGTGATCCCGACGGTCGACTCGCGGCCGCTCGTGGTCGTCGAGGCGTACGGCCGGACCGACGTCCAGGCCGCGGTCCGGACGGCGCGTGACTACGGCCTGCCGATCGCCGTGCAGGCGACCGGCCACGGCACCCGGGTCCCGGCCGACGGCGGCATCCTGCTGAAGACCACCCCGATGACCACAGTCCTGATCGACCCCGAGCGCCGAATCGCCAAGGTCGCGCCGGGTGCGCGCTGGGGCGCGGTCCTCGACGCCGCCGGCCAGTTCGGCCTCGCGCCGCTGTCAGGTTCGTCCCGCGATGTCGGCGTCACCGGGTACACCCTCGGAGGCGGGGTCGGTTGGCTGGCCCGGAAGTACGGGTTCGCGGCCGACAGCGTGATCCGCGCCGAGATCGTCACCGCCGACGGCCGCTTCGTCACCGCGAGCGCCGAACACCACCCGGACCTGTTCTGGGCGATCCGCGGCGGCACCGGCAACTTCGGCATCGTCACGTCCCTGGAGTTCCGGCTGTACCCGGTCCGCCAGGTGCACGCAGGCATCGTGTACTACGGCATCGACCGCGCGGCCGACATCCTGCGCCGCTACCGCGACTGGACCACCACGATCCCGAACGAGCTCAGCACGGCCGTCGTACTCACCCGCGTCCCCGGCACCGAGCAGCGCGCCGTCGCGATCAAGGTCATGTACGCCGGTGCCGCCGACCTGGCCGAACACCTGCTGAAGCCGCTGTTCGAGGTCGCCGGACCGCGCCTGGCCGGCGAGCTGAAGACGATCGAGTACGGCGATGCCGCGATGGGCGGAACACCGGCGCGGCACCTCGACTTCCTCGACGAACTCACCGACGGCCTGATCGACACGCTAACCACAGTGGATGGCGAGCCAACGGTCGAGATCCGGCACTGGGGTGGCGCGATGGCCCACCCGGGTCCCGGCGCGGGTCCGGTCGGTCACCGCGATGCGTCGTACTCGCTGATCGTCGACCGTGAGATGCACGGCCTGCTGCCGGACTCCGGCCGCACCTTCGTGAACTTCCTCGGCGACCCGGGTCGCGCGGACACGGCGTACACACCGGAGGACCTGCGCCGGCTGCGCGAGGTGAAGCGGGCCTACGACCCGGCGAACTTCTTCCACCTCAACGCCAACATCCGCCCCTGAGACAGAAAGCGACCCCGGTCCCCAGGAGGGCAGGGGACCGGGGTCGCTCGGGGCGTCCGTCAGACCGTGCCGGCGTTGCCGTACACGGAGACGTGGACGTGGTCCATGTGGTTCGCGGTCGCACCGCCGCGATCCTCCATGCCTCGCCAACCTTCACTCATGCGCTGGACGGTCCAGATCTGCTGCTGGTAGATCAGCTCGCTGATGCCCAGCATCTTGTAGTTCGCCTTCAGCCACTCGGCGACCTCCTTGCCCTCCGAGCCGCTGACCATGATGTCGAGCGCGCGGCCGGTGGAGTGCTCCGAGCCACTGTCGCCGGCCCGGAGTCCGCCGTACGACGTGATGCTCGGGAACTTCGCGCAGACGGCCCGGTGGACCCGGATCGCGTCCTGGGTCAGTCCGCTCTCGACCGACGAACCGGACTTGCAGGCTGCCTGCGAGATGGTGCCCGCGGTGCTCGCGACCGGCTTGGTGGCGGACAGGTACTGCGCCTTGACCCAACGGGACTTGCCGTCGCGGACGATCTCGGCCCAGATGCCGTCGACCTTGCCGGTGACGGAGACCTTGGTGCCCTTCGGGATGACGTCCAGCAGGGTGCCGACCAAGGGAATCGACCAGACGTTCAGGTCGGTGGTGGTGTACTTCGAGCCGGTCACCTTCGGCGGTGTCGCGGCCGCCGCCGCCCGCGTCTTGGTCGCGGCGGGCTTCGGGATCGGCGCCTGCTTCTTCAGGTGCTTCGCCGTGGGGGCGGCCTTCGGCTTCGGCGTCGCCGTGGTGAGGTTCAGCGGCGGACGGAGAGCGTCGCGGCTGATGGCCGATTCGCGCGCCAGCTGCAGGGACGAGCTGGCGAACGGGGTGGTGAGTTTGACCTCGCGGTCGGGAAGTGCGGCTGCCGAACCGGTGGCCACCAATGCCACCGCCGCGCCGGGGATCGCCACCTTCGCGATACCGGGCTGGATCACCTTCGGGCGCGGTTGACGGTGCCGCGCCTGTCTATGCCGACCTGCCACTGACTCACCCAATCTGCCGAGACCAAAACGTTATCGACCGGAGGAGTCAAGCACAGATCCCCGAAAGGTTCGCAATCGGCCCGCTGTTTTAACGCATTACGAACATTCGAATGGGGAACCGGACGTAATCCGCCCGCTATCCGGAAGTTACCGGCTCGAGATCAAACGCTTGGGCAGTTTTCGTGCTGTCGTTTCAGCACAGAGCGTGAGTGATCGCGGCCGCGATCCACGTGGCGTAACGGTCGAGCGGCCACGCGCGGTGCAGCACCAGCAACTCGTAGAGCTCGACCGAGATGTAGGTCCACAGCACATCGGCGACCTCGTCGACCGTGATGCCGTCGCGCAGCTGGCCACTGTCGAGCAGGTGGCGACCGAACATCGTCATCCCGGTCAGCCGCTCGTTGAGCAGGGTCTGCCAGGTCTCGGCCAGCGTCTCGTCGTGGTGCCGGCCGTCCCGGATCAGGATCTGCACCCGGGCCGACCGCTCCTGCCGTTGCGCGAGACCGTCGACGTACAGCTGGATCTTCCGCCGTACGTCGGGTTCGGCCTGAATGGCCTGTGCTTCGGGGCGCTCGGCGATCGGCACGGGTTCGTCGTCACCGGCGATGACGAAGTCGAACACCGCCTTGGCCAGTGCGGCCTTGGTGCCGAAGCCCTTGTAGATGCTCTCGGCCGAGACGCCGGCGCGCTTGGCCACGGCGGTGATGGTGGTCGCCTGGTAACCGTCGGTCTCGAACAGATCCCTGGCCGCGACCACGACGCCGTACCTCCGTTGCCGGGCCTGCTCGCGCCGGCCGGACGCGTCGTACTGCCTCTTGACTTCTGTCATCACCGGTTCCATGGTTTTAGATACAGGTTCACTGTACCGAATTCTAGGGGGAGACATGAGTACCACGGCAGGGGTGTCGGCGAGCGATCTCGCGGTTCGCTGCATCCGGATCATGGCCGACGGCGAGCGGGCCGACTTCGACGCGGTCGTCCATCCGGACGCGGTCAACCGGGAGGACGACGCCGAGCCGCCGGAGTGCCGGATCGGCGGGCCTGCGGGCTTCTACGCGACCGCGCTCTGGCTGCGGACCGCGTTCGAGGGCCTGGCCTACGAGATCCACCATGTCGTTGCCGACGGCGACCTGGTGGCGATCAACTCGACCATGAGCGGCCGGCACGTCGCGCCGTTCGCCGTCTACAACAGCGCGGGCGTGGACACGGTGTTCCCGCCGACCGGGAAGACCTTCGCCGTCACGCAGTCGCACTGGCTGCGGATCCAGGACGGCAAGCTGATCGAGCACTGGGCCAACCGCGACGACCTCGGCCAGGCCAAGCAACTCGGCTGGGTCCCGCCGACCCCGGCGTACCTCTTCCGCATGGCCCGAGCCAAGTCCCGCATCAAGCGCGCAGCGTGAGCCGGACCGCCAGGCCATCACAACCGGCGCCGGCCGCACGACCGCACGCTCCCGCGGCCGCCGAGTCGGCAATTGTGAGGGGCTGGCGGTCCGCGGTGTGATCCAGCTGGCGGCGGTGGGGGCCGTCGACTGGTTGAGTGTGGGGGTGGATGAGCTGGGGTTCCGGGTCGAGGGTGGAGCGGTGGCCCGGCTGGTGATCGATCGGGTCGAGAAGCGGAACGCGCTGACGCGGGCGATGTGGGAGGTCCTGCCCGGGTTGCTGGCCGAGCTCGCCGCGGACGACGCGGTGAAGGTGTTGCTGGTCACCGGAGCCGGGCCGAGCTTCTCGGCCGGCGCGGATATCGGCGAACTGATCTCCGGCACCGATCCGGCCGACCCGATGGCGGAGCTGCGGGCGTTCAACCTGCGCGCGCAGGCGGCGTTGCGCGAGTTCCCGAAGCCGACGATCGCGGTCGTCCGCGGGCACTGCATCGGCGGCGGGCTAGAGATCGCCGTGAACTGCGACTTCCGATTCGCCGCGTACGACGCCACGTTCGGTGTCACGCCGGCCCGGATCGGCGTCGTCTATCCACCGGATGCGATCAAGGTGCTGCTGGATCTGGTCGGTCCCGCGACGACGAAGTACCTGCTCTTCAGCGGTGAACTCCTCACCGCTCCACAGGCCGAGCTCAAGGGACTCGTGGATCGTGTGGTCGAGCCGGCTGAGCTGGATGCCGTGGTCGAGGCGTTCGCGGCGACGCTGGTGTCGCGCTCGCAGCTGACGATCCGGTCGGCCAAGGAATCGGTCAACGCGCTGCTCGCCGGTACGGACGCCGACGCGCTCGCCTTCAAGCGCTATCAGGAGACGATCGCGGCCGGCGAGTTGGCCGAAGGCATCGCGGCGTTCACCGAGAGGCGGCCGCCGAGGTTTCCGTCAGGCGCTGATTAGGGTCCCGCGCAGCTCGACCCGGTCGCCGACGATGGCGGAGATGCGGGCGGCAACGGCTTCCGCATGGGCATCGTCGACCACGTCGATCAGGACGATGCCGGACACCTGGTGATCGGTCGGGACGAACGGACCGGCGGTGACCGTCTGCTCGTCGTCGCGGATCCGCACGATCCGGGCTTCGCTCGGGAGCACGAGCTCCTCGGCGCTGACGAGCTCGCCGGTGGCGGCCAGGTCGGCCTTGACTGCGGGCATCCGACGGGCGGCATCCGCGCCGTAGATCATCACGACGTACTTCATGGCCTCACCGTAGCGACGGGGACGGACAGAACCCCACGGATATGGGCACCCGTGGGGTTCTGACGTGGCCGGCGGATCAGTACCAGTGCCGGCGTCCGCCGACGGCGCGGCCGGTGGACCCGAGCAGGAACAACACGGCCCCGACGATCAGCACGATGATGCCGATCGTCCAGAGGATCGAGATGTCCAGCACGAGACCCAGGACCAACAGGATCAGTCCGAGGATGAGCATGAAACCTCCTTCTGGATGGCCACCGGGCGGACGGTGGCGCACGCATCCGGTGCCCACTCCGGCGGCTGCAAACCTCCAACGACCGTTTGATCTCAGGACGAGGCAACTGCCTGCAACTGTGGTTTCACCGGACGCTTGCGGCTGAGGAGCAGACCACAGCCCGCAATGCCGAGGGCGATGGCGATCCACACCGCCCAGAACGCGACCCGGTAGCCCTGCGTCAGTGCGGTCGGGGCGGAGCCCGTCGTACTGGTTGCTGCGACAGCGGAGAGCGCTGCGATGCCCACTGCGCCACCGATCTGGAAGCTGGCGCTCTGCAGCCCGGAAGCAACACCGGAGTCCTCACCGGCCACATCACTGAGTGAGGCAATGGAGCCGGCCACGGTCCCGGCACCCAGTCCGGCGCCGAAGATCGTCAGACCCCAGAAGGCCAGCTCGAAGTACCCCGAGTGCACGGTCAGTTGGGTCATGAGCGTCGTACCGACACCCGCCACCAGGAGCGAAGCGAACGCGACCCGGCGCGGTCCGACCCGCGTGACGAGGTGCTGGCCGATGATCGATGCCACAACCGCCGCAGCCGCGAGTACGGCGGACATGAGGCCGTAGCGGACTGCGGAAATGCCTAGCGCCAGTTGGGCGTACTGCGTGTAGATGTAGTTCAGCCCGAACGCGGACAGACCCCAGCTGACCGTGATGAGGTTGCCGCCGACCAATGCACGCGACCGGAAGATCCGCAGCGGTACGAGCGGTGCCGACGACCTCTGCTCCACCAACACGAACAACCCGAACAGCAAGGCCGACAGGGCCAACAGCGCGACCGTCTTCCCCACTGACGAGTCGGGCGCCTCGATGACGGCGTACACGAGCACGATGAGCGCAGTAGTCACGGTGACTGCGCCGGCGACGTCGAACCCACGCCGGCCCCGCTCACGGCTGTCCAGCAGCAGTGCAGGCGCCAGTACGACGACCAGCACGCACACCGGCACGTTGATGAAGAAGATCCACTGCCAACCCAGTCCGTCGGTCACAGGGCCGCCGATGAGGGACCCCGCCGTACCGCCGACTCCACTGGTCGCTCCCCAGATCCCCAGCGCCTTGTTGCGATCCGCGCCATCCGGGAACGTCGTCATCACGATCGACAACGCACTGGGCAGCAGTACGGCGGCCGACGCGCCCTGCAGGCCACGGGCGAGCACCAGCGCGTCACCACTCCAGGCGAACCCGCACAGCAGCGAGGACCCGGCGAACAGCAGCAGTCCGGTGATGAACACCCGCCGCCGGCCGAGCAGGTCCGAGATGCGCCCGCCCAGCAGGAGCAGGCCGCCGAACATCAGTGCGTACCCGCTCGGCACCCACTGCACGCCACCGGACGAGAAGGTCAGCTCACGTTCGATCGACGGGACCGCGACCAGCACGATCGACGCGTCCAGAATGATCATGAACCCGGTCAGGCACAGCAACGCCAGTGCCCACCAGCGCTTCGACTCAGTCACCATGTGACATCTCCAGTACGGCGGAACGCCCCGGCTGGGCGTCACTCAGCGGGTACGTCGGGGCCGCCCGGACCACCTCGACATTTCTGTCGAAAGTCGTCCACTGGGTACGACGTACCGGGTGAGAGGGGGTCACAGCGGCCTCCGCGAGCGACAGGATGGTGCCTGTGAAGTACGTGCTGCTGATCTACAGCAACCCCGAGAGCTGGGCGAGCCTGTCTGCCGAGCAACGCGAGGGCCTGGGGCGTGCCCACGAGGACCTGACGCGCGAACTGACCGAGCAGGGCCTCCTGGTCAGTGCCGCCGGTCTGGCCGACCCCATCACCAGCCGGACCGTGTCGGTCCGCGACGACACCACCACGACCACCGACGGACCGTACGCTGAGGCCAAGGAGCACCTGGCCGGGTTCTACCTGGTCGAGTGCGATGACATCGACCAGGCGATCGCCTACGCGGCCCGGATGCCGGACGCGAAGTACGTCGCCGTGGAGGTGCGGCCGGTAATGGATACGTCCGGGCTGGAGATGTGAAGGACTTCGAGCTGCTGCTGCGGGAGCAGGCGCCGCAGGTGCTCAGTGCGCTGGTCCGGCACTACGGGCACTTCGACCTGGCCGAGGAAGCGGTCCAGGAGGCGCTGCTCGCGGCCGCCCAGCAGTGGCCGGCCGAAGGGGTGCCGGACAACCCGCGTGGCTGGCTGATCCGGGTCGGGTCGCGCCGGCTGACCGACCTGCTGCGCAGCGAGTCGGCCCGGCGACGGCGTGAGGAGAACGCGGCCCAGCTCGCCGCACCAGAGGAGTTCGTTGCTGCTGGCCCCGACCTCGACGATCCGGGCGGCCGGGACGACACGCTGACGCTGTTGTTCCTCTGCTGCCATCCAGCGCTGTCGCCGGCCTCGCAGATCGCGCTGACACTGCGTGCGGTCGGCGGTCTCACCACCGCACAGATCGCGGCCGCGTTCCTGGTGCCGGAGGCAACCATGGCGCAGCGGATCAGCCGGGCGAAGCGCAGTATCAAGCAGGCAGGCAGCACGTTCGAGCTGCCGCCGGAGGCCGAGCGGGACGAGCGCATGGGCGCCGTACTGCATGTCCTCTACCTGATCTTCAACGAGGGCTACACAGCGTCGTCCGGTACGTCGTTGCACAGTGCCGAGCTCACCACCGAGGCGATCCGGCTGGTGCGTGGTGTGCGGCGGCTGCTGCCTGACGACGGCGAGGTGGCGGGGTTGCTGGCGCTCATGCTGCTGACGGATGCGCGGCGGCCTGCTCGTACTGGTGCGGACGGCGCACTGGTCCCACTGGCGGAGCAGGACCGGTCGAAGTGGAACAAGGACGCCATCGTCGAGGGTGAGGCGCTCGTCACCGATGCGCTGTCTCGCACGCAGCTCGGGCCGTACCAGGTGCAGGCCGCGATCGCTGCGGTCCATGACACGGCTGAGCAGGCCGAGGACACGGACTGGCGGCAGATCGTCGCCCTGTACGAGGTGCTCGAGCAGATGGTGGACAACCCGATGGTGAAGCTCAACCACGCCGTGGCGGTCGCTATGTCGACCGGTCCGAAGGACGGCCTCGCGGTACTCGAGCCGCTCGAGTCCGACGACCGCATGGCCGGCCACCACCGGTTGGACGCCGTACGGGCACACCTGCTGGAGATGTCGGGTGATGTGGTCGGGGCACGAGAGAGTTACCTCCTCGCGGCCCGTCGTACGACGAGTGTGCCGGAGCGCAACTACCTGCAGTCCAAGGCGGACCGGCTGGTCTGACTCGCGGTGCACCCCGGGTTGTGTCAGGTTTGAGGGGTGGATCTCACCAGAGCCTCACTCCTCCGAGAGATGCTGACCGGTACCGAGCTCGGCAGCCGGACCACGGACTTCGCCCACTCACTCCGCCGGTTCACCACCCGGACTGGCGGTCTGATGCTGTTCGGGCCGGTCGACGACGAGCCGTGGCACCTGACCGCGCACCTCGACGACGAGCTGCACCGGGCCGGTATCGAGGACATCCGCCCGTCACTGGTCCGCTGGTCGCCGCCACCCGGCGCACCGCCCCACCTGTCGATCGGACTGGACAGGTTGCGCGACACGGGCCGTGGCGAGTCGCTGCTGGTCGTGGCCGAGGAGGACCCGGCTGACACGCTGCTGGAACGCATCAGCGACGTACGGCGCCGGGGTACGACGATCTTCAGCATCGGCAACGGTGACAAGGAGCTGGCGTCACTCAGTCACGAGTCCCTGGTGCCGGAGCTGCTCGTGCCGGACGGGTTCGGCTGGACCACCCGGCGGATCGAACTCGACCACGACGAGCCGCAGGTCGCCGTACCGGTGACCGACCTCGAGCCGCGCACGTCAGAGGGCTTCGAGATGGCCCAGCACCTGGTCAGCCTGGCCGCGGCCGACGAGGACGCCGGGCAGCCCGCCTGGCGCCGCCGGCTGCGCGCCGCCATCGAACGCCTCGGCGGCGAACCGGGCTAGCCGTCGCGGTCAGCTGTCCAGATACAGCGCGGCCAGTCGGGGCAGGTGAGTATGCAGGTCGTCCTCGTCGTCGAAGTCGATCTCCTCTCCGGCCGGCAGGTCCGGCGTATCCGGCGCCTGGGCGTCGACCGCCTTCCAGTACGCCGATTCGTCGCCGGTGACGTTCTTGTACGCGTGACTGCCGACGTGCAGCAGCCCCTCGCCGTCGAACCCCTCGAAGCCTTCCGGCCGGTCCTCGTCGACCACATCGGCGAGTGAGTCCGGCACGGCCAGCGCCGCCTCCCAGACCTCCCGCCCCTGCGCGATCAACCAGCCCCGGAACGAGTCGAACCCGTCCTCCGAGGCCCCCGAGTTGATCAGGTACGCCGCCGCCCACAGGTCCCACCGGTACGACTCGACCTGCAACCGCGCGAGTTCGGCCCCGAACCCGGCGATCTCCTCGGCCTCCAGCCCACCCAGCAGCTTGGTCAGCGCGTCCGCTACCCCGTCCGGATCCGCGACGGTGTCATCCACCCCACCACGCGCATCCTCGACCAATCCCCAGAACCCATCCCTGTCCACCCCCACAGCGTCTCCCCGATGCCAGGTGATTTACCAGACCCTGTCCAACTGTGTGCGCTGCTCGGTGGACAGTTCGAGGTTGGCGCCTTGGAGGGCGGTGGTCAGGTAGGTGGGGTTGCTGATGCCGATGATGGGGGTGATGGCGGGGGTGCCGGAGGTTAGCCAGGCGACTACTACCTCGGAGTGGGTGACGTTGAGGGAGTCTGCGACCTCTGTCAGGGCTTGGAGACGGCGGGTGGTGCCGGGGTGGTCGAAGGCTTCGGGGATGGGGCGGTCGGGGCGGTTTTCGTAGCCGCCGGACATCAGGGGGCTGTAGGCGAAGAGTTGCTGGGTGGGGTCGTTCTCGGCGTAGTCGAGGACCTCATCGGTGATCCAGCCGAAGCGGTGGTCGTGGGCGTGGTCGCGGACGAACGGGCGCGGCTGCAGGTAGGAGTACCGCAGTTGCAGGGCGGTCGGGCCTTCAACACCCTGTTCCAGCGCCAGACCGCGCATCCGTTCGGCCCGCCAGAGGGCGTAGTTCGAGAGGCCGATCCGGCCGATGGTGCCGGCCGCTGCGTGCTTGCCGAACGCGGCGACCGTCTCCTCGAGTGGGGTCGAGCGGTCGTCGCGGTGGGCCCAGTAGAGGTCGATGTGATCGACCCCGAGTCGCCGCAGTGAGGTCTCCAGCGCGGCGTCGATCGTCGCCGCGCTGAGCCCTTCCGAGTGCTCCGGGTAGCTGCCCGGCCAGAGCGGTTCGCAGCCGACCTTGGTCGCCAGCTTCACCCGGTCCCGGATGCCCGGCCGGCGCGCGAACCACCGGCCGAGCAACTCCTCACTCTGTCCCCCGTGTCCACTGGGGTCCTGCCAGAACGCGTAGCAGTTCGCCGTGTCGATCCACTCCCCACCGGCATCGACGTACGCGTCCAGCAGCGCGAACGACTCCTTCTCCCCGATCCGTGTCCCGTACTCCATGGCACCCAGCGCGATGTTCAGCATGCCGAGAAGCCAACCTGCTAGAGCGCTGTCTAGGTCAAGCCCGTTGAAAGACGGTGATCAGCACGCCCTCGCCGACGGTCAGCGACTTGGTCAACTTCCACCGCGTCTTGTCCGGAGTCTCGCCGAACAGCTTCCGCCCGGTGCCGAGGATGACCGGGAACGTCATCAGGTGGATCTCGTCGACCAGGTCGGCGGCGATCAGCTCCTGCGCGAGCTGGATGCTGCCCGGAACCTGAATCTCGCCGGACACCTCCTCCTTCAGCTTCGCGACCTCGGAGCGTACGTCGCCGGACAGCACTCGGGTGTTGTTCCACGAAGGGTCCGTCAAAGTGCTCGAGACGACGTACTTCGGCATCCCGTTGTACTTGTCCGCCAGCTCACCCTCGTACGACGGCCAGGCCGCCGCGAACCCCTCGTACGTCTTGCGGCCGATCAGCAACGCGTCCGCACCGAACGCCTCGTCCTCCTTGAACTTCTCCCCGTCCTCACCGCGGTCGAAGTCGAAGGTCCAGTTGGCGTACTTGAAATCCTCCCCGCCAGGCGCCTGTACGACGCCGTCGAGCGAGCTGAACGTGGTCACCACAATATTCCCCATAGCGAATCAGAGCTCCTCAGCGAATGAGCGCAGGACCGGGGCGAGGACGGGCGGCTCGACGTTGTGGTTCTCGCCCGGCACGGGCAGCAACCGAGCCGTCGGCAACAGTTCGGCCACCGCGGCGGGACCGGTCTTCAGGTACGGCGGGGTGTTGTCACCGTGCATCACCAGGACCGGGACGTTCACCGCGGCCCAGCGCTCGGCCGGCAGCGGGTTGCCCGACATCGTCGTCCCCATGATCCTCCCGTCGTACGCGATCGTCCCCGCGATCTCCTCGACACCGGACCAGATCGGCGTTCCGCGCATCATATCGACGAACTCGGCCGGCATATTCGCTCCCGCGGTCATGAACAGCTCCACCGCGTCGCCCGGCCGGCCGGCCTCGACACTCGCCTCGAGCCGCTCCACGTAATCGGTCGGCAGCGGCGGCCGGCCGTCGTCGACCACCACCGGCGGCTCGAACAGCGCCAGCGCCGCGATCGGCAGCCCGGCGGCCGCGGCATCCAGCGCCAGCAGCCCACCGGACGACCAGCCGAACACGAGGGCCGGCTGGCCGGCGTCCTCGATCAGCGCGGCCAGATCCTCGATCTCCCGCTGGATCGCGTACGGCTTGGTGTCGGTGCTCTCGCCCCGGCCGCGCCGGTCGTAGACGTAGACGCGGAACTCGTCGCTCAGCAGTTTCGCGACCTCGGCGTTCGACGGGTTCACGGCCCGGTGCGCGGTGGCGCCGTCGACCATGATCAGCGGCCGGCCCTCCCCGATGGCGTCGAAGGCGATCGTCGTGCCGTCTGCGGATTTCACGGTGCTCATCTGGAGCCCCTCCTCTGTCGTCGTTCGGAACTAGACCGTACAGTACTCAGAGGAGAACTGGACTGTCTAGTATGATTTTCGAGAACCATCGAGGAGGCCGTCAGTGGACAACCGTGTGGAACACCGTCAACGTGCCGCCGTCTGGCAGCCAGGACAGGACGTCGCGATCGAGGGAGAGGGCCGGACGCCGCGCAAGCGCCGGGCGATCCTGGCCGCGGCGACCGAGGTCTTCCTCCAGCACGGGTACCTGGGCGCGAGCATGGACGAGGTCGCCGCGAAGGCCGGCGTCTCCAAACAGACCGTCTACAAGCAGTTCGAGAACAAGGAGCGTCTGTTCGCCGAGATCGTCCTCGGCACCAGCGATCAGCTTCTCGACGGCCTGGCTCAGGCGTACGCCGAGACCCTCGACGAGGCGACCGATGCGCGTGAAGCCCTTCGGGCGCTGGCCCGGCGGTTCCTCGACAGCCTCACCACCGCCAGCGTGCTGCAGTTGCGCCGGCTGGTTATCGCCGAGGCCGATCGCTTCCCTGACGTCTGCGGCCGCTGGTTCACCGTCGGCTTCGAGCGGTCGCTCGAGTCCCTGGGCGAAGCGCTGACTCGGCTGACCGATCGCGGTCTCCTCCGCGAACTACCGGACCCGACGCTGGCGGCCTACCAGTTCGCCGGCCTGGTCATGTACAAGCCGATGAACCGAGCCATGTTCGCCGGTACGGCGGCCGCCCCGATCCCCGGCGAACTAGACAAACTCGCCGACCAAGCCACCGAAGTCTTCCTCGCCGCCTATGGCCGGGATCTGGCGTGAGCTCAGAGATTGCTGCAGTTCGACAGGAGGTGTCCGTCGATCGAGCCGGATACCCGGTGCGCTCAGGCGGGGAGTGGCCGGCAGTGGGCATATACGTCCTGTCGATCTGCACCTAGAGGGTTCCGCGGGTTGACGTTCGGACTACCAGTTCTGGTGTGAATGTCACCCGCTGGTGTTCGTGGTCGGGGTTCGACGACTCGTCGAGGAGGAGTTCGGCGGCGGTTCGGCCGAGGAGTTGGCGGGGCTGGCGGACAGATGTCAGTGGTACGGCGGCCGCGGCGGCGAACTCGATGTCGTCGTACCCGACGATGGCGAGGTCCTCGGGGACTCGCAGGCCGAGGCTCACGCACTGCTGCAGGAGGCCCAGGGCGAGCAGGTCGTTGGCGCAGAACGCGGCGGTCGGCCGACGGGTCGCCGGGAGGCCGGCAAGTCGTTGCCCAGCGCCCCTACCTTCGGCGACGGTGAGGGCGCCGGTGGTCAGTTCGATCAAGTTTTCCGGGGGTTTCCCTGCCTTCCGCAACGCCCGGCGGGCGCCGTCGCGACGGTCGATGACCTGACCGATCGTGTTCGGGCCGCCGACGTACGCGATCCGGTCGTGGCCGAGTTCGAGCAGGTGTGCGATGGCGAGCTCGCCGCCGAGGATGTCGTTCACCGCGACGGAGCAGTGCTCGCCGTCGTCGATGGCCCGGTCCACCACGACGACCGGTGTACCGCGGGCGGGGAGTTTGCGCAGGCGGGACGAGTTCTGGTCGATCGGCGTGATCAGGATCCCCTGCACCCGCTGCTGCTCGAGCAGGTCGAGGTAGTCGGCCTCGCGGTCGGCGTCCTCGTTGCTGTTGCACAGGAAGACCGAGAGGCCGGCCGCGCGGGCCGCTTCCTCGACACCCTTCGCGACGTCGGTGAAGAACGGGTTGCCGGCGTCGAGCATCAGGTACGCGAGGATCCGGCTGCTGCCGGCCCGGAGCTGGCGGGCCGACTCGTTCCGGACGAAGCCGAGTGATGCCATCGCCGCCTCGACCTTCGCCCGGGTCACCGGGCTGACCACCTCTGGCCGGTTCAGCACGTTCGACACGGTCCCGAGCGAGACTCCTGCTGCCGCCGCGACCGCCTTCACGCCGGCCGCGTGCTGCTTCGCCTTCCGCCGCCGCCCACCGGTTGCCCCCGTCTTGCGACTGCTCCGGGACGAGGTTGCGGAGGCAGATTCCGGCGCGCTGTCCGCTGCCATGCACGACCTCCCGGCGTCATGGCCCTGATGGGCCGGGTTTGAAACGTCTTAGCGGCCAGAGCGTACCTGTTTTCCGTCGGTTTCCCGCAGCATCCGTCCGGGATCGGCCTCGAAACGCGAACCACCTCTTGACGATCCCAACCGCTCGCCCTTACGTTCGTGCAATCTTCTTGAAACCTTTCAGCAACTCAGCCGCCCCGAGTTGGAGGTGACCATGGCCGACGGCATGCCGCTTTTGCGCGTCCGCGCGGTGTCGAAATCGTTCGGCGCCGTGGCCGCCGTCCGGGAGGTCTCCTTCGACCTGTACGGCGGTGAGGCGCACGCCCTGGTCGGCGAGAACGGGGCCGGGAAGTCCACCATCGTGAAGATGCTGGCCGGTGTGCACCGCCCGGACAGTGGCACCATCGAGCTGAACGGCGTACCGACGGAGCTGCACACGCCGGCCGATGCGAAGGCGGCCGGGATCGCCGTGATCTACCAGGAGCCGACCCTCTTCCCGGACCTGACCGTGGCCGAGAACATCGCGATGGGGCGCCAGCCTCTGGGTCGTTTCAAAACCATCGACCGGGCCGCGATGGTCCGGCAGGCCGCCCAGCTGTTCACCCGGCTCGGCGTGTCGATCGACCCGAACCGGCCGGCCCGCGGCCTGTCGATCACCGGTGCGCAGGGGGAGAAGTTCAAGGCCGGGAAGCTCGGCGAGTACACCGTCGGCGCCGACGGCGAGATCGTGCTCGGCCCGCCGACCGAGTTCACCGCGACCAACATCGACCAGTTCAACTTCTGAGGGCACCGTGAATCGCTACTGCTTCTGTCTCCAGGTCAAACCCGACCGCTTGGAGGAGTACGTCGAGCGCCACCGCAATGTCTGGCCGGAGATGCAGGCCGCGTTGCGTGAGACCGGGTGGCACAACTACTCGCTCTTCCTCCGCGACGACGGCCTGCTGATCGGGTACGTCGAGGCCGAGGACCTGGAGGCGGCGCAGAAAGCGATGGCGGCAACCGAGGTGAACGCCCGCTGGCAGGCCGAGATGACCGAGTTCTTTACCGGGATCGATGGGAGGCCGCCGGACGAGTCGTTCCTGCTGCTGCCCGAGATCTTCCACCTGTCTGCGTTGAATTCTGAAGGGGACTGACAACCATGACGACCGACGCTGTGAAGACCGCCCTGAGCCGCCAGGAGATCGAGTTGCCCTCGTGGGCGTTCGGGAACTCGGGCACCCGGTTCAAGGTGTTCAGCCAGCCTGGTGTGCCGCGCTCGCCGGAGGAGAAGATCGCGGACGCCGCCGTGGTGCACAAGTACACCGGCGTCGCCCCGAGCGTCGCGCTGCACATCCCCTGGGACAAGGTGGACGACTACGCGGCCCTGTCGGCGTACGCGAAGGAACAGGGCGTCCGGCTCGGCGCGATCAACAGCAACGTGTTCCAGGACGACGACTACAAGCTGGGCAGTGTCACCAACCCCGACCCGCGGGTACGGCGGAAGGCGACGGACCACCTGCTCGAGTGTGTCGACATCATGGACGCGACCGGGTCCCGGGACCTGAAGCTGTGGTTCTCCGACGGCACGAACTACCCGGGCCAGGATGACATCCAGGATCGGCAGGACCGGCTGGCCGAAGCGTTGAAGGAGGTGTACGACCGGCTCGGCGACGACCAGCGGATGCTGCTGGAGTACAAGCTGTTCGAGCCGGCCTTCTACACCACCGACGTGCCGGACTGGGGTACGTCGTACGCGCACTGCCTGGAGCTGGGGCCGAAGGCAACGGTCTGCATCGACACCGGGCACCACGCGCCGGGCACCAACATCGAGTTCATCGTCGCGTTCCTGCTCCGGGCCGAGAAGCTCGGTGCGTTCGACTTCAACAGCCGGTTCTACGCCGACGACGACCTGATGGTCGGGGCGGCGGACCCGTTCCAGCTGTTCCGGATCATGAACGAGATCGTCCGCGGCGACGCCCTCGACCCGGACCGCGGAATCGCGTTCATGCTCGACCAGTGCCACAACATCGAGGTGAAGATCCCGGCCATCATCCGCTCGGTGATGAACGTCCAGGAGGCGACCGCGAAGGCGCTGCTGGTCGACCGCGACGAACTCCGGAAGGCCCAGGCCTCCGGTGACGTGCTGGCTGCCAACGCCGCGCTGATGGACGCCTACAACACCGACGTCCGCCCGCTGCTCGCCGAACTGCGCGAGTCGCAGGGCCTGGACCCGAACCCGGTCGCCGCCTACCAGCGCAGCGGCTACTTCGAGCAGATCGTCAAGGACCGAGCCGACGGCCAGCAGGCCGGATGGGGAGCATGACAGTGACCGACACCGCAGCCGAACTTGTTGCGCGGAGCAACAGACTGGGTGCCGACCCGCGCAACACGAACTACGCCGGCGGGAACACGTCGGCGAAGGGGACGACGACCGACCCGGTCACCCAGCAGCCGGTCGATCTGGTCTGGGTGAAGGGCTCCGGCGGCGACCTCGGCACGCTGACGTCGTCCGGTCTCGCCGTACTGCGGTTGGACCGGCTGAACTCGCTGGTCGACGTGTACCCGGGCGTCGACCGTGAGGACGAGATGGTCGCCGCGTTCGACTACTGCCTGCACGGTAAGGGCGGCGCCGCCCCCTCGATCGACACCGCGATGCACGGTCTTGTCGACGCTCCACATGTCGACCATCTGCACCCGGACTCGGGGATCGCGCTGGCGACCGCTGCCGACGGCGAGAAGCTCACCGCCGAGTGCTTCGGCGACCGGGTGGTCTGGGTGCCGTGGCGGCGGCCCGGTTTCCAGCTCGGTCTGGACATCGCCCAGGTGAAGCGCGAGAACCCGGAGGCGATCGGCTGCATTCTCGGTGGCCACGGCATCACCGCGTGGGGCGAGACCTCGGCCGAGTGCGAGGCGAACTCCCTCGACATCATCCGTACGGCGGAACGCTTCCTGGCCGAGCGTGGTGTCGCCGAACCCTTCGGTGCGGTGGTGCCTGGGTTCGAGGCTCTCCCCGCCGAGGAACGACGGTTGCGGGCGGCCGCGCTGGCGCCGGTCATCCGCGGCCTCGCGTCGACGGACAAGCCGCAGGTGGGTCATTTCAACGACTCGGACGTCGTACTGGAGTTCACCGCGCGGGAGAGGCTGGCTGAGCTTGCTGCGCTGGGCACCTCGTGCCCGGACCACTTCCTGCGGACCAAGGTGCGGCCGCTCGTGCTGGACCTGCCCGCGACCGCGCCGCTCGACGAGGCCGTGACCCGGCTGCGGGAGCTGCATCTGCAGTACCGCGAGGACTACGAGGCGTACTACGACCGGCACGCGCAGCCGGACAGCCCGCCGATGCGTGGTGCGGACCCGGCCATCGTGCTGGTTCCCGGTGTCGGCATGTTCAGCTTCGGCAAGGACAAGCAGACCGCTCGGGTGGCCGGCGAGTTCTACGTGAACGCGATCAACGTGATGCGCGGCGCCGAGGCAGTGTCGACGTACGCGCCGATCGACGAGAGCGAGAAGTTCCGGATCGAGTACTGGGCGCTGGAAGAGGCCAAGCTGCAGCGGATGCCCAAGCCGAAGCCGCTCGCGACTCGAGTGGCCTTTGTCACCGGTGGTGGTTCGGGGATCGGGAAGGCGATCGCGCAACGGCTGGCCGCTGAGGGCGCTTGTGTGGTCGTGGCCGACCTGGATCTGGCCGCGGCCGAGGCAGTGGCCAAGGAGATCGGGTCCTCTGACGTTGCTGTTGCCGTGGGCGCCGATGTGTCCTCGGCGGAGGCGGTCGAGGCGGCGCTGCGGGAGGCCGTGCTCGCCTTCGGTGGCGTCGATCTGATTGTCAACAATGCCGGATTGTCCATCTCCAAGTCGTTGCTGGAGACCACGGACAAGGACTGGGACCTGCAGCACAACGTGATGGCCAAGGGTTCGTTCCTGGTGTCGCGGGCGGCTGCGAAGGTGCTGATCGACCAGGCCATCGGCGGCGACATCATCTACATCTCCAGCAAGAACTCCGTCTTCGCCGGCCCGAACAACGTCGCCTACGGCTCGGCCAAGGCCGACCAGGCCCACCAGGTCCGGCTGCTCGCCGCAGAACTGGGCGAGTACGGCATCCGCGTCAACGGGGTGAACCCGGATGGCGTCGTACGGGGATCCGGGATCTTCGCCAAGGGCTGGGGCGCACAGCGTGCGGCGGTGTACGGCGTACCCGAGTCGGAGCTGGGTGCGTACTACGCACAGCGCACGTTGCTGAAGCGGGAGGTGCTGCCGGAGCACGTCGCGGCGGCCGTCTTCGCTCTGACCGGTGGGGAGCTGACCCACACGACCGGTCTGCACGTACCCGTCGATGCCGGCGTAGCCGCCGCGTTCCTGCGTTAGGAGTCGCAATGACGGAGCTGGATGTCCGCCCCGGGTTGGAGCGGATCACCACACGCAAGACCAGGATCGGGCTGGTCGCGGGCGGTCTGGGTGCCTACTGGCCGCAGTTCCCCGAGCTGCTGCCGCAGTTGCAGGCGTCCGCTCGGCGCGTGTCCGAGCGGTTCTCGGCCCTCGACTGTGAAGTCGTCGACGTCGGGTTCATCTCGGACGCACAGGAAGGTGTGGTCGCGGCCGAGAAGCTGCGGCTCGCCGACTGCGACCTGATCGTCGGCTTCCTGACCACCTACATGACCGCGTCGATGCTGGTGCCGGTTGCGCAGCGCAGTGGTGCGCCGGTGTTGCTGCTCAACCTGCAGCCGACCGAGTCGATGGATCACGCGACCTTCGACACCGGCGCTTGGCTCGCGTACTGCGGTGCCTGTCCGCTGCCGGAGATGGCGAACGCGTTCGAGCGCTGCGGGATCGACTTCCGTTCGGTGTCGGGCTATCTCGAGGACGAGCGGGCGTGGGCCCGGATCGACCGGTGGATCCGGGCGGCCGGCGTACGGGCGGCTTTCCGGCACGGGCGGCACGGTCTGCTCGGGCACTTGTACCCGGGCATGATGGACGTCATCACCGACCCGACGCTGGTGTCGTCCCAGCTCGGTGGGCATGTCGAGATCCTGGAGATCGACGACCTCCGCGTCCGGGTCGAGAGGGTGACCGAGGCGGAGACCGCGGCCCGGATGGACCTGGCCCGGGAGATCTTCACGCTGGACGACTCCGTGGTCGAGGAAGACTTCCGCTGGGGTGCGACGGTGTCGGTCGCGCTCGACCGGCTGGTCGAGGACTTTTCCCTTGATTCCTTGGCCTATTACCACCGCGGTCTCGACGGCGAGCTGCACGAGCGGGTCGCGGCCGGGATGATCCTCGGCGCTTCGTTGCTGACGGCAAGGGGGATTCCGGCGGCGGGTGAGTACGAGCTGCGGACGTCGCTGGCGATGCTGGTGATGGACCGGCTCGGCGCGGGTGGGTCGTTCACCGAGCTGCAGGCGCTGAACTTCCACGACAACGTGGTCGAGATGGGTCACGACGGGCCGGCGCACCTGGCGATCAGCTCGGCCAAGCCGTTGCTGCGCGGGCTCGGCGTGTACCACGGCAAGCGTGGCTGGGGTGTGTCCGTCGAGTTCGACGTGAAGCATGGGCCGGTGACGGCGTGCGGTCTCGGTCAGCGCCGGGACGGCTCGTTCAACCTGATCGCGTCCGAGGGCACCGTCGTACCCGGGCCGCTGCTGCAGATCGGGAACACCACGTCGCGGGTCGATTTCGGGTGCGACCCGGGTGAGTGGACCGACGCGTGGTCCGGGTCGGGCGTGGCGCACCACTGGGCGCTCGGTACCGGTCACCGCGCCAAGGACCTGCAGGCGGTCGCGGACCTGCTCCACCTCGACCTGACCGTCGTCTCGCCATGAAGCGTGTCGCGGCGGTGGATCTGGGGGCGTCCAGCGGGCGGGTGATGCTGGGCTCTGTTGGTGATGGTGTGCTGACCCTGTCCGAGATCCACCGCTTCTGGAACGGTCCGGTGCAGCTGCGGGACACCCTCCACTGGGACATCCTCCACCTCTACCGCTCCATCCTCGAAGGCCTCGCCCAGGCGGGTGCCGTCGACACCATCGGCATCGACTCCTGGGCCGTCGACTACGGCCTCCTGGACTCGGATGGCCGCCTCCTGGGCAACCCCGTCCACTACCGCGACGCCCGCACCAACAGCGTCATGGAGAAGGTTCTCGAGCGGGTCTCCGCTGAGGAGCTCTACGCGATCACCGGTCTCCAGCAGCTCCCCTTCAACACCATCTACCAGCTAGCCGCCGAAGGACTGCTGGAGCAAGCGGACAAGCTGCTGATGATCCCCGACCTGCTTGGCTATTGGCTGACCGGTGAGATCGGTGCTGAGCGGACCAATGCCTCCACCACGCAGTTGTACGACGTGCGTGCGCGGAGTTGGAGCGAGAGCCTGGCGACGCGGGTTGGTGTGCCGCTCGAGCTACTGCCGCGACTGCGGGAGCCGGGTGACGTGGTGGGGACTCTGCTGCCTGCCGTGGCCGAGGAGACCGGGCTGGCGGCAATCACGCCGGTGATCGCGGTTGGGTCGCATGACACTGCGTCTTCGGTGGTCGCCGTACCTGCTGCTGACGAGCGGTTTGCGTACATCTCGTCCGGCACCTGGTCGTTGGTCGGGCTCGAGCTGGAGTCACCGGTCGTGTCGGCCGAGGCGCGGGATGCCAACTTCACGAATGAAGGTGGGGTCGACGGGCGGACCCGGTTCCTGAAGAACGTGATGGGGCTCTGGATCCTGCAGGAGTGCCAGCGGATCTGGGGCGCCGACGATCTGCCGACCTTGCTCCGTGACGCCGCCGACGCCCCGCCGTTCGCCGTACTGATCGATCCGGACGCCCCCGAATTCCTTGCGCCCGGCAACATGCCGCGCCGGATCGAGGAGCACTGCCGAGCGACCGGTCAAGAGCCGCCGCGGTCGCAGGCGGCCACGGTTCGCTGTGTGCTGGAGAGTCTCGCGCTGGCCTATCGCCGTACGTTGCGGCAGGCGCAGTCGATCGCGGACCGGCCGGTCGACGTACTGCACGTCATCGGTGGCGGGTCGCAGAACGAGCTGCTCTGTCAGTTGACCGCCGACGCCTGTGGACTGCCCGTGCTGGCCGGGCCGGTCGAGGCGTCCGCGCTGGGCAACGTCCTCGTCCAGGCGCGTGCGCTGGGCGAACCACTGCCGGACCTGGGTGCGATGCGCGCCCTGGTTCGTGCCACTCATCAACTGCGGCGCTACGAGCCGCAGGGAAAACCGGCCGACTGGGACGCCGCCGAGTCCCGGGTGTTCGGAACAAGGTGATCCGTATGACCGTCCTCCCCCAGGAACTCCGCCCGCTTGCTCGCCGGGTGCCGCCGCGCGAGATCAGCCACGACGACCTGCAACTGCTCCGGCTCCTCGCCACCGGGTTGCCGGTGGATTCCGTGGCCCGCCGGCTCGACCTGTCCGAGCGGACCGTCCGCCGCCGTACCCGGATGGTGTGCGACCGGCTCGGTTTCGGCACCGCCATCGAAGCGATCGTCTGGGCTGCCCGCCGCGGCCTGGTCTGACGTCCCACCTCCCCTGCAGGAAACCACCCCTTCTTTCGCAGGAGTTCGCCCATGTCCGTCCGCTCCAGGCTGGGCTGCTTGCTCAGCGTGGTACTGCTCCGGCGGACCTGGTCGACTCGGCCGGCGAACACTTCGCGCAGACGGTGATCCGGCGCGACGTTCACCTCTCGACCCGGTTCCTCGGGGTGGACGGGCTGCTGCCGGTGCTGACCAAGATCGGCCGCGCCGTGCCCCGGTGCCGGGCACCGGCATCACGTCCGCCTCACTCCGGCTCCAAACGCCGTACGGCGAAGTCGCAAGCAGTTGGCGCTCCACCCCCGACGGCCTGACCCTCGACGTGACCATCCCCCCAAATACGACCGCAAGCATCCGCATCCCAGCCCGCGACGGCACCACCACCGTCAAGGAAGTTGCCTCAGGCACCTATCACTTCACGGCCGGTTAGCGCACGTCACGCCGCGTCAGGCTGCATCACCGCGTGTCAGCCGCCATCACGGCACGTTAGGCGCCGGAGCGAGGGGGTACCGGGGGTCCGAGCATCGAGCCGAGGAGGAACGATGGACGGAATGACCGTCTTGTGGATCGTCATCGCCCTGGCGGCACTGGTCATCCTGGTGGCACTGATCGCCGGGGCGACACGGAAGTCGTCGCAGCGCCGGGCCGAACGGGACCGGCAGGAGGCGTACGAGCAGGAGCAGCAGGCCAGGGCGTCGGAGGTACGGGCGGAGAAGCAGCACGCCGCGGCCGACGAGGTCGAGGCACGGTCACGCAAGGCGCAGGCCGTCGCCGACGAGAAGGCGGCCGAGGCACGCCGGCTCGCGGCCGGTGCGACCGAGCGGCGCGAGGCCGCCACGGAAGCCCAGTCTGAGGCCGACGAGCACCGCACCCGGGCGGAAGACCTGCACCCGGATGAGTCGACACCTCAAGCAGCCACCTGGGGCAAGGGCCGTGACGAGTCCGACTGGGGCCGGGACGGGCAGCCGACCGACGAGCACTGGGCCGACGGGCGGCATCCGGACGACCCGCGCCGCCAGCCGTACCCCGAGCCCGAGGCGTCCAAGCCGGACCATCCGGAGGAACACCCGAAGCATTCGAGGCACTGACTCGCGGACGCGCTGATCCCGCCGGAGCGCAACGGGGCCGTTGACGGCATCTGACCGGAAGCAGGTGTGCCAGGCTCCTCCGGCGGGATCAGTGCGTTCAGATCAGGTAGCGGAACTCCGGTGAGTTCGGGCTGATCCGCTCGATGTCGAGAGGGGCCGCCTCCATCCGGTTCAGCAGTCCGTCCAGATCGTCGGGCCGGCTGATCTCGATGCCGACCAGCGCGACACCGGTCTCCCGGTTGTTCCGCTTCACGTACTCGAACAGCGTGATGTCGTCGTCCGGTCCGAGCGTCTCGTCCAGGAACGTTCGCAGTGCACCGGGCTCCTGCGGGAACGTCACCAGGAAGTAGTGCTTCAGCCCTTCGTGCACCAGCGATCGCTCGAGGATCTCGCCGTACCGGCTGACATCGTTGTTCCCGCCGGAGAGCAGGCAGACCACGCTCTCACCGGGACGAACGTCCAGACCGTTGCCCAAGGCACCTGTTGCCAGCGCGCCCGCGGGCTCGGCGATCAATCCATCGGTCTGGTACAGCTCGAGCATCTCGCTGCACACCAAGCCTTCTGGCACCGAGAGCATTTCGATGCCTGCCTTTGCGACCAACGGCAACGTCACGTCGCCAACGCGTCGCACCGCAGCTCCATCCACGAAACTGTCGAGATGCGGCAACGTCACCGGCTCGCCGGCCTCCAGCGCCGCCGCCATGCTCGCCGCCCCGGCGGGCTCGACACCGACGATGCGTACGCCGGGATGACGCTCGGCCAGCCAGCTCGCGACGCCGGCGATCAGGCCGCCGCCACCGACAGGCACCACCAGTACGTCGGGCGCGTGACCGAGCTGGTCGACCAGCTCGACCGCCACAGTCCCTTGTCCCGCAACGGTTCTCGGGTCGTCGAACGCGGGAACCATCGTCGCCCCGGTGGCGTCGACCTCGGCCAGGGCCGCGGCGGCCGCGTCGTCGTACGTGTCACCGGTGACGATCACCTGGATCTGCTTGCCGCCGAGTGCCGCGATCCGGTCGCGCTTCTGGCGGGGCGTCGTCCGCGGAACGAAGACCTTGCCCTGGACACCGAGGATGTGACACGAGTAGGCGAGGCCCTGGCCGTGGTTGCCCGCGCTGGCGCAGACCACGCCGGCCGCCTTCTGATCGTCGTCCAGCTGGGCGATCAGGTTGTAGGCGCCGCGGAGCTTGTAGGAGCGGCCGATCTGCAGGTCTTCGCGCTTGAGCCAGACCTGGGCGCCGGTGCGCTCGGACAGCCGGAGATTCCGTTGCAACGGTGTACGCACCGCGACCTCGTCGAGCCGCTTGACCGCGTCTTCGACGGCTGCTGCGTCAACCAGATTCTGGCCTGTTCCGGTCGTCGAACGAGCGGTTGAACTACTGCCCTGCATGACGTTCCTTCCCGTGCATATGCACGATCTTCGCCGATTCGCTCGCAACACAAGACGATCCGCGTCCACAGTACGGACGGGCGGATACCTTTGCGCAACAGACCCTTGTGTTAGGCGTGAAACGGCCCTTCACTGGGCAGTCTAGTTTTCATACGCTCACTCGGTGTAACGGCCAGGGTCCTGGACGGGATGAGCCGAGTAAAGCCGGTCACAGTGGACTGGAGGGCACGAATGGAACTGATTCCGTTCAGTCTGTGGGGAGACGCCCTGTGGTGTGGTCAGGAAGTCGTGCGGGAGGCCCCGCACGAGCAGGCGATCCGAAGCCTGTTCCCCGACCCCATCCCAGCGCGAGGAGCAGACCTGGACACCGACGCGGATCTGGTCCCGGAACCGCACAACCGATTCGATCCCCGATCCATCGCCGTACGGGTGCAGGGGAAGGTTGTCGGCTACCTGCCGAGGGACGATGCGCACCGGTACCACCCGGTGTTGTCAGAGCTGGTGGCCCAAGGCCTGCAACCGCAGGTGCCGTGCCACCTGTGGGTCAGTGAGTGGGAGCCGGCCGACTGGGAGGGCAAAGGCGATCAGGAGACGGAGTTTCACGCGAGTGTCGCGGTGGCCCTCGGGCAGCCGCACATGCTGGTCCCGGTGAACCTGCCCCCGCCAGGCAGCTATCACCTGTTGCCGCCCGGCAGCGGCATCGTCGTCCCGGGCAGCGAGGTGCATCCCGACGTACTGGCACCGTTCTTCCGGGCGGAGGGCGAGTGCTGGGCGTACGCCACCATGCACGCGGTCGAGGAGGAGGACGGCATCCAGGACCGGCACCGGATCGTGGTCGAGGTCAGACTCGACGACGAACCGGTCGGGCGGCTCAGTCCGCGCCTGAGTGCCGAGTTCCTGCCGGCCATCCACTACCTGTCCGACATGCGCGCCGAGACCGCCGCCCGTGTCGCCGTCCGCGGCGACCGCATCGCATCGGAGGTGATCCTGTACGCGGCGCGGAGTCACGACCTGCCGGCCACCTGGCCGGACGGCCTGACCCGTTCCCCAGTCGCGTCCCCGCAATGGCACTACTGGGCGACGAAAGAAGCCAACTAGGCGGCTGCGCAGTACTCACCACGCCCCTTGGCGGGTACTGCGGAGCTACTTGACCGCAACTAGGCTCCGGCCATGGAACTCATGCCGGAGCCCGACGCGGACCTGGCCGCGCGAACCCTGCGGCACCTGTCGTCGGACGAGCTGGCCCTACTGGTTCACCGTACGGCGGTCTCCCTGCCTGCCGACCCGACCGACGAGCAGCGCCGGGAGACCGTGGCCACGCTGGACCACGCCCTCCCACCCGACCAGGCCCTGCTCGCCGTCTTCGCCGTACCGGACGAAATCCTGCGCGACATCCTGCACGCCGAACTAACCTCCCTCGGCACCACCCTGACCGGCCAACACCCCGATCCACCCCTCCAAACAACCGCCCTCGTAGAAGCCCGCCTGACGCAACTCACCACCGCCGCCCAGCGCACCTGATCAACACGAAGGCCGTCGGGCTGGCGCGGAAATGGATTTGCTGGGTGGGGGTGGTTCGCGTTGGGTTGCGGTATGGATGAACTGCGCACCGAGCGCTTGCTGCTTCGCCGCTGGCGGGAGTCCGATCTCGAACCGTGGGCCGCGATGAACGCCGACCCGGAGGTGCGTGAGTATCTGGGTTCAGTGCTGAGCCGGGAGCAGAGTGATGCTTCGGTCGCTTCGTTTCAGGCTGAGTTCGACGAACGTGGGTACGGCTGGTGGGCGGTCGAGGTGCAGGCGACCGGCGAGTTCGTCGGCTTCGCCGGCCTGGACGACGTCGAGCCCGGCATGCCTGTCAGCGGCGTCGAGATCGGCTGGCGCCTGGCCCGCTCGTCCTGGGGCCACGGCTACGCCACCGAAGCCGCCCGGGCGACACTGGATTTCGGCTTCGACAAGCTGGAGCTCCAGGAGATCCTCGCGATCACGACCTCCACCAACCTCCGCTCCCAAGCGGTCATGCAACGCCTCGGCATGACCCGCAACCCCGCCGACGACTTCGAAGACTCCTCAGTCCCCGAAAACGACTCCCTCCGCCACCACGTCATCTACCGAATCACCCGATAACCGGCAACACCGCCGTACCGGAATCGGCCGCGCGTCCTGGGGCTCAGGCGTCGTCGTGGAGGAGTTTTTCGAGGAGGGATCCGTCGCTTGACTCGCCGTTTGAGTCAGGCTGTCGTTCGGCAGGCTGCGACGAGGAAGACCGGGAATCTTGTCATGGCTTCTCGGGGGGATGACGGCTCGATCCTTGGCTGGGGTTCGGCTGTTCGGGTCAGGGTGAAGCCGTGGTGGTGGAGGGTGTTGAGGTAGGTCGACAGGGTGCGGTGGTTGGCGCCGACTTGCTGGCGGAGTGTTGAGAGCGAGGCGTCGGCCTGCCAGTAGCGCTCGTCGTAGTACGTCCCGTCGGACGGCCAGGCGGCGGATACGCCTTCTATCCCAGGAAAACAGGGATGCAGCATCGTGAAGGCGAAGACGCCGCCGGGGCGCAGTAGCCGACGGATGTTGGTCAGTGCACCGTCCAGGTCGTCGATGTCGGACAAACCCATGCTGCAGACGGCGGCGTCGTACTCATCGCCTTGCAGCAGTCCCGGGTCGGCCGCATCCGCGTGCAGATAGCGGATGCCCTGCGGTTCGTTCCGCTCGAGCTCTTCCGCCTTGCTGAGCATCGCGGCCGAGACGTCTACGCCGACCACGGAAGCGCCCTTGCGCGCGAGCCCGCGACTGATGCGTCCGTGGCCGCAGGCAACATCCAGCACTCGTTGTCCGGCAACGTCGCCCAGGAGCTCGAAGAGGGAGACACTGACCGGATCCGTGAGATCGTCCGTCCAGCCGGAGGCGTAGTACTCCGCGACCTCGTCGTACCGAGCAATAGCCGTCATACCTCGAACCTACCGACGCACTTCGGCGCAATCAGTCTGCCGTCAGCTAACTCAGCGGGTAAGTTGTGAGGCGTCTGGCCAGGACATGCGGAGGCAGGCCGGAGTGCCGTTCAGGCGGGTGGGATCTCCGCCGGGCGGTGGTACCTCTGCCGTTTCCACGCAGCTGGCTCCGGAGGCGAGGTAGAAGTGCTGCGCATCGGTGTTCTGCTGCAGCACCCACAGGTACATCGCGTTGCCGACCGCCTGGTCGGTGATGGCGCCCGCAGCGCGGGCCAGGAGTTGGGTACCGATGCCGGTACGGCGCTGTCTATGGTCGACATGCAGATTGTCGACAAGGCTGCCCCACCTGGCGTCCTTGTCGAACTCGACGTGAATGAAGCCGACCAGTTGACCGTCGTACTCAGCCAAGACGGTGGCGGTGTCGGTCGGTGCGGCCAGCCGTTTCGACCACACCTCACGACGATCGGCCTCGACGTCGCCGTCGAGGAACGAGTCCGCGTATGCACCCCGATAATGCCGACGCCAACTGTCCGCGTGCAGCGACGCAACCCGCTCAGCGTCGTTTGCGGTGGCCGAACGGAACCCCAGCGCTGCCATGACGATCCTCCATCTCGCGGCTTGCCCGGCACCCGACGTGCCGAACCTGGTCCTCACCCGGGGCACCCCACCCACGAGGAGGGTTGCCGGCCAGCAAGCCGGGGCTACGCGCTGACACTCATGACCAACCCCCAAACCGTAACAGCGAGACGGTCAAACCTCGACGGATATCCACGAGCGAGCTGCTCGAACCCGCGCCTCGCTCTCTCCTCTGCTGGTTCGTCTGAACCTGTCGAGGGATACGGTGCTCAGCAACGCGTTAGCCAGAAGCCGTTCCGCCACTGTGGAGTTCTCATGAGCTACGGCCCGCCGCCCGAACCGAACGCGTACCCCGCACCGCCGAACCAACCTCAGCAACAACCCTGGACCGACCCCCACGGCCGCGGGTGGCCCGGCGGACCAGCTCCGGTGGACCCTCCGAAGGGTCCCTCGCTGGCTGTGGCCGCGGTGATCCTCGGTCTGATCGGGTGCGGAGTGTGGATGCTCCCCTACAACCTGGACAACCTGCGGGCCTACTCCCCTCTCCCCTTCGGCCTGCTCGGGATCGTCCTCGCGGTCATCGGCTGCATCGGCCCCCGCCGCGGCAAGCCGCTGGCCGTGATCGGCTGGATCCTGTCCTTCATCGCCCTGATCCTCGCCGCAATCATGATCGTTCCCCAGTTCATCTGAGGACCGAGGCATCTCGACGGACCCGGGCCAGATGAGTGCTCTCCTGCAGTTCCCGTGCGGGAGGCGTCGCGTCAATGCCGCGTCGTACCTGTGGAAGCACGAGGGTCAGCTGATCAGCCCATTGGCGCGTGCCCTCCAAAGCTCTTCGCGCGCCGGCTTGCTATCGAGCAGTTGCAGACCCCTGACCGCCCAGTCCCGGAGAGACTCATCGTCGCCATGGAGTTGCTCGACGAGCAGCGACAAAGCATTCGGCGACCGAGCCTCACCGATGAGCTCGAGCAGCCAGCACCGCAACCCGTGATCCTCACGCTCCTCGACGAACGCCGCCATGAGCTCACCAACATGATCGCTTGCGTGAGGCAATAGCAGCCGAAACCCATCCTCCCGACCCTGCGGGTCCCGCCGACGCATCAGCCCCATCGCCCGCTCAAACCGCTTGCTCACCCATCGACAATAAGCGCTCAACCCGCCAGCCGGCCGATGTGGGGGAGGAAGCGGCCGGTGGTGGCGGCGTACTGGGGGTAGGTGTCGGCGTGGGTGGTGAGGAGGTAGGGCTCCTCGACTACGCGGACCTGTAGGTGCAGGGCGGTGATCAGTACGACGGCGCCGGCAAGGGCGACCACGTTGGGGACCATCAGGGCCAGGCCGATGCCGGCAGGATGTAGACAGCGAACAAGATCAGGGTGAGCGTGGCCATCGGGGTCAGTTCTCGCAGCAACCGTCAGCGCAGGCACCTTGGGAGCATCCGCACCCCGAGGCTCCGGTGGCGCCCGCGATCGGTGAGCAGCACCCCTCGCCCTTCCACGCCTCCACGCCTTCGCGGACCGCGACTGCCGCGATGATGAGTCCAGCGATTGGGTCCGCCCAGCCCCAGCCGAGTGTGGCGTTCAGCACCAGTCCGACGAGCAGCACAGCGGACAGATAGGTGCAAAGCAGCGTTTGGGTGCCGTCGGCAACGACCGCGTTCGAGCCAAGAGCCTTACCGGTACGGCGCTGTGCCCACGACAGGAACGGCATCACGATCAAGGAGGCGATCGCCAGTCCGATCCCGACCGGCGATACGTCGGGATCGCTGCCGCCGACGAGAGATCGCACCGACTCGAACGTCACATAGGCGGCCAGCGCGAAGAACGAGAACGCGAGCATCCGCAGCGCCTGACGTTCCCGAGACTCGGGCAGGCGGTGGCGGAACTGCCACAAGATGATCAGCCCGCTGGACACCTCGACGACCGAGTCCAGCCCGAACCCGACCAGCGCCACCGATCCGGCGACGAGGCCAGCCGTGATGGCGATGATCGCCTCGATCACGTTGTAGGTCACCGAAGCACCTGCGAGCAGCTGTGCGCGGCGGCCCAGCTTGCGTCGCTGTTCGGGGTCGGTCGTCCAGGTGCTCGGCGAAGTGGTCGAGAGCTGCAGCGGCTGGATCTGCAGGGGCTGGTGGTCGCTCACGAATTCACGCCGTACACAGGGCAAAGCGCGACGGCGTCACCGGTCAGGCCGAGCAAGCGCTCGGCCGCCGACAGGAGTTCGAGCGTCGCCTCGGGGTGAGTCAGGCTGAACAGCGACGCGCGTCCCTGTGGGCGGGACTCGACGAGACCGCAGTCCCGCAGGCAGGCCAGGTGCTTGGAGACAGTCGACTGCGCCAGCCCAAGATGCTCGGTGAGGTCCACGACCCGGTGATCCCCCAACGCCAGGTGCCGAACGATCGCCAGCCGCGACGGATCACTGAATCCATGAAACAAACACGCAGCCACCGACAGCGCCCCAGCCTCGTCGATCAGGTCGAGCCCGGCTTCCATCGTGACGTCAGATCGTGCTTTCATCGCCATTTGGCGATGTTATCGCCTATCGCCCCATTGTGAAAGCTGGCGCTAGCACGGGGTGCCGGACAGATCGGCGAAGTCATACGCCCAGACCGATGGCACGGGCGGAGGGCCGATGCCGAGGTCGGTGCAATCGGGATGCAGACCATCGCCGCCCGGATGGGACAGGTACGTAGGCCGACCTCACCCGGCGTGGCGCCTTTGGTTGAGCCGGTACGTCGCCGGGAGAATGGCGAACCGTGGCCGGTCAAGCTCGCTCGCGCGCGGTGGGCGTCTCGCGGTGGTCGCATGGTCTCATCGCGGCGGTCATCATCGCGGCGCTGACCATCCAGCTGGTGCTGATCTTCACCGGTGGGGCCGATGCGAACTCCGGCGAGGTCGGCGAGTCGATCGGTGTCGGTACGCGGCTGTGGAGGCTGTTCAGCTTCTTCACGATCGAGAGCAATCTGATCGTGCTGGTGGTCGCGCTTGCGTTGGTACGGCGGCCTCACCGCGACGGTCCGGTGTGGCGCGTCGCACGCCTCGACTCGTTACTCGGGATCGTCATCACCGGCCTGGTGTTCGCGATCGTCCTGGCGCCGAAGATGGACCTGACCGGGGCTGCGCTGCTGGCGACCATCGGGTTTCACTACATCTCGCCGTGGGCGACGCTGGCCGCCTGGCTGGTGTTCGGCCCACGGCCCCGCATCAGCTGGCGCACCATCGCGTTCGCGTTCGTGTGGCCGGTGGCCTGGCTCGTCTACATCTTCACCCAAGGCGCCTTCACCGACTGGTATCCGTACCCGTTCCTCGACGTCACCGACATCGGTGCCGGCGCAGCCCTCCGCAACGCAGTCGTTGTCGTCGCGGTCGGCGTACTGCTGGCGCTCGGGCTGAAGACCCTCGACGCGAAACTGCCGGGCCGGGAGTAGCGGCCGCACCTCGGATGCAGAGGTGTGTCGCTGTCGGATCACACGCGCCAGGCCGCTCAGGCGTCGTACCCGGCCTGGATTGCGTCGAGGTCGCGTACGGCGTACCGGTTGTGCTCCCACTCCTCCTCGAGGATCACGTGCAGGCAGGAGAGGACGGTCTCGGAGTGTTCGGGGGAGTGGGGATTCCGGCGCGTCTCGGCCAGCACCTCCGGTGTGACTGTGGCGAGGAAGTCGCGCACCATGGCGACGCGACCCGCGCGGACGTCGAGGACTTCGGCGTACGACGGTTTGGTCGTCGTGAAAACCGACATGTCCATGCCGTCGTCCTCGGTGCCCGTGTCCGTTTGACCGATCGGGTGGAACGGCTGCTCGATTTCCAGAATCGCCCGGCCCAGCCACATGTCCGTCGCAAGGACTAGGTGCCGCAGAGTCTGTGCGAACGACCACTCGCCCGCGACCGACACGTCGACCGTGCCGTCCGGCATCGTCGCGACGCGCTCGAGGGTCGCCGACCAGGTGTGCTCGAGCGCAGCCCACGCCGTACGTAGACCGTCCGGATCTTCGGCGCGCCGGTCGGCGCGGCCGGGGAAGCGGCGGTTGAGTTCGGCGTCGACGAGTGGGATCACGTCGACGCCGTTGACGCGCAAGAAGTTCTCGCCGTCGAAGAGCCAGGGTGCGTCGATCTCTGTCTCCCGCACCTCGACGCCGCGCATCACCACACCGGACAGGTCAGCCCCGACAAACCGGGCCTCACGCAGATCCGCATCGACGAACTTCGCTCCCCGCAGGTCGTCAGACCGGGTGAACGTTGCCATGACGCCTCCTTTGTCTGCTGCCCTACTGCTGCGACCACAGTCTGCCTGACCCCTCCGACAATCAATCGCGCATCGCCCAGCGCCGTACCTGGCTCGCCTGTTTGTCAGGACACGCCTTCGAGGACTCGGATGCCGCAATGTTCGGTGTTTGCGTCGCCGGTCAAGGCTCGGATCACGCCCGCGTGGCAGACGGCGATGAAGGGCTCAGAGTGGCCGGCGGCCTGTCTCCGCAGTGCGTTGAGTGCTCGGCGCCGTACGGAGGAAAGAGGTTCCCAGCGGCGGGTCTCACCGTCCGGCCACTCGCCGTGGCATTGCTCGAAGTCGCTGCTGAGGGCTTGTACGTCGCTGAGTCCCCGCCAGGACAGCGTGGAGTCCGGCAACCACTCACGCAGGTCGATCTCGACGGCCGTGAGCGGCAGATGGGTCTCGGCAGCGATGAGACTCGCTGTCTGCAGTGCCCGAGTCATCGGAGAGGCCACGATGCGGTGCGCCCCCACCTGCCGGAGCTCTCGGCCGGCCGCCTTGGCCTGCTCGACGCCCTGAGCTGTCAGCGGCGCCCAGTCACGGGCCGGGCCCCACCACCCTTCCGCATCGATCTGCGGGGACCCTGGCTCGCCGTGACGAATGAGAAAGACGCTGGGCATGCCCGCATTGATATCGCACGCACCGGGTCGAGTGCCGCCCGTCCGGCGCGTGCACCTCGAGTTGGGGGTCTGCCAGACTGCGACTGTGGACCCGAACGGTCGAGTGCCGTGGGAGGACGAGCGGTGTAAGCACCGTGTCGATGGCGTCCGCTGCCGCGGTGTGGCGATCGCCGATGCCGAGTGTTTTGTCCACGCTCCTCCGACCGAACGCGAGCGCGTCTTGAATGGCGTGTCGGACGGACAGGACGTCGCGTTCACTCGGGGACTCATCATCGACCGCGCGCTCCTCGACGAGCTGATCGCGCATGCGGCATCGATCGGCACGGAGCGTCCCGCCCTGGTTCGCGCAGACTTCTCAGGAGCCACCTTCGTCAACGTCTCCAGCTTCGACGGGATCACCTTCGCCGGTGGGGCGGCCTTCGAAGGAACACTGTTCGAGCAGCCGCTGTTCATGAGCAACTGTTCGTTCGAGGACGACGCGTATTTCTCCCGCGCACGATTCCGCAGTAACGCCACCTTCCACGGTGTGCACTTCACCCACGGGACGTTCGAACGCGTCTTGTTCGAACTCGGAGCTGACTTCAGTGAGTGCGAATTCGAGTCGCTCTCCCTGTACGGAACCCGCTCGCGCGAAACGCTCGCCCTTCCAGGTGTCGTCGTCCACGGCGAGGCCGCAATCGGCCCCGTGTTCTCGACCAAGTCCATCCGCCTCGACGGGTCACAATTTGAGGGCGTGGCAACGATCGACGTCGTGGCACGGGAACTGACCTGCATGGCGACGACTTTCAACCGGGCCACGCTGATGCGGGTCCGCCGCGCGTTGGTCGTCCTGGATCACGCGGTGTTTCGGCAACCGTCGACCTTGGCCGCGACCATCGGCGTCTTCGAGCGTGCGCTGGCTGATTACGACGAGGGCGATCTCTTCGACGAGGCCCCGCTCGAGCGGCTGGGACTCCCGCAGCAACCCTCGCTCATCTCACTCAACCTGGTCGACGCCGGCTTCTTGTCATTGTCGGGCGTGAACCTGTCCGCCTGCCTGTTCCGCGGCGCCCGCAACCTCGACGGGCTGCGGATCGAAGGAAGCCGGACGTTCGGCCGAACGCCGCGCGGGGTGCGCTGGGTCCGGGCCTGGCCACCGGTCCGCTGGTGGACGAGGCGGCGCGTAGTGGCGGACGAGGTCGTGTGGCGAGCAGCCTTCGAACCCGTCGACGAAAAGCGGGCCACGCGTGCGAGTGACGAGGCAAGGTGGCAGGCGCCGGCCCTCCTCAAGCTGCTCTCGCATCGGTCCTTCGACTTCGTCAGCAACACCGTGGCGCCAGACCCTGCCTCGATCGCCGAGATCTACCGTTCCCTGCGCAAGGCAGACGAGAAGGCCGGGAACGAGCCGGCTGCCGCCGACTTCTACTACGGCGAGATGGAAATGCGGCGCGCCGCCGAATGCCCACGCTCCGAGCGCGTCCTGCTCTTCCTGTACTGGCTCGTCGCGGGCTACGGCCTCCGAGCCAGCCGTGCACTCACCGCCCTCCTCGTCACGGTGCTCGTCTTCGCGCTCGGTCTATACGCGTGGGGTTTCACCGAGCCCACGACGCTCACCACTTCCGTGCTCTACAGCGCCTACAGCACCGTCAGCCTCCTGCGCGCACCAGAGCGCGACCTGACCACAGCCGGACAATTCATGGACATAGCCCTACGCCTACTCGGCCCCTTGTTCTTCGGCCTAATCCTCCTAGCCCTCCGAGGCCGCGTAAAACGCTAGAACACCCGCCTCTGCTAGCTGCGTGGCCGACCTCGACCTGGCCTGCACTGCATACGGAGACCCACTCGAAGCCAGCCAGCACTACTTCGTGCACTACCGGTACGACGCGATCCGCCCGTCAATCCTCGACCAGCAAGCAAGCCTCTTGCCGCCAACGAACTCGCGACCTTCACCTCGCTCGAAGGCCTGGCCAGCATCGACCAAGGCGACAACTACACATTCGCCCGACCAACCAATAGGCGCTCAAGGCTGAGGCCCTATCGCCGTCTAGATGGTTCCACTCGGCTGGGTGCTCATCGGCGTGAGCGCGCGAGTCGCGGCGGATGTGTACGTTGAGCCCATGGGTGAAGAGGCTGGCGCCAGGGGTTGGCTGTGAAGCTGGGTGTGGGGTCGCGCGTTCGTGCTATCCAGGACCCGGAGTTCGGCCCGGGACCCTGGCCTGCGGAGCCGACCGGATTGATCATGGCATCCCCGTTCGGTGAACCGTTCGAAGAGGTCGCTACCCGGCGAGGGCTGGAACGTACCTGGTGGGTCGAGTTCGACGAACCGCAACACGATGCCGACGGCGACGGCCCCTACTACAAGTCACAGGTCCTTGAACGCTATCTCCAGCCGATCCCCTAGGCCGTGTTGCTAAAGGGAGTTGGTGAGCCGGGCGCGCCGCCCCAGATTTCGGCGTCGAGCGCCGTCTCACGCATGGGCCACGCCTCTCGCCTGCGACAGCGCGGCCGTGTCCATCTCGCTGCGTAAACTGTTGGCTCGTGTTCCTGTCCGTGACGTCAACGCGCGCACTGACGGTTACCCGTTCGATCCAAGGACTGAGCTGTGCCTGACCGACCTGAGATTGTGTGCATCTGCGGCTCTGCCCGGTTCGTGGACGAGATGCACGCGGCGAACCGCGACTTGACCTTTGCAGGCGCCATCGTCGTCGCGCCAGGCGTCTTCCCGCGCGCCGAGGATCACGAAGCAAACGAGTTCATCACCACCGAGCAGGAGACCGCGTTAGGCGCCCTGCACCTGCGCAAGATCGACCTGGCTGACCGCGTTCTGGTCGTCAACCCCGGCGGGTATATCGGCGAGTCCACGAGCAGGGAGATCGCCTACGCCCGCGCCACCGGCAAGCCGATCTCGTTCACCGACCCCGTCTGACCAGTCGACACTTCGTGGTGCGCGCGGGCAAGCGGCCCGGGAGGCCGATCGGCTTCGGTGACGAGCAGGGTGAGCGCTACCGGGGCCGCGACGTCGTAGAGCGGTGCTTCAACAGGCTGAAACCGTGGCGTGGGCTGGCAATGCGATCAGACAAGACTGCCCGAAACCACCACTCCGGTCAGTGCCTCGCAGCCACACTCCACTGGGTCCAGACCTTTAGCAACACGGCCTAAGCATCCCGTCATTGCTGCACCTGGTCGATGCATGCCTGGCGCACGATTCCGGCTAGCTCGTCATCCGTCCGGCTCCACGGTTCGCCCCGCTCGTCGTCGATTCCCCACAGATCGCCGAGGGGCTGTTCGAAGGCCTCGGTGACGTACTCGTTGCCAATCACAAGTACGACGACTTGGTTGACGACCCAGGTCCAGCGGACCCGGCCAGCCAGATGCATGGTGGCGATGTGGTTGTATGCCACCTTGAGGGCGGCCTGCCGTGACGACAAAGGGGCAACGCCCGCGTCCGCGAGAGCAGCCGGGAGCAGGTCGCGAACCTCACGGGTATCCCGCCGACTGAGGCCGGCCAGTTCCGCCAGCGACGTACCGTCATATCCCTGAATGAGCCAATTGGCCGCCCACATCGGCACGGACTCCGCCCGCAGGGTGTCCAGAGCCAGCCACGCAGCGACCAGGGCAGGCGTAGGCGTCTCTCCGCCCGGCACGATCTCCTCCAACATGGCGCCATTGTGCGCGGCTCGCGCGCCAGTGTCCTGGGCTTTGTTGTACTGCCCTACCGAACGAACTGAGCGGACCTGCGGTTAGGAGTCCACCACCTGCCAGTCACCCGGCACTCGGTCCATCAATCGACTCCGACCTTCCTCGACAGTCCGCGAGTGTCACGGGTTTTCGGGCTCCAACGCCGTCCGTATGGCGGCTGCTTGGTGGTCCAATGCGCGTCGCATCTGGTACGCCGTGTGGGCCGTTGTCGGACCGGCCTCAAAATGTGACCGGTGGTCGTACGCAGCGTCGAACTGACGTCCTCTTCGCCCATGTAGGCCAAGACGAGACTGACGTCGACTCGTGCATCTGCCCGCACATAGGTCAGGGTCAGAACGACAGGGTGGCCGCCGGGGCCGTCGAGCGTCGGCTCGCTGAATCCCGCATCAAGCAGAAAGCCGAAGCGCTCGCGCGCCTCGCCGACAAAGGTCTTCACCCGGGCATCCACGGCACCAAGTATCGGCGCGTCGACGGACGGCCGCCGGCTGCGGAGTGCTGTCCGGGACCGCAAGTGTGTGTCAAGTACGCCGATGTCCTCGGTGACGCATTCGATGTAGCGGCAAGCCGCCTCGTGCTTGGCCGCGAGTAACTAACCGGCCGCCAGTAACCCCATCCTTCTGATCCGCAGTCGAGTTCAAGGCATCCCTGACTACAGCACGCCTGAGTGCACCCGCCGGTCCGGCGGACTGTCCAGGGTTGTCCGGTGCGATCTGTGGCCGCCGTTGGCAAGGTTGTTGGCAAACAGCAGGCGACGGGCTCTCCGTTGGTTGCCCTAGCTCAGGTCCTTGCGCATCTGAGCGCACATCGTCTCGTGTCGCGTGATCGAGCCGTCAGGGTTTTGCTGGTCCCAAGACTCGAGCGTCTCGTCGTACGCGACGTAGCCCAGCCGCTCGTAGAGGGCACGGGCTCGAGGGTTACTCAGCTCGACACCGATCTCGGCCCGATCAAGACCTCGGGCCAAGATCCGCTGCTCAGCGGCTCCAATGAGCACTGTCCCGATCCCGCAGGACTGCAACGCTGGGTGCACCGACAACTGCCACAGCGAACCTGCGCCCGGATGCGGCAGGTAGTCGACCCCGCCGATAGCTACGGGTAGGTCGGTCTTCGTGCAGACGGCAAGGTAGTCGACCTCCCCGGAACGCGCTCGGTCGAGTTGCTTGGCAACCTGCGTCAGGTGCAGTTCGGTGCCGGCAAAGCCACACGCGGCCAGATCGGCGTCAGCCAGATCTCTCACTGTCAGATCGAGTACGACTGCGGTCATCCTCACCACCTCCTCGTGCGGTTTTGTGTACGACGCCGAAGGTGACAACGGCTTTCTACCGGCCAAGCTCACCCCGACCTAGCCTGCCCACCGTCGGGGTGATGTGCTCCCCCAGTCGATGTGGAAGCCGGCAGCCGCCTCGGGCTCAGATCAATCGCGGTTACGGCGTACACCAGAGCGCATTCGCGATCTTCCAGCCGTCGCGAGTGCGGACCAGGTGAAGGTACTCGTGGTACGGCTCAGAGCGGACAAGCACTGAAGCGATGTCGTGCTTGACGTCGAGTACGTCGACCTCGATCTCGCGGTCAGCGAGACCACTGGCGACCTGGACACCCTCGCCCTCGCCAGTCCAGGTGATCATCTGCTCGGCCGTCACGAACGGGAGCGTGGACGCCTGATCCTGCCCAGGCGACCGCTTGACGAGATCGCGGTGAAGCGCTCGCTCCATGCGCGAAACGTCACCGTCGAACCACCCGTCGAAGTAGTCGTGGACCGTCGCGACGATGAGTGCTGTGTCGTTGTCCATCACGGTTCCCCTTCAGCGCTCAAAGCGGCCAAGCTGGCTGCCTCAACTTTATTCATTGCTGCGGAATGAACGCAGGTCACGGAGCCCGCTCGTCGGTTCGCCGAGCAGGTGCATCCCGTGCGTCCACCGTTGCCCTGAGCACCCAGCACACGACGACCCCCGACCTTGAGCAGTGATCATGCTGCGGCGGCGATGGTCCCCGGCGAGCAGACGGACATGACGAGTGCCGAGCGGCGGAGATCCCGTGAGAATTTCTTCGGGCATAGCGTCGGATTCGGGACGAGTCGTTCGTAGAACAGGCGAGAGGCGGTCTGAGGGGCCGCCGGGACAAGGGAGTCGTGGGATGCCGGAGTACTTGATCTCGTTCAATGAAGGCGCGATGGACCACATCCCCGCCGAGGACATGCCCGACGTGGGCAAGGCCTCGCACGAGGTGGTCCAGGAGGCCGTGAACGCCGGCGTGTGGGTGTACGGCGGCGGGCTCGAGAGGCAGCGGGCGAGCGTCGTATCCACGGACGGGGTGGTCACCGACGGGCCTTACCCGGAGACCAAGGAGGTCGTTGGCGGGTTCTCGGTCATCGATGTGGCCACACGCGAGGAGGCGCTGGCGTGGGCTGCCAAGATCGCCGCCGCTTGTCGCTGCGCGCAAGAGGTGCGGGAGCTCATGCCCGATCCCGAAAAAGACGCGATGCTCCGCCCGGCTGACAGGCGGGCGTGACATCGCGACGACGTCTGATCGGGGGAGACTGGCGACGTTCAAGCAGGACTTGCGCGCCCGCGGTTGACGACGCGGGTCTGTGAACCGGGGCGCAGAGGCGGTGACCACGGGGATCGGGCTGGGGCGAGGTCCGGTCCCCGAGCGTGGTGGGATCACAGGGGCGCCGAGCCGACGTCCTCCGTCGACTGTCAGGAACGCATCTCCGGACGTTGGTTCCGGGCGATGTGCGTGACTCGTCGCATCATGTCCACATGGTGTTGAGGTCCGGACCGGTGTTGTCGGAGCGGAAGTTGACCTACGGCGGGGCAGGCGTCACCTTGACCGGCGGCGAGCTGCGGGCGGGTTCGGCCGGGTTCCGCGGCTACGAGCGCACCTTCCTTCTCGGGCACGGGTCGTCGCTGTGGGCCTTCGCGTCTACCGAGATCCTCCGCTGGGGAGTCAAGACCCGCAGCGGCTTCTCCGTCGAGAGCGCCGGCCCGTCGACCAGTGTTACGGGCCTCGGTCATCCGGTGATCGCGGGAAACAAGTACTGGTTGATCGCAAACCTGGGTCCACTACGGATCCACGAGCCGGTTCAAGTGGTCGCGGTGGTCGACAAGCCGGATCGAAAGGGATTCGCCTACGGCACGCTCGCGGGTCATCCGGTGAGAGGGGAGGAGGCCTTCATCGTCGATCGGCGAACGGACGGCTCCGTATGGCTGACGATCCGCTCCCTGACCCGACCCGCGAGCGGACTCTGGGGAGCCGCCTATCCGGTGGCGCTCCTCGCCCAGCGCCTGTACAGGAGGCGCTATTTCCGTTCCCTCCGCGGGCCCGTTCACGATCCAGGGGATGGTGGTTAAGCGGGCCGACTGCGAGGGTTCCCAAAGCCCAAAGCCCAGGTCAGTGACCTGGGCTTTGGGCGCTCGGAGGGATTCGTCAGACTTTCCGGATTCGGTCGGCGATCTCCGGCCTCGCCGTGAGCCCGGCCGCCTTGTACGTCGCGACGCCGCCGACGTTGGAGCTCGGCGTGCACACGCGCACGCTCGACGAGCCCATCTCTCGCAGTGCGGCCGCGCCGGCGACGGTGATCGCCCGGCCATAGCCGCGGCCGCGATGGTCCACATGGACGCCCATCGGCTCGATCAGTCCCGGCTTTCCCGGGCCGGCCGACCAGACCGTCACCACCGCCGCAGGGTTGCCCTGGTCGTCGTATGCACCCAGGCATCGGGCGTCGGCGTAGAACGGTGCCGCGGACATCTCGTGCAGGTACTCGCGCGTGGGCTTCGTGGTGTTGAACGCGGACCGCAGGACGTCGGCGAAGTCCTGTGCCTGCTCCAGGACGATCGCCTTGATCCGCACGTCGGGGACGTCCACCGGTTCGGCGAGGTCGCGGAAGAGCGGCGTCCACGGCTCGTCGACACCCCAGCCCTCCTTGGTCAACAGGTCGTGGAGCAGCAGGCCCTGCGGCGCCTCGATGGACACCGCTCCTTCCGGCAGAACCCCGCGCTCAGGCAGCGAGAAGTCCTCGACGAGCCGCCGCGCCAAGTCCTCGTCCTGGAAAGCGTCGGGAGCGACCGTCATCCGCACCAGCGTCGGCGAATCCAGCATCCCGACAGCGAGGATCCGTCCGTCCCGGCTCCAGGTCCGGATCGCCGCGGCCGTCTCGGCCGTACCGAACCGGTAGTTCCAGCCGATGTCCCCGGGATGCAGCTGCATCGGCGCGTCGTCGTACTGCCACTCCCGCAACGCCGCAACAGCCTCGTGCACCCCGTCGGCCGACGGCGTACTCAGCGAAATCGTCATAGCCGGGATCTGACACCTCCTCTCGGTGGCGTGCAACCGATTAACACATCTGCTCTGAGCCGCTGGTGGAGATGTCCAGATGACGAGCCCACACCTGCCGCGACCAGGCGGACGCGGCCAAACCGCGGCCTCAGTAGGCGCGGTGAGCGATGGAACGCTGACGGGGATGGCTCTTGGAGATCGGTACGACGGAGCTGGTACGCGCGGGTCGAGTGCGTCGGCCAGAGGTCGTAAGCCCGGCCCGCGCCTGATTCTTAAGACGTCAAGTCGGCAGCTAGAAGCTGTCCTCCGTCGAGTGACGCGCGACACTTGTCCGCCTGTGATCTGCGACAGTCGAAAGCGTGGATCGCCGCCGCCGCATGTCAGTGCGTTTCGGGGAACAGTGCAGCGATCTCGTCGGCGCCCATTCTCGTGGCCAGGTCACGCGGAGTTGCTCCGGCTTGGTTGGAGATGTCCGGATCAGCGCCAGCCTGGAGGAGCGCTTCTACTGTCGCTTCCTGCCCACGCGAGTTGAACACCGCACGCCACAGCGGTGTGTTCCCGAACCGGTCTCGCGGGTCCACTGGCGCTCCGGCTTCCAGAAGCACCCTGACCGCCTCGGTCTGCGACTGCTGCGCAGCGAAGTGCAGAGCCGTGAAGCTCTGCCTGTCGGCCAGGCCGATCTCGTCCCCTGCGACCAGGCGATCTCGGGTGCCTGGGATGTCGCCTTCAAGTGCCCGGTAGTGGAGTTCTTGACGCCCTTCGCGATCCATGCCGACAGTCTGACCCATCACTCGATCGCTCATCGGCATGACCGTGCCTTCCTGTCTGCGACATGTGCGGACGTTGACCGTGTGGCTGGGCATGCACAATGTCAGCCATGCTGCTCTCTGCTTCACGACGGCGCGAGCGTCTTGCCGTCGAAGCCGTAACGGTGCTCTGTTACGAAGCGTTTCTGGCCATTCGCGGCAGTGCCTACACGGGTCAAGTGCAGTCAGTGGTCGATGTTGGCCAGGTGGATGTCGACGTCATGGAGTGGATGCGATTGCTGGCGGACGCCTGTCACAACTTGCCGAAGTCCTTACAGCCGTCCGTAGCTGGAGGTCGGAAACATCGGGCAACTGACGCCATCCACTATCTGCTTGCCACAGCGAGCCCGCGGCAGCGGCAATGGCTTGTCGCCACGCTTGCTAACAACGACATCGCTGTCGAGGAGCTGACTGGCTAGCCTCCGCCGACGTCCGGTCGTCGGCAGATCCGTGCGTTCCTCGGGTCCGTCAGGTGGTCGCCAGGCTTCTAGACTGTTGCGGATCAGTTGGCGGACAGGTGTCGCGGATCTGCTGGCGGATCACCGAAGCTAGCTAGCTGGGAACGGCTCGTCTGCCCAACGCCACCAGGCCTCGTCCCCGGCGATGTGAAGCAGGTACTCCGGGACCAGGTTGCCGGCCGGATCCGTCAAGGATGTCTCGCTGCGGATTCGCTCATAGGCCTGAGTCCACGCGTCAGTCTCCTCGTCCAGCGACGAGTTGAGCTGCCTGAGCTCGTCTTCGAAGAGCGGCTCGACCAACTCGAAACCCTGACAGCGCACGACCCTGTGCGTTGAGCCACGGGGAGTCAGTGGACGTCACGTGAAGCTCTGCGACGACCTCGCCCCCCGTGCAACAACCGCCAGACCTGGTTTACTCTCGCAACGTACAGCTCGTCACCGAGTTCTGCTCGCAGATCAGTGTCAGCGCGCTCCACTCTCTGCGACATGAGAGTGCGTTTGCGCCTAGTGTGTGTCGTCATGGTCGCCCCGATTCCGATCTCAGTGGCTGCACTTGTGCGCGACGGTCTCGTGCTCCTGGTGCATCGCCATCCATCGCGTCGGTGGTATCCCGACTGCTGGGACCTCGTCGGCGGACATGTCGAGTCAGGCGAGTTGCCTCACCAGGCCGTCAGTCGGGAATGCCTCGAAGAACTCGGTGTCCACGTCCACGACCCCCGACCCATCCCGATGACGGTCAGCGACCCCACCCTTGAGGTGCACGCATTCCTCGTCACGCGCTGGGAAGGGGAGCCTGTCAACGCCGCACCCGAGGAGCACGACGATCTTCGCTGGTTCCGGCCCAGCGATCTCGCAGACTTGAAGATGGGCCCGGCCAGCCTGTCGAGCATCCTGAGCGCCGTCCAGGTCGCAACCGATTAGCCGCTATGAGCCGTCCGCTCATCGGGAGACGACACCACGGGGTGGGTGAGAGTGGGCGACAGCACGTGCGATGGAGGGGGAACGGCCGGCGGGTGGTGGTCAGCGGCGGTAAGCCGCGCGAAAAGGGTGGGGCTGCCGGGCGAGCTCGCGACGCAGGAGCGGGCGTAGCTGGCTGCGGAGGTTTCCAGGAAGCCAAAAGCCGAGGTCAGAGAGTGTCTGCCTGGGCTTTCACGAAGCGCGCTCGGAGGGATTCGAACCCTCAAACCTTCTGATCCGTAGGAGCCTGCACATGGCCTTCGGGAGCTTTGTCGAGAGTCGGTGGCCGATACACCAGTTGCCTAGAAATGCTGCTCGTTAGGAACCGTTGGGGTCAGACTGGGGTCACGGCCGAGCGTGTCAGTTGCGCCGCCGGGCGTCCAATTCGCTGTGGTAATCTCAACGTCGCAGGCGCGGGTTCAAACCCGGTCGTAGGGCGCAGCGGCACAGCAAGCCGAAAGGGCAAGGCCCACCTACTTCAAGACCGAAGAGGGAGCGCCATGCCCAAGCTCGAAACCTACAAGAAGCAGGCGAAACTGCTCGTTCGCTGGCACCGCGACGGTAACTTCTCGATCGGCGGTCGCATCCGACAGCTCGCGCGCTATCGCACGTTGTCCGACCGCGAAGCACTCGCGCTGAAGTTTCCCCTCACCGAAGCCCAAGAGATCATCGCCCTCGAAGCGGGCTGCGCCAGCTGGGCCGAACTCAAGGCGAGCACGGAAGCGGCCCCGCCCACCGGCGTGCAGCCGGAGACCCAGGACACGGCAGTCGCGAGCTCCAGACCGGTGCTGTACGTCGCCGACGTCGATGCCGCGGCCACGTTCTATCGGGACCAGCTCGGCTTCCGGATCGACTTCTTGCACGGCAACCCGCCGTTCTACGGATCGGTGTCGCGCGACGGCGCGACCTTGCACCTGAAGTTCGTACACGAGCCGGTGTTCGCGGCCGGTGCCGCGGAACGAGAAGGGCTCATCATGGCGTTCATCGATACGCCGAACGTCCGCGAACTTTACACGGAATATCTGGCCGCTGACGCCGAGATCGTGCAGAAGCTGACCAAACAAGCGTGGGGCGGCACCGACTTCATCGTGCGCGACCCGGACGGCAACGCGATCACGTTCGTCGGCTGAGGCCCGACGGGGGTCAAGAGTCGGCCTGCCGATCCCGTAGGGACGCCATCGGCGCTCTTGATGCGTGTCGTGGTGGCCGTACGCCGGGCCGCGCCTTGATCCATAAGAGGTCGATCCGGCAGAGGTGCGCCGACCCGATGTGTGTGCGTCGCCAGGGGATGTGCGATAGCCGACTGGTCTCCTGGGTGTGTGCCGCTGCGTCATCGATCAACTGCCCTGCGAGCCTGCCCCAGTCCACGGTGAGGCCAGCGCTCGCCATTTCGCGGGCGAGCTTCGTCCTCCAGGAGCCTGGAGGGGGTGGAGTGGCTGGCGAGTGGCCGACGGTGGTGGGTTGCCGGCGTCAGCATGTGATCAGCGGCGATGAGCCGCGCGAAAGGGGCGGGTGGGGCTGCCGGGCGAGCTCGCGACGCAGGAGCGCGCGTAGCCGGCTGCGAGGGCTCTCAGAAACCAAAAACCCAGGCCTGAGACCTGGGTTTGGGTGGCGCGCTCGGAGGGATTCGAACCCCCAACCTTCTGATCCGTAGTCAGATGCTCTATCCGTTGAGCTACGAGCGCTGGACAACGTCGAGTAACGATACATGGGGGAGGTGGGTGGAGGCCAATCGGCTCCTGGGGCGGTGTGGTGGAGGGGTTGGCGGGGGCGCCAGTCCTACGATCCGGGGCATGGGAATCGAGGATTTGCTGGGTGGGCGGGATCTGGGGGATGTGAAGAAGGCGGTCGGGTTCGTGATGGAGAACTCGGACGACTTCGAGAAGGTGCTGAGCCTGGTTCGGGGGCTGCCGGATGACGCGGTGGGGTTCATCGGGAAGCTGCCGGAGTTGCTGAAGACGATCGGGTCGGGGCTGGCCGAGGCCGGGGAGCAGGCGGGGAAGGCGGCGGGGGCGCTGGTCGGGGATGACGGTGAGGGCGGTGCGCGGAAGGCGCTCGCCGGGAGTGCGAACACCATGCACGCGGCCAAGGACAAGCTGACGGACGCGGCCGGGATGCTGGCCGGGCTGGCGGGTGAGCTGGACAAGATTCCGGGGATCGGTGACGCGGCGGCGAAGAAGCTGAACGACGGTAGTGGGCAGATCGGCGGGGTCGCGACCGAGATCGAGAGCCTGGCCGGGAACCTGCAGGATCTGTCCGGGATCCTGGCCACCGTCGGCGACGCGTTGAAGGGCCTCGGCACGAAGCTGTCCGAGTCCGGTGGCTCGGTGAAAACTCTCCTGGACTAGCGCGGAACCGTTGGGTCCGGAGGTCCGTCTAAGCCCGCGTCGTTGACGCGTAAGGGAGGACCTCCGCGTGACTAAGGTCGCGGGCATGGCGAGTCGGTTGGTACGGGGTACGGCGATCGCGTGCGGAGTGGCCGCGGTCGCCGGCGGCGGGATCGGGTTCGCACTCGGCGATCCGGTGCAGCCGGAGGACATCCTGCCGGCCCGGAGGCTGTCGGACGGGGTGTGTGCCCGGCTCGGCGACGTGTCCAGTCTGTTGCCCCCAGCATCGAAATCGTCGGAGGTCACGCTGTCCCAGAACGGGACGGGGCCGGTCACCTGCTCGGTGTCGGCCGATCGCTATGCGCAGCGAACCTTCTCCCAGGCCGCGGTGAAGCTGACCATCACGCCGTACGGCGGAAGGGACGCCGGTGCCGGCAAGGCGCCGCTCACCCCGGCGCAGAACGCGAAGTGGACGTGGGATCGGAGCCCGCTGGAGACCGTTGCCGATCGCCCCTACCCGACCAAGCTCGGCCGGACCTCCAGTGGTGTCGGCGGTCAGTCGTGGGCGATCAACGCGCTGGTACGGCGCGGGGACATCGTCGTACACGTGGCGTACACGGCCAGTCCGATCGAGCGGAAGGCGGCTGAGCAGGCGGCGCTGGTGCTGGCGGACCGCGCGATCTGGGAGACGAAGTGAACAGCACGCCGCAGATCCCCGGGTACCAGTTCGACCAGCAGTTGCTGCGGCATCCGCTCGCGGAGCTCTGGCGTGGCCGCAGCTTCACCGGTATGGAGGTCGTCGCGCTGGTGCTGAGCGATGCCGGATCGCGCGACGCGGTGGTGCGTGACCGCCTCGTCCAGGCTGGTCGTGGGGCCGCACTCCAGCCCGGGCAGCAGGAGACGCCGCTGTGGGCGGCGAACTTCAGCTCTGACCGCCCGTACGCGATCACTCAACTAGTGCCCGGCCAGTCCGGCGCAGAGCGCCTGATCGACCCGCTCGACGGCATCCTCGGGAACGACGAGGCCGCCCTCCAGACAGTCCGGTCCGAGCTCAGCCAGTACGGCGCTGTGCCGCCGCCAGCCGGGGACGTCGGCCAACCCCAGGCCGACCAAGCACAACCGCAAGCAGGTCCACGGTCCAAGCTGGAGGTCGCCAGGGAGTACCGGCACAAGATCGGCAGCTGGATCTACGTCGCGGCTGTCCTCGGTGTGCTGTTCGTCTTCTCCGTCACGTACTCCATCGGCTCCGCGATCGGCAGCACGATCAAGGATGAGCCGGTCGAAGCAGTGCCCGCCGCGGTCAGCCCGAGCCCGTTCCCGTCGCCGGCCATTCTGCCCGGTGTCGCGCGGATCACGACCGCGAAGTACAAGCGGCCGACCGGCGCCCCGGGCGTGTTCGGCGCGAGCTATCCGGCCGGTGCCGATGTCCAGCCGGTTGAGTACGCCGGACTCCCGTTCCCGTTCGGCTGGCCGCGGCCGCCGGCGGTCAGTTCGCTCGGCGAGTCCAGTACGACGATCTACCGCCAGGTGCTGACCGCGGCCGATCCGCGCCAGCCCAGAGGAACGCTGGAGGCGCGCATCGCGCTTCACCCGTGCCGGGACCTGGCCGGCTGCCTGGCCGACCGTGCTGCGTTCGACGCGGACTGGGCGAAGGTGTTCAAGGCACCCGTACCGACGGCCGCCAAGAGCGCGCGGACCTGGGTCGCCGAAGAGAAGTCGCAGAAGTACACCCTGGCGATGTCGCACGCGTTCATCAGCGGCGGCCAGTGGTGGCTGGTCGGAGTCGCGGGCACCGGGGTCGCCGGCGAAGAGGAAGACGTCCAGCGCATCGTGAACGACATCTGGTGGCAAACCAGCTGATCCACCGAAAATCCTTCACCAACGGCCCGCGCGACCAGCGCGGGCCGTTCTCATTTTCACAAGGTTCACCGGAAAGCGATTGTCGCCAAAACTTTGTGATCGGGCTCACGTGCTCGCGGTTCTCACCACGCGTTCGAGTCGCGTACCGTTAGTACCACTTGCACACTGGTATACGTCCACTGGACGCACTGGTATGCGACAGATCACACCGCCAGCCAGCTGGATCGAACCGCCGGAGACCCCGGCGGCCGGAGCCGTACCTCCCCTCAGCGTCGAGGGGCCGGGGCGGTCGCCGGGCCCGACAGCCGAGAGGGAATGAGCCGCCGATGACGACCACCGCCAGCCCGACCCATACCGAAGCCGACGAAACTGCCGACTCAACGGACCCCCTCAATGTCGAGGTATCGACGTACGACCTGAGCGACGCTCCGACGACGCACGCCGGCCTGCTGGCCTGGGTCGCCGAGGTGGCCGCGCTGACCCAGCCCGACCGGATCCACTGGATGGACGGCTCGGACGAGGAGTACGCGAAGCTGACCGAGGAGCTGGTCGCGGCCGGCACCATGGTCCGGCTGAACCAGGAGAAGAAGCCCAACTCGTTCTGGGTCCGCACCGACCCGTCGGACGTGGCCCGGGTCGAGCAGCGCACGTTCATCTGCTCGGTCGACGAGGCCGACGCCGGTCCGACCAACAACTGGATGGACCCGGGCCAGATGAAGGCCCTGATGACCGAGCTGTACCGCGGCTCGATGCGCGGCCGGACGATGTACGTCGTCCCGTTCTGCATGGGCCCGTTGACCGCGGAGAAGCCGATGTTCGGGGTCGAGATCACCGACTCGGCCTACGTGGTCGCGTCGATGCGGATCATGGCCCGCACCGGCGCCGAGGTGCTCGAGAAGATGGGCACCGACGCGCCCTACGTCCCCTGCCTGCACTCGGTCGGGGCGCCGCCGGAGCCCGGTCAGAAGGACGTGCCGTGGCCGTGCAACGACGAGAAGTACATCGTCCAGTTCCCGGAGGAGCGGACGATCTGGTCGTACGGCTCCGGGTACGGCGGCAACTCGCTGCTCGGCAAGAAGTGCTACTCACTGCGGATCGCGAGTGCGATGGCCCGGGACGAGGGCTGGCTCGCCGAGCACATGCTGATCCTCAAGCTGATCTCGCCGGAGAAGAAGGTCCACTACATCGCGGCCGCGTTCCCGAGCGCGTGCGGCAAGACCAACCTGGCGATGCTCGACCCGACCCTGGAGGGCTGGGAGGTCGAGACGCTCGGCGACGACATCGCCTGGATGCGGTTCGGTCCGGACGGGCGGCTGTACGCCGTCAACCCGGAGTTCGGCCTGTTCGGGGTCGCCCCGGGGACCGGCTGGAAGACCAACCCGAACGCGATGCGCACGATCGAGAAGGGCAACTCGGTCTTCACCAACGTGGCGCTGACCGATGACGGGGACGTCTGGTGGGAGGGCTACTCGCCGACCCCGCCGAACCACTTGACCGACTGGAAGGGCCGGGAGTGGACGCCGGAGTCCGGTGAGCTGTCCAGCCACCCGAACAGCCGGTTCTGCACCCCGATCAAGCAGTGCCCGATCATCGCCGACGAGTACGAGGACCCGAACGGCGTCCCGATCTCGGCGATCATCTTCGGCGGCCGGCGCGCCACCACGGTGCCGCTGGTGACCGAGTCGCGGGACTGGGGCCACGGTGTGTTCATGGGCGCGACGCTGTCGTCGGAGACCACCGCGGCCGCGGTCGGCGAGGTCGGCGTCGTACGGCGGGACCCGATGGCGATGCTGCCGTTCCTCGGGTACAACGCCGGTGACTACTTCGACCACTGGCTGAGTGTCGGCAAGGAGCACGACGCGTCGAAGCTGCCGCGGATCTTCTACGTGAACTGGTTCCGCAAGGACGACGCCGGCAAGTTCGTCTGGCCGGGCTTCAGCGAGAACAGCCGGGTGCTGAAGTGGGTGATCGAGCGGATCGAGGGCCAGGCCGACGCGGTCGAGACCCCGATCGGCCGGGTGCCAACGGCGGACGCGCTCGACGTGTCCGGGCTGGACCTGACCGCCGACGAGCTCGAGATCGCGCTCAAGGTCGACGCGGACGAGTGGAAGGCCGAGATCCCGCTGATCGAGGAGTGGTTCGCCAAGCTCGGCGACAAGGTGCCGGCCACGCTGAAGGTCGAGCTCGACCACCTGAAGGCACGGCTCGGCTGAACAGACACCGGTTGCTGAGTCGGAAGCCAGCACACCGGAGGAAGCGCGGCGCCCCGGCCCACAAGCCGGGGCGCCGCGCTGTGTGATCACGATCGCTCGGCGAGGATGCGCCGTACCTCCTCGTCCTCTACCGGCGAGAAGTCGCGGTAGGCCTGGCCGACGGCTGTGTAATACAGCGGCTTCCAGACGCACACGACCTCGTCGGCGACCAAGGCCAGCCGTCGGCAGCCTTCCGATCCACCCACCGGTACGGCGACGATCACGCGCGCTGGGTCCTGGCGCCGTACCGCCGCCACTGCCGCTCGCATCGTCGAACCGGTGGCCAGGCCGTCGTCGACGAGGATCACCACTTTCCCGCGTACGTCGATCGCCGGCCGGTCGCCCCGGTACGCCTGCTCGCGCCGCCGCAGCTCGCGGGTCTCTTCCTCGAGTACGTCGGCCAGCGCATGCTCACCCGCTTCGGCGAGAACCGGCTCGTTGCGGACCGTGTGCGTATAGCCGCCGACTCCCGCGATCGCGCCCATCGCGAGCTCGGGCTGTTGCGGCAGGCCGAGCTTGCGGACGATCAGGACGTCCAGCTTCGCCCCGAGGGCGTCCGCGACCGGAGCCGCGACGGGCACTCCACCACGTGCCAGCCCCAGCACCAGAACCGATCCGGCGACCTCCCCGAGCTCTTCGGCCAGAACCCGGCCCGCAGCCGCCCGATCCGGGTACGGCCTCATAGTCAGCATGATCCCTCGCCGGGGTACGTCTCTCAATTCCCTGCAGTAGCGAGCAGGTGCTCGGCGGAGTGCAGCGCAAGGCGGAGGGCGGGGCTCGGAGTGGGGTTCTCCGTGCCTCGTCCTCCAACGCGGCGATGTGCCCGCCGAGTGCCGCGCAGCACGCAGGGAATTGAGAGACGTGCCCAGGGCCGTCAGGCGTACGTTTGATGGCATGCGAATTCCCGAGCATGCGCGGACGGTCCTCGACTCGGACGCCCTCGGGCATCTGGTCACGATCAATCCGGACGGCAGCCCGCAGGTGTCGGTGATCTGGGTCGGGCTGGACGGCGACGAGATCATCGCGGCGCACGTGCCGAACAACCAGAAGGTGAAGAACATCCGGCGCGACGGCCGGGTGGTCCTGTCGATCGAGACCGACCGGATGAACGAGATGGGCCTGACCGAATACCTGGTGATCACCGGCACCGCCCGGATCACCGAGGGAGGTGCGGTCGACGTACTGCGGAAGCTGGCCAAGACCTACATCGGGCCGGACGCCGACTTCCTACCCGGCGACAACCTGCCGCCCGGCTACGTCACCCACATCACCGTCGACCGGATCAGCGGCGTCGGACCGTGGACGAGCTGACCGCGACCCGGTCGGCGGCGAGGCGGAAGGTGTGCTCACAGCCGCTGGCGTCCACATACTGAACCAGCGCGACCCATCCGTCCGCGCAGTGCAGCCGGCCGATCAGCCAGGCCGGCGCCCAGCCGTCACCGAGTTCGACCTCCACGTGCGCGGGCAGGCCGAGTCCGAGGATCATCCGTGGATCGAACACCGGTGCCTGTGCAGGAGCCGTCATCGTCATCACCTCTCGAGATCCGGTTCGCCCGCGCCTCACCGTGACCTCGCACTCCGGGCTGTTCCTGCGTACCCCGCGAATGTCTCGAACACGCCACCGGGACGTCACAGCACTGACCCTGTTTGATCAAGCAGCGCGGCGGACCGGCGGGTAGGTTGAGTGGATGAAAATCGGTGTGATGCTTCCGTTCGGTGGTGAGGACGGGCCCGGCGGTTCGATGCCGGGGTGGAAGGACATCCGGGCGGTCGCCGAGGCCGCTGATCAGAACGGGCTGGACGCGGTCTGGCTGGCCGACCATTTCTTCTACAAGGCGCCGGACGGCAAGGTGCTCGGGATGCACGAGGCGTGGACGCTGCTGAGTGCGGTCGCGGCGATCACCACCCGGGTCGAGCTCGGGAACCTGGTGCTGTGCGCGTCGTTCCGGGACCCGGGGCTGACGGCGAAGATGGCGGCCACGCTCGACGAGGTGTCCGGTGGGCGGCTGGTGCTCGGGGTGGGCGCGGGCTGGCACGATCCGGAGTACGAGGCGTTCGGGCTGCCGACCGACCATCGGGTCGGGCGCTTCGAGGAGTGGCTGGAGATCGTGGCCCGGCTGATCCGCGGTGAGACCGTCACCTACGACGGGACCTACCACGGGGTGCGCGAGGCCGTGCTCGACCCGGCGCCGCCGCACCGGATCCCGATCCTCGTCGCCGGCCACCGGCCGCGGATGATGCGGCTGACCGCCGAGTGGGCCGACGTGTGGAACACCGCCTGGTACGGCGCCGCGAGTGAGAAGGTCGAGGATCGGCTGGGCACGCTGCGCGACGCGGTGAAGGCGGCGGGGAAGCCGGATGGCGCGGTGGCCGCGACCGTCGGCGTCGTCGTCCGCGATCCCGACCAGGCCGCCGTACCCGATCCCCACCCGGGCGCGATCGACGGGACCATCCCGGAGTTGGCCGAAGCGATGACGGCGTACCAGAAGCTCGGCATCGATCAACTGATCGTTTCACCCGAGCCGATGACCCCGCGCTCGGTCGAGCGCCTGGCCGAAGCCAGGCAACTGATGAGCAATTGAGAAGAGGGCCGCCACCTGGCGGCCCTCTTTTGTACTGCGGAGGCGGCGGGATTTGAACCCGCGAGAGGGGATTACCCTCAACCCGCTTAGCAGGCGGGCGCCATCGACCGGACTAGGCGACGCCTCCTCCGACGGTCCCCATGCCGGGGACGCGACGACGGCCAAGACTATCCGCTCGACCCTGTTCGCAGCAAAGCGGGGCGACACCACCCTGCGTGCCCGGGGCGCCACCTTGGGAGACTAGCCCCGTGCCCCTGTAATCTGGCGTGCGTCGACGGGGGTCGCCAGCATCACGTCAACCGAGTTGGTTCCGTGGGCGTCTGAAGTACCGTGGGCCGCTGCACGCGGCCGACGGAGGGTCGCCCACGTCGTCGATCAGGGAACGGAGCTATGTCGCGGAGTACTCGCGCTGCCGGACGGAGGTCCGCGCCTCGAGCCAGCCGGTCCCGGCACCGCACGCCGCGCGCCCGTACGGCGTCGAAGGCGATCGGCCTGACGCTGCTCAGTGCGCTGGTTCCCGGCTCCGGCCTGCTGATGGGCGGCCGCAAGAAGCTCGGTGCGTTCGTGCTCACGCTCAGCATCGGCCTGCTGCTGGTCGGCGCGTACGTCGGCCTGACCCGGCGTGACTCGATCCTCGCCTTCGCGGTGTCGCCGCGTCAGTTGCTGATCGCAACCGCGGCCGTGGTGGTGCTCGGCATCTGCTGGATCTGGATCGTGGTTGCCTCGCACAAGCTGTTGCGCCCGGTGAGCATGACGTACACCGGCCGGCTGGCGGGGTCGCTGTTCGTCGGGTTGCTCTGCTTCGGCATCGCCGTACCGACGACCGTGGCCGCACAGACGGTGATGGCCCAGCGCGACCTGGTCGGCAGTGTGTTCCAGTCCGAGGGCGACTCGAAGAGCGCGACCCGGCCGAAGGTGGACAAGAAGGACCCGTGGGCGAACACCCCGCGGCTGAACCTGCTGCTGCTCGGCGCCGACGACGGCGTCGGCCGGGAAGGTACCCGGACCGACACGGTGATCGTGGCCAGTATCGACACCAAGACCGGTGACACCTCGCTGATCTCGCTCAGCCGGAACTGGATGCGGATGCGGTTCCCGGCGGACTCGCCGCTGCACAAGGTGTACCCGGACGGCTTCTGGGACCCGAAGCTCGGCAACGTCGAGCAGCCGGAGTACTACCTGGACGCGATGTACGAGAACATCCCGAAGCAGCACCCGGGGATCCTCGGCCAGACCGACAACGAGGGCGCCGACGCCCTGAAGCTCGCCGTCGGTGAGACGCTCGGGCTGGACATCGACTACTACATGCAGGTCAACCTGGCCGGCTTCCGGCAGATCATCGACGCGGTCGGCGGGATCACCGTCAACGTCAACTACCGGGTGCCGATCGGCGGCGACTACGGCGCCGGCCCGGGATCGAACAGCGAGCGGAAGCCGTCCGGCTACATCGAGCCGGGGCCGGACCAGAAGCTCGACGGGTACCACGCACTCTGGTTCGCCCGCGGCCGCTACGGCCTGAGCGACCCGTCCCGGCAGGAGCGGCAGCGCTGCACCATCCACGCGCTGGTGAACAGCGTGAACCCGGCCACCCTGGTGACGAAGTACCAGCAGATCGCCTCGGCCGGCAAGCAACTGCTCCGCACCGACATCCCGCAGGAGATCCTGGGGGCCTTCATCGAGCTCGGCCTCAAGGTGAAGAACGCGAACGTCACCAACGTCGACCTGGACAAGAGCAAGAACTTCCCGACCGGCAAGAACCCGGACTACGACGCGATGCAGGCGCTGATCCAGAAGGCGCTCAGCCCGAAGACGAAGCCGGTCGCGTCCACCCCGTCGACCACCACGACGAAGAAACCGTCCAGCGGTACGACGACCAGGAAGCCGTCGACCAAGCCGACCGTGACGCCGGGCGCCACCGAGAACCTGAACGACGCCTGCGCCTACAACCCGGGAGCGTCCGGCAACTGACATCAACCGGCCAAACAGGTCTAGAAGACTTGTTCGCCGGGAAGTATGGACCGCACTGGAACGAGTCACTGGGGGTGACTGTGCGGCGATGGACGGCAGCGGCGATCGGGATCGCGCTCTTGATGGTTGCGGGTTGCAGCGGTGAGCCGGAGGCCGGCGATGCCGCGGCACCTTCGGTCGCAGCTCCTCCGGCCGGCAGTAGTACTTCTCCCGGCACTACGACTTCCAAGCCGACACCCACTCCGGTGCGGCTGTCCGTGCCGATGTACCAGCGGGCGCTGACCAACGTCGAGAAGGTCCTGCGGACGTACGTCGTCCGGGTGATGAACGCCCAGACCCTGCCGGCCTTCGACGCGACCCGGGCCCAGCTCGCGGCGGCCGTCGTACTCCAGCGGCAGGCGCTCGCGAAGGTGAACCCGCCGGTGGCGCTGAACGCGGCACACGGCAGTGTCCTCGACGCGTTCGACAGCTACCCGGAGAGCGTGACCTCCGGTCTCGAGGCGGCCGGGTCCACGAAGACGAGTTGCGGTCTGCCGAAGGCGCCTGTGGTTCGGCTGTACGAGGCGAAGACCGGTATCCGCGGCGCGGTGGCGGAGCTGACGCAGGACGTGTCGAGGTCGGTCGGCAAGGGGCTCAAGTTCGGTGCGATCGTCGTACCGCCGAAGCCGGCAGCGCCGCCGGTCGTGAACGGGCGCGGGACGAACGGGAAGGTCATCCAGCGATCCGGGTCGCGTGGGCCGGGGCGGCTGGAGATCGACAACGGCAGCTCCTCCGACGTGGTGATCGTGGTCACCAACAGCAGTCCGCGCAAGCCGCAGGCGTCGATCTACGTGCGCGCCAGCAGCAAGGCGACGCTGAACGGGATCCGCGGCAGCTACTACGTCTTCTTCAAGTCGGGGACGAGCTGGGACGCGGCGAACCGGCGGTTCACCGAGGACTGCGCCTACGAGCGGTACGACGATCGCTTCGACGGATCCTTCGACTGGTCGATCAGCCTGGCCCGGACCCCGCTCGGCAACGCGCCGACCTCCGAGGTGGACGCCTTCTGAGGGATGGGATCATGGCCCGATGCGTACGACGTACCGGATGCGGGCGGGCCGATTCCTCGGGATCCCGGCCGCTGGGCTGATGCTCCTCGGGGTGGCCGCGATCCTGTGGGCGATCGGGCTGCCGGGAGCGGTGATCGCCGTGTTTCTGGTTCTGGGCGGGCTGGTGGTGCTCGGCGGTCTGTACATCCTGGCCCGGCCCCCCGTCGTACTGAAGCTGCGGGACGACGAGATCGACGTACGCGGCGTACGGACGCCGTGGACCGACGTCACCGAGGTCGGTCGGGTGGAGACGACGCACGGTGAGGCGATCGTGCTGCGGACCAAGCAGAAGGAGCACTCGATCCTGGTGCCGATCAACTGGCTGGCGCCCGGTCACCCGGAGTCGCTGGAGACCGCGCTGCGGGACCGGCTGAACGCGGCGCACGGTTACACGATCTGGGACGGCACTGCCTCGGAGAACGGCGATCGCGCAGAATAGGTCACCCGATCTTTTTGGAGTCCCCGTGCTTTCGTTCGAGCTGTCGTCCGAGGAACTGACCGCCTACCAGGGCACCAACCCTCGTCCGGACGACTTCGATCAGTACTGGGACAAGGCACTGCTCGAGCTCGACGCGATCGACCCCGAGACCGAGTTCGCCGATGCGACGGACTTCCCGCTGACCACAGCGACCGCGCAGCACCTGTACTTCAACGGCACCGGCGGCTACCGCGTCCATGCGAAGGTGGTGCGGCCCGCGGAACCGACAGGACCGGCCGTGCTGATCTTCCACGGGTACGGCGGTGAGCAGCCGAAGTGGGTCGACCTACTGCCATACGCGGCTCGTGGGTACACCGTGGCCGCCCTGGACGTGCGGGAGCAGGTGGGCTTCCGGACCGAGTCGCAGGCGCCGAACAGCTTCTCCCTGCACAACCACCTCGTGCACGGTCTGGACGACGGGCCGGATGGGCTGCTGTATCGGCACGTGTTCCTGGACACCCGGCGGCTCGCGGACATCATCGGCGGGCTGCCTGAGGTGGACGCGGCGCGGATCGCCACCACGGGCTGGAGTCAGGGTGGTGGGCTCTCGCTGGTCGCGGCTGCGCTGACGCCGGCGATCAAGTACACGGCCACCGTCTATCCGTTCCTGACCGACTACCAGCGGGCGTGGGAGCTCAACCTCGAGACGGCGCCGTACGACGAGATCGTCACCTGGTTCAAGAAGCGGGACCCGCGGCATCTGCGGGAGGACGAGGTGTTCACGACCCTCGGCTACATCGACGTACAGCACCTGGCGCCGCGGATCCGGGCCGAGGTGACGCTGTTCGTCGGTCTCGAGGACCAGATCTGCCCACCGTCGACGCAGTACGCGGCCTACAACAAGATCACGTCGTCGAAGTCCTTGCGGCTGTACCCGGACTTCGGTCATGACGATCTGCCGGGTGCGGCGGATGACATCTACCAGCTGATCGGCGCGAAGCTCTGATCACGCTGACGGTTCTCGGCAACGCGGCGCCCTATCCACAGCCGGATCGCCCCTGCTCGGGGTATCTGTTGCAGGGCGAACGCGCGTCGGTGTGGGTGGATGCCGGCCCTGGTTCGCTGGCCGAACTGCTTCGTCATACCTCGTTGTCTTCGGTGGATGCTGTTTGGCTGTCGCACTTGCATTTGGACCACATCGGCGACTTGCTCAACGCGTACTACGCCTTGGCGTACGGCGAACTGCCTCCGCGGGCTCCGCTTCCCGTCTACGCTCCAGCTGGTCTGGCCGACCGGCTGACCGGCTTCTTCGGTCCGGGCTTCGAGACCGACGTACTCGACCTTCGTCCTCTGTCCGACGGTCACCAGGTCGAACTCGATGACCTCACCTTGGAGAGTCGTGCGGTGGACCACGGCGGCCCCGAGGCCTATGCCTTGCGAGCCTCTTGCTCGGGCCGGGTTCTCGCCTACTCTGGCGACTGCACTCCTTGCCCCGCCCTGGACTTGGTTGCCTCCGGCGCCGACCTGTTGTTGTGCGAGGCAAACGATCCGACCCCCAACCCGTTCCACCACACCCCATCCCAGGCAGGCGAGTTGGCGCGCCGCAGTGACGCCAAGCGTCTCGTCGTCACTCATGTCGGCCCTCTGCTCACCCCGGCGGCCGCGGTCGAGGAAGCAACTCGAGCCTTCAGTGGCCCCGCCACCCATGCCGAGGTAGGCATCACCTTCGGCTTCTGAGGTCGTACCGAGCCGGGCTGATGGCGGGTGACGAGTTCCTTATCCGCCATTGCGACGCTTTTGATACGCCGGGTGCCATTCCACTCCGCCCTGCCTGATGGCCTGCCACCAACGCTGCACGAAGCTGACCACCGCGATGAAGAACGCCGCGATCATCGCGGTCGAGAAGCGTTCCACGCTGCCGCGAGCAAGAGAGTCCGGTGTGAGGTGGGCGAACGCAAGAAGGGCCACGGTGACGAGCGATGCGACACCGGTGACCGCCGCGCAGACGAGATCAGCGGGACTGTTGCGAACCGCCTCCCGGAGTGGACTGTCAATCGCTCGGCCGATCAGGATGACGTGGTCGCGGCCATGCTCGTAGACCTCGACACGATTCGACTCGATCTGGAGGCCCTCGATCGCACCGACCTTCTTCGTCAACTCCCCGACAATGTGTTCGGCATTCTTCTCCAGCTCTCCCAGGTTGTCGTGAATCAACCGGAAGGTCGCATAACCCTGAAGCGAGCGAGTCACGATCAGACGGCAATGATCTGGCAGCCGTGCAAAGAAGATCACGTGGTCGCGCTCGCCTACAGCAACCTCTGGCAGATGATCCCACTCCCGCTCCGCTTCCCGGAGATATGCCTTTCGCCTGTCCTCGTACGGGCCGGAGTCTTTGCTTGTCCGCCCGAGTCCGAGGGTCAATAGCCGATCGACCAAGGCCTCGTCCGTGGGATACGCGCTGATGGAGACTGCATTGATGAGTACGACGAACTTTGCCCGCATCGTTCGCTCCCTAGACTGTCCGGCCGGCTCGTGGCTCGGCGCCCGATCTCAATTGCTGCCGATCGCCCTCGGCATTCCTGATCACGACGGTCTGTTAGGGGTAGAGTGCAGGAATCCATGGGGATGGGCGCAACGTGGAAGAACGTGCCAGCAATGTGGGCGACGTTGGGGGTGATGGCAATCGACGACTTGCGTCGCGCGATACAGCAGTTGGGCGAGCGAGAGGGTATGACCGCTGCGCGGCTGGAAGACTCCCCGCTGTACGAGCTGATGTCCAATACGCCACCAGGTTGGAGCTCCGCCGACCGTGCTGCCGCCTTGGGGCGGCTGATCGTCGAAGTCGTCAACGGACTGTCCAGTATCAACCTGCGCAGTGCTGCCCGGGTAGCCCTCAATACGCATGACAGCGGGTCCGCGGGCCGCTCGGCAAGAATTCGTTGGAGTGCGCTCGCCGACGCGGAGAACGCTAACGAGCGGACGGTAAGAAACTGGTGGTACGAGGCGGCGGTGACCCTGTCGCGAATTGTTCCGGAGCGGATCGATGAGGTGAACGCCGCCGGAGACTGGCCGAAGTACCGTGTCCATGGGGTCTCAGGGCAAGCGAGCCAGAGTCTGCCTCCGTATCGCTTTGCGCGAATCGACAGTTGCTTCTGGTTCGATGGCACAGTCGGAGTGCGCTCGATGACGAATCGCCGGGTTGTTGCGTTGGAGGACGGGGTCGACCGCATCCTTGCGGTCGGGCGGTACTACGCCGATCACCGCCCTGGGGCGGCGGAGATCGTGCCAATGATGAACTGCGAACTCGGCGAGATTCGTCCGGTCCGCGGTATGACGGCAGTCGACATTCGGCTGCCCAGGCCGCTCGACCGCGGCGAAGAAGAGTTCATCTCGTATCAGATCAACTTCCACAGCGACCGGGAATCCGAGCCAGTCGTCAATCATGAAGTCACCGCGGCTTCCGTAGGGCTGTATGTGGCTCGAATTCAGTTCGATCCTGATCAAACTCCGGAGTCGATCTGGTATTTTTCGGCACGCACCGAGGTCGAGGCTCGCCTCGAGCCCGCGGCTGCCGAGAGCCATCGCTTCGTCGACGTGTCGGAGCTCGGGTACGTCTCTCACAGGTTCCATGATTGTGAGTACGGCGTAAGCTACGGTCTGGCTTGGGCATGGCCCGGGAGTCGGGCGAATGTCGCTCAAGCCCTATCGAACGGAGGACGCGAATGAACGACGGTTAGCAAGCCAGACGTCTCATCAGTGAGGCGTGGGGCTGCACGAGCCGTCATCGCCGTGTCCACAACGAACACCAGCGAGCAGCTCAGGGCTCCAAGGGGCCGTCCTGCAAACGTACGTTCACGCCTACGTCGGTGCCGCGGTGGCGTCGGGCCGAGTAGCTGTGTCCGTGCGAAGGTCGCTCCACACGTCGCCGGGTTGGCGCAATGCGGTTGCGCCAACCCGGCGGGCAAGCCTTCGGACGACCGCCCACCAGCGGTCGCCTATCACCGGTCTGTCTTGGAGTATTGCGGCCGAACCCGCATGCTCGGAACGGAGAGTTTCACGTACCCCTGGCTCGTCTAGGGTGAGGTGTGGAGTTCTTTGTGTGGGGGCGGGATCGGGTCGGCGGGTATGACATCAAGGTCCGGTTGAACGAAGAGCACTGGGCTTTCATGGATGGGTACGGCGAGCAGCTGATCGCGCGTGGCCCGACATTGACCGGTCACGAGGACGACGCCGAGACGACGGGCAGTCTGCACATCGTGGATCTGCCCGACGAGGACGCCGTACTACGGTTCGCCTTTGAGGAGCCGTACTACCGGGCCGGCGCTTTCGAGTCCGTCGAGTTGTACCGCTTCCACAACCGCGCAGGCCGCACCATGTGGGACTTCACCAACGCGGTCGCCGAATTCAACCGCTACCTGGTCATCACCACGGACGCGTCTGCCGCCACCCCGTCAGAACACTTCATCGTGTACGGCGACCTCCTCACCCTCGACGGCCAAACCCCCGTCGGCCAAGCCGCCCTCCTGGAAGCCCCAACCCTGGAAGCCGCCGCAACCCTCCTACCAGGCTCCCCCCAAGCTCACCCCTGGGAATACGGCGGCCGCCGCTGACCATGTCCGTGAGAGCCCGAGCAGCCGCGCGACTCCACACCGCCCACAAACTTGCTCCGCGACGCTGACCTCCTGGATGCCGGGTCAGGGTTTTATGACGCGGTAGCGGAGGTGGGTGGCGTCTCGGCCTTCTAGGGAGCGGACTAGTTCGAGTTCTGCGGGTTGGGAGTCGAAGAGGCGGCGGCCGGTGCCGAGGAGGACGGGGACTAGGTGGATTTCCAGTTCGTCGAGGTGGCCGGCGGCTAGGAGGGACTGGGCTGTGGCGGCGCCGTGGACGAGGATGGGGCGGTCGCCGGTGGCGGCTCGGGCGTCGGCGACGCAGGCGTCGACGTCGGTGTAGAACTTCGCGGTGCCGGGTGGTTCGTCGTTCTCGTCGATGTGGTGGGTGAGGATGTGGATCGGTACGCCGTCGTGGTGGTCGCCGTTCCAGCGCCCGGCGAGCTCGAACGTACGGCGTCCCGCGATGACGGCCCCGGTCGCCAGCGCCTCACCGTAGATCTGCCCGTTCACCCCCGGCCCCAGGCGGTCGTCGAGCCAGTTGAACAACCGGCCGCCCCCTCGCCCCAGCTCCTGCCCGGGTTCGTCGTCCGGTCCGGCGATGAAGCCGTCCAGAGACATCGACATGTACAACCGCGTTGGTCCGCTCATGACCTCCACCTAACGGCAGACAACTTTCAAAGGACTTTCACGTGGGGATCCAGGCCGGCCACCAGGGTGGGACGTTGCCGGGGCAGATGCCGGGGGATGCGGCCGGGGTGCCCTGCCAGGAATACAGGGCCAGGTCGGCGATCGCGATGGCGATGGCCGCGGCGACCAGCGAGAACAGGAAGGTCTTACCGGCGTACCGGAAGACCAGGTTGAACAGGACGAGGTTCACGATCAGCGCGAGCGGCAGGCCGAGGAACAGCAGGGTCAGCCCGTTCGGGACGCTGCCCGCGACGTCGACCTGACACGCCTTCCAGGACCGCGAGGTGATCACGATCAGCCCGAAGGCCGTTCCGCCGCCGACGACCACGGTCAGGAACTTCTCGCCCTTGCTCCCCTTCGCAGCTAACGCCATGAGGATCACCGTAAGTGATCCGGGCGATCAGTTCAGCTCAGTACCGCCAGCGGAGTGCCGCGACCCGGTCCTCCAGCGACAATGACCCGAGCGATTCGGCGTCATGGCGTCGTACGGCGAGGAACGGGTCGACGATCGCCTCACCGAGCGCACCGCGGATGACCGTGGACTGCTCCAACGCCGCCAGTGCGTCCTCGAGAGTGAGCGGCAGGCGTCGTACGCCCATGCTCAAAAGCTCTGTGTCCGAGTACGACGCCGGGTCGCGATCCAATCCGGCCGGGAGCTCCGCCCGCTGCTCGAGCCCCTTCAGCGCGCTCGCGAGGACGGCCGCGGCCGACAGGTACGCGTTGCCCGATGGGTCGCCGATCTTGATCTCACAGTTGGCCGAGTCCGGGCGGCTGGTGATGCTGCCCGGCACGTACCGCAGCGCCGCCTCGCGGTTCTCCGGACCCCAGCACGCGTACGCGCCCGCCCAGTTGCCCGGCACTCGGCGATCGGCACTGACCACACTCGGCGCGAGTACGCCGGTGAGCCCGTCCAGCTCAGCCAGCACTCCCGCGATCAGGTGCCGCGCGTGCTCCGACGGACCGCCGTCGTCCCCGAACGGTACGCCGTTCAACGCCGCCGAAAAGTGGATATGCGCCCCGTTGCCGACGAACCCGGCGACCGTGATCGGCGCGAACGACACGAGCAAGTCGTGTTGCCGAGCAACGCGGTGCACGATCAGCCGGGCGAGCTGCGACTGATCAGCAGCCGCCAACGGCGAGGCCGGCGGCAGCGCGACCTCGACCTGACCCTGCGCGTACTCCGGATGCAACTGCTCGGCCGGAACCCCGGCCGCGTCGAGTGCTTCGAGCAGGTCGACCGCGAAGTCCTCCAGCTTCAGCGTCGCAAGTACGCCGTACGCCGGACCAAGCGTGGCGACCCGAGGATCGCCGGGATCGCCCGTGAACACGGTGAATTCCAGCTCGAACCCGAGCTGCACGTCGAGCCCGGCCGCGATCGCGCGCTCCTCCTGCCGGCGCAGTGCCGCTCGCTGGCAGATGTCGACCGGCTGATGGTCCTGCGAGAGTTGGTCGGCGGGTGCCCAGTACACCGTGTTGTCCGGCCCGAGCGGGGCCGCCGCGGTCAGATCGGGCATCAGCCGGTTGTCGCCGACCGGCCCGTTCACCGCCGGCGACGAGGTGATCCCGTCGTCGGTGCACATCACCGCGAACACCGGTGACAGGCCGATGCCGTCGCGCATCGCCGTACGCAACCGATGGGCCGGCACCGACTTGGCCCGGGTGATGCCGGCATTGTCGACAATCGACGTGATGAACATCCGCAGGCCGCCGTCGAGTAGCGCGTTGACGCGGTCCGCGGGCGGCAGGCTGTCGGTGATGGACACGCTGACCTTCGTACCACACGCCAAGGGGCCCAGCCGGTGCCCGCGCGGCCGGGGACGGGGCCCGCTAGCTGTTCGGCCGGTCTGCCCCCGGGACACGAGATCATCATCCGGCGCCGACATCGACGAAAGCGAGAGAGACGAATGCGCTGGACCCCGCCGACCGTCCTGGTCAGTGTTCTCATCCTTGCGACGGCAGGTTGCGGTGGCGATCAGGAGGGCACCGAAGACCGGGCCGGCGCCGTCGCATCGACGCCGGCTCCGGCGCCCCGGCCGAAGCCGGCCCCCGCGATCAGCACGCGCGGAGCGGAGGACGTGCTGAAGCGGTACCTGCCGGCGATCAGCCAGGCGAACGCGAAACTGGACCCGGCACGGGCCGCGAAGGTGGAGACGGGATCGGCTCTGCAGCTCCACAGCGCGCAGTACCGCGTGTATCGCAAGAACGGCTTGCGCTACACGTCGGTCAAGTACGTCGGAGCTCTGGGCGCGGCACCGATGGTCACGGGGTACCCCAGGTGGTTCTTCACGGCCGCGACGGACAAAGGCTCGAAGCCCGCGACGCGGGACTTCCTGCTGTTCGTCCAGGAGCGTAGCGGTGCGCCGTGGCGCGTGACCTATGCGCCGTTCTCGAAGACGGCGACCGGTCCGCTCGCGTCCGGAGTGGACGTGGCGGACTTTCCGGCGGTCGTGGCCGCGGACGACAAACTCTCGGCGATCGCACCGGGCCGGGTGCCCGCCGTCCTGGCAGATGCGGTGACCCAGGGCAGCAAGAGTCGATACGCGAAGTTGGTCGCGCAGGATGACATCTTCGGCAGTGCGCGCGCCAAGATTGTCGACAACCGGAGGATCTACACGAGCAACGACTGGGCCGGAACCAGCCGGGCAGCGGCGGCCCCGACCCCGGTCTATGCGCTGCGGACGAAATCCGGCGGTGCGCTCGTCTGGTTCGGGCTCGACCTGCTGCACTCCTATCGCAACGAGGGCGACACCAACATGGTGTGGCAGACCTCGACCGTCGGCGACCTGCAGCGCGGATTCGGGCTGCCGTCGGAGGTCACGAAGTCGATCACTCGGCAGGAGCGCTACGAACTGGTCGCCTACGTTCCCCCGAAGGGCAAGGGGACGATGCGCCTCCTCGCGAGCCGCTGGTTCCCGCTGTCCGTCCGGGGCAGCTGAAGCGCCCACCGCCCGGCGGGAGAACTGAAGCGGCCCGCCACCGGCGGAAGCTCAAGCGCCCCACCGCCGGCGGGAGACTGAAGCGGCCCGCCACCGGCGAGAACTGAAATGGTCCCTCAGCGGATGAGGAGACCGGTGGCGACGATTTCGGTGGCTGTCGCGAGCAAGGCCCGGAGCTCGGCGTCGGAGCGCCGGAGCGTGTCCGGGCGCCAGCCCAGGCTGATCACGCCGTTCCACGCGGCCCACAGGATGGTCGCGACCTCCTCGGCATCCACCTCACGGAGCTCACCGGCAGCCATTCCCTGCCGCAACGCCTCGACCAGCCGTCGGTTCTGCTCGTCCACCGCCCGCACCAGACGCTCCGACAGCTCCTGACCTGCCTGGTACTGACCCGGCTGGCCGGGGAACGCGAGCATCCGGAAGTAGTCCGGGTGGTCGAGATAGAAGTCGAGGTACTGCTCGGCCGCCGCGTAGATCTGCTCGACCGGCGAGCGGTCCGCGGTGTACGCCCGATCCATGTAGTGCCGGTCGGCGTCGAGGGCATGCTCGACCACGGCCGCCTGCAGGCCCGCCTTCGAGCCGAAGTGGTTGTAGATCGACCCCACTGCCACGCCGGCCCGCTCGGCGATCTCCTCGACCGTCACGTCCTCGACGGATCGCTCGCTGAAGATCTCCTGGCCGGCCCGGACCAGCGCCTCCATCGTCCGTTGCTTCCGGGGATCCACAGGCCCATGCTACGGTCTTGCAATCATTACAAGAACTCCCCGGGGAGGCCGTGATGCGCGATCCCAGGCTGGGTGCGCCACACGAGGTCGACCTGCCGGCCGGTCCGCTGCGGTACTACGAGACCGGCGACGGACCGCCGATCGTCTTCGTCCACGGCTACCTGGTGAACGCGAACCTCTGGCGCAAACTCGTCCCTCTGCTCGCGGACCGCTTCCGCTGCATCACCGCCGACTGGCCGCTCACCGCCGTACATCCGGTCACCTATCGCGCGCTCTATCAGGCGCTCCGCTGGTCGAGGACCTGGCGCTGGCGCAACACCTACGGCTGGTTGGCGAAGGAACCGATCGACGCCGAGATCATGCGCAGCTACATCACCCCGGTCGTCACCGACGCGGCGATCCGCCACGACGGCCGCAAAGCCATCGGCGCGGTCGACGCCCGCTACACCCGAGCCGTGGCGGGCCACCTAGCGAAATCGTTCGGTAAACCCATCGACCTCCTCTGGGCCGCCGACGACCGCGTCTTCCCCGTCGCCGAAGCCCAGCGGTACGCCGACCTCCTGGGCGCAACCCTCCACACCGTCCCCGACTCCTACACCTACCTCACCGAGGACCAACCCGACCTAACTGCCCAACTCGTGACCAGCTTGCTTGCCCAGGAGGCGTAGGAGGAGCTGGGGATCGGTGGGCCAGGCGGCGAGGAGAGTGTCGCGAGGGATGGAACGGGCCGCATAGCGGAGCAGAAGGATGACGGCGACCACGTCGTCGAGTGGCCCGATGACAGGGAGGAACTCGGGGAGCAGGTCGATGGGCGACAGCACCCAGAGGACCGCGATCAACAGCGCGATCTTGGCTCGGCGAGGTACGTCGGGATGCTTCCGCAACGTCCGAGCAGCCATGACACACGACGGCAGGAACTCGGCCACCTGGCGCATCAAACCGTTCGGCAGCCGATGCGCGAACAGGACCATCAGTCCGCAACTGATCGCCCACAGCCCAGCCAGCACCCCGGCGATCACCAGCGCCTTGACCACGGCTCAACCATAATCGAGACGTGAAGCGTTGGCCGGACAGCTCGTACCGGGTAGGGATCTCGGGGTGGCGGTATCCGCCCTGGCGGAAGGTCTACTACCCCGAGGGCCTGCCGCAGCGGGCTGAGCTGGAGTACGTCTCCCGCCGGCTGAACTCGATCGAGCTGAACGGCTCCTTCTACTCGCTCCAACGCCCATCGTCGTACCAGCGCTGGTACGACGAGACGCCCGACGGCTTCGTGTTCTCGGTCAAGGGTCCCCGCTTCGTCACCCACATGAAGAAGCTGGCCGACGTGGACGCGCCGCTGGCGAACTTCTTCGCCTCCGGAGTGCTTGCGCTAGGCAACAAACTCGGGCCGGTGCTGTGGCAGCTCCCGCCGACACTCGGGTACGACGCCGATCGACTCGCCTCGTTCTTCGATTTGTTGCCGAGGACGACCGCTGAGGCCGCGGACGTCGCCAAGGGCCACGACGAGCGGATGGAGGGCCGGGCGCTCCTCGAGTGCTCGGTCGACATTCCGCTCAAGCATGCTCTGGAAGTTCGCCATTCCAGCTTCGAGAACAAGGAGTTCGTCGAGCTGATGCGCGAGCACGACATCGCGCTGGTCTGTGCCGACACGGCCGGCAAGTGGCCGATGTTCGGAGACGTCACCTCCGACTTCGCCTACGCCCGTCTCCATGGCGCCGAGGAGCTCTACGTCAGCGGGTACGACGACAAGGCACTCGACGGCTGGGCCCGAAAGATCAAGGCCTGGAAGCGGGACACCTTCGTCTACTTCGACAACGACGTCAAAGTTCGTGCTCCCTTCGACGCCGAAGGGCTCGCGCGGCGCCTGAAGATCACTTCGGCCTAGGCCGAAGCATTGCGGCTCTAGCGTGAGCCGCATGACTGAGAACCCTGGAGAACTGGTGGAGCAGGCGGTCGAGCGCTCGCTCCTGCTGGTCGAGACCTGGCCGGCCTGGGACGGGCAGCCGCTCACGGCCGACGACGGGCGGATATACACCCCGCACAAGGCGGTCCGCCGGATCGCTGATCACATCGTCGACCATCTCGCCGAGGTTGAGGCGCTGCTGGCCGCCGTACCGACCCAGCCGGATGAGTGGCATGCGAGTGCGATCACCTCGCAGGCGGACCTCGCACCTTTCACGGTCGACGACGCGAAGGAGGCCGAGCAGCGGCTGCGGCGGCTCGGCCGGACCTTCGCGCTGCGGTACGCGGCGCTCGATCCGGCCGAGTGGGACAAGGACCGCAGTCCCAACTGGACCCTCCGCCAGATCGCCGAACACCTGACGGAGTCCGAGTGGTACGCCGATCAAGTCGGCAACCTCAGAAGAGCCGGGCGGCCTTGATCTCGGCGGGTTCCTCCAGGTCCAGCAGGAACTGCTTCCGCTTGAGCCCGCCCGCGTAGCCGGTCAACGATCCGTTCTTCCCGACCACCCGGTGACACGGGATGACGATCGACAGTGGGTTCTGCCCGACCGCCTTCCCGACGGCCTGTGCCGTGTCCCCGAGTCGCTCCGCGAGTTCGCCGTACGACGTCGTCGCGCCGTACGGGATCTCCTCGAGCAGTGACCAGACGCGGCGCTGGAACGCGTCGCCGCGCCGGACGGTCGGGAGGTCGAAGGAGGTGCGCTTGCCGGTCAGGTACTCGTCCAGTTGGCGGCTTGCCTCGGCGATGACCGGGTCGCTGGCTGCGACCCGGTCACCGAGGGTGTCCGGCGTCGGCTTCACCCAGTGGTGCGGGAAGTAGACGCCGGCCAGTGCATCGGCTGAGGCGACCAGGGTGAGGTCCCCGATCCGGGTGCTGACGATCGCGTGCCTGTTCATACCTATGGAACGGATCCGCACCCGGAGGTGTGAGGCCTCAGGAGCTGATGCGTTCCCGGGTCCGGCTCCGGAACTCCCGGCCGATCGTGGTCACATCCGCATGATGCAGATCGGCCACCGCGATCCCCGGCTTGCCATCCGCCGGGCCCTCGGCCACCAGGTTGCCGCGGGGATCGATCACGCTCGACTCCAGACCGCCGTCCGGATTGGCCGCCGCGGCCAGGCTGATCCAGTAGGTGTTCGTCACGGCGATCCCGCGGCTCTGGACCCCGATGTGCTCGTTCTGCGGGGTGTGGCTGCAGTAGGACACCAGTACGCCGTCGACATCGAGCCGGTCGTACTCGGTGAACAACTCCGCGAAGAGCACGTCCAGCCCCAGGGCGAGGCCGAACCGGTATCCGTCGACCTCGAAGGTCACCGGCTCCTTGCCAGGGGTGTACATCCAGGTGACCTTGGTGGTCGACAGCGTGCGTTCGTCGTACCGCGTGACCACTTTGCCCTGGTCGGAGACGACGTACATGCTGTTGTGCGGTCGGGTCGGCTCCGGCAGTTGGTACACCGAGGGAATCACTGTCCAGATCCCCAGCTCACGCGAGAGTGCGGTGATCTTGTCGAGCTCCTCCTCGAGCACCGTCCAGTCGGCCTTGCTCCAATCGGAGGGACCGATCTCGTCCGGGCCGAGCTCGGACATCACGCGCTTGCTGGGGAAGCAGATCGCGCCCTCGGTGAAGTGCACCAGGCGGGCACCCGCGTCGGCGGCCTGCTGCATCAGTCTGCGGACCTCGGCCCCGCTGTCACGCAGCGCGGCTGAATCCGTCGGGTCTTCGCGAACGGTCGACTGGGCGACGGCGATTCGCAGGGTGTTTTCCGGCATGTCTTCTCCTGTCAGAGTCTGACTCTGGGTCGGACGGAAGTGCCGGAGGGCAGCCGTATAGGACTCGCCCGTTTTGGCGGCGCGGGCTCGAACCCGTCGCTTGAAGTTCCTGTGCGCTGTCATCTGGCCTTCCACGCACTCGAACGCGATCCCCCAGCGATCCCGTCGAGGCAGGAGACCAGGACGAGCGGCCCGAGACAGGAAGTCCCTTTGCCTTCTCAGCGAGACCGGGCTGGGGCCGATCAACGAAGGTGCGGCGCGGGCCGCGCCGGACCCACATCTTTCCCGACCCCGATCGCCATCGTCAAACCCCCACGCCGAGGTCCGAACGACAGGAGGTAGTCGGTCCCGAGGGTGGTTTCGGGGCGACCGCACGCCTGTGACGCGCCGCCGACGCGGGATACCTCCTGTCGTTCGGGCCCCCGGAGGCATATCCGCTGGGACGATGAGGTTGTCTTGGGGGACGGGTAGACGAGGTTGGGAGCAGAGGGTGAGCATTCGCGTCGGGTACAAGGCGTCGGCGGAGCAGTTCGGGCCGCGGGAGCTGGTGGAGTACTCCGTCCGGGCCGAGGAGCTCGGGCTCGACAGTGTGACCGTGTCGGACCATTTCCTGCCGTGGCGGCACGAGGGCGGCCACGCGCCGTTCGCGCTTGCCTGGCTGGCGGCGGTCGGTGAGCGGACCAACCGGGTGCTGCTGGGGACGTCGGTGCTGACACCGACCTTCCGGTACAACCCGGCGGTGATCGCCCAGGCGTTCGCGACCATGGGCGTGCTGTACCCGGACCGTGTGATGCTCGGCGTCGGCACCGGTGAGGCGCTGAACGAGATCGCCGTCTCCGGGCGGGAGTGGCCCGAGTTCAAGGAGCGGTTCGCCCGGCTGCGGGAGTCGGTGCAGCTGATCCGCGACCTGTGGACGAAAGAGGGCGTCAGCTCCGAGGGCCCGTTCTACCCGACTGTCGACGCGTTCATCTACGACCGGCCGGAGACCCCGATCAAGGTGTACGTCGCCGCCGGCGGACCGCTCGTGGCCAAGTACGCCGGTCGCGCGGGTGACGGCTTCATCGCGACGTCCGGCAAGGGCATGGACCTCTACACCGAGAAGCTGATCCCCGCGGTCAAGGAAGGTGCGGAGAAGGCCGGCAAGAAGTTCGAGGATCTGGACCGGATGCTCGAGGTCAAGGTCTCCTACGACCGGGATCCTTCGCAGGCTTTGGAGAACACCAGGTTCTGGGCGCCGCTGTCCTTGACGCCGGAGCAGAAGCACAGCGTGACGAGCGCGACCGAGATGGAGCGGCTGGCCGACGAGCTGCCGATCGAGCAGGTCGCCAAGCGCTGGATCGTCGCCTCCGACCCCGAAGAGGTCGTCAAGGAGTTCCAGCCGTACCTGGACGCCGGCTTCAACCACTTCGTCGTCCACGGACCGGGTCACGACCAGGAGCGGTTCCTGACCCAGTTCACCACCGACGTTCTGCCCTTGCTGCGGAAGCTGGGCTAACTGTTAGCGCAGATCCTCCGAGAAGGCCTTGCCGGCCTGGGTGAGCAGCGGGACCGCACGTTCGAGCAAGTCCTCTGACATCCGGCCGGCAGGTCCGGAGACCGAGATCGCCAGCCGGGACGGTGCGTCGGGCACCGCCACAGCGACGCAACGTACGCCGAGCTCCTGCTCGCCCTCGTCGGTCGCGTAACCGTGCTCCTCGACGGCGCGCAACTGGGCCGCGAACGCGTCCGGGTCGGTGATGGTGTTGTCGGTGTGCTTGGGCATGCCGGTGCGGTGCAGGAGTTCGCGCACCTCGGCCTCTGGCAGTTGCGCGAGGATCGCCTTGCCGACGGCGGTGCAGTGCGGCAGCACTCGACGGCCGACCTCGGTGAACATCCGCATCGAGTGCCGGGACTGGACCTGTGCGAGGTACACGATCTGATCGCCGTCGAGCATCGCCATGTTGGCCGATTCGCCGAGCTCGTCGACCAGCCGGGTCAGATGCGGGCGGGCCCAGACGCTCAACATGTGCGAGGAGCTCTCGCCGAGCCGGATCAGCCGCGGGCCGAGAACGTACTGCCGGGACGGCTCCTGGCGCAGGTAGCCGAGGTCGACGAGGGTGCGCACCAGCCGGTGGATCGTCGGCAGCGGCAGACCCGAAGCCGTGGCGAGCTGGGACAGGCCCATCATTCCGCCCGCATCAGCCATCGTCTCGAGCAACCCGAACGCCCGCTCGATCGACTGCACGCTCCCCGAGCGACCCTTGCCCTCATTCTTCTCCGCCACCGCACACCACCCTTTCCGGATCACGGAAGTTTAGCGTCAGATACCGGACATTGCGGCTTCCGCAGAGTAGATATTAGTATCCGCGATACGGAAACTGCCGTCAAGACGAACGAGGTGTGCTCTGATGACTCACGTGGACGATCTCGCCGGTGAGCTGGATCGGCTGCTCGCGGCGGCCGACGCGGACCTGGCCACGCGGTACCCGGGTGATCGCGGCGTCCGGCAACCCGTGCACACCGTCTACGTCCCCGCCGACCGGTTCGCTGCCGGCACTGTCCGCGAGTGGGCCTCGCAGGCGAAGGATGTACTCGGTGAGGCGCCGACAGGGCTGACCGAGGCGCTGGACCTGCCGGCCGAGCTGGGGGCCGAGCTGCACCGACGGGTCCGCGCGAAACTCGAGCGCGAGCCGATCGAGGACCTGCGGATCGACTTCGAGGACGGCTACGGGACCAGGCCCGACGAGCAGGAGGATGCCGCCGCGGTCGACGCGGCCCGAGCCCTGGCCAAGACCGTCGGCGATGGCACGGCGACGCCGTACCACGGTCTTCGGATCAAGTCTCTCGAGGCGCCGAGTCGCCGGCGCGGGCTGCGCACGCTCGATCTCTTCATTCGCGAGTTCGCCGGTGCACTGACCGACGGCTTCGTGATCACGCTTCCCAAGGTGACCTCGGTCGAGCAGGTCGAGGCGATGCTGGTCGTATTGTCGACAATCGAACAGGCAAACAATCTGCCCGCCGAATCGCTGAAGTTCGAGATCCAGATCGAGACGCCGCAGGCGATCCTCGGCCCCGACGGCAGTGCGCTGGTCGCGCGGATGATCCACGCCGGCAGCGGCCGGGTCACCGGTCTGCACTACGGCACCTATGACTACTCGGCTTCGCTCGGCGTCGCAGCGGCGTACCAAAGCATGGATCACCCAGTCGCCGATCACGCCAAGGACGTCATGCAGTTGGCCGCTGCGGGGACCGGAGTGTTCGTCTCCGACGGCTCGACGAACGTTCTTCCCGTCGGTGATCGCGAGGCCGTGCATGCCGCCTGGCGACTGCACTTCGGTCTGGTCCGTCGATCGCTTGCCCGCGGCATCTATCAGGGCTGGGACATGCATCCGGCCCAGCTGCCGACCCGGTATGCGGCGACGTACCTCTTCTACCGCGAGGGCCTGAACACCGCGGGCGCTCGGCTGCGCGCGTACGTCGGCGGCGGAAACTCCGGCTACCTCGACGAGCCCGCGACAGCGGCAGCGCTGGCGGGCTACGTGCTGCGTGGGCTCGAGTGTGGTGCCGTCGCCCCGGCTGAGGTCGACGAGCTGATCGGTGTGGACACGGCGGGGCTGGCGAAGTTGGCTCGGCGACCAGTGCGGTCGTGACCACACCGGGCTAGCCTCGCGACATGCGACTGGTAGCGGAGTTCACCACCGAGCCCTTCGATGTCGAGGGTCAGCCGCCCACCCACGCCACCGAGGCTTTCCAGGCTGCTCAGGAGGCCGGGCTGGACTGCGAGTTCGGGCCGTTGGGTACGTCGGTCCGTGGCGAGGAAGAACAGTTGCTGCCGGCGCTGAGCGGCGTACTGCAGGCTGCGTTCGCGGGCGGCGCCAGCCAGGTGACCCTGCAGGTACGGCGTGATGGCGTCAAGCTGCCGCGCGCCGGTGGCAGCGGGGTGAGTGCGCTGCTGGCGGAGGTTGCCGCGGAGCTCGGCGGGCCGTTGAGTGAGTTGTCCCGGGGTGAGAAGCAGCGGGCCGTGCTGCTGCTCGAGGCCAAGGGAGCGTTCGAGTACCGCAAGTCGGCGGAGATCGTGGCGGAGGCCCTCGGAGTCACCCGCTTCACCGTCTACAACTACCTGAACCGGGCCCGCGACTGAGAAATTCAACAAACTGTTGACGGAGCGCGTGAGTGCGTGCCACTCTCGTCATACGGAAATTCGATTTCGTGATTCGAGAAGGTGTGACCGTGGATCTGCAGGAGTTCAACGCCGCTCCGGACGACCGGCTGCGCCCGCTGCTGGCGGCCTGCTGCGACGTCCCGCGCTGGGTCGACGGCATCCTGGTCGGCCGACCGTACGGCGACATCGAGCAGCTGACCCGCACTGCGGACAAGGCATTGCGAGAGCTCGACGCCGATGACGTCGACCGGGCTCTGGCTGCCCACCCGCGCATCGGAGACCGGGCGGCCGGTGCCAGTACCGAGGCTTCCTGGTCGCGCAACGAGCAGTCCGGCGTCGGTGATGACCCCGATGTTCGTGCGGCGCTCGCGGCGGGCAATCGCGAGTACGAGGAGCGGTTCGGTCGCGTCTTCCTGATCTGCGCGACCGGCTTGTCGGCCGAGGAGATGCTGGCCAGCCTGCGCGAACGCCTCACGCATGACGAGGTCGCCGAGGCGGCCGTCGTACAGGAAGAACTCCGGAAGATCGCACTCCTTCGGCTCGCAAAGGTTGTCGCATGAGCTCTGTAAGCACCCACGTTCTCGACACCGGACTCGGGCAGCCCGCGGCCGGCGTACCGGTCCGCCTGTTCCGGATCACCGACGGTCGGGCCGACGTACTCATCGGATCCGGTACGACGGATGCCGACGGGCGGATCACCGACTTCGAACCCGGGCTCCAGCCCGGCAGGTACCAGCTGTGGTTCGACGTCACCGCGTACGCGGAAGCCTCCGGCCAGAGCATCTTCTTTCCCGAGGTCACCGTGACCTTCACGATCTCCGACGAGCGGCACCACCACGTCCCGCTGCTGCTCAGCCCGTTCGCCTATTCCACCTATCGAGGGAGCTGACCCATGGCCATCCACCTGGGCGCGAACCAGTACGGCAAGGCCGAGAGCCGGGTCGTCCGCATCTACCGTGACTCGCCGCGCCACCAGATCCGCGACCTGAACGTCTCGTCCGCCCTCCGCGGCACCTTCGAGGACGCGCACACCACCGGCGACCAGGCCGACGTCCTGCCGACCGACACCCAGAAGAACACCGCGTTCGCCTTCGCCAAGGAGAAGGGTGTCGGTGCGATCGAGGACTATGCGCTGACGCTCGGCGGCCACTTCATCGACTCCGCGCCTGCCGCCGAGGGCGCCCGGATCGAGGTCGAGGAGTACACCTGGGAACGGATCCCGGTCGATGGCGAAGGTCACGCCCACTCCTTCGTCCGGGCCGGCAGCGGCGTCCGTACGACGGTCGTCAACGTCGAGGGCCGTGGTTCCTCGCGGAAGTCGTATGTTGTGTCCGGCATTCGCGATCTCGTCGTACTGAAGTCGACCGGGTCGGAGTTCCACGGGTTCCTGAAGGACAAGTACACGACGCTGCCGGAGACGAATGACCGGATCCTCGCGACGTCGCTGGTGGCTCGGTGGCGTTACGACCACACGGATGTCGACTGGGACAAGTCGTACGAGGAGATCAAGGCGCTGCTGTTGGAGCAGTTCGCCAAGATCCACAGCCTGGCGCTGCAGCAGACCCTGTACGGGATGGGCGAGGCGGTGCTCGAGCGGCACCCCGAGGTCGCGGAGATCAAGTTCTCGGCGCCGAACAAGCACCACTTCCTGGTCGACCTCAGCCCTTTCGGCCTGGAGAACCCTAACGAGGTGTTCATCGCCGCGGACCGCCCGTACGGCCTGATCGAGGCGACCGTGGTCCGCGACGACGCCTCCGACGCCGGCTCTGCGTGGCACGCCGTACCAGGGTTCGTGTAGGAACCTCCAACCGCGCGCTGGCTGGCGGGCGGAAGTTCGTGTTCGCTGCCGGTGACGGGCCCTCGGGCAGCCGAGTTGACTGACCCGCATGAACACAACGCCGATCGTCATCGACGGGGCGGTCGTGGTCACCCTCGACCGCACCCGCCGCGAGTTCACCGGCCACGTTGTTGCTGAAGGCAACCGCATCGTCGCGGTCGGGCCCGGGCCTGCACCGGCGGTCTATGACGGAGCGAGGGTGGTCGACGGGCGCGGGTGTCTGCTGACGCCCGGGTTCGTCAACACCCACCAGCACCTCTATCAGTGGGTGACTCGCGGCCTCGCCGCCGACGCGACGCTGTTCGGGTGGCTGACCACGCTCTACCCGGTGTGGGCCGGCATCGACGACGAGTCCGTCCACGTGGCCGCACAGGCCGCGCTGGCCCAGCTCGCGCGCACCGGCTGCACCACGGCGGCCGACCATCACTACGTCTTCCCCCGGGACAGCAAGGACCTGCTCGAGGCGGAGATCCTGGCCGCCGCGCAGGTCGGCCTGCGGTTCCACCCGGCGCGCGGATCGATGGACCTCAGCCAGAAGGACGGCGGCCTGCCACCGGACTCGGTGGTCGAGGACCGCGACGAGATCCTGGCCGCGACCGAGGCCGCGATCAACCGCTGGCACGACCCGAGCCCGGACTCGATGCTGCAGATCGTGGTCGCGCCTTGTTCGCCGTTCAGCGTCACCGGTGAGCTCATGCGAGAGGCCGCCGTACTGGCCCGCCGCAAGGGCGTCCGGCTCCACACACATTTGGCCGAAACCACCGACGAGTCTGACTGGTGCTTGGGGAATCACGGCTGCACGCCGTTGGAGTACGCCGCTGAGCTCGGCTGGACCGGGTCGGACGTTTGGTTCGCTCATGGGATCCATTTCGATGGTGTTGAGATCGCGCGGTTGGGCTCGTCGGGCACCGGGATCGCGCACTGCCCGAGCTCCAACGCCCGCCTGGGCGCCGGGATCGCACGTGCCGCCGACCTACGGGCTGCGGGGAGCCCGGTCGGGCTCGGCGTGGATGGTGCCGCAAGCAACGAAGCAGGAAGTTTGGTGGAGGAGATGCGTCACGCCCTGCTCTTCGCCCGCGCACGCGGCGGCCCCGAGGCCCTGGACGTTCGCGTGGCCCTGGAGATGGCAACTCTCGACGGCGCCCGAATCCTCGGCCGCGAAAACGAGATCGGCTCGCTGGAAGTAGGCAAACTAGCCGACCTAGCCCTCTGGCGCCTCGACACCTTCGAACACGCCGGCATCGCTGACCCCGTAGCCGCCCTGGTCCTTGGCACACCCCCACCGCTCGACCTTCTCCTGGTCAACGGTCGCCCAGTGGTCGAACACGACAGGGTCCTCACAGTCGACGAATCGACCCTCGCCGTACAGGTAGCAAAGACCCAGAAACACCTGCTATCCAAGGCCGGCTGACCCTCGCAGCCGGCTACGCCCGCTCGTTCGTCGCGTGCTCGCCCGGCAGCCCCACCCACCCTTTGGCGCGGCTGTCGCCGCTGAGTTGCGTGCTGTCGCACGCCTGTGGTGGCCCGATCCCGTGGTCAGTGAGACCACCGTGTCCCACGAACTCGTTGTTCTCGGGGGCGGTCACGTTTGGATGGTTGAGGACCGCGGCGCATCTGCCGCAAGCCGCGCAGCCGATGTGCGCACGGTGATTCGAAGCATCCTATGGGGGTCACGGTTCGTGTGAGTTGCAGGAATCAGCGGCTGTCGGTGTGTACTGATCGGGCAAGGATGGCCAGCGCTGCGAGGCCCACGCCGACCAGGTCGCGTGCTCTGGTGGGACGGGTGGGATCTGAGAACCTCGCAGTTCTTCGTCGTCCGGCGCTTGAAACTGAGCCCGCCATTGCTCGAGTTCAACGTCGGTCATGTGGAAGGTTTGATCGGGCGTGGTCGCGAACCGATTGGTGACACGCCTGCGTTGCTCCTCGTGGTCTATTGGCAGGTACACGACTTGGCTACGCGCGCCGACGGCCCCGGCGATCCAGCGGAGCGCTGATCGTTCGTCCTTTCCCCAGAACCCGAAGTCGAAGACGACATTGGTGCCCAGCTCCGCGGCCCGCATGCCGAGCTGGACCAGCTTGCCTTCGACGAGGTCACGCTTGTCTGGTGGGTTTTGATCGCCGAACAGCATGATCTGCCACTCGTCTGGTGTCAGCCGTAGGGCCGACGCGCTGATCTCCAGTCCCTTCGCGTGAGTTGTCTTCCCTGCGCCGGGAAGGCCAACGATCAGGTACACGGTTGCAGGTCCGACGCGCGGATCCATCGGCTCGGGGTGCTTGGGTGCGTACATGTGGCGGCTCCTGGGAGATGGCAGGGGCCAGGCAACGCGAAACGGCCGCCCGGCAAGGAAGCCGGCGGCGCGGAACCGAGGAACTTACCTACAGACTGTCCCAGCGCCGTCAGCGAAACGGCAGGGACGAGTCACGGACGCACCAGCACACATGCCCGCAACTCTACCGATGAATGGGCGGGTCGCTCGCCGTTGCACCTCGGTTGCCGTTGACACGGCCGTCCAGGCCCGGCACGATCGGTGCACGGCGTTGCCGACGCCCAGCCTCCTGAGGATCTGCCCCAGCCAGGCCCTTGAGAAGGCGAAGGGGATCCTGCCCTCAAGGCTGCTGCCATCCAAGCCTGTTTCGAGTGCCGCTTCGCTGGGGGAATGGGCACGTCGAGGAGGCTTGTCATGACCAAAGAGGGCAGTTTCAAGCGCGCAGTGCGTCAGCGGGCACAAGCGACCGGATTGCGGTACACCGAGGCCCGCGCCGCGCTGGAGAAGGGCCGTACGTCGCCGTTTGCTCGCACTCGCCCCGTCGAGTTCGCGGAACTGAGAGCGCACCTCGAGACTCGATACGGCATCAGCATCACCTCGATCGCGCCCATCGACGACGACCCCGAGACGCGCCCTCGCGGGTCCTGGATCGGCCACTACCCCTGGACGCTGGTTGTCAAGCGAGAGGACGGCTCGCCCTGGATCGCTCGAGTCTTCTCCTCGGCAGCGGACACGGTCGGCCGCGTCGAGGGCGATGCGGAGATCCTGCGGTTCCTGGCCCTACACGACTTCCCCGCTGAACGGCCCGCGCACGACAGTCCCGTGTCAGTGCTCGAGGGAAGCGGCGTGATCGTGACCGAGTACGTCGAGGGCGGACGCCCGACCCAGTCGCCGGCGGTGCTCCACGAGCTGGCGAGCCTGCTCGGCCGCCTGCACAAACTGCCCGCGGCCGGTGGTGCGGTCGCGCGGGACGGTGGGTCGGAGGAGCACGACGGCGCCTTCTTCGCGGGACGACCGAAGCAGGATCTCGCGGCGGCGATGAGCTTCCTGGTAAGCGTCGAGGACGCCGTCGCTCCCGAGGGTCGCGAGATGTTCGAGTGGCTCCGCGACAAGGTCGAGCACGCCGACGACGCGGAAGGCCTGCCCGAGGCGTTCACCCACGGGAACTACCACGCATGGGCGGCCGTCGGCAGACCGGGCAACCTCGCTATCGTCGGCTGGGCAGGGTCCGGGCGCGGACCCCGCCTGCCCGCCCTCGCCTGGCTGCTGACGACCGCTGGGGAGGGCGATGGGGAGGGTATCGACGCTGCCGCGCGCGGGTATCGCGAGCACGTTCAGCTCACCGGTGAGGAGCTCGAGCGGCTGCCCGGCGTACTGGCCATGCGACCGCTGTGGCTCGCGTGCCTCGACTACCGGGAGTCGGCGCGCAGCGGGTCCACCCCGTCGATGGACGAGGGGTGGATCGGCTGGCTCGCGCGCCCCGAGCACGCCGAACGACTAGCTGCCCGGGCGATCGCGTCGTTGCGAGGCTGAGCCGCGCGCTGCTTCACAGGGCTCGCCGCGTGGGGGCAACACTGCCGCGAGCTCGATCGATGGCGGACCAGAGCGGTCGTGGCGAGCTCCTATGCGGTCGAATCGGCTGGCCATCTCGGGGGTGCGTCTTGCCGCCTGCACTCAGCCCAGTCAGGACCTATCAGGAGACGCCGGACGGGGAGACCATAGCGCTAGCGCGGGGAGCTCTACTCCTCCCAACCATCCAGCTCGGTGATGCGCCATGGGTCGCCTGGTCCGGATCGCTGGGCAATGTGTCCCGGCGCCATAGTCGCTAGCTGAGCGATAGAGCTGTTGATCTCGATCGCGTGAGTGATGTGTGTGGCAACCGAGGCACCAGGCGGGTTGGGATCGTTGACACCATCGCCGACGAGCCAGGAGCCGTCGGGCGCGTGAATCACCTGGCGGGCGGGCTGTTCACCCGAGAGCACCGTCCTTTGAACGACGGCGCCCAAATTGCTCGGGAAGCGCTGGTTCTCGAAAGGAAACGTGAGGTGCTGGAACATCTCGCGCTCATCGGTCATCGTCTGGCGCCTTCGGCTTTGGTCGAGTCGTCTGCACGGGCAGTCTGTCAGCGCGGCAGGTGCGCCTCGCTAGCGGGTTTGCTAACAACGATCTCGGACAAGGCCGCGAGACCACCTGGCGATGCCGCCGTCGGGCACGACTGTCGCAGATCACCGGCAGACGATTTGCCTGCGCATCAGCTGACGAAGGAGAACGCCCGTACTTACGCATCTGCCGGGTTGACCTCTTAAGACCTCCGATGGCAGGGAGCCGCGGTCCGCGCTCGTGCCGCGTTCGGTTCAGTCGCCCACGAAAGCCAGAGCGAGGTCGTCGTGCCGACACCGCTCGGCAAGGACCTGAAGTCGAGTAGGCCACGCCTCTCCGGACCGTCCTTCGCCACGGGCAGAGCCGCCTCGATGTCAGCAAGTAGGGCAGGCATGGAGGACGAGTGCCAGATCCTCTCCGCATACAGATCGATGGCGCTGAGCGCCGGGTACGTACTGTCTTCGATGAGCCGGTCGAAGTCTCCCGCGGCGTCGAAGGTTCCTCCGGCTGGATCGGGCAACCGACGCAGTGGCTTTCCGTCCCGTCCTAGCAGCTGCACAACAATCGGCAGGACGTCCACTGTGCCCCAGATGCTCGTGGAAGCCCTGTCATGCCGTTGAGCGTCAGCGCTTTCTGGTGCGCGGCGACATCATCCGGTGGCGCTCGTGGAGAGCGCGGTCGACGGCAGCCTGGACGCCCTCACTACCCACCCACTGGAGGATGTCAGGCAGGGTCTCGCGCCAACTCACACCCTCGGGCAACTTGTCGGGGAGAGGGTCTCCGACCGACCTGGAGCCTGTTTCGGGAAAGACCTCTTCGTAGGGCTGACCGGTCCGCGCTGCGATCAGTACGTCGTACTGCCACGCCTTGGCTCCGGGTCTTGGCGCAACGTCGAGGAGCCACTGTGAGCGGTCCACGGTGATGCGTACCTCTGCATCTCCCACGTTGACGAACTCGGCGCCGAACGTGCCTTCCCCGCGGTGGAACTCAGGGTGTATCCGTTGGCGGTCAACCACGCAATCGTCTCCCGCACGTCGTCGGGAGCGAACCGTTGCAGGAACTCCCTGACCTCAAGATCCTCCACGTGGCCAGGGTAGGGAATCGCAGTCTCATACCGCGATGCGTATTTTTCGGCGTCCCTCCGCCCCGGCAGTGGTTGGCGCAGGTTTACTGGGGTCGGTGAAAGCGCAGTGGCGGGTCTTGGTCGACCATCGGGACTTTCGTCTTTTGTTCGGTGGTAACTCGATCTCCCTCCTGGGGTCGAGTGTGACGACCGTTGCGTTGCCCTTGACCGCAGTCTTGGTCCTCGGCGCATCGCCAGTACAGATGGGTTTGTTGGGAGCAGTCTCGTTCCTGCCGCACCTTGTCTTGGGCCTGCCGGCCGGGGTGTGGGTCGACCGGCTGTCATACCGCCGAGTCATTGTCGGTGCTGACCTGTTCGCCGCCGCCGCGCTGACTGCAGTGCCGGTCCTGGCCGCGACGGGACTGTTGCAGATGTGGCAGTTGTACGTCGTTGTCGTGATCACCGGGACCTGCAGCCTGTTCTCCACGATCGCGGCCCAGTCGTTCGCGCCCATACTGGTCCCCCGCGGCGAACTGCTGGCAGCCAACAGTGCGTTTTCGCTCAGCAACTCCGTCGTCGCCACCAGCGGCAGTGCCCTCGGCGGCGTCCTGGTTCAACTCCTCACCGCACCAGTCGCGATCGCTGTCGATGCTGCCTCGTTCCTGCTGTCGGCCATCTCGAAGGCGCGGATCACCGTCACGGGCCGATCGACTGCCGCCGACCCGGCCAAAGAGTCGATATTCAAGGGCATCTGGGGTGGCATCCGGGCAGCGCTCGAGCACCCCGCGCTGCGGGCGACCACGATCGCCGCCACTGTCGGCGCTTTGGCCGGTCAGATGCAGGTGGTGATCGTGGTGCTGTTCCTGGTCCGTGATCTCGGCTTGTCGGCTGGACTGGTCGGCCTGGTTATCGCAGTGTCCGGTGTCGCCGGAATCGTCGGCGCCACCATCGGGGTGCAGATCACCGGCCGGCTCGGTAATGGGCCGACCTTCATCGTCGGCATGACACTGTCAAGTCTGGCCGGGCTGGTGATGGCCGCCGCAGGAGGACCGACGGCACTGGCGTTAGCGGTGGTGATCATCGCGCAACTCCTCCGCGGCTGGGGCCCAACGCTGTACGGGATCAACCAGCAGACCATTCGCCAGATCCTGATCCCACCGGAACTCCTCGCCCGAACTCAGGCCACCTGGCGATTCCTGGTCTACGGAATGCAGCCGATCGGAGCCCTCCTCGGCGGCACCCTCGGCGCCCTGGTCGGATTCCGCGCCACCCTGGTGATCAGCAGCCTGGTCATGCTGACCGGCACCACCCTCGCACTGCTCAGCCCACTACGAACCCTGCGCCAACTCCCGGACACCGAGCCCTCAACACACAGTCGTCAATGACCGCAGAGCCCATCTGCCCGCTGCGGCCGGGTCTCGGGAGATCACCTCGCGGACGAGTGTCGTGCATCAGTCGACGCGGTTGCCTACCGAGGTTGGGGGTTGCCCACCGAGATTCTGAGTGGGCAACCCTTCATCTGGGGGGCGGACCCATCAGTTTGGGGGTTGCCCGCTGTGATGGGGGGTTGGCCAGCGAGGTAGGGGGTTGCCCGCCGCCGGACGTCGTTCGCCCCGCGGCCGCGGGTGGTCTTACTGACCACGAGGCGCACGGGGCGATCGACGAAGGGCGGCAGCCCGCGAGGTCAGCGGCGATGCGCCGCGCGAAAGGGGCTGCCGGGCGAGCACACGATGTGGGAGCGCGTGTAGCCGGCTGCGAGGGGCCTTTTACATGAGTTAGCGGTGGAGGAGTTCTCCGTTTATCCAGACGGCGTGGACGTCGGCGGGGGTGCCTAGGGTGAAGAGGCGGGCGAGAGCCTCCTCGGCGTCGTCGGCGTGTTCGACGCCGACGGCCAGCGGTGAACCGTCGGCTGGGCGCAGCAGTTGGGCGTCGAAGCGTTTGCCGATGCTGAGGTCGCCGACTTCGGGTAGGCCCAGGGCGTCCGCGCCGGCCGCGGTGGCCAGATACAGGAGGTGCGCGGCGCTCAGTGGGTGGCCGTGGTCGCCGATCAACTGCTGGCAGAAGTACGCCTGCAGGCCCTCCTTCAGCAGGGAGAAGCCGGTGCCGGCGCCGACGTCGGACCCGAGGGCGACGCGTACGCCGTACTGGAGGTGCCGTGATAGCGGGAACAACCCGCTGCCCAAGGCCGCGTTGCTCGTCGGACAGTGGGCGACAGCGGCACCACCCGTGGCGAGCATCTTCAGCTCCACGTCGGTTGGGTGGACGTTGTGCGCGAGAACGGCACGCCGGTCGATCAGGCCGTGCTTGTCGTAGGTGCTCACGTAGTCGCAGCCGCCGAAAAGCTCAGACACAGTGGCGATCTCCGCCTCGTTCTCGTTGACGTGCGACGTGAAGAGCGAGCCCGGAAGCTCGTCCAGCAGCGTCCGGCAGACCGCGAGGAGCTCGTCAGTGCACGAGAGCGAGAAGCGTGGTGTCACGGCGTACCGGTTGCGGCCGACGCCGTGCCAGCGCTCTGCAAGGGCCAACGACTCGGTGTACGCACGATCCACCGTCGTGAGCAGGTCCTCCCGCAGCAGCCGGTCGCTGAGGACCAGCCCGCTGGTGATCCGCAGGCCGACCTTCGAGGCCTCGGCGAACAGTACGTCGACCGCGTCGGCGTAGTGCGCTCCGAAGACCAGTGCGCTCGTCGTACCCGCCGCCGCGAGGCCGCGGACGAACTCGGCTGCGACCCCCGCCGCGTAGCCGGTGTCAGCCATGCGAGCCTCTTCAGGCAGCGCGTAGCGGTCGAGCCATTCCAGCAGTGGTAGGCCGAGACCGCCGACCGCGCGGATCTGTGGGAAGTGGACGTGGGTGTCGACGAACCCGGGTAGCACCAGGCCGCCGGACAGATCGACGATCTCCTCGGCCGGGTGGGCCCGCCGTACGTCGCTGAAGGGGCCACGGGCAACGATCACGCCGTCCCGGACCAGTAGCGCTGCGTCGGTGTCGACCCGCAGGCCGCCGCCGGTGAACGGATTGTCCGGGGTGTCGAGGAACGTGCCTCGGTAGATGGTCATGCTTTCGCCTCACGGTGGGCCGACGCGGGGCGACGCTCGGCGGTGAACAGTTGGAGCAGCCGGGCCGCCACGCTGACCGCGATGGTGGCCGGCTCCTTGCCAGTCAAGTCGGGGAGTCCGATGGGTGTGGTGATCCTGGCGATGGCCTCCTCGGAGTTGCCGTCCTCGGCGAGCTTGCGGCGGAACCGCGTCCATTTGGCGCTCGACCCGATCAGCCCGATCGTGGCCAGATCGTCCCGGCGGATCGCGGCGTCACACAACGCGGCGTCTTCCGCGTGGTCGTGCGTCATCACCAGCACATGAGTTCCGGATGGCAGCTCACCGACGACGAGCTCGGGCAGGACCGGCACGTGGTGCACGTGGACGTTGGCCACGGCGTCGTCCAACACATCCAACCGATCCAGCTGGTTGGGTCGCGAATCGATCAGGTGCAGCTCGATGTCGTGCCGAGACAGGATCCGCGCCAGCTCCAGGCCGACATGCCCGACCCCGAAGATCGCCACCGCCGGCACCACCGGCAGCGGTTCGAGCAGCAGCTTCACCTCGCCGCCACAACACTGAACTCCATGCTGGTACGGCGCTTTGTCCGACAACGCGACCTCGAGCACCTCGGGCTCAGCGGAGCCGGCCGCGATCAATGAACGGGACCGCTCGATCGCAAGCGCCTCCAGATTGCCGCCGCCGACCGTCGACCACGAACCGTCCGACGAAACCACCATCTTCGCCCCGGCCTCACGCGGCGCATGCCCGCGGACGGACATCACCGTCACGAGAACCCCGGGCCGCCGCTGCGAGCGGAGACGCTCGACTGCCTTCATCCATTCCATCTCGGTCGTCACACCCCACTCGCCTCGAGCCGCTCGACCGGGACCGACGACCGGGCCCGGTCGAGCGCCCAGTAGACAGCCTCAGGTGTCGCGGGCGAAGCCAGATCCACGCTCGTCCCAGCCGGTCCGAACGCCGCCGCGGCCTGCCGCAACGCCTCGCGGACGGAGAACGCCAGCATCAGCGGCGGCTCACCGACAGCCTTGGAGCCGTACACAGCGCCTTCCTCGTGAGCCTTCTCCAACAGCGTGACGTTGAACTCCGGAGGCATCTCCGAGAAGCTCGGCAGCTTGTACGTACTGGCGGCCTGGGTCGCGAGCCGGCCGCGCTGCGGTCCGTCGCTCTCGTCCCAGCGCAGGTCCTCGAGCGTCAGCCAGCCGGCGCCCTGGACGAAGCCGCCCTCGATCTGGCCGATGTCGATCAGCGGGCTGAGGCTGTCGCCGACGTCGTGGACGATGTCGACCCGGCGCAACGTGTAGGCGCCGGTGAACCCGTCCACCTCGACTTCGGCGGCGGCAACGCCGTACGCGAAGTACTTGAACGGCTCGCCGTGCATCGCGGTGGCGTCCCAGTGCAGGCCCTCGGTGCGGTAGAAACCGGCCGCCCACAGCTGCACGCGCTGGTGGTACGCGATGTTGATGAGTTCCTCCCAGCGCAGGCTGTCGCCGGACAGGCCGCTGACCTGGCCGTCGACGTACCGCACGTCGTGCGGGCTGATCCCGAGCCGGCCACCCGCGACCTGCGAGAGGCGTTCGCGGATCTGCTCGCAGGCGTTCTTGATCGCGGCGCCGTTCAGATCCGCCCCGGACGAAGCCGCGGTGGCCGAGGTGTTCGGCACCTTGTCGGTGCGGGTCGGGGCCAACCGGACGCGAGACAGCGGGAGGCCGAGCGTGGTGGCCGCGACCTGCAGCATCTTCGTGTGCAGGCCCTGACCCATCTCGGTGCCGCCGTGGTTGATCAGGACCGAGCCGTCCTTGTAGACGTGCACGAGCGCGCCGGCCTGGTTGAACGCGGTCAGGTTGAACGAGATGCCGAACTTCACCGGCGTCATCGCCAACGCGCGCTTCCGGTGCGGGTGCTCCGCGTTGTACGCCGCGATCTCCGCTTGCCGTCGTACGACGTCGCCGTTGTGCGACACCTGGCTCCAGCAGGACTCCAGCCGATCAGCGTGCCGGACTGGTTGCCCGTACGGCGTGGTGTCGTTCAACCGGTAGAGATTGCGGTGACGCAGCTCGATCGCGTCGTACCCGAGCAAAGGCGCGCAGCGGCCCAGGATGTCCTCGACGACGAGCATGCCCTGCGGACCGCCGAAACCACGGAAGGCCGTCTGCGAGGTCTTGTTCGTCTTGGCGATCCGGCCGTCCACCTGGACGTTGGGGATCCAGTACGCGTTGTCGATGTGGCACATCGCCCTGGCGAGCACCGGCTCGGACAGGTCGAGGCTCCAGCCGCCGTCGGCGGTGAGGGTGGCGGCGAGTGCGACCAGATGGCCGTCGTCGTCGAAGCCGGCCCGCCACTTGCTGTGGAACCCGTGCCGCTTGCCGGACATCGTGATGTCCTGCGTGCGGTTGAGCCGCAACCGCACGGGCCGGCCGGTCAGCGTCGCCCCGAGCGCGGCGATGGCGGCCAACCCGTGCGGCTGCATCTCCTTGCCCCCGAACCCTCCGCCCATCCGGAGGCACTGCACGGTCACCTCGTGGCTGGGTACGCCGAGAACGTGGGCGACGATCTCCTGCGTCTCGGACGGGTGCTGCGTGCTGCTCTGGACGAAGATCTGACCGCCCTCGTCGACCAGCGCCAGCGAGCAATGGGTCTCGAGGTAGAAGTGCTCCTGTCCGGCGAACTCGAACTCGCCCTCGAACACATGCGCCGCCTTGCGCAGCGCATCCTTGACGTCACCCCGTGCCAGGTGCCGCCCGGTCCCCTGGAAGCTGTCGGCCGCGATGGCCTCGCGAACCGTCACCAGCGATTCGAGCGGCTCGTAATCGACCTCCACCGCCGCCGCACCGAGTCGCGCGGCCTCCAACGTCTCACCGAGCACCCAGCAGATCGCGTGCCCGTGGAACATCACCTCGGTCGGGAACAACGGCTCGTCATGCTTCACCCCGGCGTCGTTCACCCCAGGTACGTCGTCGCCGGTGAGAACCCGGACCACACCAGGAACGTCGTACGCCGGCTTCACCCGAAGATCCGTGATCCGGGCGTGGGTGTGCGGCGACTGAACAGGCCAGGCGTGCAGGACGTCACGAGTCCGTACGACGAGGTCGTCGGTGTAGAGCGCGTTGCCGGTGACATGCAGCGCGGCACTCTCATGCGGCAACGGCAGACCAACAAGCGCCTGCTGCGGGCGTTCGGACAGGGAGCTCATGCGCTGACCCCTTCCGCAGTAAGGCTTTCGGAGTAGAACCGGAGCAGCGACTGGCCGAGCATCGCCGAGCGGTACGACGCACTCGCACGGTGATCGTCCATCGGCGTACCCTCGCCGGCCATCACCGCAGCCGCCTCACGGACGGTCCGCTCGGTCCACGGTCGGCCGACCAGCGCCTGCTCGGTGGCCAACGCACGCAACGGAGTGGCGGCGACCCCGCCGAGTCCGATCCTGGCCCGCCGTACGACGCCGTCCTCGACGTCGACGGCGTACCCGACGGCGACGCTGGAGATGTCGTCGAAGCGCCGCTTGGCGATCTTGTGGAAAGCGGTCAGCGGCTCGAGCGGCAGCGGTACGACGATGGTCCGGATCAGCTCATCCGGAGCCTTCAACGTCTCCCGGTAACCGGTGAAGTAGTCCGCAAGCGATACGACGCGCTCGCCGCGACGGGACGCGAGCACGAGCGACGCGTCCAGGGCCAGCAGCGCGGGCGGGGTGTCGCCGATCGGCGAGGCGGTACCGAGGTTGCCGCCGATGGTGGCGCCGTTGCGGATCAGGCGGGAGGCGAACTGCGGGAACATCTGGGCCAGCAGCGGCACCCGTCCCGCGAGCAGCCGCTCGATCTCGCTCAGCGTCAGCGCGGCGCCGATCCGCACCTCGTCCGGCCCGAAGGAGAACTCACGCAGCTCGGTCAGCCGGTCCACCGCGACGATCAGCGGGTTCCGGACGCCGCGGATGTTCACCTCGACGCCGATATCGGTCGACCCGGCAACGATCTGCGCTTCGGGGCTCTCGGCAAGCAGTTCGAGTACCCCGGCCAGCGTGGCCGGCCGGTGGAACTCCGCTCCGTCGACCGCGATCGCGGTGGCTGCGGGCGGCGGTGGCGGCGCCGACCTGCGGGCCGCCAACGCGTCGTCCACCTCTGGTTCGCCCAGCGCATACGCCGCATCCTTGATCGGGCGATACCCGGTACACCGGCACAGGTTTCCGCTCAGTGCATGAAGGTCGAAGCCGTTCGGGCCGTGTTCGTGATCGCAGTGCCCGTTGGCCGTCGTACGCGTAGAGCGATAGAACTCGGCGGCCATGCTGCACACGAAGCCTGGAGTGCAGTAGCCGCACTGCGATCCACCCCGTACGGCGATCTCCCGCTGAACCGGGTGCAGTTCGGCAGGCGAGCCGAGGCCCTCGGAGGTGATGACCTCCTGACCGTCGAGGGACGCGATCGGCAGCAGGCAAGCGTTCACCGCGGTCCACTCGGTCGGGGCGTCGACGCCCGGCCGGGCGACGAGCACGGAACAAGCTCCGCACTCGCCCTCGGCACAGCCCTCCTTGGCCCCCGTGAGGCCACGGTCACGGAGCCAGTCCAGCGCGCTCGTGTGGACGGTGACGTCACCCAGCGTGGTCTGCTCACCGTTGACCGTGATTGTCGTAGTGCTCATCGGCTACTGCTCCAGCGTGTTCTTGCAGTGTGGATCGGATTGGCATCCGAGAGGAAGTCATCGAACCGGTACCCAGCGATCTTGGCGATCTCCAGCAGGGCGGCGGCGTGTTCCTGGTTCTCGCAGTTGTCCAGCCGCTCGCGGCCCTGCTCGACGATCCGGTCGAAGGAATCCGCGTCCCGGACCGAGATCACCAGTGGGAAGCCGAACCGGTCCCGGTACGCCTCGGTGATCGCGGCCAGCTCGTCGCGGTCCGGCTCGGCCAGGAAGGTCAGGCCGCGGGCGGACTGGTCCCGCAGCGACGCCTCGCCGCTGAGGCCGTCGGCAACGAACTGCGAGCCGAGTTGCGGGTAGGACTCGATCAGCTGGCGCTGCTCCTCGTGCGATCCGGAGAACAGGGCCTCCTGGAACGAGCGGCGCAGGGCGTGGGTATCGGTGAAGGGCCGCATCTCCCAGGCCCGCTCGACCATCCAGTGCGGCCCCTGGAACAGGCCGGCGAAGGTCTCGACGAACTCGTCGCGGCTCATCTTGTTCACCTGGTCCAGCCGGATCGAGTCGCCCGGCTGCCCGGCCACCGCGGGGCCGAAGTCCTTGCCCACGTGGTGGAAGACGATGTTCAGCAGGATCGCGGTCAGACTGCCCAGCGTGATGCCGCTGCCGAAGATGATCTCGGCCCATCCCGGGACTGCCTGGGCGACCTGCGGCTGCGCCGTCACGTACATGGCCAGACCGACGCTGGTGGCCACGATGACCACGTTGCGGTGGTCGTGGAAGTCGACCTTGGCCAGGGTCTGGAAGCCGACCACGGCCACGGTGGCGAACATCGCCAGCGCCGCGCCGCCCAGGACCGGGTGCGGGATGCCGGCCACGATGGCGCCGGCCTTGGGGATCAGGCCGAGCAGGATCATGATCGCGCCCGCCGCGGCGACCACCCAGCGGCTCTTCACCCGGGTCAGCCGGACCAGGCCGACGTTCTCGGCGAAACACGTGTAGGGGAAGGAGTTGAAGACACCGCCGATGGTGGTGGCCAGACCGTCGGCGCGCAGGGCCCGGGCGACGTCGTCGCGGCCGATCCGCTTCTCCACGATCTCGCCGGTCGCGAAGACGTCACCAGTCGTCTCGACCGCGGTGATCAGCATGACCACGACCATCGAGATGATCGCCGCGATCGAGAACTGCGGCCAGCCGAAGTGGAACGGCGTCGTGACACCGACCCAGTCCGAACCGCCGACCGCGTCGAAGTGGGCGTCCCCGAAGGCCCACGCGACCAGGGTGCCGGCGACCAGGCCGACCAGGACGGCGATGGTTGCCATGAACCCCTTGAAGACCCGCTGGATCAGCACGATCAGCGCCAGCGTCCCGAGCGCGTAGGCCAGATTCTTGCCGCTGGTCGGGTCGGACGTCGGGCCGGCGCCCCCGGTCGCGTCCGCGGCCGCCACCGGCAGCAGCGCCAAACCGATGATCGTGATCACCGAGCCGGTGACGACCGGTGGGAAGAACCGGATCAGCTTGCTGAAGAACGGCGCCAGGAAGAAGGTGGCCAGGCCGGCCACGATCACCGCGCCGTAGATCACCAGCAGGCCGTCGGTCCCGCCGCCCGCGGCCAGGCCGATCGCGATCATCGGCGACACCGCGGTGAACGTCACGCCCTGCAGCAGCGGCAGCCGGACCCCGACCTTCCAGAACCCGATGGACTGGATCATCGAGGCGATACCGCAGGTGAACAGGTCGGCGTTGATCAGATGGACGAGTTGCTCGGTGCTCAGCCCGATCGAGTTCGCCAGCAGGATCGGTACGATCACCGCGCCGGCGTAGAACGCCAGGACGTGCTGGAAGCCGTACACGGCGAGCTTGCCGGGGGGCAGCATCTCGTCGACGGGGTGACGGCTGGCGCGGCGGCCGGGTCGCAGGATTGCCTTCATCGGGCACCTTCCTCAGATGGGGCTGGGGGCGCGGCGTTAAGTGATCTGCACGACAGCATCGGCTCACGCCGACCCGGTTTGCACCCCGTGATCCTCCGAAGATCACGCCTTCGGGCAGGCCTTCCTTTGTGCGATCACCCAATCGGGCGGTTCAGAGCGACTTGAGAGCGAGAAACACGTCCACCCGGTCCTCGAGCCGGGACAGATCGCGACCGGTCAGTTGCTCTACGCGTTCGATCCGGTACCGAACCGTGTTCACATGCAGGTGCAATGCCTCAGCTGCCCGTGACCACGACCCGTCGCAGGCCAGGAACGCCTGCAACGTGGTGAGCAGATCCGACTGGGTACGACGATCGTGCTCGAGCACCGCCCCGAGCACCCGGTGCGTGTAAGTACGTCGTACGTCGTCTGGCAACGTGGCGAGCAGGAGCACATGCGAGGCGACTTCCTCCGAGGTGACCACCGATACCGGCGTACTGGAGGATCGAGCCACTCGATGAGCGAACCGCGCTTCCTCGAGCGCGCCCGCCAACGCGTCGACGGCGGTCTCACCGCTGACGCCCACCCCTAGACGCGCGCGCACGAGCCCCGGTGAGAGCCGGCCGAATGCCCTCCGCAGCTGGTCCGGCAGCCCGGGGACGAACGGCAGCAAGGCAACCAGGACACCGTCACGCCCGGGCGCAACTACAGCAGGCCCGACGGTGAGTGCGACATCTTCGAGCAGCGTGATCGCGACCTCGCTCGGCCCGTCGTCCCGAAGCTCGGCCACCGCGACCACCATCGGCAGATCCGAACGCGCGCCGGCCTGCCGGAGCCGCGTGGCCACCTCGGCATGCGGAGCGCCGGACTCGATCAGGGCGAGCGCGTCAGCCACCAGAGGCCGCAGCGCCATCCGCCCTTCGTCCCGGCGGGCCCGGTCCAACGCGGCGATCGCGCACAGCTCTTGCACCGCCTCGACATGGTCGCGTGACCAGTCGGTGTGGTCGCCCTCGATCACCAGGACCCACGCCGTCAGCCGATTCCCCAGCCCCGATCCGATCGGGAAGATGCTGTACGGCGTACCTCCGGCATCCGCGACCGCGGGAGTCCGATCCGCGGTCAGGAACCGCCGCGAGATCACGTCGAGGATCTCCTCGTCCAACTCACCAGGCCCTGGTACGACGTGCCGTCCGGTCGGTGTGATCACCCGGCAGTCGTGCCCGATCTCGGCCGAGATGCGGTCCGCGAGTTCGTCGAGACTCCGGCCGGATGCGATCGACGACAAGAGTTGGCGCTGACGGACCAGGCTCGCGGACAGTCGGGCTCCGGTTTCCACGGTGCCCGCGGCAGCGACGTACTCGGTGATATCGGCGAACGCGACCTCCGTGGGCACCTCGACGAGGGTGACCTGATGACGGCGGCAGGCCTCGAGCAGGTCGACGGGGACGTCCCCGAGTAGTGCCTTCCCGGCCAGGATCGTGGTGGCGCCGCGCTTGGCCATCGACGTCACGAAGGTCTCGCTGTCCGCGTCGCTGCGACGCCACACGAGACCGGTGAGTACGAGCTCGCCGCCGTTGAGGTAGCGGCCGGGTTCCAGCAGGTCGGTGGTGACCAGCCGGCCGATCGGACGCTCGAGTGCCTCGTCGGCCAGGTGCAGCAGGCGCAGCCCCAGCTCCGGCGCGTCGAGCAGCTCGGACAGCAGCACGGCGCACCTCCTCCGAGTCCGCGCTTCTCAGAGGAACGTACAACGCCCGACGGCACGGCAGGAACCACGACCCACCCGAGGCCGATTCTGCTGATCCCGCAGGCACGGCCCTTGACGCGGTCACTGGCGACTGCCTATCGTCTTTCGCAGAACAGAAACTAACTTCCGCGATACGGAAAGTTGAGAGTGCCATGAGTAACCCGCTGCGCTACACGGTGAACTGCTCACTGCTGTTCGCCGAGCTGCCGCTGCTGGAGCGCCCGGCAGCCGCCCGGCGGGCCGGCTTCGGTGCCGTCGAGTTCTGGTGGCCGTTCGTCGAGGCGGTGCCGACGGACCGGCACGTCGACGCGTTCGTGACCGCGATCGAGGACGCCGGCGTCCAGCTGACCGGCCTGAACTTCTTCGCCGGCGACATGCCCGGCGGCGACCGCGGCCTGGTGTCCTGGCCGAAGCGGTCCGGCGAGTTCCGCGACAACATCGACATCACCGTCGGCATCGGCGAGCGGCTCGGCTGCAAGGCCTTCAACGCCCTCTACGGCAACCGCGAGGACGGCCACTCCGCGAGCGAGCAGGACGACCTCGCGGTCGAGAACCTCAGGCTCGCCGCCAGTGCCGCCGCCCGCATCGACGCCACCGTCCTGCTGGAGCCGGTCAGCGGTGCGGACCGCTACCCACTGCTCACCGCGGCCGATGCGCTGGCCGTGATCGACCGGGTGCAGGCCCCGAATATCGGGCTGCTCGCGGACCTTTACCACCTCGCGGTCAACGGCGACGACGTCGACCGGGTGATCGCCGAGCACACCGACCGCATCACGCACGTACAGATCGCCGACGCCCCCGGCCGCAACGAGCCCGGCACCGGCACGCTCTCGCTGGACCGGCAACTGACCGCCCTCGCGACCAACGGCTACTCCGGCTGGATCGGCCTCGAGTACAAGCCGTCCACCACCACCGTCGACAGCTTCGGCTGGCTGCCGCGCGAACGTCGCGCCGTCGCCGGCTGACCCACCTTTTGGAGATTCCGACAATGACGAACATCGCCTTCATCGGCCTCGGCATCATGGGCAGCCCGATGGCTGTGCACCTGACCGACGCCGGACATACTGTCGCCGGCCTCGACCGCACCCCAGAGCGCGGCGCTCCGCTGGTCGAGGCCGGCGGCCGCTACGCGACGTCGGTCGCCGACGCGGTCAAGGGCGCGGACGTGATCTGCGTGATGGTGCCGGACTCGCCCGACGTCGAGCAGGTGCTCGCCGGCGAGGACGGCGTCTTCCAGCACGCCGAGACCGGTTCGCTGATCATCGACTTCTCCAGCATCCGCCCCGACGTCACCCAGCAGCTGGCCGAGCAGGCGCGGGCGCTGGGCTTCCGGATCCTGGACGCCCCGGTCTCCGGCGGCGAGGCCGGCGCGAAGAACGCCGCGCTCTCGATCATGGTCGGCGGCGAGGGCGACGACTTCGACGCCGCCAAGCCGTTGTTCGACGCGGTCGGCAAGACCGTCGTCCACGTCGGCCCCAGCGGCGCGGGTCAGACCGTCAAGGCGGCCAACCAACTGATCGTCGCCGCCAACATCCAGGCGCTGTCCGAGGCCGTCATCTTCTTGGAGGCGTACGGCGTCGACACCAAGGCGGCCCTGGAGGTCCTCGGCGGTGGCCTGGCCGGCTCGACCGTGCTGAACCAGAAGAAGGAGAACATGCTCTCGCGCTCCTTCCAGCCCGGCTTCCGGATCGACCTGCACCACAAGGACATGGGCATCGTCACCTCGGCGGCTCGCGAGGCCGGGGTCGCCGTACCGCTGGGATCGCTGGTCGCGCAACTGGTGGCCTCCGCCCGGGCCAACGGTGACGGCGGTCTCGACCACTCCGCGTTGCTGCGCGGCGTGGAGCGCCTGTCCGGGAAGGCTTCAGACTGATGGCACGCATGCGCGCGGTCGACGCCGCGGTCCTGATCCTGGAGAAGGAAGGGTCCACCCAGACGTTCGGTCTGCCTGGTGCCGCGATCAACCCCTTCTACAGCGCGATGAAGAAGCACGGCGGGATCAAGCACGTGCTGGCCCGCCACGTCGAGGGCGCCTCGCACATGGCTGAGGGTTACACCCGGGCGAAGGCCGGCAACATCGGTGTCTGCATCGGTACGTCGGGACCGGCCGGAACCGACATGATCACCGGACTGTACTCGGCGTCGGCCGACTCGATCCCGATCCTGTGCATCACCGGTCAGGCGCCGGTCGCCAAGCTGCACAAGGAGGACTTCCAGGCCGTCGACATCGCGTCGATCGCCAAGCCGGTCGCGAAGTGGGCGGTCACGGTGATGGAGCCGGCACAGGTGCCGGGGACGTTCCAGAAGGCCTTCCAGTTGATGCGCGAGGGCCGTCCGGGTCCCGTACTCGTCGACCTGCCGCTGGACGTTCAGCTGGCCGAGATCGACTTCGACATCGAGACGTACGAACCGCTGCCGGTGGCCAAGCCGGCCGCCACCCGGGCCCAGGCGGAGAAGGCGCTGGCGCTGCTCAACGATGCCGAACGGCCGCTGATCGTGGCTGGTGGCGGTGTGGTCAACGCCGACGCGGCCGACCTCCTGGTCGAGTTCGCCGAGATCGTCGGCGTACCGGTTGTGCCGACCCTGATGGGCTGGGGCGCGATCCCGGACGACCACCCGTTGACCGCCGGGATGGTCGGACTGCAGACCTCACACCGCTACGGCAACGAGGCGCTGCTGGCGTCGGACCTGGTGTTCGGCATCGGCAACCGCTGGGCCAACCGGCACACGGGTGGTCTCGATGTGTACCGGGGCGACCGGACCTTCATCCACGTCGACATCGAGCCGACCCAGATCGGCCGGGTCTTCGCACCGGACTACGGCATCGTCTCCGATGCTCGGCTGGCCCTCGAGGCATTCGTCGAGGTGGCGCGCGAGTGGGCTGCTGCTGGCCGGTTGGTGGACCGTTCGGCGTGGGTGGAGGAGTGTCGCGAGCGCCGTACGACGCTGCAGCGCAAGACGCACTTCGACAACGTGCCGATCAAGCCGCAGCGGGTCTACGAAGAGATGAACCGCGCGTTCGGACCCGAGACCCGGTACGTGTCGACAATCGGATTGTCGCAAATCCAGGCCGCTCAGATGCTGCACGTGTACCGGCCGCGGCACTGGATCAACGCCGGCCAGGCCGGACCGCTCGGCTGGACCGTGCCCGCCACGCTGGGGGTCGCGGTGGCGGATCCGGAGAGCACCGTGGTTGCGCTGTCCGGTGACTACGACTTCCAGTTCCTGATCGAGGAGCTGGCGGTGGGTGCGCAGTTCAACATCCCCTATATCCACGTCGTCGTGAACAACTCGTACCTGGGCCTGATCCGTCAGGCGCAGCGCGGGTTCGACATGGACTTCTGCGTCCAACTCTCCTTCGAAAACATCAACAGCCCCGAGCTCAACGGCTACGGCGTAGACCACGTCAAGGTCGCCGAAGGCCTGGGCTGCAAAGCAATCCGCGTCTCCGACCCCGCCGAGATCCTCCCGGCCCTGGAACAAGCCAAGAAACTCATGGTCGAACACCAGGTCCCCATCGTCGTAGAGGTCATCCTCGAACGAGTAACCAACGTCTCCATGGGCCAAGAAATCGACAACATCGTCGAATTCGAAGACCTGGCCGAGCACCCCGAAGACGCCCCGACAGCAATCGCACTGATGCGATGACCCGGGTGGTTGTTGCTTCGGACAAGTTCAAGGGCTCGCTCACCAGCAACCAGGTTGCGGTTGCGTTGGGGGAGGGGGTACGACGAATTTGCCCCGACGTGACCGTGGACGCCGTACCGGTGGCTGACGGCGGCGACGGCACCCTCGCCGCCGCCGTCGCCGCGGGATTCGAGTTTGTCCCGGTGACGGCGTCCGGGCCGACGGGGGAGCCGGTTCGCACCGGCTTCGCGCGGCGGCGGGGATCCGACGGTCGAGGCGGCGTCGCCGTCGTGGAGCTGGCCGACGTCTCGGGTCTGGTGCGCCTCCCCGGTGGTCGTCCGGCTCCGATGACCGCAACCTCACGCGGGACCGGCGAGCTGATCGCCGCCGCGATCCAGAGCGGATGCACGCAGGTCATCCTCGGTATCGGCGGCAGCGCCTCCACCGACGGAGGAGCCGGCCTGGTCCGTGCGCTGGGCGCCAGGCTGCTGGACGCCAACGGCACGGAGGTCGCCGAGGGTGGTGCGGCCTTGGCCGAAGTGGCTGCCCTGGACGTTTCTGCCTTTCGTGAGCGGTTGGCTGGCGTCGAGGTGATCGTCGCCTGCGACGTGGACAACCCGTTGACCGGCCCGACCGGCGCAGCAGCCACCTACGGCCCACAAAAGGGCGCCAGCCCCACCCAAGTCGAGCAACTCGACACCGCCCTCGCCCACTGGGCCGACCTCGTCGCCCACGAGACCCCAGCTCGTGGAGCGGCCAGAGCAGCTGGAACGGCGGGTGCGGCGAGAGCCGGTCTGCGGCACGTCGTCGGCGACGCGGCGGCGGGAGCGGATCTGCGTCACGCCGCTGGGGCTGGGGCTGCGGGTGGGGTGGGGTTTGCCGTGTTGGCGTTGCTTGGTGCGCGGGTTCGGCCTGGGATTGAGTTGATGCTGGAGTTGGTGCGATTTCATGAGCAGCTTGCTGGGGCGGATCTTGTGGTTACCGGGGAGGGGGCGCTCGATGAGCAGACGTTGCACGGTAAGGCGGTTGCTGGTGTGGCTGCGGCGGCTGGAGCGGCCGGTGTCCCGGTGGTGGCTGTTTGCGGGACGAACCGGCTTGACGCTGACCGGCTGCGTTCGGCGGGGATCACGGCGGCTTACGCGCTGACCGACCTCGAGCCCGACGTACGGCGTTGTATCGCGGAGCCCATCCCCCTGCTGCGGCGACTCGGTGAACGGATCGCGGTTGATCACCTGCCGAGATCTACGATGTCAGCAACCGAGAGGGGCGCCGTATGACCGCATTGGATCTCGTCGTCCGGGCTCGCCGCGCCCTCACCACGGCGGGCGAGGTCGCGTGTGCTGTCGGGGTGCGTGACGGGCGGATCGTCGCCATCGCGCCGTACGACGCTGAGCTCGACAGCACCCGCGAGCTGACGCTGGCTGACGACGAGGTGCTGATGCCCGGGCTCGTCGACTCGCATGTCCACGTGAACGATCCCGGCCGCACCGAGTGGGAAGGCTTCACCAGCGCGACCCGAGCGGCCGCTGCCGGTGGTGTCACCACGATCATCGACATGCCGCTCAACAGCATCCCGCCGACCTGCGACGTACCGGCCCTGGACCTCAAGCGGAAAACGGCTGCAAGCCAGGCGTACGTCGACGTCGGCTTCTGGGGCGGCGCGATCCCGGGCAACCTCGCCCAACTGCGCCCGCTGCACGAAGCCGGCGTCTTCGGCTTCAAGTGCTTCCTGCTGCACTCAGGCGTCGACGAGTTCCCGCCGCTGGAGCCGGCCGAGCTCGAGCCGGTCATGCGTGAAATCGCGAGCTTCGACGGCCTGCTGATCGTCCACGCCGAGGACGCGCACGGAATCGACAGCGCTCCGGCACCAAACGGGGCGAGCTACCGAGACTTCCTGCACTCCCGCCCCCGCGAGGCGGAAAACAAGGCCGTTGCCGACGTCATCGAGCTCGCCAAGAACACCGGATGCCGCGTCCACATCCTGCATGTGTCGAGTTCCGACGTACTGCCGATCCTTGCCAAGGCTCGCCACGACGGCGTGCGGATCACCGCGGAGACCTGCCCGCATTACCTGACGTTCAGCGCGGAGGAGATCCCGGACGGTGCGACGCAGTACAAGTGCTGCCCGCCCATCCGCGAAGCCGAGAACCGCGAGCTGCTGTGGAACGGACTCCGCGACAAAACGATCGACCTGGTCGTCTCCGATCACTCGCCCTCGACCGCCGACCTCAAGCGTCTGGACACCGGCGACTTCGGCGAGGCCTGGGGCGGCATCGCCTCGCTGCAGCTTGGCCTGCCCGCGGTCTGGACCGAAGCACGCCGACGCGGCTTCACCTTGTCCGACGTCGCTCGGTGGATGTGTCAGGCACCCGGTGTGCCAGGCAAAGGCAGCATCGAGGTCGGGTACGACGCGGACTTCAGCGTCTTCGCACCGGACGAGACGTTCGTGGTGGACGTCAACACCCTGCACCACAAGAACGCCATCACCCCGTACGACGGCCGGCCGCTCGACGGCGTCGTCCGCAGCACCTGGCTGCGCGGCGAACCCGTCGACCTCAACGCCGGCCCACGAGGACGGCTCCTGACCCGAGGAGGATCAGCATGACCGCGCCCCGCTACTACTCTCCGAGCGGCGGGCTGCCCCCGCAGACCGACCTGACCACCGACCGGGCCGTTTTCACCGAGGCGTACGCCGTTCTGCCGCGTGGAACCATGCGCGACATCGTCACCAGCAGGCTGCCGTTCTGGGACGACACGCGGCTGTGGGTGATCGCCCGGCCGCTGTCCGGGTTCGCCGAGACGTTCTCGCAGTACATCGTCGAGGTCGCGCCAGGTGGCGGGAGCGACAAGCCGGAGACCGACCCCAGCGCCGAGGTGGTCGTGTTCGTTGTCGAAGGCAACGTGACGCTGACGGTCTCCGGTGAGAAGCACGACCTCGGCGCCGGGGGATACGCGTTCCTGCCGCCGTCGGCCGACTGGACGCTGCACAACACCAGCGAGCAAGTCGCCCGGTTCCACCTGGTCCGGAAGGCGTACGAGCGGGTCGAGGGGATCGACGTACCCGAGGCATTCGTGACCAACGAGGTCGACGTCGAGGGCGTGGAGATGCCGGGGACCGAGGGCCGGTGGAAGACGCAGCGGTTCGTCGACCCGGACGACGTACGGCATGACATGCACGTCAACATCGTCAGCTTCGAGCCCGGCGGCGTGATCCCGTTCCCCGAGACCCACGTGATGGAACACGGGCTGTACGTGCTCGAGGGCAAGGCGGTCTACCTGCTGAACAAGGACTGGGTCGAGGTCCAGGAGGGCGACTTCATGTGGCTGCGGGCGTTCTGCCCACAGGCCTGCTACGCCGGGGGACCGGGCCGCTTCCGCTACCTGCTCTACAAGGACGTCAACCGCCACCCGAAGCTGACCCTCTGAGCGTACCGACGAACGGGTAGTAGTCGGATCGATGCCGGTGGCCGTGCCCATCTCCCGCCTGAACGTCGGCGGTCGCCCTGACCTGGCTTCACCACTACCCGTTCGTCGGTACGCATTCCCGGGAGGCGGCTAGAGGTTGATCGCTACCGGCCGCTGGGGTGGGTTGAGCGGGTCGGTGGCCAGGCGGGCGTGGCGCTCGACGTCGTACCGGGTGCCGTCGTACGCGAGCCGCTGGCGCTCCAGGCCCTCATAGAGGAAGCCGGCGCTGCCGGCCACCCCGCACGACGCCGGGTTGTTCATCCGGTGGCCGAGCTCGAGCCGGTAGAGACCGGCCTCCTGGTGTGCCCAGTTGGCGAGCGCCCGGAGCGCGTCCCGGGCCACGCCCTGGCCGCGGACCTCGGCGAGCGTCCAGTACCAGGTCCAGCCGACCTGGTGCCGGTCGATATTGGTCACCGCGACGCACCCGATCGGGTGGTCGTCGGCGTCTGCGACGGCGTACACGTGCCCGTTGTCCAGGTCCGCCACCCGGCCGATCCAGTCGACCGCCGACGCCGTGTCCACGATCCCGCCCTGGTACACCATCTCGGGATCCTGATGCGCCGCCGACAACCGCAGCGCATCAGCCGTCCGCCACCGCCGAAGTTCGAGCTGCCCCAGCGCATATCCCATCCATCGAATCTACCGCCGACGCTTCCCTTGCAAACCCTCTCGCGGCGCGTACACCCTCAGCCCCAGATCAAGCTGGCCAGCCCGACCAGACCCGCGACCCCGGCCAGCCCCAACACCACCCATTCACCGACGGGGATCTTCCCCTCGTACGCGTCGTAGATCCGCTCCGGTTCCCACTCGAAAGTGACACCGCGCGCCACCATGAGCTGAGCTCCCAGGCCTACCCCGGCCCCGGCGAGGAGGCCGGCCGGTAGGGCGCGCTCGGCCGGTGTGCCTGTCGTCCCCACTGCGAGGGCTGCCAGCCAACCAGCAGCGGCCATCAACAGGCAGCGGAGACGCACCGGTGTCACGAGGCGCACCACGACCACGCCGACGGGCCACGCGACATACACGGCGATCAGAACGAAACGGGGCACTGGGAGAGGATAGGGCGCATGGCATATCTGGATTTCAGGGATCAGGTCGTCGTGGTGACCGGGGCGAGCAGCGGGATCGGGGCCGCGGCCGCGGTCGGGTTCGCCGAGACGGGGGCGACGGTCGCGCTGCACTACCACCGCAATGAGGCGGGCGCGAAGCACACGTTGGGCGCGGTCCAGACAGCAGGCGGTACGGCGTCCGTCCACCAGGCGGATCTGGCCGACCCGGCCTCGGCGGGCAAGCTGATCGACGACGTACTGGCGAAGCACGGGCGGATCGACGTACTCGTGAACAACGCCGGTGACCTGGTCAACCGCTCGCCGGTGACCGACGTAGCGGACGAGGAGTTCCACCGGATCCTGGACGTGAACCTGACCTCGGTGTTCGCGCTGTCCCGGCGGATCGTGCCGGTGTTCTGGGCGCAGGGCGGCGGCAGCATCATCAACGTCACCTCGATCGCCGGCCGGCACGGCGGTGGCGGCGGGTCGGTCGTGTACGCGACCAGCAAGGGTGCGGTCAGCACGTTCACCCGCGGCCTGGCCAAGGAGCTCGCGCCGGACGGCATCCGCGTCAACGCGATCTCACCGGGCGTGATCAAGACCCCGTTCCACGAGCGGCACACCGCCGAGGAGCAACTGAACGGGATGATCGCGACCATCCCGATGGGCCGCACCGGCACTCCGCACGAGTGCGTCGGCACCATCCTGTTCCTCGCGTCGGAGCGGATGAGCTCCTACGTCACCGGCCAGATCATCGAGGTCAACGGCGGCCAGTTGATGCCCTAAGCAACTGTTCCGGCCGGAACAGTGCGTTGTGGTCCATCACCTCGCCGGTCGGCTGGTACCCGAGCTCGTCCAGTGCGGCGTGCAGCCGCGCACTCGTCTCCGCCCGCTTGTCCTCCACGAGCAGAGCGCGCGGCTGTAGCCGGGTCAGCGTGTGCGCGGCCCCGCTGAGTGCTGAGACCTCACTGCCCTCGATGTCTAGCTTGACCACGTCCAGCCGCTGCAGCGCGTGCTCACCAGCCCAGTCGTCCAGCCGGATCACCGGCACCTCCTGCACTACCGCGCCGTCGCCGTAGAGGGAGCGGACCCCGGCGTCAGCCTCGTCGTACCGGCTGTCCGCACGTAGTGCTGCGTGGTGTTGGCGTTCGCCGAGCGCAGTCGGCACTACGTCGATCTGCAGGTTGTTGCGGGCCGCAGCCGCCTGGAGCTTGGCCAGACAGTCAGTGGCCGGCTCAAACGCGATGACTCGGCCGCCGCCCAGCTCCTGCAGTCGCTTGGCGGCTGTGAGTGCGTGCAGCCCAATGTTCGCTCCCACATCGAGTACGACGTCGCCCTGTCGCAGCTCGGTCAGCAGGAACCGCCGGACAGCAGGCTCGTAGCGCCCCGCGTAGTACAGCACCGCCTGGAGGTTGTCCCGCAGATCCAGCTCGAGTCGCAGCCCCTGACGTCGTACGAAGATGCTCTGGGAGGCCCACTCGGGCGACACCTTGACCAGCCAGGGATTGTCCGCAGCGACTCGCGGTGAGATGCGCAGCGCGATCCGGTGCACGCCGGCGTCGGTCAGGCCCTCCAGGGCTCCGGCCATGCGCGCAGTACGCCGCGCAGCCCGTAGGCCCAGCGCACGCTCGATCACGTGCGCTGAGCGCCACAGCAGTTGCCAGGTCACTGGCACCAGATACCCGAATCCAGCTCCTCTACACGGTTACTGCGAGAGAGTGCGGAAGCGGTGGGCTGAGAGGGGTAGGAAGATCGCGATCAGTAGCAGCGGCGCGACGATCGCCGCGACCTCTGCGTGGGTGCCGATCCAACTGGCGGTCGAGGAGGGATCCGGGTTACCGAACAGAGCCCGGGATGCGGTCGCGGTCGCGGAGAGTGGGTTCCACTGGGCGACCGTGCCGAGCCAATCCGGCATCGTGGAGGTGGCGACGAAGGTGCTCGACAGGAAGCCGACCGGCCAGACCAGCACCTGCACCATCGTCACGCTCTGCGCGTTCTTCACGGTCAGCCCGATGAAGATCCCCACCCACAGCAACGCGAACCGCAGCAACAACAGCAACCCGAACGCAGCCAGCGCCGCCGGGACGCCTTCATGCCACCGCCAGCCGAGCGCGAGCCCGGCCGCGGCCAGGATGATCAGCGTCACCGCCGAGTCGAGCATGTCCGCGATGCATCGCCCGAGTACGACGGCCGCCGAGCTCATCGGCAGCGACCGGAACCGGTCCGTCACCCCCTTGTCCTTGTCCTGGGTGACCGCGGTCATCGTGCCTTCCAGCCCGAACAGCATCGCCAGCGCGAAGATGCCCGGAACCAGCAGCTCGTAGTACGACTGACCCTCCGGGAAGTCCATCGCACCGCCGAGCAACGCACCGAACATCAGCAGCATCAGCACCGGGAAGAACCAGTTGAAGATCACCAGCCCCGGCTGCATCCGCCAGTGCACCAGCGTCCGCCGCGCGATCGTCCAACTGTCTGCGAGTGCCCAGCCGAATGCCGTCATGCCGCCACCTCCGGCCCGGTCAGGTGCAGGAAGACCTCGTCCAAAGTCGGTCTGCGTAACGTGATGTCCTCCGGTTCAATCTTTGCCTCGTGCAACGAATTGGCGATCGACACCAGCGCCCGGGTGCGGTCCTTCACCGGCACGCTGATCCGTACGTCGGCCACCCGGATCTCCCCGTCCGCAAGGGGTTCGGCCAGCTCGACCACGCGGGCGACATCCGCCGGATCAGTCAGCACCAGGTCCAGCCAGTCCGACCCGAGCCGGGTCTTCAGTTCATCCGGGGTGCCCTCGGCAACGACGACCCCCTCCTTCAGCATCGAGATCCGGTTCGCCAGTTGATCCGCCTCCTCCAGGTACTGCGTGGTCAGCAGCACCGTCGTACCTCCGTCGACCAGTTGCCGAATGGCGGACCACACCTCGAGCCGTCCAGCCGGATCGAGTCCGGTGGTCGGCTCGTCGACGAACAGCACCGACGGCGCCACGATCAGGCTGGCGGCCAGGTCGAGTCGCCGCCGCATCCCACCTGAGTACTTCGACACCGCCTGGCCGGCCGCCTCAGTCAGGCTGAACCGCTCGAGCAGTTCGTCCGCCCGCCGTACCGAGGCCGCGTGGCCCAGGTGGTTCAGCCGGCCGAACATCACCAGGTTCTGCCGGCCGGTCAGTATTTCGTCGACGGCCGCGTACTGGCCGACGAGTCCGATCCGGCGTCGTACCTCGGCGCCCTGGCGGCGTACGTCGTACCCGGCGATCGTCGCCGTACCGGAATCCAGTTCGAGCAGTGTGGACAGGATCCGCACCGCTGTCGTCTTGCCGGCGCCGTTGGGGCCGAGCAGCCCCGTCACGGTGCCGGCGGTGACCTCCAGGTCGAAACCGTTCAGTCCTGCCCCCTCGGTGCCGCCTTTGTAGTGCTTCCGTACGTCGACGGCCTCGATCACACGTTCCGCAGTCACTTCCCACCTCTCGCCGGTTGAACCGTAGAGTGTACCGTACACCGTACGACTCGGGTACGATCGGGTCAACGACGAACGGTTGGAGTTTGTTCCCTTGAGTCCGAAGAAGGCGGCCACGCCCGATCCGGCGCGCAGTCTGGCGCTGCTGTGGGGCAGCCACACGAAGGCGGGCCGGTCCGGCCTGACGGTGCGGTCGATCGTCGACACCGCGATCGAGCTGGCCGACGCCCAGGGGCTCGAGGCGGTCTCGATGCGGATGGTGGCCGAGCAGCTGAAGGTCGGCACGATGTCGCTCTACACGCACGTCCCGGGCAAGGGCGAGCTGACCGACCTGATGTTCGACAGCGTGTACGGCGAGCTGTACGCCGACGTCGACGAGCCGGCCAGGCAGCCAGGCGGCTGGCGTGGTGCCCTGGAGTTCATCGCCCGGCGGAACTGGGACGTGCTCACGAAGCACCCGTGGATCCACGAGGTCCCGACGATGCGGACCGCGCTCGGCCCCAACATCACCCTGAAGTACGAAGCCGAGCTCCGCCCACTGGACGGCCTCGGCCTGACCGACGTGGAGATGGACTCGGCCCTGACCCTGATCCTCACCCACGTCCAGGGGACCGCCCGCGCCGGCGCCGAACAACTCCGCACCCAGCGCGAATCAGGTCTGTCCGATCAGGAGTGGTGGCTCGAGATCTCCCCGGCCCTCACCCGCGTCATGGGCGCCACCGACCGCTTCCCCGTCGCCGGCCGTGTCGGCACCTCGGTCGGCGAACACTTCCAATCCGTCATCGACCCCGCCCACGCCCTCACCTTCGGCCTGACCCGAATCCTCGACGGCATCTCCCTACTCATCACCGACCGCACCCCAGCGCCGGCGGACAAGCAGAACGCCGCCGACAAGAGCTGACACGCCGCCCGCCGCTGTCCAGCCCCATTGCCCGGCCAGATCAGGACCGAGTCCCACCTGTCGCGCATAGACGTCGCGACCGTCAATCACATACTCGACCTCGATCCGGTCACCCTTCCTGGGCGTCGGGCTGTCCGAGAAGTACTCGGTCGTGGTCTTCACGACCCGCCCATCCGACAGCGCGATCTCCACCTCGATGTACGGCCGCCCCTTGGTCAACCGAACCACATCAGTCACCACAGCCGACCCGGTCGAAGCCCCCTCGAGCAACCGATTCTCGTCGTACGTGAAGTACCCAACCGTGATCGCCAACACGCCCAAGGCCAAGAAGTAAAACCCCCACCGCCTCGCCCACAACCAGCGCTTCACCCGCCGACTGCCGGGCATCGTGCAAGGCTCGCAACCGTCCACGGGATCTCGTACGGCGCATCCTGGGCAGGACGGGTGCGGAGATCGTGGAGAACTCGCAGGGCATCGGCGAAGTCGGCGAGCAGCCCAGCGTGGTCGACGACGATGCCGAGCTCTCGGCGGACCTGGCCGGCGTACCCGTGGCAGTGCCAGGAATGGAAGCTGAAGTCCGTCTCGCAGCCGACGACCTCATGCCCGAGGAGCACGGCATCCGCGGGCATGGGCAGGCGCTGGTCCAGGAGATGGAAGAAATGCGACGCCCCGTCCTCATCGCACGCGGCTCGAAGCGCGTCGGCCAGGTGCTCCTCGAGACCCACCGCCACGAGGTCAGCGGGTGCGCGGCACTGGGCCAGGGTCTTCTCTGCTTCGACTCGGTCGGTGAACCAGTCGGCGTCCGCGGGGCGAGGTAGATCGTCCAGTAGACAGTGGCTGATCGTTCGGAGCGGACTCGGCAGATCGCGTGGACCCTGGCTAGTCGGCGCCGAGATCACGTAGCCGCCGAGGAGCACCATGCTCCGAGTATCCGGCGACTGGGGCTCCCGATCCATCGAGTTAGGCCTTGCCGGGGGTCGGTGATACTTGTTGCGTGCCTGAGGTGACTGTTCAGTTGGAGCGCTCGGGCTTGTTTGATTTGGAGACTGGCGGGGATGGTGACGGGCTCGGCTGCCTCTTCATGCTTGCGGGGCTGGTCGTCGGGTTCCTTGTCCATCTGCTGGTGTTTCGGGGCGGGTGGACGATGTATGTCTACGTGGATGACGAGCTGGCCCGGAAGGTCCGCTATCGGCGGAAGTCGGCCGCTGTGGCTGATACCGAGCGGCAGAAGGCGCTTGCGTTGCAGGATCCGCCGGCGCCCCCAGCGCCGGCGGTCCGGTTTCGCCGGCCCTGGTGACTCAGCTGTTGAGTAGGTCCTCGAACGGGGTGGGGTTTTCGTAGGGGTCGGCCTGCGTCGGGGATTCGTGGTGGAGGGTTGCCACCAGCTCTGTTGCGGCCTGAGTGATGCGGGTGCGGAGCTTCGTGGCGCCGGTGCCCCAGTCGGTGGAGGCGGCGTACACACCAGTGGCGACAGGGAGCGCCTTCAGGTAGGCGAACAGCGGGCGGAGGGCGAAGTCGAGCACCAGCGAGTGGCGTTCGGTGCCTCCGGTCGCGGCGAGCAGGACCGGCTTGCCGGCCAGGGCCTTGTCGTCGAGTACGTCGAAGAACATCTTGAACAGCCCGCTGTACGACGCGCTGAACGTCGGCGTCACCGCGATCAACGCATCGGCCTGCGTGACCGTGTCGAGCACCTTGCCGAGCTCCGCCGACGGGAAGCCGGTGAGCAGGTTGTTCGTCAGGTCGTGCGCGTAGTCACGCACCTCGATGACCTCGACCCGCGACGCGATCCCGCGACCGGACAGTTCGTCGCGTACGGCGGCCGCCAACTGGTCGGCGAGCAGCCGGGACGACGAAGGTGTCGTCAGCCCGGCCGTCACCACGGCTATCAAACGCTCGGTCATACCGTCGGCTCCTTGATCGTCTCCAGGTCGTGGGCGCGCTCGGCCGCAGCCTTCAGCGACGCGTGCGTCGGCGCGTCCGGCACGTGCGCCGGCCGCTTCGCCGCGAACTCCTTGCGCAGCACCGGAACGACCTCGGATCCAAGAATGTCCAGCTGCTCCAGCACGGTCTTCAACGGCAGTCCGGCGTGGTCCATCAGGAACAGCTGCCGCTGGTAGTCACCGAAGTGCTCCCGGAACGTCAGCGTCCGCTCGATCACCTGCTGCGGGCTGCCCACCGTCAGCGGAGTCTCCCGGCTGAAGTCCTCCAGCGACGGGCCGTGCCCATAGACCGGCGCGTTGTCGAAGTACGGCCGGAACTCCCGTACGGCGTCCTGCGAGTTCTTCCGCATGAAGACCTGACCGCCGAGTCCGACGATCGCCTGGTCCGCGGCGCCGTGTCCGTAGTGCTCGAACCGTGTGCGGTAGAGCTCGATCATCCGCTTCGTGTGCGTGACCGGCCAGAAGATGTTGTTGTGGAAGAACCCGTCACCGTAGTACGCCGCTTGCTCGGCGATCTCGGGCGACCGGATCGAGCCGTGCCAGACGAACGGCGGTACGCCGTCCAGTGGTCGAGGGGTCGCGGTGAAGCCCTGCAACGGCGTACGGAACTTGCCTTCCCAGTCGACCACGTCCTCGCGCCACAGCCGGCGCAGCAGGGCGTAGTTCTCCACTGCCAGCGCGATGCCGTTGCGGATGTCCTGGCCGAACCACGGATACACCGGGCCGGTGTTGCCGCGACCCATCATCAGGTCGACCCGGCCGTCGGCCAGGTGCTGCAGCATCGCGTAGTCCTCGGCGATCTTCACCGGGTCGTTCGTGGTGATCAGCGTGGTCGCGGTGGACAGGATCAGCTTCGACGTCTTCGCTGCGATGAATCCGAGCTGCGTGGTCGGGGAGGAGGGGACGAACGGCGGGTTGTGGTGCTCCCCCTGGGCGAACACGTCCAGGCCGACCTCCTCGGCCTTCAGCGCGATCGTCACCATCGCCTTGATCCGCTCGGCCTCACTCACGGTCCGGCCGGTGGTCGGATCCTCGGTCACGTCACCGACGGTGAACACACCGAACTGCATCCTGTCCTCCTCCACAGCACCAGGCGGTGCCGATCGCGTTGGTAGTTCACTATTAAACTACCTTTGCCCTGCTCAACGCCAATCCATGGTCCGGGCATTCCCCGCTCTTGTCAGGTCGGGTCCACGTGGTGAAACTAGGTCCCACCACGCGAAACCTCACCGCCCCGAGGAGCGTCCATGCAGCGCCTGGCCGCGGACGCCAGCGGCCTCCCCCGAGACTTCCAAGGCGACCTAGAAAACGCCACCTACCTGCTGGGCAACCGCCCGGCTGTCCCCGACCTGTACGCCGCACAGCGCCGAATCAGATGCGGTGAGGCTTGAGCAGTTCGTCGTCACCGGTGAGCGCGGCCGCGATCCGGCGGTGCTTGACCGCCTCCTCAGCCCGCGACTGGCGTTCGAGGGTGCGAGCCAGCATCAGATGCGCGTAGTACTCCGTGGGCTGACGCTGGATCACCTCGAGCAGGTGCTCCTCGGCCGGCTTCAGCAGCGCGGCGTGGTAGTACGCCCGGGCGAGTAGCAGCCGCGTGCCGACGTTGTCCGGCGTCTCCTCGACCACAGGCGCCAGCGCACGGATGGCGCCGCGGTAGTCCCGCTCGTCGAAGTACTGCTGCCCGAGCCCGTAACTCAACGCACGCATGTCTTCCATCGCGAGGACCTCCTGTCTGGTGGGGACAGAAAAGGAACGCCCCGGCGCGCGGACCTATTCCGCGAGCCGGGGCGCCGATGGGATCAGGCGGCGTCGAGGGTGGCTACCTGGTCGGGGGTGAGCTCGAGTTCGAGAGCGGCGTACGAGTCGAGGATGGTTTCCGGGCGGCTGGAGCCCGGGATGGGGATGACGTGCGGGGACTTGGCCAGCATCCAGGCCAGGGTGAGGCGCTGCGGGCTGACGGCCAGTTCGGCGGCGAGTTGGTGGAAGGCCGGGTGCTTCGCGCCGAGATCGCCGGCGTTGGAGATGCCGCCGAGCGGGGACCAGGGCAGGAACGCGATGCCGAGCTTGTCGCAGAACTCGAGTTCGGGTTCGCTCGACCGGAAGGCCGGGGAGAACTGGTTCTGCACCGAGACGAGCCGGCCGCCGAGGATCTCGTTCGCCTGCTGGATCTGCTCCGGGTTCGCGTTCGAGATGCCGGCCATCCGGATCTTGCCCGCGTCGAGCAGGTCGCGGATCGCGCCGATCGAGTCCTCGTACGGCGTCTTCGGGTCGGGCCGGTGGAACTGGTACAGCCCGATCGCGTCCACCCCGAGCCGCTTCAGCGATGCGTCCGCCGCCTGCTTCAGGTACTCCGGCGAACCGTCCAGGGTCCACCGGCCGTCACCGGGCCGCAGGTGCCCGCCCTTGGTGGCGACCAGGACGCCAGACGTGTCACCGCCGTACGACGCCAGCGCCTTGGCGATCAGGGTCTCGTTGTGACCGACATCGGTCGCGGTCAGGTGGTAGGCGTCGGCGGTGTCGATCAGGGTGATTCCGGCGTCGAGTGCGGCGTGGATGGTCGCGATCGACCGCGCCTCGTCGGGCCGGCCCTCGATCGACATCGGCATCGCGCCGAGCCCGATCCCACTGACCTCGACCTCACCGATCCGACGCGTCTTCTTCGTCTGAGCTGCCATGCCCTCCAGCCTTGCGCGCCGCGACTCAGACTTCCAACAGGAATCTTCGCAGAAACCAAGTACTCCGGCTGCTGAATCTTTGGCGACTTCCAGTCAACGACTGACATTACGGACGAGACATACGTAAGAATGTGACGCAAGTCAGCTTCCCCTGTCTAAGGAGTCCGCCCGTGCCTCCACCCACCTCACGTCGTACCTTCCTTCAGCTCACCGGCCTGAGTGCCGCGTCAGTCGCCCTGGGTGTCTCCGCGCCGGCGAGTGCGGACGCCACCCCTGGGCGCCCGATCCCGTCGGGTGCGTTCGGGCTCGGTGTCGCCTCAGGTGATCCGCGTCCCGACGGCTTCGTCCTGTGGACCCGGCTGGCGCCGACGCCGTTGGCCGCCGACGGTCACGGCGGGATGCGTGCCGACCACGTGCCCGTGCAGTACGAGGTGGCCGAGGACAGCCAGTTCAAGCGCGTCGTGCGACGTGGGCTCGCGATCGCAACCCCCGAGTTGGCGCACGCCGTACACCCCGAGGTGAGCGGGCTGCGGCCTGAACGCGAGTACTTCTACCGCTTCCGCGTCGGTACCGACGTCAGCCCGGTCGGCCGGACCAAGACACTGCCGGTGCACGGCTCGCGGTTCAGCTTCGCCACCGCGTCCTGCCAGGCCTGGTACCACGGCTACTTCCCGGCGTACCGGGACATCGCCCGCCGGTCGCCCGACGCGGTCTTCTTCCTCGGCGACTACATCTACGAGTACGGGATCGTTGCTGGCGGCAACCTCTGGCGCGAGGGCGTGTCGGTCGGTCCCGAGCACGGCGTGGAGATCGAGACGCTGGAGCAGTACCGGTTGCGGTACAGCCTGTTCAAGACCGATCCGGACCTCCAGGACGCGCACGCGACCGCGCCCTGGCTGTTCGTCTGGGACGACCACGAGGTGCAGAACAACTACGGCGCGGACATCTCGCCGTACGGGATCCCGCCGGAGCTGTTCGTGCACCGCCGAGCCGTCGCCTACCGCGCTTTCTACGAGAACCTGCCGGTCGCGCTGAGCAGCCTGCCGAAGGGCCCCGACAGCCAGGCCTACCGCCGGTACGACGTCGGCTCGCTGGCCCGGGTGAACCTCCTCGACACCCGGCAGTACCGCGACCCGGTGCCGGCCAGCGAGGCCGACCGGCAGTCCGAGGCGCGCACGATCATGGGCACCAAGCAGGAGAAGTGGCTGTACGACGGCCTGCGCCGCTCGCCTGCGACCTGGAACGTTCTGGCGGGTGGCGTCGTGCTCACGGCGATCAGTGACGATCGCACCGACCAGTGGGACGGCTATCCAGCCAACCGGCGCCGGCTGCTGGCCGAGCTCCAAGGGGCGGGCAACGCGGTCATGTTGACCGGGGACATTCACCGGCATGTGGCGTCGGAGCTCAAGGTGGACTTCGCGGAGCCGGCCTCGCCGACGATCGGGGTCGAGTTGGTGTGCTCGTCGATCGGGTCGGATGGGGACGGCGCCGACACGGACCAATACGCGAAGGACTGGCTCCAGCATCCGTACGTGAAGTTCTACAACGCCCGGCGCGGGTACGTGCACACCACGCTGACCCGGTCCGAACTGACCGCCGAGTTCGTCAACTTCCCGTACATCGAGGCCGACGCGAACGCCGAGCCACGCGTCGTGGCGAAGTTCCGCTCGCCGGTCGACTCGCCCCGTCTGGAGGCCCTGTAGATGAATCGTCCTCCTGCCATCACCCACCTGACCGGCAGCGGTCAGCTCGGCACCATCACCCTCGACTGGAAACCGGTGTCGTGGGCAACGGTCGTCGATCACTACGCCGTCTACGTCTTGGACAACGGCTCGTACGTGCTGGCCGGCAAGACCGTCTATCCGCACTTCGTCCATCGCGGCCTGGGCTTCACCGGTGTCACCAGGACCTATCGCGTCGTCACCGTCGATGCCGCCGGCAACCGGTCGAGGCCGTCGGCAACAGTTGCCGCGACCAACTTGACCTCGGTCACCGTGTCGGGGATCTCGGTCGCGCGGGTCGGTGAGTTCGACGGCAAGGGCTCGGAACTGGCCCTGTCCCCGAACGGCTACGCCAGCTACCCGACCCGGTTCCCGGCGGACGTCGACTACACGTTCGGTACGTCGACACCGTCGGCGGACTGGTCGTACCTGCTACCGGGGCCGGCCGACAAGTGGGCCGGGACGAAGAATCACCGGGCGACGTTCCGCTTCGAGTTGGCCGCCGTACCGGAGAAGGATCTTGACCTGGCGCTGTGGCTGATCGACAGTCATGCGAGTCTGGCCGGCACGGCCGTTCTCACGGTCAACGGCACCGAGGTCGGCCGGTTGACGTTCGCCAACGGTGCCACCAAGGGGTCGACGATTGCCGACAGCACCTACCCCGGTTCGCCGCTCAAGCCGTCGTACCTCGAGAAGCCTTTGCCCAAGGCACTCTTCAAACAAGGACAGAACGTGATCGAGCTGTTCAAGGACAACGGCTCCTGGATCGCGTACGACGCGTTCGGCATCTACGCCCACCCCTGAACGCGTTGCGTCCGAAGATCCGAGGGCTATGACCCTCGGATCTTCGGACGCAAGCGAATGGTCAGGAGGCGTGGACGTGGGGGTTGCGGTCCTCGACGACGTACGACGCTCGCGTGGTGATCGGAGCGCCGGGGGTGGTGACGTAGGGGACGACGCGGTAGTCGGAGCGCCATTGCTTCTGGTCCACGGTGACACGGACGTAGCCGCGCTGGGCGTTGAAGAACTTCAGGTGCGGGTTGGCGGCCAGGAACTGCTGCCCCTGGTCCGTCATGTCGGCACCGTCGCCGCCGCTGGTGATCGACGTACCGACGAACTCGGTGCCGACGGTGGCCGAGTCCAGGTTCTCGTAGTCGCGCTTGAGTTCGAGGGCGTAGTTCTGGTGCCGGTCACCGGTGATGACGACCAGGTTGCGGACGCCGCTGTCCTGCGCGGCGCCGAGGACCTGGTTGCGCTCGGCCACATAGCCGTCCCACGGGTCCAGCCAGACGCGCGTCTCCGGGCCGGGGGTCCAGTCGGTCTGGCCCATCGGCGCCTGGTTGCCGAGGATCTGCCAGCGGGCGTTCGACCGCTTGAATCCGTCCAGCAGCCAGGTGCGCTGTTTGCCGCCGAGCATGGTGTTGTCCGGGTTGAACCGGTCGGTGCAGGTCGACGAGTCACCGTCGCCGCACGGCTGGTCCGAGCGGTACTGGCGCGTGTCCAGCATGGTGATGTCGGCCAGCCGCCCGTACGGCAGGCGCCGGTGCAGCCGCACCTCCGGTCCGGACGGCATCTGGTCGTGCCGCAGCGGCATGTTCTCGTACATCGCCTGGAACGCGGCCGCCCGGCGAGCCCGGAACACCACCGGGTCCTGGTCCGGCTCGGTGTCCTTCTGGGACAGGTCGCCGGCCCAGTTGTTCTCCACCTCGTGGTCGTCGATGGTCTGGATCCACGGGAACCGCGCGTGCGCGGCCTGCAGTGGCGCCTCCGACTTGTAGAGCGAGTACTGCAGCCGGTACCGGGCCAGGTCGAACGTCTCGCCGTGGAACCGCGGGTCGGTCACGACGCCGCGCCTGTTCGTCTTCACTCCGGACTCGTACAGGTAGTCGCCGAGGTGGACGACGAGGTCGAGGTCCTCGGCCGCCAGGTGGTCGTAGGCCGTGTAGAACCCGTCCTGCCAGGCGTTGCAGGACGCGAACGCGAACTTCAGCTCACGCGGCTGGGCGAACGGATGTGGCGTCGTCCGGGTCCGGCCGGTCGGCGAGACCTCGTTGCCGGTGCGGAAGCGGTAGTAATACACGTGATCCGGCTGCAGGCCGCGGACCTCGGGGTGGACCGAGTGGCCGAGCTCCGGGGTCGCCACGACGCTGGAGCGCCGTACGACGTGCCGGAAGTTCTCGTCCCGGGCGACCTCGTACTCGACCCGGACCGGCTTGGCGGGCATCCCGCCCTTGCCGTCGACGGCGAACGGGTCGGTGGCGAGCCGGGTCCAGAGCACGACACTGTCGTACTGCGGATCACCCGACGCGACGCCGAGGGTGAACGGATTGCCGCTGCCGGCCGGCGCGGCGTACGTGGTCGAGGCGTCCCAGGCCCCGGTGCCGAGCAGTACGGCGGCAGAGCCCGCACCACTCAGGCCGAGGAAGCGACGGCGTGAAACGGACATGGAATTCCTCCTGTGACGGGCGGGGTTCAGGTGGGAAGCGCGTGTCAGTCTTCAAGTGCCGGGTGTCTGGTAGCTTTCGCGAAGTTGCTCGGTAAGTTAACAGGAATGTTCGGTAGTTAGGCCAGAGTGCAGGATGGTCCAATGCAGATTGACGAACGTGTACGACGGGCGCGACCGGACGACGTACCGGCGATCGTGGAGCTGGTCTACGGTCTGGCGGAGTACGAACGAGCTCCCGACGAGTGCAAGCTGACCGCGGAACAGTTGGAGACCGCGCTCTTCGGCGACTCCCCGAAGGTCTTCTGCCACGTCGCCGAACACGAGGGTGTGGTGGCCGGCTGCGCGATCTGGTTCCTCAGCTTCTCCACCTGGCGTGGGGTCCACGGCATCTACCTCGAAGACCTCTTCGTCCGCCCCGAAACCCGCGGAGCCGGCCTCGGCAAGGCCCTCCTGACCGCCCTTGCCCAGGAATGCGTCCGCAACAACTACGAACGCCTCGAATGGTCCGTCCTCGACTGGAACACCCCCGCCATCGACTTCTACAAGGCCCTGGGCGCCAATCCGCAGGACGAGTGGACCATCTACCGCCTCACCGACGACGCCCTCACCCGCCTGGGTTCGTAAGCCGGTCGGCGTTGGCCTGGATCCAGTCGCGAAGGCTGCGGATCCTGTCTGGTACGCCGAGATCCTGCAGGTGCTGCATGGCGGAGCTGCCGGCGCCGGCCGCCGCGTCGATACCGTCGGCAGCCCGGGTCTGCCACCAGAGAATGGTCGGGACGAGCTGCGAGGTGTCGGTCGGCCCGTAGCCGTCCAGGAGGGCTTCCCACTGAGGTACGACGCGCGCAACGTCCCCGAGTTCGGCGTATTGCCAGCAGATGAAGGCGAGATCGTGGATCCGCTCACCCGGTGCCGCGATATCCCAGTCGATGAAGGCGATCGCGCGGCCGCCGTCCTTGGTGTAGACGGTGTTCTTCGGCGAGAGGTCGTTGTGGCAGACCACCTCGTGCTCACCGGCAAGCGCCGTACCAGCGGTCAGATCGTGGAACTCCCGCACCAGCGCGCCTACCGACCTGAGCACGGCCGCCGAGGTCACAGCCGGCTTCCGCGGCTCCTCCCACGCGACATACCCGTCGATGAAGCTCAGCCGCTCTCGCCCGTCCTCGACTCCGAGGAACCGCGGTGCTCCCTCCCAGTCGTCCAGCATCCGCAACAGCTCGTGCACGAACCCGGCCCGCTCCCCGGGCTTCCGCAGTACGACGTCCCCTCGCCGTACCACCGCATTGACAAACCCACCCGCCAGCTCGACTTCGTCCACGCCGGAAGCCTTCCACAGGCTTCAGTTGCGGCGTTGTTTGGTGGTGTACATGGCCTGGTCGGCCGTGTGGAGGAGGGTGTCCAGGTCGGTGGTCTCGGGGGTGATCGGGGCGGTGCCGATGCTGGTGGTGACCTGGACGGTGATGTTGGGGAGGGGGCGGCTGACGGCGGATTCGAGGCGCGCGATCAGGGTCGCCAGGTCGTCGTCGGCGATGTCCTCGGCGAGGATCGCGAACTCGTCGCCACCGAGGCGGGCAACGGTGTCGCCGTGGCGGACCTCGCTGGCCAGGCGCCCGGCGATCTCGCGAAGTGCGCGGTCGCCGGCCTCGTGACCGTACCCGTCGTTGACCAGCTTGAAGTGGTTCAGGTCGCAGAACAGCAAGGCGCCGCGGCGACCGCTGGCGCGGGTCCGTTCGAGCGCCGCGGCGAAGCGGTGCTGCAGCAGCCGGCGGTTCGGCAGGCCGGTCAGGGGATCGTGCGCGGCGTGGTGGCGGAGTTCGCGTTCGGCGTCCTTGCGGGCGGTCACGTCGTCGATCTGGATCAGCAGAATGCGTTGCTGGCCGGCGCCGACGATGGCCGCCGTACCGCCGAGCCAGATCTCGTTGCCGCTGGGCTGGGAGAAGATCCGCTCGAACCGGTACGTCGTGTTGCTCAAGGCAACCTTCTCGAGTTCGCGCCGGGACTGTTCCGGATCCTCGTCGCGCAGGAAGTCCAGCATCCGGGCGCCGACCAGCTGCTCAGCGGTGTACCCGGTGATCCGGCAGAAGGCGTCGTTGACGCGCAGGATCCGGCCCGCCTCCGGCCCGTCGAAGGCGATCGTCGCCATCCCGTTCCCGGCCCCCTCGAACACCATCCGGAACGTGGTCTCGCTCGCCTCGAGCCGCGCCTTCTCGGCCAGCAGTTGATCCGTCAGCCGGGCCTTGTCGATCGCCAGCCCGGCCTGGGTCGCGAAGATCTCCAGCAGTTCGCGGTGGATCGGCCCCGGCCGGCGCTGGTCCTCCGGCAGGTCGACCGCGAGCATCCCGACCAGCTCACCGTCCGGCGAGTACAGCGGCGCGAACAGCGCGTCCAGCGGATGCCAGGCGGCCGGGTCGTCCGACACCGGTAGGTCGGGCACCCAGCCGACCACCTCGCCCTCCGGCAGCCGCTCGTGCGGCACGAACCGCAGCCGGCCCCAGTGGTCGGCGATCGCGAACTCGGCGTCGAAGATGTCCGCCGAGCTGACCGTCCCGAGCAGTGCCTCCCGCGCCTCCGGCGACCCGGCGACCGCGATCACCTCGAACTTCCCGTCCGGCTGGCGCAGGTTCAGGACGGCGATCCCGAACCCGAGACCGTCCACGACGCCGTCGACGACCGCCTGCAGCGTCTCGGCCAGGCTCCGCCCCGCACCCATCCGCGCGCTCACCTCGTACAAGCGCCGTACCGCCGTCAGCCGAACAGTCGGTTCGTTCTGCACGCGTCGAGCTTAGGCCGATCTCACCCCGGGTGAGCAGTTGTGACTACTGCTGATCCGGTTAAGCGTTGATCAGAACCGCAGATCGGACAGTCCGCGGTAGCTCCGCTCGGCCGACTGCCACGCGTCGGTGGGCTTGTCGTGCTCGACCAGCCACTGCTCGACGCCGCCGTCCGAGGCGTAGGCGAACATGGCCGCGAAGTCGAGCGTGCCGTCGCCGACGTCCTCCCACGACCCGTCCTCGGCCATGTCCTTCACGTGCAGCGCCGGGTACCGCCCGGGGTGGTCGCGGAAGTAGTGCACTGGATCCTTGCCGCCGTTCACCACCCAGTACAGGTCCAATTCGAAACCGAGCAGGTCAGGATCGACGTCCAGCAGGATGTCGAACAGCACCGTCCCGTCGACGGTGTCGAAATCGCGCCCGTGATTGTGGAAGAGCAGCTTCAGCCCGGCGTCGCGGGCCGCCTTACCCGCCTCGGTGAACGCGGCGGCCGCCGTACGGAAGCCCTCCACGGAGTGCTGCTCGGACGGAATCGACGGTACGACGACCCACTTGCCACCCAGCGTCTGTACGTCGGTCAGCGCGCCGGCCCAGTCGTCGGCCATCCGGTCGTACTTCACGTGCTCCAGCACGATCGACAACCCGGCCTCGTCCGCGAACGAGCGGATCTTGTCCGCCGAGTGCCCGAACCGCCCGCTCACCCCCACCGTCCGGTAGCCGATGCCGGCCAGCCGCTTCAGCGTCCCTGGATAGTCCTCGGCCAGTACGTCCCGCATCGTGTACAAGTGCATTCCGATGCCGTCGGCGGGAATAGTCATACAGGCAGCTCCTCCGAGTTAGACGACGTGCTCCTGATACCGCGCCAGCGCCAGGTCGAACACGTCCTGACCCGGCGCGTCCCACAGTTCCTGGTTGAAGATCTCGACCTCGATCGGGCCGTCGTACCCGGCTGCGTCACAGGCCTCGCGGAGGCGGCGCAGCTCGATCGAGCCGTCGCCCATCATGCCGCGCCCGAGCAGCATGTCGGCCGGCAGCGGAACGACCCAGTCGCTCACCTGGTAGGACAGGATCCGCTCGCCGGCCCGCTCGATCTGCCGGTACACCTCGGCGTCCCACCACAGGTGGTACGCGTCCACGATCACGCCCACCTGCGAGGCCGGAAACTGCTCGGCCAGATCGAGTGCCCCCGACAACGACGACACCACACACCGGTCCGAACAGAACATCGGGTGCAACGCCTCGACGGCCAGTTTCACGCCACGTTCGGCGGCGTACGGCGCCAACTCGGCAAGCCCGTCGCGGACCATCTCGCGTGCTCCGTCGAGATCCCGCGAACCCGGCGGCAGCCCACCACTCACCAGCACGAGTACCGAGGTCCCGATCGTCGCCGCCTCGTCGATCGCGCGGCGGTTGTCCTCGATCTTCGCCTTCCGCTCGGCCGCATCGGTCGAGGTGAAGAACCCGCTCCGGCACAACGACGACACCTTGAGACCGGCGTCGGCGACGAGGCGAGCGGCCTTGTCGACGCCGTACTCCTGGATCGGCTCACGCCACAAGCCGATCCAGGACAGCTCGGCCTTGGCGCTGGCCGCGACCACGTCCTCGAGCGGCCAGTACTTCGTCGTCGCCTGGTTCAGGCTGTAGCGGTTCACGCGTCCACTCCACCCACGAGTAGCAGCTGACGGAACCGCGACACGGCCAGCTCAGGATTCGTCAGTACGCCGGCCTGATCGGCAAGCCGGAACGTATCGGCCAGATGCGGCAACGACCGTCCGGTCTGCAACCCACCGACCATCGAGAACCCGGGCTGGTGCCCGTTCAGCCAGGCCAGGAAGGCGATTCCGGTCTTGTAGTAGTACGTCGGTGCCGAGAAGATCTGCCGGGACAGCGGCACGGTCGGCGCGAACACCTCGTCGTACCGGTGCAGGTCGCCGTCGTCCAGGGCCTTCAGCGCGGCCGCGGCCGCCGGTGCGATCGCGGCGAAGATGCCGAGCAGTGCGTCGCTGTAGGCATCGTCATCGCCCTTGATCAGCTCCGGGTAGTTGAAGTCGTCGCCGGTGTAGAGGCGAACGCCCTCGGGCAGCCGGTTGCGCAGGGCAACTTCACGGGAGGCCTCCAGGAGCGAGACCTTGATCCCGTCAACCTTCGTCGTATTGTCGGCAATCAGCTCGACGACAACATCGGCGGCGGTGTCGAGCGAGTCGCTGCCCCAGTAGCCGTCGAGCGCCGGATCGAACATCGATCCCAGCCAGTGCAGGATCACCGGTCGCGACGACTGGTTCAGGAGCCGGTCGTACACCTTCCGGTAGTCGTCCGGCGAACCGGCCGCCGCACACAACGCCCGGCTGGCCATCAGGATCGGCTGTGCACCGACCTCTTCGGCGACCGCGAGCTGCTCCTCGTACGCGCCGATCACGGTCTCCAGCGAGTGGTTGCCAGCGGCAAGCTGATCCGTGCCGACACCGACCGCGATCCGTCCGTCCGGGGCCTCGGCCGCGGAGCGCCGGATCAGCTCCTGCGTCGCGGCCCAGTCCAACCCCATCCCGCGCTGCGCGGTGTCCATCGCCTCGGCCACCGACAGCCCGAGCGACCACAGGTGCCGCCGGAACTCCAGCGTGTGCTCCCAGTCGACGACGGCCGGCTGACCCGGTGAGTTGTCACCCAACGGGTCCGCGACCACGTGTGCCGCGGCGAAGGCCAGGCGACTCTCAGCCGGCGCGTAGGTGCCCTGGGCAACTGGTTCGCCGATGAGGCGGTACTCCGAGAGCCCGCCGTCCAGTGGGAGCTTGAGTGCGAGCGTCACAGCTGGGCCTCGATGTCGAGTGCCGGCACCTCGAGCTTGCGGCCCTCCCGCCACGACTGCAGGCCCAGCTCGGCCAGCTGCACACCCTTGGCGCCCTCGACGAAGTCCCAGGTGAACGGCGCGTCGTCGACCACGTGCCGCAGGAACATCTCCCACTGCACCTTGAATCCGTTGTCGAACACCTCGTTGTCCGGCACCTCGGCCCACTGCTCGCGGAAGTTCTCGGTGGCCGGCAGATCCGGGTTCCAGACCGGCTTCGGCGTCGCCGACCGGTGCTGCGCCCGGCACCTGCGCAGCCCCGCGACCGCGCTGCCCTCGGTCCCGTCGACCTGGAACTCGACCAGCTCGTCGCGGAACACCCGGGTGGTCCAGGAGGAGTTCATCTGGGCGACGATGCCGCCCTCCAGCTCGAACACGCCGTACGCCGCGTCATCGGCGGTGGCGGTGTACTCCTTGCCCTGCTCGTCGTACCGGGTCGGGATGTGGGTCGCGCCCTGGCAGTAGACCGACTTGACCGGGCCGAAGATCTGGTCGAGCACGTACCGCCAGTGGCAGAACATGTCGACGATGATGCCGCCGCCCTCTTCCGACTTGTAGTTCCAGGACGGCCGCTGCGCCTCCTGCCAGTCACCCTCGAAGACCCAGTAGCCGAACTCGCCGCGGACCGAGAGGATCTGGCCGAAGAACCCGCCGTCGACCAGCCGCTTCAGCTTCCGCAGGCCCGGCAGTGACAGCTTGTCCTGGACCACGCCGTTCTTCAGTCCGGAGTCGCGGACCAGCCGGGCCAGCTCGACTGCCGCGTCCAGCCCCTCGGCGATCGGCTTCTCGCAGTAGATCGCCTTACCGGCCTCGACCGCGGCCCGGACACCCTTCTCGCGGAGCTGGGTCAGCTGGGAGTCGAAGTAGATCTCGACGTCCGGCTCGGCCAGCGCCTCGGACAGGTCGGTGGTCCAGCGGGTCAGGTCGTACTGCTCCGCGATCCGGCGCAGCTTGAGCTCGTTGCGGCCGACCAGGATCGGCTCGGGGATGATCATCGTTCCGTCGGCGGCCGGGATTCCGCCCTGCTCGCGGATGGCCACGATGGAGCGCTCGAGGTGCTGGCGCAGGCCCATCCGGCCGGTGACACCGTTCATCACAATGCCGATGCGTCGCTCGTTCACAGTCTTACCTCTCACGATGTGATCTCGTAGGTGTCGAGGCGACCGCACATGCCGTGCCGGCCGAACTCGGTGGGGGCGGGTAGTCGATGGAGTTCAGCGGTCTGCAGGTGCGGTGCGGTGCCGGTTTCCAGCGCGTCCAGCGCGGCACCGGTCTCGTCGGCCAGGCGGCGGGCGCCCCGCTCCCAGCGGCGTCGCCAGTCCCCGAGCTGCGGCTGAACGATCCGGATCGCAGCCGCGTAGAAGTCGTCCAGCGCCGACGGACCGTGGGCTTCGTACGACTCGCGCAGTACGGCGAAACCCTCGAGCGCGACATTGCGACGAGCCATCGCGGACGGGGTCCGGGCCTCGCCCTCGCCGGTGAGAGTGGTCGCCTTCAGATACGTCTCGCGGTCGGTCAGGTGCTCAGGCGGGAGAGTCAGTACGGCGTCGCCGGCCTCGGGGAGACCGGAGTTCGACATCAGCGTCAGGATCTGGAGACCGCCGCCGTTGACGAGGCGGTGGATCGTGCCGGGGTCGAACCAGACCACGGTGCCGGCCTGGAGAGGCGTCTCGGTGAAGCCTTTCGGGTTCAGCGTCTGGACCGCGCCGGTGCCGGCGATCACGTAGTACCCCTCGGAGCAGGCCAGATGGACGTGCGGAGTACCGCCGACCAGGCCGTCCGGGGCCTCGATGTCGTAGACCGTCAGCCGCGAGACGCCGATCCCGCCGGGCAGCGCCACAGCGGAGCCGGGCTCGAACTCGCACATGCACGCCTCCCTCGCGACGCCTTGGAAAGGGCTTTCCGAGGCTTGTGACCGCAACCTTAGGTGGGCCGTCACGACGAGTCAACCTGTTGCGGAAAGCGATGTCCGACCGCATCCGGTCACTTTGTCAGAACCAGCCATTCCCGGAACCGTTGTCACCCCAGTACCCCTCCCGAGGGTTAACCCCCGAGCTGCAGGGTTGCCCACCCAGATCCCGAGCGGGCAACCCCCAACCCGAGCGGGCAACCCCCAACCCGAGCCGGCAACCCCCAACCCGAGCGGGCAACCCCCAACCTGAGCCGGCAACCCCCTGCCGTTCGGTGGCTTGCCCCGTGAGGTGAGGGGTTGCCCATCGAGATTCTGAGCGGGCAAGCCCCAATCCGAGGGGGCAACCCCCGTTTCCGAGGGGCAACCCCCCAACCCGAGGGGTTGGCCTCTGAGGTAGGAGGTTGCCCACTGAGATTCCGAACGGGCAACCCCCGATCTGAGGGGTTGACGGCTGGGGTTGGGGGTTTGCCCGCTGCGGTGGGAGCGCCGGGGCGGTGGGTCAGGCGGGGTGGGTCCGGGTTGCGGTGACGGCCTTGGTCCAGTGGGTGCGGTGGGTGGCTCGGGCGGCCGGGGGGAGGGTGGGCTGGAAGAGGCGGGTGGGGCGGGTGGCGGACCAGTTGGTGGGTTCGCCGAGGGTGGTCCAGGCGAGTTCGGCGGTGCCGAGGGCGGAGATCTCGGCGACGTTGGCGGCCTCGACCGGGTGGCCGAGCAGGTCGGCCTGGGTCTGCATGAGTAGGTCGGACACGGTCGCACCGCCGTCGGCCCGGAGGCGACTCGGCGTCGTACCCATCGACTCGATGATGTCGCAGATCTGGTGCGCGACCGCGTCCACACAGGCTCGGGCCACGTGCGCGGGCGTGGTCGCGCTGCTCATCCCGGTCAGTGCCGCCCGTGCGTTGCGATCCCAGTGCGGCGCGCCGAGCCCCGCGAAAGCCGGCACCAGTACGACGCCATCAGCCGAAGGAACCGTGGCCGCCAACTCCATCAACGCCCCCACATCCGGCAGCCCGAGCAACCCCGCGGTCCAGGCCAGTGCCGCGCCCGACGACACGATGTTGCCCTCGAGCGCATAGAGCGGCGCGTCGGTCAGCCACGCCAGCGTGCAACCGTCCGCGACGAAGGCGTTGACCGGCGTCATCACCGACGATCCGGTCCCGTACGTCGCCTTGATCATCCCGGCCTGCGTGCACCCCTGCCCGTACATCGCCGCATGTGAGTCAGCCAGTACGGCGACGATCGGAATCCCGTCCCGCAGTCCCGGTACGCCGGACGTCGTACCGAAGCCCCCGTTCGACGCCCGCACCTCCGGCAGCACCGACCGCGGTACGCCGAATGCCTCGAGCAACGAGGTGGACCAGTCGAGGTCTAGAACGTCGTACAGCAAGGTCCGTGAGGCGTTGCCGGCATCGGTCAGATGCTCTCGGCAACCAGTCAGGCGATGGATCAACCAGGAGTCCACGGTCCCGACCCGATCGGCCGCCGCATGCTCGAGAAGCCAATGCAGCTTGGGTGCGGAGAACATCGCGTCGACCCGGAGTCCGGTGCGCTCATGCACCAAGGAATCGACCGAAGCCGGCAGCTTCGAGCACCACTCGGTGGTTCGCACGTCCTGCCAGCCGATGAGCGGACCGACGGGCCGGCCGTCACGGTCCCAGCCGACGACGGATTCACGCTGTGTCGACAAAGCGACCCCGACGATCTCGACGGCGTCCATGGCCGCTAGACACGACGAGATTGCCGCCAGCACGCTCTGCCAGATGTCGTCGGCGTCCTGCTCGGCCCAACCGGGTTGCGGGGTGGAAAGGCCGACCGGTGCGGAGCCGGTGGCCAGCATGGTTCCGTCCGCGGCGACGAGCACCGCCTTGGAGTTGGTCGTGCCCTGGTCGATCGCAAGCACGGCAGATCCACCCACGTCGAGCGCCCTTCTGATCGGACAACTTTCAACTGAGGTCTTGACGGGACTCTAGCGCCGTGGTGAAACTCAGGTCGACGGGTTATGCACTACTGAATATCTATTCAAGATGGGACCTCAGGGTGACGAAGCCGAGCAGACGCCGGGTGATCATCAACACGGACGCGAAGAACGAGGCGGACGACCAGTTCGCGATCGTGCACGGGCTGTTGTCGACCACGTTCGACATCCGGGGGCTGATCGCCGCGCACTTCGGTACCCGGCGGTCGGACCGGAGCATGGAGGACTCCCGCGAGGAGATCGACCTGCTGCTCGATCTGATGGACCTGACCGGTCAGGTCCCGGTCGCGAACGGCGCGCCGACCGGCATTCCGGACGAGCAGACCCCGCTGGACTCGCCCGGTGCGCGGATGATCATCGAGGAGTCCAAGCTGGCCTCGGCGGGTGATCCGCTGTTCGTGTCGTTCCTCGGCCCGCTGACCGACATGGCCTCGGCGATCCTGCTCGACCCGGAGATCGTGCGCCGCGAGGTGATCGTGATCTGGATCGGCGGGCGTGGCTACAACGGCTACACGTCGTACCCGGGGATCGAGTTCAACCTGTCCAACGACATCCACGCCGCCAACGTGGTGTTCGGCTCCGGCATGACGGTCTGGCAGGTGCCGAGTGACGTCTACACGAAGGTCTCGGTCAGCTACGCGGAGCTCGACGAGAAGATCGGTGACGCCGGACCGCTCGGCAAATACCTGATCGAGCAGTTGCACGAGTGGAACGCCACGTACCACAGCGAACCGATCGAGTCCCGGTCGCTCGGTGACTCGCCGGCGATCGCCTTGATGTTGTTCCCCCGCAGTGGGGACATGCGGGTCCGGCCGGCGCCGCGCTTCGGCGTCGACGGCTGGTACCTGCCCGGCACCGACAACCCCATCAGTGTCTGCGAACACGTCGATGTCCGGTTCCTGCTGGAGGACATGTTCGCCAAGATCCGCCGCTTCGCCCGCCAAAGGAGTCAGTCATGACCGGCAGTTCGTTCACCCGCCGAGGGTTCCTCGGTCTCACGTCCGCCGCCGCCGTCGGCGTCGGTCTGTCCGCCTGCACCGGCGGTGGCACCTCGTCCACCGGTGGCGGTGCGACCGCCGCGGCCTCGAACAACCTGCGGATCTTCACCTACGAGGGTGACGAGACGATCGGCCTGTTCAAGGCGCAGCTGCAGAAGTTCGACCAGCAGGCCGGTACGACGACCACCGTCGAGACCCTGCCCGGATCCGGTGCGGCGGTCTATCCGGACAAGCTGCGGACCCAGTTGCTCGGCGGCAAGGGCCCGGATGTCTGGCGGATCTGGGGCGGCCAGATCGGCAGTCCGTTCGCGAAGGCGAAGCAGGCGCTCGACCTGACACCGTACTACGACAAGTACAAGTGGTCCGACACGATCAACCCGAACGCGATCGAGGGGATGACCTTCGAGGGCATGAAGGCCGGACTGCCGATGATGTCCCTCGGACTCGGTGCCTGGTACAACAAGTCGCTGTTCGCCAAGGCGGGGATCGCCGGTACACCGAAGACGTACGCCGAGCTGGAGCAGGCGAACGACAAGCTGCTCGCCGTCGGTATCACCCCGTGCGGTCTGGCCGGCAAGTACGGCTGGAACATCATGCGCCTGTTCGAGTACCTGCTCGAGCACACCGCCGGTCCGGAGCTGCACGACAAGCTGCTGGTCGGCGACGAGAGCTGGGACCGGCCCGAGGTCGTCGAGGCTTTCACCCTGTTCAAGAAGTGGCAGGACAAGAAGTGGATCCCGAACGGCGCGCTCGGCATGGATCCCGCCGACGTCGAACCGGGGTATGTGCAGGGCAAGTACGGCTACACCATCATCGGCCCGTGGACGGAGTCGGTCGCCATCCTGTCGGCGAAGAAGAACCCGGCCGGCTTCGGCAACTTCGAGCTGCCGACCGACCAGACGCCGGCCCGCCACTCCGGCTTCGTCGAGGGCTACATGATCAACGCCAAGTCGGGTAATCCGGACAAGGCCGCCGAGCTGCTGAACTTCCTCGCCCAGCCGGACACCCAGAAGGCGCTCCGGGTGACCGCGTCGACGGTGAAGGGCGCCGAGCCGGACCAGAAGTCGTTGCCGCTGTCCTACGAGTGGTCGCAGAAGTACGGGCAGAACCCGTTCTACACGATCCAGGACCAGGCGTTCCCGAAGAAGGAGGCCGACCAGTACTTCAGCGTGCAGAGCGACCTGCTGCAGGGGTCGATGGCGCCGGACGCGGCGGCGAAGAAGATGCAGCAGATCGTCTCCGCCTGGGCGAAGGGCTGAGTCGCGGTCATGGCAACCGTCGCACTGACTCGGCACCGATCCGGGAAGGCCCCGAAGGTCAAGCGAGGCGGCCGGTGGTCCCCTTGGTTGTTCGCCCTGCCCGCGCTGGGGGTGTACGTCGCGTTCCTGGTGTACCCGGCGGTGTCCTCACTGTGGTTCAGCCTGACCGACTGGGACGGGCTCAGTGCGACGTACAACTTCGTCGGGCTGGAAAACTACGCCAAGATGCCGAGTGATCCGGTCGTCGTCACCGCGGTCCGGAACAACCTGATCTGGACCGTCGTCACGATCGCGTTCCCGACGATCATCGGGCTCGGCCTGGCGATCGCGCTGAACGGCAAGGTGCACGGCAAGCCGGTACTGCGGCTGATCTTCTACACCCCGGCCGTCCTGCCGCTCGTGTCGATCGCCTCGATCTGGGGCTGGCTGTACAACCCGGACGCCGGCGCGATCAACTCGTTCCTCCGGCTGATCGGCCTGGACGGGCTGGCCCAGCCGTGGCTCGGGCAGGACTCGACCGCGTTGTGGGCGGTGATGGTGCCGGCCATCTGGCTGCGGACCGGCTTCCCGATGCTGCTCTACTTGGCCGCCCTGCAGGGGATTCCGAACGAGCTGTACGAGGCCGCGACCGTCGACGGTGCGAGCCGATGGCAACAGTTCTGGAACGTGACGATGCCGAGTCTGCGACCGGCCCATTACATCGTGCTGGCGCTCTCGCTGATCGACTCGTTCAAGGTCTTCGACATGATCTACGCGATGACGTACGGCGGTCCCGGTACGGCGACGCAGGTGATGGGAACGTGGATGTACGCCAACGTCTTCCAGTACTACCAGGCCGGTTACGGCACGGCGATCGCCGTGGTGATCACCCTGGTGGCAATCGCAGTCGGCATCCCATACGTCCGCTCCCAGACCAAGGAGGCGTCATGACGATCGCACCGGTCCGGGTGGAAGCGGCCGTACCAGAGCAAGTGAAGCCGGTGAGTCAGCCACCGAAGGGGCGCAAGGGGCTTGTCATCACGCTGGTGCTCGTGGTGGTGGCGCTGTTCTGGATCTCGCCGCTGGCGCTGCTGGTGATCACCGCGGTTCGGCCGCTGTCGGACTTCATCAGCAACGGACCGCTGTCCTGGCCGGACCAGTTCACCTGGACGAACTTCAAGGACGCCTGGGGGATCGGCAACTTCGCCACCACCTATCGCAACAGTGCGCTGATCGCGCTGATGAAGGTGCCGCTCGGCGTACTGATCTCGGCGATGCTCGGGTACGCGCTGGCCAAGCTGCGGATGAAGTTCCGCCGGACGGTGATGTTCACGGTGTTCATCGGGCTGACCATCCCGATCTACATCACCATCGTCCCGGTCTTCATCATGATGCGCTCGGCCGGTGCGACCGACAGCCTGTTCGGGCTGCTCGGGCCGTACCTGGCGTTCGGCATCCCGTTCACCGTGCTCGTGCTGCAGTCGTTCTTCCGGCAGATCCCGGACGAGATCATCGAGGCGGCCAAGGTCGACGGCGCCGGCGACTGGCGGATCTTCTTCACCATCATGCTGCCGCTGTCGCTGCCGGCCCTGGTGACGGTGGCGATCCTGGACGCGGTGGCGACCTGGAACGAGTTCCTGTTCGCGCTGATCCTGCTGAACTCCGACGCGAACAAGACGATCCCGGTCGGACTGCTGAACTTCCAGGGCCAGTTCGCCAACAACAACACCGGTCTCGCGGCGGGCATCCTGATCGCCGTCGTACCGATCCTGATCGCGTACACCATCCTGCAGCGCTGGATCGTCGCCGGCCTGACGGCCGGCGCGACCAAGGGCTGAGAACCGCCCCACACGAAGGAGAAACCACCAATGACTGACATGCCGGTCTTCGGCGCGGGTATCTGGCACTTCGCCACCTACAAGGACCGCTACGCCACCGACGGGTACGGCGATCCGGTCACGCTGCTCGAGCAGATCGACCGGGCCGGCGCCGTCGGCGACCTGTCCGTGGTCGACCTGAACTGGCCGTTCGCCGGGTACGACGGAACGCTCGACGAGGTGAAGGCCGCCCTCGAGCGGAACAACCTGAAGGCGATCGCGATCACCCCGGAGATCTACACCCGCGACTTCGTCAAGGGCTCCTTCACCAACCCGGACCCGGGGGTGCGCAAGCAGGCGATGGAGCTGTTGCACCAGGCAACGGAGCTGGCGAAGGACCTGGGCTGCTCCTACGTGAAGCTCTGGCCCGGTCAGGACGGGTGGGACTACCCGTTCCAGGTGAACTACCACGACATCTGGAACCTGGCGCTGGACGGCCTCAAGGAGCTGGTGTCGGCGCACCCGGACATCAACTTCGTGATCGAGTACAAGCCGCGCGAGCCGCGGGTCAAGATCATCTTCCCGAACGTCGCCCGGACGCTGCTCGGGATCGAGAAGATCGGCCTGCCCAACCTCGGCATCCTGCTCGACTTCGGCCACTCGCTGTACGGCCAGGAGACGCCGGCCGACGCCGCACAGCTGGCGATCGACTACGGCCGGTTGTTCGCGATCGACGTGAACGACAACCTGCGCGGCTGGGACGACGACATGGTGGTCGGCTCGGTGCACCTGGTCGAGACGTTCGAGTTCTTCCACACGTTGCGGAAGAACAACTGGGAGGGCGTCTGGCAGCTCGACCAGTTCCCGTTCCGGGAGGACAGTGTCGAGGCCGCGAAGCAGGCGATCCGTTTCCTGAAGGCGGTGCACCACGCCCTCGACGTACTGGATGACGAGGCGCTCGCCGCCGCGCAGGCGTCGCACGACGCGCTGGCCGCGCAGAAGCTGGTCCAGAAGGTCCTGCTGAGTTCGATGGCGGAGATCGCATGACTCTGACCGTCGAACATACGACGATGCCGGTGCTGGGCAGGCTGCCGATTCACAGCAGCCGGGCCGAGCAGGTCGCGCATATCGCCGAGGCGGCCCGGCAGATCCGGATCCAGGACCTCAAGCTGGTCCACCACGCCGGGGCCGGTCACATCGGCGGTGACTTCTCCGCGATCGACATCATGGCCACCCTGTACGGCGCGGTGCTCGACATCACCCCGGACACGGTGACCGATCCGGAGCGGGACCGGTTCATCGTGAGCAAGGGGCATGTCGCCGGCGCGCTCTACACGACCCTGGCGGCCTTCGGGTTCCTGCCGGTCGAGGAGCTCGCGACCTTCCTCAAGCCGTTGTCCGCGTTGAACGGGCACCCCAACCGGAACAAGGTCGCCGGTGTCGAGGCCAACACCGGTCCGCTCGGGCACGGCCTGCCGGTCGCCGTCGGTCATGCCTTGTCGGCCAAGCTCGACGTGTCGCTGCGACGTACCTATGTGCTGGTCGGGGACGGCGAGCTGCAGGAGGGCAGCAACTGGGAGGCGATGATGGCGGCCTCGCAGTACCAGCTGGACCGGCTGACCGTCATCGTCGACCGGAACCGGCTGCAGCAGGGCGCCACCACGAAGGAGACCAACGACCTGGATCCGCTGCCGGAGAAGGCGACGGCGTTCGGGTTCGCGGTGGTCGAGGTGAACGGGCACGACCACGGCGAGCTGCTGGACGTGCTGTCCGCCGTACCGTTCCGGCCCGGGAAGCCGACCTTCGTGATCGCCCACACCCACAAGGGCCACCCGATCTCGTTCATGAGCAACAACGTCGCCTGGCACCACCGGGTGCCGGACGCGGCCGAGTTCCAGCAGGCATTGACCGAGCTGGAAGCTGTTGTTCCCCGATATGCCAAGGAGCAGGCATGACAGTACTGATGCCACGCCTCCGGCGCGGCGGGTCATGGGGCTTTGACTCCCGGCCTTCCCTCGTCACTCCAGTCGCTTCGCTCCCTCCGCTCCTCAGTCCAGGCCGGGAGGCCCCATGACCATCGTCGACACCTCGATCGCCGATCAGCCGCGGTACGACTGCCGGGACGCGTACGTCGAGACACTCGCCGAGCTCGCGCATGCCGATCACCGGATCGTCGGGGTGGTGAACGACTCGGTCGGTTCGAGCAAGCTGAACAGCTTCCGCAAGGCGTTCCCGGACCGGTTGATCAACGTCGGCATCGCCGAGCAGGACATGGTCGGGGTGGCGTCCGGGCTGGCCAACGGCGGCCGGATCCCGTTCGTCTCGGCCGCGTCCTGCTTCCTGACCGCCCGCGCGCTGGAGCAGATCAAGGCGGACGTCGCCTACTCGAACACGAACGTGAAGCTGTGCGGGATGAGCCCCGGGGTCGCGTACGGCGAACTAGGCCCCACGCACCACTCGATCGAGGACATCGCCTGGCTGCGCGCGATCGCGAACATGACCGTGATCGTGCCGGCCGATCCGATCGAGACGGCGGCCGCGCTGCGGTGGGCAGCGGCCTCCGACGGGCCGGTGTTCATCCGGGTCAGCCGGATGAGCGTGCCGAAGGTGTACGCGGACGACTACGAGTTCCAACTGGGCAAGGCGATCACGGTCCGGGCCGGTGACGACGTGACGCTGATCAGCAACGGGACCGTGCTGTGGCGGGCGATGGCGGCGGCCGAACAGCTCGCCACCGAAGGGATCTCGGCCCGCGTGCTGTCGATGCCGACGGTGAAACCGCTGGACGTCGATGCCGTGGTCACGGCCGCGCGGGAGACGGCCGGCATCGTCACCGCGGAGGAGGCGGTGACTGGCGGCGGCCTCGGTGGTGCGGTGGCGGAGACCGTCGTACGGCATCATCCGGCGCGGGTGTCGATCCTCGGGTTCCCCGAGTTCGCGCCGACGGGGTCGGCCGGCTATCTGCTGGATCGGTACGGGCTGTCGCCGGAGGGAATCGCGGACTCCGCGCGGCAACTGCTCAAGACAGGTAAGTGACCAGGTCGGCGATCGAGATCATCGCGAGATCGTGCGTGTCGGCGAACGTCCGCAGGTCGGGCCCGGTCATCAGGGTGCCGTCGTCGTTCATCAGTTCGCCGATCACGCCGACCGGCGGCAGGCCCGCCAGCCGGACGAGTTCGACGGTGGCCTCGGTGTGACCGGGTCGCTGACGGACACCGCCCTCCACCGCCCGCAGCGGGAGGATGTGACCGGGCCGGATCAGGTCCGCGGGTTGTGCCGACGGTTCGGCCAGCACGCGGACGGTCCGGGCCCGGTCGGCGGCCGAGATGCCGGTGCCGATGCCAGAGCTCGCGTCGACCGAGATCGTGTACGCGGTCCGCAGGCTGTCCTGGTTGTCCGGCACCATCAGCGGCAGCTCGAGCCGGTCGAGGATCTCCGGCGCGGCCGGTGCGCAGACGTAGCCGCTGGTGTACCGGACCAGCAGGGCCATCAGTTCGGGGGTCGCCAGGCTCGCGGCGAAGGTCAGGTCACCCTCGTTCTCGCGGTCCTCGTCGTCGACGACCACGACGGGCCGTCCCAGCGCGATCTCGTCGACCGCTCGCTGGATGGTGTCCAAGCGGGTCTTGGTTGCGGAGCTCACGGTCGTTGTCCTCTCGGCCTGGTGCTCCGGGGCAACGACAAGCTCCGCGGGCACCTCCGACCGAACTGTCGGCAGCGCACCGCGAAGACTGCCACGTGCGTCTTCCCATCCGGACTTTCACCGTCGGTCCCGGAATTCCACCAGGTCAACCGGACCTCCTCGCGGAGGTACGGGTCGCGGACTGTCACCGCCGGCTCGGAATTTCACCGACCCCAGAGCACGTGTGGTCTTGCTTTCGTGCAGAAGTTTATCTGTAGAAACCATCCCCGGGAGTGTCATGTCCATCTCAGTCACCTGGCGCGAAATCGAGCTCACGCTGACCAGGAGCCACGAGGAGCCGTACGCCGCCGAGGTGTGGGCCGAGTTCGAGCACGAGAGCGGTACGACGCTGCGGCGGCCCGCGTTCTGGGACGGCGGTGACACCTGGCGGGTCCGCTTCGCCGCGCCCTCGGCAGGGCGGTGGACCTGGACGAGCGGCCCGGACACCGGCGAGCTCGAGGTGCGCCCCGCCGAGGACGAGGCCAACCCGTTCTACGCCCACGGCTTCTGGCGGATGTCGCCCGGCGGCCGCAGCCTGGTGCACGCTGACGGCACGCCCGCGATCCTGGCCGCGGACACCGCGTGGGCGCTGCCCTGGCGAGCGACGCCCGAGCAGGTCCGGGAGTACGCCGCCGATCGGCAGGCCAAGGGCTTCAACGCCGTACTGCTGATGACCGTCCAGCCGGACATGCGAGCCGTCGGCCCGCGGGATCGCACGCAGGAGGAGGGCTTCGACGTCGGCTTCGAAGACCTCCCCGAGGGCCACCTGAACCAGCTGAACGTCGAGTACTTCCAGTATCTCGACGAGCTGCTCCGGATCCTGGTCGACCACGGTCTCGTCCCGGTCCTGCAGCCGGTGTTCCACGGCTTCGGCTGGAAGGGCCTCGACGTCGCCGGCACCGTCGTACCGCCGGAGGAGTACGCGCGGTACTGCCGCTACCTCGTCGCCCGGTACGGCGCTCAGCCCGCGATCTACCTGGTTGGCGGAGACGGGTCGGGTCGTGAACCTCAGGTCGAGGCCGGCGGAATCGAGGTCCACGCGGTCGACTGCTACGGCCAGCCGACCGGTATCCACTACCGGCCCCACATCCATGCGAACGCTCACCAGGACGCCGACTGGCTCGACTTCCAGTGGTGCCAGACCGGTCACCAGGGCGAGCACGTGCCTGAGCGGGTGGCGGACATGTGGCGGAATCTGCCGGTGAAGGCGGTCGCGAACGGCGAACCGTCGTACGAGAACACCCAGGAGACCGGCCGGGCGGCCGGCTGGTGGCAGGGGCACGAGGCCTGGAGCAACCTGTGCGCGGGCGGGACGATGGGCGTCGTCTACGGAGCGGGCAGTCTGTGGCAGTGGCTGCTGCATCCGGACGAGCCGGGGCAGTCTGACTACTTCACCGCGCCGGGAGCCGGTTGGCGCGAGGCGGTCGGGTTCGAGGGGCCGTCGTACGTCGGCCTGGTGCCGAAGATCCTCGCCGGGCTGCCGACGACCGACATGGCGCCGGACTGGACCGGAGCGATCACCGGGCGGGCGCTGAGCGTGCCTGGCGAGCTGTTCGTGGTGTACCGGGACAACGGTGGGCCGGTGATGATCTTCGACGACACGATTCCGCTCGGCTACCGGATCGTGGACCCGCGTGACGGCTCGGTGGTGGCGACCGGCAAGCGCGACTCACCCCGGGACGTGATCCCCGATGCCGGTGGAGCGCCCCGCGTGTACATCTGTCTGGCTGACCTATAGTCGTCGTCTGTTAGGGGGTCTGGACGTGATCAACCGCGCGGTGCGTCAGCCGGGGCTGGACGAGCTGCGGCTGCTCGCGAAGGTGGCCCGGATGTACCACGAGAAGGGCATCCGGCAGCCGAAGATCGCGGCCGAGCTGAACCTCTCCCAGGCCCGGGTGTCGCGGATGCTCAAGCAGGCCGTCGAGGTCGGCATCGTGCACACCGTGGTGACCATGCCGAGCGGCGTGCACAGCGATCTCGAAGACGAACTGCAGGGACGCTACGGCCTGCGTGACGCGGTCGTCGTCGACACGCTCGGAGTCGGCGACGACGTACTCCCGGCGCTCGGCTCGGGTGCGGCGGCGTACATCGACATGACGCTGACCGGCGGGCACGTGATCGGGATCTCGTCCTGGAGCGAGACGCTGATCAGCGCGGTCGACCGGATGCCGCGCAAGAGCGTGCCGGTGGTCGACAAGGTGGTCCAGATCGTCGGCGGACTGGGTGACGCGGCGGTGCAGATGCAGGCGACCCGGCTGACCGCCCGGTTCGCCGAGCTGACCGGTGGGATGCCGGTCTATCTGCCGGCGCCGGGGCTGGTCGGGACCCCCGCGGTACGGCGCGCGATGATGAACGACGTGTCCGTTCGAGACGTTCTGGGCACCTGGGGACAGCTCACCGACGCCCTGGTCGGAATCGGCAGTCTCGAGCCTTCGCCGCTGCTGCAGCGCAGTGGGAACGCGGTCGCCGAGGCGGACCAGGACGAGCTGCGCCGGCTCGGTGCGGTGGGCGACGTCTGTTTCCGGTTCTTCGACGAAGAGGGAAAACACGTGCGCTCGACGTTCGACCAGCGAGTCATCGGAGTGACGGCCAAGGAACTGCTGGCGGTGCCGCGCCGGATCGGAGTGGCCGGCGGGGAGCGGAAGTTCTCCGCGATCCGGGCCGCACTGCTCGGCGGTTGGGTCAACATCCTGATCACCGATCTGGCGATGGCCGACCGGCTGCTCGACGCCTGATGGATCGCGACGAGCAGCGGGACGTCTACCGGACGCTCGACCTGGCCCTGCGGGTCGGTGAGGTGCTGCTGTCCAGCGGCGCCGGTACGGCGGACGCGACCGCAACGATCCTCGGCGTGACCGCGGCGGGCGGGCTGCGCGGGTGCGAGGTCGACATCACCTTCACCTCGATGGCGATCTCGTACCAGGCGGCCCCGGACGTCGCGCCGGAGACCCACATCCGCCTCGTCCGCTACCGCTCGCAGGACTTCTCTCGGCTCACGGACGTCGATCAGCTGGTACGACGGCTCGCTCGGGGCGATGTGACCCGCGACGAAGCGAGTCGCGAGCTGGCGCGGTTGACCTCAGCGGGGCCGCCGTACCCACGCTGGAGCGCTGTCTTGGCCTGGGGCGTGATGGCAGGTGGTGCGACGCTGCTGCTCGGTGGTGGCTGGCTGATCACGCTGGTGGCAGTCGTCACCGCGATCGTGATCGACCTGAACAACCGGTGGTTCAACCGGCAGCGACTGCCCGCGTTCTACCAGCAGGTGGCCGGCGCCTTCGTCGCCACCGCGGTCGCGCTGATCCTGTACGCCGTCCACGCGCCGGTCAAACCCTCATTGGTCGTTGCCGCAGGCATCATCATGTTGCTGGCCGGGATCGCCCTGACCGGTGCGGTCCAGGACGCGATCACCGGGTACTACGTGACGGCGGCGGCCCGAAGTCTCGAGGCGATGCTGCTGACCGGCGGGATCATCGCCGGGGTCAGCCTCGGTCTGACGTTGGGGATCAAGCTCGGGCTCAACGTCGGCATCGAGGCGCAGACGATTCAGTTGGCGAACCTGCCGGTCATGGTCGGATCGGGTGCGCTGATGGCGGTCGCGTTCGCGTATGCGTCGTACGCACCGCTGCGGGCGTTGCTGCCGATCGCGGTGATCGGTGCTGTTGGGTCGCTGGCGTTCACGCTGATGATGCGCGCGTCGTTCGGGCCGGCCTGGTCGACGGCCGCCGGTGCCTTCGTCGTCGGTCTCGGCGGCTACTCGCTTGGTCGTCGTACCGGGGTGCCGCCGCTGGTGGTCGTTGTCTCCGGCACCATTCCGCTGTTGCCGGGATTGACCATCTACAAGGGCCTTTACGAGCTGATGGGTCTCGGCAACCTGATCGGCATCGTCAGCCTGGCGACCGCGGTCGCCATCGGTGTCGCCCTCGCCTCGGGTGTGATCCTCGGTGAGTACGTCGCACAGCCGATCCGGCGCGAGGCCCGGCGACTCGAGGATCGCCTCGCCGGACCCCGCCTGGTCGGCCCCCGCCGCCCGGTCCGCCGCCGTACCGGCTCCCGCCGCGGCCGCAGCCGGTCTACGTCGCCCTGATCTCCTCAAGGACGACATCGTCCAGTTGGAGCCAGACCCCCGCCGCTGAAGCCCGCCCCAACCGCCGCCCTCACTGAAGCCACCGTGCGCCCGACCGCCGCCGCCAGTGAAGCCACCGTGCGAAGCCGCCCGGTCAGGATCGTCCGCCGCGGGGACTGTGCCATCGACTGAAGGGAGTTGGTGGCCGGAAAGCGCTTGGCGGCGACACGGATTCCACACTCGATGAATCCAGTGCCGCCGGATCAGACGGCGGACGACCTCGCTGTGTGGGTTTCCGCATCTCGGTCTCCTTGGGCGGGCAGAGCTCAGTGGAGAAATCGATTTCCGCCGAACCTAGACCTTCGTTGTCAACCGGTCAACAGCTCGATGTGGTTTACTGCCGACTGGTGCGATTCCAAGGTGTGGCGGTCGGGAGCTTTCCCGGGCCCGTCGGCTTCGCCGGGACGGCGGAGTAACCCGGCGCTGACCGGGGCCATGCGGTGATACCCCGCTTCAGCTCGGACCCCCAGCGGTCCCTGGCCGGAACCCACAGCCGGAGAGCGAAGCATGTTCACAGGAAAGATCGAGCACACAGCCACGGTCGCCGAGGTCATCGGCGACGTACTGCGGGTCAAGTCCGCGATCCCGGTCACGCCGGGTGGTGCGGTCTGCCTCGACGGGATCAGGTTCACCGCGGAGCCGGCCGACGCCGGTGAGGTGCGGGTGGTCGTGACGGACGAGACCAGGCGCCGTACGACGCTGGACCGCATCGCGGTCGGTACGACGATGAACGTCGAGCTACCCATCGCCGCCGGTGACCGGATCGACGGTCACCTGGTCCAGGGTCATGTCGAAGGCGTCGGCAAGGTGCTCCGGGTCACCGCCGAACCGGCCGGTCAACGCGTCTGGATCAAGCCCCCGGACCGCCTGCTCGCGAAGCTGGTGGCGAAGTCCTCGGTCGCGATCGACGGGGTGAGCATCACCGTGGCGGAGGTGCTGAAGGACCGGTTCTCGGTGGTCCTGGTGCCGAACACCCTGGCGAAGACCACGCTCGGCACGTTGGCCGAGGGGGACCGGGTGAATCTGGAGAGTGATCTGCTCGTCCGGATGGCCCGCGACGGTCACGGTCCCGAACTGCTCAGGGCGGTCAGCCAGTTGCCGTGGGCCGGTCAGCTCAGCGGCGAGGTCGGCGTGCAGAAAGTGGTCGCGCAGATCGCCGCCGGCGGTGGTGTCGTGGTCTGGGATCCGACCGCGGAGAGTGAAGGCGATGTGGTCTTCGCCGGTGAGCGGTTCCGGCCGCAGGCGATGACCTTCCTGCTCACCCAGGCCTGTGGGCACACGACGATTCCGAGTGCGGCCGACGTACTGAAGCGGCTGGAGATCCCGCCGATGCCGGGTGAGGGGGACCGGCAGGGTACGGCGATGCACGTGTCGATCGATCTCGCGGCCGCGACCGGGACCGGGGTGTCCGCGGCCGAGCGGGCGGCGACGATCCGGCGGCTGGCGGCTCCGGACGCCGTACCGTCGGACTTCCTTCGGCCAGGGCATGTGTTCCCGCTGGCAGCCCGGCCCGGATTGCTGGCCGAGCGGCTCGGACACACCGAGGCGACGGTGGCGCTGTGTCTCGCGGCCGGGCTCGCGCCGGTCGGCGTGTGCTGCGAGGTGATGCGCCCCGACGGGGTGATGGCCGGCCCGGCCGACCTGGAGCAGTTCGCACTCCGCTGGCAACTGCCGATGATCGACATCCACGACCTCGTCCGCTGGCTGTGAAGGGCTCCGAGCTGTACGACGATCCCGACTTCCTCAGCGGGTATCGGCAGTTACGGCGGGATGGACTCGGGCTCAATGACGAGGTCGAGATCCCCGCGATGAACGCCGTACTGCCTGCGGTGGACGGGCTGCGGGTGGTGGACCTCGGGTGTGGTGAAGGTGGTTTGGCGGTCCGGATCTCGGCGGCCGGTGCGGCCGAGGTGGTCGCAGTCGACGCGTCCGAGGAGATGCTGGCGGCCGCTGCCCGGCATCCGCGGGTGCGCTACGTCCGGGCGGACCTGGCCGACTTCGACCTGCCACCGGGAGCTGCGGATCTGGTGGTGAGCAGCCTCGCGCTGCACTACGTCGAGGACTTCGATGGTCTGGTCGCACGGGTGGCGCGGTGGCTGACGCCGGGCGGGTTCTTCGCGTTCACGATCGAACATCCGGTGGTGACGGCACCGCTCGCGGCGGCGGACTGTGTGATCGACGACTATGCGGACGAGGGCCCTCGACAACGAGCCTGGTTCGTCGACGGAGTGGTCAAGTACCACCGGACGATCGGGACGATCCTGGGTGCGTTGTGCCGGCACGGGTTCCGGCTGGAGGTGGTGGACGAACCGGTTCCGGGTGTCGAGCAGGTCGAGCGGCAGCCGCAGCTCGCCGTCCATCGTCGTCGGCCGCCGTTACTTCTGGTCGTGGGGGTCCGTTAGAGTTACTGACTGGAAACATCGGCTGATCGCCGGGGTGGCCCGGCGGGCTCGGAGGATCGACGTGGCTTTGGGTAGGACATCCCCGCGGGACCTGCCGCTGTTCGCGGATCTGTCCGGACGGGACATCAGGGACATCTTCCGGGCCGGCGAGGAGGTCTCCGTGCCGGCCGGCTGGTCGCTGATCCTGGAACAGACCCCGCCGGACGCGGCGTACCTGATCCTGAGCGGGACGGCGGCGGTCCGGGTGAAGGGCGAGGAGATCGCCGAACTCGGCCCGGGTGACATCGCCGGCGAGGTGGCGGTCCGGAAGAACACGTTGCGGACGGCAACGGTGACGGCGAAGTCGCGGCTGCAGCTGCTGCACTTCACCCGGGAGAAGTTCGACGACCTGACCAACCGGCTGCCCGCCTTCCGTGATGCCATCGACGCCACGATCGTCGAGCGCCGCGGTGGTTCCTGACCCGGAGCCGGTCGAGGCCGGCCCGGCCGAGCCTGGCGTGGTCGAGCCTGACCCGGCGTCGGGCCAGCCTGGCGCGGTCGACCTGGGCGGGTTGCAGCGGGACTTCGAGCAGGCGCTGCTGGGCGGAGAGCGGAAGTTCACCCGGATCCAGGTGTCGGAGCGGGCCGGGATCTCGATCGCCCGGGCCGAGCGGATGTGGCACGCACTCGGGTTCGCGACCGTGCCGGACGACGAGATCGCGTTCACCGACGGCGACGTCGAGGCGCTCCGGCTGGTCGCGGCCCTGGAGGACGACGGCTTCATCGATCCGGACCTGGAGTCGTCGCTGGCCCGAAAGCTCGGCCAGACCCAGTCCCGGCTGGCGTCCTGGCAGTCGGCGATGTTCCTGGAGTTCCTCGGCAACTCGAAGCTGTCCGCGGACGAGGCGATCGAGGTGGCCGGGCTGTTGCTGCCGGCAATGGAGCGGCTGCAGACGTACGTCTGGCGCCGGCACCTGGCCGCCGCGGCCGGTCGCGCGGTGGCGGGCTCCGACGAACTGGCCCGTGGGATCCGCGCGGTTGGGTTCGCCGACATCGTCAGCTTCACCCGGCTGACCCGTCGCCTCGGCGAGGCCGAGCTCGGCCAGCTGATCGAGAGGTTCGAGGGGATGGCCGCTGACGTGGTCGCACTGAACGGCGGCCGGGTGATCAAGTCGATCGGCGACGAGGTCCTGTTCGTCACCGACACCGCGCCGCAGGGCGCCGCGGTCGCCCTCGCGTTGCAGGACGCGGTCGCCGCGACCGCCGATCTGCCCGAACTGCGCATCGGCCTTGCCTACGGCAACATCCTGATCCGGCTCGGCGACGTGTACGGCGAGGTGGTCAACCTCGCCGCCCGCCTCACCTCGGAGTGCAAACCCGGCCGTGTCCTGGCCGACCGCGAACTCGCCGCCGCCCTCGACGGCCACCCTGACTACCGCCTGCTCCGGCTCCGCCGCGTCTCCGTCCGCGGCTACCGCCACCTGGTCCCGTACGCCCTGCAACGTGCGGAGTGAGCGACACTTGGCTGCGTGCGCGAGATTCTGACGACGGCCGAGTTGGCGACGGTGAGTGGGGGCGATCCGATGATCGTCTGGGCCGGGCAGGGTTTCCGCCCCGGTGTCCGCGCCTGGTACGACGGGGATGCGGTGGCCGTCGCGGCGCCGGAGCTGTCGAAGCGCGATCGCCTGGCGGTCCTCGGGCCGGTGGACGCCGTCGCGCGGCTTGCGACTGAGGTCTTCGCCGAGGTGGGTCCCAGCTTCCGTCCGTTCGGCGACGAGCAGCTGATCCGCGAGCTCGTCGATCGCAGGCCGGGCCTGGAGTTCGGCGCGGCCTTCGGGTGGATGGATACGCGGATCTGCCCCACTCACCAAACCCACCCGCCGGCCTCGCAGCACGCTCAGCCGGAACCGCGCGAGGCTCGCAGCGGCGGGTTGGTGAGTGACGGAGGTCCGGCCTGGCTCGAGGGCGATACCGGGGTCGAGGCGCTGCTCATTGAGGCTGCGCCAGCGTCGTACGCGTGGCCAGGGCGTTCCGGCGTACGACGCTGGGCTGCGGCAACCGGCGACGGTGGGGAACTGCTGAGTGTGGCCGCGGACGCTTGGAGCGCACCGGAGATCGGCTTCCTGGCCGGGGTCGCCACCCGGCCCGTTGCCCGAGGCAAAGGCTTGTCACGGCAGGTGTGCGCGTTCGTCACGGCCGAGCTGATCAAGCAGCACGGCCGCGCCGGCCTGATGGTCGACGGCGACAACCCCGTCGCCATCGCGGTCTACCATCGCCTGGGCTACACGTACCGCCGGGTCGCGGCAGCTTCAGTTCGCAGCTGACGGCTTCGGTCACGCGCCGTTGTTCCGGGCAGCGTCGGCGAGGATGGCTCGCTCGTCATCGGTGGCCGGGCGGGTCCAGAGCACGCCGGGAACCTCGGAGGCCACCATCTGGGCGAGGAGGCCGCGCAGCAGATCCACCGGCGGCGTCTGCGGCTGAGCCTGCCGGGCCTTGCCGTAGTGATCCAGCACCCGGGCCAGATCCAGTACCAACCGGTTGGTGTGCCGGCTGCGGTCCGCCTCCATCCTCGAGTAGGCCCGATCGAAGGCCTCCTCGCTGGACGCGCCGTGCAGCCTCGCCTGCTCCATCCCGGTCGACATGGCGTCGCCTTCCTCGCGTCGGCCGAGACCCGTCGCGCGGACGACCGCCTCGACCAGTCCGTCGCCGTCCCAGGAGGCGGTCGTGACCCGCCGGTCGTCGTGCCGCATCAGCACGTCCATCACCAGGTCGGCGAACGCCGACTGGTCCATCCCGTCCACGCCCTCGGCAGGGAACCAGACGCCGCGCAGGTGCAGCACACCCGGCTGCTCCTGGTCGGCGAACTCGTCCAGCAACCGTCCGACCGCACTGATCGGGTACGCCACCGCATCCGGGCCGAGGGCAACGAACCGCTGTGCGAGCAGGTAGAGCGAGATGACGGTGTGCGGCGCGAACAGCATGACCTGGCCGTCCTGCCCATCAACGGAGATCGGACCGTCCTTGCTCTTGTGGTACGCCCGCAGCCCGTCCATCAGCGCAGTCTCCTGCTGCTCGGTCAGCTCGGACTCCCAGTCCCACTTGCGTTCGACCGCGAACTGCTCGTCGTCGCCGTCCAGTTCGTCGTCATCACCTTTGAGCAACCACCACAGAACCAGGCCGATAAGCAGGACGACGGCAGCAATGACACCGAGCACCATCCACACGGGGCGATACCTCACAGAGCAGGGGCGGGCAATGAGCCCGCCACCTTAGTGCGTGTGGGGTTCACCTGGTCGGCTGAACTGTCAGGGTGACGCCAGGGCGGCCGGAGGTGCTTGCCGACGCGGTCGGGGTGACGGACTGTGTCGCCGTCGTGGCCGGCGCCGGTGGTGGAACGAAGGACGCCTTGTCGGAGTCCTTGCAGTTCTGCGCGTCGACGTTGCCGGCCTCGTCCGGTGTCACGACCCGGTGCGGGAAGACGTTGCTGGTCGTGCCGGAGTCGACCCGGCCGAGCTGCGTGTCGCAGTCGTCGCGCTCCAGAGCGATCGGGTTGCCGTCCTGGTCGTACAGCCGAACGCTCACCTGCTTGCCCTGAGCATCGAACGGGTAGATGTTGTTGATCGTCGTACCGTTCAGGGCCAGACCGTTCTGGTTGTACGACGTCGGAGTACTCGAGTAGGTGTTGTCGTAGTTGTTCAGAAACCCGAACGACGCTCCCATGTAAGCGGCGGCGAGGAACGCCGGGATGGCGATCGTCGCGACGACGTTGAGTGGTACGACGTACCAGAGCCAGCGTGGGTCCTGCTGGGTCCGGCGGCCGATCCAGATCGACATGGCGGCACCGGCGAGTGCGCCGACCACCGTGACCGCGCCGGCACCGAACAGCGCGAAGAACCCGCCGCCGCCGATGGCGCCGCGGGCGACCCACCAGACCGGCTGGCCGATCGTGACCAGCTCGCGTCGGACGTTCGGCGGGATCTGGTCGATCAGGTCACGGACGGCAGTGGCGCCGCGCTGGCCGCGCGGGGTCTCGAGGACGATCCGCGGATCGTTGTCGCGCAGCGCGCGCACCCCGAGGTGCGCCGCGCCGAAGAGCACCGCGAATCCCACGACGCCGAAGAACAAGGTCTCCTCGTGCGACCAGGCGAAGATGCCGAGGGCAACGAAGAACGGTCCGGCGGTTGCCGCGATCAGTCCCCAGCGCAGGGCCTTCCGGCCGGCTTCCCGCACCGCGACCGGCTGCGTCCGCGGTGGGTATCCGGCCGCGGTGCGCAGCTCGTCGGCGTACTCCCGCGGCGTGCCGAGGCGCTCCTGCAGAGCGGCGGTCGTGGGCTCCGCCTCGAACTCGGCCGCCACCTCGGTGAGGTGACCGCTGACGTCCTCGAGCACGTCCTCCAGCTCGCCCGGCGGCAGGTCGCTCAGCTCGGCCCGCACCTGGGCCAGATAGATCGCGACCGCTCCGGTCAGGGTGCTGTTCACGCGGCCTCCTTCTCCAGCAGCAGCACCGACATCGTGTCGGCGAAGTGGTTCCAGGTCTTGGTCGACTGGGCGAGCAGATCCCGGCCGGTCTTGTTCAGCCCGTAGTACTTGCGGTGCGGGCCTTCCTCACTCGGCTGCACGTACGACGTCAGCGCACCGGCCTGGAACAGCCGCCGCAACGTCCCGTACACCGACGCATCCGCGACATCCTCGAGCCCGGCGGCCCGCAGTCGCCGCAGCACGTCGTACCCATATCCGTCGGCATCCCGCAGCACAGCAAGCACCGCCAGATCCAGCACACCCTTGAGCAACTGGCTCGTATCCATAACGCCCTCCTCGGCGCACCGGGAGGCCGGACCCCTCAGACCACCCTCCCGGTGCTCTACCGACCACACTACTACACACTGCGGAGTACTCCACAACACAGCAGCCCAGCGAAGCACCCACGCGCCCACTACGCCGGCTCCTTCGTCGCCTGCTACGCAGGCGCTCCCACCCGCCCGATCAAGGTCTGCGTGCTCGCGCCCGCGGCACGCGTGCTGCCGCCCGCTTATCAACCACACCGTGGAGCCGCCCCCACGTTGACCTGCCTACACGAGCAGTCGGGTGGCACCGTCGATCAGCGTCCTGGCATGCCGGATTGCGGCCCTGGACTGCTGGGGGCCGACGTAGATCATCCCGTAGTGCGCGTTGTCTTGATGTCGAGAAGTCGGCCGAGTGCCCGAGCTAGCGTCTTGCCATCGGGGCCAGCCTGGGTGACGAGTTGAATCGCCTGGCGGTGGTCCTGGCCGCGCGAGCGTCGGCCGGACGTCGCGCAGCACGCGGCATCGGCGGCGGCAGTGCCGGCGAGGACAGCCAAGGCGGCGGCCACATTGTCGTTGGCCAGAACGTCGTCCTCGGCGCCGACGAGTTCGGCGACCTCGAGGAACGCCCGTGCCTGACTGAGCCGGACGGTTGCCTGGGCGCGGTTGCAGTCCTGAGTCCTGCCCGGCTGAGGCGTCATCGCGGAATCACGTCGCCCGCGATTCGGCTGCGAACGCTTCGGAAGTCCGGGCCATAGACAGTCACGGCGTCCCGGGCCCACTCGTCGACGATAGGTTCGCCCGCCTGGAGGTGCTCGGCGAGATCGCTCTCGCTCAATTCGTAGATCTGCACGTGGTTGCCCGTCCAGACGTAGACCTGGATGGCAAGTTCGCCAGCCTCTTCGTCCCATGCGAGTGGCGGGTCATCGGTGAACCCGTGCACGAGCAGCAGGTCGACATCGCTGTCCAGATCACCGTCGCCGCGGGCTGTCGACCCGAAGATGCTCGCATGGGTCGGCTTGACTGGCCAATGCTCGATCGCGTCCCGGATCCGGTCGAACAGTCGCTGCCGCAGGCTGGTCAGCTCCAGCACGGCGCGGGCCGCCAGGTGCTCACGGTTCAACGCGTACTGGACGCTGGCGCCGACCTCGGTTGCGGTGATCAGCCCCGTACGGGCGAGGCGTCGCAGTACATTTCGCGTCCCGGTTTCACTCCCGCTGCCGGCGAACTGATGGACCTTTCGGCCGGTGAGCGGCTGCGAAGTCCGCGCCAGCACAGCCAGCACAGGACCGTCGAGGGTCGGGACCACGGTGCCGATGGGCTGGGACATGTCCATGAAGCATCACTATAGTGCCGATATCGGCAGAATAGTGCTGATATCGGCATTATTGTGTCACGCGCCAGGCCTGGAACCGGTCCGAGCGTGGTCGGCCGCCAAGTCTGTTTAGCACCCGCCGGGATCCGCCTGGTCTGACATCGGTGCGCCCGGGGCAGGCGGTTCAGCAATCTCGATCAAGTGCGTCTGGGACAGCGGCGGGCACAGTGGGGGGCATGGCGGATGTGTTCGAGGAGTTCGTGGCGGTGGTGGCTGAGGGGTTGGCCGGGCCGGGTGGGGATGAGCCGGTGGGTGGGGCTGATCTGGCTGGGCGGGTGCATCTGTCGCGGTTTCACTTCGACCGGGTGATCGGGGCGGTTGCGGGCGAGTCGCCGTACGCGTTCCGGCGGCGGGTGCTGCTGGAGCGGGCCGCGTTCCGGCTGCTGGCCGAGAACTCGCCGGTGCTCGACGTCGCGGTCGAGGCGGGATACGGGTCGCATGAGGCGTTCACTCGTGCGTTCGTGCGGGCCTACGGGATGTCGCCGCGGGAGTGGCGGCGGGAGCCGTCGCGGGTGTTCTTCCTGTCGGCTCCGAGCGGGGTTCATTTTCAGCCGCCGGCGGGATTGCGCCTGCCGGCGAGGAAAGAGGTGAGAGGGATGGATGTCCTGGTCAGAATGGTCGAGCATCACGTCTGGCTGACCGGCGAGCTGATCGAGCGCGGCGCCCGCCTGGACGCGGCCGCACTCGACCGCCCGATCGAACTGTCGGTGGAAGGAATCGACGACGACATCTCGATCCGCTACCTGCTGGACCGCCTGGTCTGGCAGGAGGAGATGTGGCTGGCATCCGTCGAGGATCGCCCGTTCCAGGTGCCCGAATGCGGCCGCCAGGTGGTCACCCCGATCCCAGAACTCCGCGAACGCCACGCCATCGCCGGTTCCCGCTTCGTTGCCCTGGTCAACCAGCTGAACGACGAGGGCCGCTTCGACGACTCCTTCGTCGACACCACCTGCGAACCACCCCGCGTCTTCACGTACGGCGGCATGGTCTCCCACGTCCTCACCTTCGCCGCCCACCGCAGATCCCTCCTCATCGGCGCCTTCTACACCGCCGGCATCAACGACCTGGGCTTCGGCGACCCCATGCACTTCGTAGCCGAAGGCAAGTAACGTCAGCTGAACCGTTCGAAGGAAGTCAGCGACGCAGAGTCCTCGATGCTCGCGGGCAGACCGAACGCGGCGACGTGGTGGGCTCCGACGAAGGCGTTGGTCGCCACGATCCTGCCGTTCTCGATCGTGAGTACGTCGACGACCGTTGCGTCGTACTGATCGCTGCCAGGGTGACGCAGGTAGCAGATCAGGGCGGGCCGGCCGTTCGCGGCCGACGGGAACGCGACCCAATCCAGCGGCCTCCCCAGGAACTCGGCCGCGGCGTCGCCCCCTACGACTGGCGGGTCCGGCGGCATGGTGATGCGCACGTCGTCGGCCAGCAGTTTCCGGAAGCTCGCGGGATCGGTCGCCGCGGCATAACGACGCAGGATCTCCTCGTCCTCGCTGGTCAGCGCCGGCCTGCGCCACGCTCGGGAATCACCTGGCGCGTAGTGACGGAGGGTCTTCCGGGCACGCTGGATCAGACTGTTCACCGCGGGTACGGCGAGGCCGAGACCGTCGGCGACCTCGGCCGGAGTCCAGCCGGAGACGTCACGCAGTACGAACGCCGCCCGCTGTCGTGGCGGCAGATACATCAGCGCGGCGATCAGCGCGAGTTCGACCGTCTCCCGCGCCACCAGCTCTGATTGCGGGTCCTCGCCCAGCAGTGAGTCCGGGTACGGGCCGATATCGTTGCACCACTCCATCGGATCGCCGACCGGTACGGTCCGTCGCGCCGCAGCCTTGCGCTGATCGAGGTAGACATTGGTGGCGATCCGGTAGAGCCAGGTCCGGATCGATGCCTTCCCCTCGTACTGCGCACGCGAGCGCCAGCCGCGCAGGAAGGTCTCCTGGACCAGGTCGTCCGCGTCGGCCACGTTCCCGGCGAGTCGATAGCAATGCGCGTGCAACGGGCGCCGGTGCTCCTCGAACGCGTCCCGGAACCACAGCTCGTCCGCGGTACTCGCCATCCGCTCAGGTCCTCCCGGGTCCATCACCGCGCGTACGACGTACGCCGTACTGGTCGTAGTCGCCAAGAAAGTGCGATGACGACTCCTTGGGTCACTCGTCGATATTCATAACACCGAACGGGCCCAGACCGATGAGGAGATCCCCATGACCCCAGCGACCGCATCGCCGCCGATCGTCGACCGTGAGACCTGGTGCCGTGAGCGCCGGGCCCTCCTCGGCCGGGAGAAGGCCCACACGCGTGAGGGAGACGCGATCGCGGCGGCCCGGCGCCGGCTCCCGATGACCGAGGTCGACGCCTCCGCCACGCTGGTTGGCCAGCACGGGCCGGTGCCCTTCCTGGACGCCTTCGACGGCCGCGACCAACTCATCGCCTACAAGCACATGTGGCACGCCGGCGCGGGGATCGAAGGCCAGTGCCAGGGCTGCACCGCCACCATCTTCGACGTGCATGACGCCAGCTACCTGAACCATCGCGGCGTGTCCTTCGCGGTCTTCTGCGAAGGACCGTGGGAGGAGATCGCCCCGTTCCGCGACTTCATGGGCTACACGCTGCCGTGGTACTCGATGCTCGGCGTCGAAGACGACGGCATCGCCGCCGGGCTCATCGACGAACCGGGCTACTTCGCCTGCTACCTGCGCCAAGGCGACCGCCTGTTCCTCACCAACGAGACGATCGGCCGCGGTGTCGAAGTGACCATGCTCCAGGCCAACCTTCTAGACCTGACCGTCTACGGCCGCCAGGAAACCTGGGAGAACTCCCCAGCAGGCTGGCCCCAAAACCCAACAGGCACCTGGTGGACAAAGAACAACCGCCCCGTCCCCCAATGGACAAGACCACCCACCACCTCAGGCACACACTGCTGCGGATGAGCCGCGCCCGGAAGCTGTCAGAGTGGTGGGCGATCGCCGCGGGCCCGGTGTCCATCGTGCCCGTCGGAGTGGGTGAGGTGTAGCGGCCGCGATCGGGGCCCTGGACCCTGGAACACACGGTGGCCTGAGGGTCCAGGAGCTGGCGACCCCACGGGGTGGTTGATCAAGCGGGCGATAGCACGCGCCCCGAAGGGTGGGTGGGAGCGCTGGCGAGCTCGCGACGAAGGAGCGGGCGTAGCGGTGCGTGGGAAGGACTAGTTTGTGGGGTCGTGGAGGTCGGGGCGTTGGGAGGGGGTGGTGATGTCTACGTCGATGGGCTGGATCTTGGTGGGGGCCGCGATCTTGCCGGAGGTGACCGGGAGGTTGAGTTTGCTGCCGGCCAGGTCGATGTCGATGGTGGCGCCGGTGTCGTTGGGGCTGGTCCATTCGGTGTCGCTCAAGGTGACGGCGAGACCGAGGATGCGGCCCTTGGGGATGACTTCGTCCTGGGCGCGGAGGGGGACTGTGATGGTGGACCACTGGCCCGGGGTGAGCGGGGTCGGCTTGCTGAGGGAGCTGCTGTGGGCGGCGTCGATCCAGCCGCGGCTGACGATGCCGTGGTCGCTTGCGGTGGTGAGCTTCTCGACCGTGAAGTAGCAGGCGTCGTCGAAGTCGGTGCTCTCGCCTTCACACGTGCTGTCGGCGGTACGGCGGATGCCGGAGAACCGGTCGGCGTCGCCGTACTCGATCAGGCGTGCCGTGACCGGCGTGGTGACTGAGTCGGCCTTGATCTTGAGGGTGATCGTCGGCGAACCGCTGATCCGGATCGGGGCCGGCAACGGTGCGGACAGGAACATCTGCCGGCCGGCGATCACCTCGGACGGGGTGGCGACGATGTCGTCCTCGGTCAGTTCCGGGTCGTCCGTGATGGTGACCGTACCCTTGCCCGGGGCACCTAGTTTGCCGGCGGAGAGCGGTACCGGGACGGTCCGGTTCACGGCCGGCCAGGTCTTGTAGTCACGCCAGGCGTCGGGCGCGGTCTCGACCGATGCGACCGGTTCCTTCATCACACCGTTCTGCAGGCCCTGCAGCCAGTAGTCGAACCACTTGTGCAGTTCGTCCACCCAGGCTTCGCGGCGGAACTCGAACGGATCCACGTGATCTTCGAGACCCAGCCAGAGTTTGCGCGGCACGTTGTTCTTGGCGAGGGCGGACCACCACTGCGAGAAGTGGTTCGTCTGGACGTTGTAGTCGCTGAGGCCGTGGGTCATGAAGACCGAGGCCTTCACCTTCGAGGCATTCTTCAGGTAGTCGCGCTCGGCCCAGAAGGCGGTGTAGTCACCAGTGTCGTCATCGTCGTTGTCGCCGAGATCAGCGCGTACGGCGTCGCACGCGGGCGAATCGTGGCCGACATAGCCGCCGAGCCAGGGCATGTAGTCGTCGGAGTACGGCACTCCACCGGATCGCGTGTAGTCGTACCACGACGAGATCGCGGAAATCGGCACGATCGTCTTCAGGCCATTGACGCCGGTCGCGGCGACACCGTTCGCGAGCGTGCCGTCGTACGACTTGCCGATCATCCCGACCGCGCCGCTGGACCAGGTCGCCTCGACGTCGTCACCGTCCGAGGTGTGCGCGGTGTTGCGGCCGTTCAGCCAGTCGATCACGGCGACGACCGAGTCGATCTCGTCCTTGCCGCCGACGTCACCGCAGCCGGTCGACCGGCCGGTGCCGACGATGTCCACCCCGACGACGGCGTACCCGCGCGGGACGAAGTAGTTGTCGTAGAACAACGGCATCTTCTGGATGACGCCGTTCTCGTCGTACGTCTTCTTCTCGCTCTCGTTGCCGCGTCCGCAGCAGGAGTAGTACGGCGACGCGTCCATGATCACCGGGATCCTCAGGCCGCCCAGGTCGGTCTCGCGCGGCCGGACAATGTCGACGGCGACGACGTCGTTCTTGCCGTCGGAGTCGGTGTCCATCTTCGTGTCGACGTAGACGGACTCGCGCAGTGCGTCGCCGTAGTCGTAGATCGGCTGCGTGCTCTTGGTGGCCGGATCGACGTACGGTGGGACCGAAGGGCTTGGGGCAGGTGCGGACGGGCCTGCCATGCCCGGGTCGTCCGGCAACCGCGCAGCCGCGGCGGTACCGGTGACGGTCCCGAGGCTGAGCACGGTGGACGAGACCAGGATCGTCACCCTGGCGCGGACGGTCGTCATGGCTGGGAAGGCTAGTCACTCCAGGGGCCTAAAGCCAGATTCTGACGATATTGGCAGCCACTTCCCAGCCACAGAGCGTAGTGGTGGACTAATTCCGATAAGGTGACCGCCACCACCCAGGGGGAGAGTACGGAAGGGTAGGCCAGTGAATCTGCGAGCACCGGTGACATTGCTGGACGTGGCACAGCGCGCGGGTGTGTCGGTCGCCACCGCTTCCCGCGTGCTCAACGGCGGGGACCGGGTGCCTCGTCCTGAGCTGCAGGAACGGGTCAAAGCCGCGGCGGACGAGCTCGGCTACACGCCGAACGCGCAGGCCCAAGCGCTGGCCAAGTCGTCGACCAACGTGGTCGGCATCCTGGTGCACGACATCGAGGACCCGTACTTCGCGGCGATCGCGAACGGCGTGATGCGCGCGGCCGACGAGCGCAATCTGCTGGTGATGATGGCCAGCACGTTCCGTGACGCCGATCGTGAGATTGCTTATCTGTCCTCGCTGCGCGCGCAGCGAGCCCGGGCCGCGGTGATGATCGGCAGCCGCCGTACCGACGCCGAGAGCCTGGCGCGTACGGCGACCGAGGTCGAGACGTTCCTCAACTCGGGCGCCGGTCTTGCGCTGGTGAGTCAGTCTGGGATGCCGGCGCACACGATCGAGCCGGACAACCGTGCCGGTGCGGCCGAGTTGGCCCGGTCGCTGGTGAGCCTCGGCTGGCGGAAGTTCGCCGTACTGGGTGGACCGGACGCGCTGGCGACGGCGCGGGACCGGCGGGACGGATTCGTCGCCGGGCTGGCGGAGGCCGGGCTGGAGCCGGTCGCGATGGAGGCCGGTGAGTTCACTCGTGACGGCGGGTACGCCGCTGCCGAGGCGCTGCTGGATCGCAAGACCGATATGGACTGCGTCTTCGCGGTAAACGACGTGATGGCGGTCGGGGCGATGTCCGCGTTGCGGGCCCGTGGGGTCGACGTACCGCGTGAGTTGGGTGTCGCCGGGTTCGACGACATCGCGACGCTGCGGGATGTGTGGCCGGGGCTGACCACGGTGCGGCTGCCGCTGGAGCAGATGGGCCGGCGGGCGCTCGAGCTCGCGATCGAGGGCGGCGAGGCGACCACCGAGACGTTCAAGGCCGAGGTCGTCCTGCGGGAGAGCACCGCGCGGCGCTGAGTACTGCGGCGCTGTCCTGCGAGAAGGCGCCGTACGGCGCTGAAATATGCTCGGCGGCGTGACCGATGCCGCGCATGTCTCCGAGATCTTCGACCCGTCGGCCTGGAAGCAGGTGGACGGGTTCGACCTGACCGACATCACCTACCACCGGGCGGTCGACGCCGGGGTGGTGCGGATCGCGTTCAACCGGCCCGAGGTGCGCAACGCGTTCCGGCCGCACACCGTGGACGAGTTGTACCGGGTGCTCGACCATGCGCGGATGTCGACCGATGTCGGCTGTGTCCTGCTCACCGGCAACGGGCCGTCGCCGCGGGACGGCGGCTGGGCGTTCTGTTCGGGCGGCGACCAGCGGATCCGGGGCAAGGACGGTTACAAGTACGCCGAGGGGACCACGGCGGAGTCCATCGATCCGGCGAAGGCGGGCCGACTGCACATCCTCGAGGTGCAGCGGCTGATCCGCTTCATGTCGAAGGTCGTGATCTGCGTCGTACCGGGGTGGGCCGCGGGTGGCGGGCACAGCCTGCACGTGGTCGCGGACCTGACCCTGGCGTCCGCGGAGCACGCGCGGTTCAAGCAGACGGACGCGGATGTGGCGTCGTTCGACGGTGGGTTCGGATCGGCGTACCTGGCCCGGCAGGTCGGGCAGAAGTTCGCGCGGGAGATCTTCTTCCTCGGCGACGAGTACAGCGCCGAGGACGCCTACCGGATGGGCATGGTGAACAAGGTCGTCCCGCACGCCGAGCTCGAGGCGACGGCGCTGGAGTGGGGCAAGAAGATCTGCGCCAAGTCCCCGACGGCCCAGCGGATGCTCAAGTACGCGTTCAACCTGATCGACGACGGCCTGGTCGGCCAGCAACTCTTCGCCGGCGAAGCAACCCGCCTCGCCTACGGCACCGACGAAGCCGCCGAAGGCCGCGACTCCTTCCTGGAGAAGCGCCCAGCCGACTGGTCCCCGTACCCGTACGCCTTCTAGGCCCTGCGCCACTTCTGATTCGAACCGCCGTTGCAGTAGCGGAGGACCAGTCGACCGCCGTTGCCGGTCGAGTCGGCGGTGACGCACTTGTCGGCGGTCGGGTTCACCAGGTCGTGTGCACCGTTCAGGGTGAACTTCTGCGCCCAGCCGCCGTTGCACCTCGCCAACTGGACCTGAGTGCCGTCGTTGGTCGAGGCCCAGGCAAGGTCCATGCACATCCCCAGTGACCGGACCGTGCCGTCGGAGTAGAACGCCCACTTCTGGTTGGCGTTGTTCCCGCAGTCCCAGACCTGCAACGGCGTACCGTCCTGGCCGACACCGCTCTGTGCGTCCTTGACGTCGGCGCAGCGGTTGGAGGCGTAGTTCTGCAGTCGTACCGAGGTGACCACGGGCGCCGACTGCACTTGCTGCGGTTTGCTCGTCGTGGTCGTGGTCGTGGTCGGTTGCGTGTTCGGCGGCGCAGTGGTCGTCGTCGACCCAATCGGACGGTTCGGTTGCTGCGGGGGGTGCGCCGTCGTCGTGCCGGCCGTGGTCGTCGCCGGGGGCGGGCGCCGACCGGGTGGGAGTGGCGGTCCGGTGACCGTGGCCGGCGTGCGGGTCAACGTCATGCCGGGGCTGACGACGGTCGTCGTACCGGACGGCTTCGTCTGGTGGGGCAGCAGAGTGCTGGATCCCGGAGTCGGCGACGGATCAGGGGTGGCGAACGAGACTGGCTTGTCGTCGGCGTACGCAACGTGGCGATCCGAGCCGATCCGGCCGGTGAGGGGTACGGCGAACGCGACGCCGGCGACCAGGACGGCCACCACCGCGGTGGTCGACCAGGCGCGGCGGTCCGGCAGCCGGGAGATCCGGGGCAGGCTCGGCCGGCGCGCGAAGGTGTCCGCGAACCGTGGCCGGGCCGGATCGTTCGAGGGATCGGAACCAGATGTCCGCAACGTCAGCTCCACTGCTGTGGGGAGGGAAAGCCGACCGAGAATCGCACCCTGCGGAGGCCTTCGTCAACCAATGAATAAAGGGTTAATTCATGGTGTGAAGATTCCACTCTTCGTTCATCTGAAGGGCTTTGAGCATGCTTCGGGGTTCAACTAGATTCGTCGGCCGTCCCTCCCCGCGATCCCGGCTGCCGCCGGGGTCTGCCCATCGGTTGGGCGTGAGCTGCGAGGTCCTCTCATCGACGAACACCGTGCCTGCCGGACCACCGCGATCGAGCTGTGCCTGGCCGAACGCGACAGTCTGCGCCGCTACGTCATCAGCCTGCTGGACCGGGACACTCATGCCGCCGACGATGTCGTCCAGGAGACGCTGCTGCGCGCCTGGCAACTCGCCGAGCGGCTGGACTGGCAGGACCGCCCGATCCGGATGTGGCTCTTCCGGGTCGCCCGCAACCTGGTGGTCGACCTGCACCGCCGCGACAGCCGATCGATCCCGGTCGGCATCGGCCCGGCCGACTTCGGCGACGCCTTGGTCGCACCGGATCCGGCCGACCAGGTGACCGAGCGCCGGTTGCTGGTGGACGCACTCCGGCAACTGAGCCCGGCCCACCGCGAGGCCGTGGTCCGCGTCCACCTGCTCGGCCATCCCGGTGAGGAAGTCGCCGACGCTCTCGGAGTGCCGGTCGGGACCGTGAAATCGCGGACCCACAACGGGGTCCGGACGATGCGGGCCGAGTTGCTCCGCCGCGGCTGTCATGGAGCTGCCGCGTGATGCCCTTGAGCCTGTTCAGCGGCGGACTGCGCGGCTGGCTCGGGTACGTCGGAGTCGTCATCCTGTTTCTCGTCCTGGTCAACCTCCTGGTCAGGCGGCTCGGGGGCTGGCGCCGGCTCTACCGGCGGACCAAGAACGAGTTGACCCGGACGGCGCGCGCCTTCGCCGACCCGGTCGCCGCGCGGATCCGGTACCGGCGACGGCTGCGCTACCTGACCGGGGTACTGCGCGACGAGCGGGCCTGGAACGACGCGGAACGGGCGATCGGGTACGCCGCCGGAGTGAGTGCCCGATCCGCGCCGTACGCCGTTGTCCTCGGCAAGGACCGGATCGGCGTGCTCGTCGCGGGCGACGTCCCGGAGCAGGGCCTTCCCGGACCGTGGAGCCGTGACTCGGACGACGCCCGGCTGTGGTGGATCCCCCGGGCGGACCTGGACGAGTACACAGCCGTCGCCGCGCATCAGCCCGCGCAGGCCCCGTTGCTCGTCTGTCTCGGCACCGACAGCACCGGGCGGACCGCCGTACTGCTAGATCTGCTGGCCGGGCCGGCGACGCTGTCCGTCTACGGCCCGCCGCGCACGGCTCGCGCGGTCGTTCAGGCGCTGGCGGCACAACTCGATGTCCGGTTGCCGGCCGGAGCGGTGGAAGTGGCTGACGGCATCCACCGGTCGTACGCCGGGATGTCGCTGGCCGAGGCGGTGAATCGGCGCGGCGTGTGGTTCGTCGTCGGTGCCGAGCAGCCGCGGACAGCGCTGCCGGCCGGCATCCGGCTGCTCAGTCTCGGTGTGGCGCGCGGCAGTTCGCGGCTGGTCGAGGCGCTGCCGGACGGCACCCTGCGGCTGTACGGCGCCGCGGACTGGCTCCGGGTGGATCCGCTGCCGCTGGCGAAGGCTGTCGCTCGCTCGGTGCGGTCGATCCCGGCACACGACTTCGACGGCCGGGCTCCGCAGGGGCCGACGGCCGGGAACGACGATCTCGACGACCTGGACCTGCAGGTCGGAACCACCGGAGTGTCGGCCGTGACGGCAGGCGATGCCGGGACGGACCGGAAGGCGTCTTCGTGGACCTGACCCTGACCACTGTCGAGCACGGGAGCGGCGCCCGGAGCGATCGCATCGTCCGGTTGCCGGCGGGCGTCTCGGTGGCGAGTTTCACCGAGAATCTCGTCGGTCCGGGCCGGACCGTGTACCTCGGCGAAACGAAGCTCGACCCGGCCGCACCCTTGGCCGGCTCGGGTGTTCGGGACGGCGGCGTCCTCGGCATCGACGGACCGGTCACCGGGCCGAACCTCGTCGGCCCTCTCGACGGCCCGCGTTCCCTGGTCGTCGAGGTGCACGCGGTCTCGGGGCCGCAGGCCGGGCAGGTCTGGCGGTTCGGTCCGGGCAGCCACGAGATCGGCTCGGATCCGCTCTGTGCGATCCGGCTGACGGGTTCCGGCGTACCGGCGCGCGGGTTGTGGCTCACGGTCGGGCCGGACGGTACGGCGACCTGGCAGCGGACCGAGGTCGTTCCCGGAGTGGTGCGCGAACCGCGGATCGGTCCGCCGGCCGACGACGCCGCAACCACCGCGATGCGGCACCAGCCCGGGGAGTCCGACGAATCGAGACCGGCACGCCGGTCCGCGTCGCCGGCCGGGGGCGAGCAGCCGCACGAGTGGCCGGCGGACGAAGACCTCGTGGTGGGTCCGGCGTTGCTGCGACTGAACGCCGCGGCCGAACCGAAGGCGGCCGTCCGCCCGTCGGCGGACGGGTTCGGGATCGACTACAACCGGCCGCCGCGGATCGCGCCGCATCTGGACGACACCAAGCTCCGGCTGCCGCCGCCACCCGGCCCGGAGCCGAAGCGGCCGTTCCCGTGGCCGATGATCTTCGCCCCGGTGGTGCTCGGCCTGGTCATGGTCGCGCTGCTCAACTCGTACTACTACCTGATCTTCACCCTGTTCAGCCCGGTGATGATGGGGATGAACTGGAGTTCCAGCCGGCGCTCGGGCCGCAAACAGCACCGGGAAACGACCCGGCGCTACGCTGCCCGCACCGAGGCCCTGGAGGACGAGGTCCGGACCGCGGTCGCGCGCGAGCGCGTGATCCGCAACGTCACCGCGCCCGATCCGGTCCGCTTGGCGCAACTCGCCACCGCCCCGGGCAGCCGGCTGTGGGAGCGACGGCGGACCGATGCGGATCACCTGCTGCTCCGGCTCGGCACCGGTGACCAGCCGTCGTTGAAGGAACTCGAGGACCAGGGACGAGAGGACAACCACCGGACGATCCGGTGGACGATCCCGGACGCGCCGGTCACCGTCCCGGTGGGCGGACATGGCGTCCTGGGTCTCGCGGGTGCGGGGGATACGACACAGGCGGTCGCCCGCTGGCTCGCCATCCAGAGCGCGGTGTTGCATTCGCCGCGCAACCTACGGATCGTGCTGCTCACCGAAGCGGAGCGGATGACCGACTGGGGCTGGCTGCGGTGGTTGCCGCATGTGCGTCCCACCGGCGACACGGCAGCCGCTCTGGTGGGCAACGACGAGGTGTCCACCGCCGCGCGGATCGGCGAACTCGTCGCGCAAGTGCAGCAGCGACAGCGGCTCCTCGCGGCGACCGGCAAGCCCGAGCTGTCCGAGCCCGACGTACTGCTGATCGCCGACGGGTCGCGCCGGCTGCGCGACGTACCGGGCTTCATCCAGGTGCTGGCCGACGGACCCTCGCTCGGCATCTACAGCATCTGCGTGGACTCGGAGGAACGACTGCTGCCCGAGGAGTGCAGCGGTGTCGTCCTGGTGGACGGCGACGTGTTGAGCGTACGGCGTCCAGGCCTGCCCGACGAGGATGCGGTCCGGGCCGACCAGGTGTCGCCGCAGTGGTGCGAGCACGTCGCCCGGGCGCTGGCACCCGTCCGCGACGTCAGCCCGGAGCACGACGCCGGTCTGCCGAAGCAGGTCCGGCTGCTCGAGTTGCTCGATCAGGCCGACCCGGATCCCGCCGCGCTGCTGGAGGGCTGGCAACGACGACCGGCGACGACGTCCTTCGTGCTCGGCAGCGACTACGACGGCACGTTCTCGGTCGACCTGGTTGCCGATGGCCCCCATGGGCTCATCGCAGGTACGACGGGTTCCGGCAAGTCGGAGCTGTTGCAGACCTTGGTCGCGTCACTTGCGGTGGCCAATCGCCCGGACGAGCTGACCTTCGTTCTGGTCGACTACAAGGGCGGCAGTGCGTTCAAGGAGTGTGCGGGGCTGCCACACACGCTCGGTATGGTGACGGACCTCGACGCCCATCTGGTCGAGCGCGTGCTCGAGTCGCTGGAGGCCGAGCTGCGCCGGCGGGAACGGGTGCTCGCCGCGGCCGGAGCCAAGGATCTGCCCGACTACCAGGCCAAGCGTCTCGTCGATCCAGGCCTGGTCCGGTTGCCGCGATTGGTCCTGGTGATCGACGAGTTCGCCGCGATGATCCGCGAGATCCCCGACTTCGTGCCCGGTCTGATCGGGATCGCGCAGCGCGGCCGCTCGCTCGGCATCCACCTGATCCTGGCGACGCAGCGGCCGGCCGGCGTGGTGACGGCCGACATCCGGGCGAACACGAACCTACGGATCGCACTCCGGGTAACCGACCAGTCCGAGAGCCAGGACGTCGTCGACGTCAACGAGGCGGCGTCGATCGCGCCCGGTCTGCCCGGGCGGGCGTTGATCCGCCGCGGTCCGCGGCTGGCCGACATGTTCCAGACCGCATGGGTCGGCGCCGAACGGGTGAGCGAGGACGAGGCGGAGGCCACGATCACACGGGCCCCGGCCGCGATCCAGGTGGCCGAGCTGCCCTGGGAGGGACTCGGCCACGCGACCGGACTGAGCGCCGTACCGGAGGTGGTCGATGAGGGGCCGGCCAAGCTTGCCGTGACCGATCTGCAGGTTCTGGTCGAGGCGTTGCGGGAAGCGGCTGCCGGGTTGGAGGACTTCACAGCGCAGCCGAGTCCGTGGCAGCCGCCGCTGGCCGACGAGATCATGCTGGACGAACTGCCGGACGCCGCTGACCGGACGATGTTCATCCCGTACGCACTGGAGGACCTGCCTGCGCTGCAACAGCGCCGGGTGGCCGGGGCGGACCTGTCGTCCTTCGGGCACCTGTACGTCATCGGTGCGCCACGGTCCGGGCGGACGCAACTGCTGCGCACGTTGGCGGGCTCGGCCGCACGGAACCTGAGTACGGCGGATGTGCACATCTACGGCATCGACGCCGGCGGCGGCGGGCTGGCCGCGCTCGCAACCCTCCCGCACTGCGGTGGTGTCGTGTCCCGGCACGACGTCGAACGACTCAGCCGGCTCGTTCGCAGGTTCAACCTCGAACTGACGCAGCGCCAAGACCTGGCCGGCCGGCACAACGCGACCGGTCTGACCGAGCTCCGCAAGGTCCTGCCGGCGGCCGAACGGCCGGCCCACCTGCTGCTGCTCATCGACGGGTGGGACGCGCTGTCGGTCCAGCTCGACGAGCACGACCACGGCCAGATCCTGCAAGATGTCATGCGCTTGCTCCGCGAGGGCGCCGGCCTTGGCATCCACGTCGTGGCGACGTCCGAGCGGGCGCTGCTCGGTGGCCGGCTGGCTGCGCACAACGACCACAAACTGCTGTTCCGACAGGCCGATCGGACCGACTACCAGGCGGCCGGACTGCGATTGGGCAAGGTCCCGGCGTTCGTCCAGCCGGGACGCGGCTGGCACGTCCTGTCGGGGACGGAGACGCAGGTCGCCGTACTGGCCAAGGGTGGCGGTGCGGATCAGGTCGAGGCGCTGAAGACGATCGCAGCCGAGGCGCGACGCCGCGACGCGAGGGTGCCGGCTGCCCGGCGGCCGTTCGAGGTTGCCGAGTTGCCGGCGACCGTGGAGTTCGCGGCGGCGTACGAGAAAGTCGAAGCGGCGGACCGGCGGCCGCAGTGGGGCCTGGTCGGTCTCGGTGGCGACGATGCGGGACCGGTCGGTGTGGACCTGGCCGGGTCGGCTTCGTCGTTCGCCGTCCTAGGCCCGCCGGGATCAGGGCGGAGCAACGCCTTGGCGTCGTTGGCGATCTCGCTGCTGGCGGGTGGTTCCTCGGTGGTCGTGGTGACGCCGCGGGAGTCGCCCCTGAGGTTGCTCGACCGGCACGCGCAGGCCGTCGTACTGACCGAGGCGGACCCTTCCGAGGACGTGCTCCGGGCCGCGCTCGATCGGTTGCCGGGGGCAAAGGTCGTGGTCATCGACGACGCCGACCTGCTGCTGGCGTCCGCCGCCGCCGACCGGCTGCTCAAGGAGATCGTGGTGTCCGGCCGCGACAACGGGCTCGGACTGGCCTTCGCTGCTTCGACCGACGGCTTCCAGGGGGCGTTGAGCGGCTGGCCGACAGCTGCCCGGCGGGCCCGGCGAGGCGTGCTGCTCGAGCCACGCCAGCTCACCGAGGGCGAACTGGTCGGCGTCCGGTTGAGCCCGAGCATCACCCGGGCCACGCCCCGGGTCGGGCGCGGCTGGACCACCGGCCCCGGGTCCACGCCGCTCGCCGTACAGATCCCACTCACGACCTTGCGCGCCTAGGTACGACGAAGCCCCAGGGAGTCGTTCTCCCTGGGGCCGGTCGGCTCACTTGCTCTGGCTGAGGCTGTTCTTGATGCCCTCGTCGAACTCCTCGGCGTTCTTCTTGATGCTGTTGAACATCTCGGAGAAGTCCTGGATGCCCTTCACCGCCGCCTTCAGGCTGGTGTCGAACTGGTTGTAGGTGTTCCGGATCACGTCACTGGACTGCTTGAACACCATGCCGTCGTCGACCAGGGTGTTGACCCGGGTGCGAAGGTTCTCGATCGTCGGCACGATCTGGTCGTGGGCGGTCGTCATCACGTTGACGACCTCGAGGATCTTGCCGTACTCGAGGTTGATGCCGTCGTAGGCCATGGGACTGGACTCGCTTTCTCGGGGTGTCAGATCTTGTTGGGAACGTGTGCGCCAGGCGGTCCGGGCCGGGGATTCTGGTTCGAGCCGCCGCCGCCGTCGTCATCGGAGTCGTTCGGGTCGTCGCTGCCGGCGGTCAAGACCCAGTCGGGCGCGTCGCCCTGGCTGTCCTTCGGGCCGCGCGTGTAGTTGCTCCAGGAGCCGTCGCTGTTGCGGGTGTACATGGTCCCGCTGCCGTCGGAGTTCAGGTACGTCTCGTTGTGCACCGTGGTGCCGTCGGGGTAGGTGCTGTCGGTGACGATGGTGTTGGTGTTGTTCGTGCTGCTGTAGCTGGTGACCGTCTTGTACACCTTGCCGTCGTACTTGACGGTCGTTTCTTCCCCGGTCACGTTGCCGTTCTGGTCCAAGGTCAGGTGCGTGTGGACGCAGCCGCGGTCGGTGGTGATCACCTGGTCCAGCGGCGGTGGACCGGGATCGGTCGCACTGCAGAAGTCGGGCAACTTGCCGTCCGGGCCGGGTTTGCAGTCGTCCTTGTGGTTCTGGCGGTAGTCCCAGGCGGCCTTGTCCCGCCGCCAGTTGTCCAGGCCGAGGTTCTGCCCGGTGATGCCCATCCCCTGCGCGATCTCGGCGTCGAACTGGAGGAACGCCTCGCCCACCGAGCCGAACGAGTTGCCCAGGGCGATCAACCCGTCGTGCGCCCGGCCGAGCGTGCCTTTGGCCTCGTCGTGCAGGTTGGTGACGGCGTAGCCGACGTCGGAGCTGCCCAGCAGATTGGTCGCGTCCTCGGTGGACGCCAGCCGGCTGAACAGGCTGTCGTCGAGCAGTGGCTTGATGTCGCCCGCGAGTTCGTGCAGGTCCGCTTTGGCGTCGTTGAGGATGTTGTAGTCGATCCGGAGCTTGTCGGGCACACGGCCTCCCGCTGATGGTCGGTTCCGGCTGACCACGTACGGCGGTGTGCCCAGGTTCACCGATGGCCGGAATACGCCAGGTACTGAACCTGGCGGCGGGCTCGCACGTGGTCAGCCGGAGGGACACCACGGCGAGAGGGGACGACGGCATGCCACGCCCTGGCGACTGGGATGCGATCGGCCTGCCGGCTGACCCCACGCCCGGCGATCCGGAGACGATCACCCAGCTCGCCGACATCTTCCAGCATCTGGGCAGCAAGGCGCGGGAGATCTACAACGCGATCGAGACCGTGATGAACACGACCGACGACAGCGTGTTCGCCGGCGCCACCGCGGACGCGCTGCGCGCCAAGGTGGACAACCGGCTCCGCGGTCATGTCGAGGACGTGGCCTGGGCGTTCGAGACGTCCGCGCAGGCGCTGCGCGACTGGCATTCCGTGGTGGTCGAGCAGCAGAGCAAGGCCGATGCGGCGCTCAACGTCGGCCGCGGCCTGGCCGAGGACGATCCCGAACGGCAACGGCAGGCCGACCTCGCCAAGCAGGCCGGCGAATACCAGGCCGAGCAGGGGCAGTCCGTCGCCGGGCGGATCCGCACGGTCTCGCACATCTCGCTGCCGATCTCGGGCTGCCAGGTCTTCTGGGAGGCGTTCCAGTGGCTGGCGATCATCCTGATCATCCCGGCGCTGGTATTTGGCGGCCCGATCGCGCTGCTCGCGCTCGGCGTGAACCTCGCCCTCTTCCTGAAGACCGCGGTCGACTTCGCCAACGGGGACGCCGGGTTCCTCGACCTGTTCCTGGCCGGGCTCGGGCTGATCGCGCCGACCACCAAGGCGCTGCCGATCTTCAGCATCCTCAAGGGCATCGGCAAGGCCGTCCTCACCGGTGCGAAGGGACTGCTCCAGGGCATCAAGCAGGTCTTCACCAGGGACTTCCTGTTCACCCGGCTCCTGCCCGGGTTGTCGCACCTGCCGATCGTCGCCTCGGTCGCGATCCGGGACACCGGTCTGTTCGTGGTGTCCGGGCTCAGGCACGTTGTGGGTTTCGCCGGTGGTCTGCTTCGATCGCCAGTGCAGTTCACCCTCGGTGTACTGCGGGGGGCGTACAACGCCAACGTGGGGATGGTGCGGGCGATCTCCAACGGATTCGCCTTCGCCGGGAGCAAGACCTGGGCCGGCATCCAGACGGGCTGGGCGTTCGCGCGACAGGAGCTGGGCGGGACCCGCTTCCTGCGGTTGATCCTGCCGGTGGACGCCGGTGAGATCCGGGCCTTCGGGTTCTGGGGTGCGCTGAAGATCGGCGTGGTCAACCGGGGTCTGTTCGGTCAGCATGTGTTCGGGGCGCCGCTCGCCGGAGCGGTCGGCCGCGGGATCAGTGCGGCCCCGGTGACCCCGCCCGCACTGCACACCGGGCTCGACGGGATCGGCGCGCTGTCGCAGGTGGTCAGCAACCCGCCGGCGATGGATCTCGGCGCGATCCGGATCGGAACGGACCTGACGTCGCTGCCCGGGCACGGGTTCCACGCGGCCAAGGCGGTCGACGGTCTCGACGGGATCAGGCTCGGTGATTTGGTCAACGTGCGCTCCGGCGACCTCGGGATGAGCGTTGCCGGTACGACGTCCGTCACCGCCTCCGGACTCCATCTTCCGGCCACCGCAGGTACGGCGGCACCGGTGACCCACGGGGCGGCGGTGACCTCGGGACTCGCCGCAGTACCCAATCCTGGTGTGCACGGAACGGCCACGAGTATCGGCGATCTCCTCGCGCCGGCCGTCCGGGGCAACAACCCAGCGCTCGGCCTGCCGCCGTCGATCGGCAGCCGCATCGGCGAAGGCACCACCCACGCGCTGGTCGTGAACCAGCTTCGCCTCAACCTCGACGACCTGGTGACCATTCCGCCTGCCCAGCACCTGTCGGTCGGTCAGGGCATCCAGCCCCCCAGCGTCGACCGGGTGAGCGCCGCGCTGCAGCTGGTCGACAACACCAAACCGGCTGGGCGGGTCGGCTCGGCGGACGGCATTCCCCCTTCCGCGTCGTACGGCGAGAAGGTGGCGGTGCGGCCGATCGCGGTCGACGGACCGGGAACGGCCGGGAAGAACCTGCCCGCGCCGGTGCGGAGCGAGGTGCCGTTGAGCGGAATTCCCGATCGGCCGGATGTGTATGTGCGGATCGAGAAGCAGGGCAGCCTGGTCAGCCATCAGCTGTTCAACGGTGGACCGCACGGGCGGATCGAGCCGCTGCCTGGCGGACAGCTTCGCTTCACCGACACGGCATCCGGGCAGACGTTCCGATTCGATGCTAACGGCAACTTGGTCGACCAGGGTACCCGGTTCATGAAGCCCGAGGGGGCGAAGGCCGGTCAGTGGGACGCCGATCTCGCCGCCCGGGCGGGCGTGTTCCGGCGGCCTGGCGACTCCGATCTGGCCGTGCAGGCCCGGATGGCCGACTGGGAACGGATCCAGCGGGCTCAGCAACACGTCGACGCCACCAGGCTGCGGCTGGACAGCCTGGCCGGTCGACCCGACAGCTCGTCGGCCGGACATCCACTCGACCAAGTACGCCTCGAGCTCGGTGCGGCCGAACGAACTCTGCGCGACCTGAAGGGCACCTTCGGCGCCACTCATGGCCTGGATCCCGACGGCATCGGTCGCAACCTCGACGAGCTGGTGGTTGCTTCGATCAACGAGCGTCCCCGTGCGGTGGGCGGTGTGAAGGCGGCAGCGGCGGGTCCGGAGATTCGCGTGCTGCCCCTGTCGGGCATCCCGGACCACCCCGGCATCCGGGTGCGGATCGAGGGCACCGGCGGCAACGTGACCCATCACCTCGTCGGCGGCGGTGCGCAGAGCAGGCTCGAGGTGCTGGCGGGCGGCAACCTGCGGATCACCGACGTGACGAGCGGACGAACGTTCCACTTCAACCCGAACGGCGCACCGCTGAGCCAGGGCACGCGGCTCGGCGGTGCCCCAGGGCAGGTGGACCGCGTGGTCGTGCACCAACCAGGTGGCGCTTTCGTCCTGACCGATCTTGCCGGACAGAGTGTCCCCGGGGTGACGGTCCGCCGGACCGGACCCGGCGGGTTCCGGATCATCCAGGAGGACGGTGTCAGCCGGCAGTTCGGCCCGGCCGGCTCCTTCCAGGTCGAGTCGCTGTCACTTGCCGATGGCAACCAGATCCGCGGCCAGTGGTTCGTCGAGGACGGTCCGGCCGGCCAGCGGATCGTCGACAACGACGGCGTACCTCGACCCGGCGTGACGGCCCGGCGGTTGGGGGACGGACGGGTCCTGGTCGTGGATGCAACCGGCGGCGCCTGGTACTTGCGTGATGGGATGCAGGACGTCACCGCTGCCCGGGCCGGCGTCAGCCTGCGTTTGACCGAGCCTGGTGGGAACGTCAGGACGTTCGACCTCGACGGCAACCCGACCGTCGGCATCAGGTCCCAGACAGTCGCGTCGTTCGATGGCTATGTGGCCCGGTTGGACAACGGCGGCCTGCGGTGGTCCAGCGATACGGGTCAACTCGCGGTGCATCATCGGATCACGCCGACGAATACCGGCGGGGTGCGGATCGAGGTCGACCTGCCGGGTGCCGCGCGGCATGGCGAGTTCCACGAGTTCGACGCCACCGGGAAGCTGGCGCGGCAGGGGTTCCCGGTGGTGGGGAACGGACGGGCGACGACGTACGACTATGTGGTCGACCATCTCAGCGGCACCTGGTCACGAGTGAACAGGGTCGACAACAGCATCGGTGACGGGGCCTTCCACCACGGGAAGGTGGACCTGGCCGGGATCGGGAACGGCCGGATCCGGTTGCTCAGTTCGACCGGGAAGCCGGTGGAGGTGTTCGAGCGGCGGTGGTTGCCGGATGGACTTGTGCTCGACAGTTTCCGCACGACCGACACGCTCGGGTTCGGCAAGGTCAACCGCAGTACGACGTGGGCGTCGTACGACCAGAACAGCAATCTGACCGGCTGGGGGACGCGGCACTTCGACACCACCGGCTCCGGTTGGCGTGATGTCGATCAGTCCTGGCGGACGATCCGCGAGTACCGCGGCGGCCTGCAGAAGTACCACTCGTCGACCGGTCACGTGCTCGCGATCAAACAGGACGACGGCTGGAAGTGGTTCCGGTACGACGACCACGCGGCACTCGTCGCACAGGGCGATCGCACGCTCGAGCGGATCGGTGACGGCTGGACCGACACCATCACCCGGCGGATCAACGGCCAGGACGTCACCGACGTCGCACAGCAGAAGTGGGGAGCCTGGCACCTCCCGGAGAACGCGGGCCAGTACCAAGAGTTCACGCTCACGCGGGCCGCCGACGGTTCAGTGGATCGGCCGGGTACCTGGACGCAGCACGCGCGCCAGGGCAAGGAGTCCGGCAGCGGGACGAAGGTTGGGACCGAGTTGCTCACGGTCACCCGGCAGGGCGAGCAGCGGCCGCCCGTCTGGGTCCGGGAGAGTCCGCTGCTCGACAACCCGCGCCCAACCGGCATCGCCGCACATCTCGCCGACGACAACCGCTTCCAGATCTTTCACTGGGAGCACGGCCGGCAGCAGAACGGCATCAGGTACACCGCGATGGACGGCGGCTTCGTGGATGTCAATCGGCACGGCGACTTCGTCCGATCGTCCAGCACGCTGTCCGACGGGACCAAGCTCAAGGTCGGAGGCGACACCAGAGTTCCGCAGGCGACGCATCCGAACGGCGGCATTCCCTGGGAAGCCGGGGGTGACAGCGGATGGCGCCTCGTGACCGGAGAGACCTGGAGGGACGTCAAGCAGGTCAACGGCACCTGGGAGGTGATCCGGGAGAGCCGCCCGGGTGGTGTCGTGCGGGAGTACCACGACGTGGCGATCCGGACGCTCTGGACCGAACGCGACGCGCACGGCAACCTGACCGGCTTGTCGACCAGGCAACTCGAACGACCAGGCGCCTTCTTCGTCCAGGCGATGGGATCGGCGGACTCCGCCCGCTGGACCTGGCGCTTGGTGGACAAGGACGGGATCCCGGTCGCCGGTCGTGGCGGTCAGCGGCAGTTCTTCCGTGGCTCGACCGACGATGCACTGTCCTGGGACGACTCGTTCCGCGACTTCGATGCTGGGGGCAACCTGGTCCGAGACCGCCGGATGCTCGACGGCGGCCGGTACGTCGAGTCGTGGCAGACGCCCGTCGGCTGGAAGTCCGGCGAATTCGACAAGCTCGGGCAGCGGGTTGCTGGTTCGGTCGACCTTGATCGGTTGTGGAGCACGGGCGACGGAGTATGGCACCGCGACTGGGAAAGTGGCGCGGTATACAGCCGGGACCAGTTGCCACCGACCGGTGCACTCGGTGCTCAGGTGGTGCGCGAGACGCCGACGCATCTTGACGGCGGCCCGCTCCGGATCCGCGAGTATCACCTGGACAACGGCGTCACGCAGTACGGCAGGTGGAAGGAGTTCGACCACGGGACCGTGGTGCGGCAGCGGCAGCCGTCCGGGCCGAACTACCTGGAGACCGACGCGTGGCGTGGGCAGTGGAAGCTGTACGACCAACACGGCAACCTGCTCGGCGAACGGGCTGACAACGGTCTGGTGTTCGAGATGCGGAACGGAAAGCTGCACCTCACCGGCAACGAGTACGACTTCCGCGGGCCGCTGACCGAGCTGCGCGGCTGGGGGCGGCGGGTTCGCGAGGCGCAGCGGATGCCGTGGCTGACCGGGTCGGACTGGACAATGCGCGGCAGCACGCTCACGCCGTACGGCAACGCGGTCCGGGAGGCGCGGTACGCCCCGGCCTGGAAGGTCATCGGGCAGAAGGCGATGCTCGAGTTCGCCCAGGAGTTCGTCCTCGAGTTCACCGCGAACCTGATCGTCAATGCGATCGTCGCGGCCGCGCAGAACAAGCCGTTCAGCGGGAACGACGCACTGAAGGCACTGATGAACGCCGGTGTCACCTCGACTATCAAGACCGGCGTCGGCTCCGTGCTCGGCGACACCAAACTCGGTGGCGAGTTGCGGAACCTCAAGCTCGGGATGGCCAACCTCGACACCGGCAAGCACTGGAACCGCCGGCCGATGAATCACGACAAGTTCTGGGGCAACGAGTGGGGCGGCAACGAGTCGGCGACCCGCTGGCGTGGCGGCGTGTACGACTTCGGCTTCAACCTCGGCCCGTCGGTGCTGTCCGGATTCGTCAACGGCACGATGAACGCGGCGATCTTCGGTGTGTCGAACGCGGACGGCACCACGGTCAAGCTGAGCGGCGGGGCGGCCGCCGGTGACGGCGGCATCAACGCGCTCGCGTCGTTGACCACCGGTGTCAGTACGGCGCTGGTGAAGAATGTGGCGCTGGGCTTCGGCGGGTCGCGGTTCTTCCACCGGCAGGGATTCGGCGACTTCTGGCTGCAGCTCCCGTTCCGGGTGTTCGAGAAGTCGATCCAGAGCGTGTTCCTGACCAGCGCGTACCGCGCCTCGATCAACCCGCCCTGGTTCCAAGTGCCGCCGGGCTTCGTCCCGCACGAGTCAGGCCTGGTTGTGCCGGCCGGATCGGAAGGAACACTGTGACGACTCGAGTGGTGGCGCCGAAGGGGCGGGGGACGTTCCGCCGGATCACCGACGCGGTCCGGGCCGCCGGTCCCGGCGACGTCGTACTCATTGCCCCTGGCAGCTATACCGAGTCGGTCGTGCTGGACCGGTCGGTCGCGGTGACGGCCGAGCACGGTCCCGGCAGCGTGACGATCACCGGTACGCCGGGCAGCGCCGTACTGACCGTGGACGGGTTGGAGTGCACGCTTCGGGGCCTGGTCCTGCGGGGATCCGGGGACGGGCCGGCCGTGCAGATCTCGTCCGGGGCCGGCGTACTGGTCGAGGACTGCACCATCGGCGGCGGCCGAGTCCATGCCCGAGGCAACGAGCAGTCCGGTTCGGATCTCGCCGGGTACGGGACCACGACGGTCGTCCTCCGCCGGTCCCGGATCGAGGACACCCGGCTGGCCGCGCTCCACCTGTCCGGCCGGGTCCGGGCCCAGGCCGAGGACACGGTCATCGCGAACATCGACGGTATCGGGGCAGTGCTGTCCGGAGCCGCATCCCTTGAGGCGACCAGGCTGCGGCTGGAGAACACGGTCGGCTACGGCATCCGGCTGCGGGGCAGCAGCCGCCTGCGGCTCGTGGATTCCGTCGTACGGCGCACCGGGATGGCCGGCGTACTCCTGGAGGACGCTGCGGCTGGTGCGATGGAGGAGTTGCGAGTGGACGCCGCCGGCGCTGCCGCGATCCATGCCGCCGGATCGGCGAAGGCGGAGTTGACGGACTGCCGGCTGCAGAACGCTGTCGCGAGTGGTCTCGTGGTGCAGGACGAGGCCGAGGTGGTCGCTCGCGGCTGTGCGATCGCGGACGTCGGCGCGAACGGGGTGCTGGTCTCCGGATCCGCCGCGGTGACGCTGACCGACAGCCGCATCGACCGGTCGGCGTACAGCGCGGTGCATCTGACCGGGACGGCGACGAGTGACCTGGCCGACTGCTTGATCCGTGGTGGTTCCGAGCACGGCATTCACGTGACCGGTGAAGCCAAGGTGGAGTTGAAGGCGTGCGGCATCGTCGAGCCGGGGATGTCCGGGCTGTCCGTGGTCGACAGTGCTGCGGCTTCCGCGGACGGCTGCTGGATCACCGGCGGTACGACGGGGATCGATCTGAGCTCAGGCACCGGCACCGCCCGGCTCGCCTCGATGCGCGTCAGTCGTACGTCGGCCGCTGGGATCGTGATCGGCACGGGCGCTACGGCCGAGATCGACAGTACGACGATCGCACACTGCGAGGGGTCCGGCCTGGTGGTGTGGTCCGGAGCCGGCCCGACCGTGCGCGGGCTGCGAATCGAGCAGGTGGCGAAGAACGGTATCTACCTCGGCGAGCAAAGCGCCGGGGTGTTCAGTGATTGCGATGTCGTGGCAACGAAGTACCCCGCTCTGCATCTGAGCAAGGCCTCCGCACCAGCGTTCCGGCACATGCGCATCCGTGACTGCGCTGAGCCGGTCGGCCAGGAGGACGGAGCGAGCCCGGTGTTCGAGGACTGCACGGTCGACGGCCTGGCGATGGTGCCCCAGACGCCGGTCGTCGCCACCAGTGGTGCGCCGGCGCCGGTCGAGCCCCTTGCCGAGAGCATGCCTCCCGAGGATGAGACGCTGGCGGATGTGCTGGCCGAACTCAAGGAGCAGGTCGGTCTGGAGCGGGTGAAGCGCGATGTCCAGTCGATGGTCAAGCTGATGCAGGCGGTCCGGATGCGGCAGGAGGCTGGATTACCGGCGCCACCGCTCAGCCGGCACCTCGTCTTCGCCGGCAATCCCGGCACGGGGAAGACCACCGTGGCCCGGCTGTACGGCCGCGTGCTCAAGGCGCTCGGCCTGCTCCGCCGCGGTCATCTGATCGAGGTGGACCGGACCGCACTCGTCGGCGAGTACGTCGGCCACACCGGCCCGAAGACGACCGCCGCCGTCAACCAGGCGCTGGGCGGCGTGCTCTTCATCGACGAGGCCTACTCGCTGGCGCCGGCCGGCATCGGCAACGACTTCGGTGCGGAGGCGATCGCGACGCTGGTGAAGCTGATGGAGGACCACCGCGACGATCTCGTCGTGATCGTGGCCGGTTACGTCGACGACATGTCCCGGTTCGTCGGCTCCAACCCCGGCCTGTCGTCCCGCTTCACCCGGACGCTGCTGTTCGACGACTACAGCCCGGCCGAACTGGTCGCGATCGTCGAACACCAGGCTCGCGAGCACCAGTACGACGTCACCACCGACGCTCGGACTGCGTTGACCGGGCTGTTCGAGCAGTTGCCCCGCGGCGACGGCTTCGGCAACGGCCGCTCCGCCCGCCAGGTCTTCCAGGCCATGACCGAACGCCAGGCCCACCGCCTCGCCGAGCTCACCGCCCCGACGCCAGCCCAACTCGTCGCTCTCGAGGCTGCGGATCTCCCGGCCGATTGACGAACTGGTCTGACCTCTTGCCCCGGTTGCCCGGCGTCCCGACTATTGGGTGACAACTGTCGAGGGGGAACGATGGCTGGATCACGGTGGGCGGCGGCGCTGGTCGCGGGGTTGACCGGGGTGCTGATGGCGGTGGTCGGGGCGGTGCCGGCGGCCGCGGCGGAGCAGCGGTACCACCTCGCGTTGGGGGATTCGCTGGCGTACGGCTTCCAGTTCGCCAAGCTGGGACAGCCGCCAAGTGCATTCCAGACCGGGTACGCCGACCTGCTCGCGTCCCGGCTCGAGCACGGCGGACGGTTGCCGGAGCTCGTCAACTACGGCTGCGTCGGAGAGTCGACCGTGACCTTCGTGGCTGGCCAATGCCCCTCGCGCGCGGCCGGACTTCCCCTGCACGACCCGTACGACGGTCCGCAACTGGACGCCGCGACGCAGTTCCTCGAAGCACACCGAGGTCGCGTCGACCTGGTCACGGTGTCGTTGTGGGGTAACGACGCCAACGAGTTCGTTGCTTCCTGCAACGGGAACGTCCAGTGCATCGTCGACGGTGCACCGGCGGCGATCGCGCGTGTCGCCGGCAACCTGCAGAACACCCTGCAGGCGCTCCGGAGCGCGGCGCCGGACGCGGACCTGGTGGTGATCGGCGCGTACGACGCCAACCTCGGCGCGTTCCAGCTCACCGGACCGATCTTCACGGCACTCAACCAAGCGATGGCAGCTGCGGCACAAACGGCCCGCGCGGAGTTCGTCGACCCGATGCCGGTCTTCGATGCCGACGGCGGTGCGGCGTTGTGCACCTACACCCTGCTGTGCCGCGACCGCGACGCCCATCCATCCGACGCGGGCTACGCCGCCCTCGCCGACCTGGTCGAAGCCGTCGTCTAGCTACTGGGCGACGCCGTACAAGCGATCCCCGGCGTCGCCGAGGCCGGGGACGATGTAGCCCTTCTCGTTCAGGTGCGAGTCCATCCCCGCGATGACGAGGTTGCAGGGTACGGCGAGCTCGGCCAGCTCACGTTCGATCCGCTCGACCCCCTCGGGCGCGGCGAGCAGGCAGATCGCGGTGATGTGGTCGGCGCCGCGTTCCACCAGGAACTGGATCGCCGCGGCCAGCGTGCCGCCGGTCGCCAGCATCGGGTCGAGCACGTAGCACTGGCGCCCGGACAGGTCCTCCGGCAGCCGTTCGGCGTACGTCGACGCCGTCAGCGTCTCCTCGTTCCGGACCATGCCCAGGAACCCGACCTCGGCGGTCGGCAGCAGTCGGCTCATCCCCTCGAGCATGCCGAGACCGGCCCGCAGGATCGGGACGACGAGCGGCTTCGGTGCGGTCAGCTTGATGCCCTGGGCCTCGGCGACCGGGGTCTGGACGGTGACCGGACCGGTCCGGACGTCGCGGGTCGCCTCGTAGGCGAGCAGCGTGACGAGCTCCTCGGTCAGCCGCCGGAAGGTGGGCGAGTCCGTGCGCTCGTCCCGCAGCGCGGTGAGCTTGTGAGCGACGAGCGGGTGGTCCACGACGAGGATCTGCATAAGCCGGAACGGTACCGTCGGCGATTCGCGGCGCGAAAGCTCGCCCGCTGTCAGACTCGAATGTGCACCGGATCTGCCCTGTTCGCCCCCCAGGGAGCACGCCGATGACGGAGAAGACGCCCGAACAGCTCGACCGCCTCCGCCGGCGCGCTGCTTTTCTGCGCGAACTGGAAGAGGCCCGCGCCCTCCGCGACCGGATCGCGCCACGCCGGGCCAAGGTCCGGCAACTGCGTGAGGCGATGCGGAGAGCGACGTACCATCACTGACCGTTCGTGGTACTGATATCGCGTCGAAACCGGAAAACCTCCCGTGTCCGGCGTGAGTCTGCGACGATGAGCCAGTGTCTGATGCCACGGCTGGGCCGATGACCACCGATCTCGACTTCGCGGTCGCCGCTTACACCGAGGACGGGGTCTGGACCGTCACACCGCTGGTGCTGCGCGGTGAGCCGGACCTGTCCACCCTGGTGTCCGCGCTCCGGCGCTACCCGGGTGAGGCCGGCGTGCTGGGGATGATCTCGGTCGACGAGGACTTCTTCATCCTGCTCCGGGTGGTCGGCGGCCGGGCCCGGTTGCTGATCTCCGACGTCACCGCGGCGACCGAGTGGCCGCTGGCCCGGCAGGTGGTCGACGAACTCGACATCCCGCTGGCCGATGACGACGACGAACAGGTGCCGGCCGGCGATCTCGGCATCATCGCCGACCTCGGCATGTCGGCGATGGATCTGGGCGCGCTGTGCGACGACGTCGACCTCTATCCCGAGGAGATGCTCGAGGAGATCGCCGAGTCGCTCGGGTTCGGCAACCAGTTCCACGAGGCGATCGAAGCCGTTGGTTAGCCCGGCGATCCAGCGGGAATGGGCGCGGCTGATGGCGCTCGCGCTGGCGGAAGGCGAGAAGGCGCTGCCCGACGTACCGATCGGGGCGATCGTGGTGGACGCCGACGGCCAGGTGATCGGCCGCGGTCACAACGAGCGGGAGACGACCGGCGACCCGACCGCGCACGCCGAGGTGGTGGCGATCCGGGAGGCCGCGCGGCACGTCGGGGAGTGGCGGCTGACCGGCTGCACGCTGGTGGTCACGCTGGAGCCCTGCACGATGTGCGCGGGGGCGATCGTGCTGTCCCGGCTGGACCGGCTGATCTTCGCCGCGTACGACGAGAAGGCGGGCGCGGTGGGGTCGCTGTGGGACGTCGTACGGGACCGCCGGCTCAATCATCGGCCCGAGGTGGTGGGCGGTGTGATGGCCGACGAAGCGGGTGCTCGGCTCCGCGATTTCTTCATCGGGCACAGACCTTGATAGCCTCTCCGGCGGTGGCGTGTCCGAGCGGCCGAAGGAGCGCGCCTCGAAAGCGCGTGACGGGCAACCCCCGTCCGAGGGTTCAAATCCCTCCGCCACCGCCAACCGCCCTCAGGGGCGGAGTACGACCGAAGACCCTGATGCTGTGTGATGCGTCAGGGTTTTCGTCTCTCGGGACCTGATGCGGGAGAGGGCCCCACGTGGACGTTGCGGAGCTGGACCGGATTCTGCTGGCCGGGGCGGCCGTGCTGCTGGTCGCGATCGTCGCGGTCCGGCTGACCGGGCGGTTCGGGCTCCCGTCGCTGCTCATCTACCTGCTGATGGGGCTGCTGCTCGGCGAGTCGGGGCCGGGCGGGATCCAGTTCGAGGACGCTCAGCTCGCTCACGCGCTCGGGTTCGCGGCGCTGGTGGTGATCCTGACCGAGGGTGGTCTGACCACCCGGTGGAACGAAGTACGCCCGGTGATGCCGCTGGGCGTCGTACTGGCGACTCTCGGCGTCGCGGTCAGCGTGGGCGTGGTCGCCTGCGTGGCGCACTACATGCTCGGGCTGGACTGGCAAACCGCCGTACTGCTCGGGGCCGTCACCTCACCGACTGACGCGGCGGCCGTCTTCTCCGTACTGCGCCGGGTCCCGATCCGACCGCGGTTGCGGGGTGCTCTGGAGGCCGAGTCCGGTCTGAACGACGCCCCGACGGTCCTGCTGGTCACTCTGGTCAGCACCGGGGAGGTCGGCGAGAAGGGTCTGCTGCACTTCAGCGGGTTGGTGCTCTACGAGCTGGTGGTCGGTGCCCTGTTCGGCTTCCTGATCGGGTGGATCAGCGTCGGCCTGATCCGCCGGGTCGCGCTCGGCTCGGCCGGTCTGTACCCGCTGGCGGTCCTGTCGCTGGCGATCATCTCGTACGCCGGTGGCGCCGTACTGCTCCATGTGTCGGGGTTCGCGGCGGTCTACGTGACGTCGCTGGTCCTCGGACGGGCCGAGTTGCCGCACCGGATGGCGACGCGGTCGTTCGTCGACGGGATCGCGTGGCTGGCCCAGATCGGGCTGTTCGTGATGCTCGGGCTGCTGGCGTCGCCCGGGCGGATCGGGTGGGACGACGTCATCGTCGCCTTGGTGATCGGGATCGCGGTGACGGTGGTCGGCCGGTTCGCGGCGGTCGCGCTGTCGGCGTTGCCGTTCCGATTGCCGTGGAACGAGCAGGCGTTCATCTCCTGGGCGGGGCTGCGCGGCGCCGTCCCGATCGTGCTGGCGACCATCCCGCTGGCCGCGGGAGTGTCGCACTCGGACCGGATCTTCGACGTGGTCTTCGTGCTGGTCTTCCTGTTCACGCTGCTCCAAGGCCCGTCATTGCCGTGGCTGGCCAAACGGCTCAAGGTGCTGGACGAGAACGCGTCGTACGAGGTGGACATCGACGTGGCGCCGCTGGAGTCGCTCGGCGCCGACATGCTCCAGGTGTCCGTACCGAGTGAGTCCCGCCTGGCCGGGGTGGAGATCGGCGAGCTCCGCCTGCCCGGCGGCGTCTCGGTCTCCCTGGTCATCCGCGGCGACCGCTCCTTCGTCCCCGATCTGGGGACCGTCCTGCGTGCCGGAGACTCGCTCCTCGTCGTCGCCCCCAGCCCGGTCCGCGACCAGACCATCCGCCGCCTCCGCGCCGTCTCCCGGGCCGGCCGCCTGGCCGGCTGGTTCGGCGAACGCGGCCGCGAACCCCGCTGACCAGGCCGTGTCTGGTAATCCCTCGCGACGGCGTGGACTACCAGCCTGACCTAGTTCGGGTTCTGGCCCGAGGGGATCGGCTGCGGGGTGTGGATGACCGGGAGGCAGACGGTCGAGTCCGGCGGGACGGTGACCGACGGGAGGCCCTTGAGCTTGAGGGAGCCGAAGCCGGCGCCGATGACCAGGTCGACGGTGTGGTCGGTGCGGCCGTCGCCGACGGTGAGCGCCTTCTGGTTCAGCTGGCCGGCCACCAGCAGCAGCTCGGGCGCGTTGTCGGTGGCACCGCGGACCGACACCACGTCGATCTTGTCGCCCTTGGGCTCGTTCGCGACCTTGTTGATGTTGAACCCGCGCTTCTCGAGCACCTCGGCGACCCGAGCCGCCGAGCCTGCCTTCGCGCCGCCGTTGTAGACGTTCAGCACCACCTGCTTGGGCACCAGGCGGTTGTTCGGCAGCTTCTGCTCGACACAGGTCGGCTCGGCGCTGCTGTTGATCAGTGAGTTCCAGCCCCACCACGCGCCGCCGACGAGCAATCCGAGCAGGATCACCATCGTGATCGGCGTACGCCAATGAATCCGCGAGTGCGGCCTAGGTTGCGGATGGATCGCGGTCATCGGCTCAACCTCCCCCGTGAGCAGCCATTGTGTCAGTCCACGACCAGTACCCGGGCGTGTAGAACCGAACGCTGCTGCAGCGCGGCACGCAGGGCGCGGTGCAGACCGTCCTCGAGGAACATCTCACCCTTCCACTCGACGACATGCGCGAACAGGTCGCCGTAGAAGGTGGAGTCCTCGTCGAGCAGCGCGTTGAGGTCGAGAGTGCCCTTGGTCGTGACGAGCTCGTCCAGCCGCACCTGCCGTGGCGGCAGCGACGACCAGTCCTTCGGCTTGAGCCCGTGGTCCGGGTATGGCCGTTCCTCCCCGACGCGCTTGAAGATCACCCCGCAAAGTCTAGCGGGGACACAGGTCTTGTGAGAGGTCGTGAATGTCACCGGAATAGGCCGGAGTGGAGATTCAACCTTTTGGGCACGATCAGCGTCACACGGGTTAGGGAGTGGGGTGGGCACTTCAGGTGCCCACGACTAAGGGGGGTAAACCGCATGCGAATTCTTTCCAAACTCGGTCTTGCGGCCGCATCGATCACGCTCGTCGCCGCCGGTACGGCGCTACCGGCCGACGCGTTGACCGTGACCCAGGCGAAGGCCGCCCAGAGCCGGCTGAACACGCTCGGCTGCACGGCCGGCCCGGTCGACGGCAAGATCGGCGCGATGACCCAGGCCGCCACGGTCCGGTTCCAGTCGGCCAACGCGCTCAGTCAGACCGGTTCCCTGAGCAGTACGACGTACTCGCGGTTGATGGCCAGTACGGCGAAACGCTGCGACGTCCGGGCGGTGCCGGGACGGTCCGGGACCGGCCGGCGGATCGTCATCAGCCAGACCCAGAACTGGGTATGGCTGATCGATGCCCGGGGCAAGGTCGTCCGGCAGGGCGGGATCATCGACAACCCGACGTACCTGCGGGCCGGGACCTACACCAGCGGATCCAAGTGCGGCCGGGCCGCCCGGATCCTGCGGAACACCGACGGCGGACGGCTGTACCTGAACTACTTCGTCCGGTTCGCGCCGTGCGGCATCGGGTTCCACCAGATCCCGACGTACAAGTCGACCGGGACGCAGATCCACCCGGATTGGCTGCTCGGGACGAACTACCGCGCGTCGCACGGCTGCATCCGGGTCTCCCGATCGATGGCGGCGACCATCTGGACCTTCGCCGCGAGCCCGACCCGGGTCGTCGTGATGCGCTGACCTCCGGCAGTGCCCCGGTGTGTGGATAACGCTCGCAACCACGCCCCGGGGCACTAGCATGCGCAGCGGGTACTTCGTCAAACCGGGGAAAGGCACGCTGACATGGCCGAGACAGCCGACGTCGTGGAGACCGTCAAGCAGGGCTACGCGTTCGAAGGGGCCGCGATCGAGCTCGGCGCGCTGCTGGCCGGGGACGAGCCGAAACCGGAGGCGGCGGTCCGGATCCCGTTGTCGATGGTGAACCGGCACGGCCTGGTCGCCGGTGCGACCGGTACCGGCAAGACGAAGACGCTGCAGTTGATGGCCGAGCAGCTGTCCGCCGCCGGTGTCTCGGTGTTCGCCGCCGACATCAAGGGCGACCTGTCCGGGATCTCGCAGCCGGGGCAGGAGAGCGAGAAGCTGCTGGCCCGGACCAAGACGATCGGCCAGGAGTGGACCGCGACCGGTTTCCCGACCGAGTTCTACGCGCTCGGCGGCCAGGGCACCGGCATCCCGATCCGGGCGACCATCACGTCGTTCGGTCCGGTGCTGTTGTCGAAGGTGCTCGGGCTCAACGACGTCCAGGAGTCCTCGCTCGGCCTGATCTTCCACTACGCCGACAAGCAGGGGCTGACTCTGCTCGACCTGAAGGACCTGCGCGCGGTCATCACGCATCTGACCAGCGACGAGGGCAAGGCCGACCTGAAGGAGCTCGGCGGGCTGTCCGCCGCGACCGCCGGGGTGATCCTGCGGTCGCTGATCGGGTTCGCCGACCAGGGCGCCGAGGCGTTCTTCGGCGAGACCGAGTTCGACACCGCGGACCTGATGCAGGAGCGCGACGGCAAGGGTGTCATCTCCCTGCTCGAGTTGCCGAACCTGCAGGACCGGCCGGCGCTGTTCTCAACCTTCCTGATGTGGCTGCTGGCCGACCTGTTCCACGACCTGCCCGAGGTCGGCGACGTGGACAAGCCGAAGCTGGTGTTCTTCTTCGACGAGGCGCACTTGCTCTTCGACGACGCGTCGAAGGCGTTCCTGGACTCGATCGCGCAGACCGTCCGGTTGATCCGGTCGAAGGGTGTCGGCGTCTTCTTCGTCACCCAGACGCCGAAGGACGTGCCCGACGAGGTGCTCGCGCAGCTCGGTTCGCGAGTGCAGCACCAGCTCCGGGCACACACGCCGAACGACGCGAAGGCGCTGAAGGCGACGGTGTCGACCTTCCCGAGTTCGTCGTACGACCTGGAGGAAGTGCTGACCCAGCTCGGCATCGGCGAGGCGGTCGTCACGGTGATGAACGAGAAGGGTGCACCGACTCCGGTCGCGTGGACCCGGCTGCGGGCGCCGCTGTCGCTGATGGCGCCGGCGTCGGCCGAGCAGTTGACCGCGTCGGTGCAGGCATCGCCGAACAACGCCAAGTACACCGAGGTGATCGACCGCGAGTCGGCGTACGAGAAGCTCGCCGCCAAGGTCCAGGCCGGCGCCGAGCAGGCCGAGGCCGAACGCCAGGCCGAGGAGCAGGGCAGGCCGGCCCCGGAGCCGAAGCCGCGGGCGCAGAAGCAGGACAAGTCGATGGTCGAGCAGGTGATCGGCTCGTCCGCCTTCAAACAGTTCGCCCGCTCAGCCGGCCGAGAAATCGTCCGCGGCCTCTTCGGCGCCGCCCGCCGCCGCCGCTGAGATCTCCCCCGGAGTACGTCGTACTCCGGGGGAAAGGCAGGTCAGCGAGTCAGGTCGGTGCCGCGGGACGGTGCTTGGCGACCATCGAGGGAGCGGCCGGCGCCCGACGTTGCCGGGAGCTCGGGGCTGCTGCGGACACTCTCCCCGGGCACGTTCACCTGGTTCGGGTTCCGGCTTGTGGCAGTGACCCGGAGAGCCGCGGCCGTCTCGGGTGTGTCTGCGTTGACGGCGATCGCGCCGACCTCGGTGTCGGCCTGGATCGAGCCGCCACCTGTGGCGTTGACGGTGATCGCGCCGTCGTTCTTGGTGCCGGCGACGACCGTGCCGTATTCGAAGTTCTTGATGTCGATCGCGCCGCCCTGAGTGCTGACCCAGGTGTCGCCGTCGCTGCGCTCGACCGAAATGGCGCCGGCCTCGGTGCGTGCGTCGATGTGTCTGGCATGGCCGATGGTGAGGTCACCGGAGCCCTTGAGCCGAGCGTCGACCGTGGTCGCCTCGCCGACGGTGAGGTCGCCGCCCTTGAGCCGTGCCCGCAAGTGCTCCGCGTTGTTCACCGTGACGTTGCCCGACTCCGTCCGGGCGTCGACCTCGGTCACTCCGTCGGTGGTGATCGCCGCGCTGGTGGTCGCGGCCTCGAGCGTGCAGCCCGGTGGGACGGTTCCGGTGATCGTCACCGGGCCGCCGGCGGCCTCGCTGCCCGAGACAGTGACCGACAACCGGCCGTCGCGCCATTCGACGACGGCGTTGCCGACCGCGTCGGCGGCCGGCCCGGCCTCCTCGTCGGTCGAGATGACCAGCTCCGCCCGCTGGCAGTCCTTGTCGGCGTTGAGCTCGATCGCACCCGCCAGCCGGGACAGTTCGGCGTCGATGATGATCCGCCCCTCGGCGCCGGCCGTCACTACGCGTTCCACTACTGATTCCTCCTGGGGTCTCCAGTACACCGATGCACAGTCTCGGGAACCTGGAGCTCAGCTCTCGGTTGTCCGGCCTGGTTCGTGGCAGAGTTCACGCGCCCGTCGACTGTCGGCACCCGCCGTTCACTTTCACCTGTGGTGGAAGGGATTCCAGCGTGTGATTCTTGATCAAACGACTGAATTCTCAACGAATGACCATCGTTTCCAGCATCGTCATCCACAGCGCGCCGTCGCGGATTGGGACGAGACGCTTACTCGTCGTACGGTGGAGGCGATGGTTGCGCAGAGTAGGCGAGCGATACGGTTTTGGGCGCTGTGGACCCTGACGGTCCCGGCGTTCGCTGCTGTCGTGCTCGTCGACCTCGCCGCCATCGGGTACGCCGTACAGGCCTTCACCGAGTTGCCGAGCTGGCGCGGTGTCGACGTGGTCTTCGCGCTGACCGTCTCCGCATTGATCTCGGTCGAGGGTGCCCGCCGGGTGGAGAACCGGCGACGGCGGGGCGGCGCGTTGCACAAGGATCTCGCGCCGGCCTGGATGATCGCGGCCGCCGTGGTGCTCCACCCCGCGCTGGCGATCCTGGTCGCCGTACTGCTCCGGATCTGGTGGCGGATCCGGGCCGGCAAGTGCATCCCGTACCGGTGGGCGTTCTCGACCGCGGTGCACGTGCTCGCGGTCGGCGCCGCGCACACCGCGTTCGTGGCAATCAGCGGCCTGACCGGACACGACGGGCTAGGCCTGGTCGTCTCGATGGTCGCGGCGGCGACGGCGTACGTCGCGACCGACACCGTGCTGTGCGGCTTGGCGATCTCGCTGATCCTTCCCGGCAGCAGTTGGCGCGAGGCGTTCGGCGGGAGGGACGATCTGTGCACCGACGCGACGGCCGCGACCCTCGGCTGCCTGCTCGCGGCGGCCTGTCTGGTGAGCCCGTGGTTCGCGTTCGTGGCGATTCCGATCACGCTGACCGCGCAACGGGCGCTGCTGCTCACCCAGCTGGAGTCCGAGGTGCAGACCGATCCGAAGACGAGCCTGACGAGGGTCGACTGGTGGCGGCGACGGACCGAGGAGATGCTGCGGGCCGCGCGGAACCAGAACGAGCCGATGGCGGTGCTGCTGATCGACATCGACCACTTCAAGCAGGTCAACGACCGGCACGGGCACCTAGTCGGCGATGAGGCGCTGCGCGCAGTCGCGACCATCCTGCGCAGCGCGATCCGGGCGAAGGACGTGATCGGCCGGTTCGGCGGCGAGGAGTTCGTCATCGCACTGCCCGACACCGGCCTCGACGACGCGACCGTGACCGCGGACCGGCTCCGCAACGCGGTCGCCGCGAGTCCGCTCGCCGCGATGTGCGCGGGCGTCCTGGACGACCCGGACCTCGATCCGGACACCTTCCACCTCACCGTCTCCATTGGCGTCTCCGTCTATCCCGCCGATGGCATCAGCGTCGACGACCTCCTGCTCCGCGCCGACCGGGCCATGTACGCGGCCAAGGCCGCTGGCCGCAACCGAGTCCGCCTGGCCGCCGACGTACTCCCGCCACCCCGACTAATCCCCCAACCAGCCGCACCGATCGACCGCCCGACTCCCCACTCTGACCGTCCCAACCGCGACGCAGCAGCCGACCGCCCGGTGACCACCGGCGCGGCTGCCCCCACCGACCGCTCCTGACACTCAACGCCGGGGCAGAACCTTTCGGGGCAGTACGGCGTCCTGTGAGGTAGGGCTTCGGGACGGAGTGGGTATGGCGGGTCCGGGGAGTCGTGACGACGACTTCACCGCGTTTGTGCTGGCCAGGTCCGCGCGATTGGTGCACTTCGCGCGGATGCTCTGCGGCGACGCCGAACTCGCGGAGGATCTGGTCCAGACGGCGCTGGAGAATGCGTACCTGCGGGGCTCGATCCGCCGACCGGCCGCCATCGCCAAGCCCGCTCCCGATGACGCCGAGGCGTTCGCGGTCGCGGTCGCGAACAACCTGATCTCGGTCAAGGGGAAGCAGTACGAGTACTACTGGGCCGCCGGTCAGCTGCCGTCAGGTGTCGCGAGCATCGCCTACACGTTCCCCGACGGGCAGACGACGAAAGCCGTCATCACGGGGAACTACTGGGTGATGCAGCACCAGACCGCGACGCCGTGGAAGGAGGGCTCCCCGCAGGGCGCCCAGATCCAGGTCGCGCTGTACCTCGCGAACGGCCAGCCGACGCGGAGCTTCCTGCTCACCTGGGGCCAGGACACCTGCGCCCAGATCAGCCACGGCTGCTGACCGAACCGCCAGGCCATCACAATCGCCGCCGTACGCGATCCCTCCGCGGGGACCTGAGCGTCGGGCGGGATTGTGATGGCCTGGGCGTTCAGCAGGCGCCGAAGGTGCCGGCCGAGACCCACGCCTTCGCGACGTACATGCCGGGGTGGACGCGGAGCCAGATGTTGCTCGTGCCCTGCGAGCCGGTGACGCTCTGCCCGGTCGTCTGGCACTCGACCGTCACCTGCGCGGACTTGCCCGCCATGCCGACGACCGCACCCGAGGAACTGGCCGCGTTCCGCACGTTCAGGTAGCCGGACGAGATCGACACCGTGCCGCGGCCGCCGTCGCCGGTCCACAGGTAGGTCACGTCGACCCACGCGTTGTTCGTCAGCGCGAGCGCGTCCCAGAACGTCCCGTCCGCGAGGTCGATCCCGGCCGGGTTGGCCACGGTCCGGCCGAACTGGTCCTTACCGCCGTTGTAGCCGTCCTGGTACGCCGCCTGCGCCTCGGGCTTGCCCTGCGGCAGGTCCTTCCACATCTCGCGGATGGCGCTCGGGTTCCAGTAGTCGTCCTTGGTGTTCCACGGGCCGACGTCCCACACCGGCTCGAACGCGCACCGGGAGGCGGTGCACACCTTGACCGAGTAGGTGCCGGAGCCTTGGCTGGACAGTCCCCGGCGAGACGGCAGGGCGACGAAGTGGTCGCGGTTCACGATGACGTGGCCGTTGGCCGTCGTACCTCCGACCAGGCCTTCGCGGGTGGCGAAGACCCGGGACTTCAGCGGCGCGGCCTGGACGCTCATCCGGCTCGGGTCCACCTTGTCGGTCGGCAGAACCGTCACGTCGCCGACCCACGGGCTGCCGCCTGTCGGTGGCGCGCTGACGATGATCCGGAGCTGGACCTGGTCACTCGCGCCGGGCAGGGCGGTCGGCGTACCGGACTTGGCGGGAGTCCACTCGGTCCACTTGTCCTTCACCCAGGCCCGTACGTCGACAGACGCCGACGAACCGTCCGGCGTACCGACGGTGTAGCCCACGACGACGGCCGAGGTGGCGGAGTCGAAGCGGACCGGGACGAGTTCGGCCAGGCCGGAGCGCTGCTTGATCTCGGTGGAGCCGATCGCGGCCGGGGCGTCGCCGAGGATGATCCGGCTGCCCTCGACCTTGACGTTGCTGGATCCGGCGACTGGCTGGGCCGCAACCGTGACCGGATCGGTCGGTGCGGCGTTGCTTTGCAAGGTGGTGGTGAAGATCGCCAGCGTCGCGGCCAAACAGGCTGTGAGCTGGGCAGGTCGGGTGATACGCATGGGCGGTTACCTCCGGGGCGGTGAAGGTGATTCACCCAATGTGACAAATGAACAGGGCTCGTGTATAGCCCGTGAATAAATTTCTTCGAAGGAGTTGGTGTACGGACAGAACCGGATCGATCACCCAGCGGGTTTGGACCGGTGTGACAGAGGCAGAGGAGATTCGATGACCCGGACCGCGGACGCCGACTTCGAGCACTTCGTGTTGGCGCAGTCGACCCCCTTGCTCCGCTTCGCGGAGATGCTGTGCGGCGATCGGCACACTGCCGAGGACCTGGTGCAGCAGGCGTTGATGCGGTCCTATCCGAAATGGCACCGGCTGGACGGTGACCCGATGCGCTACGTACGCCGGGTCCTCGTCAACCGGTTCCTCTCCCAGACCCGCCGGCGCTGGAACAACGAGGTTCCCAGCGACCCGGTGAGCAACGACTGGGACCAGCGAGCGGTGGCGGACTTCGCCGGCGAGGTCCAGACCAGGGAGGCCGTGCTCTCGGCTCTCGCCGGTCTGACCGTGCGGGAGAGAGCCGTGGTCGCGCTGCGCTACTCGCAGGATCTCTCCGAGGCCGAGACCGCCGAGCTGCTGGGCATGGCGAACGGGACCGTGAAGAGCACGGCATCCCGCGCGCTGGCCAAGCTGCGTCTGGCACCCGACCTGATCGATTCCGGAGTTGGAGGACACTGATGAGTGACGAGCAGCGGGTACGCAGCGCTCTCGAGTACGACCTGGAGCCCTGGCAGCCGAACGCGACCGACCTGATGCGTCGCGGCAAGCGGCTGACCTGGCTCCGCCGTGGACTGGCCGCGGCGGGCGTCACCGCGTTGGCCGGAACCGTTGCGACGGTGTCCGCCGCGGTCGGCGGTCCGGTGGACGTGAAGAACCTGCTGGCCGGCAACAGCAAGCCGCCGGTACCGGCGATGGTTCCGGCGGACACGCCGAAGCCCTCGGTCGACCCGACCTGCCTGCCCACCAAGCCGACGTTGCCGAAGGCAACTGTGTCGGTGCACAAGACGATCGACCCGAACGAGCAGCCGTCGCTGCCGGCCAAGCCGACCGTGCCGAGCGCGAAGCCTTCGCTGCCGACGCCGTCGTTGCCGACCGGCAAGCCGTCGCTGCCGGCCAAGCCGACGCTGCCGACGACCAAGCCGTCACTTCCGACGGGTACGCCGTCGCTGCCGCCCAAGCCGACCTTCCCGACGGGTAAGCCTTCGCTGCCGACGCCGTCGCTCCCGACCGGCAAGCCCTCGCTGCCGGCCAAGCCGACGCTGCCGACGACCAAGCCGACCCTGCCGTCGGTGCCGGTCCCGAGCCAGAAGCCCTCGCTCCCGACGGCCAAGCCGTCGCTGCCGGGGAAGCCCGTCGCGACGCCGACCCTGCCCGACTGCGTGCACGGCGTGCCGACCGAGAAGCCGTCCGCGCCGGCGCCGAAGCCGACGCTGCCGGGCAAGCCGTCGCTGCCGACGACCAAGCCGTCCGTGCCGAAGCCGGCCGCTCCGACGGTGACGGTCTCAGGTGGAGTCAAGATCACCATCGACCCGGGCAAGCAGCCGTCGGCCTCTGTCCCGACGACCAAGCCGACCTTCCCCACCGCGAAGCCGACCTTCCCCACGGAAACCCCGAGCTTCCCCACCACGTTCCCCACCGGCCCCCCCTCCTCAAGCCGGTAGGGGCCTCTCAGGTCACCGGCGAGTAGGCGAATGCGAGTCCCTACTCGCCGGTGGCCCCATCTGCGAGTTCGCGGACGATGTCCAGATGGCCGGCGTGCCGCGCGTACTCCTGCAACACATGAAAAAGAATCCAGTTCACCGTCGGCCGTTCCTCGCCGAATCGGCCGCCGGTCGCAGCACGGGTGGCGGGATCCACTCCGGTCACCAGACGCCGGGTGATCTCGCCACCTTCGTGTAGCCGGGTGATCAGCCCGGCCAACGTCTCGTCGGCCCCGACCGACCAGCGGCCGTCCGGGTCCGCACCGGAATCACCCCACGGCTCGTCCACCTGCTCGCCGGCGAAACCCCAGCGGAGCCAGCGCCGTTCCATGAACACCAGGTGCTTCAGCAGCTCCAGCGGCGACCATCCGGACGGCAACCGGCTCGACCTCAACTCGGCCTCGCTGAGCCCAGTCAGCTTGGTCTCGATCACATTGCGGTAGTGATCCAGGTAGCCGAGATGCAGCTCGATCGTGTCGCCCTCGTCGATCGGGGGCTCGCTCATGTCAGTCCTCGAAGATATTCGGCGGTCGGCTCGTCGGCCGGATAGAACGATTCGATCATCAGCTCCGAGACGGTGACGTCCAGGGGCGTGCCGAACGCCGCGATCGTGGTGAGCAGCGACAGGTCGTGTCCCTGATGACGGAGATTCATCGGTACGACGACCTCGGCCGGGCCCGGGTGGACGGGCTTGTCGTCGGCGGCGTACTCGCGGAGTTCGTCGTACAGGTCCTGGAGTTCGGGGTCGGCTGTGCCGCTGACCTGGCGTTGCAGGCTGGCCAGTGCGGAGGCGCGGACCTCGGCCAAATTGGTGAGGCGGCGCGCGAGGCCGTCCGGGTGCAGGGTGAGCCGGAGGGCGTTGATCGGTGCTCTGAGCAACTTTTCGTCCACGTCGGCGGTGAAGATCTGGATGCCGGCGTTGGACTCGACGATGTTCCACCAGCGGTCGACCACGAGCGCCGGGTACGGCTCATGGGCCTTCAGCAACCGGCGGAGCGTCGTACGGATCGCGAGCATCGACGGCGAGTGCAGCGACGCCTCGCTGTAGATCGGCGCGTAGCCGCCGGCCAGGAGTAGCTGGTTGCGGTCCCGCAGCGGTACGTCGAGATGCTCGGCCAACCGGAGGACCATTTCGCGACTGGGCTTCGAGCGACCGGTCTCCACGAAGCTCACGTGGCGCGTCGACACCTCGACCCGGTTCGCCAGCTCGAGCTGACTCAGCCGGCGGCGCTCCCGCCAGCCGCGCAAGAGCTCACCCACCGGGCGCTGGAACGTCTCCTCGATCGTCGCTGCCATGGTCCGACCGTAACCGCTGGGGTGGTCGTCGCCATTACCTCCGACGTCATCGACCGGAGGCCGCGCTTGGCGGCAGGGTTCTGGTCATCCGAACAATCCGATTCAGGAGGACACCATGACCGCTCTGGCAGACCAGTACTTCGCGATGTGGAACGAGGCCGACGCCGACCGCCGGGCCGCGCTGATCGAGGCGAGCTGGGCCGCGGACGCGACCTTCGTCGACCCGAGCTTCGAGGTCACCGGCCACGACGACCTGAACAAGCTGGTCGGCAGCGCCCAGCAGATGTTCCCCGGCCTCTCCTTCGTCCGCACCGGAGACATCGACGAGCACCACACCTACCTCCGCTGGACCTGGCACCTGAAGGCGGACGGTCAGGAACCGGTGGCCGGCGGCACCGACATCGTCCTGCTCACCGCCGACGGCCGCATCCAGCAGATCATCGGCTTCCACGACTTCGCCCCAGCGCACTGAGCCGTTACGCTCATCCGCGTGCAGCGGCCGGGGATCCAGATCCTGATCTGGTCGGCGGGGATTCCTGGTGGGATCCGGGATCGGTCTGTGGATGTACCTGAACCACGACCGCGCCGACTTCATCGACGACCCGGTGGTCGAGGACGCGATCTCGGCCGCGTGTACGACGATGACGGACGAGGTACGGGCGGCCGTCGTACCGCACGACGCCGCGGTTGCGATCCGGGTGGCCGCCATCCGGCGGCAGAACGAGGCGATCTGGGACTTCGTCGATGCGGTCCACAAGGTCGGTGACCAGCGCCTGGACGGTGATCTGCCGTCCAGGGCCTGGTTGACTGATTGGAAGTCGATCCTGTCGCTGCGCGAGCGCGCCTCGGTCGACCTCGCAGCCGGTGGTGAGGCGTCGTACGCCGTACCGCTGGTCGACGGCTCCCCGATCACCCGGCGAATGAACGACGCCTCGAGCTACGACTCCGACGAGCAATCCGTGGCAGTCGACCCCGGTGGACGGCGTACCGCCGATCCTCATCTACACATCACGTCGTACCTGCTGGAAGGGAAGCTCCCGCAGTCACAGTGCTGACACGAGGCGGGCGCAGCGGACGGGGTCTTCGGTGAGGCCGACCGAGAGGCCCCAGAGCCAGTAGTCGACGGTGCGGAAGATGACCCAGTCGCGGGCACGATCCCGGTCCAGACCGGCTTCGCGTACGGCGAAGTCGAAGTGCGGCACGATGTCGGTCATCTCGTCGAGCCGGGTCCAGAGCACCCGGCCGAGGTCGTACTCGATGTCGCCGCGCAGCAACACTGGATCAACTGTCAGCCAGGTCTCGCGCGTCCCCGCGAGCACCTGGTCGGAGTGCAGGTCGCCGTTAACCGCGACGTCTGACGTGGTCTCGGTCAACGCCGACGCGACGTCGAGCGCCTCCCGCAGGATGCCAACGTCGAACGGACGGTCGAGCCGTTCCCACTCGCGCTCCAACTCCGCCGACCGTTTGGCCGCGATGTCTGCGGTCGACAGCGCGTCCTCCGGCGCCGGCACCGCCAACCGTCGCATCAGTTGCCCGAGTACGGCGACCGCCTCGTCCACCGGCCTGGTCGTCAACGGCGTCGACAACCGCTCCAGCAACATCGCCCCGGCGTCGAGGTCGGCGTCGTACAGCAACACCATCCCCCGCCCGTCCCACCACCGCAGCGCCCGCACCTGCTCCCCAACCTCAGCCCCCGGCGGATTCATCCGCAACACGAGCTCCTCCCCAACCGGCACCACAATCGCATTGGACCCATAAGCAACGTCGCCACTGACCCGCAAACCCCAGACCTCACACTGCCGCTCCACCGCCCGAGGCAACCCGTCCAACCACTCCGCCCCCTCCCGCCACCACCGCGGCATAGCCAAAAACCCCGCAGGCACTTCGATCATCCGGCCAAGGTAGTCCGCACCCGGTCGCTGACGCTTCTCATTTGGGTGTTGGGTGCCGAAGGACAGGAGGTCGTGCAGGCTGTCCGCGCACCCCAGGCGCAACCGCCTTCCGGAAGGCCACTCGGCCCCACTACCTCCTGTCCGTCGGCACCATTCCTCGAACGCAATCGCCCGCACCGGTGTGACAGCACGGGTGTATGTGGGGCCTGAGCGGGTGCGTGAGTTGGCGGCGCGCAAGGCATGCCTTGAGCACCTCTTCGCGGATCTTGTCGAGATCGGCGCCCGGAAGCTGATCATCGAGCAGGACAAGTCTCTGGTCGAACATGACCGCCGCTGGCTGTTCGCTGCCCACAAAGCCCTCGGAGCCGACCTCGAGTACGACCATCTACGGGCGCATGAGGAGTGTCTGCTCTGGATCGCCGACGCGGTCGCCTGGTGCTGGGCCGCCAAAGGTGTCTGGCGGGAGCGGGCACGGAGGTTCGCGGTGGCAGAGGTCGGCATCCGCTAGCCCACGGTGTCCAGAGATGCGAGACCCGGCTCACCGGTCGTCCGGCCGGCTGCCGGGTTCACTTCCGCAGGCTGGTGCCCTTGGCAGTTCTCGGGATCGCAGGGCTCAGCCAGAGATTGAAGTTCGTTAGACCGGGCCCGTCCGGCACGAAAGTCGCAGCCCGTGGAGTCTCCCCGCGCGGGTGGCAGCGGACCATGATGTGCGCATGGGTGGAGATGGGCTGCAGTTTGATAGTGGGATTTCGCGGCAGGTGGAGGCTGTTTACACGGCGCCGGATGTGGTGGAGCAGCGGCGGGTGGTTCGGGCGGCGTTGGCGTTGCGGCCGGGGGATCGGGTGCTGGATGTGGGCGTCGGGCCGGGGTTGCTGGCGGCGGAGATGGCGCCCGAGGTGGGACCGGGCGGGCGGATCTGCGGGATCGACGTGAGCGAGAGCATGCTGGCGATCGCCCGTACCCGGGCCGACGTTCCGGGCGGGCCGGGGATCGAGCTCGAGCTGGGGTCCGCGACGAACATCCCGCATCCGGCGGAGAGCTTCGACGTGGTCGTCTCGACCCAGGTCTTCGAATACGTCGACGACGTGGCCGCCGCGCTGGACGAGGTACGACGGGTGTTGCGGCCGGCGGGTCGCGTCGTACTGCTGGACACGGACTGGGATTCGGTGGTGTGGCGGTCGAGTGACGACGCGCGGATGCAGCGGGTGCTGACCGCGTTCGAGGAGCATCTGGCCGATCCGCATCTGCCCCGGCGACTGGGCGACGTACTGGAGAAGACCGGTTTCACGCTCACCCATCTGCAGGTGGTGCCGATGCTGAACGCCGGGTACGACGTGCACATGCTGAGCGCCGGCCTGATCGACATCATCTCCGGGTTCGTGCCTGGTCGGGCCGGCGTCACCGAGGAGGAGGCGCAGGCGTGGGCGGATGATCTGCGCGCACTCGGCAGCCACTACTTCTTCAGCCTCAACCGGTATCTGTTCGTCGCTTCGGCGCTCTGACCGTCAGTCACCGGGAGAACCGTCGGTAAGCGGGAGGAGTCCGAGCTCGGCGGGCGCATCCTGGGATACGCCCGCCGGGGCCGGTCGTTCTCCCGCCCCTCAGTGGGAGAACTCGCGGCTCGGTGAACACCACCCATGCCCGAATGGCACTGACCGAACCGCGGGACCACCTACTGGTACCCCATCCAGCACCCGATCACACCTACCGGCACGCGGAATTCCCCGCGATCTTGACGTTCCTCAAACCTAAAGCCTCGATCCGTGATCCTGCCGCGCTGCGCGGCACTCGGCGGGCACATCGCGGCGTTGGAGGACGAGGCACGGAGAACCCACTCCGAGCCTCGCCCTCCGCCTTGCGCTGCACTCCGCCGAGCACCTGCTCGCTGCTGCCAGGATCCACGGATCGAGGCTTCGGTGCCCGAACGGCCGTGGACTGCGACCCCTCGCACACCTACGCTGGACGGCGATTCCGTGCGCCGGGGGAGGCCGCGGGACAGCACCCGGGGGAAGGACCGAGGATGTCGAATCTGTTCGACGAGTTGACTGACGACGACCTGGACGAGCTGGAGGCGCTCGGAGCCGCGGAGGACGCGGACCTGATCGTGACCGCCGCTCTCGACGGGGAAGCAGATGCCTGAGAGCAGGGTCGTCTGGCGGGACAAGCAGCTGAACAAGCGGACGGTGGCGATGATCGAGGCCGCGGAGAAGCTCTACAAATCGAAGTTCGCCCTGCTGCAGGGGTCGTACAACAAGGGTGGCGTGACCGCGTCGGCCGGCACCCATGACGGTGGCGGGGCGGTCGACATCGACGTCGCGTCAAAGAGCCCGGCGCAGCGCCGGGCAGTGGTGACGGCGATGCGGCAGGTCGGGTTCGCGGCCTGGCTGCGGACACCGGCGCAGGGCAACTGGCCGTACCACGTGCACGCGATCGCGATCGGGGACAAGGATCTGTCCCGGGGCGCGGCGCATCAGGTCGCGGAGTACCGCCGTAAGCGCAACGGGCTGGCCAACCGGGGCAAGGACGACGGCCCGGCCGGGTTTTACGGGATGACCTGGGAGCTGTACCTCAAGGCGCACCCGCCGGCGCAGCCGGCGCCCGACTCGACCATCTCGCTCGGTGCGATGGAGCACGCCCGCACCCACGACGCGATGACCGGGGCGTGGGGTGCGGACCGGGCCCGGGTGATCGCCTGGGCGGCGCACCCGCGGGTCGGCGCGATCACGAAGGCGGAGACGGTCCCGCCGAAGGGTGTGCCGTGGCACCTGCACTTCCAGCGGGTGATCCGGAAGGTGCAGCAGCACTTCAAGCTCGAGGTGACCGGCGTCTTCAACAACTCCGTCGCCACGGTGATGAAGCGCTACGGCTACAAGATCGTCGCCTGAGACGGACCGCCAGGCCATCACAATCGCGGTCGCCGTCGGCGCGTGAGCGTCCGGGCCGCCGCGGTGTGCTGGTTGTGATGGCCTGGCGGTCCGCGCCCACAACGACAAGGCCCCACCGGTAGCAGCCGGTGGGGCCTTGGTGGTCCACTACCGCCCGGGCATCCCCGGTGCAGCTGTGGAGGTGGAGAGCGGAACCGACGCCGATGCAGGGGTCAAGACGTCAGCTCCGCTTGCCTGTGTGGAGTTATCTCGTGTCGACCGCCCAGACATGTGCCTGGTGGAACTCGAGGTGCTGCCGCATCGCTGCCGGGGTGCCGACCGAGCCGAGGTGGTTCATCGTCGGTACGACGACGGCGCGGACATCGGTCCGCTTCACCTCCTCGAGCAGTGCGTGGAAGGCCGCGGACTCGGCCGCGTCGCGCTCGGTGTACACGGTGCCGAGGGTGAATCCCTCGGCACTGGCGAAGGCGGCGAGGGAATTCGTCGCCGCGGCCAGCTCCTCCGCGCAGCTCAGCGCGTCGGCCCGTACATATCCGAGCAGCGTGGGCCGGGTCGTCATCGTCCCGGCTCCGCCGCGCTGTCCACCAGCACCGGCTCGCTCGTCACCCGGAGGGAGGCGAACCGCCGCCGCATGGCTTCCTCGTACTGCGCTGCCTGGTCCGCTGTGGCGGTGTGGTCCGCGATCGGGTGAGCGCCGAACCAGACTCGCACGCGGCGGTGCGAGGCGGGGGATTCGAGCGTCTCGGTCATCAGCGGTCCTTCAGCAGTCTCGGTCGGTGCCCCGGACGGCTTTGTCCGGTGCTGAGAAAAGAACACAACACCCGAAGGTCCCTCCGGAACAGTTCCGAAGGGACCTTTACAGAGCCTTGACGCAGAGTAGGGAAACCCTGCGAATCCGCTGGTCAGAGCGGTTGTGGCAGACCGGCCTGGACCGGTTGAAATGTCCTGTCAAGAATGTTTGCAGGAATTTGCCAATAACGATTTGGCGACCCTGCTTTTTCGATCTCGACCGAAATGTATGGCGTCCTGCTAACCGTTTGCAATCACTTGCTTACCCACCGGTATCCTCAGCCCGCCGAAGGCCACGAGAACACCTAGTACGGCGGCCACCAGTGGCACCGCCAGCCCGTTGCGGAAGCCGTCGATCGTCAACTCGTCCGCTGCGGTCAGAACAGCCGCGACAACGGCCAGACCGAGCGCCGACCCGAACTGAAACGAGGTCGTCAGTACGCCGCTCGCCAACCCTTGCTCATCCTCGGAGACTCGCTCGGTCGCCGCGATCGTCAACGGCCCGTAGGCCAAGGCGAATGCGAGTCCCAGCAGCAGGAACGCCGGCAGCATCGCCGCAAAGCTCGATCCCAACGGCAGGAACGCCGCATAGGCGATGACAGCGAGCACGAACCCGCCGAACACGACCCGCCCGTTGCCGAAGCGATTCACCAGCCATGGCGTCAGCGTCGGCGCCAGCACCGAATCGATGCCGATCACCATCAACGCCAGCCCGGTCTCCAGTTCGGACCAGTGCCGCAACTCCTGCAGGTACAGCACCGCGATGAACTGGAATCCGACGAACGACCCGACCAGCAGGATCGCGCCGACATTGGCCCGGATCAGCGCCGTGTTCCGCAATATCCCCAACCGGATCAGCGGTGCCGCCACCCGCTTCTCGATCAGCACGAAGATCGCCAGCAAGACCAGACCACCGATACCGGTAGCCAATGTCTGTCCCGCCGATACATCCGGCGCCCGTACGACGGTTGCCACCAGCAACAACATTGCGACGGTCAGGGTGAGTGCACCGGTGAGGTCGAATCCCTGCCGTGGCACGACGGTCGGGGTGTCCCGTGGGATCAGCGCGATCGCCCCGGCCAGGATCACCGCCGAGACGATCACCGGCGCGAAGAAGACCCAGCGCCAGTCGATCGCGGTGAGCAGTCCGCCGGTGACCATGCCCAACGAGAATCCGCCGGCCGCGGTACCGGCGTACACGAGCAGGGCCTTGGTGCGTTGGGGGCCTTCGGGATAGGTGGTGGTGATGATGGACAGGCCGGCCGGGGTCATGAAGGCCGCGGCGATGCCGGTGACGAAGCGGGCCAGGATCAGCACCCAGCCCTCGTTGGCGAACCCGCCGAGGCCGCTGAACAGCAGGAACACGACCAGCCAGCCGACGAACATCCGGCGCCGGCCGAGCAGGTCCGCGGCCCGGCCGCCGAGCAGCACGAACCCGCCGTAGCTGAGCGCGTACGCGCTCACGATCCACTGCAGTTCACCGGTGGCCAGGCCGAGTTCGGCCCGGATGGACGGCAGTGCGACGCCCATCATCGAGACGTCGATGCCTTCCAGAAAGATCGCGCCGCAGAGCACGAACAGAACGGCCCAGGCGCGGCCGGTCAGCCGCTCCTGGGTGACGGTAGATGACACGAAGACTCCCTCGATTCATGGTTACCTCTTGTAACTAACCCCATCATCAGGAACTATGGGGAGTTGTGGAAGAAGGCACTTCAAAGGAACCGAGTCACTCCTGCTGCACCGAGGACGCGTTCCAGTGGGACACCAGGGAGGACTGCGACGTCCGGCAGATACTCGACCGGATCGGCGACAAGTGGTCCCTGCTGGTGATCGCACTGCTGGACAACCGGTGTATGCGGTTCACCGAGCTGAAGAAGACGATCGACGGGATCAGCCAGCGCATGCTCACAGTGACGTTGCGCCAGCTCGAGCGTGACGGCCTGGTGAGCCGGACCGTGTATCCCGTCGTACCCCCGCGGGTCGACTACGAGCTCACTCCGCTCGGCGTCACCCTGCACGCCACGATCCAGTCGCTCGTCACCTGGACCGAGACCCACCAGACCGAGATCGCCACCGCCCGGGCTAGGTACGACGCACAGGTGACCGTGTGAAGTTCGCCGGATGACCAGGTACGGCGACCAACGTCATAGCGGCCGCGATCACGGCGAATGCCGCCAGCGCGTTGAGGGTCAGCGGTAGATCGAGGAGCAGCGTCAGGGCGGGAGCGGCCAGCGCGCCGACTAGGAGAGCGAGGGAGTCGGCGGCGAAGAACAGGGCGCCGATGCGACCGAGCATGCCGGCCGGCGCGGTGCGCTGGATGGCTGTCTCGGCGATGATCAGAAGGATGCTGCCGGGCAGGCCGATGAGGGCCGCGGCGGCGATTGCCCAGGGGATGCCCGGAGCGTTGAAGAGGGCGAAGTAGGCGACTGCGGTGGCGAGCTGGGTGATGGCAAGCAGGTCGCGGATTCCCAACCAGGTTTGGGCTTTGGTGCTGAGTGCGGCACCGATCAGGTAGCCGGCGCCGAGGCCGGAGATCAGGTAACCGAGCACGTATCCGGGTGCGTGCAGGCGGTTGACCGTGAACGGGACGAGCAGAGCCGTCAGGCCCGCGTTCGCGGTGAGGAAGACCGTCTGGCCGAGCAGGATTCCACGTAGCGCTCGGTGCCGGGCGACGTACCGGAAACCGGCGAGTGGGTTGTCGATTCGCTCCGTGGTCGGATGCCGGTGGGTGCGGACGGTCGCGATGATTGCTGCTGACAACAAATAGCTGACGATGTCGACGGCGAGGACGAACTCGATGCCGGGTCCGGCCAGCAGGAGTGCGCCGAGTGGTGGTGCGGCGAGCCGGATCGCGCTTCCGGTGAAGGCGTTCAGGGCGTTGGCTGCCGCGAGTTCGTTGCCGGTGCCAACGACAGCCGGGAGCAGTGCGCGGGCGGCCGGTCGGAAGACGGTGGTGGCGGTGCTCTCGATCAGGATCGCCAGGTAGATCGGCCAGATCCGATCCGCGTCGGCGAAGAAGATCAGCGCGACCGCGGCCGCACTGACGAGGTCGGCGATCCACATCGCCCGGGTCAGATCGCAGCGGTCCAGGAGGACGCCGGCCCAGGGTCCGATGAGCAGGGCCGGTAGCGCCTCGAGAGCGAGGGCAAGGCCGGTGGCCACGGCGGATCCGGTCAGGTCGAACACGTGGAACGGGATTGCGACGACCAGCAGCCAGGAGCCGATCCCGGAGATCCCGCCACTGATCCACAGGTGGCGGAAGTCGCGGTTCCGAAGGGTCCTCACGAACCGGCAAGCTATCTTGATGAGATAGATCTTTGCAAGAGTGTTCTGTGAGAATATGCTGGCGTGGTGGAACTGGGTGAAGTCCTCCGGGAACGCCGGAAGGCGGCCGGTCGTACGATCGCGTCGGTCGCCGTCGACGCCGGCCTGTCCGTCCCCTACATCGCCAACCTGGAGAACGGCCGCGGCAACCCGACCGTCTCCGCGCTCGACCGGCTCGCGACCGCGCTCGGGGCCCAGCTGGAGGTGAGGATCGCCGACAAACCGCCACCGGGGTTGCCGTCGGTCGGGGCAGACGTTCTGGCTGCATCCCCTCGAGCCGCCCAGGTCGTCGCCACTCTCGCCGCGTCGCAGTCCCGCCCTCGTACTGCGGTCCGCGTCCACCTGATCGACGCTGTCGACTCTCTCGCAGCCGCTCTCGGTCGCCCGCCCGCGCCCTCCGATCTCGACCGCCTGCTGGATCTGCTCCTGCTCGCGGATCAGCCGTGACCGGACCGCCAGGCCATCACAACCGCGGCCTGCCTTGCGACCTGAGCGTGGGGTGCGGCGCGTCGCGCTGGATGTGATGGCCTGGCGATCCGCGGCGGCCCGTAGTGTCCTGGTATGGAGATCGGTGCGCGGATTGCCGCGGCTCAGTTGGCCGGATCGTCGAGATCGAAGCGGCAGATCGTGGCCGGGCCCCTGGTGGGCCTGTTGCACGAGGACGACGCCTGGTACCTGTCCGGCATGCTCGCGGCCGAACCAGGGAAGGCGTTCGATCCGGACGAGGTTCCGTGGGCCCTTGCCACCATTCGCCAGGCGTTCGCCGCCGAAGGTCGCTGGCTGAGCGCCGAACTCGTCGACGAAGCCAACCCCGGGCTGGCCGAACTCCTTGAGGCCAACGGCATGACGATCGTCTCCCACCCACCCCTTCTCGCCGTCGAACCGGCCGACCTGATCCTCCCGGAGCTCCCGGACGACGTCACCGCCGAGCTGGTCACGACCGACGAGGACCAAGCCGAGGCGAACGCGGTCTCGGCGGCCGCCTACGAGATGGAGGGCGCGGCTTTCAGCCGGCCCTCCGATCCGGTGAACGGCGGCTGCGTTCTCGTTCGCGTCGATGGTGTCGCCGCCGCCAGCGCATCCTGGACCGCCGTCGCGGACGCGGTCACCGAGGTCGCCGGCGTGGGCACGATCCACAGCCACCGTCGTCGCGGGCTCGGCGCGATCGCGACGGCGTACGCGACCAAGCAGGCTTTCGACCTCGCCGGCGCCACCCTCGCGTGGCTGACCCCCGGCGACGACGGCGCCGACCGCATCTACCGCCGTCTCGGCTACGCCCCAAAGGCAACCGCCGTACACCTAGGCGACCCAGGCGGCCACCTAACCGACCTCCGCTAAAGCCGCGGTCAGGATGGCAAGCGGAATTGCACCACTCACCAAGCTCAGCCGACAGGCCGCGTCAGCCGTCGGCTGAGCGCGAGCCGGGCGTGCGACGCCTGGTTGGTGAGTGCTGGAGATCCGGCTATCCCGAGGTGAGTAGCCGGATGATGCTCGTGCGGAGGGCGGTGGTCGCCTTCCTCGCCGGTAGGCGACCGGTTGCCACGGCTTCGCCGGCTGTGTGGCCGAGGGCGATCAGGGCTGAGACCAGCCAAGCGACCGGGAGTTCGCGGGTGATCTCGCCCGAGCGTTGACCACGCCGGATCAGTCGCTCGAACCGCTCGACCACCGGACCGTGGCGCTCGTCCTGCTCCAGTGACGGCGGCAGATGCAGCAGCAAGGGGTGTTGCTCGAATCCTCGCCAACCGAGGTCGATCAATGCCAGCACTGTGTCGAGCGGAGGGCCGTGGTCGAGATCGAGGGCGTCGATCGCCTGCACGGTCTCGCGGGTGAGCTCGTCGACGACCGCGGACAGCAGTACGTCGCGCGACGGGAAGTGCGCGTACACGGTCTGCCGGGTGACACCTGCCGCCTCGGCGACGCTCTCCATGCTCGCGTCGATCCGCTCGTCCAGCAACGTGATGGCTGCGGCCAGGATCGCGGTCCGGCTCCGATCCGCGTCCGCTCGCCGCCTTCTTCGCCGTACCGGCTCATCCTTTGACACCTTGTCAAGGTTAGCGGAGCGAGTTAACTTTGACGGTATGTCAGAATTAAGCGTGCAGGACTTCTTCGACTCGTTCACCAGGGAGGTCGTCGCGGGTGGTGATGCGGCGGCGATCGTGGATCGGTACTACACGCCGGATATCGAGCAGATCGTCGACGGCGTGACGCTCGACCGGCAGCGGCTGATCGACCATCTGCGGCCGGTGCGGAAGAACCTGGTGGCCTGGGAGTACGACGTCCACGAGGAGATGCGGTCGGGTGATCGGCTCGCGGCGCGGTTCACCATTCGCGCGGAGCTGCGGCGGGGGCGGACGGTCTCGACCGAGGTCTACCTGTTCGGCGAGGTGGCGCCGGACGGGCGGATTCGCCGTACGACGCAGGCGACGCGGGAGGTGAGTGCGCGATGAGCACGCAGGAGTTCCGTGTGCTGGGGATGAGCTGTGGTCACTGCGTGCGGTTCGTCACCGACGAACTCGAGGTGCTGCCCGGGGTCGAGTCGGTGACGGTCGACCTGACCGCTGAGCGGGTGACGGTCGTGAGCGATCGGGCGCTGGAGCCGGCCGCCGTCCGAATCGCGATCGAGGCAGCCGGCTACGAGCTCGCTGACCAGACCTAGGCCTCAGAAAAGTTCTGGGGGTGCTGTCGGATCGGAGTGGCGGTGTTCGTGGAAGTGGTGAGCGGACGCCTATGAGAGGGGCGGCCCACCGACCCGAACGGAACTGTGGCCATGAAACTGCCAGACGTGAAGAGGCTGTGCCGCGGTGGCGCAGAAGCTGCCGCAACGGACCTGGCTTGTCGGCGCGACGGGCCTCTACGCCTCAGCCCTGCTGAGCCTGTACTTCCTGCAGCCCGGCTCGATTCCGGCGGTCGGCGTGAGCTTCCTGGCCGGATCGATGCTGAGCGTCATGTTCGCGGTTCCGTACACGGCCTTCTACAGCCGTACGCCGCAGAAGCTCCTGGGCCGCGTCGGCAGCCTGGGCGCCGCCTACGGCTCCCTGGTCGGCGCGCTGGCCTCACTCGGATTCGGTCGGCTCATGCACAACCTTTCTGCCCCGCACGCGCTGCTGGCCTGCGCCCTGATCATGGGCGGTCTCGCGATCGCGTTGGCCTCCATGCCGTTCATGCGACTTCTGGACAACCCAGCCGAAGCGCCGGAGGCCGGCTACGAGCTCGCCGAGCTCGAGGCCGTGGCGCGGTAGATGAGCAGTACGACGCCGGAGTCGAAGGGCCGCGCGTCAGTCAGCTGCAGTGATTGCGGGGTCCCGTCGGGAAAGAGCCGGCGGCCGGTGCCGACCACGGTGGGGTAGACGAACAGGCGGTACTCGTCGACGAGGTCGGCCGCGATCAGCGCATGCGCGAGGCTGATGCTGCCGGTGCAGACGATGTCCTTGCCGGCTGAGGTTTTGAGCTCGCGTACGTCGTCCAGGTCGCGCAGGATCGTGGTCGGCTCCCACCCCGGCTCCCGCAGTGTGCTGGACACGACGTACTTGTGCACCTGGTTCAGGTACGCGGTCACCCCGGACGTGTCGTCCGTCTGCTGTGGCCAGTACTCGCGCATCGCCTCGAAGGTCAGGCGTCCGGTCAAGAACGCATCCGCCCGCGAGGCCTGCTCATTCAGTACGTCGAGAACGTCCGAGCCACCGTCCGCCGGGCCGAACCAGTCACCGGCCTCGACGACACCGTCCACGGTGACGTTCTGGGTGACGACCAGATCGCGCATCAGGGCTCCTCCGTTCTGACGGACCTGATCGCCACCCTTCCACAGTCAGCGGACGGTGAAGCCTGCCTTGCGGAAGGCGTCCGCGAGCGAGGTCTCGTCCATCGGGGTCTCGGTCTGCGATCCACCGCGACCTTGCCCGCCCTGACCGCGACCGCCCTGGCCGCCCGGTCCACGTCCGCCACGTCCACCCTGACCGCCGCCTCCCGGCCCACGGCCCTGCCCGCCACCCGGTCCACGGCCCTGACCACCGGGACCGCCTTGACCGCCGCCGGGTCCACGGCCGCCCTGGTTGGCCGCCGTACGGGAGCCGCCTGGGCGGCCGCCGGAGGTTGAGCCGAGTTCGTCGTCGAGGCGGAGGGTGAGGGAGATGCGGTTGCGCGGGATGTCGACCTCGAGCACCTTCACCTTGACGATGTCGCCGGGCTTGACCACCTCACGCGGGTCCTTGACGTAGTTCTTCGACAGAGCCGACACGTGCGCGAGCCCGTCCTGGTGGACACCGATGTCGATGAACGCCCCGAACGCGGCCACGTTGGTGACCTGACCCTCCAGCCGCATCCCCGGCTTGAGGTCGGCGATCTTGTCCACACCCTCGGCGAACACCGCGGTCTTGAACGCCGGCCGCGGGTCCCGGCCTGGCTTCTCCAGCTCGGCCAGGATGTCGGTCACCGTCGGCAGACCGAACATGTCGTCGACGAAGTCCGCTGCCTTCAGCCGCTTCAGCTCCGCCGACCCGATCAGCGCCTTCAGGTCCTGGCCGGTCGCGTCGAGGATCCGCCGGACCACCGGGTACGCCTCCGGGTGCACGCTGGACGCGTCGAGCGGGTCGTCGCCGTCGGGGATCCGGAGGAAGCCGGCCGCCTGCTCGAACGCCTTCGGGCCGAGCCGGGCGACCTCCTTCAGTGCCGTCCGGGAGGTGAACGGACCGTTCTGGTCGCGGTGCAGCACGATGTTGTCGGCCAGGCCGGGGGTGATACCGGAGACGCGGGTGAGCAGCGGCGCGGAGGCCGTGTTCAGGTCGACGCCGACCGCGTTCACGCAGTCCTCGACGACCGCGTCGAGGGAACGGGACAGCGAGTTCTCCGGCAGGTCGTGCTGGTACTGACCGACGCCGATCGACTTCGGGTCGATCTTCACCAGCTCGGCCAGCGGGTCCTGCAGCCGGCGCGCGATCGAGACCGCGCCGCGCAGCGACACGTCCATCCCGGGCAGCTCCTGCGAGGCGAACGCGGACGCGGAGTACACCGACGCGCCGGCCTCGGAGACGACGGCCTTGGTCAGCTTGAGCTCGGGGTGCTTGGCGATCAGCTCCCCGGCCAGCTTGTCCGTCTCGCGCGACGCCGTACCGTTGCCGATGGCAATGAGCTCGACGTTGTGCGCGGCCGCCAGCGCGGCCAGGGTGGCGATCGACTTGTCCCACTGGTTCTGCGGGACGTGCGGGTAGATGACGCCGGTGTTGACCACCTTGCCGGTCGCGTCCACCACGGCGACCTTCACGCCGGTCCGGAAGCCCGGGTCCAGGCCCATCGTCGCCCGGGTCCCGGCCGGGGCCGCGAGCAGCAGGTCGCGCAGGTTGGCCGCGAACACCCGGATCGCCTCGTCCTCGGCGATCTGCCGCAGCCGCATCCGCAGGTCGATGCCGAGGTGGACCAGGATCTTCGTCCGCCAGGCCCAGCGGACCGTCTCGACCAGCCACTTGTCGGCCGGACGGCCCTGGTTCTCCACCCCGACCTTGTGGGCGATGGTCGACTCGTACTCCGTCGGGCCGTCGACCTCGACGCCGGCCGGGAGCGGCTCGACGGTCAGCGTGAGCACGTCCTCCTTCTCACCGCGGAACATGGCCAGGATCCGGTGCGACGGCATCTTCGTGAACGGCTCGTCGAAGTCGAAGTAGTCCGAGAACTTCGCGCCCTCGGTCTCCTTGCCCTCCCGCACCGCCGACGCCAGCCGGCCCTGTGTCCACAGCCGCTCGCGCAGCTCGCCGATCAGGTCGGCGTCCTCGGCGAACCGCTCGACCAGGATCGCCCGCGCGCCGTCCAGCGCCGCCTGCGGATCCGCCACCCCGAGCTCGGGGTTGACGAACACCGCGGCGGCCGCGAGCGGCTCGACGCTCGGGTCCGACATCAGCCCGTCGGCCAGCGGCTCGAGGCCGGCCTCCCGGGCGATCATCGCCTTGGTACGGCGTTTGGGCTTGAACGGAAGGTAGATGTCCTCGAGCCGCGACTTGGTGTCCGCCGCCAGGATCGAGGCCTTCAGCGCGTCGTCGAGCTTGCCCTGGCTCTCGATCGACTCGAGCACCGTCTGCCGGCGCTCCTCCAGCTCGCGCAGATACCGCAGGCGTTCCTCGAGTGTGCGCAGCTGCGCGTCGTCGAGCATCCCGGTGACCTCTTTGCGGTACCGCGCGATGAACGGAACCGTCGACCCCTCGTCGAGCAACGCCACCGCTGCCCGCACCTGGTTCTCGCCGACCTCCAGCTCACTGGCGATCCGCTGCTCGACCGACTGCACCACCACTGTCCGATTCCCCTCTACCGACAAACTTGCCCCGGGCGACCCGCACCCGCGTGGCCCATATCCTTCCCCATCCCACCCCCCACTCCGAAACCCGATCCCCCACCCTGTGGACAAGTTCCGTGCAATGATCTCGCCACGGCCTGGGAGGAACGCATGGGTAAGTCCGACGAATACGTGGTGCGCACGCTGCCGCCACCGCGCGTCGTGCTGCGAATCCTCCAGGCGGTGGGAGGCGGCCGATGACCGAGAAGGTCGCGTCGCCCGGCCGCGGGCCGACCTGGATCGGCGTGCCCGCGTTGGTGTTGGTGCTGCTCGGCGTACTCGTGCTGGTCGACGTCACGTCCCGCCAACGGCTGAGCCGTGAGTTGCTGGACAGCGGGATCGAGACAGTGGCCGACTCGGTCCAGGTCGAGGTGACCGGCGGGGCGGGCCGTCCGGCGATCAGCGAAGTGCGGGTCGACTTCACGGCCGGCGGTGTGGACCGGATCCGGACCAACCTCGGCCACATCCAAGACGACCGGCAGGGAATGCCGGAAGGTGTGCAGACTCCCGCGGCCGGCACCCGCTACGCGATGCCACTGCACATCGTCTACCGGCAGTCCGACCCATCGACCGCGCTGGCCCTGACCGATGCCAGCAACTGGGCCACGGACAAGGACGCCCCACGCCTCGGCCTCGGTCTCCTCGGCGGCGGCGTGCTCCTCGTACTCCTGGCCATGCTCCTCCTGAGCATCGGCGCCCGCCGCCGCGGCCTCTCCTGGTGGCAGTGGTACGCCGAATCCCACGCCCGCCACCGTAAATAGACGAACTCCCCGCAACCACTGCGGGGAGTTCGTCGTACTGGCTCAGGCTGCTTCGAGGGCCAGGTCGTCGTCGGTGGCTTCGACTGGCTGCTTGGCTGGGCGCATCAGGGTGAGGGCGATGGCTACTGCGGTGGTGACGATGGCGGCGGCGATGGCGAAGGAGAGGTGGTAGCCGGAGGTCAGGGCTTCCAGGGGAGCCTTGCCGGCGGCGTCCAGGCCGGCGGTGCGGGTGGCGGACAGGGTGGCCAGGACGGCCAGGCCCAGGGCGGCGCCCACCTGGGCGGTGGTGCCGATGAGGCCGGAAGCCAGACCGGCGTCCTCGGGCTTCACGTCAGCCATCGACAGACCCATCAGAGCCGGGAAGCAGACGCCGGCACCGAGGCCCAGCAGGAGCAGCACGGGCAGCACGTGGACGACGTAGTTGCCGCCGACCGGTGCCTGGGTGAACAGGGCCAGGCCGATCACGATCAGCACCAGTCCGGCGATCATCGGGCGGCGCGGACCGAACCGCATGACCAGCTTCTCGGAGTACCGCACGGACAGCAGACCCATGACCACAGTGGTCGGCAGGAACGCCAGTCCGATCTCCAGAGCGTCGTACCCGAGAACCCGCTGCAGGTAGAGGGAGCCGAGGAAGAAGATGCCGAACATGCCCGAGGCGGACAGCGCCTGGATCAGGTTCGCGCCGGTCAGGTTGCGGGAGCGGAAGATCCGCAGCGGCACCAGCGGGTTGGCCGCGGTCGCCTCACGAACGATGAAGGCCGCCAGCAGGACAACCGTCACCAGGGCGAGGACGAGAGTCCGGGGAGCGGTCCAGCCGAGCTCGGCGGCCGGCTTGACGATGGTGAACACGCCGACCATCAGCGCCGCGGTGATCAGCACGGCCCCCGGTACGTCGGTGCCACGCCCCAGCCCGATGCCCTTGTCCTTCTCGATCAGCTTGAGGCCCAGTACGGCGGTCAGCGCGCCGATCGGCAGGTTGACGAAGAAGATCCAGTGCCAGTTGATCGCCTGGGTCAGGACGCCACCGGCGAGCAGCCCGATCGAGCCGCCGGCTGACGCCACGAAGGCGTAGACGCCGATCGCCTTGGCCTGCTCACGCGGTTCGGGGAACAGCGTCACGATCATGCCCAGGATGACCGCGGAGGTCAGCGCGCCGCCGACACCCTGGACGAAGCGGGCGATGACCAGCACCTCCTGCGACTGGGCGAGCCCGCACAGCACCGAGGCGGCGGTGAAGAGGATCAGGCCGCCGACGAAGACGCTCCGCCGGCCGAGCAGGTCGCCGAGCCGTCCGGCGAGCAGGAGCAGGCCGCCGAACGCGATCAGGTACGCGTTCACCACCCACGCCAGCGAGGAACTGGTGAAGCCGAGGTCGTCCTGGATGGCCGGCAGGGCGACGTTCACCACGGTGACGTCGAGCACGATCATCAACATGCCCGCGCAGAGGGTGTACAGCGCCAGCCAGCGCGAGCGGCCGCCCTGCGCGGCCGGCGTCGTCGCCAGGGTGTCGGTCGTCGCGTTCATGAGTGGTTCTCTCCTTGGTCTGTAGGGGCCTTACACCCTTACGTCGGACCAGGACCGCTCAGATTGACACGTCCCCCGAAGTTTTTCTGGACGGCTTCGTCAGCCAGTATCCGATCAGCGCCGGCACCAGCCCCGATCCGACCACGAACAGGGTCGGCAGCCTGGCCAGCAGTGCGAACCAGGTGAACAGACCGACCACCCCGCCCGCCACCGGCAGCGACCGGCGGAGCAGGAACAGGTTCGCGGCCCGGAACAGACTCTTCGTGGTCGTCTCGTCACCGGCATCAGGCAGTACGGCGAGCGCGCTCAGATACAGGCCGACGATCATCCCGGTCAGCGGGATCAGCACGGCCAGCGCGAAAATCCGGACCACACCGTCGCTGTACGCCCAGAACGCCAGGCCGAAGGCGAGCGCGATCCCGCCGAAGTACAGCCCGAGTCCTATCAGCCAGAACCGCCGGAAGGCCCACCGGAACTGCTGGAAGTACCGCCGCAGCAGCGCCGGCCGGTCCTGGCTGATCGCATCCGGCAGTACTCGCTGCATCGCGACCGCGGCCGGGAAGAGGGTGACGATGCCGAGACTGAGGACCAGGAAGACCAACTGCAACATGAGCAGGTCGCCGATCATCGTCAGCTTCGCCAGGACGGCGTTGGTCCGGCCAGCACCTTCCACCGATTGCCTCCTCATTCCGCACGGGCGTTCGATGATCGTATGATCACGATCAATCACGTGCCACATCACCAGGACACAGCACAGGGGTTCGCATGCTTGCACCGGAGCGCCACGAGCTGATCCTGCGGAGCCTGCGGCAGCACGGCCGGCTCCGGGTGACCGAGTTGGTCGCCGAGCTGGGCGTCTCCGCGATCACAGTACGCCGGGATCTCGCCGAGCTGGACTCGGCCGGTCTGCTCCGCCGGGTGCACGGCGGCGCGATCGGTCCCAGTGCCGAGGGGCGCAACGGCTCGCATGGCAGTCAGGTCACGATCGGGATCGTCGTACCGAGTGCGGCGACGTACTACTCCGACGTGATCCGCGGCGCCGAGGCGATGGCCGACCGGTACGGCGCCCGCCTCGTGCTCGGGGTGTCCAGCTATGACGTGGCGAAGGAGCAGGAGCGGATCGAGCGGGTGCTCGGTGTCGGCGTGGCCGGGCTGCTGCTCAGCACCGCGCTCGGTGATGGCGACGCGGACCGGATCGGATCGCTCCTGGACGACATCGACGCACCGCTGGTGCTGATGGAGCGGGCCTTCGGATTCCCCCAGGTGGCACGTGAATACGACCACGTCCGCACTGATCACGCGTACGGCGCGATGCTCGCGCTCCGGCATTTCGTCTCGCTCGGTCATCGGCGGATCGCGATCAACCTGCAGGCGACGGTGACGGCGTACTGGCTGCGGCGTGGGCTCGAGCAGGCCGCGTCGGCGTTGGACGTCGAGCTGTTCTTGTCCCCGGTCGATCTGCCGGCGCACGGCGACGATCCGGCCGCGCAGGCGCAGTTGGACGCGTTCCTGGCGGAGTGTGAGTCGTTCGGGAGCAGGGCGGTGCTCGTGCACTCCGACGAGCACGGTGCGCGGTTGGTGGAGCGTGCGATGGAGCGTGGTCTGCGGGTCCCCGAGGATCTCGCGGTCATCGCGTACAACGACGTGACTGCCGCGCTGGCCGTCGTACCGCTGACTGCTGTGTGCCCGCCGAAGTTCGCGCTTGGCGAGACTGCGTGCGAGCTCCTGCTGCGCAAACTCCAGGGCGGTCCGGCGCCGGTTCAGCACCTCAGCCTGCTGCCGTATCTGAACATCCGCACCTCGTGCGGGACGGCCCTCACGACGGAACCAGGCGTCGGCTTGTTCCGTAACTGATCGAATGTGATCATTCGAGCGCTGAGGTATTGACGAGGAAAGCCCTTTCCCATACTTTCGCTGCACTTGGGTGGTGGTCTGATCACGGGCCCCCGGCCGTAACACGGTTCGGCAGCGAAGGAGTTCCCCTGTGAGACGTGGTGTGGGACTGACCTTGCTGGCCGCGGCGCTCAGCGTGGTGGTCAGCAGTTGTGGCAACGGGGTGATCGACAAGAGTACGGACGGCGTCCCGCCGGCTGAGGCGACCGGGACGTTACGGGTGCTGATCCCGTCGTTCCCGCCCAGTACGGCGGGCCGGGAAGCGTTCCAGAAGGTCGTCGACGACTTCCACAAGACCTATCCGAAGATGAAGGTCGAACCGGACTTCGCGACGTACAAGAACCTGAACGAGAAGCTGTCCACCTCGATCGCGGCCGGTATCCCGTACGACGTGATGGTCACCGGCGTCGGCTGGGTCCAGCCGTTCGCGTCGAAGCGGATCTTCGAGGATCTGGGCAAGTACGGCGTGACGCCGGACGTGATCAAGGAGAAGAGCATCTCGGCCCTGATCCCGGCGGCGACGTACGACGGCAAACTGTTCGCCTACCCGCTGCTCGCCGACGCCCGCGCGGTCGCATTGCGCAAGAGCGCGTTCCGCGAGGCCGGTCTGGATCCGGACAAGCCGCCGACCTCGCTGGCCGAGATCAAGGTGGCGGCCGAGAAGCTGACCAAGCGGGACAAGGACGGCAACATCACCCGGAGCGGTTTCGACCTGGCCTCTGCGACTGGCTTCCGGCAGTCGTTCACCACCTTCCTGGCCTCCACCGGTACGCCGCTCTATGTCGGCGGCGAGCCGAACTTCAACAACAAGGAAGGCCTGGACACGCTGTTGTGGATCAAGTCGATGATCAACAACGTCCAGCCGTACGGCCAGCAGAACGCGGCCCAGCAACCCCTCGTGCTCAGTGGTGAGGCCGCGATGGGAATCGTCAACGGCGGCGTGGACTGCTCGGACAAGGGCCTCGGCCAGAAGACCTGCGACGACCTGAAGTTCTTCCGCTTCAACAGCGGCAAGGAGATCGAGTACGTCGGTGGCGACCTGGCGTCGATCGGATCGCGCAGCCGGCACAAGGACGCGGCCTGGGCGTTCATCCAGACGCTGATCAAGCCGACCACGCTGGACGCGGTCGCCAAGCTGAACAAGAAGCTCCCGGCCTACAAGGACGTGAGCAACTCACCGCAGGCGAAGTCGAACCCGTTGAGCCAGTTCACCGCCGACGGCCTGGGCTACGCGATCAACGAGAACGAAGTGCCGTCCAACTGGCTCGAGATGCGTGGCAACTTCGACATCCAGCTCACCCAGGCGGTCCTCGGTCAGAAGGATCCCGCCAAGGTGCTGGCCAACCTGGCAGGGCAGTCACGATGAGTGAGCGCAGCGAGCGAACAAAAAACGCAGCCAACATTGTGCTCGTGCCGGAGCCGAGCGCCAGCGAGGTGGAGGCATGAGCACAACACTTGAACGTCCCGCACTCGAAACTCCCCGCAAGGTGGCGCCGTCCAAGGACGGCCGGACCCTGATCCGAAGCCAGGTGCGGACCGGCTGGGCCCTGCTCGCGCCGGCCCTGCTGCACTCCGGCGTCTTCATCGTGATCCCGGTGATCTCGGTCCTGGTGCTGAGCCTGACCGACTACAGCTTCGGCGACACCTGGTCGTGGGTCGGGTTCGGCAACTACAGCGACCTGTTCCGCGACGTCGACTTCCAGGCGTCCCTGTGGCACACGGTGCTCTACGCGCTGGTGGTGATCCCGATCTCGATGGCGATCTCGCTCGCGGTCGCGATCGGGCTGAACCAGAAGATCAAGGGGCTCGGGTTCTTCCGGACCGCGTTCTACATCCCGACGGTGACCGCGACGGTCGCGGTCGCCACCATCTGGCTCTGGATCTACAACCCGGGCTCGGGGCTGGCGAACGGGTTCCTCAGCCTGTTCGGCTTCGCGCCGAACCGCTGGCTGGCCGACCCGGCGACCGCGCTGCCGTCGCTGATGGTGGTCGGTATCTGGCAAGGGCTCGGGACCAAGGTCATCATCTACCTGGCCGCGCTGCAGGGCGTCTCCCGCGACCTGCTCGAGTCGGCCGAACTGGACGGCGCCAACCGCTGGCAGCGGTTCGTCAACGTCACCTGGCCGGCGATCGGCCCGGTCCAGTTCTTCGTCCTCATCACCTCGATCGTCGGCACCTTCCAGGTGTTCGACCTGGTCTACGTGATGACGCAGGGCGGCCCGGGGTCCGAGACGCGGGTGCTCGTGATGGACATCTACCAGAACGCGTTCCAGGACCTGAAACTCGGCTACGCGTCCGCCGAGACCGTGATCATGATGATCGTGATCGCCGTCTTCATCGGGGTCGGACGCCTGCTCCAGAAGGCGGATGCCAATGACTAGCGTGAGTGTTGCCGGCCCGGCGGTGGCGGCGTCGTCTTCGTCGAAGCCGGCGTCGGCCCGGATCGGCAAGATCGTCCTGTACGTCGTCCTGACGGTCGGCGCGATCCTGATGATCACGCCGTTCGTCTGGATGCTGCTGACGGCGTTCAAGAGCAACGCGGAGATCGCCAAGTTCGGCTGGCTGCCCGGCGAACTGCGCTGGCGCAACTTCGTCGAGGCGATGCAGACCGCGCCGTTCCTGCGGTACTTCCGCAACAGCCTGTTCATCGCGGTCGGCGAGACCGCCTTCACCCTCGCGGTCTGTACGACGGCCGGCTACGCGCTGGCCAAGTTGCCGCTGCGCGGGTCGAAGGCACTGCTGAACTACTTCATCGTGCTGCTGCTGGTGCCGTTCCAGATCATCTTGGTGCCGCTGTTCCTGATCGTGAAGTCGATCCCGCTGTTCGGCGGCAACAACATCCTCGGCCAGGGCGGTATCGGCTGGCTGAACTCGTGGTGGGGCCTGATCATCCCGCTCGGTGCGGCGCCGCTGTTCACCTTCCTGGCCCGCCAGTTCTACGTCTCGGTGCCGAACGAGCTGGCCCAGGCGGCCCGGGTCGACGGGCTCGGTGAGTTCGGCATCTTCTGGCGGATCATGACGCCGCTGATCAAACCGGCGCTGATCACCATCGCGGTGTTCCAGATCGAGGCGGCCTGGAACGGGTTCCTCTGGCCGCTGATGATCACCACGTCGGACTCGATGCGGCCGCTGCAGCTCGGGCTGGCGATCTTCTCCCAGAACCCGGCCGAGATCGAGTGGCCGTATCTGATGGCGGGTACGGCGCTGGCGACACTGCCGATGATCGTGTTGTTCGTGTTCGCCCAGAAGCGGTTCGTCGAGGGAATGGCGAACGTGGGCATCAAGGGCTGAAGCCTCGAACAGGTGCTCACCCCGCCCCGGGTGAGCACCTGCGAGGCCCCCCACAACATGCGGTGGTCCCGAAGAAACACCGGAGCATCCCACTCGGTCCCCCCGCCGGGTCGCTCACCCGTTTATCGTCACAGTGAGTCCGCCGTTACAGCAATCGTCCGGTTTTTTCTGCTACTTCCGAGATGATTTCTGCGAGACCTTACCGAATTACCCCTTTCGTACTACGTTTCGCACGCGGCACGCGACCGTGGGTAGGCGGCGCGCTTCCGGGGAACCGGGCCTGCATGCGGATCCGGGTACTCACGATGAATGTCCAGCATGACGCCGGCGACCCACGCCGTACCGAGCTGATCAACGCCGAGCTCCGGCGGTTGTCGCCCGACCTGGTGGCGTTGCAGGAGGTCTGCGACGGCCAGCTCGGCAAGCTGATCGAGGGCACCGGGCTGACGCACACGACCCACCAGTCCGAGGTGCTGATATCGCGCTGGCGTCACGGTTCGGTGCTCGCGACCCGGTGGCCGCATCGTGTTGTCGACGTACAGGAGCATCGGCCTGCGGCGGGGTCGGACGTGCATTGGTGGACGCTGGCCGCGGCGGTCGGCGTACCGGAGCTGGGGGAGTTGCTGTTCATTCACCCCTCGACGCCGTGGCGACTCGATCACGCCGGGCCTCGCGAGCAGCAACTGGTGGCGGCGGTCGATGCGGACCAGCTTCATCGGTTCCGGTTGCCGTCGATCATCGCGGGCGATCTGAACGCGTCGCCGAAGTCGGCCGGGATCCGGTTCCTGACCGGGCTGCAATCGTTGGGTGGTCGCAGTACGCAGTACCACGACGCATGGGCCGTGGCCGGCGACGGCACCGGATACACCTGGACCGTGTCGAACCCGCTCGCTGCCGCCGAGATCGACGAGCTGATCGGCCAACCGCGACACCGGCGCCGGATCGACTACATCTTCGTCGGTTCCGCACACTCCCATCCGGACGCACTCGCCAGAGTCCTTCACGCCGAACTGGTCGGCGATGCCCCGGTCGACGGCGTCTGGCTCAGCGACCACTTCGGCGTACTCGCCGACCTGGACTACTCGCTAGGCGAGGTGGACACGGACGACGTGCCTGACGAGCGGGGTTAGGTCGTCGGTACCGAAGAGATCCAGGGCTCGGGTTGCGCGGAGCGTGGCCAGGCCGTGGATGTTGGTCCAGAGGGCGATGGCGCGGTCGCGGGCGTCGGTGCTGCCGGGGCGGGCCTGGTCGGCCAGGTCGGCGAAGTGCTGGAACAGCGGGAGTGATCGCGAGCGGAGGTTGCCGCCGGCGCCTTCCAGCAGGTCGTGCCTGATCTGCCCGCCGCTCGACCTCTCGCCGTACGTCGGCCGCCAGCTGAACCAACCGGTCGTGCGCCAGGCGACCGATCATTTGATGCGCGTCCTGCAGTCCCACTCGCAGCAGGAGTACGTCGATGCCTACGCCCGCAGGGCATCCTGATTGTTTTGAAGTGGATCTCCGTCTAGGATTCCGGACGTGACTGCCGGGTCGGCCTTGGGCCATTCACGAGCTGGGTTCCCGGCCGCGTTCTGAGCGCCGGGAGGGCCATTCGCGGCCCACCTTTCGATTTCTTCTTTCCTGCCAGTTCTTTCTCGTCTGCCCTGACGGCAGGCAACGTCGTCATGCCCTGAAACCCTCATGAAAGAAGCGAATCCTGAACGATCTCATCAAGCAGTTCCGGGCCGACGCCGGCGCGTTCGACGACAGCAGGTACTTGCTGTTGACAACGACCGGCGCGCGCTCGGGTCGGCAGCACACCGCGATCCTCGGCTACTACCCGGACGGCGATCGCGTCCTCGTCGTCGGCTCGGCCGGCGGCGGTCCCAAGCACCCGGACTGGTACCACAACCTGGTCGCCAACCCCGAGGTCACGGTCGAGACCGGCCTGTTCACCTACCCGGCCACGGCCGTCGTACTGCGGGATGCCGAACGCGACGAGGTGTTCGCCCGGCTGGTCGAGGCGGAACCTGGGTGGGGTGAGTACCAGTCGAAGACCACCCGCACGATCCCGGTCGTGGCGCTGGTCCACAAGCCCGGCCCACCCTCCGGCGGCGGCTCGTTTGCTGAACTGCTGAAGTTGATCCACACCTCCTTCCGGCGCGAGCTGGCTCTCATTCGCAAGGAAGTCGCCACGTCCGGCACGGCAGGTCTCGGCGCTCAGTTGCGGATCAACTGCCTCACGCTCTGCCAAGGTCTGCACAATCACCACACCGGTGAGTCGACCGCCCTCTTCCCGGGACTCGCGGCTCAGCACCCGGAGTTGGCCGACACGATCGCCGCGCTCCAGACCGAGCACGACCAGATCGCCGTACTCCTCGAAGAGCTGGAGAAGCAGATCTCCAATCCGTCCCCCGACCTGCTTCCACAGGTCGACCGCCTGATCACCGCCCTCATCGCTCACCTCGACCACGAGGAGGCCGTGCTGCTGCCTCATCTGTGACTTGGTAAGGGCTTCGCTCTTGCGCCGGGCGCGACGACATGATCATGATCCGGCCACCGCCAGCATGGTTTCTGGGGAGCCAGCCCGCGGCACACGGAAGGTCAAACAGATCGATCCAAGGGGAGGGACCGTGAGCCGAGTAGCCCTGCACAGAAGGGTGTTCGTCGCTGCCAGTGTTCTGGCGCTCGCTGGGGGTAGCGTGATTGCGCTGCCTCCGGCGTCCGCCGATACCGGAGTTCAATCAACGTATGTCGTGCTCTACACCGCCGGAGCCAAGAGCACCGGAGCGCAGCAGGCGGTCGAGTCCGCCGGCGGCACGCTTGTCGCCAACTACGCGGAGATCGGAGTGGTCATCGCCCGGTCGTCGCAGAGTGGTTTCGCCGCCGCCATGAACCGCACCAACGGCGTCGACAGCGCGGTTGCCACCGGCGCCTTCGGCGTCAAGGCGCCCGGCACTGCGGCCGACGACGCGGCGTCAGCCAGCGCGCTTGCCACCTGGGGCGACTCGCTGTCCGGCCTGCAGTGGGATATGCGTCAGATCAACGTGCCGCAGGCGCACGCGATCAACGCAGGCAGCCGATCGGTGGTCGTCGGTGACATCGACACCGGCCTCGACTTCACCCATCCGGACCTGGCGCCGAACTACGACGCGTCCCGCAGTACCGACTGCTCCAGCGGCGCTCCGCAACCCCTTGCTGTCGGCAACGACAAGAGCGGGCACGGAACCCACACGGCCGGCACGATCGCGGCCGCGGCGAACGGCACCGGTGTCGTCGGGGTCGCGCCGAACGTGACCATCGCGGGAATCAAGTCCAGCAACGACGACGGGTTCTTCTTCCCGGAGATGGTGATCTGCTCGTTCGTCTGGGCCGCGACGCACGGCATCGACGTGACCAACAACAGCTACTTCGCCGACCCGTGGCTGTTCAACTGCCGCAACGACGCCGGCCAGCGGGCGATCTGGAACGCCGAACGCCGGGCCATCGGCTACGCGCAGTCCAAGGGTGTCCTGGTGGTCGCCTCACAAGGCAACGACAGCACCGACCTGTCCCACCCGACGACGGATGTGATCAGCCCGGACTTCCCGCCGAACTCCGAGGTCGAGCGCGACATCACCAACGCGTGCGCGGTGGTCCCGGTCGAGGTGCCGGGTGTCGTGGGCGTCACCGCGACCGGTAACAAGCGGCTGAAGTCGTTCTACTCGTCCTACGGCACGTCGTCCGCCGACGTTGCCGCGCCGGGTGGCGACTCCATCCTTCAGGTGACCGCCGATGCGCCCAACGGTCGGGTTCTGTCGACGTTCTCGAGCGTCGGCACCATCTGCCCGCCCGCGCGGCGCGTGGTGGAGAACGGCGCGCAGTACTGCTACCTGCAAGGCACCTCGATGGCCGCTCCGCACGCCACCGGCGTCGCCGCGCTCATCCTCAGCAGCCAGGGTGACATGAGGCCCGGCGCCCTGTCGTCCGCACTGCAACGGTCGACGAACTCGCTGAGCTGCCCAGCCGACCTGTCGATCTACGCGCCGTTCCCGCAGAACAGCGGCGCTCCGCAGACCTGCCAGGGAGGTTCCGGACACAACAGCTGGTACGGCTCCGGCGAGGTCGACGCCTTGAAGGCCGTGAACTAGACCCTCATGTACGGCGAGGCCGTGAAGGCCGGCCAGGATGCCCTCAAGCAGGGCGCCTGGCCGGCCGCTCGGGTGTGGTTCGAGAAGGCTCTCGAAGGTGCGGCGACTGCTCAGGCATATGAGGGGTTGAGCTGGGCTGCGTGGTGGTTGGAGGACGTGGCTGCTTGTCTGGATGCGCGTGAGCGGGCGTATCGGTTGTATCGGCAGGCTGATGACGTGCGGGGCGCGGCGCGGATGGCGTTGTGGCTCGGAGATGACCACAACGAGTTCCATGGCGCGGGTGCGGTGGCTGAGGGGTGGTTCAACCGGGCCGGTCGGCTGCTCGAAGACCTGGACTGTCCGGAGCGCGGCTGGCTGACTGTGTTCGACGCTCACACCGCGCTGAGTCGCCATGACAGCGGTCGGGCGCGGCAGCTCGCCGTACAGGCTCGAGAGGTCGGTCGGCGGCATCGGGCGGTGGATTTGGAGATGTTCAGCCTGGCCACCGAAGGGTTGGCGCTGGTGGCGGAGGGTTCCGTCGAGCAGGGGATGCGGTGTCTCGACGAGGCGACGGCGGCGGCGCTCGGGGGAGAGTACGAGAACCTCGCGCCGGCGGCGTGGACGTGCTGCCGGTTGATGTCGGCCTGTGAGGAGGTCCGCGACTACGAGCGTGGTGCCCAGTGGTGCCGGCAGGTCGAGGAGTTCAGCCGGCGGATGGAGGCGAGGTTCGTCATCGGGGTCTGCCGGGCGCACTATGCGGCGATCCTGGGCTGGCATGGGAAGTTGGCCGAGGCGGAGCAGGAGCTGACCGGCGCCCGGGAAGACCTGACCGCGAAGCGACCGTACTGGCGGGCTGAGGCCGTCGTGCGACTTGGTGAGCTGCGCAGGCGACAGGGACGTCTTCTCGAGGCGGAGAGCCTCTTCAATGAGGTGCCGTGGCATCCATTGGCCAAGCGAGGGTTGGCCGAGCTGAGCCTGGACAGCGGCGATCCGGCGGCTGCGCGGGCGGTCCTGGACCGGATGTTGCGGCGGTTCCCTGCCGGATCGGTCGGTCGCGCTTGGCCTCTCGAACTGCTCGTGCGAGCCGAGGCGGCGTTGGGTGAGCTGGATGCGGCTGCCGTTCATCTGGAGGAGTTCTGCTCGATCGCCTCAGCGGTCGGGACCCGGCCGCTGCATGCGGCGGCGCGATTCCTGGAGGGCGTGCTCTCGGCTGCTCGCGGTGAGCGGGAGAAGGCCTGTCTTGCCTTCGAGGACACTGTCGAGTTGTACGACGGCCTGGCGCCTTTCGAGGCGGATCGGGCCCGGGCGGAGCTGGCTCGGGTCGAGTTGGCTCAGGTGCCGCCTCAGACGATGCTCACCGCGCGGCAGGTCGCCGTACTTCGGCTGGTGGCTGCTGGTCTCGGCGACCGGGACATCGCCGAGAGGTTGGTGATCAGCGAGCACACAGTGCACCGGCACATGGCCAACATCTACACGCGTTTGGGCTGTTCCACCCGCGCTGCGGCGGTGTCCCGGGCTACTCAGCTGGATCTGATGGCCTGAGCAGGCCATCTCGCTGAACTGGCCTGTTCAGGCGAAGCGGTTCGGGCTTGCGGTGTCGATGCTGAGAGCTATGCAGCAACTGGCGCAGTACAAGGAATCAGTGCGGACGACCTGGTCGACCGGGGACTACGACGCGATGATGCGTCAAGAGGGCTTGTACGACGTGGGGTCGCGGCTCGTGCAGACCGTGGGTGTCCGGACCGGTGAGGACGTGCTCGACGTCGCCTGCGGGACCGGGAACGCCGCGATCCCGGCCGCGGAGACGGGAGCGCGGGTGACCGGGCTGGATCTCACTCCGGCGATGCTTCGAAAAGCACGGGAACGTGCGGCCGGGCTCGCGATCGAGTGGGTCGAGGGTGATGCCGAGGAGCTGCCCTTCGAGGACGAGCGCTTCGACGTGGTGCTCTCGACCTTCGGCTGTATGTTCGCGCCTCGGCACGAGGTGGTCGCCGACGAGATCGCCCGGGTACTGCGGCCGCGCGGGCGGCTGGGCATGTGCACTTGGACGCCGTCCGGGGTGATCGGTGAGTTCTTCAAGATCGTCGGCGGGTACGTTCCGCCTGATCCGTCGTACGTCGATCCGCCGCTGGGCTGGGGCGAGGAGAACCACGTGCGCGAACTGTTCGAGGGGACCGGGATCGAACTCTCGTTCAGTCGCGAGGTGTCACTGATCCGCCACGAGTCCCCTGAGGCTGCGGTCGAGTGCTACGCGACGAAGTTCGGGCCGGTCGTGCTGGCGCGGGAGGCGCTGGACGATCGGTGGCCGGCGCTTCGCTCCGACCTTCTCGAGTTGTTCGCCGCGCACGACGCCGTACTGCCGGCCGAATACCTGGTGATTCAGGGGCGGCGGGCCAGGAGGGCGTAAGAGTTGGGGAGTCGGCCGGACCAGGCGGCGGCGTTGTGGCCGTCGGCGGGGCGCCAGAAGGGCTCGGCGTACTCCTCGAGGGTCTCGACGTGCATGCCGGCGGCGCCGACCGCGGTGACGATCTGGCCGAGGGTCCACTGCCATTCCTGGGCGCCGTTGGCCGGGTACGTGTCGTTGATGTGCGACTCGGCGAAGTAGCTGCGATCCGGCCGGATCCGCGGCTCGTCCTCGTCCCAGGTCCACAGCGGCACGGCCGGGTGAGCTTCGTAGACGAACAGGTGGCCGCCTGGTCGCAGTACCCGCGCGGCATCCCGTGCCCAGGCGTTGATGTCGCGCATCCAGATCAGTGCGCCCTTGCCGGTGTAGACGAGGTCGGCACACCCGTCCTTCACGGGAACGCCGGGAACCTCGGCAACGACGTACTGGCAACGCAGGCCGAGCTCGACCGCCCGCCGCTGAGCCGACCCGGCCGCCACCGCGCTGTAGTCCACCCCCACAACCTGGCGAGCGCCAGCCCGCACCAGCGCGAGATCGTCCAACCCGTGCCCACTCTGAAAGTGCACAACCGTCGGCTGCTCGTCGAGCAGTGGCTGCAGAAGCTCAGTCTCCCGGTCGAACAGCCGCTCCCCCTGCCGAGCCCGCTCCAACAGCTCGTCGTGCTCGTTCACATACTTCGCCGACGCCGCCTCCCAGGCCACCCGATTCCGCTGCACGACTCTGTCCATGCACGAGAGTCTTTCGTACGACGAGGGTCGCGGTCAGCCGGTTTATTCCGATTGGATGATCCAGCCGGCCCGGTGCGCGGCGATTGACACCAGCGCGGCGATTGCCAGCTTGATGCCATGTCGTCTGGCCAACGCGATCAGGCCGGCGCCGTACGTCGTACGCATGGATCGTGGTCCGACCGAGACATCGCCGCTGAGTCCATGCATGACCTTCGCGGCGCGTCCGGCAAGGAACCGTCCGCGGCAGAACCCTTTGATCGTGTAGTTCCCGGCATGGGTGACGATCAGGTCGGCGTCGTACGCAATCGTGTGTCCGGCCAGGACCGCACGCCGGGCGAGCTCGCGATCCTGCGACTTCCGGAACGCGGGGTCGAATCCACCGAGTTCCCGGAACACCTTCGTCCGGAATCCACAGTTGCCACCGTTGACGTAGTCGACCTGCCGGGCGTTGGCGTTGTGAACGTGTCGATGCTCAAAGGCCAACGCCCGCAGGCGATTCAGCACCGCATCCCCGGACTCGACGACCCGTCCCGCCACGGCCGCATCCGTGCCGGACAGGTCGAGCGTCAACCGCCGCAGCCAGTCCGGATCGGGCACCGTTTCGTCATCCAGAAACCCGAGGAACTCTCCCGTCGCCAGCTCCACCGCCCGATTCCTGGCGACGCTCACGCCGTACGACGCGCCCAGTTGCACGAGCTGCACTCGCGCAGGAACCTCTTTGAGCTCAGCCGCGCCATCAACCGCCACGATCACCTCGAACCCCGGCGCCCGCTCCTGCCGAGCCAGAGCCTCGAACACCTTCCCCAAGTCCCGCCCTACCGTGGGCACCACCACTGACACCCGGACCACGTCACTCAGCTCATGCAGCAGGTCGAGATCGTGCTCATCCTGCGGCGTGAGTACGTAACCCTGGTGGGTGTGGAGCTGTGTGCTCAACGGCAGACAGCGCACCTGCCGCTCACCGATGCGGCCGACGACAGGCGGCGGGATGTAGTAGACGTTGTCGTCGAAATCGAGCTGCTCGCTGCCTCCATCCGGATGCGGCGTGCTGGGATGAAGATCAACCCGCTGCCCGTCGACGGTGTGCGTCAGTTGAACAGTGACCTCGCGGTAGCGGTCGTCGCTGACGGCGTACCCAGCACTTGCCAGTGCGGCGATCGCCGCATCGAGGTCAGGCCGGGCGACCCCCAGATCAAGATCCGCATGCACCCTGGTCTGCCGCCCGACCAAGGCATCAACACCCCACCCACCATCCACCCAGACGTCGACCTCCGCCACCGCCAGCAGATCGAGCAAACTCAGCGCCCGCTCTGCTGTCATCACCTGGGCGAGCATAGCCAGACGTCACTCGTTGTGGAGCACCTTGGCGATGGTGGTTTGGGCGGCGGAGCGGGCTGGGATGTAGGCGCCTAGGGCGGCGATGGCAACTCCGGAGAGGACGAAGACGGCGAGCAGGGGGAGCGGGTAGACGTCGAGCATGAAGTCGGGGAAGTCCACCTGGGCGCCGTTGGCCATGGCGGGGACGACGAGACGGTGGGCGATGATGCCGAAGGGGATGCCCAGCAGGCCGCCGAGAGCGCCGAGGGCGGCCATTGACGTCACCACCATCACCGTGACCTGGCCGGGGGTCATCCCGATCGACTTGAGCATCCCGAGGTCGCGGCGTCGCTCTCGCGTGTTCAGTACGACGGTGTTGAAGACGCCGAGCGCGGCCACGGTCCCGAGCATCAGGGTGAGTAGCAGGACGGTCGCCAGCACGATCGCGACGAACGAGCCAGGTTCCTGACCGGGGACCTCCTCCAACCCGGAATCGCCGGCCAGCACGGCTTTGACGTAAGCATCGATGTCGGTGCCGGGCTTCAGCTGGATCTCGTACGTCGTCGCCCGGAGGTTCGGGTCGATCAGCGCCAGCGTCTCCCAGTTGGAGAGCACTTCCTCACTCGAGTTGTAGAGCGCCTTGCCGACGATCGTGGCCTGCGTACGCTTCCCCTTCGACTCCAGCGTGATCGTGTCGCCGATGGACAGACCACGTTGCCGAAGGAACCGTTCGGACACGACCACCTGACCCGGTCCGTCGAACCAATGCCCCTCCAGCACTCGGTAGCCGATCTGGTCCGAATCACCGCGGTAGAAGGTGACCCGGAGGTCCTGGTTCGTCCCGGCGAGCCGCATCAGCATGGTCCGGCTGGGCGTCACATACGCGGCTCCGGCTGTCGACCGCATCAGCGCCTCGTCCGCCGGATCGCTCAGCTTCGCGACCGGTCGGGGCGGTCCCGCACCTTCCGGAGCGAGCTGTGGACCCTCCTCGACCGTGCCCGCGAAGATCGTCACGTCGACAGCGCCGGTACGACTCGCAGCGGTCTGGTAGTTCGTCAGCGACTTCCCGAGCCCCACCGCCAACGTCACACTCGTCACCCCGAGCACGACGGCCGCCAGCGTCAGCGCCGTACGCGCAGGACGAGCGAATGGCAGACCGAGCCCCAGACTGACGGACCGCGGCAGTCGCGTACCGCTCAGCCAGCGCTGAGCCCGTAGCCCTCGACCGGCCCGCGGTGCGCTCCCCGCACTGATCGCCTCAGCTGCCGACAGGCCCCGGGCTCGCAGTGACGGCACCAGAGCGGACAGCGCCACCAGCAGAGGTACGCCGAGCAGTGCAGCCACGTCCACCCAGATCGGAACACTCACACCCTCCGCGCCATAGTTCTCGAAAGCCCTTGCTATCAAGGACTCCGCGAGGACATTGCCCAGCACAGTCCCGAGTGCACACCCCACGATCGCCGGAATGGAGATCATCGCGAGATAGACAGCCATCACCTGCGTCGGCGTGAACCCGAGCGCCTTCAGTACGCCGATGTGCTTGAACCCAGCCACCACCGCACCACTCACCACGTTGGCCACGATCAGTACGGCGACCGCCAGTCCGAGCCACCCGAACACCATCAGGAACGGAACGAACGTGTTCGGCTCACCGGTTGCGACTGCCCGCAACGCAAGGTAGGACTGGGTGCCCAGCAGCGCACCCTTCGGCAGACCCGTCGTCACCGCGGTCTGCCCCGCCGAGACCTGCGCATCGGTCGCGGCCTGCGCGAAGCGGTAGAGCATCTGACTGCCGGTCGGCTTGAACGCCGTCATCTGTTCAGGAGTGACCCAAGCGTCGGCAGACCCGCTGACGCTGTAGGCGAACCCGACGACGGTCACTGTGGTCCCGCCGCTCGTCAGCTTGGTCCCCAAGGTCGCGGCGCCGCGTTGGTTGGTGGACGTGACCGGGTTCCGGTTGAGCACGATCTCACCCGGTTTGTCGGCCCAGCGGCCGTCCCACACATTGAGGCGGTCGACAGCACCACCAGCGTCCGCACGGCCCACCACGACCAGCGGGCGTCCATTCACGTCCAGGTCCACAGTTGCCATGGCGAACGGTCCTGCCACGGCCTGGACCGCCGACTGCTTGGCGGCGTCGGTGAGCTGGCTGTCCGTGGCCTTGCTCCGGTCGTACGACGCCACCAGGTGAGCACCGCTTTGACGCGAGTACGCCTGGTCGAACGGCCCTGACGAGGCTGCCAGGAGTCCTAGCGCCACCACGATCATCGTTGTCGACAATGCGACAACGACACCGATCACGATCGTCTGGAGTCTGCGGCGTCGTACCGCTGCTCGAGAGACCGGCCAGACGGCGCTCACGGGGTGCGCTCCAGAGTGCGCTCGTGGGCGACCTGTCCGTCGACTACCTCGATCACCCGGCTTGCGCACCGGGTGGCGAGCTGTTGGTCGTGGGTGACGAGCAGCAGGGTCTGGCCGATCTGGTTGAGGTCGAGCAGGAGGTCCATCACCTGTTCGCCCGCGCGGGTGTCCAGGGCGCCGGTGGGTTCGTCGGCGAGGAGGATGGCCGGGCGGTTCATCAGCGCCCGGGCCACGGCGACCCGTTGCCGTTCGCCACCGCTGAGCTGGGCCGGGTAGGTGTTGCGTCGTCCGGCGATGCCGAGCTCCTCGAAGAGCTCCAGTGCGCGCTTGCGGGCGGCCGACGCGGAGGTCCCGGTCAGCTGCGCGGCCAGCGCGACGTTGTCGAGGGCCGACAGGTCGTCGAGCAGATTGAAGAACTGGAAGATCATGCCGATCCGACGGCGCCGGTACAGCGCCAGGCCCTTCTCGTCGAGCGAGCCCAGGTCCTCGCCGTGGACCTCGATGGATCCCGACGTCGGCCGGTCCAGACCGGCGACCATGCTGAGCAGCGTCGACTTGCCGCTGCCGGACGGTCCCATCACCGCTACGGCCTCGCCGGCGTGGATCTCCAGCGACACCCCGTCGAGCGCGACGGATTCGCCGTACTCCTTGCGGACTTCGGTGAGCCGCACGACCGCCTGTTCGTTGCCTTCTGCATCCGTCATGCGTTCACGCTAGGGCCGGCGGCGCGCGCCGGACGTCAGTCTGCGGGCGTAACGTTCGCGCCCTGTCATCCTGGGGATGTACCGCGTGCCACCTGCGAATGATGCGGAATCGGTGGCCCCTTGGGACAGTGGTCCTTGTGATCACGATCTGGCTGCTCGTCCTGGCCTGCCTGACGGCCATGGCGCTCGCGGCCGCGCTCATCCGCGCCCGGCGCGCGCATGCCCGGGCGCTCGAGGAACGCGGCTGGTTGCTGGAGCGCGAGCGGGAGAGCGCGGCGCAGAACGCGGTCGACGCCGAGCGGGCCCGGATCGCCCACGATCTGCACGACATCGTCAGTCACAACGTGAGCGTCATGGTGATCCAGGCCGGCGCCGCGCGGCACGTGCTGGCGACGGAACCGGCCGAGGCCGAAGCGGCCCTCCTCGCCGTCGAGGCGGCCGGCCGCGACACGATGGCCGAGCTCCGGCACCTGCTCGGCCTGCTCGCGCCGTCGTCGGACGGCTCGGCCGAGGAACTGTCGCCGCAGCCCAGTCTGAGCCGGTTGAGCCCGCTGATCGACCGGATCGCGTTCGCCGGGCTGCCGGTCGACGTACGCATCTCGGGTGAGCCCCGACCGTTGCCGGCCGGTGTCGACGTGACGGCGTACCGGATCATCCAGGAGGCGCTGACCAACGCGCTCAAGCACGGCGACGGGGTGAAGGCAGAGGTGACGGTCCGGTACGCCGACAACGCATTGCGGGTCGAGGTCCTCAACACCGGGCCGAGCGTGCTGTCCGGTGGACGTTCGCCCAGGCCGGATGGGGAAGGTCGAGGGTTGCTCGGGTTGCGTCAGCGGGTCGCGGTGTACGGCGGTGATCTCGACGCGAGGCGGAGACTGGGCGGCGGGTTCCGCGTGCGGGCCAAGATCCCGCTGGAGCGGCCGTGAGCGAGCCTCGAGTGGTGATCGCGGACGACCAGGCGCTGGTGCGGATCGGGTTCCGGATGATCCTGACCGCGCGCGGCATCGACGTGGTCGGTGAGGCCGGCGACGGCGGCGAGGCGATCGAGGCGGTACGGCGGCTGCGACCGGACGTCGTACTCATGGACATCCGGATGCCGACCATGGACGGTCTGGAAGCCACCCGCCGGATCCTGGCCGAGTCACCGGACTGTCGCGTGCTGATGCTGACGACGTTCGATCTGGATCGGTATGTGTACGCCGCTTTGGCCGCGGGAGCGAGCGGGTTCCTGCTGAAGGACGTGACCCCGGAGCATCTCGCCGCGGCCGTCCGCCTGGTCAACACCGGTGACGCGCTACTCGCTCCGTCGATCACCCGGAGGCTGGTCGAACGGTTCGCGGTCGGTGACCACGGTCCGGTCCAACCCGCCGTACACCGTGATCTCGCCGTGCTGACGCCGCGGGAGCTCGAGGTGCTCACCCTGATGGGCCACGGTCTGTCGAACGGGGAGCTGGCGGCCGAGCTGACCCTCAGTGAGGCGACGGTCAAGACTCATGTCGCCCGGATCTTCGCCAAACTCTCCCTCCGCGACCGCGCCCAGGCCGTCGTCCTCGCCTACGAAACCGGCCTGGTCTCCCCAGGTGACCGCACCCCCGGTGCCTGATTACGCGCGTCCACCGCTGTTCTGGGAAAAAATTCCGCGTCACCTGTAACGCTGACCTGGTCTGGACCGATATGGGTCCGGGGATCGGGCGAGTAAGTCAGGGGAAACGCATACATGTTCCGCAAGCTGATGGCGGCTGCTGCCGCCGTGCTGGTGGCGGCTGCGGCCACACTGTTCGTCGTGCGGTCGGCTGAGGCGGCCGGTGCGGATGTCACCATCACGGCCACCGCGGCTACGAACGGTACGACGACCTTGACGTACCGGGCGACCGTGCTGCGGGCCGGGATGGTGCGGGACATCGTCTTCTCGATTCCGTCCGGCTCGACCGGGTCGATCACGTCGATCAACGGCACAGTGAGCACGGTGTCACCCGGCGTACTGCGGTGGCGGCCGAGCAAGACCGTGGTCGTCGCCGTCGGCGCCCGGTTCGCCATCCCGCTGTACGGGCTGCGGCTGCCGGCCGGCGGACCGTGGACCCTCAGCTTCAAGGCCACCGGCACCACGGGCGCGATCCTGACGTCCGGCACCGGAGTCCTGCAGCCGTTGAAGACCTACACCCCGAACGTGGCGATCACGGCGAGCAACCCGATCCCGGCGCAGAAGACGAACCTGGTGTACGCCGCCACGGTGACCAAGGCCGGCGTGCTGGCCTCCGTACGGATGCAACTCCCGGCCGGCGCGACCGGCGCGGTGACGACCATCAACGGAACCCTGTCGACCTCGCAGGGCTACGCGACCTGGAAGCCCAACGCACCGATCAGCGTCGCGGCCGGAGCCCGGCTGGGGATCCCGATCAACGGCGTCCAGCTGTCCAAGTACGGCGGCGTCCTGACGCTGGCGATGTCCGCCAGCACGTCGACCGGCGTCCTCCTGACGTCCGGCACCGGGACCGTCTCGCTGATCGCGCCGCCGGCTGCGATGCCGGCGGTCACGGCCGCCGGGTTCGCGGCCATCCCGGCCGGCTGCCCCTCGAGCTGGCCTTCCACGAGCACGGAGAACGCGAAGTCCGGCACCGGCGACTGGGTCATCCCGACCTCGATGACCGGGCCGCTCGCGGCCTACCTCACCAAGGTCTCGGCGACCTGCGGGGACACCGTCGACCTCAAGGTGACCTCGGGTAACCCGGTCAGCGTGGTCGCCTACCGGATGGGGTACTACGCCGGTCTCGGCGCGCGTGAGGTCTGGCGACAGGACGACGTACCGACGGTGGTTCAGCCGGCGCCGATCACGGGCGGCACCGCCGACGGCAAGGACCTGCGGATGACGTCCGCGGCGCACTGGACGAAGACGCTGAGCATCCCGGTGGACAAGGACTGGATCCCGGGCACGTACCTGATCAAGGTGAGCGACGGGACCTACGCGTCGTACGCGCCGCTGACGGTCCGGGACGACACCGGGACCAAGCACGACCTGATGATCCAGCAGGCGACGACCACCTGGCAGGCCTACAACAGCTACGGCGGCGTGGGCTTCTACTCCGGTGGGGTGAGCGGAGGCTCCGGCCGGCTGACCTTTGATCGCCCGTACAACGAGGGCCAGGGGTCTGGGCAGTTCCTCTCGCTGGAGCAGGGGCTGGTGTTCTGGGCCGAGTCGAAGGGTCTCGACGTCACCTACTGGACCAACAACGACCTCGACGAGTTCGGCGGCCAACTGCCGGCGCGGGCCGGCACGATCTTCCTGCCGGGGCATGACGAGTACTTCTCACTGGAGATGCGGGCGGCGCTGAGCCAGGCGATCAACCGTGGCGTGAACGTGGCCAACCTCGGCGCCAACACGGCGTACCGAAAGATCACGTTCACCGAGGACGGCCGCGCCTGGGACATCGACCGGTACACCGACGGCTACAACTCCACGACCTGGCGCTACCACGGCGACGCCTACGCCTCGCAGCCGCTGCTCGGGGCGGAGTACATCTGCCCGGTCCTCGGGAACACGTTGACCACCGGGACGAGCTGGATGTTCGACGGCATCCCGGCCGGCACCGCCATCCCAGGGTTCATCGCGGGCGAGATCGACTACGTCTGGCCGGGGCTGTACAAGCACCCGGGCCTGACCACGGTCGCCAGCGGGACCGGCAACTGCCGCTCGAACGGCAACCCGGTGCCGATGCACACGACGACGTACGTCGCTCCGTCCGGCGCGCGGGTGCTGAACGGGTCGACGTTCGCCTACGGCTGCTTCCTGGTCAGTCGCTGTCCGTCCAACTGGACCGTGCCCGCGCCGTCTGCCCAGTCCCGGCAGGCAGTCGGAACCATCGTCGCCAACATCGCCGAGTGGGTCAGCAACGGCGCGATCCAGGTCCCGGCCGACACCACGGTCGCGGCGGCGAAGGTCGCCGTACCGAAGTTCAAGCTGGAGACCGAGCAGCCCTAGCCATTGCCCGCAGCCTTCCGTACCGTCGAGTGAGGGGAATCATCGCTGGCCTTGGGGGGAACCATGGCCCGGAGGGTGTTGGCTGCCGCATTGTCTGTCGTCATCACGGCGGCATCGGTTCTGTTCGTCACGACGTCCGCTTCGGCAGTCGTCCCGAATGTCACGATCACGGCCTCCGCGGCGTCGAACGGTACGACGACGTTGGTCTACCGGGCGTACGCAGTACGGGCCGGGACGCTGCGCGACATCGTCGTCACGATCCCGGCCGGTTCGACCGGATCGGTCACCTCGGTCAACGGCACGGTGACCACCGTGTCGCCCGGCGTACTGCGGTGGCGACCGAGCACGACCGTCGTCGTCGCCGTGGGCGCCCGGTTCACCATCCCGTTCTACGGCTTGCGATTGCCGCTCGGCGGGCCGTGGACGTTGAGGTTCACGGCGACCGGCACCACCGGCGCCATCCTGACGTCCGGCACCGGCGTCCTGCAGCCGCCGGCCAACGTGAGGATCACCGCGACCAATCCGATCCCGGGGCAGAAAACGACCCTGGTGTACGCCGCCACGGTGACCCGGGCCGGTGTGCTGGCCGCCGTACGGATGAAACTGCCGACCGGAGCGAGTGGCCTGGTGACGTCGGTCAACGGAACCCTGACGACCTCGAGCGGGTACGCGACCTGGAGGCCCAGGGCGCCGATCAGTGTCGCGGTCGGGGCCCGGTTGTCCATCCCGATCTACAACCTCGTGCTGTCCAAGTACGGCGGGATCATGGCGCTGACCGTGTCCGCGACGACCTCGACAGGCACGGTCCTGTCCGCGGGCACCGGGACCATCGCGTTCATCGCGCCGCCGGCCCCGATGCCGGCCATCGCCGTCACCGGCTTCCCGGGCATCCCGGCCGGCTGCCCGTCGAGTTGGCCTTCGACCACCGCGGAGAACGCGAAGCCCGGGACCGGCAACTGGGTGATCCCGACCTCGATGACCGGGACGCTGGCGGCGTACCTCACTCGGGTGTCGGCGACCTGTGGCAACACCGTGAGCCTCAAGGTGACGTCGGGCAAGCCGGTCAGCGTGGTCGCTTACCGGATGGGTTACTACCAGGGCCTCGGCGCGCGTGAGGTCTGGCGGCGGGACGGCGTACCGACGGTGGTTCAGCCGGCGCCGGTCACGGGTGGTTCCTCCGGGGGCAATCCCCTGCGGATGACGTCGGCGGCGCATTGGACGAAGACGCTGGACATCCCGGTGACCGCGGCCTGGATTCCGGGCACGTATCTGATCAGGGTGAGCGACGGGCAGTATGCGTCGTTCGCACCGTTGACGGTCCGGGACGACACCGGGACCAAGCACGACCTGATGATCCAGCAGGCGACCACGACCTGGCAGGCTTACAACCGGTACGGCGGCCTCAGTTTCTACTCCGGTGGGGTGACCGGAGGCTCCGGCCGGCTGACCTTCGATCGCCCGTACAACGAGGGCCAAGGCTCCGGACAGTTCCTCACCCTGGAGCAGGGCTTGGTCTTCTGGGCCGAGTCGAAGGGACTCGACGTCACCTACTGGACCAACAACGACCTCGACGAGTTCGGCGGCCAACTGCCCGCGCGGGCCTCGACGATCTTCCTGCCCGGCCACGACGAGTACTACTCGCTGCGGATGCGGGCGGCGTTGAGCCAGGCGATCAACCGTGGGGTGAACGTGGCGAACCTCGGCGCCAACGCGGCGTACCGGCGGATCACGTTCACCGACGCGAGCCGACGGGCATGGGACATCGACCGCTACACCGACGGGTACAACTCGACGACCTGGCGCTATCTCGGTGATGCGTATGCGTCGCAGCCGCTGCTCGGTGCGGAGTACTTCTGCCCGGTCGTGGGGAACACGTTGATCACGGGGACGAGCTTCATGTTCGCGGGCATCCCGGCCGGAACCGCCCTACCGGGCTTCATCGCGGGTGAGGTCGACTACGTCTGGCCCGGGCTGTACAAGCATCCGGGCCTGACCACGATCGCGAGTGGGACCGGCAACTGCCGCTCGAGCGGTGATCCCGTACCGATGCACACGACGGCGTTCGTCGCCCCGTCGGGCGCGCGGGTGGTCAATGGGTCGACGTTCGCCTACGGCTGCTTCCTGGTCAGCCGGTGCCCGTCCAACTGGACCGTGCCCACGCCGTCGGCCGCATCCCGCCAGGCGGTCGGGAAGATCGTCTCCAACCTCACCGAGTGGGTCAGCAGGGGCGGGATCCAGGTCGCGGCCGACACCACGGTCGCTCAGGTGCGGGTCGCCGTACCCAAGTTCGCGCTTCCGACCGAAGAGCCCTAGCCATTGCCACGGACAACGGTACGATCTACAGTCCGCAACTCGCCCACTAGGGACGTGTATTCATGGCTGATGGATCGTGCATCCTGTGCGCGACGAGTGGACCGTTCCGCCCGCGTGGGGCGAAGGACGGCTACGGCATCGAGGAGTGCCCGGCGTGCGGGCTCGTGCAGCTCGTGCCGACGCCGACTCCGGCGACGCTGCGCGCTTTGTACGAAGGCGATTCGTACTTCGACGGTGACGGTGACTCGGGGTACTCGCAGTACGAGAGTCAGGAGGTCGAGTACCTGGCGACCTTCCGCGAGGACGTCAAGCGGATCGCCTCGTTCGTGCCGTCGGGCCGGGTGCTCGAGGTGGGCTGTGGATACGGGTACTTCCTGCAATGTGCGTTGGAAGCCGGATACGACGCCTACGGCATCGACCTGTCACCCGCGGCCGTCAAGTGGGCCGCCGAGCGCCATCCCGGCCGTGTGTTCTGCGGGTTGCTCGAAAAGGTGCCGGAGATCCAGGAGCAGCAGTACGACGTCATCTTCGGCTCGCATCTGATCGAACACCTCACCTCGCCGGGCGAATTCCTGGAGACAGCCAGCCGTCTTCTCCGGCCGGGCGGGCTGATCGTCATGGTCACGCCCAACATCAAGAGCCTGCTGGCGCGGGTCTCCGGTCGCCGCTGGGTTTCGTTCAAGATCCCCGAGCACGTCAGCTACTACGACCCGACCACCATCACCACGCTCCTGACCCGCGCGGGCTTCACCGTCTGCGCCATCGACCCCGCTTACCAGTACTACGCCCTTCCGTTCGTCACCTCCCGGGTGCGAGAACTCCTCGATCCCGTCTCGCGGCTGATCCCGCCTTTCGAACGGTTGAAGTTCCTCCGTGACCGCCGCATCCGGGTCACGAGCGGTTCGATGAGAGTCGTGGCCGCCCTCGACCGGTGACCCCGGCGGGTGGGCACAATCCCCGCATGCTCATCAGCCGTCGCGCTCTCGGGACCCTTGCCGGCGGCGTCGTACTGGGCCTCGTTGCGGGCTGCGGCAAGAAGACTCCTGAGCAGGCGTCTGCGGACCGGCTCGAATGGTTGCGCGGTCTCGACGGTGTCGAGAAGGCAGAGCTGGTGGCGCCGGATGGGGAGCAGATCCGGCTGACCTTGACCAGCCGTCTCCCCGATGCAGACGTCAGCGCGTTGGTCGACAAGATCAAGCGGGAGTTCCGGCCGCACGACGAGGGCTACAACGACAGCATCGAGGTTGCCATTGACGGCTACCACGGTCGGTTCTACCCATCTGCCTCCACGAAGCGCGACCCCGACCTGGAACGGGCGCTCTGGCTGCGTCGTGACGGTCGGGCTACTGGGTCGACGTACGGCGCTTCCGGTCTGATCGTCACCGCTCCGGCAGCCGCGGTGGCTGCGGTGGCCCTCGGGTTCGATCAGGTCGTGCCCAGCGAAGACGCTCGACGTACGCACCGGGTCGAATCCGCCGACCTGCAAGTGGTCGTCGAGTGGACCGACAGCCCCAGCCTCGGCTTTCGCCTCGATCGTTCCGCTACGCAGTACTTCGCCGACCTACAGACGAAGTATCCCCACCTGACCGGCTGGATCGAGGGACCTCAGCGCCGGGCCGGCGTCTATTTCGCCGCCACGGACGTCGCCTTGGACGCAGTGCCGAAGTTGGTGGACGCCAAGCGGTTTGGCGAGCTCACCCTCGGCTGGGGGCCTGTTCGGGCACCGCACGCGGTCTTCGCCAAGGCGCTCACCCCGCAGGTCCGGATGCTGATCGGCCACCTGATGAAGATCCCCGGTGTCACCGGGGTCGAGATCGACGAGGACGGCGAGGTCGCATCGGTCACCGTCAAGGACCGCGCCGGGTACGTCGCCGCCGTCAGCACCCTGCGCAAGGTCTGGGACTATCTGCCGATCCAGCTGATCAGGCGCCCCTCCCGACTCGTCGGGCGGCCGGGCAACGCGGTCTTCCGCAGCTCAGCCTTCGACAGGGACCGCCAGTTCCGGATCTACGCCACGCTCGCCGACCTCACCGGTGTGACCCGGGTCGAGATCGGCCCGGAATCTACCAACCTGACCATCGCGCCGGACATCACCGACGCCGACCTTGTGACAACCCTCCAGGCCATGGCCCAGCTCCCGCCGGCGAACCCGATCCGCCTGTTCGTGAGCGACGGACCAGACGACGTAGGCGTTACCGCCATTGGCAGCATCACCAACCGCAAGTACGTCCCCAGGCAACCCGTCCCGTCGAAGATCGACCCCACCCTGATCACCCGCCTCACCACCACCTGGCCCCGCGCAACCCGCTGATCGGACGCAGCATTGCGCTGCCCTGGCCGCAACCCCGCCGCCACCAATGCCTTCGTCATCACGGACGACCTAACCCGCTGACCAGGGTTCGCGAGGTCAGGCCTCGTCGTGGGTATCGAGTTCGGTGTGGGCGAGAAGGTCCACCAGGTGGCCGACCGTTCGCTGCCCCAGCAGAGCCTCCGGCAGGGGTTTGTCGATCTGGACTTCGTAGCGGTTGCGGCGGCCGTTCTTGCCCTTGACGACATATCCGGCTTCCACCAGGTCGGTGACGATGCCGAACGCCGCGCGCTCCGTGATGCCGAGCGCGGTTGCGATCTCCCGCAGCCGCACGCCCGGATCGTGGGCGATGCACAGCAGTGCCCGCGCGTGGTTCGTCAGGAAGCCCCAAGTCATGAGACGGAACATACCGGATGGCGAAATCTAGGAACTGTATTGCTAGTATTGAAATACTAGCGTAGGTTCAGTGGTGGAACTGGTTTGCGGTTTACGCAAGCCGCTCCGCAACAGGAAGGCACACCATGCGCTGCACGCGCGTCGCTCTCTACGACATCAAGACCGGCACTTTCGACGAGGCCGTCAACCAGGCCAAGTCCGGGATGGTTCCCTTGTTCAAGGACAGCAAGGGCTTCGTGTCCTACGGAGTTGCCCAGGTCGCGAAGAACGCTTTCGTCTCCATCAGCACCTGGGAGACTCGGGCACAGGCTGACGCGGCCGCCGCAAAGGCCGCGGACTGGGTGAAGGCCAACAGTCGGGACCGTTTCACCCTTCGCGACAACTACGTTGGTGACCTCGCCATCGACACCGGCCACCGCGAGCCGGCGCCGACCACCCGCTAGACCGTCCAGGTACCGAGCCCCGCCGCGTCCCGCGGCGGGGCTCGCCCTGCGCCGCCCTCCTCGATCACTCGGGATACGTGAGATCCATCCGGGCGAGCTGAGTGTCCCGGCCCTCGCAGAGGGTTAGATCCATCAAGCTGGAGGCGACGGGTAGCCGAGTCTGCTGGCCAGTGCGGCCACATCGCTTCTGGACGTCGTACCTGTCTTGCGAAGCAGGTTCGAGATGTGCGTGCTGACGGTCTTCTCGCTGATGAACAGGGCCGCTGCGATCTCGGCGTACGTCCGGCCGGCGACCAGGTGGGCGAGGATCTCGCGCTCCCTTCGAGTCAGCGAACGCAAGGCTTCCGGGGCCTCGTCGAGCGTCGCGGGATGCGGCTCGTCGAGGGAGATCCTGGCAACCCTGGCCAGTTTCTCCACCTCGTGCCGGAGCGGCGCGGCAGACATCTCGTCAGCGAGGCGGTACGCCGTTCGCAGCGGTACCGCGACGGCGTCTTTGCTCGCGCCATCGGTCAGTAGGGCCTGCGCCCAACGACGGGAGGCGACTGCCTCGTCCCAGCGCAGCCCGGCAACGGCGCAGCGATGAGCCGCGTCCTCCCAGAGGGTCGAGGCCTCTCGTTGCCCCAGGCAACGAGCGGTCTCGGCTGCGTGGACCGCCTCGATGGCCGGGGTGACCAGATCATCGCTCGTGACGCGAGCGAACGGGGGCGGTTGGAGCTCACGGCGCAGCTTGTCGATGGCGTCCAGCGATCGCTGGGCGCGCGTCACGCCATCGCGGTCTCGACGGTCCCGCGCGCGGTCGGCGAGGTCGGCGGCCGCACGTGCGCTCAGCATGAGCATCTCGTCGGCAATTGGTGGGCGGGCGATGTGGACGTGCATCGTCTGTGCGAGCAGCTCGAGGGCTTGATCCGGCCGGTCCTCGGCGAGCAGGTGTTCCGCGAGGGTCGGGGGCGCCCACAAGCCTGGGCGGTGCGCGAGGTCCGGGATCAGCTCATGGAGACGCCGTATGTGCAAGCGGGCTTGGTCGAGGTCACCTCGGCGTACGGCGAGCAACGTCGCGGCCAGCCGGACGACAGCGCGCATGGTCGCAACCCTGGCGAGAGTCAGGCCTTCACGGACGGCTTGGTCGGCCTCTGCATGGCGTCCGAGCATGAGGAGAAAGCGGGCGAGGTTGCCGGCGTGGAAGCCGGCCACGTTCGTGACCCCTTCGTCGAGTGTCTCGCGCAGCCCGTCGATGTCTACCTGCACGATCTCGGCAAGGCGGCGTCGAGGTGAAAGGTAGCCCGTTGCGGCCCACCGGGCGTTCAGCATGCGGCCTGGGTTGCCCGTGAGCCGAGCGTGGCGAAGGGCTTCAACGGAGTAGGCCTCCGAGCGCTCGTCTCGACCGTAAGCTTCGGACAGAGCCCAGTAGGCCAGTGACAACGCCTCATGCGTTCCTGAGCGATGGGCCGCCCGCGCGGCTTCGTCGGCGTACCGCTGCGCAGCCTCGAACGCCTCGGTCCAGTTGAGGACAATGCTGAGCCGAGCAAGCGCGGCGGCATACTCCTCGCTGTCCGGGAACCGCTCGGAAAGTCTGACGGAGTGCTCGAGGGCCTCGAAGGGTGCGCTGCTGCGCCGGCCCATCCAGAACTCCGCGAAGGCCGTTTCTCGCACGATCCGGCTGGCCCGAAGTGGATCCCGTTGTTCGTCGACGAGCTGCAGCGAGCGACTCCACGCAGCCAGCGTCTCCTCGCCGTCTCCGACCAGATCCGACACGGAGGCCAGGCGCTCGAGCAGATCGAGTTCACCATCCGGCACAGCTGCTGCATGGACGGCCGGCCACAGGCGCGCTGCCCGGCGCAGATGAACCGCCTCCTCGGGCAGCGCTTTCAGCTGTCTGGCGAGGTCCGCGGCGCGCAGCGACGCCGCCAGGCTCGCGGCTCGATCGTGGGCACCCTCGTAGTGACTCGCGAGCTCGCCGACCCGGCGCAGTTCATCAATGGCTGTGCTGGTTCGGCTCTCCAGCACCTCGGCCCAGGCGGCATGGACGGGCACTGCCTCGCCCGGCACGAACGTGGTGTTCAGGACCTCGGCGAGCAGCGGATGGCGGAACCAGCACAGCTCAGCACCAGGAGCCACGCAGATCCCGTTCTTCGTTGCGTCGACGAGCGCAGCGGTCACCTTGTCGGCATCGATGCCACGTGCCGCGGCCACCTCGACCAGATCGTCCACCGAAGCCGGGCGACCGCAGACCGCCAGTAGTCTCACCACCTCGCGGGACGGGTCATCCAATCGGTGCCAAGCGGCCAGCAGCGCGCCGGTGAGCTCCGCGGGCAGATCGGCAGGCAGGTTCTGGTCCGCGGCCGTCAGCCCATGGACCAGCAGCTCCGTGAAATAGGGGTTGCCGTCGGAGCGCCGTACCACCGCGGAGACGAGGTCCGGATCGGCCTGACCGCCGAGCAACAGCGACAGCTGCTCCTCGGTCTCATCGCGGCTCATTCTGGTCAGGCGCAACGAGGACACCGAGGGCAGCCGGAACAGATCGGCCAGCCACACATTCAGCGGATCCCCAGCCGCCAGCTCCTCATCGCGGTACGTCGTCAGTATGGCGAGCCGCTGGCTGCGGAAGCCGGCGATCAGATAGGTGATCGCGTCTCGCGAGGCCAGGTCGGCCCACTGGACGTCGTCCACGACCAGCACCGCGGGCCGCTCCGAAACCAGCGCTTGAAGCAGGCCGTCGATGACTGGAAGCAGCCGGACCGTGCCTCGCGTCGGCTGCCCACCCAAAGAGGGCAGCAGCTCGGAGGCGGCCGGAACCGCCTTGAGCGCCCTGGCCCGCTCCGAGGGTTCGGCCGACTCCAGCCAGCCCTCCAACGCACCGATCAGCGCGACGTACGGCGCGTCGACCGCACCGAATCGAACACCCCGACCCCAAAGGACCGCCGCGCCACTTGCCGCCGCCTTGTCACACACGGCCCGCACCAGGCGCGTCTTTCCCACGCCGGCCTCGCCGTGCACGAACACTGCACCCGGTCGTCGCCCGATGGCAGCGCTGATCGCCCCCGCGAGGACCTTCCCCTCCTCGACGCGGCCAGCGATACCCGGCAGTGGCGGGACTGCGACCCCACCCATCTCAGCAGTCTCCGTCGTCTGCAGGCCGCAGGCCAGCCCGTGCGAGCGATCTAAGGGTCCGCCCACCGCTTCTAAGGATTCGTGCCCGATGTGGCCGTAGCGGCCTGGAGCCGAATCTGAAGCCAGAGCGGCGCTCCCGCCGCCACCACCCACAGGAGGAGTCATGAACCGCACGCACACAACTCTGGCCGTATCGGTACTCGCACTCGGCGCCATCGGGCTGACCGCGACCGAAGCAGCGGCCCGGGTTCCCGACGACGTCCCGCGGGGCACCACGGTCACGCGCCAGGATCCGAAACCGCCGAACTACCCGAAGTACGACCCCAAGTACGAGGTGCCTCAGGGTGTGACGGTCACCCGTGACGACAACGGTGCCGAGGTTTTGCAGGCCAGCGCGTCTGCGCTTGGCGGCGCAGCCATCGCCTTCGGTGCAATGTGGCTACACCGCCGTCGCCAGGCGCCGGCGGTGTAGCCATCTACTGGTGCAGGATGCGGGATCTCAGGGCGAGGTCGTCCATCGTCTCCAGCACCTGGAGACGATGGACCCGCACCTGCATCCGAGCCGGCTGGAAGGTCGCCACCAGGTCGCGGAGCTCGGCGTAGTTCTCGCCGGTCACGTCCGCGGTCAGCTGGAGGTATCCCGCCAGCAGCGGTCGCTCCGCGGCGAGTGCGAGTGCGGATCGTTCGTCGGCCGGTTCCACCGGAAGGTAGATCCGCCCGGTGTTGATCTGCCCGATCCAGGGACCGCGTACGACGAGATCGATAGGCGCGTCGAGGGCCCGAGGCTCGTCGCTGCCGTGCACCAGCGTGGCGTGGACGCGGTCGGCTCTCAGTTCGAGTCCGCGCCACCACACCAAACCAGCCAGGCCCGACTCAGCCAGCGCCGACAGGAACGCTTCCGGCCGCGGGTCGGGCAACGGGACGACCAACGACCGCGCAGGCGGCCAGAATTCTCCCGGCCCACAATCCGGCCCCAGCGGCCCCCGAGCCCGCTCACTCAACAACGGAAGATGCCGCGCCCGATACCGCTCATCCAACCGCAGCGAGTCGTGCCTACCCCACTCATACTCCTGCCCCGCCAACACACTCAGCACATCACCCATCGCGATCTCCCGGGAGTGGTGGAGGATACGAGATTCGGACTCAGGTCGGCTTGACCGCCAGGGTCGCGAAATAGTGGGACATGTATTGAGCGGATGCGTTGGATTGGTGTGGCGCTTCCGCGAAGCCGGTGAGGACGAAACCCGCGGCGAGTTGCCCGCCGATCTGGTCGGTGAGGGTGTGGCTGTATTCAAGAGCGGCGTCCGCGCCGAACTTGATGGCGCGTTCCTCGGCGGAGTACTGCGTGACATCGCTGTAGGGCAGCTTGTGTACGACGATCAGCTCGCCGCGCTCGTCGAGCGCCTCGTGGTCGAACAAGTACGCATCAGGGTTGAGGAAGCCCGCGAGCAGAGTTCCGCCCGGTCGCAGGACGCGGAAGCACTCACGCCACACCGGTGCCAAGTCTGGTACGAACAGGTTGGAGACTGGATGGAACACGACGTCGAAGGTTGCGTCGCCGAAGGCGCTGAGGTCGCGCATGTCGCCTAGGACGGTGCGCAGTTCGAGTCCGTCGCGCGCCGCCACCAGCTGGTCCTGGCCGAGCTGGCGGGGTGAGTTGTCGAATACGGTGACCCGCGCCCCTGCGGCGGCGAGGATGGGACCCTGCTGGCCACCGCCGGAGGCCAGGCACAACACGTCCTTGCCGGTCAGGTCCGTCGGCAGCCAGGACCGGTCGACTGGCTCACGCCCGATGAGAACAATCGACCAGTCGCCCCTGCGGGCGCGTTCGACATCCTCAGCACTCACCGGCGTCGACCACTCGTTGCCCTCTTGGACGTACTTGTCCCACGCGGCCCGATTGTGGGCAGCGGGGTCGACAACATTGTCCTGCACGTTCACTCCCTGCTACAGCCAAGCGGACACCTGCTTCGGTGCCGCCAGCCAACACGATCGCAGGGTGCAGACTCAACGAAATTAGCCGGCAAGAAGCGGAAGAAGGGCCGGCCGCTGAGCGCCCGGCCCCTCTGTCGTTCTCGCCCGCAGGCTCTGAACCACGCTCTGACCTGCGGAAACGTGGTTCCCTGTGCCTCTTGGGAGGTGGCGGAGGATACGAGATTCGAACTCGTGAGGGGTTGCCCCCAACACGCTTTCCAAGCGTGCGCCCTAGGCCTCTAGGCGAATCCTCCAAGCGGAGAGGATACGCGAGGGGGTGGAGGTAGTGGAAATCGGGGCGTGAACCTGGCGGCGGGCTCGGGCGACTGTGCTGTAGGAGGTGAGCGTGGAGCCGGAGTGGGTGGCGGTGGTGGTGCGGGCGCAGGTTGGGGAACGGGAGGCGGTGGCCGAGCTGGTGCGGGGGTGGCATGAGGCGGTGTGGGGGTATGTACGGCGCATGCTCGGTCGGGACGACGTAGCGGACGACGTGTCGCAAGAGGTCTGGCTGGCGGTGGTCCGCGGACTACCCCGGCTGAATGATCCGGAGCGGTTCGCCGCCTGGTTGTTCACCATCGCCCGCCGCAGCGTCGTCAACCAACTCAGAGGCCAGTACGCCGACCAACCGCAGCCACCGTCGTACGACGAACCGGACCCGGCGGATCAGGTGGTCGACCGCGTGGATGTACGGCGCCTGGTCGACAGCGTGCCGGTGGTCGAGCGGGAGGTGCTCGTGCTGTTCCACCTGGAGGATCTGAGTCTCGAGGAGTGCGCCGAGGTACTCGCCGTGCCCGTAGGCACGGTGAAATCGCGGCTGCATCGAGCGCGGCGGATGTTGCGGGAAGGAGCGGGGTCGTGATTTCTGTCGACGAAACGATCGCCGGGCTCCAGGACACGCTGTCGCTGCGACGGCGTGTCCGGTCGGTGGTGCAGCTGTCGGGGGCCGCCGCCGTGGTCGCGCTCGTCACAGGGCTCTGGCTGACCGAGGACGGCTTGCCGGTCCGTACACAGGTCGGTTTCAGCGCCGTCATCATCACCGGACTGCTGACCATGGTCGGAGCGGCCAGTGCGCTCCGCCGCCGAGGCCACCTGTTCGCGCGAGACCGCGTCATCGCAGGCTGGATCGCGACGGGCTTCGCGGTCCTGCTAGCGGTCGGATTCGCCCTTGCCGGTCGCGGCCTCCTCGGGCTGCCGGCCGCGCTGGGGGCCATCGGGTTCCTGGTGTTCACACATCATGCACGGAAGCGATTGGAGCGACGACGATGAAACCGATCGGCCCGTTGGGCATCGCGATGAAGCGCCTCGGCACCAAGAGTGCCGCGTTGGCAGTCGCGGTGGTGTTAATTGTGCTGCTGGTGGTCGGCCTGCTCATCTAGGGTCTCGGACATGGACGGAGCTCCGGATCCGAACGTTGTGCATCCGATGCCTGCGGCTGAGCGGGTGGTGTTGCTGAAGGCGGTGGTGACGTCGCCGCTGATCGAGGTGGGGGACTACTCGTACTACGACGATCCCGACGACCCGACCGCGTTCGAGACCCGGAACGTGCTGTACCACTACGGCCCGGAGTGGCTCCGGATCGGCAAGTACTGCGCTCTCGGTGAGGGCACCACGTTCGTCATGAACGGCGCCAACCACCGGATGGACGGGCCGTCGACGTTCCCGTTCCCGATCATGGGCGGCGCCTGGGCCGAACACTTCGGCCTGATCACCGGGTTGCCGGGCCGCGGCGATACCGTGGTCGGGAACGACGTGTGGTTCGGGTATCGCAGCCTGGTGATGCCCGGGGTGACGATCGGGGACGGCGCGATCATCGCGTCCGGTGCGGTCGTGGTCGACGACGTACCGCCGTACGGGATCGTGGGCGGGAATCCGGCGAAGCTGATCAGGACGAGATTCCCAGCTGAGGACGTCGAACGACTGATGAGGATCGCCTGGTGGGATTGGCCGGTCGAGCGGATCACCGCGAACGTGCGCGCGATCATGGCCGGCAGCATCGAGGAGCTCGAGAGATGAACCTGGTACTGCGGCCGATCGCGCCGGAAGATGTGGATGCCCTGCAGGAGTTGATCGAATCCGATCCGGGCTACACCGAGCGGATCACCGGCTATCCACCCGGATCGTCGGACGCGCAGAGCCTGTTGATGATGCGGCCGGAGCACCTGCCCGAGGACGCCAAGATCGTCCTCGGTGCGTTCCAGGACGATCGCCTGGTCGCCGTGGTCGACCTCCTCCGGGGTTACCCGAACGACCACACCGCGTTCATCGGCCTGCTCGAGGTCCACTGGAACCACCAGGGCCTCGGACTCGGCAAAGCGACGTACGAAGAGGTCCAGCGGTACGTCGAGACGACGTGGACCGAGGTGCGCACACTGCGTCTCGCAGTCGTGGACACGAACGCGCACATCGCGACCCCGTTCTGGCTGCGACAGGGGTTCGAGCCGACGGGCGAGGAGCGGCCGTACCAGTACGACAAGCTGGTGTCGACCGCCCGCCTCTACGAGAAGCAGTTGACCTGAGCAACGACCCCCATCAGGCTAGCAGCGTGCCGGCCAGGGCGCGCCACTGCTCGATCGGCTGTGGGCCGGTGACGCCGGTGATCACGTTGATGCCGACGTGGTCGGCGCCGGCGTCGAGGTGTTCAGTCAGCTTCGCCTTGATGTCGGCCGGCGTACCCCATGCGGCCAGCGCGTCGACCATGTGATCCGGCAGCTCCACGAGGTCAGCGTCGCTGTACCCCTGCCGCTTGAGTGACGCGGCGTACCCAGGGATCCGGGGGAAGAAGCTGATCGTGTCCCGCGCGATCGCCCGGGCCTTGTCCGCGTCCGTCTCCACCACGACCAGGTGGCTCACCGAGAGCAGCTTGTCCGGGCCGAGCACCTTGCGCGCCTCGGCGGAGTACGACGGGGTGATCAGGAACGGGTACGCGCCGGCCGACCGGTCCCGGGCCAGTTCGAGCATCCGCGGGCCGAGTGCGGCGAGCAGACGACGCTCGGTCGGTACGGCGTTCAGTTCGTCGAGGAAAGCGTTGAGCGTGGCGATCGGCTTGGGCCCATGTGCGCCACCAAGGCCCACGGTGAACCGCCCCGGCGCTGATGCTTCCACCGAGGCGTACGTCGTACTGACGTCGGAGGCTCTGTATTGGTCGACGGCGATGATGCCGCTCACGAAGTTGATCGATTTGGTCGCGCCGATCAGGTCGGCGATGGTCTGGAGCCCTGGCAACCGCCCACCGGACAGCCAGATCGCGGGATAGCCGAGCTCCTCGGCCGCCACCGCGGCGGCCAACGACTCGGGGCTGCTGTCAAGGCCCGTGGTGATCCCGAACGGACCGAATTGATGATTCGTCACCTAAACAGCATAGGCACCTCACCAGTCCAATCGTCGTCGGAAGCGGGTCGGGCTGTTGTGCCGGGCGGGGACGATGTTTCACGGGGTCCGGATTTCGGGCCTGGGGATGAGATCACGTACACTTCTGGCTGGTTCCCCGCGTGGCGGTATCTCGCCCAACTCCCCCAGGGCCGGAAGGCAGCAAGGGTAAGTGAGCTCTTCCGGGTGCGCGGGGAATCCTCATGTCCGGGTGTCTACGCTGGTCCAGCCAACACCTGATCGTGAGGGAGCCCGATGAGCGACGAACGCCGCTACCTGCAGGAACTGATCATCGCCGAGCTCGGCGTCACCGCGTCGTTCGATGCGGACACCGAGATCGAGCGGCGGATCGAGTTCCTGGCCGACCAGCTCCGTCGCACCGGCGCGTCGTCGTACGTGCTCGGCATCAGCGGCGGCGTCGACTCGGGTACGGCGGGACGCCTCTGCCAGCTCGCGGTCGAGCGGATCCGCGCTGAGGGCGGTCAGGCGACGTTCGTCGCGATGCGGCTCCCGTACGGCGTCCAGGCCGACGAAGCGGATGCACAGCGGTCGCTGGAGTTCATCCGGCCGGACGAGACGCTCGTGGTCGACGTGAAGCCGGCCACCGACGCGATGGTCGAGTCTGTCCGGCACGCGGGGCTCGGTGAGCACCGCGAGGACTTCCACGTCGGCAACATCAAGGCCCGGCAGCGGATGATCGCGCAGTACGTCGTCGCCGGGGCACGCGGCGGACTCGTGGTCGGGACGGATCACGCAGCCGAGGCGGTGATGGGGTTCTTCACCAAGTACGGCGACGGTGCGTGCGACCTCACGCCACTGTCGGGGCTCACCAAGCGGCGGGTGCGGGCGGTCGCATCGCGGCTGGGTGCGTCCGACGAACTCACCGGCAAGGTGCCGACGGCCGACCTGGAGACCAACAACCCGGGCGTCCCGGACGAGATCGTGCTGGGCGTGACGTACGACGAGATCGACGACTTCCTCGAGGGTCGAGAGGTCGACGACAAGGCCGCGGCCACGATCATCGCGATTCATCGCCGCACCGCCCACAAACGCGCCGTACCCCTGGCGATCTGATCAGTCGAGCACGAACCCGGTAACGAGCCTGGTGTAGTCGCCTGGGGTCTCGGCGTGCACGAAGTGGCCGACGCCGGGAGCGTGGTGGTAGATGCCGCCCGCGACGTCGGCCCGGAAGCGCTCGATCTCCTCGGGGCTCGTGACCGGGTCGTGCTCACCCTTGATCAGCAGGGCCGGCTGGGTGACCCGGGCGAGGTCGGGCAGCAGCGATTCGACGAAGCCCGGTGTCCTGGTGATCTCGGTGGCGAATCGACCGGCGCGGGACTGGATCTCGTCGGAGAGTTCGGTGTCGGCCGGCAGGGCGAGGTCCTGCGTGTGCGGGCCGAGGTAGATCTCCATCTTGCGGTCGCCGAGCCGTCCGACCAGAGCGAGCCGCTCGTCCCACATTTGCTTCGTCGCCGGGCCTTCGTGGGTCGGGAACTCCACGCCTGGCAGGAGTTTCAGCGCCGCGCGTACGAGAGTGTCGGTGACCAGAACCATGTCCCATGGCGGGTTCTCGAAGATCACCTTGTCGACGGTCTCTGGGTGCATCACGGCGTACCGGAGCGCCAGGCGGCCGCCGTACGAGTGACCGAGGATCGACCAGCTGTCCAGGCCGAGCGTGGTCCGAAGGGCTTCGAAGTCCGCGATCAGGTCGTGCTCCGTCACCGGACCGTCGAGCGGGTCGGACTGCTGGACACCACGCTGATCCACGCCGATCAGCCTGAGTCGGTGGGAGAGACGGTCGCCCTGAAACGACATGAAGTCGTAGGAGCCTGAGCCCGGGCCGCCGTGCAGATAGAGGAGTGCGGGTGCGTCGTCGGGGCCGCGCTGGTCGACGTACAGCCGGGTGCCACGGATCTCCACCAACATGGGCGTGAGCCTAGGAGGTGCAGCCGCGTGTTGTCAGGCGCTGTGGGCGAGTTGGCGGACGCGGTTGGTGAGGCGCGCCAGGCGGATGGTGGCGACGTTGCGGTAGGCGGGGCGGAGGACGGCGGCCAGCGGGCCGGTCTGCTCGAAGGTGTGGGTGACCTGGCTGTCCGCGGTCACGGTCCAGGTGCCGACCTCGCGGAAGCCGGGGACCTGCCAGGTGATCTCGATGCGGTCCGGCTCGATCACTGTGTACTGCAACTCGCCGGTGAGACCGGGGCGGACGCGGAGGGCGTAGTGGTCGCCGTCGTGGGGGCCTTCGATGGCGAGGAAGGCCTCGTTCCACTCCGGTAGGGCGAGCGCGTCCAGGAGGACGTGACGGATCGCTGCCTGGCTGGCCGGGATGGTGTCGGTGGCTTGTTCCATGACTATCTCTCCTGGGCGAGGGCGTGGTCGTACTCGGGATCGCGCCGGCGGGCCAGGGCGGCTCCGGCGGGAAAGGCGTCGGCGACGGCTCTCAGCGTCGCGATGGTCTCGTCGAGGGGTTGGCCGGCGACGAGGGTGCTCATGGTCCGGTGCAGCCGGTTCTCCGCGGTGACGATCCGGCGGTGCAGGGCGCGGCCCTCGGCGGTCAGGCTCAGGGCGAGGTAGCGCCGGTCGACCTTGTCGATACCCCGTTTCACCAGGCCCTGCGCGACCAGGCGGTCGACCAGGCGGCTCGGGCTGTTGCCTGTCTCGCAGACCAGGAGTCCGCCGAGCGCGTTCAGGGTCAGCGGTCCGTGGTCGCGGAGGACTCGCAGCACCTCGGCCTGTGACGGCGTGATGCCCAGCGGGCGTAGCTCGGCGGCGAGCAGCCGGTTGCCCTCGCGCTGGATCGCCAGCACGAGATATCGCAGCTCCTCGACGACCTTCATGACCTAAATGTTACACGACACGTATGTCCTGTCATCTGTTTGCGCCGGCAACTGTTCGGGTGGATCTGTGGGCGGACCCTGAGCGCGGTCGGGAGTGCACGAAGAGTGCGTGAGAAAGTCCGGTTTCGGTCATGGTCAAGGTGACATCGCGACTGGCAGAGTGGGCGCATGAAGGGTCTGATGCAGAACTACCAGCTGTCCCTGGACTCCATCTTCCTCCGGGCCGAGCAGTTCTACCCGGACAAGACCGTCCACACGGGAGGTCCGGCGCCATGGACACTGACGTACGGCGAATGGGCCACGCGGACCAGACGATTAGGCGGCGTCCTGGACGCGCTCGGGATCAGCGCGGACGGCCGGGTGGCGACGTTCGCGTGGAACTCGGGGCGTCACCTCGAGCTGTACTTCGGTGTGCCCTGCACCGGTCGCGTCCTGCACACCCTCAGTATCAGGCTCTTCCCCGATCAGGTCGTCTACATCGCCAACCACGCCGAGGACGAGGTGGTCTTCGTCGACCGATCGTTGCTCGGGCTCTTCCTGCCACTGCTCGATCGGTTGCCGTTGCTCAGACACATCGTGGTGATGGACGATCTCCCAGCCGGTGCGCCCGGGGTGGAGGTGCCGGGCGATCCACGGTTCCACGACTACGAGGAGTTGCTGGCCGCTGCGGAGCCGGTCGAGTTCCACGTCGAGGACGAGAACCAGGCGGCCGCGATGTGCTACACGAGCGGTACGACGGGCCATCCGAAGGGCGTCGTGTATTCGCATCGATCCACCTGGCTGCACTCCATCGGCGTGCTGACCAACGCTGGGATCGGGCTGGCCGAGACCGACACCGTGATGCCGGTGGTGCCGATGTTCCACGCGAACGCGTGGGGTCTCGCGCATGCGGCGCCGATGGCCGGTGCGTCGCTGGTGTTCCCCGGGCCGGACATGAGTCCACAGGGGATTCTGAAGCTGCTGCAAGAGCAGGAGGTCACGCTGGCGGCCGGTGTGCCGACGATCTGGCAGGGCCTGTTGCCGTTGCTGGACGGGGTCGAGTTGCCCAAGCTGCGACGGGTTCCGTGTGGTGGGTCCGCCGTACCGATGGCGTTGTCGGAGGCGTTCCGGGAGAAGCTGGGCCGGCCGATCCTGCAGGCGTGGGGGATGACCGAGACCAGCCCGGTGGCGACCGCGGCGCACGTGCCGGCCCGGTATGAGGACCTCCCGGAGGACAAGAAGGCGCGGCTGCGGGCCCGGCAGGGGCAGCCGCTGCCCGGTGTCGAGGTGCGGATCGTCGAGCCGGGATCGATCACGCCATTGCCGTGGGACGACGAGGCGACTGGTGAGTTGCAGGTGCGCGGGCCATGGATCGCGGCCGAGTACTACCGGCCCGACGAAGGCGTCCACTTGAGTACCGAGGACGGCTGGATGAAGACCGGTGACGTGGCGGCGATCGACCAGTTCGGCTCGGTGCGGCTGGTCGACCGGACGAAGGACCTGGTGAAGTCCGGCGGCGAGTGGATCAGCTCGGTCGAGCTGGAGAACCTGCTGATGGCCCACCCCTCGGTCAAGGAGGCCGCCGTCATCGGCGTACCGCATCCGAAGTGGGACGAGCGCCCACTGGCGTGCGTCGTACTCCAGGAGGGCGCTACCGCGACGAGTGACGAGATCCTGGAGTACTTGCGGCCGTTGGTGGCGAAGTGGTGGCTCCCCGACGCGGTCGAGTTCATCGACGAGGTCCCCAAGACCTCGGTCGGCAAGTTCTCCAAGAAAGACCTCCGCACCCGCTTCGCCGACTACCACCTGGAGTAGTGCAGGAGCTCGGCACACCCAAATTACGGAATTTCCGGATTTTCACCCTAGGATTGGCGCATGGTGACGTACACGATGACCGAGGCCAACAGGCGTACCGCGGAGATGGTGAACGAGGCCCGCTACACCAATCAGCCCGTGTTGATCACCGACCACGGCAAGCCGGCGGCGGCCGTGATCTCTCCCAGCCTGCTTGCTCACTACCAGGCACTCGAGGACGCGGCCGACCTGGCCGCGATCGAGCAGATCAAGGCCGACGGCGGCCCGCGCTGGATCCCGAACGACGACGCCCAGCGCAGGATGGACGAGATCGAGACCGCCGCTGACGACTCGGACATCGGTCGGTGATCGAGCGGACCATCCTGTTCGACACCGGCTGGTTCAACGGCTACCGCGATCTGTACGCGAACGACCGCCTGACGGCGAAACGCGTCCGCGCGGCGGTCAACGCACTGGCCCGCGACCCAGAGCCGCCGGGCAACGTCCACCTCACCGGCAGCTCGTTCCAACGCCTCAACATCGGCAACTACCGAGTCCTCTACGAAGTCACCGACAACACCATCCGGGTATGGTCCCTCGGCCACACCCCGGACTGACGGACTACTCAGTTCACCCGAAGTCGACGCCGAAGTGTTGGTGGAGTCAGTTGTGCGTCGTCACTCTGACGGTGGGGTCTGCTGGTCCTGTGACGGTCAGCTGGATTCGAGTCCGGGTGCTCAATCCGTCGCTGATCTTGGGAAACCTGGCTTCCAGTTCGGCCACGGGTGCGGCTTGTTCGGCCTCTGTCGCTGGGTGGTCGAGGTTGCGCACTGCCTTGAGAACGGCGTCGACGACTGGTCGAACCCCGGAGGCGTGGCACGCAAACCCCAGCGTCTGCGCAACGTTGGTATGGGCCAGATGGAGCTCGATCGCCTCGTTTGCGTATGTGGCCGATATGAACTCCTGCACATCGCCGTAGGCCAGTGTCAGCGGTGTCTCGAAGATCAGGTCGTACTCCGGCAATTCCAGCACCGCGCGCACCATCCCGCACCGTCCGACCCGGTGGCCGGAGAGGAATAGGTTGGCGCCCCTGCGCTGGATCAGCTCGCCGATGCCGTCAAGGTTCGCGCGCAGCTGGTCAGACAAGCGCAGCAGGATGGCGGGTCTACCACTCACCCCGACGTAGAGCGGTGCGTCGCACCTGTCCGACAGCAGGTCGAGGTACGGAAAGATCCGAATGTCTTCCCAGCGCTCGACCGGCGAGAGGCGCTCGCGCGCGTCCTCGGCCGTCAGTTCCGTCACGCTGGGCCGGACAACCGGAGGCAACCGTGCCATGAGGTCGCCGCTCGCCGAACTCTTCCTGCCGAACCATGCCATGCCTGCAGGCTAAGACCCGCCCAACTCAGATCGGCGGGCCTGTCATGATCCGGTCACGTGACGGGCGACGCGGCGCAGGCCGGGCACACCGAGCTGGGTGATGCCGCAGTCGGGTGCGACAGCGTAAGGCTTAGGTGTAGAGGGACTCGATTACTGTTGCGTGGTTGTTGGCGACCGCTTGGCGCTTTACTTTCATGCTGGGGGTCAGTTCGCCGGTTTCGACGGTGAGGTCGCGGTCGAGGATCGCGAATCGCTTGATCTGGGACGCTTTCGAGTAGCGGGCGTTGACCGCGTCGACCACCTCGGTGATCACCTTGAGTACCTCGTCGGGTCCGGCCGCTCCGGCGGCGTCCGGATCCACGGTCAGCAGGGCGATCGGGTACGGCCGGCGGTCGCCGTACACGATTGCGTGTGAGATCCACGGCGACTGGCGCAGGTCGTTCTCGAGGTTGGCCGGGCTGAGGTTCTTGCCGCCGGAGGTGATGATGATGTCCTTCGCCCGGCCGGTGATCCGGACGAAGCCGTCGGCGTCGATCTCGCCGAGGTCGCCGGTCCGGATCCAGTCGCCGGTCATGATCGCCTCGGTCGCGGCAGGGTTGTTCCAGTAGCCGGCGAAGACGTGCGGGCCGCGCATCTCGATCTCGCCGTCCACACCGAGCCGCAACTCCACGCCGGGTGTCGGCCGGCCCACGCTGCCCGCCTTGAAGAGGTGGATCTCGTTCACCGTGCCGACGCCGGTGGTCTCGGTCATGCCATAACCCTCCAGCACCGGTACGCCGGCCGCGTGGAAGAACTCCAGCACCTCCTGAGCGATCGGCGCCGCACCGCACAACGCCTGGCGGAGCCGCCCGCCGAAGGCACCGCGGACCTTCGCGAACAGAGGTTCCAGCTCGGTCTGCGCGGCAGCGAGCTCGGTGGGCAGCGGTGTCCCCTCTCGCTGGAGTTGCTGGATCCGCAGGCCGACCGACACCGCCTGGCGGACCGCGGCCGGGTCCATCCCGGTGGTCATTGCCGCGTACAACTTCTCGAAGATCCGCGGTACAGCGGGCAGGAAGGTCGGGCGTACTTCGACCAACTCGGGGACGATCCTGGTGATGTCGCCACCCCAATAGACCAGCGTGGCACCGATGCTCAACGACGCGAACTGGACCATCTGGGCGAACACATGCGCCAGCGGCAGGAACAGGTAGACGACATCGCCGGGGCGGACGTAGTTCAGCTCCTCGGTCAGCTCGCCGATCCGCAACCAGTTCCGATGGGTCAGCACACAGCCCTTGGGTGGTCCGGTCGTCCCGGAGGTGTAGATGATCAGGGCCGGGTCCGTCGGCTGCACGGCCGCGCGCCGGTCCTCCAGGTCTTGACCGGCACCCAGCTGGGCCAATGACTCCAGACCGCTCTCGAGCGAGATGACCTGAGCCGCGAGCCCTTCGATCCGGTCGCGCGCGGCGTCGGTGCAGACCACGATCCGCGCGCCGGAATCGGTGATCACCCAGGCGCACTCCTCCGCCGAACTGGTCGCGTAGATCGGCACGACCACGCCAGCCGCGGACAGGACGCCGAGTGCGGCGAGAGTCCACTCCGGTGTCGTCTCAGCCAGGATGCACACCCGGTCGCCAGGGCCCACGCCGGATGCCGCGAACCCGCGGGCCAGCGCATCGACCAGTACGCCGACCTCGCTGAACGACTGTTGTTGCCAGCCGCCGCCGGACCGGTACTGCAGGGCCGGCCGGTCGCCGAAGCGCTCCGCCGAGACGAACGGCAGCTCGGCGATCGTGCGGATCATGAGGCCTCCTGTGGATCCAGCACAAGCTTGCCCACGGTGCCGCGGCCAAGGATGTCCTGATGCGCGCGAGCCGCCTCCGCCAGCGGATACTCGCCGCCGACCACCGGCCGCAGTACGCCGTCCAGCGTGAGGCGGAACAACTCCTCGAGGGGCTGGGCGATCGTCGCCGGGCGGCGGAAGCAGTGCCCGAGCCAGAACCCGATCACCCCGCGAGACGCGGCCATCAGTTTCACCGGATCGATCGCCTTCGCCGCGGTCCGCGACGCCTGGCCGAACGTCACCAGCCGACCGAACGGCGCCAACGCGCGGAGCGACTGGTCGAACACGGGCCCGCCGATCATCTCCAGAATCACGTCGACCGGCCGGCCTCCATTCGCCTCGATCAGCTGGTCCCTCAGGTTGGCACCGGCTTCCAGAGCGAGGTCGGCGCCAAGCTCTTCCGCAAGCTTCCGCTTCTCCGCGGTCGAGGCAGTGGCGATCACCCGGCCCGCGCCGTAGTGCTTGGCGAGTTGTACGGCGACTGTCCCGACGCCACCCGCGGCGGAGTGAACCACCACGGACTCGCCCGCGGCCAGGTGGGCGCTGGTCTGCAGTAGGTGCCAGGCGGTCACGCCCTGCAGCACCAGTGCGAGCGCCTGTCCGTCAGTGATCCCGTCCGGGATGTCGAAGATCAGATCGTCGCGGGCGACGGCCAACTCGGCGTAGCCGCCACCCGGTACCAACGCGACCACGCGGCGTCCGTCCGGCGTCGTACCGGCGACCTCCCCGCCCGGAACCGCGGGTAACTGGGTTGGAGTGATGTAGGTGTTCTCGGTGGTGTGCGTGTCGGCGTAGTTCACCCCTGCCCGGGTGACGCGGATCAGGGCGTGGCCGGGACGCTCCACGGGCTCCGGCAGATCGACGTACTGCAGGACTTCTGGGCCGCCGTACGCCGAGATCTGGATCGCCTTCATGAGCGGACCTCGGCGGCATCGAGGGCGCGGGCCAGTTCCAGCCGGGACGAGATGCCCAGCTTGTGGTAGATCCGGGACAGGTAGACCTCGACGCTGCGCGGGCTGTAGTGCAGGCTCTCGGCGATCTGCCGGTTGCGGAGGCCCTGCTGGACGAGGCGGGCCATGCGTTCCTCCGCCGGCGTCATCCGGCCGAGCCGCCGGACGGCCGTTTCGACGGGTGTCAGGATCTGGGTCATCGGCGTACCCCTTCGACGGACTGTTGAGGAAACACGACTGTTGCCGCGGCCGCGGCGGTGCTGTGCTGGACAGAGAGCACTCTGAGGAGGCTGGGATGACGACCGACGGCATGTGCGCACCGGAGTTCGCGGCGGTCCGGGAGGCCTTCGAACGCAACTTCACCGAGTACGGCGACGTCGGCGCGGCCGTGCACGCGACGGTGGACGGACAAGCGGTGGTCGACCTGTGGGGCGGACAGCAGGACCCGGTCGCCGGAGCACCGTGGCAACGGGACACGTTGGTGCACATCTGGTCGGGTACGAAGGGTGCGGTCGCGCTCTGTGCGCACCTGCTCGTTGCCCGAGGCAAGCTTGACCTGACCTTGCCGGTGGCCAACTACTGGCCGGAGTTCGCGGCCGAGGGCAAGGGCGGCATCCTGGTGCGGCAGCTGCTCAACCACCAGGCCGGGCTCCCGGCGGTGAGCGAACCGCTGCCGCCAGGCGCCTTCTACGACTGGGACCTGATGGTGGACGCCCTCGCGCGGCAGCGGCCGTGGTGGGAGCCGGGGACCAGGCACGGCTACCACGGTCTGACCTTCGGCTTCCTGATCGGTGAAGTGGTACGGCGAGTTGCCGGGGTGCCACTGGGTGAGTTCTTCCGGACGGAGATCGCCGAACCGCTGGGACTGGACTTCTGGCTCGGCCTGCCGGAGTCGGAGGAGCATCGGGTGGCACACACCATCCCGGCCGACCTGAGCGCCCCGGGTGCGCCGGTGCCGAGCCTGTTCATCGCCGCGATGACGGATCCAGCGTCGGTCGCCGGCCAGATGCTGCTGAACAACGGCGGCTACATGAACCCCGGTGAGGCGGACACCCGTGCCGCACATGCCGCCGTGATCGGGGCGACCGGTGGAATCACCAACGCTCGTGGGCTTTCCGGGCTCTACACGCCGCTCGCCAATGGCGGTGGCGGTCTCGTCGACGAATTCCAGCCCGCGGCTATGGGAGCCGTGAGTTCGGCCAGTTCGGTCGATGCCGTCGTACTGGTGCCGAGCCGGTTCACCCTCGGCTTCGTGAAGGCGATCGACAACAGCCACCTGCCGATCGCCGACGCCGAGGGGATCCTGCTGTCCGAGGAGGCGTTCGGGCACTCCGGTTTCGGTGGCTCGATCGGGTTCGCCGATCCGCGGGCGAGGTTGTCCTTCGCCTACACGATGAGCCGGCAGGGGCCGGGGATCGGCATCAACGAGCGGTGTCAGGCCTTGGTCGACGCGACGTACGCGGCGCTCGGGTATCGGCGGCCGGCCAGTGGCGGACTGTGGGTGCATCCCTAGTCACCGCAGCTCGTAGAGGTCGTAGGTCAAGGTGCTGCCGGTCAACGTGCCCTTGCCTACGGCCTGCAGCTTGTTCAGCCAGCCGTAGCGCGGATCGCCGGTCTCGAACCTCGGCGTCGCGTAGAGCGGGGCGGAGCCGCCGTCGGCGAGATCGACGCGGCCGTTGTACTGCAGGAAGAGCAGTGCGCCGTCGTCGGTCTCCACCAGCGACCTGACGTCCAGAGTGCCGGTGCCGTCCGGTCCGACGAGCATCCAGTCCGCTGACGAGCTGCCGGCGAGCTTCGCGTTCAGCCGGTCGCCGCTGATGTGGCCGGCCGCGACCTCGTAGATCATCCGGGTGCCGGCGGGGGTCCGGGAGAGCACCTTGGGCGGCCGGAGCTCGGCGACCATGGTGGCGAGCGGGACCAAGGTGAGTGCGCTAGACATAGCCGCCGCCACTGACGGACAGCGTGTGACCGGTGACGAACGACGCGTCGTCGGAGGCGAGGAAGGCGACACAGGACGCCACCTCTTCCGGCGTACCGCTGCGTCCGAGCATCGTGCCTGCCACCATCGCCTGCCGGATCTTGCGGCCGAGGCCGGATCCGTCGAGGCCAGCCAGCATCGGGGTGTCGATCGGCCCCGGCGCGACCGCGTTGCAACGGACGCCGTAGTGCGCCGCCTCCCGCGCGATCGCCTTGGTGAACCCGAGGACACCGGCCTTCGCCGCCGAGTACGTCGCTCCGGCCGCCAACCCGGCCCGTCCGGCCTCGCTGGCCATGTTGACGATCGCGCCCCGCCGGCGGTCTTGCATGCCCGGGAGTACGACGTGCGTACAGGCCATCGTTCCGCGCAGATTCACCGCGATCCAGTGGTCCCAGTCGGCGGGGGAGCTGTCGACGAAGTACGCCGTACGGTCGCCGCCCGCGTTGTTCACCAGGACGTCGACCGGCCCGATTGCGGCCACGACTTGTTCGAACGCGGACTGGACCGACGCCAGGTCCGCCACGTCCAGCCGGACGCCGTACCCGTCGATCTTCGCCGCGACCCGGCCGGCGCCGGACTCGTCCAGGTCCGCGACCGCGACGGTCGCGCCCTCGGCGGCGAGTCGCCGGGCCGTGGCGGCGCCGATCCCGGAGGCGCCACCCGTCACCAGGACAGTACGGCCGCTGAAGCGTAGGATTGACATGCCGTCGACGATATTTGACACTCTGTCGACAAACAAGAGGAGGACCGATGATCGACTTCGGACTGTCGGAGGAGCAGCGCGCGATCCGGGACGTGGCCCGCCGGTTCGTCCGCGAGCAGCTGATGCCGCTGGAGTCCGAGGTGCTCCGGCGCGAGCGATCCGGTGGCGTCGGGATCGAGCCGGAAGAGGTCGCGGAGCTGCGGCAGCGGGCCAAGGAGTTCGGCTTCTGGGGCCTCGGCACACCGGACGAGTACGGCGGGATGGACCTGCCGGCCGTCGAGCAGGCGCTGATCACGGCCGAGCTCGGCCGGACCTTCATCCCGTTCAGCTTCGGCGGCGAGGCGGACAACATCCTGTACGAGGCCGACGAACGGCAGACCAAGGACTATCTGCTGCCGACCATCTCCGGTCAGCGGCGATCGTGTTTCGCGATCACCGAGCCGGGCGCCGGGTCGGACACCCGGGCGATCCGCACCAGCGCCCGCCGCGACGGAAGCGAGTGGGTGATCCGCGGTGAGAAGACCTTCATCACCGGCGGCAACGAGGCCGATTTCGCCATCGTCATCGCGGTCACGGATGCGCTGCGCGGTCCCAAGGGCGGGTTCACCGCCTTCCTGGTCGACCGGGACCGTGGCTGGACGTCGAGCCCGATCGTCACGATGGGCAACGGCGGTCCGGCGACGCTGGTGTTCGACGACGTCCGCGTCCCCGACGACCACGTGCTCGGCGAGGTCGGGGCCGGGTACGAGCTGGCGATGCGCTGGATCATGAAGGGCCGCTACCTCATCCCGGCCCGCGGTATCGGCGCGTGCGAACGGCTGCTGGAGATGGCGATCGAGCACGCGAACACCAGGCACACGTTCGGCCAGCCGATCGGCGAGAACCAGGCGATCCAGTGGATGATCGCCGATTCGGAGGTGGACCTGGAGGCCGCCCGCTGGCTGGTGCTGCGGTCCGCCTGGGGTATCGATCAGGGGCAGCCGCCACAGCACGACTCGGCGATCGCCAAGCTGTACGGCACGAACGCGGTGAACCGGGTCGCGGACCGGGTGCTGCAGATCCACGGCGGCATGGGCTACACGAAGGAGCTACCGATCGAGCGGTGGTTCCGCGAGGTCCGGCTGTGGCGGATCTTCGAAGGCACCGACGAGATGCAGCGCCTGATCATCTCCCGCGACCTCCTCCGCGGCTACCGCAAGCCAGGCGGCCACATTTAGCTGCCGTAGATCGAACGCAGCCAGATCGTGGTGAGGGTGTCGACGATCTCGCGGTCCGCGGTGGCCGACCGGCGGGATCTGGAGTGGTGGTAGAAGACCTCGTCGTTCATCGACACCAGCGCCAGCGCCAGCGACTTGGCCGCCGGTGGTCCGGGCAGCGCCCGGCCGGCCGCGCGTTCGGCCTCGATCCGGTCCGCGACCGCGGTGATGAACTTCCGCGCCATGTCGCTCCAGAACTGCGTCATCGGCGGGCTCGTCTCCCGGGCCCGGGTCGCGGCGCGGAGGACCGGGCCGCTGCGACGCCAGATCGCGACCGAACCGGCGGTGGCGTCCCGGAGCGCGTCCGCGGCCGGCGACGCGGAGGACCCGGTCCAGGCGCTGGCGGTGTCGTACAGCTCGGCCACGATCTTCTCCGCGAGCACGTACAGCACGGCTTCGCGGGATTCGAAGTGGAAGTAGAACGCCGAGCGCGAGATCCCGGCGCCGGTGGTCAGATCGTCGATGGTGATCTCGCTGAGATCCCGCTCGGCCAGCAGTTTCTCGGCGGTCTCCAGGATCGCCTGTGAGGTCAGATCACCCTTGCTCGGCTTGCGTCGCCGTACCCCCGGCGTCCCGTTCGACATGTGTCGATTCTCCCCGACACTGCGTCCATCCCGCACGACACCCCGTCGATTTCCGGGCGGCCGCGGGCTTGGGGAGGAAATGTCGGGGGTCGGCGCTAGGGTTGCGGGCGTGGAAGCACCCCTTGCGTTGTACCGCCGGTATCGCCCGGAGACGTTCGCCGAGGTGATCGGGCAGGACCATGTCACGGCGCCGCTGCGGAACGCGCTGAGCAACAACCGGGTCAACCACGCCTATCTGTTCTCCGGCCCGCGCGGGTGTGGCAAGACCACCAGCGCCCGGATCCTGGCCCGCGCGATCAACTGCGAGAAGGGCCCGATCGCCGAGCCGTGCGGGGTGTGCAAGTCCTGTACCGACCTGGCCCGCGGCGGCCCCGGCAGCATCGACGTGATCGAGATCGACGCCGCCTCGCACGGTGGTGTCGACGACGCCCGGGATCTGCGCGAGCGGGCCTTCTTCGCGCCGGTGGAGAGCCGCTACAAGATCTACATCATCGACGAGGCGCACATGGTGACCACGCAGGGCTTCAACGCCCTGCTGAAGCTGGTCGAGGAGCCGCCGCCGCACCTCAAGTTCATCTTCGCCACCACCGAGCCGGACAAGGTGATCGGGACGATCCGGTCCCGGACGCATCACTATCCGTTCCGCCTGGTCCCGCCGAAGGTGCTCGGCGACTACATGGCAACGCTGTGCCAGTCCGAGGGCGTCGCGATCGAGCCGGCTGCGCTGCCGCTGGTCGTGCGGGCCGGTGCCGGTTCGGTCCGTGACTCGCTGAGCGTGCTCGACCAGCTGATCGGTGGGGCGGGGCCGGACGGGGTGACGTACGAGTTGGCCGTCGCGCTGCTCGGGTTCACGCCGGACTCGCTGCTCGACGGGTGTGTGGACGGGTTCGCGGCGCATGACAGCAAGGCCGTGTTCGAGTCGATCGAGCGCGTGATCGAGACCGGCCAGGACCCGAAGCGGTTCGCCGAGGATCTGCTCCGGCGACTGCGTGACCTTGTGGTGCTGTCCGCCGTACCGAACGCGATCGTCTCCGGCCTGATCGAAGCCGCCGAGGACCAGGGCGAGCGGTTGCAGACCCAGGCCGCCGGGATCGGTGCGGCCGAGCTCACTCGGGCCGCGGACATCGTCGCGGCCGGTCTGCTGGAGATGCGCGGGGCCACGGCGCCTCGGCTGCAGCTGGAGCTCATCTGCGCCAAGGTCCTGCTGCCAGGTGCCGACGACTCCACCAACGGCATCCAAGCCCGACTCGACCGAATGGAACGCCGCCTCGCCATCGGAGTCCCCGGAGTCGCCAGTACGGCGGACGCGGGTCAGCCGGCCGGGTCCGCTGGTGCTCCTGTGGGTGGTGCTGGGCCGGACGTGGCGACGAGCCGAGCCGCAGCCCGCGCTGCCGCGGGGGGAGGGTCCACCGCAGACGCCGGTACGGCGCCTTCGTCAGGTGGCTCGGACGCAGGCGGTCCGGCCAGTGGTGCCGCGCCGGGACCTGATGCGGGCTCAGGGCAGGTCGCACGCGGTGATGCTGGTTCAGGCGATGCGCAGCCGGCCGCTCGTGCTGCCGACGCTCCACCAGCTGCTCGTGCTGCCGACGGCCCGCCAGCCGGTGCGGGGGCACGGTCTGGGGCATGGGCGGATGAGTCGGCCTACTCGGTGACCTCTGCGCCTGGGGCTGCAGCTCCCGCGCCGCAAGCCGCCGGCGCTCCGCCTGCCGCGGCCCCTCCGTCGGCCGGATCCGTTGGGTTGGCCGACGTACGGCGGTTGTGGCCTGAGGTGCTCGAGGCGGTGAAGGCGAAGCGGCGGTTCGCGTGGATCATGCTGAGCCAGAACGCGCAGGTCATCGCGGTCGACGATCAGACGCTGACGCTCGGTCTGGTGAACGCGGGGGCTCGGGAGAGCTTCGCCCGGTCCGGGAGTGACGAGATTTTGCGGCAGGCGATGATCGACACCATCGGTCTGAACCGCCGCATCGAGGCAGTCGTCGACCCGTCCACCGACCCGGGTGCCGGAGGTGGCGGCGGTCAGCACGCAGGCGGCCCACGTTCCGGTGGCCCCCAGGGCGGCGGCGCGGGTGGGTCGGGCGGTGGTGCGGGTGCTGGCACGGACGGCGGCAGCTGGGGCGCCGACGGAGCTGGCTCCGCTGGACCCGGCGCAGCTGGTGGGTCCGGTGGTGCGGGCGCTAGTGGAGGGCCCGCAGGTGGTGGGCCGGGTGCGAGCGGAGGTGTCGCAGGCGCCGGTGGGACGGGTGCGGGCGGGGCTGGAGCGAGCGCTGCTGGGGCTGGCGTTAGCGGGGCGGGTGCCGCCGCGGCGGGTTCGGGCGTGCCACAAGGGTCGCCGGGTCAGTCGGGCAACCAGGCACCGGCCGGTGTTGGATCCGGTGGTGACGGCTTCTCGCAGGATGCTGGTCGGGGCGGATCCGGTTCGGGCAACGCCGCGAGCGGGTTCGGTGGGCCGGGTGGCTCGGGAAGTGCCGGGCAGTGGTCTGACGGGCCTGATGCGGCGGTCGCCGTACAGGATCCGCCGCCGGAGTACGACGTACCGCCGGAGCCTGACCCGTGGGACGACGGACCGGCCTCGCCGCCGGGGCCACGAGCAGGGCAGCCGACGGGACCGGCGACCTCAGCCGCACCGGGGGCGCCAGGTGGGGCGGCGCCGGCGGAGGTGGACCGTCGGGAGCAGGCGGCGAGTAAGCGGCGTGCGGCGGAAGCGGCCGTAGCTGCTGAGCAGGCTCGGAAGGCCGCCGCGGCTCCCGCAGCGCCGGAGGTACCGCTGACGCCTGAGGAAGAGGCGGACGCGATCGGCGAGGACGACATGGTGCTGGAGGAGGACTCCCGCTCCCACACCGACCTCCTCCGCGAGACCCTCGGCGCCCAGATCATCACCGAAGAACCCAACTGACGGCATAGTCCCGGCCGGTTTGTCGGTGGCCGGTGGCAGATTGCCGCGTATGGGTTTCCGGGGCTGGACCGACGCGGCGTACGACGTACTGGAGGATCTCGAGGGCGAGCTGAGCCCGGCTCAGCTGGAGACGCACCGCGACGACCTGGAGCGCCACGTCCGCGGGCCGTTGCAAGAGCTCTGCGATGCGCTCAATGAGAAGGACGAGTTCGGGACGTTCTGGCTGAGCGGGCTGTCCGACCGGCCGGCCGCGTGGCAGCACCAGCGCGCGACGTGGTGGATCGCCCGCCGGATCCGGATCACGTTCACGTTCGACCTCGACGGGTTCACGCTCGGCGGCGGTTCGGCGAGCCCGGCCGGCGATCAGGTGGAACTGTTCCGCGCGATGGTCGACGCCGAGGCCAGCGGCGGCGAGCTCGCCGGGGTCGTCGAACGGCTGCGCCGCGACGGATTCGGACTCACCGGGCCGAGCAGGCTTCGGATGCCGGGCAAGTACTCGCCCGACCACCCTCGCGCCGACCTTCTCCGGCTGCGTTCGGTCTACGCGGAGAAGCCGATCGACACCGACGACATCGGCCTCATCACGCAGGCTCTGCGGCCCGTCGTCGAGCTCACGACCTGGTACACGGACTACGTCGTCACCACCGGCTGGGAGAAGCCGTAACCCGGGGGCGGTCCACACGGGGGTGTGGGTGAAAGGGGAGACTGCGGGCGAGGGATATCCACAGGATTCACAGGGTGTGGATAAGTCTGTCCACAAAGCTGTGGAGAGACTGGGGAGACTGGTCGGTTTCTGGTTGCGGGACGGCGGCGCTGGGGTTGTCCGGCGGACCGGCTAGGGTTGAGGCTCGGTAGCAGATGGCGACTCGACGAGGAGATCGCGGTGTTCGACGGTGGCGGTGCTGGCGGCTTCGACATGTCCGACCTGCTCGCGCAGGCGCAGGCGATGCAGAACCAGCTGATGGAGGCCCAGGCCAACCTGGAGAGCCAGGAGATCGAGGGCTCGGCCGGTGGTGGGCTGGTGACCGCGCTGGTGTCGGGGACCGGTGAGCTGCTGAGCCTGACGATCAAGCCGGAAGCCGTCGACCCGGATGACACCGAGACGCTCGCCGATCTGGTCGTCGCCGCCGTGCGGGACGCCTCCGAGAACGCCAAGGAGGCCGCGGCCCGCGCGATGGGCCCGCTGGCCGGTGGCATCCCGGGCTTCGGGTCCGAGGGGCCCGGTTTCGGCGGCGGTTCGTCCGCGCCGGCCGGCTTCACCCTGCCCGGCGCCTCGGCTCCGGGCGGAAGCATCGCGCCCGGCACGGGTGAGACCCCGGATGAGAGAGGCCCAGGCCCGAGTGGCCCGAGCGCCGGCGGAACTGGGTTCGTGAACCCGGGTGGCGGGGCCGGGTCATCCGGTCGGAACCCGGGCTGACGTGTACGAGGGGGCCGTCCAGGACCTCATCGACGAGCTCGGCCGGCTGCCCGGCGTCGGTCCGAAGTCCGCACAACGCATCGCGTTCCATCTGCTGGCCGCTGACGAGACCGACGTACGGCGGCTCGCGCATGTGCTCGTGCAGGTGAAGGAGCGGGTCAAGTTCTGCGAGATCTGCGGCAACGTCTCGGAGGAGGCGCAGTGCCGGATCTGCCGTGACCCGCGCCGCGACCTGAGCCTGATCTGTGTGGTCGAAGAGGCCAAGGACGTGGTCGCGATCGAGCGGACGCGGGAATTCCGGGGCCGGTACCACGTGCTCGGCGGGGCGATCTCGCCGATCGAGGGGATCGGTCCTGACGAGCTGCGGATCAAGGAACTGATGCAGCGGCTGGCGAGCGGTGAGGTGACCGAGATCATTCTGGCCACCGACCCGAACCTCGAGGGCGAGGCGACCGCGACGTACCTGAGCCGGTTGCTCCGGCCCATGGGGTTGCGCGTCACCCGATTGGCTAGTGGACTTCCAGTAGGCGGTGACCTCGAGTATGCCGACGAGGTCACACTCGGACGGGCGTTTGAAGGGCGACGATCGATCGATGACTGAACCAACAGATATTGCAGAGCGCGCGCTGGGCACGGACTCCGAGGATCTCGCCGAGTTCGCCGAGCAGATCGCCGACCAGGTGCAGAGCTTCCTGATCTCGGTGCGCGACATCGCGGCACAGCCGGACGAGGACGGTGTCGACGAGGGGCTCGCCTCGCTGCCGTACCTGCTGCTCGAGGTGAGCCAGTTGCTGCTCGCCGGCGGCCGGCTGGGCGCGTTCGAGGACTTCGTGCCGGAGGAGCGGTTCGAGAGCGACGCCGGCCCCGACCCGGACCTGGACGCGATGCGGGACCGGCTGGCAGTGCTGTTCGAAGGCCTGGACGAGTACGCCGAGGTCTTCGATCCGTACGCCGCTCCACCCGAGATCACCGTGAACCGGCTGTCCGACGACCTCACCGCGATCGCGACCGACCTCGTGCACGGCCTGGCGCACTACGAGGAGGGCCGGATCATCGAGGCCCTGTGGTGGTGGCAGTTCTCCTACGTGTCCACGTGGGGTGCCGCGGCCAGCGCCGTACTGCGAGCCATCCAGTCGCTGATCGCGCACGACCGGCTCGAGCCGGCCCACGACGCCGAAACCGAGGCCACCGACCGCGAACTCGTCGAGGTCGCCGAAGAGGTCGTCCAGCGCCGCTGAGAGTTATCCACAGCCAGCCTCCGACCGGCCCCGCGAGGGGGTCCTCAGCTACTACGGTGAGGATCCGATCCCGGTCAGGAGGCTTGTATGCAAGGGCAATTGGATGTCGGCGGGGACTTGCGGTGGCCGTGGGTGGTGGCCTTCCTGGATCCCAGGTTGCGCGAGGTTCGCGGGGCGATCATGGGGCATCGGCGCCGGTATCTCGACGTGGCCTGATGGGGCCGGTTGAATGGGGCGGTGTCAGTTTTCGACGTCATTCAGCGGTTGCCGGACTTGCAGACCACCAGGCGGGTCAGTCGGGCGTTGGCGGTGCTTGATCTTGTGTTGAACGAGTACGACGACGCCAACTACTTCTCGTTCGACGCTCGGTGGTCGGAGACCGAGGAGGCCGCGTTGATGCGAGACGGGTCGGGGAACGAGTACTCGATCGTGTTCTCGGCCGACGGTGCGTTCGGGTATGGGTTCGATCACGAGTCGCCGATGTCGCCGTACGCGAACGACATGCAACCTTGGCCCGGGCTGATCGATGGAGTGCCGGACGTGTTCCAGCACGCGCGGGACGACAAGGCGTTCTGGGATCCGATGGGTTCGCCGCGCGCGACGGTTGCCTTCTGGCGTACGACGGCCGATACGCAGTGGCGATGTGGTCCGGTCGAAGGTGTCGACAAGGACGGCGCGGACCAGCTCTTCGAGGTGCTCGCGGACGGTCGCCCCGAGGCGTACCTGACGTTCGCCGAGGACTACTACGAGCTGGCGCTCGACCTCGAGCCGATCCGGCACGTCTACGCACTGATGCCACTGACCGAGTACGTCGTGACCTCGCTCAACCGTCAGCGCCGGCTACCGGATCTGGCCGAAGGCATCGCCGAGATCGGTTACCCGCGCTCCTGAATCGCGTTAGCCTGACTCCCCGATGACAACGCACCCAGGGGATCCGGTGACGATCGGGTCGTTCGCGATCCAGGGCCGGCTCGGTCGCGGTGCGATGGGTGCGGTGTACCTCGCCCGATCACCCGGCGGCCGCCTGGTCGCGGTCAAGGTGGTCCGCGACGAACTGGCCGGTGACGAAGGATTCCGGGCCCGGTTCGCGCGCGAGATCGAAGCCGCGCGGAAGGTCAGCGGCGCGTTCACGGCAGCCGTCGTCGATGCCGATCGATCCGGACGCGCAGTATCCGTGGCTGGCCACCGAGTACCTGCCTGGACCGACGCTGCAGAAGGCGATCGACACGTTCGGCCCGCTGGCGCCCGGTGGAGTGCGATCGCTCGCGGGCGGCCTGGCCGAGGCGCTCGACGCGATCCACCGCAGCGGCCTGATCCATCGCGATCTCAAGCCGTCGAACATCGTCCTCACCGACAACGGCCCGCGGGTGATCGACTTCGGCATCGCCCGCGCCCTCGAAGAAGCCAACCTGACGGCAACCGGAGTGGTCATCGGTACCCCGGGCTACCTGTCACCCGAGCAGGTCACCGGTACGGCGATCGGGCCGCCGAGCGACATGTTCGCGCTGGGCGCGGTGCTGGTGTTCGCGGCGTCCGGCCGCGGCCCGTTCGCGACCGGCAACCCGGCCTCGCTGCTGCACCGGATCGTCCACGAGCAGCCCTACATCCCGCCGCTGCCGGATCCGTTGCAGGACCTCGTACGCCGTTGCCTGGCAAGAGATCCCGCTCATCGTCCGACCCCCGCCGAGATGCTCCAGATCGTCGGCTCACCGGCGAACACCGCAGTCATCCCTCCACCGGCCGCCACGATCATCGCCCCCACCAAGCTCCTCCCCGAACCGCCGACACCCGCGCAGCAAGAGCCGCCCGTACAGCACCCGACGCCCATGCAGCACGACATGCCAGTGCCGCACCCAGGAACCCTGCAGCCCCGGCCTCCGCAGCAGACCGGTGCCACCTTCACCACCACCAGGACGAGACCGGCGATCATCGCCGTGATCACCACCCTGCTCGCCGCCATCTGCCTGCCGCGTCAGACCTTCGCAGCCGACCCATCCGGCGTAGTGATCGGCAGCATCGCGACCGCGATCAGCCTGTACTTCGCCATCCGCTACTGGCGCCTGGTCCTCAGGCGTCGCGTCGTACTCCACCTGTCACCGGAAGGCCTGGCGATCACCAGAGCATACGAACAGGCAGCCATCCCGTGGTCGTCGGTGACCCGCATCCGCATCGCCGGCGACGTCCGCAGACCCTGGCTGGTCGCGTGGCTCAACCATGAAGCCACCCTGCCGACGCCAATACGCTCCCACCACGGCGGCCGAAAGCTCTACCCCATCGCCCACGGGCGGTCCGGCAAACGCCGCAACCAACAACTCCACGAGCTGCGAGCCGCCCTGAACTGGTACGCCGGCCACCTCCACGACACCAACTACTAGGGCCGTGCCAGAGAGGTTGGGGTGCTGACCGTCCCCGGACAGCGGCACCGCCGGCAACGCTCCCCGGCAGATGGGTCAGCCCACGAGAAGGGGGGTTGGCCCACCAGATTCCGGTTGGCTAACCCCTCTCCTGGTGGGCGGACCCACCAGAGCGGGGCAAGGGGACGCGCGGGCTGGCGAGCGGTCGGCCTGGTGCACATCGACAGGACGTATACGTCCACTACCGGTCACTCGCCGCCTGGACCCGACCAGGTGTCCGACCCGATCGCCGGACACCACCTGTCGAACTGCACCAACCACCTAGAACTGGTCCGCGCGGAGGCGAGGTGCGGCTCAACTCTTCTAGGCGACGCACTAGTCCGGCAGCATCGGCACCGTCAGGCCCTGGTCGCGGCCGAGCAGGATTCCGCGTGTGATCGCGTTCGTGCCGAACTTCTCCTTCACCTGATCGAGCGCCGAGTCGAGCTCGTCGTTCGACGCCTTGTCGAACGGCAGTGCCAACTGCAAAGCCGCCTCGTTCTCCAGGTTGCCCACCGAGATGCCGATCATGGTGATCCCCTGCGTCGCGATCAACGGGCGCGCCGTGGACAGCAACGCCCGCGCGGTGATCAGGATCGCCCGCGTCTGATCCGTTGCCTGTGGCAACGTGTGCGACCGGGTCGCCCGGCTGAAATCGTCGAACCGCAGCCGCAACGTCACCGTCCGCCCGGCCCGCCCCGCCGTCCGCATACGTCGCGTGACCCGATCGACGAGCCCAGCCAGTACGGCGTCCAGCCGCTCCGGAGACTTCGGCGATCGACCGAGCGCCCGTTGCGACCCGATCGACCGCCGTCGGCGCCCCACCTCGATCGGCCGCGGATCGCGGTTGTGCGCCAATGCATGCAGATGCCGCCCCGATGCTCGCCCGAGCATCGCCACCAACGCGGCCTCGGGCAGCATCGCGACATCGCCGACCTTGGTCAGCCCGCGGTTGCGCAGCTTCTCGGCCGTCACCTCACCCACACCCCAGAGCCGCTCGACATCGAGCGGATGCAGGAAGTCCAGCTCCCGGTCCGGCGGCACCTCCAGCAGTCCGTTCGGCTTCGCGACGCCGCTGGCCACCTTGGCCAGGAACTTCGTCCGCGCCACTCCGACCGTGATCGGCAGCCCGACCTGCGACATCACGTCGGCCCGCAACCGCTGGGCGATCTCCAGCGGCGTCCCGGAGATCCGCCGCAGTCCGCCCACATCGAGGAACGCCTCGTCGATCGACAGCCCCTCCACCAAGGGTGTGGTGTTCTCGAAGACCTTGAACACCGCCTTGCTGGCTTCGGAGTACGCCGACATCCGCGGCTCCACGATGATCGCGCCGGGACAGCGGCGGAGCGCCTGTCCACCGTTCATCGCGGTCCGGACGCCGTACGCCTTGGCCTCGTAGCTGCAGGCGAGGACCACGCCGCCGCCGACGATCACCGGCCGGCCGCGCAGGCGCGGGTCGTCCCGCTGCTCGACCGACGCGTAGAACGCGTCCAGGTCGGCATGCAGGATCGTCGCCGCGCGCTGGTCCGACACGAACATATGTTCGCATACTCGCGTGCCGTCGGGATAGGGAGAATTCCCGAGGCGCCGAACCGGTTTGTCAGGACAGAATGCGCTCTATGGACCTGACGGCGTACCGCGATCTCTGGAAGACCCCCGGGGTGATGGCGCTGCTGGCGGCGGCCCTGGTGGCGCGGATGCCGGTGATGGCGGTGATGGTGCCGCTGGCGTTCCTGGCCAAGGACGCCGGGGGCAACTTCGGCTGGGCCGGGATCGTCGCCGGTGCCTACGCCGTCGGGATGGCGATCGCCAGCGTGGTGTGGTCGCGGCGCGCGGACCGGAAGGGGGCGCGCTGGGTCGTGATCGGGACCGGGATGGCGTGGAGTGTCCTGATGGCCGTGGTCGCGCTGCTGCCGTACAGCTGGTACCGGGTGCTGCCGATCGCCGCCGCGCTGGCCGGCATGTTCGTGGCACCGATCACCTCGGCCTTGCGGGCCAGTTGGCCGCAGCTGGTACAGGGTGCGCGCCTGCGCGCGATCTACGCACTGGACGCGACCGCGCAGGAGTTGCTGTTCGTCATCGGCCCGATGCTCGGTGCTGTGGTGGTCAGCTTCGCCAGTCCGCGAGCCGGCCTACTGGCCTGTGCGGGAACGGCGGCCGTGGCGATCTGGTGGTTCGGTCTCAAGCAGCAGCCGCGCACACAGCGCGTGGAAACCGATGAGCCCCGGCCGACCGCGCGGCAGTTGGTGATCCACCGGCACCGGCTGGGCCTGCTCATCGCATTCGCTTGTCTGGCCACGGGTTTCGCGTCGCTGTCGATCGGCATCGTCGCGTTCGCCGATGAGCACGGCAACCGGCTGATCGCCGGTGTGCTGGAGATGGTCGCCGCGATCGGCAGCCTCATCGGTGGTCTGGTCGGCGGTGCGCTGCCGGGCCGGCGCGCCTCGTACGTCTGGCGGCGGATGCTGGCGCTGGCGGTGCTCGTCACCGGCTGTGTGTTCGCCACCTCGTCCGTGGTCGCACTGACGGTGATGCTGTTCGCGTTCGGCTGCCTGATCGCGCCGACGGTCGGCGCGATCTACGAGCGGCTGGGCGTGATGACGCCGGCCGTGGCGCGGACCGAGATCTTCGGCTGGATGCTCAGCGGCGGCATGATCGGCAACGCGATCGGATCCGCGGTCGCCGGCACAGTGGTCGAGACCTTCGGTGTCCCCTACGCGTGGGTCCTGATGGCCGTCCTGTCGCTGGTCGGGACGCTCTCGGTGCTCCACGTACCGCCCCACCGCCCGGCCGACGCCGACTTGGAAGCGGTCGCGGTCGCCGCATAGTCCACCCGATAGCTCGCCTCCAGTACGCCGGAACCACCTGCGCACATCGAGATCAGTCGCAGCCCGCGCCGGTCCTCGAACAACGGGGTACCGAAGCCGGCCTGGACCGGATGGATGAGCAGCGACACCTCGTCGATCAGCCGCCACCGGAGCAGCGACCGCACCAGCTTGACGCTGCCGACCACGTGGATGTCGGCACCCGGCACGTGCTTCAACGCCCGCAACACCCGGTGCGGATCCCCTTGCAGGACCTCGGTACGAGGCCGCGCGATCACCGGCCTGGACGCGACCACCAGCTTGCGCGCCCGATCAAGCGGTACGACGGCCTCGTCGGGCCGGCCCACCAAGGCGGCGTACCGCTCGAACGTGGTCCGCCCGAGCAGCACCGTCTCCGCGCCGGTCACCAACTGGTCGAACACCCCGGCCAGGCCGGGCTCGGGCATCCAGTACTCCGGCCGGTCCACGATGCCGTCCTCCGACATGCACAGCCTGGCGACGATGTTCCGCATCTCTACTGCTCCTCTGGGTCTCCTTACCAACCCAGATGCAGTCCGCGGCCCGAATGTTTCAGGCCGGATCGGCCTCAGCCGCTTCCCGGCGGCCGCGGCGGATCTCGGTCTCGAGTGCGTCGAGCCGATTGGTCCAGAACTTGCGGTAGCGGTCCAGCCAGCCGTCGATCTCGCGCAGCGGTCCGGGGTCGACGGCGTACAGCCGCCGGGTGCCGTCGACGGTGACGGTGGCGAAGCCGTTGTCGCGCAGCACCTTGAGGTGCTGGGAGACGGCCGGCTGGCTGATGCCGAACTCGGCACCGATCGTCGCGGCGATACTGCCGGCCGGCAACTCGCCGTCGGCCAGCAGTTCCAGGATCCGGCGCCGGACCGGATCGCCGAGGATGTCGAACGCGTGCACGGACCGAAGTATTTCAGTGATGACTTATATGAACAAGAGGCCGGACCGGCCGGACGCTTTCCGGCCGCTCCCGAGCCTGGCCGTGGAACCTACCGGCGGTGTCCGGATCGGCCGGACAGCCGGCCCGGCTGCTGGTCAGCGGGTAGGCAACGATCGAGTCACGGCTAGAATGAGGCCCGAGACTACGCCTGGTGCAACGCCGCACGGCGTACCGCAACCAGTGGTTTGAGGAGACACACCTGTGGGACGCGTCGTGCACAAGTACGGCGGTTCTTCGGTCGCTGACGCCGATTGCATCAAGCGCGTGGCCCAACGGATCGTCGCGACGAAGAAGGCCGGGAACGACGTGGTGGTGGTCATCTCCGCCATGGGCGACACCACCGATGAACTGATGGACCTGGCCCAGCAGGTCTCCCCGCTGCCGCCACCGCGCGAGCTGGACATGCTGCTCACCTCGGGTGAGCGCATCTCGGCCGCACTGCTGGCGATGGCGATCGCGAACCTGGGCTACGAGGCCCGCTCGTTCACCGGCTCGCAGGCCGGTGTCATCACCACCTCCGCGCACGGCAACGCGCGCATCATCGACATCACCCCGGGCCGGATCGAGGAGGCGCTCGGCGAGGGCCACATCGCGATCGTGGCCGGCTTCCAGGGCGTCGCCCAGGACACCAAGGACATCACCACGATGGGCCGCGGCGCCTCCGACACCACCGCGGTCGCGCTGGCCGCCGCGCTGGAGGCGGACTACTGCGAGATCTACACCGACGTGGACGGCATCTTCACCGCGGACCCGCGGATCGTGCCGGCCGCGAAGCAGATCCCGAAGATCTCCTACGAGGAGATGCTCGAGATGGCCGCCTGTGGTGCCAAGGTGCTGCACCTGCGCTGCGTCGAGTACGCGCGGCGCTACAACGTCCCCGTCCATGTGCGCTCCTCCTTCTCGCAGAAGGAAGGCACCTGGGTCGTCGATGCGAAGGAACTGAGTCAAATGGAACAGGCGATCATCTCCGGCGTGGTCCAGGACCGCAACGAGGCCAAGATCACCGTGGTCGGCGTCCCCGACAAGCCCGGTGAGGCGGCCCGGATCTTCGAGACCGTCGCCGGTGCCGAGACCAACATCGACATGATCGTGCAGAACGTGTCGGCGGTGGCCACCAACCGCACCGACATCTCCTTCACGCTGCCCCGCGTCGACGGCGCCCGGGCGATGTCGGCGCTGGCCCGGATGAAGGACGAGATCGGCTACGAGCAGCTGCTGTACGACGACCAGATCGGTAAGGTCTCGGTGGTCGGTGTCGGAATGCGCTCCCACCCGGGCGTGTCCGCGAAATTCTTCTCCGCGCTCGCCGAAGCCGGCGTGAACATCGAGATGATCTCCACCTCGGAGATCCGGATCTCGGTGGTCGTGGACGAGAACCTGGTGGACGTCGCCGTGACCGCGGCGCACACCGCATTCGACCTGGACGACGAGCACACCCAGGCTGTCGTGTACGGAGGAACTGGACGGTGACCCCTGTGAGCGCTTTGGACAACGAGACCGATGACCGGACGGGCCTGCCATCGCTGGCGGTGGTCGGTGCGACCGGCGCCGTCGGAACGGTGATGCTGGCCCTGCTCTCGACCCGGGAGAACGTCTGGGGAGAGATCCGGCTGATCGCGTCCGAGCGCTCCGCGGGCAAGAAGCTCAAGGTCCGCGGCGAGGAGGTCGAGGTCGTCGCGATCAGCGAGCAGGCCTTCGACGGCATCGACGTGGCGATGTTCGACGTACCCGACGCGGTGTCCGCGCAGTGGGCCCCGATCGCGGCCGCCCGCGGCGCCGTCGTGGTGGACAACTCGGGCGCCTTCCGGATGGACCCGGACGTCCCGCTGGTGGTGCCCGAGGTGAACGCCGAGGCGGCCCGCAACCGGCCGAAGGGGATCATCTCCAACCCCAACTGCACGACGCTGTCGATGATCGTCGCGATGGGCGCGCTGCACCACCGCTACGAGCTGGAGCAGTTGGTGGTGGCGTCGTACCAGGCCGCCTCCGGGGCGGGCCAGGACGGGATCGACGCGCTCTACGACCAGCTGATGAAGGTGGCCGGCAATCGCGACCTGGGGACCACGCCGGGCGACGTACGACGGGTGATCGGTAACGACCTCGGTCCGTTCCCGGCGCCGCTGGCGATGAACGTGGTCCCGTGGGCCGGCTCGCTGAAGGACGATGGCTGGTCGTCGGAGGAGCTGAAGGTCCGCAACGAGTCGCGCAAGATCCTCGGGCTGCCCGACCTGAAGGTGTCCGCGACCTGTGTCCGGGTGCCGGTGATCACGACTCACTCACTGTCGGTGCACGCCCGGTTCGCCCAGGAGGTCACCGCCGAGGGTGCCCGGGAGGTACTGCGGGACGCGCCCGGCGTGCTGCTCTTCGACAACCCGGCCGAGGGGGAGTTCCCGACCCCGGCCGACGTGGTCGGCACCGACCCGACCTGGGTCGGCCGGGTGCGCAAGTCGCTGGACGACCCGCACGCGCTCGAGCTGTTCGTCTGCGGCGACAACCTGCGCAAGGGTGCCGCCCTGAACACCGCCCAGATCGCCGAGGTCGTGGCCAAGGAGTTCACTACCGCTGCGTCCTGAAACCCCAACGAACAAAGGGCTCCCGGCACGCGCCGGGAGCCCTTCGTTGTCCTTGGCAACTACAGCCAGTTCTCCCGGGCGGCGTGCAGGGCGAGCTGGAAGCGGGTGCTGGCGCCGGTGCGGTTCATCAGGCGTTCGAGGTAGCGGAAGAAGGTCCGGCGGCTGATCCCCAGGGTGCGCGCGATGGTGTCGTCCGCGGCACCGGTCGCGAGCAGGGCCAGCAGCCGGCGCTCGATCGGCTCGAGCCGATCGTCCTCGGTGCCGACCGAGGCGTGCAGTGGCAGCGCGTTGCGCCAGCACAGCTCGAACATGCCGATCAGCGCCGTCAGCAGGCTGCTCGGCCGGATGATCAGCAGGGACCGGTTCACGTCGGTGTCGCGCACCGACATCGACACGAACGCGATCGAGCCGTCGATGATGGTCAGCTTGGCCGGTACGTCGGGCAGCACCCGAGCCTGCTCACCGGCCTCGACACAGGGCAGGATGTTCTCGGTCAGGTAGCCGGGCACCTCGACCGACTCCGGTGAGTACACGACCCGGTAGGAGACACCCCGCTTGAGGTGCTCGATCTCCTCCTGGTTCGGGCCGCCGATGTAGTACGGCGGGGAGTCGATGGCCAGGATCTCGCGCTGCGCACCGCCCTTGATCTGGCGGATCCGCTCGACGATCGCGTTCCCGGTGACGACCTCGATCAGGTGGGTGGTCGACTCGTTGTGCACGGTCCGGCGGAACTCGTCGTACGCGTTCAGGACCTCGATCCGGGCCTGCTTCAGCTCGGACTCGCGGCGCAGCGTCATCGCCTCCAGACCGGCGTCGGGAGGCACCGGCAGGTACCGGGAGTGGTCCGAGCCGGACCGCCGGGCCAGGCCGGCCTGCACCAGCCCTTTGAGGGTCGCGTCGATACTCTCGTCCCGGTCCGGGACCGCCTCGTCCAGTTCGGTGATCGACGACGGGCCGGTCCGCAGCAGGTGCTGGTAGACCTTGATCTCGTCGTCGTTCAGACCGAGCACACGTAGGTGGTCGGCACGCTCCGTGTCGGTTGTGCTCACCACTGGCCCCTCCCTTCCGAGCGCGGTCACTTTCTGCTACCGCCACTCCAGAGTAGGGCGGTAGTTCCAGCGCAGTATGCACTGTCCGTGTCGTCGTGAATGCACCCAGCGATATTTGTTGTCCTGTCAGCATTCTTGTGCCGTGTCACCATCTGGCCACCATTTCCGCGCAGTTGTGAGCGAGAATTGAGGTCCAGCAGCCCGGCGACGGACCACCTGAGCGCCGCCGGGCTGCTGTTCCAATTCTGGCCCGAGTTCGCTGCTACGTCAGCGGAGCCCGTTTCGGTTGGGTCTCGATCCCGGCGCATCGGTGCCCTCGCACTCCCGTGCCATCACCGGCTGTGCCGGAGGGTGTACAAACTGTGCATCTCCATCGTGAGGCCGATGAGGAGGAGAGTCCGATGCAGGCACCGTCTCGTACTCCTGTTGGCCTTGGCGCGATGACCGCCGCCCTGGTCATCGTGCCGGCCGATCCGGTGTGTGCCACGTCCGCTTCCGCCCATGGCGGACGGGTTCCCGGATCGTCGGTGCGGGCTGCGTTTTCCCGGACGCGGCCTGGGCCCCGGGAGGTGCTGAGCGGAGCTCCGTGGATGGTGAGGCTGTCCATGGGGTGCGGGGACCTGATGTCCCCGGCCCGGCTCGCCCCGGCCAGGAAGCACCCCCTGGGGCCCCACCGGTCACACCAGGCATCAGCGCCCACCGGCTTCACAGTCGCGGTGGGACACGTCACCTCGCGCGCGGCAACTTCCGCCCGGCGGCAGGCGTCGTACCACTGAATTAACCGCGATCTGACCTTGATCGCTGTTGTTCGCACGGCGCTCACGTGAGCATGAAACCGTCCGCGTTTCCGTGCTGTGGCAGGCGTTTTGGCCGACGAAGGCCGTCAAATGTATATTCCAGATAACGATCGGCGAAGGGCGAACCTTCGGCGGAGCCGAGAATGGCACTTCGGGGCCTTGCGCGACGTTTGGTAGCCGTGTGTACGTCGTTGCTCACTATGGAGGACCACTGTGTCGTCGGTATTGACGCCGATCCGCTACTCTGCTTCCCGGTCTGCGTGGCCCGCCGTCGTACCGGGCGGCAGCCGCCGAGCCCCAGTCGGATACCGGGCAAAGAGAGGCGTCGCCTGAATGAACGCGACTAGCGTCGACGAGGAGTTCAACCCGTCGGTGCACGTGTATGAACCGCACAAGGTCGGCCTGCCGGCGCTGCGTCCCTACTTCAAGGCGCTGTGGCAGCGCCGGGAGTTCGCGGCCGAGATGTCCCGGACGAACATCCGGGCGGCCAACACCAACACCTTCTTCGGACAGGTGTGGCTGGTCCTGAACCCGCTGCTGCTGGCGGCGGTGTACTACCTGCTGGTCGACATCATCGCCGGCGGTAGCTCGAAGGTGGACGCCGCGGAGCGGTTCGCCCACATGTGCGGCGGCCTGTTCGCCTTCTACTACTTCTCCGGCGCGATGACCGCCGGTGCGGCCAGCGTGGTCGGCGGCGGCAAGCTGCTGATGAACCAGTCGTTCCCACGGATGCTGCTGCCGCTGTCCGCGGTGCGGACGGCGTTCTTCCGCTTCCTGCCGACCCTGGTCGTGTACCTCGCCATTCACCTGGCGATGCGTCAGCCGCTGGGGTGGCAGATGCTGCTGGCGCCGGCGTTCCTGATCATGCTGACGGTCTTCGCGGCCGGGATGGGGATGATCTTCGCGGCCCTGCAGGTGTACTTCCGCGACACCACCAGCTTCCTGCCGTACTTCGTCCGGATCTGGCTGTACCTGTCCCCGGTGCTCTGGTTCGCCGAGCAGGCGCCGGCGAAGTTCAAGGGCTTCATCCAGTACAACCCGCTCTACTCGCTGATCGGCGGCTGGACCGACCTGCTGGTCCGCGCCGACATCCCGGACCTCAAGATGTGGCTCGGCGCCGGGTTCTGGGCGCTCGCGGCGTTCGTGATCGGCTCGTTGTTCTTCATGTCGAGGGAGCGTGAGTTCGTTGTCCGTCTCTGAGGCAGAGAAGAAGGCCATGCAGAAGAGCACGTCGGGCATGCCGGCCGTCAAGGTCCAGGACGTGTCGATCACCTACCGGACCACGTTCGAGCGGGTGCCGACGTTCAAGAGCGCGCTGGTCCGGTTCGGCCGCGGCGAGCGCGCGGTCCGCGAGGTCAAGGCGGTCCAGAACGTCTCCTTCGACGTCGACCACGGCACCACCATCGGCATCATCGGCGCGAACGGCGCCGGCAAGTCGACGCTGATGCGCGCGGTCGCCGGCATCCTGCCGCCGACCACCGGCCGGATCGAGGTGCACGGCCGGGTCTCCACCCTGCTGTCGCTGGGGGTCGGGTTCAACGCGGCGCTGTCCGGACGGGAGAACGTCGTCCTCGGTGGTCTGGCCGCGGGCTTGAGCCGCAAGGAGATCCAGGCGCGGTACGAGGAGATCGCCGAGTTCGCCGAGCTCGGTGACTTCATGGAGATGCCGATGCGGACGTACTCGTCCGGCATGTTCAGCCGGCTGGCGTTCTCGGTCGCCGTGCACATGGACCCGGACATCCTGCTGATCGACGAGGCGCTGTCGGCCGGTGACGCGTCGTTCAAGACCAAGGCCGCGGCGAAGATGTCGGAGCTGGTCACGAACAGCCGGACCATGTTCCTGGTCAGCCACGCGATGAGCAGCGTCCGCGAGCTGTGCAACGACTGCATCTGGTTGCACAAGGGCAAGCTGATGATGCGGGGCCAGCCCGACGAGGTGATCGCGGCGTACACCAAGTTCCTGCAGGTCGGCGAAGCGGAATCCGTCTCACTCGAGGACCTCTGACCAATGTCACGCAGCACGGCGCCGGACGTGGGGATCATCACGACCGGTCACGACGTGGCCGATGCGCGCCTGCACAAGATCACCGCGGCCCTGCAGCACCGGGGCCTCAACGTCGAGCTCTGGGGCCTGGGCGAGGCTGACGGCGGGCCGGCCGGTGCGGTCGTGCACGCCGGTCCGCGCGGCAACCTGGTCCAGCGGCTGGCCCGGACCGCGGTACTGCCGTGGCGGACCAACGCCAAGGTGGTGATGACGGTCGACCCGGACATGATCCCAGTCACCCGCCTCGTCACCACCCTGCGCCGCCGCAAGATGGTCGCCGACGTGCACGAGGACTACGGCCGGCTGCTCGCCGACCGGGCCTGGGCGAAGGGGCCGGCCGGTCTGCCGGCCCGCCTGATCGTCCGGGCCAGCTCCAAGCTGGCCGCTGGCGCCGACCTGACCGTCGTCGCCGACTCGCATCTCGCCCCGCACGAGGCGAAGCGACGGCTGGTCGTGCAGAACTTCCCCTACGTCCCGTTCCTGGCCCCGACGCCGCCTTCGGGCACGCCGCGGGCCGTGTACGTCGGGGACCTGCGGGCCAGCCGTGGTCTGTTCGACATGGTCGAGACCGTCGCCGCGGCGACGGACTGGTCTCTCGACCTGGTCGGCCCGGTCGCACCCTCGGACCGGGACCAGCTCGAGGCCCGGATCGGGCAGCCCGACCTGGACGGCCGGGTCCGCCTGCACGGGCGCCAGCCACCGGCCGACGCCTGGCGGATCACCCAGGGTGCCTGGGCCAGCCTGGCCATGCTCCAGCCGACACCGGCATTCGTCGAGGCGATGCCGTCCAAGATCTACGAGTACCTCGCCAGCGGTCTTCCCGTCCTCTCGACCCGGCTGCCCCGGCAGACGAGGGTGATCGAGGAGTCCGGTGGCGGAGTCTTGGTGGACTCGGTGACAGAGGCGGCCGAGACGCTGCGGCGCTGGTCCGCGGATCCCGGTGAGCTGGAGAAGCTGCGCGACCACGCGCTGCAGTGGGCGGCCGACCATCTGCCCGCGACCACGCCGTACGACGAACTGGCCGACGCGATTCTCGACCTGCTAAGAGGAAATGAATGACCGACCGCCCACATATGTTGTACGTCGCCTGGGGCTTCCCGCCCTGTCGAGGCGGCGGTGTCTACCGGGCCCTGGCCACGGCCAACCGGTTCGCCGCGCTCGGCTGGAAGGTGACCGTGCTGACGGCCGAACGCGAGACCTTCCACCGGTTCACCGGTGCCGACCTGACCTTGGAGGAGCGGGTCGACCCGTCGGTCGAGGTCGTCCGGGTCCCGTTCGAGTGGCCGATTCTCGAGGCCGACCTGCGCAAGTGGTCCAAGCGCCGCGCTTCGAACCCGAAGCTGTGGAGCAAGTGGCGGACCAAGCAGGACCAGATCCCGTTCCCGGAGACCGGGTACGGGCCGTGGCGCTCGATCATCGAGAAGGCCGCCGAGCGGATCCACCAGGCGCACAAGGTCGACCTGACCGTCGCCACCGCGAACCCGCACGTCGCGTTCACCGCGGCGTACCACCTGCACAAGAAGCACAGCGTGCCGTACGTGATGGACTACCGCGACGCGTGGCTGCTGGACGTCTTCACCGGTGACCGGCTGCACGAGCCGAACAGCCGGGCGGCCAAGTGGGAGAAGAAGCTGGTCGAGTCGGCCCGCGAAGTGTGGTTCGTGAACGACCCGATCAAGGAGTGGCACGAGAAGCTCTACCCGGCCCAGGCCGGCAAGATGCACACCGTCGCCAACGGCTTCGACCCGGACCTGGTCCCGGACACGAACGACCGCGGCCCGGTGACGGATCGCCCGCTGGTGTTCGGGTACGTCGGCACGGTGTCGCCGAAGGTCCCGCTGGCCGAGTTCGTCGAGGGCTGGCAGATCGCCCGCTCGTCGTCGGAGGAGATGGCCGGCGCCAAGGCCAAGATCCACGGCTACCTCGGGTACTACGCCCAGCCGCGAGCCGACATGCTGGCGACGATCAACAACGCCAAGGACGACGGGGTCAGCTACGAGGGCCCGGTCGGCAAGGCCGAGATCGCCAAGGCGTACGACGAGTTCGACGTCCAGCTGCTGATGCTCGGCAAGGGTCGCTACGTGACCAGCGGCAAGGTGTTCGAGTACCTCGCGACCGGATTGCCGGTGGTGTCGGTGCACGACCCGGAGAACGCGGCGTCCGACGTACTGCGCGGGCACCCGTTGTGGTTCCCGGTCACGGAGGTGACGCCGGAGGCCATCTCGGCGGCGCTGATCGAGGCGGCGCACGCGGCCCGGACGGCTGACGAGGGGATCCGGGCCAAGGCGCGGGAGTTCGGTGCGTCCTACCGGCGGGATCTGCAGCTGGATCCGCGGATCGAAGCGCTGGCTGCTGCGGTGAAGGGGGTTCGGGCGTGAAGAACGTCGTACTGCTGAGCACGCGCCGGCTTCCGCCGGCGTACTTCGACACCGTCCGCGAGGACCTGGGCGACCCCAACGTGACGCTGGACGTCGTCGGCTGGGTCGCCCCGGCCGGCCCAGTCGAAGACAAGGTCCACAGCTTCACCCTGATCGGTCCAGGCCGCATGCCGGTCGCCCCGACTCCTGAGCCGGTTGCGGATCCCACCGACGAGGCTCCGGATGCCGTGATTGCTCCTGAGGCCGTCGCGGAGCCGGAAACCGTCGTCGGTGAAGCCGAAGTAGCACCCGCTGCGGCCGAGGTTCCTGCCGATGCGGCGGATGAGGCTGCTTCCACCTCCGCCGCTGCCGCCGAGGAAAGCGCTCAGGCGAAAGCCGCTTCCACCACCACCCCACCTGCGGCTGCGGCGAAGCCGCGGCCTACCGGGGTCAAGCGGGTTGTCAAGGCTGTGCAGTGGCGGGCTCGGAAGGGGAAGAAGATCGCTGGGCGGATGTTGCCTAAGGCAATTAAGACTTCCGCGCCGGTGAAGTTCCTGCGCGGGAACCGGGCCAGCAAGGATCTGGGGAAGACCTACTGGGGTCGGGTTCTGAGCCGGCGGGATGTGATGGCGACGATCGAGAAGGCTGATGTCGTCGTCGCGCTGGACGCCGGTGCGATCTGGGCCGGGTGGAACCTCGGTCAGCGTCGGGCCAGCACCCCGGTGGTGCTAGGTATCCCGGCCGCCCGCCGCGAGCTGGACATGCTGAAGGCACCGGCAGGTAATGGGTGATTCGATGACGGTGTCGCGTTCGATTCGCGAGCACCTGCCGGCGCCGATCGCCCGGACCGCGGGAGCGGTCCGGCGGCGCCTGCGTGGCTTGCGGTACTCGTACGCGCAGCTGCCGGCGTTCCCGCCGGTGGCGACGACCCCGGTGCGGATGCTGGTCGGACCGACCAACTCCGCCGGTCAGGGCTACGCCTGGGCGCAGGCCGCCCGGACCGTGCCCGGGGTCAGCGCCGTCTCGTTCTCCTTGCACCGCAAGGGGCAGTTCCAGTTCAAGACCGACTACGGCGTCCCGCTCGCGTGGTTCGGCCAGCCCCGCTGGCAGCGCGCGCAGGAGCAGCACGTCGTCGGTTCCTACACCCACGTCCTGGTGGAGTCGCTGCGCCCGATCTTCGGTGCGCGCGGCTTCCCGGACGCGTCCGCCGACATCGCCGCGATGCGTGCGGCCGGCGTCAACGTCGGACTGCTGTTCCACGGCTCCGACATCCGGCTGCCCAGTCGCCATGCGAAGCGCGAGCGCTGGTCGCCGTTCACTCCGGGTGACGACCTGACTGAACGTCTCGAGAAGCAGGCTCGGCGGCACGCCGACCTGGTCGAGGGCCTCGGCCTGCCGGTGTTCGTGTCCACGGTCGATCTGCTGGACGACGTACCTGACGCACAGTGGTTGCCGGTGGCGATCGACCCGGCTCCGTGGCGGCAGGCGGCGCGTCCGTTGTTCACGGGTGAGCGTCCGGTCGTCGTACACGTTCCGTCGAACGCGCAGCTCAAGGGCACCGACCGGATCGACGCCGTTCTGACCGAGCTGCACGACCGTGGCGTCATCGAGTACCGGCGCATCACCGGCGTACCGCACAGCGGGATGCCAGGGGTCATCGGCGACGCCGACATCGTTGTAGATCAGCTCAGAATCGGCCTGTACGGCGTGGCGGCGGCCGAGGCACTGGCAGCCGGGCGGATCGTCGTCTCATACGTCGGTGACGCGGTGCGCCAACGGGTGCGTACTCTGACTGGGCGAGAGGTGCCGATCGTGGAGGCAGACCCCGACACCCTGGGTGATGTCGTCACCGGCCTGATCGCCGATCGTGACGCCGCCGCCGAGCGGGCGGCCGCCGGCCCCGGCTACGTGGCGGAGCTGCACGACGGAAGCCGCTCAGCCGTTGCACTCACCAGCTGGCTCACTTCGAAGGAGACCTTGTGACGTCCCGCATCGCAGCATCCGCTGACGTCGACGACAGCGCCCAGATCGGCGACGGTTCGTCGGTCTGGCACCTGGCCCAGATCCGCGAGAACGCGGTCCTGGGGGAGAACTGCATCGTCGGTCGCGGAGCCTATGTCGGGACCGGGGTCCGGATGGGCGACAACTGCAAGATCCAGAACTACGCGCTGGTCTACGAGCCGGCCTCGCTCGAGGACGGCGTGTTCATCGGCCCGGCCGTGGTGCTCACCAACGACTACTTCCCGCGCGCGGTCAACCCGGACGGTTCGCCGAAGAGCGGGCACGACTGGGAGCCGGTCGGGGTGACCATGAAGCAGGGCTGCTCGATCGGTGCGCGCTCGGTCTGCGTGGCGCCGGTCACCATCGGCCGCTGGGCCACCGTCGCCGCGGGTGCGGTGGTGACCAAGGACGTGCCAGACTTCGCGCTGGTCGCCGGTGTTCCGGCCCGCCGGATCAAGTGGGTCGGCAAGGCCGGCGTACCGCTGCTCGACGTCGGGAACGGCGAGTGGAAGTGCCCGAACACGGGCGAGACGTACATCGAAACCGACGGACGGCTGCGGCCGGCCGGTGAAGACATGGAGGAGAACTGATGGTGCAGCCGATTCCGGCCGCGAAGCCGATCATCGGGAAGGAGGAGCGCGAGGCCGTCGACCGGGTCATGCAGTCCGGGATGCTGGCGCAGGGCCCCGAGGTGGCGGCGTTCGAGCAGGAGTTCGGCGCAGCGCTGGTCTCCGGCCGGGCGTGCGTCGCGACGAACTCGGGCACGTCGGGTCTCCACCTCGGCCTGCTGGCCGCGGGCGTCGGCCCGGGTGACGAGGTCATCGTGCCGTCCTTCACCTTCGCCGCGACCGCGAACAGCGTCGCGCTGACCGGCGCCACCCCGGTGTTCGCCGACATCGAGCCGACGTACTTCTGCCTGGACCCGGCCGCGGTCGAGGCCGCGATCACCGAGAAGACCAAGGCCGTCATGCCGGTGCACCTGTTCGGTCACCCGGCCAACATGACCGCGCTGCAGGCGATCGCCGACAAGCACGGCATCCAGATCTACGAGGACGCCGCGCAGGCGCACGGCGCGACCTGGAACGGCGCTCCGGTCGGCACCTTCGGCGAGTTCGCCATGTTCAGCCTCTACCCGACCAAGAACATGACCTCCGGTGAGGGCGGCATGAACTCGGTCGCGAACGCCGACGTCGAGCGCCGGATGCGGCTGCTGCGCAACCAGGGCATGCTCAAGCAGTACGAGAACGAGCTGGTCGGCCTGAACAACCGGATGACCGACCTGCACGCCGCGATCGGCCGGGTGCAGCTGGGCAAGCTGGCCGGCTGGACCAAGCAGCGGCAGGAGAACGCGGCCTTCCTGGACGCGAACCTGCAGGGTGTCGCGGTGCCGGCGGTGGCCGCCGAGGCGACCCACGTGTACCACCAGTACACGATCCGGGTGACCGAGGACCGCGACGGTTTCGCCAACGCGCTGCGCAACGAGTACGGCGTCGGCTGCGGTGTCTACTACCCGATCCCGAACCACCGGCTCCCGTCGTTCCAGCGCGAGCTGGACCTGCCGGAGACCGAGAAGGCCGCGGCCGAGGTGCTCTCGCTGCCGGTCCACCCCTCGCTGTCCGAGGAAGACCTGAACCGGATCGTGGCCGCGGTGAACACCGTGGCGAAGGCTGGTGCGTGAGATGGCGAACCTGAAAGCCGGACTGATCGGCCTGGGCATGATGGGGCGGCACCACGCCCGCGTGCTCGCCTCCCTCGAGGGCGTCGACCTGGTCGCCGTCGCCGACCCGGGTGGTGACAAGTTCGGTGTCGCCGCCGGTCGCCCGGTGCACGAGAACATCGAGCAGTTGATCGCCGAGGGCATCGACTACTGCATGGTCGCGGTCCCGACCCAGTACCACGCCGAGATCGCGAAGGCGCTGGCCGAGGCCGGCGTGCACGCGATGATCGAGAAGCCGCTGGCCGGGTCCTCGGCCGAGGCGACCGAGATCGCCAAGGCGTTCGAGGCGGCCGGTCTGGTCGGCGCGGTCGGTCACATCGAGCGGTACAACCCGGCGCTGCAGGCGCTCCGGGTCCGCTTGGAGGCTGGCGAGTTGGGTGACATCTACCAGATCACCACCCGCCGCCAGGGCCCGTTCCCGGCCCGGATCGCCGACGTCGGCGTGGTGCTCGACCTGGCCACCCACGACATCGACCTGACCGCCTGGGTGACCCAGTCGCCGTTCGTCTCGGTGTCCGCGCAGAGCGCGCACAAGAGCGGCCGCCAGTTCGAGGACCTGATCGCGGTGACCGGCCGGCTGGCCGACGGCACCGTGACCAGCCACCTGGTCAACTGGCTGTCCCCGATGAAGGAGCGGCTCACCGTCGTCACCGGTGAGAAGGGCGCCTTCATCGCCGACACGCTGCTGGCCGACCTGTCCTTCCACGCCAACGGCACGGTGGCCACCGCGTGGGACGACGTCGCGCACTTCCGCGGTGTCAGCGAGGGCGACATGATCCGCTACGCGATCAGCAAGCCGGAGCCGCTGCGCACCGAGCACGAGGCCTTCCGGGACGCCGTGCTGGGCAAGGAAGCCGACATCGTCACGCTGCAGCAGGGTCTGGCCACCGTCGCGGTGGCCGAGGCCGTCATCCAGTCGGCGGCCGAAGATCGCACCATCAAGGTCGCCCAAGGGGAGCCCGCCGCGTCATGAAGGTCCTGAGCGTCGTCGGGGCACGACCGCAGTTCGTCAAGCTGGCACCGGTGGCGGAGGCGTTCGCCGCCACCGAGCACCAGCACGTGATCGTGCACACCGGCCAGCACTACGACAAGAACATGTCCGACGTGTTCTTCGCCGACCTGCGGATCCCGGACCCGGATGTCCACCTGGGTGTCGGGTCCGGCAGCCACGGGGTCCAGACCGGATCGATGCTGTCCGCGATGGACGCCGTACTGGATGAGCACCAGCCCGACTGGGTGCTCGTGTACGGCGACACCAACTCGACGCTGGCCGGGACGCTGTCGGCGGTGAAGATGCACCTGCCGGTGGCGCACCTGGAGGCCGGGCTGCGGTCGTTCAACCGGCGGATGCCGGAGGAGCACAACCGGGTCCTGACCGACCACGCGGCCGACATCCTGCTGGCCCCGACCCAGGTGGCGATGGACCACCTGGCCAACGAGGGCCTGACGGACCGGGCGCGACTGGTCGGCGACGTGATGACGGACGTGTGCTTCCGGGTTCGCGACGCGGTCAAGGACAAGCCGCTGGACGTGCCGTTCAAGCGTGGCGAGTACGTCGTCTCGACCATCCACCGGGCCGAGAACACCGACGACCCGGAGCGGCTGGCCGCGATCGTCGAGGGGCTCGCAGCGGCCGGTTCGCCGGTGCTGCTGCTGGCCCACCCGCGGCTGGTCGCCAAGTGCGCTGAGCACGGGATCAAGCTGGAGCGTCCGGACGGTTCGCTGCACGTCCGGGAGCCGCTGGCCTACCCGGAGATGGTCGCTGCCGTGCTCGGCTCGGCCGGTGTGGTCACCGACTCCGGCGGCCTGCAGAAGGAAGCGTTCCTGCTCGGCCGGGTCTGCACCACGCTGCGCACCGAGACCGAATGGGTCGAGACCCTCGAGGACGGCTGGAACGTCCTCACGTCCGACGTGAGCAAGCTGCCCGAGCTGGCCGCCCGGCCGGTACCGGCAGCCGACCGCCCCATGCCCTACGGAGACGGCCAGGCCGCCGGCCGCGTCGTCGCCGCTCTCGCGGAGTAACTACATGACAAAGGCCGCCGAAGAAGACCAGACGCAGCCGCCGCTCCAGGAAGCCCCTGGGACGGCGGCCGCCGCCGCTGGGTCGGCGGTGGCCGCCGCGGAAAGTACCGCGGCCCCGCGGAAGAGACTGCCGCGGGTGGAGTCGCTCACCGGTCTGCGTTGGTGGGCGGCGTTCTTCGTTTTCGCCCACCACATGACCAACCTGGCGCCGCTGCCGATCTACAAGTTCCTGAAGTACGGCACGTCCGGGGTGACGTTCTTCTTCGTGCTGTCCGGTTTCGTGCTGACCTGGTCGGCCCAGCCGGGGACGAAGATCCGCACCTTCTACCGGCGCCGGTTCGCCCGGATCTTTCCGCTGTACTTCCTCACCCTGATCGCGGCGATCTTCGTCTTCTACCGGTTCGAGCCGCCGGCCGGGATGGCGTGGATCAAGCCGGTCTCGGTGACCGTGCTGGTGCTGTCGGGCCTGCTGCTGCAGGGCTGGTCGAACAACCCGACCACGCTGTACGGCGGCAACCCGGCGGGCTGGACGCTGTCGGTGGAGGCGTTCTTCTACGCGTACTTCCCGTTCGTCTGGCGGGCCACGCAGAGGCTGAAGGCGGCCGGCGGCCTGATCCTGTGTGTCGCGGTGCTGGTCGCGGGCGGGGCCTATCGACTGGCCCTGTTCCACTGGCCGGACGTCGTACCGGTGCTGCCGCAGCCGATCCTGCACTCGGTGGCGTTCCTGTTCGGCATCGGCCTGGCGATCGCGCTGCGGTCCGGCTGGAAGCCGCGGATCCCGGTCTGGTTCGCGTTCCTGGTCACCTCGGTCGGGCTGTACACCCTGTACTACTCCGGTCTGCACCCGGCCAAGGTGCCGTTCGCGATCACCATGGGCCTGTGCCAGAAGGAAGTCCTCACGCTGCTGTACGGCTTCCTGATCTTCGCCGTCGCGTCCCGGGACATCCGGGGCGGCCGGTCCTGGCTGCGCAGCAAGCCGCTGGTCGCGCTCGGCCAGTGGTCGTACGCCTTCTACCTGACGCACGCCACCATCCTGTACGCGATCAAGGAGTACCACGGTGTGGCCGGGCCGATCGGCTGGTCCAACCTGACCTGGTACGCCGGTGTCGGCGCCATCTCGATCCTCGTTTCGTGGCTGTTGTACAAGTTCGTCGAGCACCCACTCGAACGGAAGCTGCGAGGCCCCCGATGAAGAATCACTACCTAGTGGAGTTCCTGTGCGTGTCAGTGTTGTTGCCTTAGGCAAGATCGGACTGCCGTTGGCGGTCCAGTTCGCCGCCAAGGGTCATCAGGTCGTCGGCGTCGACATCAACCCGAAGACGGTCGAGCAGGTGAACGCCGGCCAGGAGCCGTTCCCGGGTGAGGCGCACCTGGCCGAGCTGCTCGCCGAGACCGTGGCCGACGGCCGCCTGCGGGCGACCACCGACTACGCGGACGCCATCCCCGGCAGTGACGCGGTCGTGCTGGTCGTGCCGCTGTTCGTCGACGAGAAGACCGGTGAGCCGGAGTTCGGCTGGATGGAGAGCGCGACCCGCTCGCTGGCCGAGCACCTGAGCCCGGGCACCCTGGTCAGCTACGAGACCACCCTGCCGGTCGGCACCACCCGGAACCGGTGGAAGCCGCTGCTGGAAGAGGTCTCCGGCCTGAAGGAGGGCGAGGACTTCCACCTGGTGTTCTCGCCGGAGCGGGTGCTCACCGGCCGCGTCTTCGCGGACCTGCGCAAGTACCCGAAGCTGGTCGGCGGCCTGTCCGAGGAGGGTGCCAAGCGCGCCACCGCGTTCTACGAGGCCGTGCTGGACTTCGACGACCGTCCGGACCTGGAGCGTGGCAACGGCGTCTGGGACCTGGGTACGGCGGAAGCGGCCGAGCTCGCGAAGCTGGCCGAGACCACCTACCGCGACGTCAACATCGGCCTGGCGAACCAGTTCGCCCGGTTCGCCGGTGAGCACGGGATCGACGTACACCAGGTGATCGAGGCGTCGAACTCGCAGCCCTACAGCCACATCCACCGGCCCGGTATCGCGGTCGGCGGGCACTGCATCCCGGTCTACCCGCGGCTGTACCTGTGGACCGATCCGGAGGCAACCGTTGTCCGGGCCGCCCGCGAGGCGAACCTCGGCATGCCCGACTACACCGTCGGCCTGCTCGAGGGCGCGTACGGCGACCTGGCCGGAGCCAAGGTGGTCGTGCTCGGCGCGGCGTACCGTGGTGGTGTCAAGGAGACTGCTTTCTCCGGTGTCTTCCCGGCCGTGGAGGCGCTGAAGGCCCGTGGTGCGGAGGTATCCGTGCACGACCCGCTGTACACCGACGAGGAGCTCCAGCAGCTCGGCTTCACGCCGTACGCGCTGGGTGCGCCGGTGGACGCGGCTGTGCTGCAGGCGGACCACGCCGAGTACGGGCAGCTGTCCCCGGCCGACCTGCCGGGTGTGAAGGTGCTCGTGGACGGTCGTGACCGTACCGACCCGGCTCGTTGGGCGGGCGTGCGGCGGATTGTGATCGGAAGGTCGGTTCGCCAGTGACAACTGCCGACCTGCGGGTCGTGATGATGGTCGCAAACGACGTCACCAACGACAGTCGGGTCCGCAAGGAGGCCGCAGCACTGGCCGAGACCGGAGCAGAAGTGACTGTGCTCGGTGTCTCGGCCAGCGGTCTGCCGTCGAGGGAGATGCTCGACGGCGCGCTGATCGTCCGGGTGGCGGTTCCGTTCAGCCTGCGGGAGGAACGGAAGCGGAGCCGCAAGGCCCGCCGGGACTGGCGGCCGCCCTTGGTGGGGTATCGCCACCGGTCGACGTACGTCGCTCGCAGCCAGCGGATCCAGGCTGAGCTGAAGGAACTGAAGGCCGACTCCGGCCATGCCATCGCGGCGGCGAAGGCGGGCCAGGGCAATCCGCTCAAGTTCAAGGCCGGCGTGGCCACCCGGTTGCTGCGCAAGTCCCGCTGGCAGGCCGCGAAGAAGGCGACCTGGGTACGCAAGGGTGTCGGCAACAAGGCCGACGCCCCGTTCAAGTTCGGCTGGCGCGCGTACGACGGGGTGATCCACCGGCTGCCCTGGCCGGCGCCGTGGCGCAAGCTGCACCCGGAGGCGCTCGACCTCGAGATCGCCTTCGGTGACTTGATCGATCGACTCGAGCCCGACGTGGTGCACGCGCACGACATGCACGTGATCGGTGTCGCCACCCGCGCCGCCGGCCGGGCCAAGCTGCGCGGCAAGCACCTCAAGGTCGTCTACGACGCGCACGAGTACGTCGCCGGGCTGTCCCGGTACGGCGCTCGCACCCGTCGGTCGATCGCCGCCTGGGCCAACCACGAGGCCGAGTACATCGGCCAGGCGGACCACGTGATCACGGTCAGCCCGGCGATCGCGCAGCGGCTGCAGCAGGAGCATAAGCTCGACCACGAGCCCACGGTGATCATGAACACGCCGAACCCGGCGGACGTGTCGGTCGAGGTGTCCGACATCCGCAGCCGGATCGGCCTGCGTGCCGAGGTGCCGCTGCTGGTCTACAGCGGTGGCGTCACCCGGGCCCGGGGTATCCACACCGCCGTCCAGGCGCTGGTGGATCTGCCGGACGCGCACCTGGCCGTCGTGTGTGTCCCGGGTGTCGGGACCGACGCCGTACGGGAGTTGCAGGCTCAGGCTTCGGCGCTCGAGGTGCAGGACCGGTTGCACTGCCTCGACCCGGTGCAGCCGGACGAGGTGGTCGCGTTCCTGCGTACGGCGGATGTCGGGCTGATCCCGATCCTGCGCTACCCGAGCCACGAGATGTCGCTGCCGAACAAGCTGTTCGAGTACGCATTCGCCGGTCTGCCGGTGGTGGTCAGCGACATGCCGAGCATGAAGGAGTTCGTCGACCGGATCCGGATCGGCGAGGTCTTCGTCGCGGCCGACGCGCACGACCTGGCGTCGAAGGTGCGCACGGTCCTCGGTGACCTGGACACCTATCGCGAGCGCGTGGCTGACCCTGGTTACCAGCAGGAGGTCTCCTGGTCCGGGCAGGCGGACAAGCTGCGCGGTCTGTACGGCGAGCTGGTCGGCCGTCAGCTGGAGATCGTCCAGCCCGGTGGCCGGGTGGTCAAGGAGCAGCGCCGGTTGCTGCTCGGTCCGGTCAACAGTGCCGGGCAGGCCTGGCTGTGGGCGACCGCACTCGAGCGTGAGGTGCCTGCGATCAAGGCCGAGTCGCTGACCACGGGCAGTGGCGCGTTCGACTTCCGGGTGCACCGCACCGGCACGTACCGCCAGTACCGGTCCGACCTGCGCTGGCAGCTGGAGCTGACGGCGTACGCGTTGCGCGAGGTCACCCACGTGCTGTTCGAGGCCGGCCGGCCGATGTTCGGGCAGCAGCGCGGGCAGATGTGGACCACCGACGTACCGATGCTGGACCAGGCGGGGATCAAGCACGGCCTGGTCTTCCACGGCTCGGAGATCCGCGACCCGGCACAGCACCGGGCGCGGTACCAGTGGTCGCCGTTCCGGAACGCCGACGACGAGCTGACCTCCCGCCTGCAGGCCGCGAACGATCTGATGCGGACGCACCTGGAGGACTACGAGGGGACGATCTTCGTCACCACGCCGGACCTGCTGGAGTTCGTCGACAACGGCATCTGGTTGCCGCTGACGGTCGACACCGGGGAGTTCAACTCGACCGCACCGGTGCTGGAGCGGGAGGTGCCGGTGGTGCTGCACGCGCCGTCGGCCAGCGCGTTGAAGGGGTCCGTGTACGTCGACCCGGTGCTCACGGACCTGGATGCGCGGGGCCTGATCAAGTACCAGCGGGTCCAGGGTGTCCCGCACTCCGAGCTCGCCGAGATGGTGCGGAACGCCGACATCGTGGTCGACCAGCTGCTGCTCGGCTCGTACGGCGTCTTCGCCTGCGAGGCGATGGCGGCCGGGCGGGTCACCGTCGGGCACATCGCGGACCCGGTCCGCGACCTGCTGCCGACCAACCTGCCGATCGCGGAGGCGACCCCGGACGACCTGTCCGAGGTGATCGAGCGGCTGGTCGCCGAACGCGACTCGGCCCGCAAGATCGCCGACGCGGGTCCGGAGTACGTCCGCGAGCTGCACGACGGGCGCAAGTCGGTCGAGGTGCTGTTGCCCTTCCTTGGCGGAAGGTGACATGCGGGTTCTGATGATCGCGCAGTCCCCGATCGCCGGGGACTCGCGGATCCTGCGGGAGGCGACGGCTCTGGTCGCGGCCGGTCACGTGGTTCATGTGATCGGCCGGGACGTTCCGGAAGGCTTCGAGGTCGGTCCGGGCGTCACGGTCGAGTCTGTCTCCCGCTCGGCCGGACTGCGGGGCAACAACGGTGGTCCCGCGGTCGGTCACGGCCGGAACGGGCCGAAGGTGCTGGTCCAGCGGTTCGGCCGGTGGCTGCTGCTGCCGGAGCACCGCAACCGGACCGAGAAGCAGTGGCGGATCGCGGCGGCCCCTCGAGTGGCCGCCGCAGGACCGTTCGACGTCGTCCACGCGCACGACTTCAACACCCTCGAGCTCGCCGCTACTTACGCTTCAGAGTGGTCGGCGGCGCTGGTCTACGACACCCATGAGCTGTGGTTCGACCGTGCGTTGCCTGGTCGGCCGACGCCGTTGTGGCGGGCTCGTGGGCGGCGGTCCGAGGTTTCGCTGGCTGGTAAGGCGCGCTTCGTCATCACGGTGTCGGACGGCATCGCGCGCCGGTTGCGCGAACGTGGGTTGGCTGACGTTCGCGTCGTACGCAACACGTTCCCGCAGGCGGACGACGTACCCGAGGCGTTGGATCGGCCGGAGGGTCTGTTGTACGCCGGTCGCGTCGGAGCGGGCCGTGATCTGCCGACGGTGGTGGCCGCGGCGCGTGAGTTGGCGCCGTTCCGGACGGTGCTGATGGGGTCGGTGGATCCCAACTATCGCTTGGATCTCGGGCCGGTGGAGACCGTCGCCGAACGCTCCATCGACGATGTCGACGACACCCTGCGCTCGTACGGCATCTCGCTGGTCACGTTGACGAACACCTGCGAGAACCACCGGTTGGCGCTCCCCAACAAACTCTTCCACGCCGTCCGCGCCGGCGTCCCCGTGGTGGCCGCCGATCTCCCCGAGATGCGGGCAGTCGTCACGCAGTACAAGCTCGGAACCCTTTACACACCAGGTGATTCCGCCTCGCTGGCAGCCGCCGTACGCGAGCTGATCGAGAACTACGGCACCTACGCCGACGGCGTCCGCGCAGCCGCCAAAGACCTCAACTGGGAATCCGACGCAGCCACCCTGGTCGCCGCGTACGCATCCCTCTGAACCCCGCAACGTCCGAAGAAGTGTGGGCTATAACCCTCACTTCTTCGGACGTTGGCGCTTGGGTCAGCGGGATGCTTCTACCATCTGGCGCATCAGTTCGGCCGGGTCCTTCTCCGGCTCGGGTTGGGCCAGCTGGGTCGAGGCGATGCGGGACTGCGGGACCTCGGCGGTCTGCAACCCTGCGGTGTAGCCGGTCAGCGGCAGTGTCAGCGAGGACCGGGACGGGTCCAGCGTGATGGTGGCGCCGGTGAAGGGGATGGACGGGTTGTCCGGTTCGACTGTGAGGACGAGACCGAGGCGGTGGCCGGCGGCGAACACCACGTCGTCCGCGTTCAGCTCGAAGCTCAGGTCGACCCACTTGCCGGACTGCAGCGACTCCTTGGAGTACAAGGACTTGTAGTGCCCGACGTCCGCGAGTGTCCGCACCGCCACCGACGTGTCCGACACGGCCGTGTTGATCTGCGTGTCGGCGTAGCAACCGGTGTCGGCCGCGTTCCCGTCACCCCAGCACACGCGGGTGTCCGGGACGTTGGTGACATTGGTGTAGCGGTTCGCCGTACCGTAGTCCACCAACCGGGCTTTGATGCCTGCAGCAACCTTGTTGACCTTGACCCGGACCGACACCTTCCCGGTGCCGGTGACCCGGACGGCTTTCTCCAGGTCGTCGCTCAAGAACACCGCGCGATCCGGCCGGGCAGTCGTCGGATCGAGTACGACGGTGTCCACGGACGGCTCGTCCGTTCCGGTGAAGCTGACCGGATCACTCGATGCCGCGGCGATCGACAGTCCACCGGTCTTGGCCCCGGACGCCTTGCTGAGCTTCAGCGTGGTCTGTCGCGCGCCGACGGCCGGCCAGCGCGGCTCGTCGTAGAAGGTGCCGTCCTCGCGCTGCACTGTCGCCTGCGGGGTCTGCATCACGCCGTTCTGCAGGCCCTGCAGCCAGTAGTCGAACCACGGGTGCAGGTTGTTCACCCACTCGTCGCGGAAGCTGAAGCCGTCCAGGTGGACGCCCTGGTGCAGGAAGATCTTCCGCGGCACGTTGTAGCGAGCCAGTTGGTCCCACCACTCACCGAAGTGCCGGGTCTTCACGTTCTCATCGCCGAGGCCGTGGACGACGTACACACTGGCGTGCACGTTGCGCGCGTCCAGGTTGTAGTTCCGCGGATCCCACCACTTGCTGTAGCTGCCGGTGCGGGTGTCGGAGTCTTGCTCGATCTCGTTGGTCATCTCGACACAACGTGGTGACGCGTCGTTGCTGACGTAGTCGTGCAGGAAGCCCATGTACTCGTCGTAGAAGGGCACTCCGAAGCCACGGGTGTAGTCGTACCAGCTGGAGATCGCGGCGATCGGGACGATCGTCTCCAGGCCGCGGACCCCGGTGCTGGCGACCGAGTTGGCGATGGTGCCGTTCCAGGAGACGCCGATCATGCCGGCCTTCCCGGTGGACCAGTCGGCCTTCGCGCGGCTGCCGTCGGCGTTGTAGCCGGGCACCCGGTTGTTCAGCCAGTCGATGACAGCCTTGGTGCCGAGCACTTCCAGGTCCGCGCCGACGTCACTGCAACCGGTCGACCGGAACGTGCCGGGCATGTCGACGAACGCGACGGCGTACCCGCGCGGCACGAAGTAGTTGTCCAGCCAGCTGCCGAACACCTGCCGGACGCCGTTGCTGTCGAAGTAGGCCTTGTTGTCACCGGCGTAGTACGGCGACGCCTGGATGATCACCGGGACGTCGACCCCGGCCTGAGCCGCCTCACCCGGCCGGATCACGTCGACGGTGATCCGGTCGATGATGCCGTTGTCGTCGCCGTCGAGCTTGGGTACGTCGACCTCGATCCGCTCGCGGATCGCGTTGTCGTAGTCATAGGCCGCGACGGTGGTCGTGCCCTGGATGAATGGTTTGGCCGGTACGGCGGTAGGTCCGGCGGTCGCGGTCAGCGCGGCCACTGGGGCCAACGCGGCGACGACCAGAAGGGTGATCCCGGTCCGGAACCGAGTTCTGCGCATGCGTGTCTCCCCCTAGGGCGGTAGGTGAAGACCCCATTTTGCGCACAGATCTCATCCGAGCGGTCACTTCCCGTACACAGCACGGGAAAAACTTCGCGCAACTTCTCGTGCACGCGCTGCATCGAGATGAGCGAGACCAGCTACCAAGGGGAGCAACCAGATATGTGGCGACAGATAGTGGGTGTGGGGTGCGGCGCCGTACTGGCACTGGGGATGGCATCCCCGGTCGTGCAAGCGACGGGCACGGGCAGTACGGCCGTGAGTGAAGCCTGCTCGGCCGGGGTAGGGAGCGTGACGGCTGCCGGCGGACACACCGGCCGCACCGTCACCGCGACGGCACCGCCGTCGATCAGCAAGGGTGGGTTGACCGAGGGCGTCTTCAGCCCGGGCAAGGCACGGGTCACGAGCCACTGGGAGAGCTACCCCAAGTCCGGTGCCGGCAGTGTGAATTCCGGTTACGTCATCATCGGGGACTCGCTGTACAGCGCTAGCTACCTGACGAACGGCCTCGGCGAGATCGAGTCGCCGGGTCCGCAGTTCCGGCGGATCGGCGGCGGCTGGTCGAACTTCAGTCTGGTCGAGTGGGCGACTTACGACACGATCGAGGCAGGTGACGTGTCGCGGACCGAGGTGTACGCGCTGCGCAACGACGGTGTGCTGTTCCGCTGGCACGTCACGCAGAACGGCTGGCGTGCGACGGGCTCGTACCCGGGGTTCTCGGCGGTGAAGACGATGGCGGTGATCAGCAAGCGGCCCGGGTACGACACCTTCCTGGCGAACACCAAGGGCGGTGCGCTCTACACGATCCGGATCCCGGTGACGTCGCCGATGAAGCCGGTGGTGAAGCAGGTCCGCAGCCGCAGCTGGCAGGGCTTCGAGACCCTGATCGCGGACCGGTGCGGTCAGTACGGCACTCTGCTGGTGGGCATCGACAAGGACACCAAGACGGGATACCTGTACGCCGTCGGGCACGCGAACGGCACCTCGACGGTGATCAACAGCCTGGGCAAGATCGAGGGCGGCACCTTCGCCGACCCACTCGACTTCCGTTGGTCCATCGTCTCCTACTACGACTTCCTCAACGGCGAGTGAGGACAATCGTAACTGTCAGTTCGGTGATCTCCACGCCCGACGTCTACACACCGCCGCACAGCGTCGGGCAGCCCACCACGTTCACCGCGATCCCGGCGGGCGCGGGCAAGACGACCCGGATCGGCAAGGTCGTGTACGGCGCTTCGGCCCCGCCTACGATCTCCTCAACGGCGCCTGATTCCGCAGTCTTCAAACGGAGTTCACGTGCGGGTGCCTTGGGCAACCTAAGGTCGCGGTCATGATCACGACGCGACGTACGTTGCTCAAGGCCGGTGCGGTCGGAGTCGGTCTGGCTGCGACTCCGGGGTTGTCGTTCGCGGCCCGGCCAAGGCGGACTCGGGTGCTGTTGGCAACGAATGAGCCGTGGGGTACGTACCACGCGCAGCCGTTGCTGGCTGAGGCTGCTCGTCGTGGTTGGGAGTTGGTGCAGCTGGTGCCAGATCGGTCGCGGATCACGCCGACCGACCCGGTGACGGTGGCGACGCTGGACGACGTACCTCCGGCGGATCTGCTGGTCGTCAACGGGGCCGAGCCGTGGCCGGCGGACTGTGCGGCGGCGTTGAAGCGGCTGCCGTTGGTGGCGAGTTCGCTGGCCTATCTGAAGCCGGTGGAAGCGCCACGGGCCAAGGAGTTCCGGTCGCGGCTCGAGCTCGTGACGGCGGCGTCTCCGGCCGAGTCGAAGGTCTTCGCGGCGTACCTCGGCTGGCCTCGTCGGGTCCGGATGGTCGGCTCGGCGCAGACGGACAACTTGCCGGAGTACACGCCGCAGGCCGACCGTGTGCTGGTGCTAACCAGCGTGACTCGTCCGGATCCGACCGGCGGCGCGGCTCCCGGTACGCAACTGCTGCTCGATGCGGCCGCGAAGTTGGAGGCTGCGGGCAAGCACATCGTGGTCGGTCTGCACCCGCGCGAGGACCGGAAGCTGTGGGAGCGGTACGAGATCAGCCCGCTCGGGTCGGTCCCGGCCTCGGCCACGGCGGAGTGTGCGGTCGGCATCCCGGGCACGGTCTTCCCGATCGTGGCGGCGGTCGGCGTACCGCTGGTGGGTTGCGTCGACCCGAAACTGCAAGTGCCGGACTACATCCTCGACGTGTGCTCGTCGACAATCGACAGCCCGGAGGCGGCCATCAACGCCGTGGAGACTGCGCGGCCTGCCAGCCGGGGTGATGTCTTCGCGGCGGTCGGCCCGATCGGCGGCTCGGCTCGGCGGCTGTACTCCGCCTGGCAGGCAACCATCTCGTGCGCTCAACGAGCGGCTTGACCGGAGGTCAGTCGTCGGTGGTCGGGAACGCCGTACCGAGGATCGCGAACACGATCACGAGCAGGCCGACGCCGATTGCCGCGATCGCGACGCGACGGTGAGTTCCGCCCAGGCTCTGGAGGCCGAGAGCGACACCGGCGCCGGCTACGACGACAGGGAATCCCAGCCAGGACAACGGAATCGCCAGTGCGAGGGCGACGCCGCTGTGGATCAGTGCGTCTCGGTGGACCGTCGCCGGGTGGGCGGCGGCGCGCCGTACGGTGATCCCGAAGAGCAGCACAGCGGCGGTCACGATCAGGGCGAGCGAAATGAAGAAAGTTGCCGGGTCGACCGGGAACGAGTCATCCGGACCACGATCATTGCCCCACAGGTGGTCCCACGCCATCAACCCGATCGCGAGGCACGTCGCCCCCGACGCCACGATCACGGTCCGGCGGTGCTGTTGGTCAGGTTCGCTGTCAGCCATCGGCCGATCCCTTCCGTACGCCGATTGTGCCCCGGACGGACGGCGTACAGAAGGGCTCATCTGACCAGGTGGAGACGGGTTTCGGCGACGCTGAGGTCGAGGCGCTGACCCCAGCTGAGGGCGAGGGTGTCGGACTCGATTCCGTCGCCGAAGACGACCAGATCGGATTCGGCGATCACGGTGAGCTGCTGGTCGGTCTTCAACAGGCCTTCGGTGCAGGACGTGCCGGTCGCCGGTGACGGCCAGGCTTCGCGGACGAACCAGCTGAGTGTCGACTCGGTTGCTGTCGGCAACGTGAGTGGACTGTGCCGCTCCTGCCAGGCGGAGCGGCACCAGCCGGTCGAGCCGGTGCCGGTCCCCACCAGCAGGCCGGACGACGACTGGCGTTCTTCCAGCGCGTCCGGCGAACGCAGCCGGTAGCGGGCGGACTGATGCGTTCGATGACCGACGTACACCTCGTTGAGAGCGAGGAGCCGCTGCCCGTCATCGGTGCCGGCGGCCACCATCGTCCTCAGTTCGGCAGCCGCGGACAGGTCCGTACGCAGCAGGTCGGCGATCGCGGCCGGTTCGTGCGGCACGAGTACGCCGGGATTGCGCCCGGGCTCCGGGTCGACCCCGATCACCGGCTGGCCGTCCAGGTACTTCGCCACGTTCGCGACCAGTCCGTCCTGGCCGACCGCGATCACCACGTCCTCCGGCCCGAACCCGAATCGATCCAGGTCGTTGCGCTCAGCAACAGCACGCCGCCAGTCCAGCGGGATCGCGGCCGACACCATCGCCAGCGCGTCCTGCTGGGCCTGATGGCGGGCGTCGAGCTCGGCCAGGTCTCGCCCGCGGCCGGCCAGGAAGAAGCCGGCCTGCTGGCGAGTCCCATGCCGGGCGACCAACTCGGTGAGCTCGGTCGCCCGATGCACCAGCACCGCCCTAGGAGGCAAACTCATCCACGTCCTCGCTTCGCTCCGGGCGCGGATGAGGCACAAGACGCACTGTGCTGTCTGATGAACTCGCTCCGCTCGTTCATGGCGCTTCCGTCAGCCTGGTGAGCAGCGGGGTGATGAGGTCCGGGGTCAGGTTCAGCGTGCCGATCTCCGGCAGCGCACCCTGCTTGATCGCCATCGCGAGGATGGTCCCCTGGTCCAGCTCGGCGTACGCCTCGAGCATCGCCTTCTCCGCGGCGGCTTCGGCGGCGCCGATCACCCGCTTGGCATCCGCTTCGGCCTCGCTCAGCGCCCGCTGGCGACCCGCCGCGGCGGCTGTCTCGATCTGCCCGGCCGCGGCCGCCTCGGTCGCCCGGAGCCGCTCGTTCTGACCGCGCTGGTTGACCAGCTGCTCCTCACGGCGGGCCAGCTCGATCTGGTTCTGCAGCTCGTTCTCCGCGATCGACCGTTCCCGCTCGACCGCCATCGCCCGCCGCTCGTACGTCGCCTTGTCGGCAGCCTGCTGCACCATCTCCCGAGTGGGTGTCTGCAGGGCCTTCTCGACATCCCGTTCTGCCCGTACGGCGACCACGCGGACGTCCTCGACTCCGATGCCCAGACCGGTGAGCCGCTGATCCGCCCGCAGCCCGGTGCCGACCGCCTGGCGAAGCGCGGTCATGCCCTCGGAGAGCGCCTCGGTCAGGCTCATCCGGGCCAGCAGGTCGAGTGCGGTCTGCTGCGCCAGCTCGGTCAGCAGACCGCCGAGCTGCTCGAGCGGCGTGGACCGCCACAGCCCGCTGTCGGGGTCGATACCGAAGTCCAGCCGGGTCGCGGCCAGGCCCGGATCGGTCACCCGGTACGTCACGGTCGCTTGGACCACCACGTCCTGGAAGTCCTGCGTGCGGCCGTGGAACAGCAGCGGCTGCTCGCGGTCGTCGACCGGGATCTCGCTCAGCGACGAGTTCAGCGCGCGGAACCAGAACGCCTGGCCGGCACCGTCGTGCACCAGCTTGCCGTTGCGCAGATGTCGCACGTGGGTGGTCGGGTTGGCCCGCAGGTGGCTGATGAAGCGGAACCGGGTGATGTCTGCCATCTGACTTCTCCTCTTTGTCGTCAGTTTGACGATAAGGGCTCGGATCGCTTTTCGTCAAGGTGACGATTAGAGTGCTGTGTCATGGACTTCGTGCCGCTCGGCCTGGCCGCCGACCTGGTCATCCTGACCGTCCGCGACGGCGCCCTGAAGGTGCTGCTGATCCGCCGCGGCATCGCGCCGTACCAGGGCCGCTGGGCGCTGCCGGGTGGATTCGTGCGGCCGGACGAGGACCTGGAGGAGACCGCCCGCCGCGAGCTCGCCGAGGAGACCGGCCTGTCCTCGGACCGGATCCACCTCGAGCAGGTCGCGACGTACGGCGCTCCCGATCGCGACCCCCGTGGCCGGGTCGTCAGCGTTGCCTACCTGGCGCTGGTGCCCGACCTGCCCGCTCCGGTCGCGGGCACGGACGCGGCGTCAGCCGGCTGGGTCGACGCGGGGGAGGTGCTGGCCGATCCGGGAAGGCTTGCCTTCGACCATCACCGGATCCTGTCCGACGGGGTCGAGCGGGCCCGGGCCAAGCTCGAGTACTCGCCGCTCGCTGCCGCGTTCTGCCCGCCGGAGTTCACCATCTCGGAGCTGCGCGGTGTCTACGAAGCGGTCTGGGGTACGCCGCTGGACCCGCGCAACTTCCATCGCAAGGTCACCAAGACCCAGGACTTCGTCGAGCCCTCCGGCGCCACCACCACCCGCGACGGCGGCCGCCCTGCCCAACTCTTCCGCCGCGGCACGGCGACAACCCTCCACCCCCCGATGACCCGCGGTTGACTTCCAGTCAGCTTGAAGTGGTTCGCCGACCCGGAGTCGGTCGAGCGACCGTCGGTCAGCCGCGCGACTGCTTCATCCGATCGTTTTGCTTCGAACAGCCAGCTCCTCGGCCGTGATCAGGTCGGTGTGGGTGCCAGGGGAGCCGCACGCCCACGCGCCCGCGATGGATCCGGCGAGTGCGGCGTCGTACCAGCTGACGCCGTCGAGCCGGCGGGCCAAGAAGGCCGAGACGTAGGCGTCGCCGGCGCCGTTGGAGTCGACCACCGGCCGGTCGGGGAGCTGGACAGCCGGAATGTGTTGTGGGGCTTGGTCTCTGACGTGCAGGTAGCTGCCGTCGGCGCCGGCCATAGCGATCACGACCTCGGCCCGGCCGTTGGCGAAGATCCAGTCGATGGCGTCGTCCGGCAGGGCGCTGGTGGAGACGAACACAATGTCGGCAGTGGTCGCGAAGTCCTTGTGATAGTCGTTCCGGCCGTCCCAGTCGTGCAGATCGGTGGAGACGGTGCAGCCCGCCGCGAGCGCGTCGGGCAGTGCGTCCCGCGCGAAGTCCATGATCGAGACGTGCACATGCCTGGCGCGTACGACGTTCGTCCGCCAGAGGTCCGGGTCGACCCGCAGTCCGGCCGGGTGCCGGGCGTCGTACATGGACATGCGCCGCCCGTCCGGTGCGACCAGGTTGACCGATCGTCGCGTGCCGCTGGGATGGAAGGCGACGTGCAGTGGCATCCGGAGTTCGTCGTACAGGCGCCGGATGCGGCGGCCCTCGTCGTCGTCACCGATCACGTCCGCGAGACCGGCGCGCAGGCCGAGCAAGTGGCAGCCGAGGGTGACGCCATGCCCGGTGTGGGCGACGTACGACTCGACCGGCTCGACGCGGATCGTCTCGACCGCGGGCAGGGGCAACTCCGGCACCCGCACGATCGTGTCGATCCCGACGCCGCCGATCACGAACACATCCAGTTCCATGAGTCCCGTCATACCCGACTTTCGGCGAGGGCGTCAGGTGCCTTTCGCACATGTGGACACCGCGCGGGCGGCGGCCAGGCGAACAAGGGGTGCTCGCCTGGCCGCCGGGTCGCTACCGGGACGTCTCGACGAACTGGCGGATCAGCTCGGCCGGGTCCTTCTCCGGCTCGGGGTGCGCCTTCTGGCGGGCCGTCACAGTCTCGGCCGGACCGGCGGTCCGAAGGTTCGTCGTCGCGCCGGTCAGCGGCAGCGTGAGCGAGGAGCCCGCCGGGTCGATCGTCAGCGACCTGCGCGTCACGGTGTCGTCCGGGTTGCCCGGCTCGACCGTCAGCACGAGCCCGATCCGATGGCCCGCGGCGAACACCGCGTCGTCGGCGTTGAGCTCGAAGGTCAGGTCGTACCAGACTCCGCGCTGCAACGGCTCCCGTTGGGTCAGCGAACGATAGTGGCCGATGCTCGCCATCGTGCGCGCCACCACGTTGAGATCGGACGTTGCCGTTGCGATCCCGGTGTCGGCGTAGCAACCGGTGTCGGTCGCGTTCCCGTCACCCCAGCAGGTCGACGTCGGCTTGTTGAAGTACGACGTGTAGCGCGTGGCCGGACCGTAGTCCACCAGGCGTGCCTTGATCGCCGCCGACGGCTGGGACGACTGGACGCGGACCTTCACCGTGCCGGTGCCGGACAGTCGCACCGCGCTGGTCAGCTCGTTCGTGAGAAACACGGCTCGGTCGGACCGAAGCGTAGTCGGGTCGAGGACGTAGTCGTCATCGGAGTCCTTCCGGTCTGCGAAGGCGACCGTGCCAGACGTCGTCACCGCATCCGTCGTCAGCGTGCCGGCCGTCCGGTCGGCCGGCGCGGCCAGCGACAGCTTCGTCTGCTGGGCGCTCGCGGCCGGCCAGGTCGCCTCGGTCGTGAAGGTGCCGTCCTCGCGCTGGACCGTCGCCATCGGGGTGTCCATCACGCCGTTGTCGAGACCCTGCAACCAGTGGTCGAACCAGGGGTGCAACCGCTGCACCCAGGTGTCGCGGTAGCCGAACGAGTCGATGTGGACGTCCTGGTGCAGGAAGATCTTGCGGGGTACGCCGTTCTTCGCCAGCTCGTCCCACCACTCGCCGAAGTGCCGCGTCTTGACGTTCTCGTCGTTCAGCCCATGGACGACGTACACGCTGGACTTCACGTTCGCGGCGTCGAGGCGGTAGTTGCGTGGGTCCCACCATGGGCTGTAGCTGCCGGTCGCCGAGTCGGACGCGTCCTCCAACTCCTTGGTCAGTTCCGGGCAGCGAGGGCTGACGTCGTTGCTGACGTAGTCGTGCAGGAAGCCGATGTACTTGCCCCAGAACGGAACGCCGTAGCTGCGGGTGTAGTCGTACCAGCTCGAGATGGCGGCGATCGGCACGATCGTCTCGAGGCCCTCCACGCCGGTGCTGGCGACCGAGTTGGCGATCGTGCCGTTCCAGGAGACGCCGATCATGCCGGCCTTGCCGGTGGACCAGTCGGCCGGCGCGGGCGCGCCGGCGGGTGTGAAGCCGTTGGCCCGGCCGTTCAGCCAGTCGATGACCGCCTTGCCGCCGGCCACCTCGTAGTCCCCGCCGACGTCGTCACAACCGGAGGAGCGGAAGGTACCGATCAGGTCCACGAAGGCCACCGCGTAGCCGCGCGGAACGAAGTAGTTGTCCAGCCAGGTGTTGAACACCTTGCGGGTGCCGTTCGCATCGAAGTAACTCGCCGGGTTCGAGGCGTAGTACGGGGACGCCTGGATGATGACCGGTACGTCGACTCCCGCCTGCGCGGCCTCGCCCGGGCGGATGATGTCGACCATCACCCGGTCGTTGACGCCGTTGTCGTCGGCATCGACCGGCACCTCGACGGAGACCTGTTCGCGGATGGCGTTGTCGTACTCGTAGACGGCTGTCGTCTGCGAACCCGAGACGAACGGCCGGCTCTCGGTGAGCTGGGGTTGTGGTGGTGGCGCCGCAGTGGAACTGAGCGGGCTGACGGCGATCGCGGCGAGGACTGCGGCCGCTGTGGCGACCGTGGTGGTCCGGCGTGGTCGCCGGAACGAGCTGAGCAGCATGGGCGGACTCCTGAGCTTGGCGGACACGCCCAGCGCTGTTCGGCGCAGGACGTGCCCGAACATTAAGCCGTGTCCACGACCCGCGCCAGGGCACGGACGACGTACGTCACTTGATGTCGTCGCTCAGGTCGAGCAGGTCTCCCGGCCGGCAGTCCAGGGCGTCACAGATGGCTGTCAGGGTGGAGAAGCGGATCGCCTTGGCCCGGCCGTTCTTGAGGACCGACAGGTTCACGACGGTGACGTTCATGCGCTTGGCCAGCTCGGTCAGGGTCATGTCCCGCTCGGCCAGCAGGCGACCCAGGTTGACCTGGATGCGGTGGCTGTCCTCCGGTGGCATCAGACCAGCCCTTCGGTGTCCCGGCGGAGCTGGACGCCGACCCGGAACGCCTCGGCGAGCGCGGCGACCAGGAGGGCGATCCCCAGTGGCACGAACGAGATGTGGAGGGAGAACGGCACGTGGCCCTGCAGCGTTGTGCCGGCCACGAGCCGGTTGGTGGTGATCGCCGTCAACAGGCTGTCGCCGACCGAGCCGACGGCGATCAGTACGGCGATCCCGAAGAGGCGCGACGGGTTGCGGCTCGCGAACGGTTCACCCGCGCTCAGTGTCCGGGCCACCAGGATCAGCCAGTAGAGCCCGAGCAGAATCAGCAGGGTGTCGAAGATGGTCGGCAGCATGAACAGGATCCGCTGGCCGAGGTCCGCGTCCGCGATGGCGAGTCTCGCGGTGTCGGAGACGGTGAGTTTCGCCGGGCCGTCCGCGACCAGGCTGGTGCCCACGCCGGCCACCTCGACGTCGCGCTGAATCACGGGATTGGTTCCCACGCCGGCCACGGCGATCAAGGGGAGCATCAGGCCGAGGACGACCTCGATGGCGAAAGCCGCGCCGAGCAGGACCTGCAGCAGGTTGCTGTCGGTGCGGCTCCACCGAACCCGGCCGAGGATCTTCATCGCGGACACCCCATATCGTTTTTCGATAACATCGATAGTCGATGGTAACGATAAACGATATGGTGGTGTCAAGCGGTGCGGCTTACTGCTTGATCGGTGCGCCCGTCTTGGACTGGAGCTCGTCGAAGGTGACGCCGTCGGCGAGCTCGACCAGCTTCAGGCCATCCTCGGTGACGTCGAGTACGGCGAGGTCGGTGATGATCCGGTCGACCACGCCGCGGCCGGTGTAGGGCAGGTCGCACTCCTCCAGGATCTTGTGCGAGCCGTCCTTGGCCACGTGCTCCATCAGCACGATCACCTTCTTGGCGCCGTGCACCAGGTCCATCGCGCCGCCCATGCCCTTGACCATCTTGCCCGGGATCATCCAGTTCGACAGATCGCCGGTGGCCGACACCTGCATGGCGCCCAGGATGGCGGCGTCGATCGCGCCGCCGCGGATCATCCCGAAGGACAGCGACGAGTCGAAGAACGATGCCCCCGGCAACGTCGTGACGGTCTCCTTGCCGGCGTTGATCAGGTCCGGGTCCTCTTCGCCCTCGACCGGGTACGGGCCGACGCCGAGGATGCCGTTCTCGCTCTGCAGGACGACGGTGACGCCGTCCGGGATGTAGTTCGGCACCAGGGTCGGCAGGCCGATACCGAGGTTCACGTACGAGCCGTCCTCGAGCTCGGACGCGGCGCGGGCGGCCATCTGCTCACGGGTGAGTGGCATCTCAGGCCTCCATCTTCTCGCGCTGGGCCTCATAGGCCTCGCGGGGCTGAACCGTGCGCTTCTCGATCCGCTTCTCGATGTTCTTGCCGACGGCAACGACGCGCTGGACGTAGACGCCGGGCAGGTGGATCTCGTCCGGATCCAGCTCACCAGGCTGGACCAGCTCCTCGACCTGCGCGATGGTGACCCGGCCGGCCATCGCGGCCAGCGGGTTGAAGTTGCGCGCGCTCCGGTCGAAGACCAGGTTGCCGTGGGTGTCGCCCTTGAGTGCGTGCACCAGGCCGAAGTCGGTGGTGATCGATTCCTCCAGCACGTACGTCGTACCGTTGATCTCCCGGGTCTCCTTCGGCGCGGAAGCCTTCGCCACCGAGCCGTCCGCGTTGTACTTCTGCGGCAGCCCGCCCTCGGCCACCTGGGTGCCGACACCGGCCAGGGTGAAGAACGCGGCGATCCCGCAGCCGCCGGCCCGCAGCTTCTCGGCCAGCGTGCCCTGCGGGGTCAGCTCGACCTCGAGCTCACCGGACAGGAACTGCCGGGCGAACTCCTTGTTCTCCCCGACGTACGACGACGTCATCTTGGCGATCCGCTTGTCCGCGAGCAGGATCCCCAGACCCCAGTCGTCGACACCGCAGTTGTTCGACACCACGCTCAGCCCGGTCACCCCCTTGTCGTGCAGGGCGCTGATCAGTTCCATCGGGTTGCCGCACAGCCCGAAGCCGCCGACCGCGAGGCTCGCGCCGTCGCCGATGTCGTCGACCGCGGCCTGCGGCGAGTCGTACGTCTTGTCCATCCGGCTGCTCCGTTGCAGTGTCGTGGGCTGGGTCGTCTTGACTCTAACCAGCCAGCCGCGAGTCCGGCGATAGCCACCTCCTGTGGCCACTGCCACAGGTGTTCTGCCGCCCTACACCGAGGTGTGGCGGGGCACTATGCGGAGGCTTCGGAGCTGATCAGCAGGTTCAGCTCGTGCATGGCCTCGTACCGGGCGTCCTCGAGGGCTTCGGAGTCGCGGGACAGCACGATGGCCAGGTGCTCTCTGGCCGTGAGCAGGTCGCCACTGCCGCGGGCGACCCGGGCCAGACCGATGTGTGCGGCGGCAGCGGTTTCCGGCAGGTCGGCGTGCTCAGCGAGAGCCAGCGCCCAGCTGAAGTCCTCACCGGCCGCGTCCAGGTCGCCCTGGTGGCGGTAGAGCTCGCCACGCTGGCACAGGAGCAGCCCGGACTCGTCGTCCGCCCGGAGCTTCTCGGCCAGTTCCAGGGCCTCGCTGATGATGTCCACAGGGTCGTCGACGATCTCTCTGAGCGCTGTCAGCGCCAGGAACATCCCCCAGCGGTCGTCGAGCATCCGGAAGCGTCCCAGCGCCGTACGCAAGGCCTGAGCGGCGTCACCCGGCGTGGCAGAGGTCAGACCTGGGTAGCCGCGGCACAGCTCGACTGCAGCCCTGGTCCAGGCGTCGCCGTCCTCGTTCCGCGCCAGTACCTCCTCCACGGCCGAGGCGGACTCGAACGGCCCGAATACGAGCGACCACAGCAGCACGGTCACCGAGTACCGGAAGGGCCCGGTTGTGGTGGCAACGATCTGCTGAGCCAGCTCTAGCTGCTCCTGCTCGGCTGAGGCTGCTCCGTGGAGCACTGCCAGCAGGTACTCCTCGTCCAGCCCGACAGGCACGGTCCGGCCCAGCATGCTCAGCACACGCTCGGCGGCCGCCGCGGCCTCGTCCTGCAGCCCTTGGGACCACCAATAGCTCGAGTACTCCGCGACCAGTCGCAGGGCGGTCCGGGGGTCGGTGTCACAAGCGCGCTCGATCGCGCTTACGACCTGATCGTCGTACAGGTCGTCACCCCCGAAGTCCACGTACCTCATTGTCTACCGGTCGTGTTAACGCCGCGTCACCGGGTCAGAACCGGAGTACTCCCCAGCGGTCCGGGCGGTGCATGTCGACCACGTACTGCGGCGACCAGACCCAGAAGCTCAGCTCGGTCCCCTTCACGTACGCACCGTCGACGATCTCATGCGGCCACTCGCACCGCATCAGGTTCATCCGCCACTCGTCGCCCGGGTTGGGCGGCGTTGCGCGGCCCTCGTTGTACGAAGCCAGGTCGGCCCACGGTACGGCGATTTCCACTGTCCAACCAGTGTCCGTGTCGGACGGATCGTTCAGCGTGCCGTCGATGTGGAGCGCGGTCCGCAGCCCGGGCAGGTTCGTCGGGTCCACCGGTACGCCGCCGTCGACGTACGGCTTGGGCAGGGTCAGCTCCCAGATCGTGCCGAGCGGGTTGATCTCGAACTCGTAGTAGTTCAGACCGTCGCCGTCGGGGTCGAGGAACAGTTCGAAGTTGTTCTCCTCGAACAGCTTGGTGTTCTTCTCGCTCATCGTCGACCAGACGTGCGGTTCCTCGAGCTGACCGCCGACGTACAGGAACTGGTCGTCGTACATCAGCTTCGCCCGGGTCCGGAACCGCGGCACCGGACCCTCGCCGCCGATGTCGACGAAGTCGGTCGTCCAGGGCGCGATCTCCCAGGCCGGGTCGGTCAGGGTCCCGTCCAGGGCCGGGGCGGTCGGCGTACGCGGGCAGTCGTAGACGGGCAGGTCAGGCATCGGCACGCTCCAGCAGTCGGGCGACGAGGTTGGCGACGAGGAAGGTGATCGCGGTCAGCACCGGTACGACGGCCAGCGTCCAGGGCGACGACAGGTTCTCGGTGAGGAACGCGAGGACGACGATCAGCATGAAGGCGACGCCGAGGAACGCCACCAGTCGGGGATGCGGCATCGCCAGCCGGCTCAGCGCGAGCCCGCCGAGGACGACGGTCACGACGACGATCAGCACCAGCAGCGGGAGGCCGAGGGCGCCGCAGCTCGCGGTGTCGCGGACCCGCTCGCAACCGCGCTCGCTCAGCCAGACCAGCGCGATGGTCGCGAACCCGCACAACAACCCGACGACCCCGAGGATCAAGAACGGCGGCAACGGCGGCGCATCAAAGCGCCCCTCATCCGCCTCCTCGGCCTCTTCCTCGTCCGCAGCTTCCAGAACGGCCTCGAGATCCTCCGGCATCCGCCCGTCCTCGTCCTTCTGGCTCATTGCCGAAGGCTACCGACTCAGGCTGCGCCAAGCGATCGGGCGATCGCGTCCCGTACGTCGGAATCGGTCGGAGGGGTGAGACCGCGCTCAGCCGCCAACTCGGCCAGCGACACCATTGTGACGTCGTGCAGGCCGCAGCTCGTGAACGTGTGAAACACGCTCATGTCCGGGTCCACGTTCACCGAGAAGCCGTGACTGGTCACCCCGCGCCGGATCCGCATCCCGATCGAGCACAGCTTGCGGCCGTCCTCGGTCCACACCCCGACCAGACTGCTCGCGCCCTTCGGCGTGTCCCGTCGTACCAGCGGAAACCCGAGCGACCCGAGCGCCTCGATCAGCCCGTTCTCCACCCACCGCACGACGTCCACCGGCCCGCGCTGCTTGAGGTCGATCACCAGATAGCCGACCAGCTGCCCCGGCCCGTGGTACGTCGCGAACCCGCCCCGATCCACCGCCACCGCCGGAATCCCCGCGGTCTCGGCCGGCAACTCCTCGAGCACAGTCCGCGGCCCATACGTGATCACCGCCGGATGGCTCAACAAGAACAACCGATCCCCAGCCCGCCCCTCGACCCGCTCCTCCACCCACCCCCGCATCTCCTTGGCCGCAACCTCATACTCGACCTCACCCAAATCCACCCGCTGCATACCTTCAGCGTAGGTCGGCGGAAACAGCACGAGGGCGGTGACCGGAGTCACCGCCCTCGATTGGTCGGGCTGACAGGATTTGAACCTGCGACCTCTTCGTCCCGAACGAAGCGCGCTACCAAGCTGCGCCACAGCCCGAAGCCGGAGTTAGCTTACATGCGCGTGCGGCTGGGACGAAATCGGGTTAATTCGCGGGACCAGGGTGAGCAGTGTGGCCTCTGGTCGGCAGGCGAAACGGACCGGGGCGTACGGCGAGGTGCCGAGGCCGGCGGACACGTGCAGAGCCGCCTGGCGGCCGTCGTGGCCCCAGGTGGACAGGCCCTTCACCCGGGAGGTGTCCAGGTCGCAGTTGGTCACCAGGGCGCCGTACAGCGGCACCGCGAGCTGGCCGCCGTGGGTGTGGCCGGCCAGGACCAGCGGGTACCCGTCGCCGACGAAACCGTTCAGGACCCGCTGGTACGGCGCGTGCGTCACGCCGACGGACAGGTCGGCCGTCGGGTCCACCTCGCCGGCGACCTCGTCGTACCGGTCCCGCTTGATGTGCGGGTCGTCGGTGCCGGCGAAGTCCAGCCGGAGGCCGTTCACCTTGAGCGTCGCCTTCGCGTTGTTCAGGTCGGTCCAGCCGGCGTCGGTGAAGGCGCGCCGCATCTCCTCGTACGGGAGGTCCGGGCCGTGTGGCTTGTGCCGCTGCTTGTGTGCGGGCAGTAGGTACTTGCCCGGGTTCTTGAAGTGCGGCTTCCAGTAGTCGTTGGAGCCGAACACGAACACCCCCGGTACGTCGAGCAGGTCGCCGTACGCCCGGATCAGTGGCCGCACCGAGGCCTCGTGGGAGATGTTGTCGCCGGTGTTCACGATCAGGTCGGGCTCGAGCGCGGCCAGATCGTTGACCCAGTTGATCTTGCGCTCCTGGGCCGGCATCAGGTGCAGGTCGGACAGGTGCAGCACCTTCAGCGGCGTGGCGCCTTCCGGCAGCACCGGGACCGTCACTCTGCGCAGCGTGAACCAGCGCACCTCGATGCCGGCCGCGTACGCGACACAGGCGGCGCCCACGGCGCCGACGACCGCCGTGGCTTTGAGGGTGGTGGTGGCAAGCCCGCTCAAACTCATTTCACCAGCCTGCCACAATCGTGGTCATGTCCAACCCCGGTATGAAGCAGCGGCTGCACGACGACATGACCGCGGCCCTCAAGGCGCGCGACGAGATCCGCAAATCGACCCTGCGGATGGCACTCACCGCGGTCACCAAGGCGGAGGTGGCCGGTAAGGAGGCCCGCGAACTCAGCGACGCCGAGATCGTCGACGTACTGAGCGCGGAGGCGAAGAAGCGCCGCGAGTCCGTCACCGCCTACCGCGAGGCGGGCCGCGCCGAGCTCGCCGACAAGGAACAGGCCGAGGCGGACATCCTGGCCGAGTACCTCCCCGAGCAGCTCACCGAGGAGGAGATCGTCGCCCTGGTCACCGAAACCATCGCCGCCACCGGCGCCGCCGAACTCGGCCCCCGCGGCATCGGCAAAGTCATGGGCGCCCTCCAACCCAAAACCAAAGGCAAAGCCGACGGCGCCATCGTCTCCGCCGAGGTGAAGCGCCAACTCGGCGCCTGACGCAACGAACCCCCAACGTCCGAAGATCTGAGGCCTATAGCGCACGGATCTTCGGACGTTGTTGCTTCAGCGGCCGCCGCAGTTGGGGTATTTCGGGTTCCAGGGTGGGCAGTTGGGGTTGATCGTGACCGGTGGGGTGACCGGGGGTTTGGTGGTTGCCGAGGGCTGGCCAGTGGTGGCCGGCGGGGTCGGCTGGTTTTTCTTGCTGCCGTTGGAGATGTGGATGGTGACGGTGGAGCCCTCGGGGGCGCCTTCGCGTTGGCGCGGGGTGGTGTAGGCGACCGTGCCGGCGGTCTCCTCGGAGTTCACCGTGCCGGGGGCGATCGCGACCTCGAAGCCCGCCTGCCGGATCTTGTTGGCGGCGTCCTCGGGGTTCATCCCGTTCACGTACGGCAGGTCCTTCACATCACCGCGAACGGTCTTGTCGGACGGCGCGACGAACTTGGTCGTCGGGTAGCCGCTCAGCGCACCCTGCATCGCGGTCATCCACAGCGGTCCGGCGGTACCTGAGCCGGAGGCGTCGTACATCTTCTTGCCGTCGAGTGTCTGGCCGATCAGCGGGTAGTACGGCGGTGACGCGTCGGCCACCACGGCGGCCGCGGCGAGCTTCGAGGAGTAGCCCGCGTACCACACCGCCTTGGCATCGTTGATCGTTCCGGTCTTGCCGGCCAGGTCGCTCTTGCCGAACTTCAGCTTCGACCCGGTGCCGCCCGGCTCCATGACCTCGTGCAGCACCGCGTTCACGCCGTCAGCGACCTCCGGTGCCAGCGCCTGCTTGCAGTCGGCGCCGGGTGACCCGACCGCCTTGCCGGCTGCGTTCTTGATCGAGGTGACCAGCCAGGGCGTGCAGTACATGCCGCGTGCCGCGAAGGCCGCGTACGCGCCCGCCAACTGCAGCGGACTCACGGTGTCGACGCCCAGGGTCATCGACGGAACCTGCTTGAGCGGCTCGGTGGTCTGCGCGTCGTACAGGCCCAGGCTGGCGGCGATCTTGGCGATCGGGCAGAGGCCGGTCTGCTGCGAGAGCTGCAGGAAGTACGTGTTGGTCGACTTCTGCGCCGCCTGGATCATGGTCGGAACCGGGACGTTCTTGGTTGAGTTGCCCGGGGTGTAGTCGGGGGCGGAGGTCGACCCGTCGCAGGTGCTGAACTTCTTGCCGCTCAGATTGATCGTGTTGGGTGAGTTGATCTTGTAGTTGAGCGGGAAGCCCTTCTGGATCGCTGCCGCGACCGTGAAGGCCTTCATCGTCGAGCCGATCTGGAAGCCGCCGTAGCCGCCGGGGTAGGACTTCACGACGTTGTAGTTGTACGACGACTGACCCCGCTTGTTGCCGTACTTGCGGCTCTGCACCATGGCCTTCACCAGGCCGGTACCTGGCTCGACGATGGTGATCGCGGCGATCGCCTGGTCGGTCGGCTTGGAGTGCTCGTCGATCGACTTCTGCGCGGCCTTCTGCATCTTCGGGTCCAGCGACGTACGGATGGTGAGGCCGGCCGTCTTCAGGTAGTTTTCCCGATCTTTGTCGGTCTTGCCGAAGGCCGGGTTCTTCTCCAGTTCGGAGACGACGAACTCGCAGTAGAACGGGTACGGCCCGTTGGCGCAGCCGAGTTTGTTCGGGCTGACCTTGGCCGGGTCGATCACCGGGGTCTTGAGGGCGGAGTTGGCCTGGCTGACCGAGATGACCTTGAGCTCGAGCATCCGCTTGATGACCACGTCACGGCGGTCCTTGGCGCGCTTCATGTTGTTGGTCGGGTCGTAGCCGGTCGGGTTCTTCACCAGGCCGGCCAGCAGCGCCGCCTGCGGCAGGGTCAGCTGGGACGCGTGCACCTGGAAGTAGTGCAGGGAGGCGGCCTCGATGCCCCAGGCGCCGTCGCCGAAGTTGGCCAGGTTGAGGTACTTCTCGAGGATCTCGTTCTTCGAGTATTCCTTCTCCACCGCGATCGCGTAGCGCAGCTCGGCGACCTTGCGCTGGTACGTCTCGGCGGTCGCGGCCGCGACCTCCTCGGGCGTGTTCGCCTTCTCGACCAGGCTCATCTTCACGTACTGCTGGGTGATGCTCGAACCACCCTGCTGCACCGAGCCCTCGGACTGGTTCCGCAGCAGCGCGCGCAGGGTTCCTTTGAGGTCCAGCGCGCCGTGCTCGTAGAACCGGTCGTCTTCGATCGCGACCATCGCCTTCTGCATGATCGGCGCGACCTGGCTGAGCTTGACCGGAACCCGGTTCTGCTCGGCCAGGGTGGCGATCAGGCTGCCGTCGGCGGCCAGGATGGTGCTCTTCTGCTTGAGCGGCACCTCGTCGAACTGCTGCGGAAGGTCCTGCAGGGTCTCTGAAGTCTTCTCGGTGGTGAAGCCGGCCAGGCCGGCGAACGGGATCGCAAGACCGGCGGCCAACGCGCCCGACAGCACGCTCACCCCGAGGAACAGAACCACAGATTGGACGACTCCCCGGTCGTCCTTTTCCCTGACGCGCATGGTTATAGAGGGTACGGGATCGCGGTGACAGTCCGAATCCGAAAGTGTGAGACACGTCACGTCAACCTGAGCGTCAATCTGCGCGTCAGGAAGGCCCTTTCGCGACCCTTTCAAGCCACTCGGCCGAGCACATTTCATCCAAAAGGACGAGGGCCGGACCGCCCCTGTTTCAAGGGGTGGTCCGGCCCATCCGGTACGACGCTCAGGCGGCGTACTGGTGTGCGTCGACCTGAGCCGGTTCCAGGGCCAGGTCGAGGACCTCACGGACGTCGCTGACCGGGTGAACCGTCAGCTCCGCCAGCACGGACTCCGGCACGTCCTCCAGGTCCGGCTCGTTCCGCTTCGGGATCAGGATCGTGGTCAGCCCGGCCCGGTGTGCGGCGAGCAGTTTCTGCTTCACCCCACCGATCGGGAGGACCCGTCCGGTCAGCGACACCTCACCGGTCATCGCGACCTCCGAGCGGACCGGCCGCCCGGAAAGCAGCGACGCCAGCGCGGTGGTCATGGTGACACCCGCGGACGGCCCGTCCTTCGGGACCGCACCGGCCGGAACGTGGATGTGCGCGTTCCGCTCGGCCAGGTCGCCGACAGGCAGCCCCAGCTCCGCACCGTGCGAGCGCAGGTACGACAGGGCGATCTGTGCCGACTCCTTCATCACGTCACCGAGCTGTCCGGTCAGTGTGACTCCGGTCGGGCCGGTCTCCTTGTCGGCCAGCGACGCCTCGACGAAGAGCACGTCACCACCCGCACCGGTCACCGCCAACCCGGTCGCCACACCTGGAAGCGCCGTACGCTCGCCGGACTCCGGTGTGAACTTCGGAGAGCCCAGGTAGCCCTTCAGGTCGCCGGAGCCGACTACCAGGGAGCCAACCTCTTCACCGAGCGCCAGGCGAGCCGTCACCTTCCGCAGGACGCGGGCGATCGACCGCTCCAGCTGCCGTACGCCGGCCTCACGCGTGTACTCACCAGCCAGCAACCGCAGTGCCGAGTCGTCGACAGTCACCTCGTCCGCCGTCAGGCCCGCCCGCTCCAGCTGACGCGGGAGCAGGTGATCACGGGCGATGACGACCTTCTCGTCCTCGGTGTACCCGTCCAGCTGTACCAGTTCCATCCGGTCCAGCAGTGGCGCCGGGATGGAGTCCAGCACGTTCGCCGTGGCCAGGAAGACCACGTCGGACAGGTCCAGCTCGACCTCCAGGTAGTGGTCCCGGAAGGTGTGGTTCTGCGCCGGGTCGAGGACCTCCAGCAGAGCGGCGGTCGGGTCACCCCGGTAGTCCGCACCCACCTTGTCGATCTCGTCCAGCAGCACCACCGGGTTCATCGACCCGGCCTCGGTGATGGCCCGGACGATCCGGCCCGGCAGTGCGCCGACGTACGTACGCCGGTGACCGCGGATCTCGGCCTCGTCCCGGACACCGCCCAGTGCAACCCGGACGAACTTCCGGCCCATCGCACGGGCCACGGACTCACCCAGCGAGGTCTTACCCACGCCAGGAGGACCGACCAGGGCCAGTACGGCGCCACTCCGGCGTCCACCGACCACACCGAGACCACGGTCCGCACGACGACGCCGTACAGCCAAGTACTCGGTAATGCGCTCCTTCACGTCATCCAGGCCGGCGTGGTCCGCGTCCAGCACGGCCCGGGCCTCCCGGATGTCGTAGCTGTCCTCGGTCCGCTCGTTCCACGGCATCTCCAGGACGGTGTCCAGCCAGGTCCGGATCCAGCCGACCTCGGGGGACTGCTCCGCGGTCCGCTCCAGTTTGTCGACCTCGGCGAGCGCGGCCTTGCGCACGTGCTCGGGCAGGTCGGCCGCCTCGACGCGGGCCCGGTAGTCCTCCTCCTCGGACTCGGCCTTGCCGTCCAGCTCGGCCAGCTCCTTGCGGATCGCGGCCATCTGCTGGCGCAGCAGGAACTCCCGCTGCTGCTTCTCCATGCCCTCCTGGACGTCCTTCTGGATCGTCTCGGACACCTCGAGCTCGGCCAGGTGGTCGCGGACCCAGCCGATCAGCTTCTCCAGCCGCTCGGTCACGTTCGCGTTCTCGACCAGCCAGGACTTCTGCTCGTTGCTCAGGTACGACGCATAGCCTGCCAGGTCAGCCAGCTCCGCCGGGTCGTCCACCTGCTTCACCGAGTCGATCACCTGATAGGCGCCGCGGCGCTGCAGGACCGACGTCACCAGGCTCTTGTACTCCCGCGCCAGCTCGGCCGAGCGGGCGTCGGTGATCTCGTGCAGTACGGTCGCGCCGACCCAGAGGGCGGCACCCGGACCAGTGGTCCCGGCGCCGATCAGGACTCGCGCCGTACCGCGGATGACGGCCGCCTGGGCTCCGCCCGGCAGCCGGCCGATCTGCTCGATCTCGCCGAGCGTCCCGGCCTTGGCATATTTCCCGTCCAGCCGCGGTACCAGCAATACCTGGTCCTGGCCGGAGGCCTGCGCCGCGTCGATCGCGGCCCGGGCCTCGCTGTCGGCCAGTCGGACCGGCACGACCATTCCCGGCAGGACCACGATGTCGTCCAGCGGCAGAACAGGAAGATTCAACGTATCGGTCACGCTGTCACACCCTTTTCAAGATTGAGTCTGACTGGCTCAACCAGGTGTGTAAGCAAGTAATTCCCGACGTTCGCTGAGGGTGAACTCAGGCTGTCAGCAGCTCACCGATCTGGCGTAGACCGGTGAGGTCGTGGACGTCGTCGGCCAGCGCCGGGACCTCGACCGTCGGGATCGAGCGGTGCCCCCGGACGAACCGGTCGGCCCGCTTGCGGTCCCCGACCACCTGCTGCATCTTGTCCGCGTGCAACCGCAGTACGGCGGCCGCCAGTGGAGACTTCTCCGCCTCGTCCAGCCGCTCCGCCGCGGCCAGTGACCGCTCGGCCGACAGTTCCGACGCGTGCGTGATCGTCACCCGGTTCAGTACGACGCCGGCCAGCGGCATGCTCTCCTCACGCAACCGCTCAGCGAAGTACGACGCCTCCCGCAGAGCATCGTTCTGCGGAGCCGCCACCACCAGGAAGGCCGTGTGCGGCTCACGCAACAGGGCCACCGTCTGCTCGGCCCGCTGCCGGAACCCGCCGAACAACGTGTCAAAGGCCGCCACGAACGTCTGTACGTCGGTCAGCACCTGCGCACCGAGTACCTTGTTCAGCACGGACATCGCCATGTTCACGCCGGCAGACATCAACCGGAACGGCCCACGCGCAGGCGCGAGCAGCAGCCGCAGGAACCGTCCCTCCAACAGCGACGCGAGCCGTTCGGGCGCATCCAGGAAGTCGAGCGCCGACCGCGATGGCGGGGTGTCCACGACGATCAGGTCCCAGTCGCCAGTCCGCTCCGCTTGCTTGTGCAGCTGGCCGAGCTTCTCCATCGCCATGTACTCCTGCGTCCCCGCGAACGACGACGACAGCGCCATGTAGAAGGGGTTCGCCAGGATCTGCTCGGCCTTCTCCGGCGTCGCATGGGCGAGCACGACCTCGTCGAAGGTCCGCTTCATGTCCAGCATCATCGCGTCCAGCCGGCCGCCGTTCGCCGCGTTCACCTCGGCGACGGCCCGCGGGGTGTTGTCGAGCTCGGTCAACCCGAGCGACTGCGCCAGCCGCCGGGCCGGATCGATCGTCAGTACGACGACCTTCCGCCCGCGCTCCGCCGCTCGCAACCCCAATGCCGCAGCCGTGGTCGTCTTGCCGACCCCGCCGGCGCCGCACGTAACGATGATGCGCGTGCCCGGGTCGTCGATCAGGGCATCCAGATCCATCGCGCTCATCCGCGTCCTCGCTTCGCTGCGGGCGCGGATGAGCTTTTGGCGCTGCGCTTATTGATGAACTCGCTCCGCTCGTTCATGGGCGCAGCTCCTCGGCCAGGTCGTACAGGGCGCCTTGGTCGATGCCCTCCGGCAGCAGCGGGAGCTGGGTCACGTGCTTGCCCAGGGCATCTATTCGGTCGCGGTTCTCGCGTTCCAGCCCGACCCGGACGGCGTGGTCGTGGGCCTCTGCCGCGAGGGTGGCAGCGAGCTCCTTGGTCACTGTGATGCCCGCCGCCCGCAGCCCCTTGCTGATCTCGGTGACGGGCAGTTTCTCCTTCACCGCAAGGGCGAGCGCGTCGTCGTCGAGCGGGCTGTTGCGGACCATGTTCACCACGACCGACCCGATCCGCAGATCGAGCGCCTCCAGGTGTTCGACCGCGTCGAGGGTCTCCTGGACCGGCATCTCCTCGAGCAGCGTGACCAGGTGGATCCGGGTCACGTCGGAGCGCAGCATGCCCATGATCGCGTCCGCCTGGTTGCGGATCGGCCCGACCTTGGCCAGGTCGGCGACCTCATGGTTCACGTTCAGGAACGGCGCGATCCGCCCGGTCGGCGGGGCGTCCAGCACGACAGCGTCGTACGCGAGCCGCCCGTGCGACTTGCGCCGGGTCGCCTCGTACACCTTGCCGGTGAGCAGTACGTCGCGCAGCCCCGGTGCGATCGTGGTGACGAAGTCGATCGCCCCGACCTTGTCGAGCGCTTTCCCGGCCCGGCCGAGGTGGTAGTACATGTCCAGGTACTCCAGCAGCGCCGCCTCGGCGTCCACGGCCAGCGCGAACACGTCGCCTCCGCCGGGCCCCTGCGCGATCCGGCGTTCGACGTACGGAAGAGGCGGTACGTCGAACAGCTGGGCAAGCCCTTGTCGCCCTTCGACCTCGACGAGCAGGACCCGTTTGCCCTGCTCGGCCAGTGAGAGCGCCATGGCAGCCGCAACAGTCGTCTTCCCGGTGCCCCCTTTACCGGTGACCACGTGCAGCCTCGCCATACGGTCCAGGGTAGGACGTGGCCCACAGCACACTCCCTCAGGCGCCCGTTAGAGTCCATCTCATGAAGAAGTTCGAGTACTTCACCGCGCCGCTGCTGGTCCACTCGACCAAGGAGATCCTGGACAACTTCGGCCAGGACGGCTGGGAGCTGGTCCAGGTCGTCCAGGGCCCGAACCCGGAGTCCCTGGTCGCGTACCTGAAGCGGGAGATCGAAGAGTCATGAGCCACCCCGAGGAGAAGCTCGCCGAGCTCGGCCTGAAGCTGCCCGAGGTGGCCAAGCCGGTCGCCGCGTACGTGCCGGCGGTGCGGACCGGGAACCTCGTCTACACGTCCGGCCAGCTGCCGCTGCGTGAAGGCACCCTGATCGCCACCGGCAAGGTCGGCGACGCCGTCAGCGCCGAGGTCGCCAGCGAGTGCGCCCAGCAGTGCGCGCTGAACGCGCTGGCCGCGGTCAAGGCCGAGATCGGCGACCTGGCGAACATCCGCCGGATCGTCAAGGCGGTCGCGTTCATCGCGTCCACGCCGGACTTCACCGGTCAGCCGCAGGTCGCCAACGGCGCCTCGGAACTGTTCGGCCAGGTGTTCGGCGCGGCCGGTCAGCACGCCCGCAGCGCGGTCGGTGTCCCGGTCCTGCCGCTCGATGCTCCCGTCGAGGTCGAACTGATCGTCGAGGTCGCCTGACCGCCCGCATGGTGCGCAACCTGAAGTCCCAGTTGCTGTCCGGCCGGATGGCGTCGGTCGCGCTGGAGTTCGCCCGTTCGGGCCAGGCGCCGGTCGAGCCGCGCCCGGCCTCGACGGTGATTCTGCTGCGTGACACTGCCGCCGGACCGGAGGTCTACCTCCTCCGGCGGCAGCGCACGATGGCCTTCGCGGCCGGGATGACGGTCTTCCCGGGCGGCCGGGTGGATCCCGGTGACGCTTCGGTCGCCGACTCGTGGGCCGGTCCGTCGGCTGACTGGTTCGCCGACCGGATGGGCTGCTCGGCCGAATCCGCGGCCGCTTACGTCGCGGCCGCCGTACGCGAGACCTTCGAGGAGTCCGGCGTACTGCTGGCCGGTCCGTCGGCGACCTCCGTCGTGGGCGACACGACCGGGGACGACTGGGAAGCGGACCGGGTGGCGCTGGAGGCGGGGGAGTTGCGGTTCGCCGACTTCCTGCATCGGCGGGGCCTCGTGGTGCGGGCCGATCTGCTTGGTGCCTGGGCGCACTGGATCACGCCGGAATTCGAGCCCCGGCGGTACGACACCCGCTTCTTCGTCGCCGCCCTCCCGGCTGGCCAGGTCACCCGCGACGTGACCAGCGAATCCGACCAGGTCGCCTGGATGCGCCCAGCCGACGCGGTCGCCGCGGTCGAGTCGGGCGAGTTGCTGATGCTCCCCCCGACGTACGTCTGCTGCCGCGACCTCACGCCGTACGGCGACATCCCGGCGATCCTGGCCGCCGCAGGCGAACGCGAGATCCGCCCGGTCCTACCCACGGTCCGCGTAGCCGGCAACCAGGCCTACTTGGAGACCACATGACCGTGGTGCTCGCCGACAACCCCGGACCCATGACGCTGGACGGCGCCCGGGCCCACCTGGAGACCACATGACCGCCGTCACGGACTTTGCCACCCTGGTGCGCGCCGACAACCCCGGGGTGATGACGCTGGACGGGACCAACACCTGGATCCTGCGAGCGCCGGGTTCGGACCAGTCGGTCGTCGTCGACCCCGGCCCTCAGTTGGAGGACCATCTCCGGGTCGTGCTCGACGCCGCCGGCGACGTGGCCGTCGTACTGCTGACACACAAGCACCCGGATCACTCCGAAGGAGCAGCCTGGTTCGCGAACCAGGCTGGTTGCGGGGTCCGAGCGGTGGATCCGGAGTTCCGCCTCCCCACCGACCATGCCCACGGCCTCACCGAAGGCGACGTCATCACCGCCGGCAACCTCCGCATCGAGGTCCTCCCGACCCCCGGCCACACCATGGACTCGGTCTGCTTCTGGCTCCCCCAGGACGGCTCCCTCCTCACCGGCGACACCGTCCTAGGCCGCGGCACCTCCGTCGTAGCCCACCCGGACGGCGCCCTCGGCCCGTACCTCGACTCCCTCGACCGCCTCCTCGCCTTCGCCAACTCCCCAGTCGGCGTATCCCGCCTACTCCCCGGCCACGGCCCAGTCATCGAAGACCCCACCGACGTCCTCACCTACTACATAACCCACCGCCAAGACCGCCTGACCCAAGTCAAAGCCGCCCTAGCCGCCGGCCACACCACCCCCGAAGCCATCATCGAACACGTCTACACCGACGTACCCCCCACCCTCCACCCCGCCGCCAAACGCTCAATCCAAGCCCAACTCGACTACCTCAACCACTGACCCCGCCCGGTTGCCCCGTCACATGTGGGGTCGCCCCCTCAGATTTTCAGTGGGCAACCCCCCAACCGAGCAGGCAACCCCCCAACCGAGCAGGCAACCCCCCAACTGAATGGGCAACCCCTCATGTCGGTGGGCAACCCCTCATGTCGGTGGGCAACCCCTCAGATCGGGGGTTGCCCGTCGAGATTCTCAGTGGGCAACCCCCGATCTGGGTGGATGACCCCTGAGATTGGGGGTTGGCTCGTGGTGGAGGTTGTCCACAGGGGTGGGGTTGAGGGCAGCGCGCGGTGGGTGGTTCGGCCGATGCTTGACGGGTGAATCCGAAGTTGAAGTTGCTGGCCGGCCGGCAAGGTGGGGTGTTCAGCCGTGGTCAGGCCGGTGAGTGCGGGTATACGCCGGACCAGATCCGCGAGCGTCTCGCGGACGGCCGTTGGACGCGGGTCCGCTACGGGCAGTACGCCGAAGCGGTCGACCTGAGCCATCTCGCGCCCTGGGACCAGCAGAGTGTGAGACACCGGCGGCTTGTCCACGCGGTGATGAACTCGATGCGTCCTGGCGCCGTTGCCGTCAGCCACCAGTCTGCGCTGGCCTTGTACGACGTACCGCTGTGGGGACCGGATCTCGCGGAGGTTCAGGTCAGCCGTCTGGACCGCAACCGCGGCGGTCGCATCGCCGGCGTACGTCATCATCGAGGGAAGTTGACCGCGGCGGATCTGACAATGGTGGACGGTTTGACGGCGACGACACTGCCGCGGGCTCTGCTCGAAATGGCCTGTACGTCGTCCTTCGAGGCAGCCGTGATCAGCGCGGACGCCGCACGCCGCGACCACCCGATCAGTGTGGACGACGCGCAGCGTTTGCTGGAGGTGACCGAGTTCTGGCCGGGGAGTGCGACGGCGCGGGCCGCCTGGCGATTCAGCGATCCGTTGTCAGAGTCTGTCGGCGAGTCGCGGCTGCGAGTCGTGATGCACAACTACGGCCTTCCGGCGCCCGTACTCCAAGCCTCGTTCGCCGATGCTGGAGGGTTTGTCGGCCGGGTCGACTTCTACTTCGCCTTCCAGCAGACAGTCGTCGAGTTCGACGGTCTGGTGAAGTACTCGGGTGGGACACGGGAGAGCCTGATCCAGGAGAAGCTTCGCGAGGACCGTCTACGCGCACTCGGTTTGCAGGTGGTGCGGATCACCTGGGCCGATCTCGACTACCCCGACCAGGTCATTGCCCGGATCCACCAGGCCTTCGCCCGCTCCCGCCGTACCGCCTGACCACGAGGGTTGCCCCCCGAGGTGAGGGGTTGCCCATCGAGATTCTCAGTGGGCAACCCCCGATCTGAGGGGATAACGACTCAGATCGGGGGTTCGCGCGAAGGCGGGGGTGCCAGCGCCGGCCGGGGCCGGGGCGCGCGGGGTCGCCGGGGCGGGTGCGGCGGTTAGCGGGCGCGGGGGCGCCAGCGCGGAGCCCGGGCCGGGACGCGGCGGCGGGGAGCGGCGGGGGCGCCGGCCGGGGGGTGCGGGGTCGCTCGGGCGGTTGGGGGTGGGGGTTAGCGGGCTCGGCGTTGGAGGCGGTCTACGTCTAGGAGGACTACTGAGCGGGGTTCTAGGCGGACCCAGCCTCGGGAGGCGAAGTCGGCTAGGGCTTTGTTGACGGTTTCGCGGGAGGCGCCGACGAGTTGGGCCAGCTCCTCCTGGGTGAGGTCGTGGTGGACGTGGACGCCGTCGTCGGCGGTGCGGCCGAAGCGGCTGGCCAGGTCGAGGAGGGCCTTGGCGACACGGCCGGGTACGTCGGAGAAGACCAGGTCGGCGACTACGTCGGAGACCTTGCGGAGCCGGGAGGCGAGCTGGAGCAGCAGGCCGCGGGCCACCTCGGGGCGGCCGGCCAGCCAGCGGAGCAGTTCGTCGTGGGTCAGCGACATCAGGGAGGCGTCGGTGACGGCGGTGACGGTGGCGGACCGCGGACCCGGGTCGAACAGCGACAGTTCGCCGAACATCTGGCCCGGGCCGAGGACGGCGATCAGGTTCTCCCGGCCGTCGGCGGAGGTGCGGCCCAGTTTGACCTTGCCCTCGACCACGACGAACAGCCGGTCACCGGAGTCGCCCTCGTGGAACAGGACCTGGCCGCGGCGCAGCCGGTTCTCGGTCATCGACGCGGCCAGCGCGTCGGCCGCCTCGTCGTCGAGCTGACTGAACAGCGGTGCCTGTCGGAGCACTGCGGCATCCACTTGGGCCTCCTAGGACCTTCGACCACGACTTACGGGCGGGGTCCGGCCTCGCCCGGCACCGGGCCGTTACCACCCGGTTGCCCCAAAACCGTAGCCCCTCAGGTGTCGGCACCGCCACGTAGGCCTCCCGAGACTCGCCGGAGCACAGTCCGGGCACGCATTCCCGCACCCTCCGTGAGCGACCCGCCGTCAGCCCGCGCCGGTGGGTCGACGCATGGTCGAGGATTGGCTGTCGGCCGATGAGGGGGAGAGCGTGGACGACGGACAGCGCAGCGGTGAACTCGATGAGCTGGCGGCCAAGGCTGACGGCTACCCGGCCGGCGGCCTGGCCGGCTGCATGTGGTGGGCCACTCTCCTCGCGGGCAGCCAGGACGTGGCGGCCACCGCGGCGCAGCACGAAAAGAACAGCGCCTGGTACGCCGGACGGGACGCGACCGCCCGGGTCATCGATCTCCTGGTCGAGAAGGGTCGCATCGACACCGCCATCGCCTTCGCCCGGCTTCGACTCGACGCCGGTGACGAGTGGGCGATCGCCTGGGTGCCGAGACTCCAGGCTGCCGACCGGGATCAGGTCTCGGAGATCCAGTACTTCCTGACCAGGAGGGCGGACGCGGCCCTCCCGGATCTGCTGAGCGGGGAGGGCAGTACGAAGCTCTGGATCGCTGACGTCGACTACGCGGCGTACGGCGACCTCCGGGTGCGCCAGGTCGAGGCCGGGGCCGAGATCGCACTGGCCTGCTGGCACGTCTACATCGACACCGCCCGCTACTTCGGCGACAACCCGCCGAACGACGCGGAGACCGAGCTGCGGCCGGCGGGTACGGCGATCACGGAGCTCGGGCTGACCGTCGCCATCGTCAATGACCTCGCCGCCCGGTGGAACGCGCTCGACGTACCGCGGCCGCACGCCAACGGCAGCCATCTCGCCATCACCGTTCCGCTGCCCACGACCTAGGTATCTCGACGTGGGTTGTCGGAGGCCGGACGTAGGCTGGCCTCCATGCCGACCCAGCGTGTCGAGGCGCCCGCCTCCGTCGAATCACCCGTGAAGCTGCCCCGGAAGGCGCCCGTCTTCACCGACGAGACGAACACCCAACTGATCCGGCGTGCCCGCAAGATGCACCGGGTGCTCACCGAGACGTATCCGGACGCTCACTGCGAGCTGGACTTCACCAATCCGCTCGAGTTGCTGGTGGCCACCATCCTGTCGGCCCAGACCACCGACGTGATGGTGAACAAGGTGACCCCGACCCTGTTCGCCAAGTACCCGACCGCCCAGGCGTACGCGGAGGCCGACCGCGAGGAGATGGAAACAATCCTCAAGCCGACCGGTTTCTTCCGGGCGAAGACCAACAGTGTGATCAAGCTCGGCCAGGCCTTGGTCGACGAGTACGACGGTGTCGTGCCGGGCAAGCTGGACGAGCTGGTCAAGCTGCCGGGCACCGGCCGCAAGACGGCCAACGTGGTGCTCGGCAACGCGTTCGGTGTCCCCGGCATCACCGTCGACACGCACTTCGGCCGGCTGGTCCGCCGGTTCGGCTGGACCACCGAGGAGGACCCGGTCAAGGTCGAGCACCTCATCGGTGCGCTGTTCCCGAAGAAGGACTGGACGATGCTGTCGCACCGGCTGATCTTCCACGGCCGCCGCCGCTGCCACGCCAAGAAACCGGCCTGTGGCGCCTGCCCGGTGGCCCAGTGGTGCCCGTCGTACGGCGCCGGCCCGACCGACCCCGAGGTCGCCGCGAAGCTGGTGAAGGTCCCGGCGTGAACCACAAGCTCGGATCCCGTACGACGCTGTGCCTGATCGCCGGTCTGGTCGCCCTGACCGGCGTGGTCGCGTGCGGACCCGAGCAGGCAGGAACCGGGCAGTCAGGATCAGGGCAGTCAGGAACCGGGCAGACCGGCGGCTCCCAGGCCCCGAACAGCGCGATCGCCGGTGCCGACAAGTTGGCCGCCTGCCCATCGACACCGTCGAAGCCTCCGGTCAGCAACGCGCTCCCGGACATCACCCTCCCGTGTCTCGGCGAGGGCCCGGACATCCGGCTCGCCGACCTTCGGGGTCCTCTGGTCCTGAACGTCTGGGCCCAGTGGTGCGGTCCGTGCCGCGACGAAGCGCCGTACCTGGCTGAGCTGGCCAAGAGCGGCAAGGTGCAGATGCTCGGGATCGACTACGCCGATCCGCGGCCTGAGCTCGCGGTGAAGTTCGCCACCGACGAAGGGCTGGCCTATCCGCATCTGGTCGACGCGGACAAGACGATCCAGCGGGCGCTGAAGGTCGCCGGTCCGCCGTTGACCGCGTTCGTCGACAAGGATGGCGCGGTGGTCTACGTGCATCGTGGCGTGCTCACCTCGCAGCAACAGCTCGACCAGTTGGTGCGGGACAAACTGGGAGTGACCCGATGACCTTCGGCGATGTGTGGATCCCGGAGTGGCTGAAGCCGTTGGCGAAGGCGTCCGAGGAAGTGGATCCGAGCGAGCTGTCGAGGTTCCTGCCGCCCGACGATCCGTCCGTGCGCAAGTCCGCCGTACTGATTTTGCTTGCTGACGGCAACGACGGACCCGAGGTGCTGCTGACCGAGCGGGCCTGGACGTTGCGCCGGCATGCCGGGCAGATGGCATTCCCCGGTGGCGGTGTGGATCCGGAGGACGGCACCGGGGATGCGGGGTTGGTGCGGACCGCGCTGCGTGAGGCCGAGGAGGAGACCGGGGTCGATCCGGCCGGGATCGTACCGTTCGAGGTCTGGCCGGCCTTGTGGGTGCCGGTGAGCAACTTCGGCGTGTCGCCGGTGCTCGCCTGGTGGCGGGAGCCGTCGCCGGTCGCGGTGGTCGACCCGGCCGAGGTCACGTCGGTCCACACCGTCTCGGTGAACGCACTGGCGGATCCGGCGAACCGGATCAGCTGCCTGCACCCGTCCGGGTTCACCGGGCCGGCCTTCACCATCGGAGAGCTCTACATCTGGGGGTTCACCGCCGGACTGCTGGACAAATTGCTGGTCCTCGGTGGATGGTCGCGCGACTGGGACCCCTCGGTCGTCGTACCGTTGCCCGACCGGCTGGTCGAGGCGGCCTGGCGGAGTGAGGGACGGCGGCCGGAGGACGTGCGGCGGCTGACCGCCATCGAGCACGACCTCGGCCGGTCGAGAGGTCACGAGCCGGAAGGTGTGGAGTGAGCAAGCTCGACTACGCGCTGCTGATCATCACCGGGTTGGTGGCGATATCCGGGTACATCGAGGGCTTCGTGCTGGGCGCGTGCGCGACCCTGGGTCTGCTCGGCGGAGCCGCGGTCGGGGTGTGGGGCGTGCCCCGGATCCTGGACAACTTCTCGCCGAGCGTCTCGGTGTCCTTCGCGGCCCTGGTGCTGGTGGTGATCCTGGCCTCGATCGGCCGGACGATCGGTGCCGTACTCGGCTCCAGACTCAGGAACAAGATCTCCTGGACCCCGGTCAAGGCAGTCGACGCACTCGGCGGCGCCGCGCTGGCAGCGGTGTCGGTGCTGATCGTGTCCTGGGTGCTCGGCGTCGCGGTGAGCGGTGCGCGGATCCCGAGCGTGACGTCCGCGGTGCGCGGCTCGCAGGTGCTGGCGAAGGTCGATCAGGTGCTGCCCAACCGGGCCGATCAGGCGCTGCAGGCGTTCAACGACGTGGTGAACACCGATCTGTTCCCGCGGTTCCTGGACCCATTCGTGCCGGAGCGGATCCGGGAGACGCAGCCGCCGGACGGCGAGATCGCCCGGCAGCGACCGGTCCGCGACGCGTACAGCCGGATCGCCAAGATCACCGGCGTGGCCAACTGCTCGCGTGGTCTCGAGGGCAGCGGGTTCGTCTACGCCCCGCAGCGGGTGATGACGAACGCGCACGTGGTCGCCGGTGTCGGCGCGCCGCAGGTCGAGGTCGACGGGCGGTCGTACGAGGCGACGGTGGTGGTGTTCGACCCCGAGGTCGACATCGCCGTGCTGTACGTCCCCGAGCTGAAACTCACGCCGCTGAGCTTCGACTTCACCGCCAAGGCGGACGACCCGGCCGTCGTCCTCGGCTACCCGGAGAACGGCCCGTTCGACTCCGAGCCGGCCCGGATCCGGTCGGAGGAGCGGCTGCGCGGTCCGGACATCTACGGCGACAAGACGGTCACCCGGGAGGCCTTCTCGATCTGGGCCTCGGTCCGCCCCGGCAACTCCGGCGGCCCGCTGCTGTCCAGCAAGGGCACCGTGTACGGCGTGGTGTTCGCCGCCTCGGTCGAGGACAACCGCACCGGTTACGTGCTCACCGCCGAGCAGGTCTCCGACGACGCCAAGGAAGGCGCGACCGCCACCCAGGAAGTCTCCACCCGAACCTGCACCTGATGCAGCAGAACCCGGGTCCCGTCGCGTTGTAGGGATGTGACGGTGACGACGAGTGGGACGGGGCGGACGTTGTCGTTCGACGAACTCGTGGTGTCGAACGAGCGCCGGCTGCTGCGCCTCGGCCTGATGCTGACCGGTGGCGTGCACAGCGCGGAGGACCTGGTCCAGACGGTGTTCGCCCGGGCGCACCGCAAGTGGGACCGGATCGAGGCGCTGGACAACCCCGAGGCCTACCTGCGGACGATGGTGGTCAACGAGTTCCTCAGCTGGCGCCGCCTGCTGAAGAACCGGGAGCTGCCGGTCGCCGAGCCGGCCGACCTGCCGTCCGCCGAGGACATCGGTGCCCGGCAGGCCCAGCGGGACGCCGCCTGGCGGTTGCTGGCGGAGTTGCCGCGCCAGCAACGCGCCGTCCTGGTACTGCGGTACTACGAAGACCTGCCCGACGACGAGATCGCCGCCGTACTCGGGTGTGCGACCGCCACGGTCAGGTCCAACGCAGCCCGCGGGCTGGCGGCATTACGGAAGAACCTGCCCGCCGAGGAGGATCGCTGAGATGACGGACCAAGACCTCGAGCAGCTGCTCCGGGAAACCTTCGCGGACAAGGAGGACCTGGTCGACAGCTTGCCCCAGGCAACCAAGCGCCGCCGCCCGGTCGGCCCGGTGCTGTTGGCGGCCGCGGCGGTGCTCGTCGTACTCGGCGGCATCCTGTACGGCGTGAACCGCGATGGCGGTGCTGACCCGGCACCACCCCCGGTCGCGGTGGCACCTGCCGGGGACGACGCCGAGATCTGGGGTGCGGCGATCGCGACGATCACGGAGCGGTTCCAGTCGAAGTACGACCTACGGACGGTGGCCTTGTCAGATGGGTTCCGGGCCGCCAGGTTCCAGGAAAACACGGGCACCGTCCGGGCATTCTCCGTGGCGGAGAAGGACCGGATCGCAGACCTGGTCGCCAAGGCAGCCGGCGTCCAGGTGACGTGGTCCGAAGCAGGTCCTGAAACCGCACAGTGCATTCGGACGCTCGCGCGTGTCGGGGTCGGCGACGTGGTCGACAAAGGCGACCACAAGGAGGTCCGTACGAGCATCGCCTACAACTGTGGATACGCCTACCTGCTGACCTACCGCGTCGAAAAGCGGGGTGACACTTGGACCGTGACCGGAACCGTCGGCGTCGCGGAGGGCGTTATGCCGGCCTCGGGCTGTTCCCTCAGCGGACAGACGCCAGCCAGTCCACGACAAGGTTGTTGAACAGGTCGGGTGCTTCCTCGTGGGGGAAGTGGCCGGCCGGGGTGAGGAGTTCGTGGCGGAGGGGAGCCGTGACCAGGTGAGGTGGGGTCACCGCGGTCGGGGACAGCGCCGGATCCTGGGCTCCGTGGATCTGCAGCACCGGTACGGCGACCGGCGTACGCATCCTGGTTGAGTACTTGCGACCGTCAGGGCGCAGCCGGGATCGGGCGAACCAGCGGTGGTACTCCAGTGCGCAGTGGGGAGCCGGCCAGACCTGCAGTGCGGCGCGGTAGCGGCGGGACGACTCGGCGTCCGGGAACGTGCCGCCGGGCGCGGACCAGGCTCGGAGGAGCCGCTCGATGTGGATGCCGTCGTGGGCGAGCAACCGGCGTTCCGGCAGGATCGGCAGCTGGAACCAGGCCGTGTGGATCAGCGCCTTCCGCTGACCGGACCGGGCCAGGAACAACGGGTGCGGCGCGGAGACGACCGCCAGTCCGCGGATCTGTCGTGGCGTGAGTACGGCGGCCGACCAGCCGATGAACCCACCCCAGCCGTGCCCGACGACGACCGCATCGGTGGCGCCGAGGGAGCGGATCACGCCGGAGACGTCCGCGGCGGCGGTGTAGGGGTCGTAACCACGGGGGGTCTTGTCGCTGGCGCCGTACCCGCGCAGGTCCATCGCGACGGCGCGGTAGCCGGCCGCGGCGACGACCGGCAGTTGGTGGCGCCAGGCCCACCAGAACTCGGGGAAGCCGTGCAGGAACAGCACCAGCGGACCGTCCGCCGGTCCGCACTCGGCGACATGGAACCGGGCCCCGTTGGCCGCCACCAGCGAGTGCGACCAGGGCCCGTCGACCAGCAGGTCGACGACACCCGCCGGGCTCAGCGCCGTACGCCTGACTCGGACTCGTCGCCCTTGCCGATCGCCTTCAGCGCCTCGACCGACTCCTTCGAGGTCTCGATCGCACGCTGCGGGCCCTTCGCACTCTTGAGCGCACGCATCCCGACGAACACCAGCACCGCGCCGATCAACAGGTAGAAGCCGGCAACGATCAGGAAGGCCCAGGCCGGGTGCAGCCCGAGCGCAGTGAGCCCGTAGGCAGCCGCAATCGACAGCAGGATGATCGCCAGCAGGGCGAGAAAGGCGGCAGCGGCGAACAGACCGGCGCCGGTCCCGGCCGCCACCGCGGTCTTCTTCAGCTCGGTCTTCGCCAGCTCGAGCTCGCTGCGGACCAGGTTGGACAGATCCTTGCTGGCGTTCGCGACGAGCTGCCCGACCGTGGGCTCACTCCCGTTCGGCCCCATCGACATGGCACTCCTTCCACGCTCCGAACCCCGACACTACCGCCGACGCCACCCAACCACGGGTACCCGGCGCTCAGTCGGCGTACTCGCGATTGCGCCGGGACAGCAACACCGCCGCGATCAGAGCGGCCAGCAAGGACGCGACCAGTACGGCGGCCTTCGCCCGCTCGACCTGGGCGACATCGTCGCCGAAGGCCAGCTGGGCGATCAGCAGCGCGACCGTGAACCCGATCCCGGCCAGCACCGACACCGCGGCGACATCCCGCCACGCCAGGTCGGCGTTCAGCTCGGCTCGGGTGAACCGTGCGGTCAGCCAGGCTCCGCCGAACACGCCGGTCACCTTACCGAGCAGCAGCCCGGCGACGATCCCGATCGCGACCGGATCGGTCAGCGTCTCCCGTAATGCGCTCCCGCTCAGCGTCACCCCGGCCGCGAACAGTGCGAACACCGGTACGGCGACGCCCGCGGACCACGGCCGGAGCCGGTGCTCGATCCGCTCGGCCGGTGCGTGCTCCTCACCCGGATCCGCGACCACCCGGGTGACCAGGCCGAGCGCCACTCCCGCGATGGTGGCGTGGATCCCCGACTCGTGCATGAACCACCATGCGGCGATCGCGATCGGCACGTACAGGAACGGCGTGCGGATCCGGCGCCGCTGCAGGACGTACCAGACCCCGATCAGCGCGACCGCGGCCAGCAGCCAGAGCAGGTGGAACCCGTGGGAGAAGAACACGGCGATGACCAGGATCGCGCCGAAGTCGTCGACCACCGCCAGGGTGAGCAGGAACGCCCGGAGTGCACTCGGCAGCGACGAGCCGACGATCGCCAGCACGGCGAGCGCGAACGCGATGTCCGTTGCCGTCGGCACCGCCCAGCCGCGCGGCCGGCCGTTGTCGGCGGCAAGGTTCACCACCAGGTAGATGATTGCCGGGAGCACCATTCCGGCCAGGGCCGCGACCACCGGGACGACCGCCTCGCTGAGCCGCGACAACGTGCCGACCACGAGTTCGCGCTTCAGCTCGACACCGGCGAGGTAGAAGAACAGGGTGAGCGCTCCGTCGGAGGCCCATGCCTCGAGCGTGAGCGGACCGACCTCGACCTCACGCAGGTGGTGATAGGCGTCCTGCCAGGGGGAGTTCGCCCAGGCCAGCGCGACCACCGCGGCCGCGAGCAGCAGTAGACCACCGGTCGTCTCGGCGCGCAGGGTGTCGGCGAGAAACGCACGCTCGCGCCCCAGGACCCGGGGGAACGCACGCTTCTTCTGCCGGATCCGCGGGGTCTGGCTCATGGTCAGGCGCCCTTCGGTTCGGGGTCGTTCGGACACAACGCCGACCAGGCTTCCCGGCACACCATTCACCACCCGGCGGGCGGCGAATCCAACCCGGCCGATTCTAGCGGTTCTGGATTGCCCGGGCAGGGCCGATTGCGGCAGGGTGGGGCCGGTGCGCCGGGAAGTCTGGTCGGCATGCCCGTGCCCTGACCGGCGCGGGCTTCGCTGCCGCGTCCCCGGAGGTGCCGTGCTCCGTCAGAGCCCTGTGAGAGACGTCACGTGTCCCGGCGATCTCGGCGTACGCTGCAAGCGTGCACGGAGAGCAGATGGCCGAGGACTTCCCGGTGATCAGTCTGGACGACGACGCCCGGCAGGCGGTCGAGCTGCTCGCGTCCCGGCGGTTGCCCGGACTGATCGTGACCCGGCCCGACGGCAGCCCGTACGCCGTACTCCCGGCCTCGCAGGTGGTCCGTTTCCTGGTGCCGAGCTACGTGCAGGACGACCCGTCGCTCGCCCGGGTGATCGACGAGTCGCTGGCCGACCGGGTCGCCGACAAGCTGGCCGGTGTGACCGTGCGCAAGCTGCTGCCGGACGAGTCGTCCGAGATCCCGGTGGTCAATCACGACGACACGATCCTGGAGATCGCCGCGATCATGGCCCGGCTCCGCTGCCCGTTGGTGGTCGTCGTCCGCGACCATCACATCATCGGCGCGATCACCGCCTCCCGCCTGCTCGAGTTCGCCATCACTCCGCACTGACGGACAGCGCGGTGGCCGGATGACGGTCATCGCGATCACCGTCTTCGTCGTCGCGTACGTGCTGATCGCGACCGAGTGGACGCACAAACTGCTCGCCGTACTGGGCGGTGCGGGCATCCTTTTCGCGCTCGGGGTGACGGACTCCGTCCACGCGTTCTACTCGCCCGAGACCGGCGTCGACTGGGATGTCGTCTTCCTGTTGCTCGGGATGATGGTGATCGTCGGCATCCTGCGCCGTACCGGGGTCTTCGAATACATCGCGATCTGGGCCGCCAAACGCGCCAAGGGATCGCCGCTGCGGGTAATGATCCTGCTGACACTGATCACCGCGACCGCGTCGGCGTTCCTCGACAACGTGACCACCGTGCTGCTGATCGCGCCGGTCACGCTGCTGGTCTGCGACCGGCTCGGAATCAACCCGGTGCCGTTCCTGATCGCCGAGGTGATGGCGTCCAACATCGGCGGTGCGGCCACCCTGATCGGCGACCCGCCGAACATCATCATCGCCAGCCGGTCCGGCCTGACCTTCAACGACTTCCTGGTCAACATGACGCCGCTGGTGGTGATCGAGCTGATCGTGTTCACGCTCGTCCTGCCGCGGTTGTTCAAGGGCTCGTTCACAGTCGACCCGGACCGGGTGGACGGCGTGATGCGGCTGAACGAACGGGAGGCGATCGAGGACCGGTCGCTGCTGATCAAGAGCGGGGTCGTGCTGCTGCTCGTGCTCGTCGGCTTCATCGGTCACTCGGTACTGCACCTGGAGCCGTCCGTGGTCGCGCTGCTGGGTGCCGGCGTACTCGTGCTGATCTCGAAAGTGCCCACCAAGGACTACATGGCCGCGGTCGAGTGGCAGACGCTGCTGTTCTTCGCCGGTCTGTTCGTGATGGTCGGCGCGTTGGTGCGGACCGGCGTGATCGCGAAGCTGGCCGGCTGGGTCGGCTCGGCGACCGACGGGCACGCACTGCTCACGGTGATGCTGATCCTGGTCGTCTCCGGGATCCTGTCCGGCATCATCGACAACATCCCGTACGTCGCCACGATGAGCCCGGTCGTCCTCGAACTCAGCAAAGGCCTCGCCGACCCCGCGCACGGGGAGGCGCTCTGGTGGTCCCTGGCGATCGGCGCCGACTTCGGCGGCAACGCGACCGCGGTCGGCGCGAGTGCCAACGTGGTCGTGATCGGCCTGGCGCTGCGAGCCGGTCACCCGATCAGCTTCTGGGAGTTCACCCGCAAGGGCGTGATCATCACCGCGATCACCCTCGCCGTCGCCGCGCCGTACCTGTGGCTGCGTTACTTCGCCTTCGCCTGAACGGTCTTCACGAACTGTGCATGGCTCATAGGGTTCGAGCTACCCCCGGCCCGGGAATCGCCCAGTGTGCCCGGTCACTGGCCGTGAACCGGGAGCTGACGTTACAGTCTGGCTGACAAGGTCGTCCGCGACAGCGGTGTCGCGGGCAGCCGGCACAACCGAACGATCAGGAGCACGCCCCGGCTCGCGTCCCCCGGCAACCGGTTTGCCGGGCACATTCCCAGGGATACTGACCTCATGGCCCGCCCAAGGAACAACCCCGGCGACCTCGCCGAACTCCCCACGGAGCTTCGGACCGATCGGCCGAAGGGTGACCAGATCCGCGAGATTCTGGAGAAGCTCACCCGTTCGCTGGCCGTCGGCACCGTGCTGCCGTCCGAGCGTGTCCTCGCCGAGCGCTTCGGCGTGGCCCGGATGACGGTGCGGCAGGAGGTGGACCGCGTGGTGGCCGAGGGCCTGGCCGCCCGGCGCCCCGGCGGCGGCACCTTCGTGGCCGAACCGCGCCCGTCCCGGATGCTCGCCTCGTCGTTCAGCCAGGACATGATCAACCGCGGCATCAAACCCGGCGCCAAGGTGCTCGAGCACCGCATCGGCACCGCCGACGAGGACCTGGCCCGCGAACTCGAAGAGCCGGTCGGCACCCCGGTCCTGCACCTGATCCGGCTCCGCACCGCCGACGGCGAGCCGATGGCAGTCGAGCGCACCGCGCTGTCCCTGCACCGGTACCCCGGACTCGAGGACGTCGACTTCGCCGAGAACTCCCTGTACGGCGAACTGTCGTCGCGCTGGGGCGTCACCCTCGGCATGGTCTCCGCCTCGATCGTCGCCGCGCCACCGGACCCGGTCGACGCCGAACTCCTCGAGATCGACTCGGCCACCCCGTGCCTGATCATCACCTCAGCCCCCCGAACCGCCTCCGGCGAGGTGATCGAGTTCGGCCGCTCGGTCTACCGCTCAGACCGCTACGACATCACCGTCGCCTACCGAGCCACGTAGCACGCGTGGGATCGACCCGTTCCTACACGTTCAGGCTTCGTAGGACGTTGGGAGTCAGACCGCGCGCGGCCATGCGAGTGACGATTTCCACGGTGAGGGCCTGGACCAGCATCGCACCGACCATCGTTGACGTGGCGCCGGTTCGTTCCGGGCTGCCTTCGACGGCGATCATCGCGTCGCCCGGTTCGCCGCAGTTGTCGATGACCACGTCCGCCACCTCGAAGAGCCGCTGACCACCGGGCGCTCGCGAGCTCACCGCCGTACTGTGTGCCAGCGAAGTCAGCGCGATCACCTTCGCCCCCTTCGCCCGGGCTCCGATCGCGAATTCCACCGGTACGGCGTTCCGCCCCGAGTTCGACACGATCAGTACGACGTCGCCCGGGCCGATGTCATTGGTCTGCAGCAGTACGTCGGCCAACCCGGTCAACCGCTCCAGCAACGAGCTCTTCTCCAACCCCTCGTGCAGCATCAACCCGGGTTCGAGCACCGCCCGCACATCCGCCAACCCGCCGGCCCGTCCGTACATCTCCTCGGCGATTACATGGCTGTGCCCGGTCCCGAACACCCAGAACACCTTGGCGTCCACCACTAACTCGGCGGCCCGCGCGATCGCGTCGCCTTGTGTCTCCGCGGCCCGCGCCGCAACCTCCAACGCCCGCCGCATGAACTCCTCAGCCCCAGCCATGCCCCGAACCTACCGGCACCCGCCACACGCTCCCAGCAACCCGGCTAGACCACTCCGAGGACCTCGCGCTGGTGAGCCGCGCGCTCGTACTCGTCAACCAGCGCGATGGCGAAATCGGCGTACGACGTCAGGGCGGTCAGATCGCCGGGACCGAGGCGGTAGGTGCCGGTGCGGGTGGGGTCGGCGTGGTTGAAGTCGCCGGCGGGGGCGAAGGCGACCCAGTCGAGGGTCGAGGCGGCGAAGGTGTCGAGGGCGGCTCGGTGGGCCAGGGAGAAGGAGCGGTATTGCTCGGGAAAGCCGGGGGTGTCCATCACGAGCGTGCCGTCCGCGGCCGGAATGAGGGACGCCAGGCTCACCCAGATCAGGCGGGTTTCGCCCAAGGCGTCGACCAAGGCCCGGGCGGCGTTCGGGAAGAACTCGGATCCGCCGTCGTACACGGTCGCGATCACCGCGTCGTGCCCGGTGACCAGTTCGGCGGTCCGGGCCACGTCGGTCACGTCTCCCGGGACCGCGCCGGCCGGCGCGCCTTCCGTCGTACGGGCGACCGGTGTCACCTCGTGGCCGCGGCTGCGTGCCTCGTCGACGGCGGCACGGCCGGCTCGTCCGCGTGCGCCGATGACCAGAATCTTGCCCATCACAACCTCCTCGGTTTCGCTGATGCCGTGACCGTAGAAGGCGACCTGGTTACCGATCGGATACCGTGAAAAGCGTGGAGACGTTGCGGGCGGACATGTTCGACGAGATCTGCCCGTCGACGTTGCTGCCGTTCCGGATCGGCGGGGACAAGTGGGCAGCGCTGGTGCTCGTCTGCCTGGAGGACGGTCCGCGCCGGTACTCGGAGCTGCGAGTGCCGCTGGCCCGCGTCACTCCCAAGGTCCTCACCCAGTCGCTGCGCACCCTGGAGCGGGACGGGTTCATCCTTCGGAAGCAGTACGACGAGCCGGTACGACGCGTGACGTACGAGCTGACCGACCTCGGCCGCAGCCTGCTCGAACCGATGCGGGTGATGTGCGACTGGGCCAGCGATCACTGGGACGAGCTCCTGGATGCCCGCGAATCGTAGGTGCGGCCAACGGTAGACTGCCGGTTGTGGACGAGCAGACGCCAAGTGTGTTGTTGCAGACGCCCAGTTGGTTGCTCACCCAGAGCGCGGCCCACGCGGGGCGGATCATCGGCGAGGCGTTCGCCTCCGCGGGCGCCCGGGCGTACCACTTCCGGCTGCTCGCGACCCTGGTCGAGTTCGGCCCGGCCAGTCAGGCGACCCTCGGCCGGCACAGCGGCATCGACCGCAGCGATGTGGTTGCCGCCCTCAACGAGCTCGCCGCCGACGGGTACGTCGAGCGCACTCCGGACCCGGCGGACGGCCGCCGCAACATCATCACCCTGACCGCGTCAGGCCGACGGCACCACAAGCGCCTGGCGGCCCTGGTGGCGCAGGCCCAGGACGAGATCTTCGCCCCCCTCACGCCCACCGATCGAGCCCGCCTGACCACCCTTCTCGGCCGGCTGCTGGCCCATCACCAGACGGGCAATTGAGCCCGCGCGGCCTTCTGAGTACGACGGACGCGGTACTCGCGGGCGTGGACGCGCCGCCGGGCCGCCCGGGAGATCTTCCGCCTGAAACCTTCTGCCGTCTCCACCGGTTGCTGATCCGTCTGCATCGCGTTCACACCCTTACCGATGCACGATCCGCCCGAACGGTTCCGTCGTACCGGAGGGTGGTACCGGGGACGTCGTACCGTGAAATGGTGCCGTTCGGCTGAAAAACCGATCTGTTGGGCGCAGATCGGGTGCTGCTGGGCGATACGGCGGTTCCGTGGCCGGGGCGGCATTGGTAGAAAGGGGACCGGGCGCTCCAGCGCGCCGAAGCTAGCGAGGAGGAGTCCGCGACGTGACGAACGCAGAGTCACCCCAGTCCGAAGCCACCAATTCGGAAGCATTGTCGAACCTCATGCACGAGGAGCGCCGGTTCGAGCCGCCCGCCGACCTGGCCGCGAACGCCAACCTCAAGGCCGACGCCTACGAGGCCGCCGCAGCCGACTTCGAGGGGTTCTGGGCCGAGCAGGCTAAGCGGGTGACCTGGGCGGTCGAGCCGACCCAGACGCTGGACTGGAGCAATCCGCCGTTCGCCAAGTGGTACGCCGACGGCAAGCTGAACGCGGCCTACAACTGCGTCGACCGGCACGTCGAGAACGGTCTCGGCGACAAGGTCGCGTACTACTTCGAGGGCGAGCCCGGCGACACCCGCGAGATCACCTACGCCCAGCTCAAGGACGAGGTGAGCAAGGCAGCCAACGCGCTGCTCGAGCTCGGCGTCCAAGCCGGCGACCGGATCGCGATCTACATGCCGATGATCCCGGAGACCGTGGTCGCGATGCTGGCCTGCGCCCGGATCGGCGCCCCGCACACCGTGGTGTTCGGCGGCTTCTCCGCAGACGCGCTGAAGGGCCGGATCCAGGACTGCGACGCCCGCGTGGTGATCACGTCCGACGGCGGCTACCGCCGTGGTGCTGCCGCCGCGCTCAAGCCGGCCGTCGACACCGCGCTCGAGGAATGCCCCGACGTACGGAACGTCCTGGTGGTACGCCGTACCGGCCAGGGCATCAACATCGTCGAGGGCCGCGACCTGTGGTGGGACGACTTCGTCGGCAAGCAGTCGACTGAGCACACCCCGGAAGCGTTCGACGCCGAGCACCCGCTGTACGTGATGTACACGTCCGGTACGACAGGCAAGCCGAAGGGCATCCTGCACACGACCGGCGGCTACCTCGTCGGTACGGCGTACACCCAGTGGGGCGTGTTCGACCTCAAGGCCGACACCGACGTCTACTGGACGGCCGCCGACATCGGCTGGGTCACCGGCCACAGCTACATCGTGTACGGCGCCCTGGCGAACGCGACCACGTCCGTGCTGTACGAAGGCACCCCGGACACGCCGCACCAGGGCCGCTGGTGGGAGATCGTGCAGAAGTACAAGGTCTCCATCCTGTACTGCGCTCCGACCGCGATCCGCACGTTCATGAAGTGGGGCTCGGACATCCCGGCGAAGTTCGACCTGTCCTCGCTGCGGGTGATCGGGTCGGTCGGTGAGCCGATCAACCCGGAGGCCTACATCTGGTACCGCGAGAACATCGGCGGCAACCAGGCGCCGGTGGTCGACACCTGGTGGCAGACCGAGACCGGGATGCACATGATCTCGCCGCTGCCGGGCGTGACCGCGGGCAAGCCGGGCGCTGCGATGAAGGCGATCCCGGGCGTCAGCGTGGACGTCGTCGACGACGCGGGCAACTCGGTGCCGGACGGTTCCGGCGGGTACCTCGTCATCACCAAGCCGTGGCCGGCGATGCTGCGCACGCTGTGGGGCGACGACCAGCGGTTCGTCGACACCTACTGGTCCCGCTGGCCGGGCGTGTACTTCGCCGGTGACGGGGCCAAGAAGGACGAGGACGGCGACCTGTGGCTGCTCGGCCGGGTCGACGACGTGATGAACGTGTCCGGCCACCGGCTGTCCACCACCGAGATCGAGTCCGCGCTCGTCTCGCACCCGAAGGTCGCCGAGGCCGCGGTCGTCGGCGCCTCCGACCCGACCACCGGTCAGGCGATCGCCGCGTTCGTGATCCTGCGGTCCGAGGCCGGCGACGGTGGTCCCGACGTGGTCCAGGAACTCCGCAACCACGTCGCCAAGGAGATCGGCCCGATCGCCAAGCCACGCCAGATCATGGTCGTGGCCGAACTCCCGAAGACCCGCTCCGGCAAGATCATGCGCCGCCTGCTCCGCGACGTCGCCGAGAACCGCGAAGTCGGCGACGTCACCACCCTCGCCGACTCCACCGTAATGGACCTCATCAAAACCAACCTGGAATCCGGCAAGGCCGACGAGGACTGATCCGCAGTAGCACCTGCACGCACGTGAAGGCCCCGGGAAGAAATCTCTGAACCCCTTCCCGGGGCCTTCGCGTGGATCGGGGATCAGACCTGGTCGGCCTTTTCGAGGGCGGTGCAGCAGGTGTTCACGAGGAGGCGGGTGACGTTGTAGGGGTCGATGTTGGCGTTGGGCCGGCGGTCCTCGATGTAGCCCTTCTTATCGACCTCCACCTGCCAGGGGATGCGGACCGAGGCACCGCGGTTGGAGACGCCGTAGCTGTAGACATCGTGCGGGGCGGTCTCATGCTGGCCGGTGAGGCGATCTTCGATGCCGTCGCCGTAGCCGGCGATGTGCTCCTCGACCTTGCCGGGAGCGCCGAGGGACTCGCAGGCAGTGATGATCGCGTCGTAGCCCTCGCGCATGGCCCTGGTGGAGAAGTTGGTGTGCGCGCCGGCGCCGTTCCAGTCGCCCTTGGCCGGCTTGGCGTCCAGGGTCGCGGCGACGTCGTACTCCTCGGCGATCCGGTAGAGCAGCCAGCGGGCGACCCACAGGTGGTCGGCGACCTCGACCGGGCCGGCCGGGCCGATCTGGAACTCCCACTGACCGGGCATGACCTCGGCGTTGATGCCGGAGATCTGCAGGCCCGCGTCGATGCAGGCGTCCAGGTGCTTCTCGACGATCTCGCGGCCGAAGACCTCGTCGGCGCCGACGCCGCAGTAGTACGGGCCCTGCGGGGCGGGGAAGCCGACGGCGGGGAAGCCGAGCGGGCGGCCCTCCTGGAAGAAGGTGTACTCCTGCTCGATACCGAACCAGGAGTCCTGGTCGGCGAACCGCTCGGCGATCGGGAGCAGCTTGGCCCGGTTGTTGGTCGGGTGCGGGGTGCCGTCGACGAGGTAGACCTCGCACAGCACCAGCTTGTGGTCGCCGCCGCGGATCGGATCGGGACACGAGAAGACCGGCTTGAGCACGCAGTCCGAGTTGTCACCGGGCGCCTGGTTGGTACTCGAACCGTCAAAACCCCAGTCCGGCAGTTCGGCGCCGTCGGCGAGGATCTTCGTCTTCGAGCGAAGCCGTGCGCTCGGCTCGGTACCGTCGATCCAGATGTACTCGGCCTTGTAGGTCACCGTCTGTCCCTTCGTCGTGGCCGTCCCCTCAGGTGGTCCTGAACAGCCGAGACCGACAGTGTCAAGCAGCAATTTCGGTCCTGTTGCTCGTATGTGACGAGCGTGTTAACCGCAGTGTGACTAGGGTTGCGTCGCGTGACGACGATCGATGTGCTGCTGGCGATAGCTCATGCGGGTCTCGCGGCGGCGTGGGTCGGCGGAATGGCCTACTCGCTGTTCGTCGTCCAGCCCAAGCTGAAGAAGTACTTCGGTCCCGATCAGGACGGCCGGGAGGCGCTCACCACGGTGATTGCCTCGGGCAATCGGTGGAAGGTGGTCGGGCTGATCACGGCGATCGCAGTGACCGGGGTGGTGCTGCTGGTGCTCGAGTGGGAGCACTGGTGGGTTCATGCGGTGAAGGGTGCTCTGCTGCTCGGTGCGAGCGGGATCTTCTGGTACGTCTCCTGGCGCCACTGGCCGCGTCGGGTCTTCGCGACCGAGGCCGAACAGGTCGTGCTGCGGCGGCAACTCGTCGTACTGGCCGGCACGATGCTCGGTCTGACCGGTACGGCGTTCGCGCTCGGGGTGGCCGCCGTACGTCTGTGACCGTGGAGATCGGTCCGGACGTGTGCCAGGATGGCGCATCCGCCCCGGAGGAGGTGATCGTGATGGCACAAGACACGCTGCAGCTCCTGGTGAGCATGCACCGGATTGTCAGGCACCTGCGCCGGAGTCGTACGACGACGGTTCTGCACCCGACCCAGTTCCTCGCGCTGATGCTGATCGCCGACGAGCAACCGCTGCGGATCGGCGAGATCGCGACCCGCGTCCCGTGTTCGCAGCCCACCGCGACCACCACCGTCGCCGGACTCGAGGAGGCGGGCCTGGTTCGTCGCGAGCAGGACCCGGTCGACGGTCGCGCGACTGCCGTCGTACTCACCAAGGCGGGCGCGGAGATGGTGGAGGCCTCCGGCCGGCAGGCCGCGGAGGAACTCGCCAAGCTCCTCCGCCGCCTCGACGAGGCCGACCGCGACCTGGTGCTGCGCGCCGGCACCGTCCTCGCCCAGATCGCCGACGACCTCTGATTCAACGGTTACGTTCCTCCGTGTCCATCTATCTCAGGCCGGGGACGACGGAGACCGTGTACGGCGGGGTGCCCGGCGCGGCATCCAGTTGGCTGTTGACCCACAGCAGCCGATCGCGATCGCGAGCAATGGTGGTCGGCGTCGCGGTACTCGGCACCGAGTCGGCGATGATCGTCGCTTGCGTCCAATCCCGGTTGAGCACGGCCAGCCTGGTCACGTACTTGCCGCCGCCCGCGTTGTAGACGGCGTACAGGCGACACCCCTCAAGCAGGTATCCGTCGCCCGACAGGATCCCGTTGGTCACCTCGACAGTGCTGACCTGCTTGCTCCTCAGATCGATCCGGTAGGTCACGTCCTGACCCTGTTCGCCGACCAGGAGGGTCCTGCCGTCGGTGACGATGCCGTTGAGGAAGTACGGCGTCGGCTGGATCTTGTCGCGGGTGAGCCAGGGTTCGAGCTCGCCCAGGCCGTGCTCGGTCAGTGGGGCGCGCCAGATCTGGTTGTGCGCCGAGTCTGTGACGTAGACAGCGTCGCCGGCGAAGGTGAAGTCGTTGAGGAACGAGCCGGGCGCCGCCTGCCGGGTGGCGAGGAGTTTGCCGCGAGCGTCGTACAGGAAGAGCTTGGACGTACTCGCGCCGGCGACGAGGACGCGGCCCCAGCGGTCGACGTGGATGCCGGTCGCGGACGTCCGGCCGTCGCTGCCGGCGGGGAGGAACGGCTTCAGGCGTGGATCACGGGTGCTGCCGCGGTAGACCGCGCCGGTCCCGACGCTGGTCACGTACATCGTGCCGTCACGCGTGACTTCGATGCCTTCGGGAGTGTCACCGGGGGTCGTGGAGACGATGTACTCGGTCGGCCTTTGAGGTACGACGTGAGCCGCGGCGGGCTGGATCGTCGCGATCAGGGTCAGGAGTGAGAGGACTGCCAGGCGTTTCATCGCGCCAGATTGCGGCGCGGGCCCGATCCGTCGCGACCGGATTCGGTCAGAACCGAAGTAGTCGGCGGGATGACCTCCGCGCGGGCACAATCGGGAGATGATCCGGATCCACTTCACCGCGGCGGACCTCGGCCGGGTGGCGTTCCCCGACGAGCCACAGCCGCTGTGGGAGGCGGCGCTCGCGGCGCGGGCGTTGGGTGACCGCGCGATCCCGCCGGTCGCGCGTCGGTGGAGGCGTGAGGCCGGTCGTCGCGTCCGACCGTCGATGCGGCCGCTCTTCAAACTGATCGCCCCGGCCGGTCAGTTCCCCGACTTCCTCACCCCGCCGGTGCCGGCGCCCGGTCTGGAACCGGCCGTCGAGGTGCTGATGAACACCCCGTCGGAGGTGGTCCGCGCCGAACTCGGCCCGTGGCTCCCACCGGAGATCGACAAGTTCATGCAGGGCCTGCTCGCCGGCCGCGCCGGATCACGCCGAGCGCTGGGCAACGCCGTACGCGACTTCCATGTCGAGGTACTCGCGCCGTCGTCGACGGAACTACAGCGACGGTACGGCGCCGACCTCGCACTCAGGTCACGCGCCGTACTGCATGGCGGCGTCGATGCGTTGCTGAGTTCACTCCACCCCGACATCGAGTGGTCCACCCCGGTTCTGACCACCTACGGCCTCACCGCCGGCCCCACCCTCGACGTCCACCTGAACGGCCGCGGCCTCCAGCTCTACCCGTCCTCCCTCACCGCGGAATGCCTGGCCCTCGACGCTCCCGACCGCCGCCCCGTCCTGGTCTACCCGTGCGCTGATCTCCCCACCGACGACCTGGCCGAGGTCGACCCCTTGGCCGACCTCCTCGGCCGCACCCGAGCCACCGTCCTCCGAGCCCTCACCCACTCAGCCACCACCACCCAACTCTCCCGCCGCACCGGCATCTCCCTCCCCTCCACCTCAGACCACACCCGCATCCTCCGCAACGCCGGCCTGATCACCACCCACCGCACCCAGGGCACCGCCCTCCACTCCCTAACCCCCACCGCCCACCACCTCCTAACCGGGGCAACCCGGGGCATCACGGGGCAGATCCCCAAAACAGCTGTGAGAGGCGCCGACAACCGGTAAAGTTCTTCTTGCCGGGGGACACGAGTCCCTCGGAAGTGGACCCGGCAGCCTACCGGACGGTGGACGAGCCGGGTCTCGCGCTTTCACAGCTCTTTCAGCTGGCAGAACGGCGCGACTGCACGCTTCCAGGCGCCGCCCCGCATCCAGCTCCAAGCGACAGCATCCGGCACCCAGAGCAACGGATCCGATTTCGCGACGAGGACATCCCAGCGCAGCGTCTCGTGACAGCCGAAGCGACGCGCGGCTTCACGCAGCCAACGGCGGCCGTGCTCACAGGTCGACTCCTCCATCTCGACCACCAGCCGCTCGGCAGACGTCGCATTGTCCCGGACGATCGCCTCGAGGCATCTCCGACGATCAGCGTGCGTGTCCGCATCTGCCTTGTACAGATCCACCATCAGATGGAGTCCGGCGATGACCTCGATGATCTTCTTGCGGCGTGCCGGCTTCTCATGGTTGAAGTGAAGCCGTTCCTGCCCGGCCAGCAGCAAGCCTCGAAGTGTTTTGCGGGCGACTGCGACGTCACCGGATGGGCAACAGGCTGCGGCCATGAGAAGGCCTCGCACCTTGTTTTCATCGACGAACACGTGGATCGGCATTTCCCCGCCCTGTTGAGTGCGAAGGTTAGACCTTCGCACGCGGGAGGACGGGGCAGATGCTGGAACACCGGGGCATCTCGGGGCAGCTTGGGGCAGATCGCGAAAGACGCAGACAATGCGCCGAAGAAGCCGCTAACTTTGTGTCTGCCTCGGGATAGAAGAATCCCTTGGAAGTTGGTCGGGCAGCCCTCCGGACGGTGGACGAGCCCGGTCCGCGAACTGCCGGGCGCAGAATAGTTTCCGGAAGTGGCTTGGGTAGCTCACCGGACGGTGGACGAGCCCGAGTTGCGATCTTGGCCAGGGGCCGCCCTGAGGATGCTCGGGCGGCCCCTGGGCCGGGTTAGTTGCGGGTGAGGGTGAAGGTTGTGGTGGTGTTTTGGATGTCGACTGCGTTGTTGGTGAGGGTTAGGTTGTTGAAGGTGGCGGTGCCTCTTGCGGGGCCTTCGCCGGGTTCGGGGAGTTCGTTGGCCCAGATGCCGTAGCCGGACTTGGCGTCGAAGGCGTCGCCGGACTTGCGGGCTCCACTGATGGTGGTGTTGGTGAAGATGGTGTCGGCCACCGGGAAGAGTGGTTGGCCGCCCACATAATCGGTCTGGAACATGATTCCCGAGTACGTCGGATCGACGATGTCCAGATCACTCACGCGAATTCCCTGGAAGACCTTCGTGGCGGAATAGATCCACAGGGCGGGGAATGTCTGGTTACCCCAGAAATGCCCACCCGAACGCACCAGGCTGACATTCTCGAAACGGGTCGGCGGGGTCGCGCCGAAACCGTTCATCGGGATACCGAAATCGAGTGACGAGATCGTGACACCGGGATAGGTGAGCATGTCGGCGGCGTACAGGTTCCGGAACACGTTGTTCGTGCCGCCGTACACCGCGAATCCGGCTGCCCGCCACGTCAGTGTCGCGGTCAGGTTCTCGAAGACGTTGTCGCGGACCTCGCCGCCGCCGGAGTCGGTGGCGTTGAAGAGGGCGAAGCTGTCGTCGCCGGTGGCCCGGGCGTCGTTGTTGCTGACCAGGTTGCCGGCCGACCCGTTCGTCATGTTGATGCCGTCGGCAAACATGTTCCGGATGCGCGAGTTCTTGATCACCGAGGTGTCGGTGTTCGCACCCCAGTACAGGCAGACCATGTGCTCGACCCAGATGCCGTCGATGGTCATGTTGGCGGTGTTGGCGAAGTCGAACACCTTGCCCGGACCGTCGATCCGGGACGTGTAGTTCCCGAAGTAAGCGAACCCGGTGAACGACGATCCGTTCGACGACGCCTCGGTGCGGAACCCGACGTCGGTGTTGTCTTGTGTCGCCGGTGCCCGGAACCGGGTGAACCAAGGCCCGGCGCCGACCACGCGAACCGCCTTGCCGTACACCTGGAACTTCGAAGAGGTCTCGTAGTCACCCGGCGGCAGATAGACACCCTGCAGCGCACTGTTCTGCCGCACCTGGTCCAATGCGTTCTGCACATCCTGATGCGTGAAGCCCGTGGGTGTCACGAATCCCGTGCCAGGGTTGGCGATCGGCGCGACCTCTTCGGTGTCGATGAAGTCGATCGCGTACGTCGTACTGTTCGCCGGATCCTTCTGTAGCTTGATCTTCGTGCCGGCCGGGAACGTCGAGTCGAGCATGATGTTCGCCTCGTCGTAGATGTGCCGGGCCGGCCCGGAGCCGGGCGAGTTGTTCGGACTCGCGTCCGCGCCGTACAACCAGGCATAGCGAGAAGTCAGCGGCAGCGCCTTGTGGAAGGTGCCGTTCACGTACACGTTGATGCTCGAGTTGATCCCGCCACCGCCGGCCGAGTCCGGGATGGAGAACCGGGTGACGAGCGTGTTGGTCCGGGCCCGGGTGGTGAACTCGACGAACGAGCCGTTCGAGTTCAGTGTCACCGCGCGCCGCCCGGAGGCCTCGCCGGCCAGGTCGCCGATGGTCCGGTTCGGCCCGACCACCACCGCACCTCCACCGACAGACGCGTCCTCGGCCTCCAGGTGGTCGTACGGCATGTTCGCGCCACGACCCACGAAGAACGGTCGCTCACTCGTGTTGTTCGTCCGCTTCACCGGCAGCTCGTTAGCGTCATCAGCGAGTACGACGCGCACGGTGTACCGCCCGTTGGCCGCCGTCCAGTTGCCGAGGGCAACCGAAGGCGTGGTCGCACCTGCGGCGATCGCACCGCTGTACGAGCCGGTCAGCGTGGCAACGACCGAGCTGCCGTTCAGGATCGTCAGCGTGATCCCGTGTGCACCGGAAGCCGACGCGACACTGCCTTGGTTCTTCAACGCGACCGAGAAGGCGACGCTGTTCCCGGCGGACGGGTTGCTGGGCGTCCAGTTGACCGCTGCCGCGACCAGATCCGAACTCGCAACCGGCGTCACGACCAGGGGACCGCCCGCAACCCCGGTGTTGTTTGCGTCGTTCTGCTCGATCACGGCATTCGACTCGTCGACCTTTGCGCTCAACGCGTAGCTTCCTGCGTCCCGCGCGCCGACCGACGCACTGACCGTGGCCGACGCCCCGGCCGCGAGCGCCCCGACGGCCGCCGTACCGACCTTGGTCGAGCCGAGGTAGAAGTTCACGTCGGTCGCCGCGGATCCGGCCGTACCGGAGTTGCCGACCGTCGCCCGGACCGTGATCGCGTCCGTCTCAACAGGGGATGTGGGCGTCCAGGACACTCCTGACACTGTCAGATCCGGGTTCGGCGCGGGCACGCCCATCACCTGGAGCTCGGCGACCTGTCCGGCCGGGGCGCCGGTGTTGGCGGTGAAGTTCAGCCGTACGTCGGCCACCCGCGCACTGACCGGGATCGTCACCGAGTTGCCACTCGCCGGATCGAAGGGGTACGACGCCGACGCGACGATCGTGGTGAACGCGGAACCGCTCTGCTCCCGGCCGAGGATCGAGAGCGTCTGCGTCCGCGCACCCCAGGCCGGGTCCGGGTTGAGCCGGATCACGATCGAGCTGAGATCCGCGTTCGCGCCGAGCTCCGTGGTCAGCGTGGCCGGGTTGGCGTTGCCTTCCCAGTACGTCGTCACGTTGTCGTCGTTGGCGTTGGTCGCGACGAAGGTGTGCACGAACCCGGATGCGGTGATCGGCTTGCCGAGGGCGAGGTTGCTGCCCGGGCCCGAGCTGCCGCCCCGCGTCACCGTGTTGCTGTTCGCGGATTGGTTGCCTGCAGCATCTTTCGCGCGGACGAAGTACGAGACGGATGCACTGGCCGGCTGGTTGTCGGTGTAGGTGAGGACGTTGCCGGCCAGGCTGGTCCGCAGTTGTCCGTTGGCATAGACGTCGTACCCGGTGACGCCGATGTTGTCGGTCGACGCGGTCCAGGTGAGCCGGATCTGGCCGGCGGCGGGTTCGATGTAGGCCAGGTTGCCCGGGGCGGTGGGAGCCTGGGTGTCACCGGTCGCCGGTCCGTAGACCTCGAGCTCGGACAGCTGCCCGGCCGGCCAACCGGTGTTCGCGGTGATCCGGATCCGGACGTACCGCGTGGTCGCGGTGCCGTAGTCGATCGTCACGGTGTTGTTCGGCGGGTCGAATGCGCGCGCGGCGGAAGCGGAGAGGTCGGTGAAGTTCTGCCCGTCGGTGCTGCCCTGGACCGCGAGGGTCTGGGTACGAGCGCCCCAGTTCGCGGTCGGCAGCTTGAGCACGACCTGGTTGGTGGCGACCGACGAGCCGAGATCCACCTGCACCCACTGCGGGAACGCGTTGTTGGCGCTCTCCCAGTAGGTGCTCTGGTTGCCGTCCGTCACGTTCGGCGCGGCGTAGGTCTGGGTGACCGTGCTGGCCGACGCGGTCTTGCCGGCAGCGAGGTTCGGGCCGGCCAGTACGGCGGCCGTCGCGGTGCTGCCGGGTGGCGAGCTGAGCAGCGGGCCGGTCGACAGTGCCAGGCTGCCGGCCAGCAAGGCGGCGAGCAGCCGCCCTAGCCGGACTCGGTACTGCGGGGGCGGATTTCTCATGGCCTCTCCTGATTGGGCGGGGGTGAGGGCGCAAGGGAGCAGTCGTCGCACGAGAGTCCAGAACTTGCTCAACTCTTGCCAATTTCTTGCGCGACGCTGGCTCATTGTTACGGCATGGCAACGCGAGCGTCAACGGTTCATGACGCCGGGTTGGTGAATGGCTCAGCGGCCGAGGAGCTTGAGGATTTCGGCTCGGGTCGTGTTCCAGATGTCCTCGCCGACCCGGACCGGGTTCGTGTTCGGGTGGTCGATCCCGGGCAGGGTGATCAGCGTCGCCGGATCACCGAGTTGCTTGGCGCGGTCGACGTACCGGCGGGACTGCTCGATCGGGATCACCTGGTCCGCGTCACCGTGCAGGCAGACGACGGGCACACCGGTCGGGAGCAACGCGTACGGCGAAGCGGCCGCATACCGATCGGGGTAGCGCTGGGGCGTGCCGTCGAGCAGGTGGGTCGAGGCGCCGAAGTTGTCGCTGTCGTAGATTGCACCAACAGTCAAACCGCGTGGCGCCGGATGGCTGCGAGTCCGAGCCGCAGCCGGAAAGCAGTCCGGCGGCGGCCGCGGGCATCAGCCCGAGGAACCGCCGCCGACTCTGCATGCAGAAACGCTAAGCCCGGCAAGGGTCGCGGCCCCGACGGGTGCCGCGAACCCTCGACTAGTGCTTCGCCGGGCCCTCGGCGCCGGCGCCGGTGAGGGCGCGGACGGAGAGCTCGTTGTAGCGGGCCTCGCTGGTCCGGTCGCGACCGAGGAAGGTGCCCAGGACGCCGAACAGGAAGCCGAGCGGGATCGACACGATGCCCGGGTTCGACAGCGGGAAGTAGGAGAAGTCCGACCCGGTGATCATCGAGGTCGGCGACCCCGACACGACCGGCGAGAAGACGACCAGTACGACGGCCGAGACCAGACCACCGTAAATACTCCACGCCGCACCGGAAGTGTTGAACCTCTTCCAGAACAGGTTGAACAGCAACGCCGGAAGGTTTGCGGACGCGGCGACGGCGAAAGCCAGCGCGACCAGGAAGGCGATGTTCAACCGCTGCGCCGGGATCGCCAGCCCGATCGCGATCGCTCCGATGCCGATCGCGGCGAACCGGGCCACCCGCAGTTCGCTCTTCTCGCTGACCTTGCCCTTGGCGATCACGTTCGCGTAGAGGTCGTGCGCGAACGACGAGGCGGATGTCAGGGTCAGCCCGGCCACCACCGCGAGGATGGTCGCGAAGGCGACCGCGGCGATCAGTGCCAGCAGGATCGACCCGCCGAGCGAGTCGGCGCCACCGCCCACGGACTCCGCCAGCAGCGGCGATGCCACGTTGCCCTTCGACACCTCCACCGCCGAACCCTTGGCCGTGTCAAGCAGCGCCGCCGCGCCGAACCCGAGCGCCAGCGTCATCAGGTAGAAGGCCCCGATCAGGCCGATCGCCCACTGCACCGACCGGCGCGCGGACCGCGAGTCCGGCACGGTGTAGAAGCGGATCAGGATGTGCGGCAGACCCGCCGTACCGAGAACCAGGGCGAGGCCGAGGGACAGGAAGTCGATCTGGCCGACCAGGTCCTTGCCGTAGAGCAGCCCGGGCTCCAGGAACGCCTCTCCCTTGCCGGACTTCGACGCGGCCGCTCCGAGCAGCTTGGAGATGTTGAAGTCGAACTTCAGCAGTACCAGGAAGGTGATCAGCACCGTGCCGCTCATCAGCAGCACGGCCTTGACGATCTGCACCCAGGTGGTGCCCTTCATACCGCCGATCGTCACGTAGATGATCATCAGCGCGCCGACCAGGATGATCACGCCGGCCTTCACGCCCTCGCTCTTCACGCCGAGCAGCAGCCCGACCAGCGAACCGGCGCCGACCATCTGGGCCAGCAGGTAGAAGATCGACACCACGATCGTGGAGGTCGCGGCGGCGGTCCGGACCGGCTTCTGCTTCATCCGGAACGCCAACTGGTCGGCCATCGTGAACCGGCCCGAGTTCCGCAGCAGCTCGGCGACCAGCAGCAGCGCCACCAGCCAGGCCACCAGGAACCCGATCGAGTAGAGGAAGCCGTCGTACCCGAAGAGGGCGATGGAGCCGGAGATGCCGAGGAAGGACGCCGCCGACATGTAGTCACCGGCGACGGCGAGGCCGTTCTGGGCGCCGCTGAAGGATCGGCCGCCGGCGTAGTAGTCGGCCGCGCTCTTGTTCTGCCGGGACGCCCACCAGGTGATGTACAGCGTCACGGCGACGACCGCGCTGAACAGCGAGATGGTCAGTGCCCGGTTGCCCGGCTCGGCGTCGGCGAGCGGGACCAGACCGGGAACGACGGCGGGGATGGTCAGGACATTCACCGGCGGCGCTCCCTCTTGTACTTGGCGTTCAGCCCGCTGGCCAGCGGATCCAGCTTCCGGTTCGCGAACCGGCCGTACACCGCGGCGATCACGAAGGTCGACACGAACTGCAGCAGGCCGAAGATCAGCGCGATGTTGACGTGCCCGATCACCTTTGTGCCCATGAAGTCGCGGGCCCAGTTGTTACACGCGACATAGGCCAGGTACCAGGCCATGAACGCGATGGTCCACGGCACGACGAAATTCCGGTAGCGCCGCTTCAGTTCGGTGAAGTCGGCCGCCTCGTGCACGGCCTCATACGCGCGGGCGTCACGCTCGCGTACCACTTCCTCGTCCATGAGTTCGAGTTCCCCTCGTACTTAGACACAAACACGTGCACGTTAGCCCCCGGTGGCGCATTTGTGACCTACCGCAACCAAAACGTTTCACGGTCGGACGGGCGTAATTCAGAGATGCGGCGCGATCGGGGCGTCGAGGGTACGGCGGTAATTCGCCAGGTCACTGGGCCGGGCCCGGTAACAGTCGGTGAAATACGGCATCCGCAGCGGCTCCGGCGGCCGGGCGGTGTTGTCGTAGATGGCGTCGATCTGCTCCAGTACCGCCTCCCGGCGGGACTCGGTCAGGATGGCGATCCGCGAATGCGACTGAGCCAGTTGCCGCAGGCCCGCACGGTCCAGGTCGTGCCAATGCCGGAAGCGGGCGGTCTCGACCATCGCGAACAGGTCCGACTGCAGCAGAATCGGCATCGGATCGAACTGGTCACCGCCGAAGCCGTCACCCATGATCGCGCGGTCCAGCCGTCGTACCCAGGGAACGACCCGGTCGGCGTCGTTCCACAGCAGGCCGAGGATGCCGTGCGGACGCAGCACCCGGGCGATCTCGGGCAGTGCGCGGGCGTGGTCGAACCAGTGGAACGCCTGCCCGACCAGCACAGCGTCCACCGAGGCGTGGGCCAGCGGGATGGACTCGGCCGCGCCGACCATGGCGTCGATCCCGGGCCGGCGACGGCAGACGGCGAGCATCTCCTCGGACGGATCGACCGCGACCACGTCGTGCCCGAGCTCGGCCGCGACGGCGGCCAGCTTCCCGGTGCCGGCGCCGAGATCCAGGATCTGCATCCGGCCCGGTCCCAGGATCCAGGTCAGCGCCTCGGCCGGGAAGGTCGGCCGGGCGGCGTCGTACGCGGCCGCGACGGCACCGAACGACGTCGCGCGCGCCGCGTGCACGTTCTGGTCCGCGCTGTGGTCGGGGCCGCCGTTCGGCGTGTCCCGGCCGGTCGCCGGCTCCGGTCCTGGATCATCGGTGGTCATCACCGTAAATCATGCCGTAGCGGCGGGCTGGCGCGTGGTCACTCGCCGAGCTTCTTCTGTTCGATGTGCGCGTTGAGCGTGGCCAGCTCCGGTTGAGTGTCCAAAAGCGCGACCAGTTCGGCGCAGTTCAGCTTGTCCGCGGCGAAATCCTCGATCAGGGTGTGCAGCAACTGCCGGTCGTCCTCGGTGTCCAGCGTCAGCCGGTACTGCGATCCGCCGCCCGACCAGGGCAGGCTCACCAGCCGGATGTCGCCCGGCCGGTTCTGGTGCAGGTACGGCGTGACGTGCTCACGGTCGGCCCGGAGCGTGGCGCGCTCGTCCGCCTCGAACAGGCGGGCCGCCGAGAACACCTCGTAGTCCATTCCGCGCGGATGGGTCCGCTCGAGGCAGTTCGACAGGTAGACGCTCTCGTCGTTCTCGGCCCGCCAGCGTTCGACGCCGGAGGCAACGATGTCCGGGTCGATCAGCGGGCAGTCAGAGGTCACCCGGACGACCCCGTCCAGCCCGAACTCGCGAGCCGCGCCGGCGAACCGGCTCAGCACGTCGTCCTCGCTGCCGCGGAAGTACGGGATCCCGGCGCGTTCGGACAGCTCCACGATCGGGTCGTCGTTGCTGTTCGTGGTCGTTGCCACGATCACCGGAAGGCCGGTACGCCGCAACCGGTCCACGTGGTGCTCGAGATAGGTGCGGCCGCCGGCCTCCAGCAGGACCTTGGCAGGCAGTCGGGTGCTCGTCGCCCGCGCTTGGGTGACGACGGCAACTTTCAGAGGTTCCACCGGAACATCTCCCGGATCTCGGCCGGGCAGGCGACATGGTCGACTCCCAGCTCGGTGTCGGTGAACTCGCGGGCAATCGCGGGCGGGACGAAGGGTTGGTCCATGTCGGGCCACAGCCGCTTGATCCTGGCCTGGCCGCCGAACGAGGGGTGTTCGTTCTCCAGCACCATCGGGTCGCCGTAGACCCCGGGTTGCAGGCCGATCGAGGCGCCGTACAGGACGGCGGAGCTGAGCCGGTTGGACGCGACGCGCCGATGTTTGCGGAGCTCGCGCAGTTGTTTGACCAGGAACTGGGCGTCGGTCCGGCGCCAGTGCAGGCCCCGGTAGCCGTGGGTGATGACCCGGAACCCGGCGTCCTGGTAGACGTTGCGGATGGCCGGCTTCTCGTACTCGTTCCAGTACAGGCAGACGGTCACCGGGCCGGTCTCGTGCTCGTTGATGGAGGCAACGATACGGCCGTGGTCGCCGAGCACGTGCTGGCCCTCCCAGCCGTGGAACGGGTAGAAGATGGTGCCCTCGGCACGTTGCGAAGGACTCGCAAGCTCGGGACGGTTCTTCAGCAGATACAGCCAGACCGAGCCGATCACCGAGTAGTTGCGCAGACCCATCGACCAGCCACGCCGCCGGACGCTGTCCGACCAGACGTACTTCGGCAGCCCCGGTGCGAATGCGGTGCCGTGGGCGAATCCGTCCAGGATGTTCCAGCCGTGCTGGAGGTACCCCCAGATCCGCGGCGGCTTCGCCCTTTGTGGTCGAGTCAGTCCGGCGTACGACGCCATGATGTTCGCGTGCCCGTAGAAGTGATTGGCGTGGTGCATCAGCGCCGTACCTTCCGCAGGACGCGCCGCACCCGTCGACGGATCACGCGAGCCGGATTCAGCACCGCGTGGCCGACCCGGTAAGGGAGCGATCGCCGTATCCCGCTGACCGTTCCCTCGAACAGGATCGCCCGCGCACTCGCCGCGGCCAGCTCCTCGGACAGTCGCGCAACGGTCGCCAATTGCTCGGCACTGCCCAACGGCCTGACTACCTCAGTCGGCATCGAAAGCTCTTCCGGCACAGTGATTCCAGCCATCGAGGCGAGCCGTGCAGTCAACGCGTGCACGTCACCGCCAGCCGGCCACGGTTGCCGTGAGCCACTTTCCAGCGAGCGCCGGACGAAGCGTGCCAGATGCCCGATGACGTCGAGTTCCTGACTTTCCCCGAAGAGCCGGTACGACGTCCCGTCAAGAATCACGTTGTCCGGAGACCCGTTGTGACCGGCCTCCAGCCAGGCCACGTACTCGGGGATGATCCGGCGCAATTCCGCATGGTCGTCGACGCGCAGGGCCGAGAGGAGGTGCTCCTCCAGCAACACCCCGGGCCCGTCAGGGACGATGCCCGCTGGGACGACAGTTGGCAGATCGGTGGCACCGGCAACGAAATACCAGGCGGGTGCCAGATCGAGGGCCATGCCGGCCGCAGCGGCATCCAGCACGAGCCGGTAGGGGTCCATCAGGACGGGACCGGCGTTGCGTTTGGCAACAGCCCGGGCCGCGACCGCACCGGCCAAGCCATCGAGGGAGGTCAGGCCGACCCGGGCCTCGACGAGCGACGGGAACACCCCGTAGGTCTGCGAGATATCGAGGCCGGCTTCCTTCAACTCCGCCTGCAGTGGTTTGAGGCCGGCGGGTGCGCTGTCGGCGACATCGCGCGCCCAGTCCTCGTTGCGCGGGAGCGCCGCGGTGATGTCGGTCTGGATCAAACGCTCGAAACCAAAGGCATTCGTCGCTCCCAAGAGGAAGCGACCGTTGGGCGAGAGCCGGTTGCGCAGCGTGGTGAGAGCGTCTGCCCAGGTCAGCTTGGCCGTGTCGGGACCGACGAGTCGTTCGAGTCCGTCGAGCGCGACGATCACGTCGTACGTCTCGTCGCCGCGGAAGCGATCCAGCGAGCCGCAGTGGACCTCACCCTTGGTGTCGTCGAGCAGCTCGGCGATCTCCTCGGCGTCCGGCGCGGACCGGACCAGGACGTCGACGGAGGTGACTTGTCCGGCGACGTCGGTGATCAGGTCCAGGGCGTGCGGGCCGGCGATCAGCACGGAGTCGCCTGGCTGCAGGGCAGCGGTGAGGAGCTCCGCGGCGGCGGGTCCGGCGGCCGCGGGGCGGGCGTCGACCGGGTGCAGATCCGACCAGTTGAGCATCTCGCCGCCGACCAGATTCGATCGGGTCACAGCAATCACGTTAACGAACCAGCTTCACAAGGGTCTCGATCACCCGGTCGACGTCGGCATCGGTCAGGTCCGGGAAGAGGGGAAGGGACAGTTCTTCGGCGTAGAACGCCTCGGCGTTCGGGCAGAGGCCGCGGCGGTAGCCCTGCTGGGCGAACACCGGGTGCCAGTAGACGGGGATGTAGTTCACCTGGACGCCGATACCGGCTGCGCGCATCCCCTCGAAGACCTCGCGCCGGCGACCGCCGAGGACGCGGACCGGGTAGAGGTGCCAGGCCGGATCCACGCCGGCTCGCTGGGTGGGCGTACGCAGACCGTCCACGTCACGCAGTGCGTCGTTGTAACGCGCGGTGATCTCGGCCCGGCGCCGTTTGAAGTCGGCCAAGCGTTTGAGTTGCGACAAGCCGAGGGCGCTGGCGATGTCGGTGAGCCGGTAGTTCACGCCGTACTCGTGGACCTCCTGGTGCCAAGGTCCCTCGTCGGTGATCTCGAAGCGGTCCGGATCGCGGACCAGCCCGATGAAGTGGAACTCGTGGGCCCGTTGGCCGATCGACGGGTCCTTGCAGACCACCGCGCCGCCTTCGCCGGTGGTCAGGTTCTTGGTGGGGAAGAAGGACAGCGTGGTGACGTCGGCCAGATCGCCGATCGGCTGGCCGTCGGCGGTGCCGCCGATCGAGTGGGCCGCGTCCGCGAGGGTGCGGGCGCCGACGCGATCGGCCAGCGGCTGCAGGGACGCGTAGTCGGCGGCCTGGCCGGCATAGTCGACGGCAGCGATCACCTTCGTGCGCTCGGTCAGCGCTGCCTCTACCGCCGAAGGGTCGATGAGCGCGGTGTCCTCGGAGACGTCGGCGAAGACCACGGAAGCGCCGAGCATCGCGGCGGTCGAGGCCGTGGCGACGAACGTCATCGGTGTGGTGACGACCTCATCGCCCGGCCCGATGCCCAGGGCGGCGTACGCGATGTGCAGCGCAGCCGTGCCCGACGTACAGCTGACGACGCGGTACCCACCGGTCAGCTCGGACACTGCGGTCTCGAAGGCCGTGACTGCAGGCCCGGTGGTCAGCCAGTCACCGCGCAGCACCGCGGTGACCGCTTCGATGTCCTCCGCCGAGATCGACTGGCGTCCGTAGGGCAGCATCGAGCTAGTCACTCTCGAGAATCTTGCGGATCTCGTCGATCGAGTACCACTGGTCGTTGGTGTCCGAGGCGTAGTGGAATCCGTCCACCACCGGGATCCCGTCCGACGGGGGCAGGTAGCCCCAGGTGGCGAGGTCGGGTTGCAGGACGAATCGGTTGCCGATCGCGAGCGCGCGGCGGCCTTCCTCCGGGCTGATCATCTCCTCGTGCAGCTTCTCGCCCGGGCGCAGGCCGACATCGTGCATCTTCGCGCCGGGGGCGATCGCCTCGGCCAGGTCGGTGACCTTCATCGACGGGATCCGCGGCACGTACAGCTCGCCGCCGGTCATCAGCTCGAACGAGTCGACCACGAACTCGACCGCCTGCGGCAGGGTGATCAGGAACCGGGTGCAGCGCAGGTCGGTGATCGGCAGCGACTCGCCGGCCGCGTGCAGCGCCTTGAACTTGGGGATGATCGAGCCCCGGCTGCCCATCACGTTGCCGTACCGGACCACGCTGAAGCGGGTGTCGTACGCCGCCGCGTAGTGGTTGCCGTTGATGAACAGCTTGTCGGCGGTCAGCTTGGTCGCGCCGTACAGGTTGATCGGGCTGGACGCCTTGTCGGTGGACAGCGCCACCACTCGCTTCACGCCCGAGTCGATCGCAGCCTCGATCACGTTCTGCGAGCCGATCACATTGGTCTGGACGAACTCCCACGGGTTGTACTCACCGCTGTCGACCTGTTTCAGCGCTGCCGCGTGGACGACGTAGTCGACCCGGTGCATCGCCCGCAGCAGCCGGGACCGGTCCCGCACGTCACCGAGGAAGAACCGCAGCCGCGGGTCGTCGCCGAACAGCTGCCGGACCTCCCACTGCTTCAGCTCGTCCCGGCTGAACACGATGATCCGGCGCGGGTTCAGCTGGTCGAGGGCATGCCGGACGAAAGCCCGGCCGAAGGACCCGGTGCCGCCGGTGACGAGAATGTCGGAGCCGGTGAGGATGGACACGTCGGCGGACCCTTCTGACGGACAGTTTCCAGCACCACACGCGCAGTGCAGACTCGAACAATAGCTGCCCGTTTCCAGGCCTCCCCAATCCAGACGGCTTTTGGACCAGTTAGTTCGGGGTGATCAAACCGACCCGCGGGAAGTACGTCCGGAAGCGTTTGGTGTCACGGGTGATCACGCGGTAGCGCTGCACCGCGGCGTGCGCGCCGATGTAGAAATCGGGCAGCGGAGAGGTCTTGGCGCCGCCGCGCCGACGGTAGGTGACGAAGGCGTGGGCGGCCAGGAAACCGGCGTGGAAGGGCAGCGGCTCGCGCCGGAAATCCATCACCGGGAGGGCGGCGTCGACGTCCTCGATCCGGTCGAACCCGGCGCACACCTCGGCGTAGATGATCGGGTTGATCACCAGCTCGCCCTCGTCCCGTGCCTGGGCCACTGCCTCCGCCGACCAGCCGCCCCACTCCCGGCTGTCGGTCAGGATGTCGAGCAGCACACAGGTGTCGACCAGAACGGTGGGAAGCTCACTCGCCACGCAGGAGCTCCATCAGCTCCTCGGTGCTCATCGCGGTCGTCGCCCGGCCGCGCATCTCCCGGACCAGCCGCTGGCCGCGGGTCTCGGCCTCCGCCACCCGCACGATCCGCAGCCCGTCCGCCGCCTCGATCACTGTCACTTCGTCCCCCTCGTGGAGATGGTGCTTGCGCCGGAGCTCGGCCGGAATCGTCACCTGGCCCTTGCTGTTCAGCCGCATCCTAGCCTCCTACGTAGTACGTCTCCTACGTATTACCAGTCTATCCACAAGTGCGGATTCTCACCCGGGGCCGGAGCCTCGGTCCGTGGATCCTGCCGCGCTGCGCGGCACTCGGCGGGCACATCGCGGCGTTGGAGGGCGAGGCACGGAGAACCCCACTCCGTGCCTCGCCCTCCGCCTTGCGCTGCACTCCGCCGAGCACCTGCTCGCTGCTGCCAGGATCCACGGACCGAGGCTCAACCCGGAAAGCGATATACGGTCGGGGCGTGGAGCGTGTCGGGGTTCGGTGTGATGTGGGGCCGGGGCGGGGGATCGGGCACGTGATGCGCTGCCTGGCGCTGGCGGAGGAGCTGTTGCGCCGCGGGCTCGAGGTGGTGTTCGTGTGCGACGCGCACACGGTGCCGTGGGCCGCGGCGCAGATCGCGGCGCGGGGGATCGCGCTGGAGCCGGCGGTGTGGACGCCGGCCGAGCACGTCGAGCTGGTCGGGCGGCTGCGGCTGGATGCGGTCGTCTTCGACTCCTACGACCTCGACGCGTCCGTGTACCCGGCCGTCCGTGCGACCGGTGTCCCCACGCTCGCCATCGTCGACGGCGACTTCCGCGGCGCCGAGGCGGACGTCCTGGTGGACCAGAACCTGGCCGCCGAGCTGGACCACCCGGACATTCCGGCCAACACAGTCAGGCTCGCGGGCCTCCGGTACGTGATGATCCGCGACGAGATCCTCGCGCTCCGACCGGCAGATCCGCCAGTACGACGACCGTCCGCCGTACCGAAGGTGTTCGCTTTCTTCGGCGGAACCGATGCGTTCGGAGCCGGTCCGTACGTCGTTCAGGCGCTCGCGGCGACCGGCGTACCGTTCGAGGCCACCGTGGTTGCACCCGGCGCGGAACTGGCCGCGCAGATCGCCGCAACAGAGCTCGCGCCACACCAGCGAGTCGACGTGATCGGCCCGACGGATCGCCTGGCGGCAGAGGTACGCGCGGCCGATCTGACCATCAGTGCGTCAGGTACGTCGACCTGGGAGCTGCTATGTCTCGGTGCGACGGCCGGGCTCGTGTGTGTCGTGGACAACCAGGTGATGGGTTACGAACGCGCGATCGCCACCGGTACGGCGGTGGGCGTCGGCGTGCTGTCCGATCTCAAGGCGGATCCGTCCACTGCGGCCGCCGTACTCAAGCGACTGCTCACCGATCCGGCCGAGCGGTCCCGGCTGGCCACTGCCGGCTGGAAGCTTGTCGACGGCAACGGTCGGACCCGGGTCGCGGACGCGTTGATGGCGCTCACCTGAGCTCGTAGATCGTCGCGTCCAAGGTCGCGTGCCGGAGCCGGACGTAGTTGCGCAACGCGGGTGACACCTTCCCGGCCCGATTGTCGGCGTACAGCCAACGGACGCCGACCTTGCGCAGCCGCTCGATCGCTGCCGGCGTCGGCACGGTGAAGGCTGTGTCGTTGGCGGCCAGTTCTTCCCTGTTCCAGTAAGGGATCAGCGAAGGATTCCCGCCTGTGGTGAGCGCGATCCGGTTGGCCTGGTTGGAATATGACCAGCCTTCGATCAGCACCGGCCGCTCCGACAGCGCGGCGATCCAGAAGTGCCGGCTGTCGCACACCCCCTCGCTCTGGATGATGCAGTGTGCGTTGGTCGCGATCAGATCACCCGGCCGGCTGTTCCGCCGCAACCACATCGCCGCACCGGCCTCTGCCGCCGTCGCCCCACCGCGACCAGGGTGCGCGAAGACCAGGTTCGACGCCTTGTCCGAACCGAACGCCTGCAACGGAACCAGCGCGGCACCGATCATGCTCGCCGCGACCGCACCCGCGAGGAACGCGACCAGAATGTTGCCCGGTCGCCGGAACACCCTCCAGACAAGGGCAACCACCACCGCGACGGATCCAAGCGCAGCGGCCGTCCACAGCCACGGTCCTTTGATCCCAGGAAGGTCAGCCGACTCGACCCGGGCGAAAGCAAGCGCCACCAGCCCCAACGCCCCGGCCGCACCCACGAGCACCACACCGCGTCGATCGCCGAGCCGCCCGACCAGATCGGCCAATCCAACACACGCCAGTACGGCGACCACCGGAAAAGCCGTCCGCAGGAAGTACAGCTGGCTGACCCCCGACTGCGTCGTCAGCAGCGTGCCCAGCAACCCCGCAACCGAGAACCCGACCAGGAACACCGTCGCCGGATCGCGCCACTTCCGGCCGAGAAACAGCAACCCCGATGCCGCGAGACCCCAGCTCAGCAAGGTCGTGGCCGCCGACAACAACTGTGCATGCGGCTCGGCCACGAGCATCGGGTACGGCGCCAACTGCACGAACGTCTGGAACGGCTTCACCTCCGTCCCCCACGTACTGCCGCCGAAGATCGCCACCAGCGCGGCCAGGAAGATCGCGAACGACAGCACGCCGCCGATCAACGCCGTACGCGTGCTCTGCCTAATCATCGCCAGGTGCACGAACGCGAAGGCGAACCCGAATCCCAGCAGCGGAAGGATCGTCGACTTCGCACCGGCCGCGACCAACGCGAGCAGCACCAGCAACACCCAGCGGCTCCGAGGTCGGTCTGACCGGAGCAGGTCGACCACCACGATGCAAAGCGCGAGCGCGATCAGTACGCCGAGGTTCTGCGTCGGACTCAGGTACGCCGCCACCGCGGTCGAGATCCCGCCCAGTCCGGCATCGGACAACGGCTGCACGGCTCCACCAAGACCGGCGATCAGTACGGCGAGCGGCCCGGCCCAGGTCGCACCCGACTCGGCGGTCGGCGTGAACCGCGTGGTCAACGCGAAGACGAGCCCACACCCGGCCAGGAACAACGGCAACCAGGTCAGCGAGTGGATCAGGTCGGTGAGATCGATCCGCGTCGCCCACGCCGTCGCGGCCGTCGACTGGTGGAAGAACGAGTGGTACTTCATCGGCTCGCCGCCGAGCCACAGCGTCGAGATCGGTACGTCGTACTTCGCGCTGGCCGCGAGCGCCTGCTGGAAGGCGAGATCCGGGTACGACCGCAGCGGGTCTGTGTACGCCGGCAGGAACTGCCCCGGACCACGGCGATAGACGACCAGTACGACGACCGCTGTCGCCGCCGCCAGCAACCACGCCTGGAGCGGCCGGATCGGCTGGTCGACCCGGCGCCAGACCCGTGTCCGTACGTCGCTGTCGACGAACGAGATCACCAGTACGACGGGCGCCCAGACCCAGGACCACTCCTGCAGACCGATCGACGCGCTGGCCAGGTAGACCACGATCTGCGCCGCGGTGCCGACCGCGAACCCGGCAGCGAAGTCCTCGACCAGGTTGCGTCCGTAGTGACCGATCAGCCGCCACAGCGTGAACCCGGGCAGCGCGATCCCGAGCCCGGTGAACAGCACGAACCGGCCGACCTCGGTGAGGGTCGAGTGCTGGAACAGGAGGGCGATCGCCAGGATCAGCACGGCGACGCCCGCCAGTAGACCGGAAAGGGAAGGCCCCGCCGTTCTCGGCCCCCGCCGCCTCGCCCTCGCGCGCATGGCTGTAACACTAATGTGAAACCTGTTGCGTCACGAATGCGGAGTGTCACCACGAGTACTGTCCCGATCGGGAGGTTTCATGCGACCCGATCAACCCGTGCTCTCCGTCGTCGTCCCGATGTACGACGAGGAGGAGGTGCTGCCGATCTTCTTCGAGCGGATGCACCCGGTGCTGGACGGGCTCGGGATCACCTACGAGCTGGTCGTGGTGGACGACGGCAGCCGGGATCAGACCGCGGCGCTGCTGCTCAAGGCGACCACGGATTGGCCGCAGTTGCGCGTCGTACGGCTGCTGCGGAACAGCGGGCATCAGGCCGCGCAGTCGGCCGGCTTCCGGCGGGCGCGGGGTGAGTACGTCGTCACGATCGACGCCGACCTGCAGGATCCGCCGGAGGTGATCGCGGAGTTCCTGACGGCGGCGCGCGAGCAGGATGTCGATGTCGTGTACGGCGTCCGGTCGGACCGGTCGAGTGACACCTGGCTGAAGCGGACGACTGCCCGGATGTACTACCGGCTGATGTGCCGGCTGGTCGGCAAGCAGATCCCGTTCGACGCGGGCGACTTCCGGCTCGTCTCACGGCGGGTGGTCGATGCGGTCAACGCGTTGCCGGAGGACGGCCGGGTGTTCCGACTCGTCATCCCGTGGCTCGGGTTTCCCAGCACGGAAGTGCAGTACGTCCGGGCCGAGCGGGCCGCCGGAACGACGAAGTACAACTTCTCGAAGATGCTCCGGCTGGCCTTCGACAGCGTGACCGCGTTCTCGGCCGCGCCGCTCAGGTTGGCGACCTGGCTCGGGCTGCTCGGTGGTCTCATGTCGGGACTGTTCGTGGTCGGCGCGCTGATCATCAAGCTGACCGGCCGCAGTATCCCGGGCTGGACGTCGACCGTGCTGGCGGTCAGCGTGATCGGCGCGATCCAGCTCCTCTGCCTCGGCCTCCTGGGCGAGTACGTCGCGAGGCTCTTCCAGTCGAGTCAGCGCCGCCCGCAGTTCCTCGTCGGCTACGACAGCCTCGAAGACCCCGGACACCACACCTACTCGGAGACCGTCGACGACAGCGACTAAGCTCCCTGCCCTATGAGTTGGTACGACGCGCTCGAGGCCGGTGAGCTGACCGTGCGGCCGTCCGTGGACGCGGCGAAGCGGTTCGGGGTCTCGATCGACCGGATGTCGGTGTCCGCCTCGGCCGGTACGCCGCTGGCCGAAGTGCTGGCCGCGGTCGAGAAGTCGACCGCCGACGTGATCGTGCTGCGCTACCCAGCGCGGGAGACCACCTGGTTCGCCGCGCTGTCGAGCGGACCGCGGCAGGCCTTGCTGGCCGACACGGTCACGTACTGGGCGCTCCCGGTCGGCAAGGGTCGGCGGCCGGCGCCCCTGGCCGGGTTCACCGCGCAGGTGGAGCCGACGGCCGACGACGTACTCGTGGATGACCTGGTCGCGGACGTCTTCGGCGACTCCGGGAACCACTACTGCGCCAACCCGATCTTCGACCGCGGCCTCGCGCTGGCCGGTCGGCAGGAGTGGGCCCGGCGGCGGATCGCCGACGTGGGCGCGGTGGTGCTGCGCGGCCCCGACCGGCGGGTCCTCGCACTGGGGTCGGTCGATCAGCAGCGCTCGTGGACCGAGATCCAGCTGGCCGGCGTCGTACCGGCCGAACAGGGCCGTGGCCGCTACGGTCACCTGCTCGCCTCGATCGAGGACGCCTGCACGACCAGGCGGCTGGTCGTGTCGACTCAGTCACACCACACCGGCATCCAGCGGGTCTGGGCCCGGTACGGATTCGAGCCGGTGCATAACCTTCTGACGGTCCACCTCGTTGCCGCTGGGTAGAGAGTGCTTTGGGGGGCACGCATACCTGAGCGACAGCCGAGGGGAGTTTTGCCGGAGTGACGCCGCGGCTGAGCGTGGTGGTGCCCTTCTACAACGTCGGTGAGTACATCGGAGCCTGTCTGGACTCGATCCGGCGGCAGACCTGGAGCGACTTCGAGGCGATCCTGGTCGACGACGGCTCACCCGACGACAGCGCGGTGGTGGCGAAGGAGTTCTGCGCGCTGGACCCCCGGTTCCGGGTCGTCCAGCAGGAGAACGCCGGTCCCGGGCCGGCCCGGGACACCGGGATCCGCGAGGCGACGGGCGAGTACCTGGCCTTCGTCGACGGCGACGACCTGGTCTCCCGGCACGGCTTCGCGGCGCTGATCCGAACGCTTGACCGGACCGGGTCCGACTTCGCCGGCGGCAACGCGCGGCGGTTCAACAACAGCTTCGGGGTCCGGCCGTCGTGGCTGCACCGGCAACCCTTCGCCCGCGTCCGGCACGCGACCCACGTGACCGAGGTGCCCGATCTCGTCCTGGACCGGATGCTCTGGAACAAGGTGTACCGGCGGTCCTTCTGGACCGAGTACGGGTACCGCTTCCCGGCCATCCGCTACGAGGACTATCCGGTCGCGCTGAAGGCCCACCTGGACGCGGTGACCGTGGACACGATCACCCAGCCGGTCTACTACTGGCGCGAGCGGGAGTCGGGTGAGTCGATCACCCAGCAGAGGTTCCAGCTCGGGAACATCCGCGACCGGGTCGTCTCGGCCGGGATGGTAATCGACCTCGTCGAGGACAGCGTGCCGGTGGTCCGCCGGCGGGTGCACGCGCACCTGGCCCAGATCGACCTCCTCACCCTGGTGTCCGCGTTCGGCTCGGTGCCCGTCGAGGAGGAGCAGCACCTCGTCGAGCTGTCCCGCGAGCTGCTCGATCGGCTCGACGACTCGGTTCTGGCCACCGCCCACCGGTACGACCGGATTCAGCACGCGGCGCTCCGGTCCGGGGACGTCGATTTGCTCCGGCGGCTCGCGGTCTTCCGCAACGACGGCGGACTGCGCGGCGGCGCCCGGGCTGTGCCCCGGCAGCGGCGGCCCCGGCGGCTCGACTACAACTACCCGGGCCTGCGTGCGGCCGTCGTACCGCAGGAGCTGTACCGGGTCTCGGAGAAGAGCCTGACTCTGACGACGAGTGTGCGCGAGGTCGCGTGGGTCGACGGCGCGTTGTCGGTCAAGGGCACTGCGGAGATCCGTCACCTGGAAACCGACCGATCCTCGAGCCTGCAGATCTCCCTGGTCATCGACGACACTGCGTATCCGCTCGAGGTACGGCGGTACGACGCGCTGGACCTGCACGGGGACACGACGATGGTCGGGTTCGAGGTCCAGCTGGATCGCGAGTTGCTCGCCGGTTGCACGGCCGATCCGGCGCACTTCGACGTACAGATGACGTCCGGGCGGCGGCGTCGCCGGGGCCTGCTCGGTGGGCAGGGGCCGGGAAGTCCCGGTTGGCCGCCCGGTGCGTGGATCGACGAGACGAACTGGATTCAGCCTGGCCCGGGCAAGAACGGACGCTTCGCGGTCCGGCGACTGACGGATCCTTGCCGGTTGACCTCGGTCGAGCGGACCCCGGATGCGCTGGTGCTGCACGGCCGGTCGTCGTTCGACGATCCGTCGTTGTTCGTCACCCGGCCGATCCTCGGCGGCGAGGACGAGGTGCCGTTGGAGGTCGACGGTCGCGACTTCACCGCCCGGCTGGAGATCCGGGACATCCTGGCGCAGGCGAATCCGGACGACCCGTTCGGGCAGCGGACGACGCGCGTGTTCCGGCTCCGCGGTCCCGAGGGGGAGCAGCGAGTGTTGCTGTGGACGGCCGGTGACTCCGCGGTCTCGCAGACCATGGGCGGCCGGGTGGTGACGCTGACGCGGTCGACCGGTGGGTACGTGAACCTGCACGAGTCCCCGATCCGGCGGACGGCCACGGCTGCGGTTGCTGCAGGCAACATGTTGGTGGTGCGCGGGGATGGGGGTGACGCCGGGTTTAGCTGGCGGCGGTACCTGGCCGACTCCGACGATCACCTCGATGTGGCCTGTCGCCGTACGTTGTCCGAGGACGGCTGGGAAGCGGCTGTCGACGTGGACGCGTTGATTCCCGAGGCGGCGGACCGGGTCTCCGACGACCCGTTGGCCTCGCTGGCGGACTGGATCCTGTTCGCGACGGCGCCGGACGGCTCGTCGCACGCCGTGCAGTGCGAGCCCTTCCTGTACAGCCGGTTGCCCCTGACGATCTCGCGTGATTCTCACGCTCTCGCCGTACGACCACATGCCGGCACTCTGCACGTGGAGGTGCGCTGATGCATCATCACAATCACTACTACGGTCAGGCGCACATCCTGTCCCGCTATGCGGGTCTGGACTTCGATCACCCGCCCCGGTTGCGCGGATATCTGCAGCACGGCTGGAACATCGGCTGCGGGTGGAACCCGGTGCACGAGTTCTACGACGGCGCCTGGCGGTTCACCTGGAGCGACGCACCGCGGCGGCGCGGGCATTCGCTGGGGCGGCGGAACTACCACAGCATCGGCGCACCCTTCCTTTACCTGCTGGAGTTGGAGCAGGAGACCGAGCCGGTCGAGCGCGAGGGAACGCTGTGGTTCCTCTTCCACGGTTGGGAAGGCGGCAAGATCCACGGTGACCACCAGCGCCTGATCGACGAGATCCGGGAGACCGAACCCGGCCCGGTCACCTTCAGCCTCTACTACACCGAGTACGACCGCCCCGAGGTCCGCGGGTTCTACGAGGACGCGGGCTTCCGGGTGGTGTCGTTCGGGCGGCGCGGGTTCTCCTACGAGGGGACGGACCGGCGCTTCCTGTTCAAGCAGCTGGACGAGCTGCGGCGGCACAAGCGGGTCGCCGCCAACCGGTTGTCGACGGCAATCTTCTACGGCGTCGCGGCCGGTTGCGAACCGGCGGTGTACGGCGACCCGATGGAGATGGACGGCGAGAACCCCTTGTTCGGCGGGCAGAGCCGGATCGAGCGGCTCTGGCCGGAGATGCTCGGTACGTCGATCGACCTGGAAGCCGCCCGGGCCACGACCGACCTGGAACTCGGCAAGCCCTGGATGATGCCGGCCGCGGAGCTGCGGATGCTGTTCGATTGGAGAGAGCGTGTCTGAGGTGCAGGTGGTTCGCGGCGAGATGCAACCGTGGACCGATCGGACGGCGCATCAGCCGGCCCTGGCGGCGCTGCTGACCGAGGTCGTCCCAGCCAACCGCCGGACGCTGATCGTCGGGCCGCACTCGCCACTGCTGATCGAGTCGGTTCTGGAGCACTCCGCCGACGTGACCATCCTGGTTCGCTCCGTCTCGGATGCGCAGCAGTTGGCCGAGGACTTCGGGCCCTGCCTCCAGGTGGTCGCTGGTGCTCTGGACGGGTTGACGTCGGCGCAACCGTTCGAGGTGGTTGTCGCTGCCGACGGTCTCGACCGGGTGCTCGGTTACGACAGTGGCGACCTCAGCTGGACCGAGCGGATGGACGCTTTGGCGGCACTCGCTGCTCCGGATGCGGTGGTCGTGATCGGTCTCGAGAACGAGTTCGCCCTGGTGAATCTGCTGGACAGCCGTCCGGCCGACGAGCGGCATGGGGACGACGAGTGGCGTCCGCTGCACAACGACCCGACCCGCCCGGTGTCGGTCGATCAGCTCGCGTCCGCGCTGCCGTGGACCGCACAGGTGTACGCCGACTTCGGCTCCCGGATGTTCGTCACGGCGGAGGTCGCGGCGGCTGCTCGCCCGGGGGAGTTGCCGACCCGGTTGGCCGCGGAAGCACTCGAAGCCCTGGACGTTCCGCTGCTGTCGCCGATCGATCAAGGCGTCGACTCGGCCGCCCGGGCCGGCCTGCTACCGGCTATTCCCACCGGCTGGCTCGCGATCTCCGGCACCAACGCTACGCATGACCTGTACGCCCAGACCGGCCAGGCAGTCCTCACCGCGGATCGGGTGCCAACTGGTTGGCAAACCACCATCGTCGGGCCGCCGACCACCACCGCGCCTGCGACCACCGCAGTCGCCGCCCCCGACGTTCCGGCCCTCGATGCTCCGGCCTCCGATGCCGCGCCCTCCGCGACCACACCGCGCTTCGACGCGAGCGTCGTACCCGTTGACGTTCCCAGCGGGGTGACCGTCGAGTCCGTGCTCGTCCGGCTGGCCGCCGCCGAAGATGTGCCGGCCTTCCGCAAGCTGGCCGCTCGCCTCGGGGAATGGGCGACTGATTCTTCTGTCGTTCTCCGGTGGGACGACGTCGTGGTTGACGGAGACAGCTTTGCTCACGGGGTTTCGCCGTGGGTGACCGCGGAGCCAACAGGTAAAGAGGACTTGCTCGCGGCCGCCTGGTACAGGTTCCACGACCGGCTGATCGGGCAGCACCATCGCCATCCCTGGCCGCCGTGGATGGTCGGTGATGACTTGGTCTCCGCCTGGCTGGGGATGTCCGGTGTCGAACCGCTGGAATCCGTGCCGGCGACCTCACCTGACACTCCGCCGGCGTCCGCCGTACAAGTTGCTCGTGGCAAGCAACTCGCGGAGGAGCTGGCGCTCGTGCTGGAGACGCGCGAGCGGACCGCGCCCGACGTACGGTCTGCCCTGGCCGCGGCCGAGCGGGCCCAGCAGGAGCTGGTCGAGCTCAAGGGGCATGTCTTCGGTCTGGAGCGCACCCTCGGGTTCCGGAACAAGGCGATGAAGACGCGGGAGAATCGCATCCGCGAACTCCGCACCCAGTTGCAGAAGCTGACCGTGGACCACGATCGCATCCGCGGGTCACGCACGTACGCCGTCTCCCGGGTGATCTTCCACGCCGCTCAGATCCGCCGGCCGCGCGTGGTGGTTCGCAAGGTGTCTCGCCGCCTGCGCAGACGATGATGACGCCGCGATTGAGTGTGGTGGTGCCGTTCTACAACGTCGGTGCCTACATCGGCGACTGTCTGGACTCGATCGCGCGGCAGACCTGGACCGACTTCGAGGCGATCCTGGTCGACGACGGTTCACCGGACGACAGCGCGGTCGTGGCGAAGGAGTTCTGCACCCGCGACTCCCGGTTCCGGATCGTCCAGCAGGACAATGCCGGACTCGGACCAGCCCGCAACACCGGTGTCGAACACGCCGTCGGGGAGTACGTCGCTTTTGTCGACAGCGACGACCTGGTCACCCGGCACGGGTTCGGGATGTTGGTGCGGACGCTGGACCGGACCGGCTCGGACTTCGCCGGCGGCAACGCGCGGCGGTTCAACAACAGCTATGGCGTCCGGCCGTCCTGGCTGCATGGACAGTGCTTCACCACCGACCGGCTCGCCACGCATGTGTCGGAGACACCTGAGCTCGTGCTGGACCGGATGGTCTGGAACAAGGTCTACCGGCGTTCGTTCTGGAACGAGTACGGGTACCGCTTCCCGGCCATCCGCTACGAGGACTACCCGGTCACTCTCAAGGCTCACCTCGACGCGGTCACGGTCGACACCCTCGCTGCGCCGGTGTACTACTGGCGCGAGCGGGAGTCGGGTGACTCGATCACCCAGCAGAAGTTCCAGCTCGGCAACCTCCGTGACCGGGTCGTCTCGGCCGGTCTGGTGCTGGATCTGGTCGAGGATGCCGAGCCGTCGATCCGCCAGGGAGTGCATTCGCATTTCACCCAGATCGACCTGCTCGCCGTGCTGACGGCCTTCGCCACGGTGCCCGAGCAGGACGAGCAGCAACTCCTCGGGCTCGCCCACGACCTTCTTGATCGGCTCGATGAGTCGGTGCTCGGTGCGGCACCTCGGTTCGACCGGCTGCAGTATGCGGCGATCCGGTCCGGGGACCTCGACCTACTCCGGCGGCTCGCGGTGTTCCGCAACGACGGCGGACTGCGTGACGTGCGCGCGGTGGCCCGTCCGTGGGGGCGGTGGCAGCTCGACTATCCGGGCGTCCGTAAGACCGCCGTACCGCAGGAGCTGTTCCAGGCGTCGGAGGACGACCTGACCCTGGCGACGAGTGTGCGCGAGGTGACATGGGTCGACGGTGAGCTGTCGGTCAAGGGCACGGCCGAGATCCGTCACCTGGAGACCGACAGCTCGTCGAGCCTCCGGATCTCGCTCGTCATCGCCGGGCGGCCTTATCCGTTGCGGGTACGGCGATACGCCGCGACGGATGTGCGCGGTGACGAGCGCATGGTCGGGTTCCACGTACGGCTGGATCGCGAGCTGCTCGCCAAGTGCACGGCCGGTCCGGCGTACTTCGACGTACGGATGAAGTCCGGTCGGGTACGGCGGCGGGACCTGCTGCGCGGGCAACAGGCAGGGAGCCCGGGGTGGCCTCCGGGGGCGTGGATCGACGAGACGAGCTGGATCCAGCCCGGTCGCGGCGCGGACGGTTGTTTCGCGATCCGGCGGCTGAAGGATCCGTGCCGGTTGACCTCGGTCGAGCAGACTCCGGATGCGCTGGTCCTGCACGGGCGGTCGTCGTTCGACCGGCCGTCGTTGTTCGTCACCCGGCCGATGTCGGGCGGTGAGGAACAGGTCCCGTTGGAGGTCGACGGGCTGGACTTCACCGCTCGGTTGCCACTCCGGCCCGTCCTCGAGGAGACGAACCCGGACGACCCGTTCAGCCAGCGGACGACGCGGGCGTTCCGGCTGCGCGGTCCCGAGGGGCAGGAGCAGGTGCTGTTGTGGACGGCCGGCGAGCGGCTGGTGTCGCATGCCGAGGGCGGCCGGGTGGTGATGCTGACCCGCTCCACGGGTGGGTACGTGAACCTGCACGAGTCACCGATCCGGATGACGGCCACCGCTGCTGTTGCTGCTGGCAACATGTTGGTGGTGCGGGGTCCTGACTGGGGCGACGTCGAGTTTGGCTGGCGGCGTTACCTGGCCGACTCCGACGACCATGTCGACGTGTCATGCCGCCGTACGGTCTCGGATGACGGCTGGGCGGCCGTCGTGGAGGTGGACGCGTTGACGCGACCGGCGGACTGGATCCTGTTCGCGACGGCGCCGGACGGTTCGTCACACGCCGTGCAGTGCGATCCCTTCCTGTCCAGCCGGTTGCCGTTGACGATCTCGTGCGGCGCGCACACCCTCGCCGTTCGGCCGCAGGCGGGGACGCTGCACGTCGAGGTGCGTTAGCGGCGGGCGACCAGGAGTTGGTGGGTGTCGGGCCAGTCGATCGGGTCGCCGTCCGGGGTGGTGATTGAGGCGACCGGCGCGATCCGGTTGTCGATCACCCAGTCGTTCCGCCACGCCTTCGAGGCCGGGTCGATGGTGAATCCGGCCCGCTCGGCGACCGCGGACCAGCCGGCGAAGTTCAGTCCGCAGAACTGCTCGTGCGTCTCGCTCAGCCAGTTGTCCACGTAGTCCTTCCGGGTCAGGAAGTCCATCGCGTTCGCCAGGCGGAGCACCAGGCCGTCTTTGTGTACGTCGTACTCGAACGGGACACGCGCATTGCGCCGGAAGTCGTGGGCGAACTGGAAGAACCTCGCCCGGGTGGACAGTTGGCGCACGTACGACGCTGGGTCGTCGAGCGACTCGAGTTCGGTGATATCGGCCGGGTTCGTGCCGTCGCTGTCGTCCAGTCGCAGTACGACGGGACGATCGGGCTCGGTGGGTCCGCAGACGTCGGAGTTGACCCAGACGCCGTCGGGCGCGGTGTGGGCGAAGAGGGCCTCGGCGAATCGCTGGACTGTCTCGGGCCGCGAGCCGTCGGCGTACGACCAGATCTCGTGGGTGAGCGCGAGGGTCAGCGTGGTGTGGATCGACCGCGGCGGGAAGACGGTCGAGCCGAGCATGTTGCGCTGGTAGAAGTAGACATTCGGATTGTCGAAGCGACCCTGCTCCTTCTTGTGCACGCATTCGGCGTACAGGTGCCGGGCGACCTCGACCCCGATCAGGTCCGACTCGTGGAAGCGCGGGTCCGCGTCGATCAGTTGCAGCGTCGCGCCGGTCGCGCAGCCGATGTCGAGGATCCGCCCGGGGCGGACGAAGTCCTTGATCTGCTGCCATTTCCGGTCGGCCGCGTCCTCGAAGGCGTCGGCGTACGTCTTGTAGTCCCGGGTCGTGGTGAGCCCGCCGTCGTCGCCGACCACCGGATCGTTCACACACCGGGTGATCTGCGCGTCCAGCCCGTACCGCTCGAACACGTCCACCGTCGCCGGATGCGCCAGCTCCCGCCACCCATCGTTGCCCTCGGCAATCATCAGCAGCACGTCCCACGGCCGCGCGACGCCGGGCGGCTCGACCCCGATCACGTCGTACCCAAGCTGCTCGTACAACTTGCTCACCTCGGGCGTCGAACAAGCCACCACGGTGTTGGCCGGCGTCAACCGGACGAGATCATCGGTCCCCGCCTCGATGGCCTTCACCGTCACCTCGGCGAACTCGTCCGTCGGCCGCGTATCCACCACCCCGACCACGATCGACCGAATCCCCTCGGTCACACTGAACCGCTCGATCGCTGCCTCCCGCCGATCGAACCCCACCGGATTCCGCTTGGTCATATGGTGATTGGCCGAAGTCACCGCCCACACCACGGTCGTGCCCTCGGCACGCTCGCGCAGAAACTCCGCCTGAAACCGAGTCAACACATGATGCCGCCCCGGAAACAACAAGTACTCGCTCACGCCCAAACCTTCCCGCTACCACGCCTCGACACCGCATGATCCCAGCAGGAGGGGGCCTCGGCCCGCACGACACCGCCCCTCCATCTGTCGTGGGCCAGCCCACCTCGGCGTGGGTTGGCCAACCAGATTCCGGTGTGTCAACCCACGCTCTGGTGGGTCGACGACCGAGGCGGTTCGGGCCCACCAGGGTGCGTGACTGGTAGGCCGGATAAGTCCGGTATGCGGGCGGATTGCGGGGTAGAGTCGGGACCTGGGACACCTTCTCGGGACCGGGGACATCTGGTGCGATGTCCCAGCTCCCCATTTGGTGTCCCAGGTCCGGACCGGCACCTGGCTTTCGGTCCGGGAATCCCGCCATGCGGACGAACCTGGCCACATGCCGGGCACACCTCTGCGGCGCACACCGCCACGACACTCACGCAGCCCCGGAGCCGCGCCCCCGGTCAGCCCACCTCAGCGTGGGTTGGCCAACCAGATTCCGGTGTGCCAACCCTCACTCTGGTTGGTCAGCCCACCTCGGGCGGCATCAGTGCCGGCGTAGGTCAGTCTCGAGGCTGGTCAGAGTAGGTCCCAGGTGAGGGGGGTGCCGGCTTTGGTGTCTGTTCGGAAGGGGCGGCCCGCGACCTGCTGGTAGAGGTCGGGGGGCAGGCCGCCGGCGGGGCGGATGGAGCGGACGTTTTCGGGGGTGACGGGGTCGCCGGCTTTGACGTCTTGGGTGACGTAGAGGGAGCGGCGGAAGCGGAGGACGTTCTGTTCGGCTTGTTTGGGGCCGATGACGGGTTCGCCCAGGGCGAGGTGGGCGATGTGGGTGTTCTCGACCAGGGCGGCGAGCTCGGCGGGTTCGAGGGAGAAGGCCGAGTCGACGCCGCCGTCGGCTCGGTCGAGGGTGACGTGCTTCTCGATGACGGTGGCGCCCAGCGCGACGGCGGCGATGGCGGCGCCGATGCCCATGGTGTGGTCGGACAGGCCGACCTGGAGGCCGAGGGCGTCGCGGAGGACCGGGATGGCGCGGAGGTTCGACTGCTCGGCCGGCGCGGGGTAGCTCGCCGTACAGGAGAGGACGATGATCTGCTCGTTGCCGGTGGAGCGGGCGGCGCGGACCGCGGCGTCGATGTCGGTGAGGGTGGCCGAGCCGGTGGAGATGATGATCGGCTTGCCGGTCTCCGCCATCCCGCGGACCAGCGGCAGGTCGCCGATCTCGTTCGAGGCGACCTTGTACGCCGGGACGTCCAGCTTCTCCAGGAAGTCGATGGCCGTCTGGTCGAAGGCCGAGGAGAACGCGACCAGCCCGAGTGAGGACGCCAGCTCGAAGATCGGCTCGTGCCACTCCCACGGCGTGTGTGCCTCGGCGTAGAGGTCGTAGAGCCGGGCGTCACTCCACAGCTCGTGCTCCGACGGCAGCCGGAACGCCGGCAGATCGACGTCGAGCGTCATCGTGTCCGCGGTGTACGTCTGCAGCTTCAGCGCCTGCGCACCCGACTCCGCCACCGCGCGGACGATGTCCTTGGCCCGCTCGAGATCGCCGTTGTGGTTCCCCGACATCTCCGCGATGACGAACGGCTGGTGATCCGGCCCCACCGGCACCGCACCGAAATGGATGGTGCTCATCTCTTCCCCTGTCTGCGGTCCTGCTTGCGCAGGCTGATCGGAATCACGGTCAGCTCGCGGCCGTCGGCGTACCGGATCTCCGGCGTTCCCTCGGTGAAGCGGAAGCGCCGGTTCATCTGCCGGACCACGGTGTTGTGCGCCAGCACCTCGCCGGTGAGCAGCTCGAGGCCGAGCTCGTCGAACGCGTACGACGTCGCCTCGCGCATCACCTCGATCCACGCCGGCAACGTCTCACCCCGCTCGGCCAGCCCGTCCGCGTCGAGGAAGAACCCCCACGAGCCGGTCGATCCTTCGACGTCGAAGAAGTTCACCACTCCGGCCGTCGTACCGTCACGCTCGTAGATCAGCACCCGGCGGGTCGGGTCGACCGAGGTCTTCGCCCACCACGCGGCGTGCTCGTCGGCGCTGATCTCGTGCGCGGTGATGCTGACATCGCGATTGGCCTGCTGGTTTCGCAACCGCCGGATCGTGTCGACATCCTGTTCTGTGGCGCTGCGCAGCATGCACCTAACCTAGCGCCTCGTCAAGGAGCGTTCGGCACGCCTAGCGGCGCCCCAGACGCCCGCTGGCGGCGTTGTCGTCGTCGCGCAATGCTCCGCATTGCTCTCCTCCTCCGCCTTGCCAGCGAACGACTGGACCACCGCTAGTCGCACCAACGCCCCTTGACGAGGCGCAGCGTCTTCTCTACACCCGCCTTGGTGTGTAAACATCTTTCGAGTTCACCAGCGAAGATGGTCGGAGAGTGACATGAGAGTCTGGCGAGTCATGGGCGTCCTCGGGATGACGGCGGGTCTGCTGCTGAGCGGCTTGTCCGGTACGGCGTCCGCCGCGCCGGCTCCTGATGAGCGTTGCGCCCCTAGCGCGACCACACCGCTTCGGCAGTTCCGCGCGTCCTGGGTGGCGTCGGTGGTGAACATCGACTGGCCGTCCAAGACCGGTCTGTCCGCGGCCCAGCAGCAGGCCGAGCTGATCGGCTGGCTCGACGACGCGGTCCGGCAGCGCCACAACGCGGTGATCCTCCAGGTGCGCCCGACCGCGGACGCGTTCTGGCCGTCCACGGTCGAGCCCTGGTCGCAGTACCTGACCGGCAAGCAGGGCGGCAACCCCGGTTACGACCCGCTGGCCTTCGCCGTCGCCGAGGCGCACAAGCGCAACCTCGAGCTGCACGCCTGGTTCAACCCGTACCGGCTCTCGATGGGCACGGACATCAACACCCTCGTGCCCGAGCACCCGGCGCGGCAGCACCCGGACTGGGTCGTCAAGTACGGCGGGAAGCTGTACTACAACCCCGGTATCCCCGCGGCCCGCAAGCTGGTCGAGGACGCGATCATGGACGCGGTGTCGCGCTACGACATCGACGGCGTGCACTTCGACGACTACTTCTACCCGTATCCGGTGGCCGGCCAGGTCTTCGACGACGCGGCGACGTACGCGCAGTACGGCGCCGGCTTCCCGACACTGGCCGAGTGGCGGCGGAACAACATCGACCTGCTGATCCAAGAGATGCAGGACCGGATCAAGGCCGTCAAGCCGTGGGTGAAGTTCGGCATCTCGCCGTTCGCGGTCTGGCGCAACAAGGGCACCGACCCGGAGGGCTCCGACACGACCGCCGGGGTCCAGACGTACGACGACCTGTCCGCGGACACCCGGCGTTGGGTGCGCGAGGAGTGGATCGACTACATCGTCCCGCAGGTGTACTGGGCCGGTGGGTTCGCGCCGGCCGACTACAACAAGATCGTCCCGTGGTGGGCCGAGCAGGTCCGCGGTACCGACGTACACCTGTACATCGGTGAGGCGACGTACAAGGTCGGTACGTCGACCCAGTCGCCGGACTGGTCGGACCCGGCCGAGCTGAGCGACCACCTGGCCTTCGACAGCACGATCCCCGAGGTGAAGGGGAACATCTACTTCTCGGCCAAAGACGTCCGTGCCGACCGCCTCGGTGCGACCAGCCTGCTCAACAGCACCTGGTACACCCGGCCCGCGCTCATCCCGACCATGCCCTCGCTGGACTCGCGTGCACCTCTCCCGGTCCACGCTGTCCGCGCCACTCGCACGACCGACGGTGTCCAGGTCACTTGGCGGCGTACGTCGGCCGACACCACGTCGTACGCCGTCTATCGTCGTGAGCTCACCGGTGGCGACCACTGCCCCGACAACGACGCCCGCAACCTGATTGGCACGGTCCGGTCGACTGAGTCCTACCTGGACACGACGGCAACGCCGGGCACGGCGTACATCTACACAGTCACCGCCCTGGACCGTCTTTCCAACCAGAGCGTGCCGATCCCGGCGGTGTCGCTGCGCTGACGGTCAGGGACTCGGGAAGCCCGGCGTGGTGGTGATCTGCGTCGGGAGAGTGCCGGTGGGGAACGTCGGCGAGGTCGTCGGCGTCTGGAAGCTCTGAGTCGGGAAGGTCTGGCCCGGTGACGACGGAGTCTGCGTCGGGAACCCTGTCGGCGAGGTGGTCGGCGTCGGCGTCGGGAACGGGTTCGACGGCGGCGGTGGGTAGAGCTGGTAGACCCGGACGGTCCCGTACTGGAAGCGGAGCTCGGTGAGCCGGTCCAGGTTCTTCGGCGGTGCACTGACGCGCTCGTCGAGCAGCAGCCACTGCACGCCGTACCGGGTCCGCAGTGTCTCGAGTACCTCGCGCGTCGGGTCGGTGAAGGCTTCGTCGTTGAGACGGAGTTTCTCCTCGTCCCAATAGCTGCTCTGCACCCCGTCCGGGTACGTGTCGTCGACCCTGGCCTTGTACGCCCAGCCCTGGACGAGTACGCGCCGTTCGGCGTACCCGGCGATCCAGTAGGAACCAGTCAGGCAGTGTGAGGCACGGGCACGGTGGCAGTGCAGGTTCGTGGCGATCCGGTCGCCCGAACCCGAGTTCCGCCGGATGAACCGTGCCGCCTCGATCCCACCGGGTGCGATCGACTCGTACTCCGTCAACGACGGCTTGGCGAACTCACGCAACGACACCGCCGTCGGCGAGACCGTCGTACCCAGGAGGACGGCCACTGCGATGACGGCCCAGGTACGACGTGAGCCGCGCAGGACGAGCCCGAAGACGCCGATGCCGAGTACTGCGATGACCAGAGCCACTGCCAGCGGCTGCCCGAAACACTCAGCCCCAGTGCACGAGTCAGGCGACCTGTAGCGACCCCAGTAGATGGCGGCGGCCCCGATCAGCAAGGCGATCCCCGCCACGTAGAACTGACGACGCTCCAGCGACCCGAGTCCCCAGGTGGCGAGCAGAACGCCGTAGATGAAGCCAGTGCGGACGAAGAACAGTTGGGCCTGTCCCTCGTCGTACAACAGGGACGAGGCCGTCAGAGCGGCCAGGAAGCCGACGACGAGGAACACCGGCATCGGGTCGCGTGGCAGGCGTCGCCGGATCAGTAGCGCACCGACCGCAGGCATCAGCCAGCCGATGGCCACCACTGCAGCGATCACAGCGACCGCGGAGCCGCCGCCACCCATCCGGTCAGCCATGTGCTCGAACGTCGCACCGGGGTCGAACAACACGCTGGACTGGGCACCACGCAGTACGAAGAAGAAGGTCAGCGCATAGGCAGCCGCAACGCCCACACCAAGGACCAGTGCGCGCAAGTTGAGCCGACCAGCCCGGACGGTCAGGTAGATCCACGCTGCTGCGAGCCCAGCGGCGTACACGGGCAGTGCGGTCGCCTTCGTCAGTGCGAGCGCAGCAACGAGCACTCCTGCGGCGACGAACAATCCAAACAGCTGTGCACGCGTTTGACCGGGCTTCCGCCGCAGGAGCAACGCAGTGACCGCGATGAGCGGCAGCAACAGCACCGTGGAGAACGCCTGCGGCGGATTGGTCAGCTGGCCAAGTGAGAACGGGCTGTCCGTGAACAGCCGGTCCGACACCGTCCATGGCCAGGCTGCAAGGTCACCCGCGAGCACAGTGAGTCCCGCAGCGATTGGAGCGGCGACAGCCCGCCCAGTGAGCAGCATGCCGACCGCAGCGGCTCCCAGCACAGTCAGCAACAGCAGAGCGAGCGGCACCATCCGGTGCGTCAGTACGTCGAGCGGAATGCTCGTGATCCAGTGTGACGAGGCGATGTGGTCGTACGCGGCCCAGTGGCTGGTCATCCACTTGCCATCGGCGTACGGAACCCTCGGCGGGAAGTGGTGAGTCAGCTCAGCGGCCAGGGCGAGGTTGTGCGGCGCGTCCGAGTTGGGCCGCAACGCGTTCGGCCCGGTCAGCGGGATGAGCTGCGACCCGACCCGCACGAACCACGCGGCGACGACACCGACGACCACCATCACGCCGGCCGTCGCCCACCACGGCGTCGGCCGCTCGGGCAGCTTGCGACGCGGCAACGCGCGATACATCCCGAAGGCGAGCGCCGGCATCAGCAGCGCCGCGAACGGCATGCTGAACACCATCCCGAGCGGGTAGAGCAACGCCTCGACGGCCAGTCCGAACGCCGTACCGAGGACGACGTCGGTCGTGAACCAGCCGGTGCCTCCGGTCAGCCGCCGCCAGAACATCGTGCCCGGTACGACGATGACGACCAGCAGGTAGCCGAGATACGCGCCCGGCATCCAGGGCGGATGCTCCTGCAACGCCACGAACCACGCCATCGGCAGCACCGGCAGGCTGACCATCGCCGCCAGCCGCGCGCCCCGGCCCGGAGCCTTCCGCTTGCCCCGGCCGGCGGACATGCGCTTCGCCCGACGGCCTGGTGTGATCACCGGTGAAGTCTATGAGTCGCCGGAGTCGCGGTCGCAGGCGGCGAGCCGTTTACCGCACGCGAAATCCCTTTTACACTCGGTAATCTCCCAGGTCAGACGGGAGGTCCCATGGTCGCCCTCCACCTCGCCGGGCTGCCGGTCGAGGAGATCCTGCTCGCCGCCATCGCGGCCGCCTCACCGCTGATCGCCCTGATCGGCTGGGAGATCTCCAGCCGGATCAAGCGCCTCAAGTCTCTGGTACGACGTCCGCCACCGGAACCCCCGTGATCCCGCGGGCACACAAGCTAGGCTTTGGCGTCATGGGTTCGGTAGCACGTGGCAGGGTCAGGGAGTTGATGGGCGAGGTGATGACGGCGCAAGGAAGGATGTTGCCAGGCGACGACACCGCCGATCTCCGCGAGATCGGGTTCCGGTCGCTGGACTTCTCCGAGCTGGCCCTCCGGGTGGAGGACGAGCTGGGTGACGAGCTGAACTTCGATGCCCCCGGGCTGCGCCGGATCGCTACTGTCGGCGACGTGCTGGACTTCATCGAGCAACTCCAGTCGGCGTGAGCACGCGGCGCCGGACCACCGCTCTGATCGGTGACGACAACACAGTGGTCGTCGCCGGGAAGAGTCTGACCTGGCGGACCCTGCACAAGCTTCCGCAACTGCCCTCACCCGCCGCCGTTCTGGTCGACAACGGCGCGGACGCGCTGGCCGCCCTGCGTCACCACGCGGTCCACGGCACCGAGCTCCTGGTCGCGACCAGATCCCGCGTCGACGAGCGGATGCGGGAAGAACTCGGCGAGTCCGGTTTCGCCATCGTCCTGCCCGAGGGCGACGTGACGCCGGCAAAGCTCAAGCGGGTCGAAGAATCCGGCCGCGCCTGGCTGCTCACCTCGGGCTCGACCGGCCGCCCCAAGCGCATCGGCCACACCCTCGAGACCCTCACCACCGTCACCGGCGAGCAGCCGCCGCGCACCTGGCTGCTCCCGTACTCCCCGGGCACCTACGCCTGGTGGCAGGTCGTCACGCTCTCGCTGACCCACGCCGATCAGGGCCTAGTCGCGATCGAGCCCGACGAACTGGACAACTGGCCGTCCATCGCCGCCGAGCACGGTGTCACCGCGGCCTCCGGTACGCCGACCTTCTGGCGGCAGGCGATCTACCGCGATGCCGACGCGTTGGCCGCCGTACCGCTGGAGCAGATCACGCTCGGCGGTGAGCCGGTGGACCAGTCGATCCTGGACCAGTTGCGGGACATCTTCCCGACCGCCCGGATCTCGTGGATCTATGCGTCCTCCGAGGTCGGCGCGTCGATCGTCGTCCACGACGGGAAGGCCGGATTCCCGCGCGAATGGCTGGACCGCAAACCCGATCCGGAGCGTCCGATGCTGTCGCTGGACGGCGACGAGCTGGTGATCCGCTCGCCGCATCACGGCGCTGGACTGGTCGGCGCGGTGCACACCGGTGACCGGGTCGAGCTCGACGGCGACCGCGTGCTGATCACCGGCCGGCTCGACTCCGACGAGATCAACGTCGGCGGTTCGAAGGTCTCCGCCGGCATCGTCCGCAACGTCCTGATGGGTCATCCCGGCGTCTCCTGGGCGCGGGTGTTCGCGCGCAAGGCGCCGCTGGTGGGCCGGATGGTCGCCGCCGAAGTGGTGCCGAACCGGGCGCTCGGCCCGATCACCGACGCCGACCTGGTCCAGTGGTGCTCGAGCCGGCTGCCGGACTACGGCGTACCGCGGCGGATCCGGTTCCTCGACGAGATCCCGCAGAAAGAGACGCTCAAGAGTGAAGTCTGAATCCAGCGCGGTCCAGCCCGCGTCGGTCGTGCTGGTGTCGGGTGGTTCCCGCGGTCTCGGGCTGGCGATCGTCACCGATCTGCTCGCCGCCGGGCTGAAGGTCGCCGCCTTCGCCCGGACCGTGACACCGGAGCTGACCTCCCTCGGTGAGAAGTACCCCGACCACCTGTACTACGGCGCCGTCGACGTCAACGACGCCGAGGCCGGACAGGCGTTCGTCCGCACGGTGGAGACGACCCTCGGCCCGATCGACGGCCTGGTCAACAACGCGGCGATCGGCCAGGACTCGTTGCACGTCCACACCTCGGCCGACCAGCTCGCCCAGATCATCCAGACCAACCTGACGTCGCCGCTGATCCTGACCCGCTTCGTCCTGCGCCGGATGCTGGCGAAGGGTCTCAAAGGCCGGATCGTCAACGTCACCTCGATCTGCGCCCAGCGCGGTTACCCGGGCCTGGTCGCCTACTCCGCCACCAAGGGCGGGATGGACGCGGCGACCCGGTCACTCGCGCGCGAACTGGGCGGCCGGGTGCTGGCCAACGCGGTCGCGCCCGGTTTCTTCGCCTCGGAGATGTCCGCCGTACTCGGTCAGACCCAGCTCGACCAGATCGTCCGCCGGACGCCGACCGGCCACCTGACCGAGCCGGACGACGTCGTACCGGTGGTCCGGATGCTGCTGCTCGACCACACCAACATCAACGGCCAGGTCCTGGTCGTCGACGGCGCCGCCTCGATCTGAGCGGCGCCGTCGACGGGTCTCAGGCCGGCCTGATGTTCGCGTTGCGGTGGAACAGGTTGTCCGGGTCGTACTGCGCTTTGATCGCGGCCAGCCGGTCGTACTTCGCGCCGTACGACGCCCGGACCCGATCCTCCCCGGCGTTCTCGTCACCGATCGCGTTGACGTAACTGCCGAGCCCCCGGCTGTAAGGCCGCAGGGCCTCCGCGAACGATCGGACCCAGGCCCGGTCGTGCTCGAGCATCTCCGGCGTCGGGCAGACGGCGATCAGGAAGGCCGCATACCCAGGCGCCCGGGCACCGCTGAACGCGGTGGCATCGTCGTCGACCGCCGTGTAGGCCTGGTCGAGCCGGTAGAACAACAGCACCGACGCGGGCGACTGCTTGAGCGGCATGTGCTCGGTGATCACCTGGATCGCCTCGTCGGACAGGTCGTCGAGGTAGAGGCCCTTGTCGTAGCAGTGGAATCCCCACGCGTTCCCTTCGTCCAGCAACTGCTGCAGCGCCGTGTACGGCATCGGGCTGGCGAACTCGACCAGCGGCGGCAGGGCAGTGCGGAGCTCGGCCAGCACCTGCTCGTGCTCCTCGGGCGATCCGAAGCCGGTAACGACCATCGCGTAGCCGGGCTGGAAGTGATGCTGCTCCGGGACGAACGGCGCGGGCGGAGCGTTCAGTCCGCCGAGGATGATGTTCACGTCGGGTGGCAGCTTCGCGAGCACCTCGCGGGCCAGCCGGAGCACCTCCGGCCCCTGCGCGATATCCCAGAAGAGCAGGCCGAACTGGACCATCGGCCCGGCCTCGTGCAGCCGGAACTCGAACTCGGTGACCACACCGAAGTTGCCACCGCCACCGCGGATGGCCCAGAACAGGTCGGAGTTCTCGTCGTCGGAGACGCGCCGGATTTGCCCGTCCGCGGTGACGAGCTCGGCCGAGATCAGGTTGTCGATACTCAGCCCGTGTTTCCGGGTCAGCCAGCCCATGCCACCGCCCAGGGTCAGGCCCCCGACGCCGGTGTGGCTGACCACGCCGGCCGGCGTCGCCAGGCCGTGCTCCTGCGCCGCTGCGTCGAGATCACCGAGCAGGGCGCCGCCGCCCACCCGGGCCCGCTTGGCCACCGGATCGATCGTCACCCGGTTGAGCATGCTGAGGTCGATCATCAGTCCGTCGTCGACCACACTCGCGCCACTGATGCTGTGGGCGCCGCCCCGGACCGCGATCTCCAGGCCGTGCTCGCGGGCGAACAGGACGGCCTTGGCCACGTCCGCCGCGCTCTGGCAGCGGGCGATCACGCCCGGGCGCCGGTCGATCTCCGCGTTCCACAGCCGGCGCGCGTCGTCGTACCCAGAGTCATCGGGACCGAGGACCGGCCCGCCCATCGTTCGTCGCAGGTCCCCGATGCCGCTGTCGGCAAGTTGAGTCATGCTGCCGCCCTCCCCCTTGGACGCTCTCCCGTTTGAACTTCACCGCGGATCCGGACGATCCGCGGTGACAGCGTCCTCTTCGGCAGCATCATCCTCAACGGGGCTGAAGGCAACCTTCAGGGCTTGATGTTCTGGTTGCGGTGGAACACGTTGTCCGGGTCGTACTTCCGCTTGGTCTCCACCAACCGGTCGTACTTGTCCCCGTACGACGCCCGGACCCGTTCCTCTTCGTAGTCCGCCATTCCGTTGATGTAGCTGCCGATGTTGATCGCGTGCGGCTGCAGCGCGTCCCAGAATCCCCGCACCCAGGCGACCTCGGCCTCCTGCAGCTCCGGCACCGGGCACTGGGCGATCGCGAACACCGCATAGCGGTCGGTCCGGCCGCCGCCGAACGCGGTGGCGTCATCGGCCACCGCCGAGTACGCGTGGTCGAGCCGGTAGAACAGCACGGCCGACAGCGGTGAGGTCTTCTTCGCCACGTGCTCGGTGATGACCTCGACGGCACCTTCGCTGAAGTCCTCGAGATAGGTGCCCTTCTCGTAGCAGTAGTGACCCCAGTCGTTCGCCTCGTCCAGTGACTGCTGCAGCGCGACGAACGGCATCGGCGACGCGAACTCGAACAGCGGCGGCAGCGTGCTGCGGATCTGCTCCAACGCGGCAGCGTGCTCCTCGGGCTCACCGAATCCGACGACGACCAGGCCGTAACCGGGCTGGAAGTGGTGCTGTTCCGGCACGAACGGCGCCGGTGGCGCGTTCAGGCAGGCGACGACCACAGTCAGCTTCACCGGCAGTGTCGGGATCAGGTCGCGCGCCATCCGCAGTACGTCGGCACCCTGGTCCAGCCCCCAGAACAGCAGGCCGTAGTTGACCATCGGCCCGGCCTCGTGCACCCGGAACTCGAACTCGGTCACCACGCCGAAGTTGCCGCCACCACCGCGGACCGCCCAGAACAGGTCCGGGTTCTCGTCCTCGGCGGCGCGCAGGATGCTGCCGTCCGCGGTGACGAGCTGGACCGACACCAGGTTGTCGATACTGAGCCCGTGCTGGCGGGTCAGCCAGCCCATCCCGCCGCCGAGCGTGAGCCCGCCGACGCCGGTGTGACTGACCATCCCGGCCGGTACGGCGAGACCGTGCGGCTGGGTCGCGGCGTCGAGATCGCGCAGCAGCGCGCCGCCGCCCACGCGGGCCAGCCGGGCCTCCGGGTCGACCGTGACCTGGTTCATCCCGCTCAGGTCGATCATCAGGCCGTCGTCGACCGACGACGCGCCGGACATGCTGTGCGAGCCGCCGCGGACGGCGATCTCCAGTCCCCGGGCCACCCCGAACCGGACGGCAGCCGAGACGTCCTCGGCGGTCCGGACCTGGGCGATCGCCGCCGGTCGCCGGTCGTACTGTGCGTTCCACAGCCGCCGGGCGTCGTCGTACCCGGCGTCGTCCGGTCCGAGTACGGTCCCCTCCAGAGCTGTGCGTAGTTCGTCGAAGCCCGCTTCCGCAAGCTGAGTCATGACTTCCCCTCCCCGATTTCGGTGCTGCCCAGGCTAGATACCTGCGCTCCCGCTGACAGCGTCCTTTTGGGCAGATCTTCGCGCGCTGCCTTCAGCCAGGCTTAAGAAACTCCTGGTTTTCCACAAGGGCTGTGCATCGCGGTTGAGTGTCAACTTCATGGAGTGTCAGACTCGACGGCGTGAGTGACGAGGAAATCCTGCGCCTGCTGCCGACCGCGGCGACGATTGTTGCCGTGCGCGACGATCGGGCAGATCAGCAACTGGCCCGCCTCGGTGCGTACGACGAACGCGACCAGGCGCAGGTGGACCGTTGCCTGCAAGGGTTTCTGGCCGGCCTGCTCCGAGCCACCTGGGAGCGTGGCTGGACACCGGCCGACGTCGTCCAGCACGGCCGCAGGCAACTGGACCCGGGGATCGAGCCGTTGCTGCTGGCCGCGATCTCCGCGGAACACACGATGTATCGGCACAGCACCATCGATCCGCGCTGGCTCGACCAGTTGGCGGACTTGGGAGTCTCGCAACCCTTCACCGAGCTGAGCCTGACCGGATGGGCCGCCGCCGCCCGCGTCGGCCGCTACCTGACGCTCCACCACGCCCTCTCGCTGGCCGGCTTCCTCCAAACCCTCCCGATCCTCGCCCGGATCTACCCCTTGCCAGGGACCTCTTCGGTACGACGCCAGACTTCCGCCGTACCGGTGAACGGGAAGATGCTGGCGCGGATCCGGGGACTGCTGGCGAAGGCGGAGGCGACCGAGTTCCCGGAGGAGGCGGAAGCCCTGTCCGGCAAGGCGCAGGAGTTGATGGCGAAGTTCTCCCTCGATCGCGCCCTGGTCGAGGCGGATCCGGCGGTGGAGATCCCGGACGACTCCGCCGCACGTCGCCTCTGGGTCGATACGCCGTACGTCTCGGCCAAGGCACAGTTGGTCGGCGCGGTCGCGTCGGCGAACCGTTGCCGGACGGTCGTGATCGACCAGTTGGCGGTGGTCACCATCGTGGGTGCCGAGCTCGACCTGCAGCTGACCGAGATTCTCAGTACTTCCCTGCTGGTGCAGGCGAACCGGGCAATGCTTGCCGCAGGCAAACACATCGGCCGGCGCGGCGAGTCCCGGACCCGCTCGTTCCGGCAGTCGTTCCTGATGGCGTACGCGCAACGGATCGGGGAGCGGCTGCAGGCGGCCACAGCTGCCACGCAGGACGCCGTACCGGAAGCGGATGCCGGCCGGCTGCTGCCGGTGCTGACGAAACGGGAGGAGCAGGTGGATGCGTTGTTCACCAAGCTGTTCCCGACCACCACGACCCGGCGGACCAGGATCACCAACGGCGCCGGCTGGGAAGCAGGTCTCACCGCGGCCGACCAGGCCCAACTCGACGCCCGCCGCCAGGTTCGCCGGTGAAGACCGGTATCCCCGGCGTACTGCGGTTCGAGCTGGACGTGCAGCCGAACGACGACGGCTGGTTCAAGGAGAACTTCCACGCCGCCAAGCTCGAAGCCGCCGGGATGCCGCGCTTCGAGGTGCGTCAGCACAACGTGCTGTATCTGGCCGAGCCGGGCATCACGCGGGGGATTCACGCCGAGCCGTGGGACAAGTACCTGTCGCCGTCCAACGGCCGGGTGTTCGCAGCGATCGTCGATCTGCGCGACGGCGACACCTTCGGCCGGGTCGAGACGTTCGAGCTCGACGCCGGCCAGGCGCTCTACGTGCCGCGCGGCTGCGGCAACTCGTTTTGCACCCTGGAGCCGCACACCGTCTACAACTTCCTGGTGAACGAGTACTGGTCACCCGAGCGCGTCACCGTCGACTTGTTCGACCCGGAGCTCGCGATCGAGTGGCCGTTCCCGCGAGGCCGGCTCAGCTACACCGACCGGGACGCCGCGAACCCGTCTCTCGACAGTGTCAGGAGCGCGCGGGCCTGAGGCCGCACAGGACGATGTCGAGCAACCGGTTGGCCTCCTCGGGTTCCATGTCGCGACCCATGGTGATGCCCCCGACCAGTCGCATGATGTCCATCAGCTCCAGCTCGGGGCGGACGTCACCGGATGCTTTCGCCTTGTCCAGCAGGAGTTGTCCGGCCTCCTGGACGTTCACCTTGCAGGACTGGAAGAACGGGGAGTCCTTCCCCAGGGCAGCAGTCAATTCACCGGCCAGGCTCTTCTTGGAGACGCCGTAGCCGACGAAGCTGCGCAACCAGGCGGCCAGTGCGTCGAACGGCTCGAGCTTCTCGGCGAAGCCGTACGCGCGGTCGCAGACGGACTGGATCTCGTCGATGTAGACGGCCTCGAGCAGGGCGATCCGGTTCGGGAAGCGACGGTAGAGGGTGCCGATGCCGACGCCGGCCCGGCGGGCGATCTCCTCGAGTGAGGTGTCGGTGCCGTGCTCGGCGAAAGCCTCGCGGGCGGCGGTGACCAGCAGGTCGTAGTTCCGCGCCGCGTCCGCACGGGTCGGCCGCGTGGACGGCAGCGGTGTCGAGCCCATCCGGCCTCCTCACTGTCCGTAGCGGCAAGGCCGCTCAAAGTTTCCGCAGTAATTCGCTTGATAAAGCGGAGGGTGCCTCCGTATTGTATCCGGAGGAGCGCTCCGCTTTTCCTGTTCACAACTGTAGCGCGTCCCGCCCAAGACCGCGCGGGACCGTTTGAAGCTCTAAGGAGCAGTATGTCGGCAACATCCGCGGCGCCGGCCGGCGCCGATACCGGCACGCCCGCGCGGCGGCCGGGAGTCGTCCTCGCAGTCATCCTGATCACCCAGTTGATGGTGATCCTCGACGGCACCGTGGTGAACATCGCGATGCCGAAGATCCAGCAGGCACTCGACTTCAGTCCAGCCAGTCTGTCCTGGGTGCAGAACGCCTACGCGCTCGCGTTCGGCGGTCTGCTCCTGCTCGGCGCCCGCGCCGGTGACCTGCTCGGTCGCCGCCGTGTGTTCGTCACCGGTGTCAGTGTCTTCACGCTTGCCTCGCTGCTCGGCGGTCTCGCGCCGAACGCGGAGCTGCTGCTCGCCGCCCGTGTCCTGCAGGGAATCGGCGGTGCCATCGCAGCGCCGGCGGCCCTGACCCTGCTGATGCTCACCTACCGGGAAGGCCCGGAGCGGATGAAGGCACTCGGCTACTACAGCCTGGTGTCGTCCGGAGGTGGCAGCGTCGGCCTGGTGCTCGGGGGCATGCTGACGGACTGGGTGTCCTGGCGCTGGGGTCTGTTCATCAACGTGCCGATCGGTATCGGCCTCGTCATCGCGGCCCGCCAGGTGCTGACCGAGACAGAGCCGGAGACCGGTCGGTTCGATGTGGCCGGTGCCCTCACCTCGACGCTCGGCATCACCTCACTCGTCTACGGCTTCATCCGGGTTGCCGAGGTCGGCTGGACTTCGGCCGAGGTGCTGGCCTCGTTCACAGCCGGTGTGGTGCTGCTGGTCGCGTTCGTCCTGATCGAGCGCCGGGTCAGCCACCCGATCGTCCCGTTGCGGCTATTCCGGTCGGCTGACCGCTCGGCGTCGTACCTGACCATGTTGCTGGTGGTCGGGACGATGTTCGGGATGTTCTTCTTCCTCACGCAGTACCTGCAGGGTGTGCTCGAGCTCAGTCCGCTGGCGGCCGGTCTTGCCTTCCTGCCGCTGACCGGTCTGCTGTTCGCCTCGTCGCGGATCGTGCCGAGGCTGGTCGCCCGGGTCGACGGCGGCAAGCTGATGCTGACCGGGTCCGTGCTGGTCACCGCGGGCACCGTGTGGCTGACCCAGCTCGATGCTCGCAGCACCTACCTGGCCGATGTGGTCGGGCCGATGCTGCTGTTCGGTCTGGGCGCCGGGATGATCTTCATCCCGCTGGTCGGCCGAGCCATCTCGGGCGTCGCACCGGAGGACTCGGGTGCCGCGTCGGGCATGCTGAACGTGGTCCAGCAGGTCGGTGGCGCGCTCGGCCTCGGCATCCTGGTCACCATCTTCGGTACGGCGAGCCGCAACTCCACCTCGACCGGCCCGCGGGACGTCCTGACCGACGGCGTGCATGCGGCCTTCATCGGAGCCCTGGTCTACGCCGCACTGAGCCTGACGATGATCATCCTCAGCGTCCGCCCGTGGACCTGGTTCAAGCGCACTCCGATCGAGCCGACGCCCGAACCAGTGGTGGTCGACTCACACATCTGAAAACAGCTCCAGCGGTACGCCGGGCCTCCGGCGTACCGCTGGACTGTGTGTGAGTGTGAGCGCAGAATTACTCGTAGCTAGGGGGCTGCGAGTGAACACTGCGGGGGACTACCTGAACGGCGGTGCAGGGGCGAACGTCTGGCGGCTGCCGGATCAGGACATGGTGACGATCGGGCGCGATCCGTCGTCTGACCTCTGCCTGCACGCCGACGATCGGGTGTCGCGCCTGCATGTCGAACTGCAGCGTGCGGACGGCCGATGGTGGATCATCGACCGGTCCAGGAACGGCTCGGAATCTCAGTCAGCGGCATCGCCCTCAGACCCGGCTGATCAGAGCGGCAGGCCGTAGCTGATCCAGTTCGAGGAGATGGTGAAGCCGAGGCGTTCGTAGAGGCCGAGGGCGCCGGTGGGATTGTCCGCGTCCACGCCTAGGGCGGTGCGCTGGTAGCCCGCCTGGGCAGCCTCGGTCAACACCTTCGCCAGTGTTACCCGGGCAAGGCCGCGGCCGCGGTAGGACTTCCTGGTCCCGACCTGGCCGATGTACAGCTCGCGGATCCCAGTCGCCTCCGTGTCGGCCTCGTACTCATAGCCGAGCACGTAGGCGGCGATCGTGTCCCCGTCCAGGACGACGTACGACGATCCGCCGCGGAACGCCCGGCCACCGGTGAACCAGGTCTTCCAGCTGTCGGGGTCTCGCGGTGTCGAGCCCCAGTGGTCGGTGAACACCTCGTTGTGGGTCAGCCGCAGTGCCTCGTCGATCGACATGTCGAACGGCACCAGCCGCAGCCCGTCCTCGAGCGTGACCTCCGGCACCGGCTGGTCCAGCGGCCGCTTCATGTCGAAGAAGTAGCGGCGCTCCTCGAAGCCGAACTTCTGGAACAGCCGCTCCGCGCCGACGTTCGTGCTGATCCGGTTGCTGGTGACCTCGCCCGGTGCCTCCGGGTGCTTGGTCGCGTGGAGCTCGCCGGCCCGCTTGATCAGCCAGGGCATCAGCGCCGTACCGATGCCACGGCGGCGCCACTCCGGATGCACGGTTCCCTCCGTGCTGACCCGGTCCAGGTCGATCACCGCGTCGGCGGCGTACACCTTGCCGTACGCGATCATCCGGCCGTCGGCCCACAGGCCGATGGTGTCCACCGCCGGATCGAGGTGCGGGTCCTCCAGTTCGTCGATCAGGTCCTGGGCGTCGTAGTTCTCGCCCTCCTGGTCGACCTTCTCCCTGGCGGCCAGCAACTCCGCCCACGCGTCCGCGTCACCCTTGTCGATCGGGCGCGCCTCGATCCCCTCCGGCCAGCTCATGGCTCGAAGGTACGACGGACACCGCGATCACGGCACCTGAATTAGGACAGCCTTTCGGCCAGCCACCGGACGGCGAGCGGGTAGCGGTACTCGATCCCGCCGTGCGTCCCCTCGAACAGCTCGAAGTGCATCCGCTCGTCCGGTACGCCGACCTGCTGAGCGGCCCGGTGGAACGCGGTGGCGCCGAGATCGAGGTAGTACTCGTCCTGCTTGCCCGCGTCGATCCACACCGCCCGAAGCGAGCGGAGTGCGTCGGCGTACTGCGGTTCGCGGACCATCTCGACCGGGTCTCGGGAGAGCCAGCGCGCCCAGACCTCCGGGATGACCACGCCCAGCTCGTCGAACGGCAGCAACACCGTGCCGTCCGGTTCGGCGGAGTACGCCGAGGAGTAGCCGTACATCTCGAGTAGGTGCAGATCCTCGTTCGTGGTCTGCCCGGTCCGGGTCGCCACCGACTCGAAGAACTTGTCGTAGCTGCCGTCGTACTTGTCCCGGAGCGTCCGGGCGCGTTGTGGGAACTCGACCCGGTAGCACAGGTCGAAGGACGCGTCGCCGGCATGCGTCGCGAGCGCGCCGAAGACGTCCGGCCGCAGTAGCGGTGTCACCATGGCCGTGTAGCCCCCGCTGGACTTGCCGGTGATGGCGCGGTGGTCGCGATCCGCGATGGTCCGGTACGTCGCGTCGACCCACGGGACGATCTCCTCGCACAGGTACGAGTGGTACTGCCCGGTGCCAGGCGAGTCGAGGCACTGACTGCCGCCGTACCTGGTCCATGAGTCGACGAACACGACGATCGCAGGCGGTACGTCGCCGGTCGCGAAGAGCGCGTCGAGCAACTCCGGGTACGGCTGCCGGAAGGGCGTCCGGTTGAACCACATCCCGATGTGCCCGGTGTACCCCATCGTCACGTAGATCGCCGGGTAGCGCTGGTCCGAGTCGTCGTACCCGGGCGGCAGATAGACGAGCACCGGACGCTCATGCGGATCACCCAGCGGATTCCCGCGCAGCAACTCGCTCTCGTACGTCGTCTGCTCGAGCCGACCGGCCAGATCCGCGGACCACGGCAACATGGGCAACCTCCTACATGGCGTCGGGGGCCTCGATGCCTAGCAGGCCCAGTCCATCCTGCAACACCTTCCGGGTCGCGGTGCAGAGCGCGATCCGGCTGGCTCTGGTGTCGCCTTCGCTCGTCAGCACCGGGCAATGCTCGTAGAACGCGGACAGCGCGGTCGCGACGTCGTACAGATAGGTGCACAGCCGGTGCGGCTGCAGTGTTTCGGCCACCTGTACGACGACGTCCGCGAAACCGGTCAGCAACAAGGCCAGCCGTTCCTCGGCCGGATCCTTGAGCTCCGTGACCTCACCGCCTTGGGTGCCCGCCTTGGAGAGCAGTCTGGTCAACCGGGCGTGCGCGTACTGCAGGTACGGGCCGGTGTTGCCGGTCATCGCGACCATCCGGTCCAGGTCGAAGACGTAGTCGTTGCCCCGATCGCTGGACAGGTCGGCGTACTTGACCGCTCCGATCCCGACCGCCTTCGCGGTGGCCTGCCGATTGATGCCGCGCCGGCCTTCGAGCAGAGCGTCCGCTCGCGCAACTGCCTCGTTGAGCAGGGTGGTCAGCTTGACTGTGCCACCGGCCCTTGTTTTGAAGGGCTTCCCGTTTGGTCCGAGTACGGTGCCGAAGCCGACGTGCTCGGCGGTCGTTGTCGGCGGCAACCAGCCTGCGGTCGCGGCGAGCGTGAAGATCTGCTCGAAGTGGAGCGCTTGCCGGTGGTCGACGACGTACACGATCCGGTCGGCGTGCAGTGTGGAAACCCGGTGCCGTACGGCGGCGAGATCGGTCGCGCTGTAGCCGAAGCCGCCGTCGGACTTCCGCACGATCACCGGCAGCGGCTGGCCGTCCCGGCCCTTGAATCCTGGCAGGAACGCGCACAGCGCACCGTCCGACTCGGTGAGCAGTCCCGCCAGTTCCTCCACGATCCGCGGTAGGTCCTCGTTGTAGGCGCTCTCGCCGACGACGTCCGCCCGGGTCAGGTTGGAGCCCAGGAGTGCGTAGACCTGCTCGAAATCGTCCAGCGAGACGTCGACCATCCGCCGCCAGATCGCCCGCGTCTCCGGATCGCCGGACTGCAGCAGCACGACCCGCGCTCTGGACTTGTCCGCGAAGGTGCCGTCGGCATCGAAATGCTTCCTGCTCCGCTCGTAAAGGACCTGCAAACCCTGTAGATCAAGGGTTTCCGCGTCCAGCCCTTCTTCGAGCAGTTGCTCGATCATCATCCCGTACTGCGTGCCCCAGTCGCCCACATGGTTCTGCCGGATCACGTCGTACCCGACGAACGTCAACACATTGCAGAGCGCGTCGCCGATGACAGTCGACCGGAGATGGCCGACGTGCATCTGCTTGGCGACGTTCGGCTGCGAGTAGTCGACGACGACCCGCTGGTTTCTCTTGGCGAAGGTCTGCGGTTCGTTGACCGCAGCCGTGAGCGTCTCCTGGAGCAGAGTCAGGTTGATGAAGCCCGGCCCGGCGATCTCGACCGGCTCGCAGAGATCGGCCAGGTCGAGCGCCTCGACCAGGCGTGCGGCGACCGCCCGCGGTGGTTGGCCGAGGGCGTTGCCGAGCCGGAGCGCGATATTGCTCTGGTAGTGGCCGAACTCGGGCTTGGTCGCCGACCGGAGCTCAGGGTCCAGGTCGCCGTACGACGAACCGAAGGCGGCCGCGGCTGCGGTGGACAGTCTGGTGGCGAGAACAGGCAGAACAGCGGACATGACAGGTCCTTTGAAGTAGACGCACTGGAACAGGAGGTGTTCAGACAGTGCGTCGTCGTCGCAGGCCGGACCGCAGGCGCAGCGCGCTCACGGACTCCAGGCTGATCGACATGTCAGCCATTATGCATGAAGTACGGCGAGGGTGCCGGCCGCCGGTCCGCCAGCGGCACGATCGGCGGTACGTCGGTCTCGCCGAGGAAGACCCGGCGTACCACTCGCTCGGCCGCGCGTCCGTCGTCGTACTCGCAGAACTTCTCCCGGTACAGCTGCCGGTGCTTGGCCGCCTCCGCCGACGAGAAGGCGCCGGTCTGCAGGATGGTCAGCAGCTCCTCGGGTGACCGCGCGACCAGCCCGGGCGGGAACGCGGTGATGTCGAAGTACGTGCCGCGGCGGCCGTCGTAGAAGCTCTGGTCCTCGACCAGCGACACGATCGGGCGATCCAGGTTCGCGTAGTCGAAGGTGATGGAGGAGTAGTCCGAGATCAGGACGTCGGCCGCCAGCATCAGATCCTCGACCCGCGGATGCTCGGACACGTCGATCACCGTGCCGGCGTGCACCTCCGGTGCCGTCGACAACGAGTAGTGCGTCCGGACCAGCACCCGGCCGTGCTCGCCGACCGATGCGGCCAGCCGGTCCAGGTCGAGGTGGATCCCGGTGCCGCCGAGGTCGACCAGTCCGGTGGGCAGCCGGACCGAGTCCACTCCGTCGCGGAACGTCGGCGCGTACAGCACCACCAGGTGCGAGTCGTCGAAACCGAAGCCGGCCCGGATCGCGCGGACCTCGTCGATGGTCGCGTTGATCAGCCGGTCGTTGCGCGGGTAGCCGTACTCGAGCTCCTCGAAGTACGCCGGATAGGTCCGCTCCCAGATCTCCGAGGAGTACCGGTTCGACGAGATGTTGAAGTCCCACCGATCGGTCTGCCGCATCAGCTCGTCGAGGTCCAGGTCCTTCCCGGCCAGCGGGAAGTGCCGCAGATCGGTCCCCATCGTTTTGAGCGGCGTACCGTGCTGGGTCTGCAGGTGGATCTGCCCCTCCCGCTTCTCCAGCTCCTTCGGCCAGTTCATGTTGCTGATGAAGTACGTCGCCCGGTCCAGCAGCTTCTGGTACGCCGGTGAACCCGCGACGACGTACTCGACACCCTCGGGGACGGCCTTGAGGTGGTCGGCGTCGACGACCCAGACCCCGCGCAGATGCGGCGCCAGCTCGGCCGCCTTCTCGTAGATCGCCCGCGGGTTGCACGCGTACTGCTTGAACCAGTACGAGCAGTACGCGGCCAGGTTCGGGTCGAGCTTGCTCCGGTGCAGCAGCTTGCCGACGGCCTTGCGCGGACTCGTCACGTGCAGCACCTTGGCGCTCAGCTTGAGCGTGGAGTACGTCGCGTAGTCGTCATGGATGAGCATCCACCGTTTGAACCCACGGTTCGTGCGGTCGGCGCCGTACCCCTCCGGCTTCCACCGCTTGGCGAACGCATGGGCGGCGTGGAAGAACTCGGCCCGGTCGTCCGGAGCGACCCGCTCCGGCTTCGCGAGTACGGCGAGGATGTGGTCCAGCGACCGGTCGTACGCGAACCGTCGCCAGCCGGCCAGCTCCGGGTCGGACTGGATGAACGCGTGCACCCGGTCGTACTGGTCGAAGATGTCCCACTGCCGGCGGCCGCCGGTGGCGTGGATGTTGCCGCCGGTCCGGTGCTGGCGGTAGTGCACGACCACCCGGTCCAGCGTGGCGATCCGCTCGGCGGTCAGCATGGTCGAGTACGTCCAGGGCGCGTCCTCGTAGAAACCGGCCGTGAACGCGAACCCGTGCCGGGTCAGGAAGTCCCGCCGGCACGCCTTGTTCCAGACCACCTCGAGGAAGGTGAGGAAGATCGGCCGCTCCGCCGCGGTGAACACCCCGGCGCCGTGCCCGGCGAAGGCGTCGTGCCGCTGGTTGCGGACCACCCGGCCGTCCCAGAAGACCCGCTCGTAGTCGAACAACAGGATGTCCGGCCGGTCGGTCGCGTCGATCCGGGCCGCGATCGCCTCCAGCGAGCCCGGCAGGTACAGGTCGTCGGCGTCCAGGAACAGCACGTAGTCGCCGCGGCACTCCTTCAGCCCGGCGTTCCGGGCGGGACCCAAACCGACGTTCTCGTCCAGGTGCAGCACCCGCACCCGCGGATCAGCCGCCGCGTACTCGTCCAGGATCCGGCCGGAACCGTCCCGGTCGGCATCATCCACCCCGATGATCTCGAAATCGGTGAACGACTGCCCGAGCACCGAGTCCAGACACGGTCGCAGCCACGCACGCGAGGCATGACAGGGGACCACAATGCTGAACCGAGGGACGATGCCGAGCGCCATGCCACGTCATCCTAGGGTGCACCTATGAGTACTGATGTGTTCGAGCCACTGGCTGGGCTGGAAGGGGTCGGATCGGCGGCCCGGGCGGCCCGGGACGCGGTCGACGTACTGCTACGCGACCGGGGCCTGCGGAAGGTCGGCTCGGACGTGACCGCCGAGGCGCTGCTGCGCGGCGCCCACGCCTCCGCCGCCCTGGCCGGCAGCCCGGCAAGCCTCGAGGAGGTACGACGGGGTGCCGCCGACGGACTGGCCACCGGCGCGGTCCGGATGACCGGCGAGCTGATGCGACTCGCTCCCCAGATCGACACCGCCCCGGTGCAGGTCTGGACCAGACTGCACCAGTTGGCCGCCGCCGATCTGGGCCCGGAAGACCAGTTGGGCCATCTGCGGACCAGTCGGGAGCCGGTCCCGGACGACATCCCGGGGCTGCCGCCGGCACCTCCCGCCGACGAGATGTGGGATCGGCTCAGCGCGCTGGCGCAGAACCTGACCCGCCCGACGGCGGCGCCCGGTCTGGTGGTCGCGGCCATCGTGCACGCCGAGCTCGCCATCCTGCGTCCGTTCCCGACCGCCAACGGTCTGGTCGCCCGGGCCGCCGAACGCTGCCTGTTAGTTGCCCGAGGCATCGATCCGGTCGCGGTCACCGTCCCCGAGGTCGGTCACTATGAGTTGGCGGCGACCTATCCGTCCGGGCTCGGCGACTACGCAGCGCAAGGACTGACCGGGGTCCGTGACTGGTTGCTGCGGACCTGCGAGGTGGTGGCACTGGGTGCCGAACGCTCGCCACTGGCACACGTCGGCTGACGTCCGTACACATGCGAACGGCGTTCTCTGCTGAGAACGCCGTCGCTGGCACGTCATCCTGGTTACCATGCGTGCACCTGTCTGCCGCCACAGGACAATGCCTGGGTCACGCTGCCCGGTTGGGATGGGCTGGTCGCCGCGTGGGTGCCTGGATGCCGTGCAATCTCTACCGGACCCGAAGGTCCTTTGTGCTTCCTTTGTACTCCTGAAAACCCTTTCTGTGAAGGGCTTACGAGACCTTCATGGAGTTGAGAACAATGAAGCGACCTTCAGCTTTGGCGGGTCACTGGCCGGTCAGCTCTCGGTGCTGCGGGCGCGCCGACGGGCGGCCAGGAAGAGTACCCCGGCGGCCAGTCCGGCGACGGCCACAGTGGCCAGGGCGGGTCGTCGTACCTCGCGAAAACGGCCTCGCTCGGCCAGGCCGACGGGCTCGCTGAAGTCCAGTATCGGCCAGTCTCGGGCGACCGCGAGCCGGCGTAATGCCTTGTCCGGATTGACCGCGAAGGGGTGACCGACCGCAGCCAGCATCGGCTCGTCGGTGACGGAATCCGAGTAGGCGTAGGAGTTCTCCAGGTCGTAGCCCTCGGCCTCGGCCAGCGCCAGGATCGCGGTCGCCTTGTGCGGTCCGTAGGCGTACTCCTCGATCTCGCCCGTGTACTTGCCGTCGGCAACTACCATCCGGGTGGCGATCACCTTGTCGGCGCCGAGCATGGCCCCGATCGGCTCGACCACCTCGGCCCCGGACGAGGACACGATCACCACGTCTCGGCCGGCCGCGTGGTGCTCGTCGATCAGCTCGACCGCTTCCTCGTGGATCATCGGGGTGACGATGTGGTGCAGGGTGTCGGCGACGATCGCCTTCACCGTCTCCACGTCCCAGCCGGTGCACATCGCGGACAGGTATTCCCGCATCCGTTCCATCTGGTCGTGGTCCGCGCCGCCGAGCAGGTAGACGAACTGCGCGTAGGCACTGCGCAGGACGGTACGGCGGTTGATCAGCCCGCCGGCGTAGAACGGCCGGGAGAACGCCAGCGTGCTGGAACGGGCAATTATGGTCTTGTCCAGATCGAAGAAGGCGGCCGTGCGGGCCGTCCCGGGGTGCGCCATGGGGTCGAGCATAGGCATCTCGAAGAAACGCCGAGGGACCCGGGCTTTTGTGTCGGCCGGTCTCCCGTTAGACTGTTTGACAGTGTGACAGTGACACTGGCCGGAAACGCCTGAATGGGCGGCTTCGGCGCCTGGGAAGACGCGGTCTCGGTTGAAATCGAACTGAGATGTGTTGACTCCGGACTTGGGGGGTACATACCCCCTGACAGTGGCAGACTGTCGCCTCCTGATCGGCCCCCGGCTCCTCCCCCCGAGCCCGTGGCCGAAGACGGCCCCCGGTCACCCCCCCGCCGGGGGCCGTCGCCTTTCCTCCTCCAGGTTGGGAGGAGCCTCCTCCAGGTTCTCTGGTCGTAAATGTAAAAGCTTCCTCAGTTTTCTGGCCGTGGGAGCGCTTTCACTTTATGCAGGGTCTTGACAATGTAGTTACGCAGTCACAGTTTGTAAGTCATGAAAACGCGTGCACTCCGCCCCCAGGCCGCGATCATTCCCGCCCTGACCACGCTTCTCGCCGCCCTCACGGGCCTGCTTCTGGTCCCCGCGACCGGATCCGCCGCCACCAACCTCGTCACCAACGGAACCTTCGAAACCGGCAACCTGTCCGGCTGGACCTGCACCGCCGGCGCCACCACGACCTCGGCCCGCACCGGCAGCTACGCCCTCCAGGGCAGCCCGTCGTCGTCCGACAACGCCCGCTGTACCCAGTCGATTCCGGTGAAGGCCAGTACGTCGTACACCCTGTCCGCCCGGGTCAAAGGCTCCAACGTCTACCTGGGCTTCGAGGGCGGTACGTCGACCTGGAGCACCAGCACCACCTGGAACCAGCTGACGACCACCTTCACCACCAGTGCCTCGGCGACCCGGGTGACCATCTACCTGCACGGTTGGTACGGGCTACCGCCGTACCAGGCGGATGACGTCGTACTGGATGGTCCTGGTGGCACTCCGGACCCGACCACGCCTCCGACCACCCCGCCGACTACGCCGCCCACCACTCCGCCGACGAACGGTGCTCTCCCCAAGCATGTGCTGACGGGCTACTGGCAGAACTTCAACAACGGCGCCACGGTCCAGCGCATCCGGGACGTGCAGGCCGCGTACGACCTGATCGCTGTGGCCTTCGCCGACGCTGACCCGGCCCGGCCGGGTGCCATCACCTTCAACCTGGACTCCGCCGGGCTGGGTGGCTACACGGTCGCCGAGTTCAAGGCCGACATCGCGGCCAAGCAGGCGGCCGGCAAGCGGGTCATCCTGTCGGTGGGCGGTCAGAACGGCACCATCTCGGTCGGCAGCTCCGAGGCCGCGACCAACTTCGCCAACAGCGCTCTGACGGTACTGCGCGAGTACGGCTTCGACGGGATCGACATCGACCTGGAGAACGGGGTCAACGCGCAGTACATGGGTCAGGCGCTGCGCAGCCTGCAGAGCCAGTTCGGCAGCGGCCTGATCATCGCGATGGCGCCGCAGACGATCGACATGCAGAGCACGTCGTTCGAGTACTTCAAGCTCGCGCTGGCGATCAAGGACATCCTGACCGTAGTGAACGTGCAGTACTACAACTCCGGCTCGATGAACGGCTGCGACGGGCAGGTGTACTCGCAGGGCACGGTCGACTTCATCACCGCGCAGGCCTGCATCATGCTGCAGAACGGCCTCCGCCCCGACCAGGTCGGCCTCGGCTTGCCGGCGTCGTCCCGTGCGGCCGGCAGCGGCTACGTCTCGCCGCAGATCGTCAACAACGCTCTGGACTGTCTGACCCGGGGCACGAACTGCGGCAACTTCAAGCCGAGCACCACGTGGCCGTCGCTGCGCGGTGCGATGACTTGGTCGACCAACTGGGACGCGCTGAACGGCAGCGCGTTCGCCAACCAGGTCGGCGCCCACGTCCACTCCCTGCCCTGACATGCACAGTTACCGACCGGCTCCGGTGCTGGAAGCGCTTGGTGTCTGCTCGGAGGACGAGCAGCTCTACCGGGTGCTTCTGGCCCGACCGGAGTCCACTGCGACTGACCTGTCCCACGACACCGGATGGCCTGCCAACCGCATCGGCAGACATCTGAAGTCACTGCTGTCCCTCGGCCTCGCCTCACGTATGACGGGACGACCGGCCAGGTATGTGCCGGCTGTGCCGGAGGCCGCTGTCGAGCTTCTGGCGCTACGGAAACAGGCTGCGATCGTCGAGGCCAGACTCGGTGCCTCGGTGCTCACGACGGAGTTCCGACGACAGGACTCCTTCACTGTGATCCGAGGGACCGAGGCGGTCGCGCAGCGGTTCTATCAGGCACAGCAGAGTGCGCAGACCGAGGTCCTCGTCCTCGATCGGTCGCCGTACGTCGTCCTGCCGATCGAGCCGCGGCGTGCTCATGGAGTGTCCTACCGGACGATCTACGACATGGCCTCGCTGTCCGAGCCGGGTGATCTCGTGGCTGCCCGGTCTGCGGGTTGCCGGATCCTGCGCGACGTACCACTGAAGCTGGTCGTGGTGGATCGCCGTACAGGATTGCTTCCGACCAGTCCGGACGTGGTCGTGGAGCTGGGGGCTTCGAGCCTGCTGGACGCGTTGCTGCGGCTGTTCGAGCTGTTGTGGCAGCAGGCGAGCCCACTGTCTCCTGCGGCGTCGGAGGGGCCGCTGAGCTACGAGGACCGGCAGTTGCTGGCACTGGCCGCTGCCGGGCTGACGGACCAGGCGATAGCTCGGCGGCTCGGAGTGGCTCAGCGGACGGTCGAGCGGCGGATGCAGCGGATCCTGAAGGCACTGGACGCGACCACCCGCTTCCAGGCCGGCCTCCGCGCCGGCCAACGAGGGTTGCTCGTCTAGCCCGTCACATCTTTAGTCCGTCACATCGGCCACGGTGGCGTCGAGGGCTTTGACCAGGTCCTCGGCGTTCACCGTGATGCCGACGCCGTGGTCGCCGCCGCCGAGGGAGATCGTGCCGGTGATGCGTTCGTCGGCGACGACCGGCCAAGCGTGTGTGCTGCCGAGTGGGGTGATCGTGCCCCGGACGTACCCGGTCACGGCGAAGGCGGTGTCCTTGTCCGGCATCGAGATCCGGTTGACGCCGAGCAGCGCCCGCAGCTTCGGCCAGGCGATCTCCCGGTCACCGGGGACCAGGACGAACCGGTAGTCGTCGTCGGACAGCCGGACCACGATCGTCTTGATCAGGCTGGCCGGCTCGATACCTCTGGCCGCCGCGGCCTCCTCCAGTGAGTTGACGGGTCCGTGCCTGGTCACCTCGTAGCTGAGCCCCAGTTGGTCGGCTGCCTCGATCGCTTTGGTCACCCGGCTAGTTTTGCACCTTGCTGGGAACGTTCTTGAGAAGCACAGCCAGCAGGAGAGTGATCAGGAACAGCACTCCGGCCTCGAGCGCCACCCCACTCCAGCCCGCGTGACTCCATGCCGCACCGGCCGCACCGCCGAAGACCGACGAGCCCAGGTAGAACGAGAACAGGTAGAGACTGGCCGCCTGTCCGGTACCGCCACCACCCGCGTGCGCCCGGACAGCCACCCAACCGCTGGCCACGCCGTGTACGGCGAAGAACCCGGCCGTCATCACCGCAAGCCCGACGACGATGAGTGGAAGCGGTGCGGCCAGAGTGATCGCCACTCCGGCAAGAGTGACCAGACAGCCGACCGGAACGACGGTACGACGGCCATACCGGTCAGCGAGCCACCCAGCCGTCGCCGAACCGGCCGACCCGAGCAGATAGACCGTGAACACCAGCCCTGCCGCCCCGGCACTCAGCTCATATGGCGCTCCGGAGAGCCGGAAGACGGCGCCGTTGTAGACGGCGACGAACGCGCCCACTGCGGTGGCGGCGATCCCGTAGAGGGCCAGCAACGCCGGATCGCGCAGTACTCGATCTGTCTGGGTCAGGAGCTGCCGCGGGCTCGCTGGGCTCGGGTGGAAGTTCTGCGACGCGGGGAGCAGTAGCCAGACCACCGCGGCGCACAGCATGCCGACGAGTGCGATGCCGCCGGATGCGACTCGCCAGCCGCCGAGGTCCGCCAGCCCACCTGCGATGAGGCGACCCGCCATTCCGCCGACCGCCGTACCTGCGATGTAGAGGCCGCTGGCACGGGCGTGACTGTCCTGATGCACTTCCTCCCGCAGGTACGCCATCGCAACCGCGGGCAGCCCGGCCATCGCGATGCCCTGGAGACCGCGGAGGGCGAGCAGCGAGTGCCACGTCGGAGCGACTGCACAGAGCAGTGCGATGCCGGACGTGGCTGCGACCGACCAGCGCATCAGAGTGGTGCGTCCGATCACCTCGGAGGCCGGACCGGCGATCAGCAGGGCGATGCCGAGCCCGAGTGTGGCGAGCGACACGGTGAACGCGCTCTGACTGGGTGAGACGTCGAACGCATCCACGAGCTCGGGGAGGAGCGGCTGGGTGCTGTAGAGCAGTGCGAACGTCGCCAGGCCCGCCGCGAAGAGCGCTACGGACAGCCGGCGGTAGCCGGGGTCGCCCGGGCGATAGCCGGGTTGCGCGGCGACGGAGGTGTGCATGCCTTCGACCGTGCCACGCTTCTGGTGATACGTAAAATGTCGATCTCAGCAGTTATCGATACGCTTCTGGTATGAACGTGGAGGATCTGCGCTGGTTCGTCGTACTCGCGGCGACCGAGCACCTGACCGAGGCGGCCGCCTTGCTGGGGACGAGTCAGCCGAACCTGTCCCGGTCGCTGCGCCGGGTCGAGAGCGCGTTCGGTGTCCAGCTCTTCGAGCGTGAGCATCGGGGTGTGCGGCTGAACCCGTACGGCCGAGTCGTCCTGGAGGCTGCCCGGGCCGGCACGGCGGCGGTCGACTCTGCCCAGCAGCGCATCGACGCGTTGCTCGACCCGGAGTCGGGGACGGTTCGGCTCGGGTTCCTGCACTCGGTTGCGACGAGCCTGGTGCCGGACCTGCTGAAGGCGTTCCGCGAGGTGGCGCCGAGTGTGCGGTTCGCGCTGCGGCAGGAGCCGGCCCACGACATCGTCCAGGACCTGGAGAGCGGGGAGGCAGAGATCGGCATCATCGCGCCGCGGCCGGATCGTTCGACCTTCGGATGGCACCTGCTCGAACAGCAGCGGTTGTGCCTCCACGTCCCGCCTGGACATCCGTTGGCCTCGCGGCACCGGGTGGAGCTGGCGGCGGCAGCCGACGAGCCCTTCGTCGGGCTGCGCCCCGGGTTCGGTTTCCGGCGGATCAGTGAGGAGCTGTGCCGCGCGGCCGGCTTCACGCCGCGGCTCGCGTTCGAAGCGACCGACCTCGCCACCATCGACAGCCTGGTCGGTGCTGGACTGGGCGTCGCCGTACTGCCGTCCGGTGCGGTTCGTGGGAACGAGAGCGGGGCGGTGTCGATACCACTCGCCGGGGTGCAGGCTCGCCGTGAGATCGGCATGGCCTGGCGGCTGCGGGCCCAGCTGACACCGGCCGCCGAGCGCTTCCGGACGTTCGTCCGATCCCAGCCCGTCCGGTCTGCCTGAGTGACTTTCGTAGCGTTGGTCCAATTTCCACGGTGTCGACTTGCAGTGAGAGGGCTTTCCACCGCACAGTTTCCTCCGTGAGGAAGCGTCTCAGTTCGATTCGGCCGAGCCGGCGTCTGCTGTTCGCAGCCGGCACGGCCGCTGCCGCGTCGACGGTTGCGTCGGCCGCCACGGCGTCGGCGGCCTCGGTCGGCGAGCTGGCCTCGACCGGTGCCTACGGGTCGGGCGTGCTCGGCGCGTGGGAGCGGCAGGCCCGCGCGATCTCGAGCGAGGCGCAGATCCGCGAGACGCGGGAGACCGACGGCGTCTTCATGTTCGGCGACAGCATCGGCGTCCAGGACGGCCCGTCGCTGGCCAAGCAGCTCGCCCATCACGGCATCAACATGGCGGTGCACAACTGGGCCGGCCGGCCGGTCACCCCGGCCGTCGACGCACTGGACACCTGGGCCCAGGACTACGGCCTGCCGCACCGGATCCTGATGTCGGTCGGTTCGAACGACATCTTCACCCCGCCGGCGGTGGCCGCCCAGGTCGAGCGGACGATGCAGATCGTCGGCGACGAGCGGACGGTCTTCTGGGTGAACATCCAGGCGGCCCGGACCGCGCACGGTCCCCTCGTCCAGGTCTCCGACCAGCGCAACAGCGCCTGGATCAACCTGCAGTTGGCCGAGGCGCAGCGCCGGCACGAGAACCTCCGGGTCGTGCACTGGGCCGAGCACCTCGCCGCCAAGCCGAACCGGCTGGGCAAGTACCTGCGCGACGGACTGCACCCGTCGATCCCGCTCGGTCAGAACGCCCGCAACGCCCTGATCGTCCAGGCGCTGAAGTCGGGCTGAGTACGTCTGGCTGAGTACGGCGACGCACGGGTGGTTGCCCGCACGTCGCCGTACCCCTGTCAGAACCCGGCGGTGATCCGGGTGAACTCCCAGTCGGGTTGTGCGATGCCGGAGCAGTTGGAGACCACTCCGCCGCCGGCACAGCCGCGGTCACGGTTCACCGACCAGAACGCCAGCCGGCCCAGGCCGTTGGACTTGGCCCAGTTGGTGATGTTCTGCCAGGTGGCCGTCGTGGTCATCTCCTGCTGGTCCGACAGGCCGTTCATGCCTGAGATGCCCTGGTGGGCGTAGGCCTGCGCGGTGGTCCAGCCGAAGGTCGCCTTCAGCTTGTTGTTCAGGCCGGTGGAGGCGCCGACCGTGTCGTTGTAGATGTTCGAGCTGCCGAAGTCGAACGGCATCAGCGTGAAGATGTCGATGTTCGCGCCGAGCGCCGCGGACCGCTCGATCAGCCGGTTGCCCCAGTAGTTCGGGCCGGTGGTCGACGTACCGAAGGTGAGGATCGTCTGGATCCCCGGGTTGTTCTGCTTGACGATCTTGAGCGCGTTGAGGATGCGGTCCTGGACCACCTCGTTCTCGAACTCGTCGCTGTTCTCGATGTCGACGTCGATCGCCTTCAGGCCGTACGCGTTGATCACCTTCTGGTACGCCCCGGCCAGTGCTTCCGGCGTACTGCAGTTCGGGCCGAGCTTGTTACCGCTCCAGCCGCCGATCGACGGCACGATGTCGCCGCCGGCCGCGCGGATCTGAGCGATCGCATTGGCGTCCGCGCTGCCCTGCAGTGGCCTGCTGCCGTCCCAGGCCGGGTTGCAGCCGCCGGACGACAGGATGAAGGCCATGGTGAACCACTTGATGCCGGTCGCGTTCATCACCGTGGTCGGGCTCGGCGGGTCACCCCAGCCCATGTAGAGGTACGGCGCTGCCCGCCGAGTGCTGGGCTCACCGCCACCAGTGGTGGTCTTCACCGAGATGGTGCCGCTCTTCGGACCTTCGCCCGCGCTGTTGGACGCACTGACCTGGTAGCTGTACGTCGTGTTCGCGGCCAGACCGGAGTCCGTGTACGACGTACCGGTCGGGGAGCCGACCTTCGTGCCGTTGCGGTACACGCTGTAGCTCGTTGCACCGCTTGGCGCGGACCAGGTGAGGCTCACGGACGACGAGGTCGCCGTACCGGAGAGGCCTGTGGGTGCGCCGGGTGCTGTGCCGCCACCGCCGCCGGTGCAGGAGCCGCCGTTCAGTCGGCAGGCGGCGAGACCGGGGAAGTTGCCCGGGCTGCCGTTGAAGCCGAAGGTGACGGTGGCGCCGGGTGCGAGCGGTCCGGCCCAGCTTGGCGGAGTGAACGTGTGTGTCTGGCCGCTGCTGCTCCTGGTCGCGTCCCACGAGCTGCTGATGGTGTAGCCGGACGGGAAGTCGAGTGCGACCGACCATGTGCTCAGTGAGCTCGTGGTGCCGTTGGTGACAGTCACCTTGCCTTCGAAGCCGCTGCCCCAGTCGGACACCTTCGTAAAGGCTGCGGTGACGGAGGCCGCGTTCGCGGCTGGTGCGGTCAGGAGAGCGAGAACTACTGCGGTGATGGCGGCTAATGCCACCGTGATGCGTTTCATGATGCTCCGATCAGTGGGCGGTACGTGATCAGACCTGGCCCCAGAGTGCGGGGACGTTCGGCGGCTCCCAGCCGGTCAGGGAGGTGTGGCCCTGGATGCACTTGTAGGTGAGGCCGTTGTAGCTCACCAGTGCACCAGTCGCGTACGACGTGTTCGGCGCCCACGGGGTGGCCGTTGGGGGCGTCGGTGTCGGCGTCGGGGTGGGAGTCGGTGTGGGGGTGGGGGTTGGGGTCGGTGTAGGCGTAGGGGTGGGTGTCGGGGTCGGAGTCGGCCCGCTGCAGCCTGGTGTGTCCGCGTTGACCGCGTTGACCACGTGGTTGAAGAGCGTGACGTTGGGGTCAAGTGCCTCGAGGGAGTACATCATCGCGCCGGCCAGACCGTTGCAGTGCTGGTAGTCCGCCTTCGCCTTGATCGACTGGGCGTTGTCACCGGTCCAGAACGTCCCGTTGCGGTAGAACCACGTTGCCTTCGTGGTGTCGTCGAAGTACGTCGCGGACGGGTCGTCGACGAAGCCGACGAGCTCCTTGTAGAACGAGACGCCAGGCACGTTGCCACTCAGCGCATGACCGTCGGCCGGTTCGGTGGCCGGCTGGTACTTGCCGTTGGCGGTGCTGGGAACGCCCTTCCAACCCCTGTAGTAGAAGGGATATCCGATGGTCAGCTTGTTCGCCGGGAAGCCGCCGGGGATGCCGTACGCCGGGTCACCGGTGGTCCACGCCTTGATGGCTCCGTCGACCGAGTACCTGGCCGAGCCGGGCGGGATCGGCGTACTCGGGTCGTCCGGGGCCTGGTAGAGCGGGTCCTGGAAGTTCGTCGGCCCGGTGGCGTCCCAGCCGCCGTGCATGTCGTACGTCATCACGTTGTTGTAGTCGAGGTACTGGCCGATCTTGTCGGTCTCGATCGTGGCGATCTTGTCCTGCCCGGCCGGAGTGGCGGCGGTCAGGTAGTAGCGCTTGCCGGTCTGGTTGCCGTAGGCATTGAGCTGGGCGCGGAACTCGGCCAGCAGCAGGGTGAAGTTCTGCTTGTCGGCCGGACTCCAGTGGTTGCCGACGTGACCGTTCGGCGAACCCGGGTACTCCCAGTCGAGGTCGATACCGTCGAAGATGCCGGCCGCCGTACCAGGGCCGCCGAAGCCGTCGATCACCGGCAGGTCGCCCTTGAGGAACATGTTCACGCAGGAGCTGACGAAGGTCTTCCGCTTGGCGTCGGTGGAGGCCGCGTCGGAGAAGTACTTCGAGTAGGTCCAGCCGCCGATCGAGATGAGGATCTTGAGGCTCGGGTACTGCGACTTCAGCTTCTTCAACTGGTTGAAGTTGCCCTGGATCGGCTGGTTCCAGACGTCGCCGACCCCGTCCACGCTGATGTCCGCGCCGTACGACTTGCCGTAGTCGGCGAACGCGTCGCCGGCGCCGTCACCCGCATTCGGGTTGTTCTCGTCCTGCGAGGCGGCCTTGTTCGCCATGAAGCAGGTGTGGTCGGTCGGGTGGATGTTGGCGAACGCGTAGTTGAGGAAGTCCAGCTTGCCGGCCGCGCCGGTGGTGATCAGGTTCTTCGGGTAGAACGCGTTGGCGTAGATGCCCCACTGGGTGAAGTACGCCGTCTTCACGCCGCCGCTGGTAGCGGCTGCGGCTTGCTGCGTCTCGGGGCTGGCGAGGGAGACTCCTGCGGCGGTGATCAGGGCAGTGGCGGCGACGGTCGCCGTGGCGGTGAGCATGCGTAATCGACTCATGGGTGGTCCTCCGGAGCTGGGACGGAAGCGGTCCGGTGAAATTTAGTTAAAGACGCTTCGAAAGGAACCGTAACCGTTCCCGGCGGGTTGGTCGCGGCCTCACCATGGCGGATTCCCGCTGCTGACGGAAACCCGACAACGCCTTTGTCCACAGGGATTTCAGTGCCCTGCCGGTTGGCGGCCCGACGACTGCATCTTCTAGGCATGGACACTTCATTCCCCACCGACAACGTTTCGGTGCTCATGGCAACAACCGACGAGATGCTGCTCGACGACCTGCTCCGGCTGGCGGCGGCTGCCTCGGTGACCCCACTGGTCGAGCACGACCTGCTCGGCCTCCGACGCAACTGGCAGGCCGGCTCGCTGGTCGTCGTCGGCCACGACCTGGCCGAGCCACTAGCCCACACACAGCCGGTACGACGACCAGGCGTTGTCGTGGCCGGCTTCGCGGATGGTGACGACCTGTATCGCTGTGCCTTCGACATCGGCGCGGAGTCGGTCTTCCGACTACCCACGGACGAATCGGCATTGGGTGACAAGCTGGCCGATGCCTTGGACGGTGGCGTCAGGAGGGCCCTGACACTCGCCTTCGTCGGCGGCTGCGGGGGAGCGGGCGCGACCACGCTCGCGTCGGCGGTCGCGGTGTTCGGGAACCAGCGCGGCTTCCGGACGATGCTGATCGACGGCGACCCACTCGGTGGTGGCATCGAGCTCGCACTGGGGATCGAACACGACGTCGGCGATCGCTGGCCGAAACTGCTGAACGCGTCCGGCCGGGTGAGCGCCGCGGCGCTGCGGTCCGCGCTGCCGTCGGTGAACGGTTTGGCGGTGCTGTCGTGGGATCGGTCCGACGTGACCGTACTGCCACCGGAGACGATGAGTTCGGTGCTGGGTGCGGCGCAACGCAGTAGCGACCTGGTTGTGGTCGATCTGCCGCGACGTGCCGATCCAGCGGTAGAGGAAGGTTTCGTCCGCGCCGGCGCGACGCTGCTCGTCGTACCGTGTGATGTCAGATCGGTCGCCGCCGCCAAGCGACTGGTCGGCCCGCTCCGCGACGTCGCAGGTAACCTCCGCGTGGTGGCCCGCGAGTCCCGCACGAGCTGCCTGTCCGCAGCCGATGTCGCCGCCCATCTTTCATTGCCTCTGGCAACTCGAGTCGGTCACGAACGCGATCTCCCCGCAGCCATGGATCAGGGCCGGTTCGACCCGCGTCCCCGCGGACCCCTCGGCCGCGCTGCGTCCGATCTCCTGAACCTGTTCGGCCTCTACAGCCCGGTCGCGGCATGAACGTCTCCACAACGCTCATCGACCGGGTCCGCGGCACCCTGGCCGTCACCGGTGCCCAGCCGACACCCGCGCACGTCGCCGCCGCCTTGCGTGCCGACGGCGGTGTGTACGGCGACTCCATCGTGCTCGCCGTCGTCGCCGCCCTCCGCCGCGAGGCCCTCGGTGCCGGCCCACTTGACACCCTGCTGTCCGAGCCAGGCATCACCGACATCCTGGTGAACGGCCCCGACGAGGTCTACGTCGACCGAGGCTCCGGCCTCGAACGGGTGGTGACCCGCACCGGCGACGAGCCCGCCATCCGCCGCCTCGCCACGCGGCTGGCCGCAGCCGCCGGTCGCCGCCTCGACGACGCAACGCCGTACGTCGACGTACGCCTCTCCGACGGCACCCGCTTCCACGCCGTCCTCGCACCCGTCGCCGCACCAGGCACCTGCCTGTCCTTACGCGTCCCCTCCCGCAAGGTCTTCACCCTCGACGACTTGGTCGCCGCAGGCGCACTACCACCAGCCGGTACGGCGATCCTGCGCGACCTACTCGACGCGCGACTGGCGTTCCTGATCAGCGGCGGCACGGGAACGGGGAAGACGACCTTGCTCAATTCCCTGCTGTCGTTGGTGGATCCGACCGAACGGCTCGTGCTCGTCGAGGACGCGAGCGAGCTACGCCCAGACCATCCGCACGTCGTCCGCCTGGAGGCCCGACCACCAAACGTCGAGGGCAGCGGCGAGATCAGCCTCCGCGACCTCGTCCGCCAGGCCCTCCGCATGCGCCCTGACCGACTCGTCGTCGGGGAGGTGCGAGGCGCCGAAGTCGTCGATCTCCTTGGCGCTTTGAACACCGGACACGAAGGTGGCTGCGGCACCGTCCACGCGAACTCGGCAGCCGACGTACCCGCACGCCTCGAAGCCCTCGCCGCGCTGGCCGGCCTCTCCAGAGAAGCCGTCCACAGCCAGATCGCCTCAGCCCTCCACGCCGTCATCCACCTGACCCGAACCCCCTCCGGCACCCGCCGAATCGCCGAAATCCAAGTCTTCGACCGCCTACCCACCGGCCAAGTAATCACCCGCCCAGCCCTCGAATTCCACCCCACCGGCACCATCACCCACCACCCCCCATCCCACCGCCTAACCACCCCCCAACCAACCGCCGCCTGATCCCACCCGCCACTTCGCCAAGCTCTCGGAGGTGCTGCGTGAGCCCAGCCTCGCTCTCTTGCCTGTTGGTGCTCGTCACCTTGCATCTGTTGCTACCCACCCGAGGCCGCGGCCTGCATCGCCTCGCCACGCGGCCAACACCGCCCTCGCGCCCCCGCCTACCTCAGCGCTGGCTGCTCGCTCCACTCGCCGTTCTGACCGTGCTGTTGCTCGGGATGCAATTCCTGGTCTCGGCCCTAGCTTTGGCTGTTGTCGCCTCACTCGTGCTCGTACAGCGATCCCAGCACCGCCGTCGCACGACCGCCGCAACCCGCCGCGCCCAGATCATCGAAGCCCTCGACATCCTCGCCGCCGACCTGACAGCCGGCCGCCCACCCATCGACGCCTTGGAAGGTGCAGCAGCCAGCTGCTCCGACTTCCAAGTCGCCTACGCCGCCGCAAAGCTCGGCGGTGATGTCCCCGGTGCTCTCGAGCTAGCAGCAGAATCTCCCGGCGCAGGAGGCCTCCGCGCCCTCTCAGCAGCCTGGCGCGTCGCCGAGGAATCCGGAGCCGCATTCGCCGCCCTCACCGAACGCCTCGCCGAGTCACTCCGCGCCGACGAAGCCATCCATCGCCAAACCGCCGCCAGCCTCGCAGGCGCCCACTCAACCGCCCGCATCTTGGCCTTGCTCCCCGTATTCGGCATAGCCCTCGGCTACTCACTAGGCGCCGAACCGCTGACCTTCCTCACCGCCACCCCAATCGGCTGGCTCTGCCTAACCGCTGGCCTAGCCCTAACCACCCTCGGCCTCCACTGGACCACCCACCTATCCAAGCCCCACCCATGACCCCCTCGGCCGCACTCGGCCCACCCGACCAGCGGAGGCCACGCATGACCACCCTCTGCCCACCCGCCAGCGGACGTCCGCACATCACGCACGCTCGGCGTTCACCGAGCCACCCGACCGGCGAAGGCCGCGCATAACCGCGCTTGGCGTCCACCTGACCACTCCACAGGAGGCTCACGCATGACCGCTGCGTTGGCCGCAGTTGCTGCGGCCATCACGTCGTACCTGGTGATGCCCGCTCACCCGGACCTACGCCGCCTTTCACCCGAGCCCCGCCGTACACGTGCACGTCCACCACGCCTACACCAACTGGCGGCGGGCACCGCCGCGCTTGGCTTGCTCTTCGTCCTCGGGTTCCCGTGGGGCATTCCGCTCGCCGGAGCCGCCCTCTACCTGATCCCCAGAGCCCTAGCCCGCCTGGAACCAGCCGCCACCAGACAACGCGCGGCCCAAATCGCCGCCGACCTTCCCTTGGCGGTCGATCTACTCGCCGCCTGCCTCCGCGCCGGACGCCCACCACAACAAGCCCTCGCCACCGTCGCCACTGCCATCCGCGGTCCGCTCGCCGAACTCTTCACCAAAGTCGCACACCACCTCGCACTCGGTGCGGACCCCATCGACGCCTGGTCGCACCTTCGTTCCGAGCCTGCCTGTGCTCCCTTCGCCAGAGCCATCGACCGCTCTCTCCGCTCGGGCGCACCGCTGTCGAAGACCCTCGAGCACCTAGCCGACGACACCCGCCAAGCCCACCACCACGCCGCCGACCAACGGGCACGCGCCATCGAGTCCCGAACGGCCCTGCCACTCGGTCTCTGCTTCCTGCCCGCCTTCGTCCTCCTGTCCATCGTCCCGACCATCGCGGACGCCCTGGTTCCTTACCTGTCCCGTTGAAGGAGCCCAAGGCAACTAAATTCCATGAAGCCCCAGGAAAGTTGTCCCCAGGTTCGAAACTCCTTCAAAAAAAGGGCTCTGACGACGGCACCTTGTCAGTGAGTGGTCCGGACGAGCCGGACCGCAGATCGGGAGGTATCAGATGTCCAAGGCGCTGGTGGCGGTCAGTCACCGTCTTCGCAACCGTTCCGAGCGTGGAGCCGCCACCGCGGAGTACGCGGTGAGTGTTGTCGCGGTCTGTGGCCTCGGCGGCATCCTCGTCGCGCTGCTGAAGTCCGACGCAATGGTGAACGCACTCAAGGCCCTCATCAACTACGCCCTGCAGCTCGCCGGCGTCGAGGGCGTCCAGCTCTGACCACACCGGGTCGGTCGCGGGAGCCCCTCACCCGCGACCGACCCACCGTCAGCCTCGGCACGCGCCTCCTCGCCACGACTACCCAAGGAGCCCACATATGCCACCCACCAGAACTCAGCGCGGCGCGGTGACCGCCGAGGTGGCCATCGCACTCCCAGTTTTGCTCACGCTGCTCTTCTTGGGCATCTGGCTCATAGGCGTGGTCACAGCCAACATCCGATGCATCGATGCGGCACGAGACGTAGCTCGCGCAGTAGCTCGCGGCGAATCCCCTGAAGCAGCTCAGGAAATAGGCCGCCGCACCGCCCCCGACAACGCAACCATCACGATCACCCGCACCGACTCCGACATCCACGTCACAGTCACCGCAACCCCCAAAGGCAACGCACCCCTCCTGGCTGCCCTCCCAGCCACCCCCATCACAGCCGAGGCCACCCTCCAATCCGAACCGAGCCAGGGAGACCAGCCATGACCCCGCACCCCGACCCGCGATCAGCCGGGAACCCGCACCCCGACCCGCGACAAGCCGACAGCAAGTCCAGACGCGCTCGATCAGTCGACGGCACGTGCAGACGCGGTCGACGGCGCCGCGATCGCTCAACGCGCGGGCAGCCTCGCCGCACCTGTTCTCCGTCCGCGGGGCATGCTCCTTCGAGGCGGCGCGTACGTTCCGAGCAAGGCAGTGGCACCCTCCTCACCCTCTTCATGGGCCTACTCCTCGCAACTGCCCTCGCCATGGCAACCCTCTGGTCAGCCATCTCCATTGCCCGCCACAAACTCGCAGCCGCCGCCGACCTCACCGCCCTGAGCGCCGCACAAGCCCTCACATCCGGCGCCTCGGACCCCTGCACCACAGCCCACCGAATAGCCAGCACCAACCACGTCGACCTGGCCGACTGCCAACCCACGCCAGACTCGATATCCATCCGAGTCACAACCCAACTGAACCTAGTTGGGATCGCCCGCCCAACCCTCACCGCCACCGCCCGAGCCGGCCCCACCTAGCACCAGGTGCACGAGCACGCCTGCATTCAAATGCCGCTGGAGTACAAGCCCGTGGCCGCCGGTCGCGGACCAGTCGCGTCAGGTCGCCCAGCTCCTCCGCGTCGGCCCCAGCCAGCACCGCGGACTGACCGCAGTCGTTGGCGTGCCGGGGTTGGGTGAGTCGTCGTTGGCCTTCGACGTGGTTTCTGCCGAAGCATGTCGCCGGGCTGGACACTCGGCCTAACGGAGGGTCGGCTGTAGTCGCAGGCGGCGTACCAGAGAGTTCTCGAGAGGATATCCGGGAGGCGGTGTCGGATCGGGGTCGGGGGGTTCGTAGCAGGGGTGAGTGAGCGCCACGAGGGCGCCTCAACGTTTCGAGGAGAGCATCATGACTGCTAGCTACACCTTTGACGTCTTTTCTAGTCTCGATGGGTTTGGGGCCCATCGGGGTGACTGGGGTGGGTATTGGGGGAAGCAAGGGCCTGAGTTTTTGGAGCGTCGTGTTGCCTTGTACGGCGGGGAGCAGCGGATGGTTTTCGGGGCCAACACGTATCGGGCGCACGCGGCGATGTTGGCGTCGAGCACCGAGGGGTCCGAGGTGCGGGATCCGTGGGTCACCCGGATGAGGGAACTGCCGGCGACCATCGTGTCGTCCACGCTGCAAGGGCCGCTCGACTGGCCGGATGCGACCGTTGTGAGCGGCGATGTCGTCGAGATCGTTGCCCGGCTCAAGGAGGAGTCCGATGTGCCGTTGCGCTCGCACGGCAGTCTGTCGCTGAACCGGGCTTTGATGGCCGCCGGTCTGGTTGACCGTGTCCAGGTGACGATCTTTCCTGTGATCACCGGTCAGACCGGAGTCGATCCGATCTTCCAGGGTGCGGCCGACTTCGATCTCGAGCTGATCGAGAGCCGGACCCTCGACGGCCACACCCAAGAACTCATCTACCGACCCACCCTGCACGCCTGACCGTCCCGAGGGACGGGCTGGTTCAGACGCGTGAGAGGCCGGACGCCACGAAGACTTGTTCTTGGCCCGTGCATGAGCCACCTCTTAGTACGTGCGCACGTTTCATCATCCACGGGCGGGCTGATGTTTGGAGGGCTTTGGGGGTGGATATGTTGGGCGGTTGTGGTGGGTGGTTCTGAAGCGGTCGCGATCTGGTCGCAATCTGGTAGAGATGCCGCGTTGATGTGGACGAGGGGCGGGTGAGGCTCCATGATCTGGAACCGAAGTCCTGCCCATTCCTCCCGGACGCACTTCCCCGGCGCCCGGACGGTCACCCCGGAGGCCCGTTTGCCCGACCGCATCCGGCTGTTGCTGGTCGACGACCAGATCCTCAGCCGAGGCGTACTCAGAAACGGTCTGGAACGCGAACGCGACCTGGAGATCGTTGCCGAACTCAACCGTTCGGACGATGTGGTGGCCGCCGCGCGACGGCTCCGCGCGAACGTCGCTCTGCTCGACGCCGCCGGGCCGGGGAACGACAGCATCAAGGTCACCACCAAGCTGCGGACATCGATGCCGGAGTGTCGCGTGGTGATGCTCACGACGTACGGGCGGCCGATCCATTTCCGCCGCGGGATCGAGGCCGGCGCCAAAGGGTTCGCCCTCAAAGGCAGCCCGGCTCCGCAATTGGCAGACGCCGTACGACGGGTGCACCTCGGACTCCGCGTAGTCGACGCCAACCTGGCCGCCGAGAACCTCAAGTACTCCGAGACGCCACTCGACGACGACGAGACCGACACTCTGCGCGCGGCCCGCGACGGCGGCTCGATCACCCTGATGGCGCGCAAGCTGGACGTTTCCGAACGCGTCGTCCGCACCCGCCTCTGGTCCGCCATCGGCAAGACCGGTGCCCGCACCCGCTCCGACGCCATCCAAATTGCCGAACGCAACGGCTGGCTCCTCGACTGACATGACCGCCTGAACTGTCAAAACGAGTTGATCGGTCCGGAGCGGGCGGTCATGCTGCCGCGATGACCAGCGAGTGGCACAAGCGATCGCATCGCGCCTTCGAGTTGCTCCGCGCGAAGAGAAGCGCAAGTGAGCGCGCTGATGGCTGCCTGCTCCGATGGGGTGGGCTGACAGCCGGCCTGCCGCTGCTGCTGGCCACCGACTCGACGGAAGGGCTTCGCGAGCTGGTGGGGTGTCTGGTCACGGCCGGTCGTGATGAGGACCTGCACCGGCTGCTGGCTTGCGAGCAGCCCGCAGGGCCGGGGCGTCACGGTGTGGTGAACGTATGGTTCGACGTACACCATCGCCTTGGTGATGTCGCCGGGTACCTTCAGGATCTCGAAGCCGCGCACCAACTGGCACGGGCGGCCACCGACGCCGACCTCGCGGCGGGGCGCGCGCCCTCAGCGCTCGGGCTCGAGTTGCGGTACACGGTGATGAAGTACTGCGCCGAAGCCGCAGGCGAGCCCGTCAGCGACGAACTCGCGGTGATGCTGGCCGAAAGCGGGCTCTGGGAGGTAACTCGAGCCGTCTCCAACGCGTGCCGGAATGACACGGCCAAAGATCGCTGCCGCACCCTCCTCTCGCTGCTGCCGTACGTGCCTGAAGGACAGAAGCGCGACGTGGTGCGCCGAGCGATGGCAGACGCCCTGATCGAGGCCGACAACGGCATCCGGGCCAGTGGCCGCGATCCGCTGGTGGACGAGGTGGCGCCGATGCTCTCGCCCGAGGACTGGCCCGCGATGCTGTCCGGGATCGAGGACGAAGAGGCCGGATACATCAGGACGGGAGCGTTGACGGCGTTGTCGTCGCACCTGCCGGTTGGGCTTCTGCACCGGGCTCTGACGATGGCGGCGGCACTCCCGTCGGACGTCAACCGCACGATCGCCTTGAGGAACCTCGCACCGCGGCTGCCGGCCGAGTTGGCGGTCGCGGCGCTTCCCGCCGCACGAGAGATCTCCGAACCCGAGTACCGCGCCCAAGTTCTGACTGCTCTTCTGCCACAACTCCCTGCGGACGCCGCCGCCGCAGTGTGTCTCGAGGCCCGCGACGCGATCCGTCAGATAGGTCCACCGACGGACCCAGAATTTCCGGTACGGCGTTGGCGCTGGACCGGCCTGATCCCGCTCCTGCCCATCGAGGAGCGTTCGGCTGCCATCACCGAGGCGGCAGGCGGTGAGCAAGACGCCGAGGGTCATGCCGATCTCTTGGTCGACGTGGCGGTGGAGCTGCCTGCCGAGGACCGTGCTCCGCTCCTCGCGGATGCTTTGAGTGTGGCGCGCGGTATCAGCGACCCGTTCGACAGAGCCCAGACGCTGATCGTCATTGCCGAGCAACTCCCACCGGGGACCGAGACGGCGACGCTGATCGAGGCACTGACCTCGGCGCACGCGATCTCCGAGTCGTTCGACCGGGCACAGACCCTCAGCCTCCTTGCCGATCGGCTGCCGGCGACCGATCGGGAGGCGGTGCTGGACGACGCCCTGACGGCCGCGCGAAGCATCACCGACGATGACGATCGCGCCTATCTGCTGACCGAGGTTGCCGGCCTGCTTCCCATCGATCGGCAAGGACCGCCGCTGGCCGAGGCGGTACGCGCGGCGCACGCCGTGAAGGACGACGACCGCCGATTCAGCCTCCTGCTGGAGGCGGCCGAGCTGCTGACCGGAGCGGAACGGCGGGCGGCCTTGTCCAGCGCGCTGGACATCCGGCGGGACGACATCAGCTCCGAGAACTATTTCAACGGCTCCGTCCTCGACGATCTGGCACCGGCCCTGCCCGAGGACTTGATGATCGAGGTGTTGGAGGGCGTCCAGGCCACCGGCCGCCGCGGGTATCTCGCCCGGGTTCTCTACTACCGTGCAAACAACCTCACCGGTACGGCGCTGGAGGCAGGGCTGGCCATGGCTCGTGCCGTCACGGGGAAAGGACGAGCTCACCAGCGTGCCGCGGTGCTGAAGGTCCTCTCCGACCAACTGCCCGCTGAACGACGGGTCGGCGTACTGGAAGAGGCGCTCGCAGCCGCGCGAGAGGCTGGCAGCGATCTGACCGGCATCGCCCGACGCCTCCCGTCGGAGCGGCGAGTGGCGCTGCTGAAGGAACAGCTGACACTGCGGCACCGAAACCGCAGACGCCACACAGTGGAGAAGGCACCCGCCGCGACCGCAAAGTTCGCAGGAGTCCGGATTCCCGAGGGATGGGGCCGAGACAACCGGGCGCGGGAGAGTCTCGTTCGCGCACAACGTGCCCACAGACGCGGAGCGGATCCCACCACGGTCATCGCGCTGATCCGCCAAGCGCTGGCCAGCTACAACGCGATCGCCCCGCCCACCGGCTCACCGCCGCTCGCCAGCGCGGCCCGCGATCTCGGCGGCCCCGAAGCGATGGACCACTACCTGAAAGCCGCCGCCGACATCCACCGCTGGTGGCCCTGACAGGAGCTGCCTGTTACTGAGGCAATTGGTCCAGCAGCCAGCGAGGGCCTACAGCGGTTGCGCCGGTGGCTTCGATGCGTTGGCGTAGGCCGCGGTCGGCGGTGACGACGGTGATGGATGGGTTGTCGGCGCGGGCGGCTGTTTCGGCGGTGACTGCGGTGATGGTGTCGTCGCCGGAGCCGTCGGCAAGGACTACGCGGAGCGTGCCGACTTCTGGGGCGTCAGGGCCGGACACTGCCGCGCGTGCGGCGCCTTCGAGGATGACCACCACGTCCGTTTCCTGCAGGCGTTCTTGCAGGGACGCGAGTTTCAGCAGCAACTTGCGGGCGGCGCCGGCGCGGTCACGCCACCACCCGTCCGGCCGCGACCCGACCACGTTCGCAGCATCCACCACGATCACTTGCGCTCGCCCGGTCGTCATGCCCCCAGTCTGCCCTTATCCCACTCGCAGCAGCCCAACGGTGGGTCAAGCGCAGAGCGAGAGGAACTGGCCGGTGTGGGTTATCAGGTAGTGGGGGCCCGGAGTGGCGGGGAGGTGGACCTTGGGGGTGCGGATGGGGTGGCGGGTGCCGTCGGGGGAGATGACCAGGGTGTTGGGCGCGTCCAGGGCGATGAGTTCGTCGCCGGTGCGGACGAGGATGGGGGCGGTGTAGGAGGTGGAGATCGCGGTGCGGCCGGCGGCCAGGGCGTCGAAGGCCGCGGTTGGGAGTTCGTCGGGGCCTTCGGCCGCGGCGTCGACGGCTACCCACGTGGTCGGGGAACCGATCGGGGCGAGTGAGGTCGGGTTGTGCCAGTCGCTGCCGCCGATGGGTGTGCTGTCGAGGCCCCAGGCTTGCCACCAGGCGATGGGGCCGCCCCACGTGTGGAGGACCCAGGACGAGTTCCAGACCTCGGCGAGTGGTGGGTGTACCGGTAGTGGTTGACGCCACGAGCAGTCGCCGCCGAGTGGGTGATTGATCGACAACAATCCGCCTCGCTGCGCCACCTCAGTGACCCAGGTGGCAGCAGGTTGGCGGAAGTCGATCACGCCGATCCCACCGAAGGCGTTCGCGTGCCCGGACTCGGTCGTCACCTCTTGGCCGGGGATCAGCCCGATGCCGTACTTCTTCCCAACCGAAGGCAGTTCAGCGTGATGGGCGATCGTGTTGTGGTCCGTGACCGCCAGCACGTCCAGCCCGGCCGCGACACCGAGTGCTGCGAGGTTGGCGACCGGTGTGGAGCCGTCGGAGTGCAGTGAGTGCGCATGGAAGTCACCAGCCACCCACTTCAGCCCAGGAGCCGCAGGCAGAGTACGGCGCGGAGGACGAGGCGGTACGGCGATAGCAGCAGTAGCGTCGGCGTACTCCGCCAGACCGGGCACAACCTCCACCGGACCAGTGACTGCCTCGACGATGAGCTCGACCCCATCGACGGGCAGCCGGTGCAGGCCGAGTACGACCCACCAGGTACCCGACTCGAGCTCACCGGCGACGTACCCGGGTGTCGCCGCAGTCGGAGTGATGGCGAACGTACGGCGCGCGCCACCGGACCACCCACGCCACCCTGCCGCTCCCTCGCACCCGATATCGATGACGGCACCCTCGACCGGCGGGATGGTCAGAGTGACGAGCAGGCCAGGACAGCCGGCCGGGATCTCCACCGGTAGCGAGTGCCAGACCGACTCGGCGCGGTCGTCGAGGGTCCAGCGCCGGCGGTACGACGTGACTGCCATCAGCCGACTGTGGCCGGTTGGCGGGCGAGGAGGTCGCCGGACTCCTTGTCGTACAGGAGAACCCGCGACGCCGGTGCCGTGAGCACGACCGGCGTACCAGGCTCCGGCTCGTCCTCCTCGGGCACGGTCACGCCGATCAAGGTGCCGGCGCAGTCGACGCTCACCAGCGACTGGGTGCCGAGGTTCTCCGCCACCACGACCTGCCCGCGGAGGGATGGTCCGGTGACGTCGCCGGTCGTGAGAGTGAGGTACTCCGGCCGAATCCCGACCGTCACCTCGGCACCGGCCGGGGCCGAACCGGTTGCTGCAGGCAATGAGCCGCCCGCGACCGCGACAGCGCCGAGCGGTCCGGAGTCCGGCTGGGAACCATTGGAGCCCGGGCCGGGGACGACCGTGCCCGGAAGGAGGTTCATCGGCGTGGAGCCGATGAAGTTGGCGACGAAGGTGTTGACGGGTCGGGCGAAGACCTCGCGCGGGCTGCCGAGCTGGCGGAGTTTGCCGGCCTCCATGACAGCGATGCGGTCCGCCAGGGCCAGAGCCTCGGCCTGGTCGTGGGTCACGAAGACGGTGGTGATGCCCAGGTCCCGCTGCAGCTTCTTCAGGAACGTCCGCGCTTCCAGGCGCAGCCGTGCGTCCAGGTTGGACAGCGGCTCGTCCAGCAGTAGCACCTTGCCTTCAGAGGCGATCGCCCGGGCGAGTGCTACCCGCTGCTGCTGTCCACCAGACAGTTGACCGGGCTTGCGCTCCAGGAGTCCCTGCAGCGACAGCTCAGCAGCAGTCCGCTCCGCTGTCGCCGTACGGGTGGCCATGGCAACCCGTCGTACCTTCAGCGGGTAGGTGATGTTCTCGGCCACGTTCATGTGCGGGAACAGGGCGTAGTCCTGGAAGACCATCGCCACCCCACGCTTGCCGGGCTCGGTGCGGGTCACGTCCGCGGCGTCGATCCGGACCGTCCCCTCGGTCGCCTGTTCCAGGCCCGCGATCGTCCGCAGCAGCGTGGTCTTGCCGCACCCGGACGGGCCGAGCAAGGCGAAGAACTCACCGTCCTCCACATGCAGGTCGAGACCGTCGACGGCGCGGACGCCGTTCGGGTAGACAGTCGCGAGGCCCTCGATGTCGATGCCCGCCATCAGCTCTTGATCCCTCCGTGGAAGCGGAACCCGTAGCGCGAGTTCACCAGCAGGTACAGCACGACGACCGGGATCGAGAACAGCAGCGAGAAGACCGGGATCACCGAGAGGTTGGCGCTGCCGCCCTCGTCGGTGAAGGTCTGCAACAGCACCGCGCCGGGCTGCTTGTCGATCGACCGGATGAGCAGGAAGGGCACCAGGAAGTTGCCCCAGGAGTTCACGAACGCCCAGACCATGATGGTGGCCAGGCCGGGTCGTGCCACCGGCAGTACGACGTCGCGCAGGATCTGACCGGTGGACGCGCCGAAGACGCGGGCCGACTCCTCGTACGACTTCGGCACCGCGTCGACGAAGTCCTTCAGGATGAAGATTGCCGCTGGCAACAGCCCGCCGGTCATCACCAGCGCGACCCCGAACCGCGAGTCGATCAGGCCGAGCTGGAACATCATCACGAAGATCGGCACCATCGCCGCCGTCCCGGTGACGACCGATGACAGCAGCAACAGTCCGTACAGCAACGCGTCCCGGCCGGGGATCCGGACCCGCGACAACGCGTAGCTGGCCAGCGCCGCGAACGCGGTCACGGCCACCGCGGTGGTCACACAGATGATCAGCGAGTTCACCATCGAGTGCATCGCGTACGGATGGTCGAGCGTCTTGCGGACGTTGTCGAGCGTCCAGTCCGGCCAGTGCACGCCGAGGCCGGGTGACGCGTCGAACGGCGCCGACGCGATCCACAGCATGGGTACGGCGAAGAACAGCGTGATCGCGCAGATCAGTACGCAGAAGCCAATCCGCCGTACGGCGAAAGCCGGCGTCATTGGGCCTCCCGGCCTGGACTGAGGAGTGGAGGGAGCGAAGCGACTGGAGCGACGAGGGAAGGCCGGGAGTCAAAGCCCCATGACCCCGCCGGCGCCGAAGGCCCGGCCAAAAGCACAGTCCTCACGAGCGCCTCCTCAAGAGTCGGAGGTAGATCAGCGAGACCAGCAGGTTCGCGATCAGCAGCAGGAACGAGATGGCCGAGGAGTAGCCGAGCTCACCGCCCTGCAACGCGACGTTGTAGATGTAGACCGGGACCGTCTCTGACTCGTGGTTCGGCCCGCCCTTGGTGAGCAGGAACGGCGAGAAGTCGTTCGCCGTCCACAGCGAGATCAGCAACGTGTTGGTGAGCACGTGGCCCCGGATGTGCGGGAACACCACATCACGCAGCGTCTGCCACCCCGATGCCCCGACCATCCGGGCCGACTCCAGCTGCGACGGTGGGACCGCCTGCAGCGCGGAGGAGTAGAGCATCATCGAGAACGCCGTACCGCGCCAAGTGTTGAACACGACCAGGCAGGCCATCGGGTAGTCGATCAGCCAGGCGGTCCCCGGCGTACCGAGGATGCTGTTCAGCGTGCCGCCGTCGCGGTCGAAGAACGCGACCCACAGGTACGCGACCACCGTCGAGGGCAGGATCCAGGCCAGCAGCACGAATCCTTCGACGGTACGACGGACGCCGGGACGCGTACGACGCATCACCCAGGCCAACGTGAAGCCGAGGATGTTCTGGCCGATGATCGCGGAGCCGAGGACGAACAGCAGCGTCAGCCACAGGGCGTTGTGGAAGAGCGCGTCGTTCAGCGCCGCCGTGTAGTTGGACAGGCCGACGATCGACGGCGACACCGCCTCGACACCGGTGAGCCGGTAGTTGGTGACGCCGATGTAGATCGTCCAGAGCGCCGGGAAGACCAGGAACGCGCCGATCAGCAGCAGGGCCGGCGCGACGAAGCCGAGGGCCCGGCCGACACCGAGCCCCGCGACATCGCTCGCCGGACCACGCCGCCCGGCCGGCCCGGAAGGCCGCGCCGGTGCAGGTGTGGAAGCGGTGGTCATCAGTTGCCGGCGACCTTGTCCTTGCTGCCGGCCGCCGCCTCGACGGCCTTCTGGTAGGCCCTCGCAGCGGCATCGGTGGTCTTGCCGCCGACCACGTCCGCGGTCGCCTGCTGCAGCGCGGCCGAGATCTTCGGGTACTCCGCCAGGCCGGGCCGGTACTGCGTGATCGGCAGGACCTTGGTGGCGACGAAGTTCAGCATCGGGTCACCGGCCAGCACCTCGCTGTTGACGTCGGTGCGCTGGGTGATCTTGGCCGCGCCGTTCAGGGACTCCTTCACCATGCCGGCGGAGTTCATGAACTGCATCAGCTCCCACGCCTGCTGCGGGAACTTGGTGTTCGGGTTGATCACGGTCGCGCCGCCACCGGACATCGAGACGAAGTCCTGGCCGTTGACCCCGCCGCCCGGCCTGGCGGCCGGGATCAGCGCGTAGCCGACGGCGGTGTCGCGGTCGGCCATCTTGGCCACGCCCTCCTTCGGCTCGACCACGCTGCGCCAGAAGTAGTCGCCCTCGAGCAGGATGCCGATCTTGTTCGCGGCGAACTGGGCGAACGACTTGTCCCGGCCCTTCGCCTCGCGCTGCAGCACCGGGTCACCGAGGCCGGTCGTGTAGATCTGGTGGTAGAAGTCGAGCACCTGGCGCAGCTTCGGGGTGTCGCCCAGCCACTTGCCGTCGGGGTAGACGGTCGTGCCGGTGCCCACCAGGAGCGGCAGCACGCCCTGCATCGTGGTCGCCTCGCCCATCGCCGTACCGGCGTTGATCTGGATCGGGGTAACGCCGGGCAGCTTCTTCAGCGCCTGGCCGGCCGAGATGATGTCGTCCCACGACTTCGGCTGCCAGTCGGCCGGCAGCCCGGCCTGCTGGAACAGCTTCTTGTTGAAGTAGAGCACCCGGCCGTCGGTGCCACCCGGGACGCCGTACCGCTTGCCCTCGAAGCTGCCGAGCTGCTGCACCGACTCCGGGATCTGCTTCCAGCCGTCCCAGTCGTCCACCTTGCTCGCGTCGCCGACGGTGTCGGTCAGCGGCTTGATGTAGCCGGCCTGGGCGAACTCGCCGACCCAGATGCCGTCGATGCTGAACAGGTCCGGGCCGGACTTGTTCTGCAGGTCCAGCGACAGCTTCTGCTTGTAGACCTCGTCGTCGGAGCCGTCACCCTGGAACTTGACCGTGACGTCGACGCCCTTGCCCTTCTGCTCCGCGACGAACTTCGGGATCAGCACGTCCTCGGTGAACGTCGCGCCCGCGCTGTTCTTGCCGCCTTTGACCGAGTTCGAGCCGATGGTCAGCTCCACCTTCTTGGCGTCGGCGTTGCGGTTCGCGTCCTGGTCGCCGCTGCCGGCGTCGGACGAGCCGAGGCAGCCGGTGAGCAGCGCGAGGGCCACGGCGCCGAGCGCGGCGGTGGTGGACAACCGCGTGATTGATCGCATCAGGGGTCTCCTTGCGAGGTCGGTGCAGCGAGTGCCGGTCAAACATTGGCACTCCTCGGCGACTATGTGAAGACTTTTACCCAACTCCCGGGAAAACGTTGTCAATCATTGCCCGGATGCCGTCGGCAACCGCATGGTGGCTGCCGGCAACCGATCGGGCGGGAAACCCCGGTACGACGGGTGATGGCCGGTTATCGGTGATCCAGGGGCGGCGTCAAATCCGGCTCAGGCGGGGCGCATTGCGGGACGGTTAAAGTGTCCTCAAGGTTCTGTGGCAACCGGTATCTGACTAGATACAGAACGTGACAACAGGTTGTAGCGTCCATGCCGATCGGTTCAGTGGATCGGAGGTGAAAGACATGCTGTTGCACGGACTGGCTTGCCTTCTCGACGACCTGTTCTGGCACTGCCACCACCACTGCTGGTGGTGACAGGCGGGGTCGACTGGTGACGGCCGCGGACGAGACGGGCGGACGGTGACAGCGACGCGAGACTCCCGCTGACGCGCAAGCAGCGGGGATCCGGAAGTCGAACCCCGAGCACCGGTTCCGAACCGAAGAGGATCACCAGAAAACACAACTGAAGGAGTGTCGATCACCGAAGGAGTGAGAAAACAGCCGGCCCCGACATCGTCGGGGCCGGCTGTCCTCTGTCTGGCTGAGGATCCTCCTTGGAGATCAGCGTTGGGCGAGCTGCATCATCTGCTTCGGCAGTACCGACATCTGAGCCGGGACCGGTGCCTTCGGCCGAACCAGCTCGAGCAGACTGGATGCGGCGTTCGCGACCGGCAGCGGCAGGGCCAGGCCCAGGGAAGCCAGCAGCGCGTTCACGAGTGCCAGTACCGCACCCAGGATGTCCAGGCCCGGCAGCGGCAACGCGCTCCAGCCCTGGATCGGTGAGCCGGACGCGGACATGCTGCCGGTCGGCTGTGCCTGCTTGGCCTTCCCCTTGCCGAGCAGGGACGTCAGGGCGAGACCGCTGGCGGCGTTCACGAACGTGCCCGCGCTCTCGTCGTAGCTCCACTTCTGCCCGTCACCGGTCCGGCAGGGCAGTACCAGCAGTGGGGCGTTGGCCGGAACCTTGGCCAGGTCCGCACCGCTGTCCAGGCAGGCGCCGGTCTTGGCAAGGGCGCCACCGACGCTCTTGCTCATCGCGACCTGCAGCTGGCCGGAGTCGGTGTAGATCCACTCCTGGGTCTTGCCCTCCTTGCCCGGCGCGCAGGCCATCATGACCGCCATCGGGACCTTGGCGGCCGCGACGAAGGTGAGGCAGTACCGCGTGTCGGAGCGGGTGGCGATCTGCTTCGCCACGCCGACCTCGACGCCCGGAGGTGCCGACCGGGCCGGTTCCAGGTTCGCGGCCTGCGCCGGTACGGCGGTGGCCAGAGCGACGCTGACGGCGAGAACCGTCACGCCGGTACGGCTCAACAACTTACGGATGATCAAGACAACCTCCAGAGGTCGTGCCATCTCGCGGCGTCAGGTCGTCGGGACCGCGACCGCGTGAGCCGGATCCGGCCCCGGGAACCGCGACGACACCCCTTGCGCGAAGGGTGAGCTGCGGGTCGATCCCCCGTGAGGAGGCGGTGTGGCCCGGAAGGCCGATAGTGACTCAACGCGACGTTGACGCCACAACCAGTAAGGCACAGGAGGCTGGCGGGTGGTTATGGCAAGACGGTGGAACTTGATGCCAATGGCAACTAACTGCCAGCGCAAAGTCGTTGCGTAGGGCATCGAAATCGCCCTGCAGAACCGTCGTGCTGTCGCTGAGCGGCGGCTGAGCGCTGATCGAGATGTTACAGCAATCTCTGCGAACGCGGGAGTATCCGTGAGCTAGTTGATGCCCTGGGCAACAGTGTGCTCAGTGGGGCTGTTTGTGGTCGGTGGGATCGGTGGCGGTGTGCCGATCGAGCGCCAGGCGCTCCTCCGAGGTGAGCTCTTGGGTGTCCGGCGCCTTCGTGTCCACGTCACTCTCGGTAGCGGGCGTGGTGTCGGTCGTCGCAGCCTGTGCGCGCAGTTCGCGCATCTCCTTGCGCCGGCGGTAGCCGCGGCCGAGCCCCTTCTTCGTCAGCCAGAGGCCGGACATCAGCGCGACCCCGGCCAGCGCGCCGAGGATGAACACGGTCGGTACCGAGACGCCGAAGTCGACGCCGAAGACCTCCATGGTGGTGGACGCGGCCGACGACACCGAGACTCCGAGGCCGAACAGGACGGCGAGAACGATCAGAACGATTCCGAGGACGGCCATGGCGAGCTGCCTCTCCGCCAGCCGGGGCTGGCTCTTCAGGCCTCACTGCTGAGTAAAGCGGTGAGCAGCGCGACCGCGCCGCTCTTGTCGAGTGGGTTGTTCTGGTTCCCACACTTCGGCGACTGTACGCAGGACGGGCATCCGTCCGTGCACTCACAGTGTGCAATCGCCTCACGTGTCGCGGTCAACCACTCGCGCGCCTCGGCGTAGCCGTGTTCCGCGAAACCGGCCCCGCCCGGGTGGCCGTCGTACACGAAGACGGTGAGGCAGCCGGTGTCGGCGTGCCGGGCGGTCGAGACGCCGCCGATGTCCCAGCGGTCGCAGGTCGCGAACAGCGGCAGCAGGCCGATCGACGCGTGCTCGGCCGCGTGCGCGGCACCTGGTACGTCGGACAGCCCGAGTGCAGCGACCGCGGAGTCAGGCATGGTCCACCAGACCGCCTTGGTCCGCAGTGTCCGCTCGGGCAGGTCGAGCGGCTGCTCATCCAGTACGTCGCCAGTCGTGATGAGCTTGCGCTGGAACGAGATCACCTGGCTCGTCACCTGGACCCAGCCGCGCGACAACTCCGCCGTACCCCAGGAGCAGGTCTCCTCGTTCGCAAGGATGCTGATCTCCGTCACGTCCCGGGCGAAGGTGGTGTAGTCGGGAGCGGCCGGCTCCACGACAGCGGCGTACCCCTCGAGGTCGAGGGTCTTGACCAGGTAGGACTCACCGGCGTGCACGTAGACGGCGCCCTCGTGGACCGACGAGTGAGCCGAGCCGCCGTCGACCGTGCCGAGCAGCCGACCAGTCTGGTCCTCCACGATCTGCACTGTCTTGCCGCCGGCCGAGCGGATGTCGATGGCGTCCACGGCCCGCTCCCGCCGCGTCCAGAACCATCCATGCGGTCGCTCCCGCAGGAGGCCCTGCCGCACGAGCTGCGCGATGACGGCTGGCGTCGTACTGCCGAAGATCTCGTAGTCGGCGGCGGTCAGTGGGAGCTCTTGGGCGGCAGCGCAGAGCTGAGGACCCAGCACATACGGGTTCTCTGGGTTGAACACCGTCGCCTCGACAGGGCGTCCGAAGATCGCGGCAGGGTGGCGGACTAGATAGGTATCCAGTGGGTCGTCACGCGCGACCAGCAAGGCCAGTGCGTCTCCACCGGCGCGGCCAGCCCGTCCGGCCTGCTGCCAGAGTGACGCGCGGGTGCCAGGCCAGCCAGACAGCAGTACGGCGTCCAGGCCGGCGATGTCGATGCCCAGCTCCAGCGCGTTCGTCGCGGCGACTCCGGTCAGCTCACCGCTCTGCAACATGCTCTCGAGCCGTCGGCGCTCTTCTGGCAGGTAGCCCGCCCGGTACGCCGACACCTGGTCGATCAACCCCGGATCCACCTCGGCAAGGTTCTCCCGCGCGGTCATGGCGACTGTCTCGGCTCCACGCCTCGACCGGACGAAGGCCACCGTCCTGACCCCGGTCACCACCAGGTCGGTCAGCAGGTCGGCCACCTCGGCTGTGGCAGAGCGTCGTACCGGAGCTCCGTTCTCGCCGCGCAGTGAGGTCATCGGCGGCTCCCACAGACCGAACGAGATACCGCCACGTGGAGAGCCGTCGTCGACCACCTCCACCATCGGCAGGCCGGTCAGCCGTTCACCGGACACGGCCGGCTCGGCCACTGTCGCGGATGCGCAGACGAAGATCGGATGGGCGCCGTATTGCGCACAGACCCGGCGCAGCCGCCTCAGTACGCCGGCCACATGCGCGCCGAACACACCGCGATAGTGATGACACTCGTCGACCACGACGTACTGCAGACAGCCCAGGAAGCGCGCCCAGCGCTGGTGGTTCGGCAGGACAGAGCGGTGCAGCATGTCCGGGTTGCTCAGCACGTACGTCGCATGGTCGCGAGCCCAGTCGCGTTCGGTCCGCTCCGAGTCGCCGTCCAGCGTCGTCGCCCGTAGACCGGGCACTGTGTACGACGAGACCGCGCGGAGCTGGTCATGCGCGAGGGCCTTCGTGGGAGACAAGTACAGAACAGAGGCGGTCCGGCGATTGGGCGAGGCTGCCTGCGCGATGCTCAACGTGGCAAAGGCGGGCAGCAGGTAGCCGAGCGACTTGCCCGATGCGGTCCCGGTCGCGACCACCACGTGCTTCCCGGCGTACGCCGCTTCCGCCGTCGCCACCTGATGAGTCCAGGGCGCGGTGATGCCGGCGTCCGCTAGTTGACCGAGCACCTCGGCGGGCACCCAGCGAGGCCAGGCACAGGTTTGCCCGGGCCGGGCCGGCACGGACTCGACATGGGTGAGCCGGTCGTCCCGGCCCACGGCAAGGCGCTTCAGCACAGCCGCCGCCTCACCACCTGCACGCATGACAGTGAGCCTAGTGCCGGTCTCGGACAGTGCCTGAATCCGTGCACGAGGCAGTTGCAGGTGCGGATGCACCGGGCTTTTTCGGGACGGAGATCGACTTCGGTGTAACGAGATGAAAGAGTTTTCGGCAACGGCCCTTCTCACGGTCCGTACATGGTTGAATGCAGCAGTTCACGGGATCGGAGGCCGAAGTGGATCTGTCGCTCAACGCGCGCGCCGAGGGCGGGCGTACCGTCATCGAGGTGGCGGGGGAGATCGACGTCTACACCGCACCGAAGCTCCGCGAGAAGATCGCCGCGCTCGTCGACGAGGGTGTCCATCACCTGGTGATCGACCTGGAACGCGTGGAGTTCCTGGACTCCACCGGCCTCGGCGTTCTCGTCGGCGGACTGAAACGGGTGCGCACCCACGACGGATCCCTGTCCCTGGTCTGCACCCAGGAACGGCTGCTGAAGATCTTCCGGATCACCGGCCTGACCAAGGTCTTCGACATCCACCCGGATGTCGCGTCGGCGATCTGAGCCAAGCGAAAAGGTATCCGCGTTGCTACGAAGGGTGACCGGGGCGGTGGGACGGGGGGAGCAATGGAATGGAGGTCCTTGCCTGAAGCTGCGGGTATGGCGTAGACCACCCTGTCGTCAGGTCTGGTCGGATACCCGTTAGAGTGACCCACCGCGCCAGTCATTGGCGCTGTGTCGTATTTCCCCAACCCTTCGGTTGCGGCAAACGGGGGCCGTCAAGTCCTGAGGGGTTGCCTACAAGGAGGACGGATGTCCGCGCTGCTTGCACAAGCGGTGGATCTTTCGTCGAGCAACACCACACTGGTGATCGTCGTCGGAGTGATCGCGATCCTCGCGGTCGCCATTGCGATGGTCTTCCGGGGCCAGGTGCTTGCCGCGAACGATGGCACCGAGAACATGAAGACGATCGCTGCGGCGGTCCAGGAAGGCGCATCGGCCTACCTGAACCGGCAGTTCCGCACGCTGTCGATCTTCGCCGTGGTCGCGTTCCTGTTGCTGTTCCTGCTGCCCGCGCACAGTGACGGCGACAACGAGACCACGCTGAAGATCTTCCGGTCCGTCTTCTTCCTGATCGGTGCGGGCTTCTCCGCCCTGATCGGCTACCTGGGCATGTGGCTCGCGACACGCGCCAACGTCCGGGTCGCCGCGGCGGCCCGGGACGAGGGCCGCGACCCCGCGATGCGGGTGGCGTTCCGGACCGGCGGCACCGTCGGCATGGCGACCGTGGGCTTCGGCCTGTTCGGCGCCGCGCTGGTCGTGCTGCTGTTCAAGGGTGACGCCCCGACCGTGCTCGAGGGCTTCGGTTTCGGTGCCGCCATGCTCGCCATGTTCATGCGTGTCGGCGGCGGTATCTTCACCAAGGCCGCCGATGTCGGTGCCGACCTGGTCGGCAAGGTCGAGCAGAACATCCCCGAGGACGACCCGCGCAACGCGGCCACCATCGCCGACAACGTCGGTGACAACGTGGGTGACTGTGCCGGTATGGCGGCCGACCTGTTCGAGTCGTACGCCGTGATGCTGGTGGCATCGCTGATCCTGGGCAAGGCCGCCTTCGGCGAGCAGGGCCTGATCTTCCCGCTGATCGTGCCGGCCATCGGCGCCGTCACCGCGGTCATCGGCGTCTTCCTGACCCGCCCGCGCACCGGTGAGAACGGCCTGCGGACGATCAACCGGGCGTTCTACATCTCCGCGGTCATCTCCGCGGTGCTCTGTACGGTGGCCGCGTTCGTCTACCTCCCGAGCAGCTTCGGGGACCTGACCGGCGCCACCGAGGCGATCGCCGCCCACGACGGCGACCCGCGGCTGATCGCGACCGTGTCGGTGCTCATCGGCATCGTGCTGGCCGCCGTCATCCTGGCCCTCACCGGGTACTTCACCGGCACCGAGGACAAGCCGGTCAAGGACGTCGGCAAGACCTCGCTGACCGGCGCCGCGACGGTCATCCTGTCCGGTATCTCGGTCGGCTTCGAGTCCGCCGTCTACACCGCGCTGGTGATCGCGGCCGCCGTGTACGGCGCCTTCCTGGTCGGCGGCTCCGGCGTCGTCGCGCTGTTCGCGATCGCGCTGGCCGGTTGTGGTCTGCTCACCACCGTCGGCGTCATCGTCGCGATGGACACCTTCGGCCCGGTCTCCGACAACGCCCAGGGCATCGCCGAGATGTCCGGTGACGTGGACGGCGAGGCGGCCCAGATCCTGACCGAGCTGGACGCCGTCGGCAACACCACCAAGGCGATCACCAAGGGCATCGCGATCGCGACCGCCGTACTGGCCGCGACCGCGCTGTTCGGCTCCTACACGGACTCGATCTACTCGGTGCTGGACGAAGCCGGCGACCGGGCGTTCAACGCGGACGCGCTCGTCTTCGACCCGGCCACCCTGGTCGGCATCATCATCGGTGCCGCCGTCGTGTTCATGTTCTCCGGTCTCGCGATCAACGCCGTCGGCCGCGCCGCCGGTGCGGTCGTCTACGAGGTACGTCGCCAGTTCCGCGACATCCCCGGGATCATGGAGGGCACCGGCAAGCCGGAGTACGGCAAGGTCGTCGACATCTGCACCCGCGACTCGCTGCGTGAGCTGGCCACCCCGGGTCTGCTCGCGATCACCGCGCCGATCGCCGTCGGCTTCGGCCTCGGTGCCTCGGCGCTGGCCGGTTACCTGGCCGGCGCGATCGCGTCCGGCACCCTGATGGCGGTCTTCCTGGCCAACTCCGGTGGTGCCTGGGACAACGCCAAGAAGCTGGTCGAGGACGGCAACCACGGCGGCAAGGGTTCGCCCGCGCATGAGGCCACCGTCATCGGTGACACCGTCGGCGACCCGTTCAAGGACACCGCCGGTCCGGCCATCAACCCGCTGATCAAGGTGATGAACCTGGTCTCGGTGCTGATCGCTCCGGCCGTCGTCGGCATGTCGTCGATCGGCGAGGACACGAACACCCCGCTGCGGATCGGTATCGCCCTCGTGGCGGTCGCGATCCTGACCGCGGCCGTGATCGTCTCCAAGCGCCGGGAGTCGGTCATCTCCGAAACTCCGGCCGAGGTCAACACCGCCGCCTGATCCAGGCAAGCAGCAGAAACGGCCCGCCGGTTCTCCGGCGGGCCGTTTCGCATGCTCGGATACCCCTTTACTCTCGTTGTACGAGAAATGACGCTCGAGGGAGGTCAGAGTGCCTCGGCTGCCGGCGTTCTTGCTTCTTGTCGTGGCGGGGATGCTGGCAGCGGTGCAGCCGGCCGACGCGACGACGACACAACCGGATGTCGACTACCTCAACGCTGCCCACCAGATCAATCTGACGATCATCCAGGCCGGCCAGGCGGCCAAGACCCAGGGCCGGACTTCGTGCGTGCGGCGCGTCGGCGCCCTGATGGAACGTGATCACCGCAGGCTCGCCGCGCAGGAGCTCGAGCTCGCCGGCCGACTCGGCATCGGGCTGGTCACGATCCCTTCGCAGGCACAGCGTCAGCGGCTCGACGCCCTCGCGGCCAAAGCCGGGACGTCCGGGTACGACGCCGCCTGGCTGGTGTTGCAGCGCCAGGAGCACCGGGATTACCTGACGCTGATCGGGAGCGATCTGGTGAAAGGCAGTGCGCCGGCCGTCGAGTCAGTGGCCAACGGCGCCAAGCCGGTGATCCAGATGCACCTGCGCATGGTGGAAGGTCGCTGTCGCTTCACGTCCGTCCCTCCGACAGTGCCCACTGGCTACGGCGGCCAGGTGGCCGACGCCCAGCGGACGCGCTCGAAGACAGGGCTGGTCGTGTTCGGCCTAGGAGTGCTCCTCCTCGCCGGCAAGCAGATCCGGATACGGCGGCGCCTGCTCGGCGTCGCGGCGCTGGGAATGGGGGTCGTCCTGGTGGTCGGCGGGCAGCCCGGCGATACCGGAAAGGTTCCGGAAGCCGGCCGTTCAGCCGCCGAACGGGAAGCCGCAGTTCCGCCGGTCCGGCTGGCGCTGCCCGGCCTCGTGGACGCGCCGGTGATGCCGGTCGCGACCGGCGGCGACAGCCGGCTGCAGATGCCGAAGTCGCCGGCCGACGTGGGTTGGTGGGCGGCGGGTGCGGCGCCGGGCTCGGCCGGTGGCACCGTGCTGCTGGCCGGCCACGTGGACTCCGCCCGGTACGGGCGCGCGGTGTTCGCCGCGCTGTCGGAAGTGCAGATCGGCGCCAAAGTCACGGTGACCGCCGGGGACGGCGAAGTGCACCGGTACCGCATCGTGGCTCGCCGGATCTACCGGCAGGAAAGCTTGCCCGCCGATCTTTTCCACGGTGCCGTGAAGCCGCGGTTGGCGCTGGTCACCTGCACCGGCACGTACGACCACGTGGCCCGCCGCTACACCCATAACCTGGTGCTCTACGGCGTACCGGTGGATTGAAACCTCCAGTGGCCGCCATTTGGTCGTGACTGCCAATTTCCCGGCGTTCGTACGGCGCGTATCCCGAAGTACCGGCGTACGTCGACTTTCGGCTGATGTGGACTCCTGCCTGGATAGGGGATCGTCGGGGTCGTGGTCAGGGCTTTAACCGATGGCAGTGCGGTCGGACCGGGCGGCAGAATCAACCCACGGGTGGACACACCGGATCCGCCCCGGGTCCGATGATCTGGACCGGTCAGCCCTCGATACTGAATGTGACACAGCCCGCCACGACCAATGGCGCGCCACCGAACGAGGAGTACGGCGATGATCGAGGCACTAGGCCTCACCAAGCGATACGGCGCAACCGTTGCCGTTGACAACCTGTCTTTCGAGGTGAAGCCCGGCAAGGTGACCGGCTTCCTCGGCCCGAACGGGGCCGGCAAGTCCACCACCATGCGGATGATCCTCGGCCTGGACACGCCGACCTCCGGCGACGTCCGGATCGACGGCCAGCACTACCGCGACCTGCGCCAGCCACTGACCAAGATCGGTGCGCTGCTGGACGCCAAGTGGGTGCACCCGAACCGCTCCGCGCGGTCCCACCTGGCCTGGATGGCCGCGTCCAACAAGCTGCCCAAGTCGAGTGTCGACAAGGCGCTGGAGATGGTCGGCCTGACCTCGGTCGCGAACAAGCGGGCCGGTGCCTACTCGCTGGGTATGTCGCAGCGGCTCGGTATCGCCGGCGCCCTGCTCGGGGACCCGGAGATCCTGCTGTTCGACGAGCCGGTCAACGGCCTCGACCCCGAGGGCATCCTCTGGATCCGGAACTTCATGCACCGGCTGGCCGACGAGGGCCGGACCGTGCTGGTCTCCAGCCACCTGCTGTCCGAGATGGCCCAGACCGCCGAGGAACTGATCGTCATCGGCCGCGGCAAGCTGATCGCGCAGAGCTCCACCACGGAGTTCGTCGACCGGGCCAGCGGGACCACGGTCAAGGTGCGGACACCACAGCTCGACCAGCTGGCCGGCGTACTGCAGCAACAGCAGCTGGTCACCCGGATCGAGGACATCGAGAACCAGGGCAAGGTGCTGTTCGTCGAGGGCGACCTGACCACCGACCAGATCGGTGAGGCGGCCGCCGCGCACGGCATCGTGCTGCACGAGCTGACGCTGCAGCGCGGTTCGCTGGAGCAGGCGTTCATGCAGATGACCGGCGACTCGGTCCAGTACCACGCACACGACGAGCTCGCCCATGTCGGCGACGTGAACCTCGAGCCGCCGTCGGGCGTCGAGGTCGTCTCGGGTCCGAAGGAGGACAACTGACATGTCGCTGATCACCGTCGAGCGGATCAAGCTCTTCTCCACCCGGTCGCCGTGGTGGTGCATGATCGTCGCCGCCGTGCTGTCCATCGGCCTGGCCGCGCTCTTCACCGGCCTGGCTCCCGACGACGCGGACGTGACTCCGGCGATGTCGCAGTTCGGCGTCAACCTGGGCCAGATGGTCATCATCGTGATGGCCGCGCTGGCGGTCACCACCGAGTACCGGTTCGGCACCATCCGGACCAGCTTCCAGGCCGTCCCGCAGCGCGCGGCACTGCTGCTGAACAAGACCGTCGTGGTCGCCACGCTGGCCGCCGTCGTCGGTCTGGTCGCCTCGGTCGGCTCCTGGGGGATCGGGTACCTGCTGGCCGGCAGCAACTCGGACATGGCGATCAACACCTCGAACGAGTACCGACTGATCTTCGGTCAGGGCCTGGTCTACGGGATCGCCGCGATCTTCGCCATCGCGGTCGGCATCCTGATCCGGCAGAGCGCGGGCGCGATCGCCATCCTGATCATCTGGCCGCTGCTGCTCGAGAACCTGGTGGTGCTGATCCCGAAGATCGGCGACGACCTGCAGAAGTGGGCGCCGTTCGCGAACGCGAACCAGTTCATCAACGGCGGCCAGGACATGGGGGCGGCCGGCGCTGACGGCGCAGGTCCCCTGACCGCACTGTCGCCCTGGTGGGCGCTGGCCTACTTCGCCGCCTGGGGTGCCGGTCTGCTGATCATCGCCCTGTTCACCGCGAGCAGGCGCGACGCCTGACACGATCCACCCCGGCCGTGGTTGAGGGGCCCTGGCCGGGGCGTGGGGCCCGGCCGGGCTGAGGGGTCCTGGCCGCTTCGGCCCGTGGAACATCCGGGAGATCGGATGAACCACGGGCCGTTCCCCGTTCCGGCGTTGGCCGGGGCTGGTCGTCGTACCTGGGGTGCACGTTCCGGAAGCGGGGGTGGGCTGGCGGGTCGGGTGGGAAAGCGTTTAGCCTGCCGCGCATGACCGACTGGGCGCGGGTGCGCGCCGACGGCTACGCCGTCCCGACTGATCGTCCGCTCACCGATCTCGTCGCCGAGCTGTCCGGCATGCTGCGTTCACCGGATCCGCTGGTCCGTGACACGCACGCGTACGCCGTGCTCGCCACCTGGATCGGCCGCGGTGTCCTGTCCACCGACCAGCTCCGCGAGCTCGGGAACGAGATGATCCCCCGGTTCGCCGACCCGGAGCTCCCGGCCCGCACGTTCGCGCCGCTGATCCTCGACTCGATCGTCACCGCCGGGGTCTTCGAGGCGAGCTGGGTGCCGCCGTTCGAGCGCTGGTACGTCGCCGAGGAGGATCTCCGCGGGTACGACGCCAAACTCGGCTGGCTGCACGCGGTGGCGCACGGCGCCGACCTGCTCGGCACCCTCGGCCTGCATTCCGCGGTCGAGCCGGTGCAGATGCTCCGCCTCGGCATCGGCCGGCTGCTCACGCCCACGTCGTACGTCCTGCGCGACATGGAGGACGACCGCCTCGGCTACGCCCTGGCCGCGACCCTCACCCGCGCCGACCTCACCGAGACGGACGTCGTCGAGTGGCTCGATCCCGCGATCCGCGCGCTGTCGAACCCACCCGTCGAAGGCATCACCCCCGAGGTCACCAACACCATCCGCACCCTCCGGGCCCTCTACGTCCTCGTCGACCACGGCATCCGCCTACCGGGCATCGCCACGCTCACCGAGATCCCGCACCGCGACCAGGTGAAGTCCAGACTCATCGAGGTCATCCGCATCGTCACGCCGTACTACCTGTGACGTACGAGGCCGAGGAGCGGTGAGGCTACGCTTGCTCGATGCGTCGGGATGGTTGCCATGGTCCACCGAACAGGACATCGGATGACCGGCGCATCCGACTTTCGGATGGGGTTTCCCTGAACTGTCCCCGAGGGTCGGCGTGCCGTGGTCCAGGGCGCGGTACAGGTGGTATCCGGTGGTAGCCGAACCCTTGTCCATGGGATCGTCTGAGCTGGCAATGCCGTGGCCCCCTCCCATGGTGGTGCCAACGCCACTACCGCAGTAGTGCAAACACCATCGGATCTGGTCCCGGGCGACGTTAGCTTTTCTGCTGACGCTGAGTTTGTCGGCGAGTTGGCCCGTCGGGGACAGCAGTTCAGAGAGGGCGCGTGGAAGTCATGGTTGCGACATACCTGAAGAAATGGGTCGGCAGCCGGATCTTGAACAGGACCACCCGCAAGGGTGGTCTTGACTTGTCGAAGATGCGGATGTTCCCACGTCAGGTTTCGATGCCGCTCCGTCGGGAGGGAGTGGACCCGGTCCCGGAGCTCGGGCAGGTGCGCGAGGTCGAGCCGGTGCACAAATTGGCCCATCTGTTCGGGCTGAACGTGTGGGTGGTGAGCGGGCATGCCGAGGCGAAGGCCGTCCTCGCCGACACGGCGAACTTCAGCAACGACATCCGGCCGCTGGTCGGCTCGGACCCGAACAAGCCGTCGGAGGGCATCGGCGGCCTGGGGTTCACCGATCCGCCGGACCACACCAGGCTGCGCAAGCTGCTGACGCCGGAGTTCACCAAACGCCGGCTGGCCCGGCTGGAGCCGGCGATCGAGAAGATCGTGAACGACCAGCTGGACCTGATGGAGGCCAAGGGCCCGGTCGTCGACATCGTCGCCGACTTCGCCTTCAACGTGCCGTTCCTGCTGATCGCCGACCTGCTCGGCGTCGAGGAATCCGACCGCGACCGGTTCAGGGCGCTCGGACCGGCCCGGTTCGACTTGTCCGGCGGCGGGATCGGGGTGTTCGGGTCGGCGAGCGAGTCGCGCGACTTCCTGTTCGAGATCGTCCGCAAGCAGCGCAAGGACCCCGGCGACGGGCTGATCGGGTCGATCATCCGCGAGCAGGGTGACGACATCGACGACATCGAGCTGGGCGGGCTGGCCGACGGGGTCTTCCTGGGCGGCTACGAGACGTCGGCGAGCATGCTCGCGCTCGGCACGCTGGTGCTGCTGCGCGACCCGGAGAACTTCGAGCGGATCCGGAACGAGCCGGGTGCGGTCGACGCCATCGTCGAGGAGTTGCTGCGGTATCTGACCGTCGTACAGGTCGCGTTCCCGCGGTTCGCGCGGCACGACCTGGAGCTGTTCGGCCAGCAGGTGAAGAAGGGCGACCTGGTCGCGGTGTCGCTGTCCGGGGCCGACCGGGACAAGCAGGTGTTCGGCCTCGACGCCGAGGACTTCTACCCGAAGCGCGCGGCCCCCGCCGCCCACCTCGCCTTCGGTCACGGCATGCACCGCTGCGTCGGCGCCGAACTCGCCCGGATGGAACTCCGCGCAGCCTTCACCGCCCTCGCCCACCGCTTCCCCGACCTGGCGCTCGCAGTTCCAGAGGAGCAACTCCGCTTCCGCGACTTCTCGATCGTGTACGGCGTAGAAACCCTCCCCGTCCAACTCCACGCCAACCCCGCCGAACAAGCCGCCGGCTGACGTCTGGCGGAGCCCAGCAGGTTGTCGAGTCGTGGATTTCAGCTGCTGGTCGCGGTGTGTCGCGAGCAGAAATCCGCGACTCGGCGACGCCGGGATTATGCGGCGGTGCGGTAGACGGCGCAGCCGCGGGCGGTGAGGGCGTGGACCCATTCGGGGACTGCGGGGAGGTTTAGCCAGCGGAGGTCGAGTTTTTCCAGGGCGGGGAAGGCGGTTGGGGGGAGGTCGGGTAGGTGGGTTAGGTGGTTGGCTCGTAGGTCTAGGTGTCGTAGGTGTGGGAGGCGGCTTAGCTGGACCGGGAAGTCGGTCAGGGCGTTGGAGCGGAGGCTGAGGACGCGGAGCTCGGTGAGTTGGTCGAAGGTGGCGGGCAGGCGTTCGATCGCGTTGCGGTCCAGGTGAAGCTCCCGCAGTGCCCGCAGGTCGCCGTACGCGTCAGGGAGCTCGCTCAACCGGTTGCCGTACAGCCGGAGCTCGATCAGCTGACTGAGCCGGCCAAGCGACGCGGGCACCGAGCTCAGCCCGTTGTCCGTGGCGCCGAGGTAGATGAGGGACGACAGGTCGCCGAGCGAGTCAGGCAGCTCGGTGATGGCCAGATCGCTCACGTAGAGGAACTCGAGCTGCTTCAGGGCGCCAAGAGAGTCGGGCAGGGACTCCAGCGGTTGGTGGCTGAGGTCGAGGATGCGCAGCTCGGCGAACTCACCCAACCAGTCGGGCAGGTCCGTGAGCTGGTTCTCGTGCAGGTAGAGCTCACGCAGCCCGCCGTACTCGCGAACTGCAGCATCCAAGCTGCTGAGACCAGTTCCACCCAGGTTCATGGCTTGGGGTTAGTGCGATGGGTGGCGTTGAAGCGCGCTTTCTTCTGGCGATTCCCGCACGTGTTCATGTCACACCATCTGCGGGTGCGACTTTGGCTGGTGTCGAAGAAGGCGGCTTGGCAGGTCGGTGATGCACACAAGGCCAATCTTCCGTCTCGTTCGCCGGCGATGATGCTGATCGCGTCGGCGGCGATCACGCTGAGGGCGTCTTCCACGCAGGAAGCCGAGCTGAGCTGCCATCGCCGCTTGCCCTCGGGCGTCAGGATGGCCGCGGCTCGACCCTGAGCGCTGCAGTCATTGATGACTTGGACAGCAGCTGCAGGGAGAGCGTCCTGGATCGCGGCCGCTGTCGCGGCGGCGTGAATCGACTCCCTCAGTTCCCGGGCGAGGTCGAGCTGGGCAGGGGTGCAGGAGTCCACGGCGAGGCCGCTCACTGCCAGCCAGTCGACGAGCCGCTGCGGCGTGGGAATGCGCTCGACAGCGTTGCCATGACGCTCCGACAGAGTCCCCGTGAAGCTGGTCGCCAGCACGTTACCGAGGCGGAAGTCAGGGAACCCAGCAGGCATGGAACCACCTTAGCCGGTTGCGCGCCGGCAGGAAGACGTGACATGTTGGAACCGTCTTAGCCGGTTCCACGATGGCCAGGAGGTCTCATGCCCCGTCCAGCCAACGACGTGCAAGCATTCGAAGCCCACGCAACCGACGCCGACCTCGACGATCTGCGCGCGCGATTGGCCGCGGCGCGACTACCGGAGGCCGAGACGGTCTATCGCTCCGGGCCTGACCCGCGCCGATGGGAACAGGGCGTTCCTCTCGCCGACCTCGTCGAGGTCGTGAACTACTGGCGCACCGGGTACGACTGGAGGTCGTTCGAAGCGAGCCTTGATCGGATCGGCCAGTTCCGCACGACCATTGACGAGCTGGGAATCCACTTCCTGCACCGCCGATCCGCGCGCGCGGATGCCACTCCGCTGATCTTGACGCACGGCTGGCCGGGCAGCATTGCCGAGTTCGTCGATGTCGTCGACGAGTTGGCAGATCCGAAAGACGCAGACGTGCCGGCGTTCCACGTCGTGGTCCCGTCATTGCCAGGCTTTGGTTACAGCGACAAGCCGGCCACCACCGGGTGGGGAACCGAAAAGATCGCGGCCGCCTGGGTGGAACTGATGGGAAGGCTCGGCTACCGCAAGTTCGTAGCCCACGGCGGCGACTGGGGAGGTGTGATCACCACGGTCCTCGGCGGCAGGTTCCCGGAGCACGTTCTCGGCATCCACACAACGTTCGCGGAGGCGCCACCCGGGTTGACCACGGACGGGCTGACGGCGGTCGAGCGCCAGTGGACCGAGGAAACTCGCGATTTCTGGCACCACCGCGCGGCCTACGCGAAGCAGCAGGCGACCCGGCCGCAGACCATCGGCTACTCGCTGGTCGACTCACCGATCGGACTTCTTGCCTGGATCCTTGACAAGTTCGCCGAGTGGTCGGACACCGAAGACAGCCCGTTCGAGACGATGGCCAGAGATCGCATTCTTGACGACGTCACGCTGTATTGGCTGACGCGGACCGGCGCGTCGTCGGCCCGCATTTACTACGAAAGCCACAACTCGCTCGATCCCGAGCTTCGGGTCGACGTCCCGTCGGCAATCACCATGTATCCCCGCGACATCGAGAAGTATCCGCGCGCCTGGGCACAGGAGCGGTACCGGCAGATCGTCCGCTGGAGGTCGCCCGAAAACGGGGGACATTTCCCGTCGCTGGAGGTTCCCGAGTATTTCGTCAAAGACCTCCAGGAAGGCCTCGCAGCAGTGCTGGCCGCCAATCGGTGAACGCGACTGGGGGCCGACCGGGAGGTGGCGCGTAGCGCTCCGTGGGGATGTTCGGATGGCACTAGGTGGACTGTGGCGGGTTCGGGTCGTGACAGAGGTGGGGGTAGGTGGTCACAATGGGCGGTCCGGCCCGAGGTGCGGGTCAGGATCAGGGAAGGCCGCCGGCGGGTTATGGGTAGTGGCGAGATGGCGACGGGTGACGCGCTGACCGCCCGGATCGCCGCCGCGATGACGTCAGCCCAGTCGGGTGGGCATGCGACCGCGGCGGCTGAGATCGAGGCGATTCGGGCTGAGCTCGGTGAGGTGCCGAGTTATCAGTTGGCCGCGGCCGAGTACGTCCGTGGTGTCACCGCCCACCACGCGAGTGACGCGGACGAGGCCTTGAAGGCGGTCGATGCGTGCGTCTCGGTGGCAAAGGCGATCGACGAGCCGGGGTGGGAAGCGAACGCGCTGCCGATCCGGATCATCAACCTGGCCCGCAGCGGCCGCGGCGGGGACACGGTGAAGGACCTGGTCACCGCCGAGCACGCGCTGAGCCGGACCAAGGACGCCGGCCTGACCTCCTGGGCGCACACCGGCCTCGGTTACGCGTACGACGTCCTACGCCTTTACGAACTGTGCATTCCGCATTACGAGCGTGCCACTCAGCTGGATGTGGACGTGTTCGAGCTGGCGGAGTCGCTGGCGATCGACCGGCTGAACCTGGCCGAGACCTATCTGCGCTGGGCGCACGAACTCGAGCGGCTGGGCGATCCGTCGTACCAGCAGGAGATCCAGGAGAGGCTTGCGTCGGCGGCGTACTGGGCGCGTGAGGCCGAGCGGGTGGTCGTCGACGACGAGAGCCAGGAGTTCTGGCGGTTGAGCGCCCGACTGTGGCTCGCTGCCGCGGCGACGACCGAGGACCCGGCTGCGGCGGTCACCGAGCTGAAGGAGTGCCGGGACGAGATTTCCAAGCTGGGTGAGACCGAGCGGCTCGCGATCGCAGGCTCCTACCTGGCCAGGGCTTTGCAGGCCGCGGGCAAGTCCGACGAGGCCAAGGCGGCGGCCGATCGGGCTGCGGATGACCTTATTCCGTTGGCGGATCCGGCCACCCACCTGCTGGTGCTGCAGACCCGGTCGGAGATCGCGGCGGCCGATGGTGGGCCGGGAGCCCTTGCAGGGTTGGAGTATGCGCGTTCGGTCGCGCGGGGCTGGTGGAAGGAGCGGCAGCGGGCGCTGAACGCGGTACGGCATGCGCTTGCCACGCACGATCTTTCGGCCCGGCACGACGCCGAGTGGCATGCGGCGCGGCAGGATCCGCTGACCGGGATCGGCAACCGGCGGGCGCTGGACGAACGGCTGACCGCTGCACGCGACTCGGGTCGTGCGGTCACGGTTCTTGTCATCGATGTAGACGATCTGAAGGTGGTCAACGACACCTATGGGCACGCCTGCGGGGACGAATTGCTGCAGGTTGTGGCAAATCTCCTGGTAGAACAGGCGCGAGCGACCGATGCCGTGATTCGATCGGGTGGCGACGAGTTCATCGTGGTTCTCGACCAGCCGGATGCCAAGGGTGGTGCGCAACTGGCGCTGCGGATCCGGACAGCGGTCGTGGCCATCGCGGCGGCGACAGCGAAACCGTGGCTCGGGCGGCTCGGACTGAGCATCGGGTACGCCGCGACGGCCGAAGGTGTCGGTGTGGACCAGTTGATCGCGACGGCGGACCGGCGCTTGTACGACGACAAGCGCCGCAGGCGGTGAGGCGACAGGGGGTGGTCAGGTGCGCGACACGTCGGGGGTGACCGCGCGGATCGCGGCGGCGATGACGCGCGCCCAGTCGGGCAATCCGGCCGAGGCCGCGATCGAGCTCAACCGCATCCTGGCCGAGCTCGCCGCCGAGCCGAGTCCCGAGCGCGCCGCCGCCGAGTACGTGCGTGCCGTCGCGGCGCACCACGCGACCGACGCGGTCGAGGCGCTGGACGCGGTCGACTCCTGTATCCGGGTCGCCCGCGCGATCGACGAGCCCGGCTGGGAGGCGAACGCGATCGCGATCCGGATCGTCACCCTGATCCGGACCGGCGAGGGCGGTGACTCGGTCGCCGACCTGGTCGCCGCCGAGAACGCGTTGTCCCGCACCCGCGATCTCGGCCTGGCCGGCTGGGCGCACACCGGCCTCGGCTACGCGTACGACCTGCTCCGGCTGTACGAGCTGTGCATCCCGCACTTCGAGCTCGCGGCCGAGGGCGATCACGACCCGCTCGGGCTGCCCGAGGCGCCGGCGATCAACCGGCTCAACCTGGCCGAGTCGAACCTGCGCTGGGCACACGAACTCGAGCGGCTGGGCGATACGTCGTACGACGAGGAGATTCGTGAGCGTCGGCGTGATGCGCATAGGTGGGCGGGCGAGGCGGTCGAGGTGATCGTCGGCGCCGACCTGCTCGGGTACTGGCCGATCGCCGGGCGGATGTGGCTGGCCGCCAGCAACGACGACAGTGACGCCGCCGAGGCCGTGGTGATCCTCAAGGACTGCAGGGACCAGCTGGCCAAGCTGGGTGACATGGAGTTGGCTGCGATCGCGGGTGCCTACCTCGCCAAGGCGTACGCCACTCTGGGCCGGCTCGAGGACGCCATTGAAGCCGCACACCGGGCTGGGAGCGACCTGCCACCGACATCTGATCCACCAGTCGAGGCACTCGTTCGCCACACTGCTGTGCAGATCGTGGCGGCGTCAGGCGACGCTGGAGCGGCTACTGGGCTGCAGTACGCGCGTGCGATCACCAGGGGCTGGTGGGCCGAGCGGCTGCGCGGTCTGTACGCCGTACGTAGCGCACTAGCCAATCACGAGCTCTCGATCAGGCACGACGCCGAGTGGCGAGCTGCACGCGAGGATCCGCTGACCGGTGTGGGCAACCGCCGGGCGTTGGACGAGCGGATGTCCGTCGCGCATGACGCGAGCAGGTCGGTGGCGGTGATCGCTATCGACGTGGACAACCTCAAGGTGATCAACGACAGCTACGGGCATGCCCGCGGTGATGAGGTACTGCGACGAGTCGGGCACCTGTTGACCGAGCAGTGCCGGGCCGAGGACGTGGTCGCTCGAGCCGGGGGTGACGAGTTCGTCGTCGTACTGGACAAGCCGGACGAGCGTGGATCGCGGGAGCTGGTGGAGCGGATCAAGCTCGCCGCTGACCGGGTTGCGGCGATGTCGGACGAGCCGTGGTTCGCGATGCTGCGACTCAGCATCGGACAGGCGAGCAGCACCGACGGTACGGCGGTCAACGAGCTGCTGGCCGAGGCGGACCGGCGCATGTACGCCGACAAGCGCCGCCGCCGGGCCTAGTAGTTCAAGAACCCCTCTACTACAAGGCGTTTGACCTGTGGGAGGTAGTCCCGCAGTACGTCCTCCAGTGGTCGGTCGAGCAGGTCCGCGAGCGCTGCGAGGATCTGTCCGACACTCAGGTCGCCGTCACACGCGCCGACGAAGCCGGCCAGCACAGTGTCCGCCTGCTCGGCCCGCCGCATCCCGCGCTGCCGCCGCAACACGATGGAGGCCGGGTCCTCGGCGCCCGGCTGCCCACTGGTCTCCTGGACCACGTCGTCGGCCACCACCAGGTGCAGGCCGGTCAGGTCGTCCGGCAGCCCCTCCAAGCGTTCGAACCGCCGCAGTACATGCGGACCGATCGGCCGCTCGATCTCATACGGCCACTCCTCGGCCTCGAGCGTCCCTGCCACGTTGTGCAAGGTGATCCAGCCCATGCCGATCGCCTCGACACTCTGCTCGTCCAGCCACCGCAGCCAAGCGTCGTACCGGGCTGTGTACTCCGGGGACCCGTGCAGACCCGCATCTCGCAGCCACAGCTCGACGTACTCGGACGGATCGAGCTGCTCGCGCTGCACCACCCACGCGGACCTGTCACCCGTCCACCCGGCAATCCGGTCGCGCCAGTCCTCACCACGGACGCAGGTCCAGTTGGCCAGCAGCTGACACCAGCCGCCCTCAGTCAAGTGGCATGGCGCCTGCCGGACCAACTGTTCGACGACGGAGTCACCGGCGAACCCGGTCTCGCGATACGTCAGCCGGCCGTCACCAGGCGAGATCACGTACGGCGGATTGCTGACAATAAGATCGAATCGCTCGTCGCGGACCGGCTCGAACAGACTGCCCTCGCGGACGTCGAGGTCGACCCGGTTCAGCGCGGCCGTCCACCGGGCCAGCTGCAGGGCTCGCGGGTTCACGTCGGTGGCGACAACCTGGTTGACCCGGTCGGCCAGATGCAGCGACTGGATCCCGCAACCGGTACCGATGTCGAGGGCCCGCTCGGCCTTGATCGGCACGGTCAGGTGGATGAGGCTCAGACTGGCCGGCGCGATCCCCAGCACGTAGTCGGACCGCATCGGCTCACGCCGCCCGTCCAAGCCGGGAGTGAGGTCCGCGACGACCCACCATTCCCGGTCGTCCTCGGCGTACGGCCGGATGTCGAGCACCGCTCGCGCCTGACCGTCGTACGCCTTGATGATGCCTAGAGCAACCAGATCCAGGTCCGGAAAAGCCTGTGTGACAAGGGATTCCGGTACGGCGTGTTGGAGCAGGAACAACCGGATCATCGTGTCGAGCGCGTCCCCGGAATCGGTACGCCGACTCGCAAGAGTCGTCTCGTTACGAGCCAGCGCACCATTGGCCTGACTCCCCAACCGCTGAGCCACGCCCTCAACCGTGTACCCAGCCGCCGCAAACGCCCGCCGCAGCCCGTCCACCCCGCTCCCCGCCAACTCACTCATACGCCCATCCTCGCACCGCCGCCCCACGTCAGCAGGCAACCCCCAATCTGAGCGGGCAACCCCCCACTCCAACGGGCAACCCCCGACCCGCGGGGTTGTCCCCTCGGATCGGGGGTTGCCTGTCGAGTTTCTGAGGGGGCAACCCCCGATCTCGGGGGATAACCACTGAGATCGGGGGTTGTGCGGGCGGAGGGGGGCGGGTGCGGGTGGGTTAGGGGTTGCAGGTGAGCTTGGCGTTGGCCCAGTCGGCGTGGTCGCTCGTTATGCCGTCGCCGCCGTCGGTGACCTGGAGGGTGAGGGTTTGGCCGCCGGTCACGTTCACCGATACGTCGGCTGTGGGGGACGTGCCGGTGAGGAGGTCTGAGGTGTGTTTGGCGACTCCGTCGACCAGGACCTTGAAGCTGACCTTGCCGCGGTCCTCCATCTCGTCGTCCACGCCGACCTTCGCGGTGAAGGTGTTGCAGTTCCCGCCGATCCGGACGCTGACCGCCGACGGCGCGTGCGTGCCCAGGCCCTTCGCGTACTGCACGCCGTCGAGGGTGATCGGCCCACCGTCACCAGCGCCGTCCTCCCCGTTGCTGCGATCCCGTTCGACCGGACCCCAGCCGTTGGTCGAGTCGAGGAACTCCAGATCGCTCACCCACTTCTCACCGGTAGGTGCTGGCGGCAACGGTTTGTCGGCGATCGTGGCGGCGAAGAAGCCGAGTCCACCGCCGGGCAGCTTGATCGCCTTGACGGTCTTCCCTGGATCGAGCGGTACGGCGGTGTAGAAGACCCGGTAGTCGGTCGTCGTGTTGCTCAGACCCGCTTGGGTATAGCGACCCTTCACCGACACCGCCAGCTTCGCGCCACCGGTGGTCGGGTCTTGGCAACACCAGTTCGGCAATTGGAACGTGCCCTGGGACTGCGAGCCGTCGGTGTAGATGATCGTCACCGATCCGCGCGCGTTCAGGCTCGCGCCGGCACCCAGGAGGGCGAGGTGCGAACCGGTGCCGGAGACCAGGATCGGTGCCGGCTGGTTCTTCACCAGGTTGGGCGTGCCAGGTGCACCGGACGGCCAGGTGAACGACGCGTCCTGAACGGTCACCGTCGCGCCGGGGGTGTACCCGGCCGCCGCTAGTGCCTCACCGTTGAAGCTGTTGCCGGAGCCGTCGAAGTTGCCTTTGGCATAGGTCGCTGCGTCGCTGATGCCGACCACGTTGGCCGCCTGGGACAACGACGCGTACGGCAACTGGGCTGTGGCGGATGCGGTGTTCGTGTAGCTCTTGCCCTGAGCAACATAAGTTGCGGCCAACTTCAAGGTGAACGATGCGGGCTTCACGTCGGCTCCCGGCGTGACCTGCAGCTTGGTCGTGACCGTCTTGCCCGGATCCACGGTGGCAAAGGCGTTCTGGCCGGAGACACTCCAGCCGGCGGGGACAGCGACGTCCAGACGGACGTTGCGCATGGTCGTCGTACCGGCGTTGCGGAAGGTGGCGGTCACCTCCGTGGCTTGGCCGGGTGCGTTCCACAGCGAGGGTGTGGTGAGTTCCGGCGTGCCGAACGTGTTCGCCACATCTGGTCCACCGACCGAGGACGTGCCGACGAGCCGGACTATTGCGGTCTGTGCGGTCGAGATCGGTGCGGTGTTGATCCGTACGACGCCCTTCTCGTAGGTGAACGCGGTCCGGCGACCGTCCACCGTGACCTCGCGCGGGGCGCTGCCGGTATGGACGGTGAGCTCGTACGGACGGGTCGCCGGCTTGCCGGTGTACGTGCCGACGCTGGCACCGATCTTCACGGTCACATCGCCACTGGACTGGATCGGCGCCTCGACAGCGAAGACCTGCTGAGCGGACTTCGGAGTGCGGGTGACCCGGTCGTCCTCGTACAAGGTGAACGACGACTTGCCCTGCGGGTAGATGTCGACGGTGAGCCGGTCGCCGAAGCCGTGCTCGGCCGCGGTGTTGATGCCCGCCTTCCACATCGGTACGACGGCGCCGGCCTTCACGAACAGCGGGAGGGTGTCCAGCGGTGCGCGGTAGCCGTTCACCGTGGTCGGGCCCTGGTAGACGCGGCCGGTCCAGTAGTCGACCCAGTTGCCCTTGGGCAGGTAGATGCCGCTCTTCACCTCGTCGGCACCCCACATCGGCGCGACCAGGAACTCCTTGCCGGCCAGGAACTCGTACTTCGTCGTGTCGTCCCAGGTCTTCGGGTCGTTCGGGTACTCCAGGACCAGCGACCGGTTCAGCGGTGCACCGGTCCGGTGGGCCTCGGCGGCGTACGTGTAGAAGTACGGCAGCAGGCGCTCACGCAGCTTGAGGTACTTGCGGTTGATCGAGGTGTACGGGTCGCCGTACGCCCACGGCTGCTTGAACGCCGGGGTGGCCCAGCCGGACATGGTCATGAAGGCCGGGTTGAACACCTTCCACTGCATGTCCCGGACATACGAAGTGGGCGAGCCGCCGAAGATGCCGTCGACGTCACCGGCGCTGTAGGCGATACCGGAGTTGCCGGAGCCGGCGATGGCCGGGATCTGCCACTTGATCGCGTCCAGCGAGCCGCTGTGGTCGCCGGTCCACTGCACCGCGCACCGCTGGGCGCCGGCCCAGCCCTCCACCATCCAGGCGAAGCCGCGGGCGTTGCTGTACTGCTCTATACCGTCGTGCGCGGTGTCACAGGCGCTGAGTGCGTGCCGGTAGCCCGGTCCGACCCAGGCGACGTCCAGCTTGCGTACCCGGACCCCTGCCTCGCCGACCTCGGCCGGCTGCCGGTCCAGCGAGGACTGGGTCCACAGCCCCATCTGGATGTTGCGCTGCCGCAGCTCGTCACCGGTCTGCTTGAGCGGCGGGATCTCCCGCTTGCCCCACCAGGTGCCGTCGACCTGCTCGAAGTCGGTGTCGTCGGAGTAGCCGCAGCCGTAGTCGTCGTTGACCAGCATCCAGCCGCCGGGCATGTCCTCGTCCTTGAACCGCTGTGCGACCTTCACCGCGTCCAGCGTGGTCACCTTGTCCGGGTGCACCTTCCAGTCGTTGCTGGGGTCCGGGTCCTTCGCGTAGTGACCGCGGTTGTAGCAGTCGGAGTCGCCGTACTCGAGTCCGTAGATCGGTGGCATGAACGGGCGGCCGGTGAGCTCGGTGTAGCGGTCCAGCGAGATCTTGAGGTCGCCGACGAAGTAGTACGCGTCGAACCGCTTCTCGTCGTGCTTGGTGACGACGGGCTCGGTGAAGCTGTAGCTACCCGGGCTGAACGTGTTCCGCAGTACGCCGTACCCCGCGGTGCTCATGTAGTAGGGAGAGGCGTTCGGGTTGCCGCCGTCCTCCCAGTTGAAGTCGCGGGTGATCTTGATGGTCTGGTCGCGGTGCGAGAACCGGCCGTTCTGCATGCCGCCGCCGAAGAACTGCTCACTCGGCCCACGACCGAGCGACTGGGTGGTGGAGGTGTCGCTCCACGACAGCGGTGCCGTCTCGGCCCACACCAGCTGACCGTTCGAGCGGTAGAGCGAGAACCGCAGTGGTGACTTCTGCGCCCGGACCTCGATCTTGCCGGTCGTCAGCGAGTAGTAGCTGCCGCGATCCCGCCAGGACGTCTGCGGGGTGCCGTAGTCGGTCTTGGTGACGATCGTCGACGACGGTTCGTTCGGGTCGGCGGGCGGCGTACTGGCCGGGTCGGTGAAGTTCCCGTCCGGCGCCAGCCAGAGCCGGAACACGTCGTCCTTCAGGAAGACGACGCGGACCTTCGCCGGACCGGCGGTCAGTGTGTACGTCGCTTTGTCGGCGGCGAACCCGCTGACGTCGCCTAACGCTGTGTCACCGGCGGCGGGCTCGGCCGACGCCGGACTGCCCGCGCTGAGCAAGGCACCGGCGACCAAGGCCAGCGTTGAGCCGGCAATGGTTACTGAACGTTTCATGCGGATAAAGATGCTCACGAGTGCCTCACTTCACGCATCAATGAACAAGATGCGGTCATTGAAGCGCACAGCGGGCGGCTTGTCATCAGGTCGGCCGTCATGAAGTTGAGACGCCGCTGCCATCACGGGGTGAAGCCGGGCCGTGACGATGTTTCGCATGGCGAACAGTCGACACATCAGCCACACCGGTCACAGAGTCACCAGGCGTCGTGTGCTGACCACGGGGTTGGCCGCGGGACTCGCGCTGACCGCTCCCGGCTTCGCCCAGGCTGTTCCGGTCGAGCCAGACCGGGTCCGGGCCGCCGGCGACCCCGACTTCCACCCGGTCACGTTCCGGCTGCCGGCGCCGTCCGGCCGCAAGGCGCTCGGGACGACCGCACTGCACCTGATCGACCAGTCCCGGCCGGACCCGACGATGCCGAGCGGCCGGCGCGAGCTGATGATCAGCCTCTGGTACCCCGCCTCGATGATGGGCGACGCCCCACTCGCCAAGTACATGCCGAAGCGGACCGCCGTCGAGGTCGACGAGGCCTGGACCGGGGAGTACGGGCTGGCGCTGCCGACCGGTTCGTTCGACTTCGCCAACACCGAGACGAACTCCCGGGTCGACGCGCCGATGCAGCCGATCCCGCACCCCGTCGTACTGTTCTCTCCCGGTTATCAGTACAGCCGGTTCGTGAACACGGCTCAGGTCGAGGATCTGGCCAGTCGCGGGTACGTCGTCGTCACCATGGACCACACGCACGAGACGCCGACCGAGTTTCCCGGCGGGCGGTTTCTCCCCGGCGTACCGGCAGATCAGCTGCCCGATCCGGTGTTCACCCGCAAGGCGGTCGAGACCCGGACCGCCGACGCGCGGTTCGTGCTCGACCAGCTCGAGCGGATCGCCGGCGGCCAGAACCCGGACATGGACGGCAAGGGTCTTCCGCCCGGACTCGCGGCCGGTCTCGATCTGCAGCAGGTCGGCATGTTCGGCTTCTCACTCGGCGGCTACGCGACCGCGAACACGCTGCTCGAGGACCAGCGGTTCGCAGCCGGCCTCGACCTGGACGGCACTCTCCAGGACGATCCGGTGAAGGGTCCGCTCGGCGAGGTCGCCCGGAAGGGACTCGACCAGCCGTTCCTGCTGTTCGGCTCCGACGGCAGCCAGCGGACCGACGCGGGGAAGGAGTACTACGACAAGTCGTGGGCCGAGTTCTGGGACGCGCAGCGCGGCTGGAAGCTGAACCTGGGACTAGCCGGTGCCAAGCAGAAGGCGTTCACCGACTACCAGTTCGTCTTCGACCAGTTGTTCCGCGAGATCTACGGCCAGGACGAGATCATCACCTCGGTGATGACGGCGCTCGTCGGCTCGGTCGATCCGGCTCGCAGCGTGCTCGCCCAGCGCCGCTACATCAGCGCGTTCTTCGACCAGACGCTGCGCCGCCGGCCCGAGTTCCTCCTCCGCGGCGACTCGCCGAAGTTCCCCGAAGTGCACTTCGCCCGCTGATCCCACGTTGTGATGCTTGCCACCCCTGGCCGTGGCCGGACGGCGTACCCTCGGGGTCGAGAGGGCGGGATGGGGACGGGGGTCCGGCGCGCTCGGTGGCCACGGCGCGACGCGCGGTGAGCAGGGTTGACGGATACTTTCTGAAACCCTGTGACGTGTAAGCACGGCGAGACCGGTTACCGTGCGTTGAGAAATGCGTTGCCGTCGGCCGTACCCTGTCCTCGGACGGGGTCGGTCTGTGCCCGGGGGAACAGACGTCCGATCACGGGCGTTGTCGGCAAGACGTTGAGAGTGCTAGGGCGAGGAGCGCAGTGGCAGGGGCATCAGGGACGAAGACAGCAACAGCGGCGCCACGCCGTCTGGTGATCGTCGAGTCGCCGAAGAAGGCGCGGATGATCGCCGGTTTCCTGGGGTCCGGGTACGTGGTGGAGTCCAGTTTCGGCCACATCCGGGACCTGCCGAAGGGTGCGGACGAGATCCCGGCGAAGTACAAAGGACTCCCGTGGGCCCGGCTCGGCGTCAACATCGAGGACCACTTCGACCCCCTGTACGTCGTCCCGGCCGACAAGAAGGCCCAGATCCGCAAACTGAAGGATCTGCTCAAGTCCGCCGACGAGCTCTACCTGGCCACCGATGAGGACCGCGAGGGCGAGGCGATCGCCTGGCACCTGCTGGACGAGCTGAAGCCGAAGGTCCCGGTCAAGCGGATGGTCTTCCACGAGATCACCCCGAAGGCGATCCAGGACGCGGTCGGCAGCGCCCGCGACATCAACGAGTCCCTGGTCGACGCCCAGGAGGCGCGCCGGATCCTGGACCGGCTGTACGGCTACGAGGTCTCGCCGGTGCTGTGGAAGAAGGTCATGCCGAAGCTGTCGGCGGGCCGGGTCCAGTCGGTCGCGATCCGGATGGTGGTCGACCGGGAGCGTGAGCGGATCGCCTTCCGCAGCGCGTCGTACTGGGACCTGGACGCCACCCTGGACGCCGGTGAGGGCCGGTCGCCCCGGCAGTTCCCCTCCCGGCTCGTCTCGGTGGACAGCCGGCGGGTCGCCCAGGGCCGCGACTTCGGCGCCAACGGTGAGCTGAAGGGCCAGAACACGGTCCACCTGAACGAGGAGACCGCGACCGCGCTGGCCACGGCGTTGCGCGACTCGCAGTTCACCGTCCGGTCGATCGAGTCCAAGCCGTACACCCGCAAGCCGTATGCGCCGTTCCGGACCACCACGCTGCAGCAGGAGGCCGGCCGCAAGCTCGGCATGTCCGCCTCACAGACGATGCAGATCGCCCAGCGGCTGTACGAGAACGGCAACATCACCTATATGCGTACGGACAGCGTGACGCTGTCCGACACCGCGATCACCGCGGCCCGGTCCCAGGTCCGGGAGCTGTACGGCGCGTCGTACCTGCCGGACAAGCCGCGGGTCTACACCTCCAAGGTGAAGAACGCCCAGGAGGCGCACGAGGCGATCCGGCCGGCCGGCGAGGTCTTCCAGACCCCGGCGCAGACCGGGCTGAGCGGCGCCGAGTACCGGCTGTACGAGCTGATCTGGATGCGGACGATCGCGTCCCAGATGAAGGACGCCGAGGGCCGCAGCGTCTCGATCAAGATCGACGCCAAGGCCTCCACCGGGGAGAACTGCGAGTTCACCTCGTCCGGCCGGGTGATCACCTTCCACGGCTTCCTCAAGGCGTACGTCGAGGGCGCGGACGACCCGTCCGCCGGGACGGACGACCAGGAGACGCGGCTGCCGGACGTGGCCGAGGGCGACGTCCTGCCCGCAGTCGAGGTGCTCGCTTCCGGGCACGAGACCAAGCCGCCGGCCCGCTACACCGAGGCGACGCTGATCCGTGAGCTGGAAGAGCGCGAGATCGGGCGGCCGTCGACGTACGCCTCTATCATCGGCACGATCCAGGCCCGCGGGTACGTCTACAAGAAGGGCACCGCGCTGGTGCCGGCCTGGCTGGCGTTCGCCGTGGTCCGGCTGCTGGAGGAGCACTTCACCCGGCTGGTCGACTACGCGTTCACCGCGACGATGGAGGACGTCCTCGACGAGGTCGCCGCCGGGGACCTGCAGCGCGAGGGCGTGCTGTCCCGGTTCTACTTCGGCGACGACGACCTCGAGGGCCTGCACTCGATGGTGAACGACCTCGGCGACATCGACGCCCGGGAGATGTCCACCTTCCCGGTCGGCGGTGACGACACCGGCATCGTGGTCCGGGTCGGCCGCTACGGGCCGTACGTCGAGGACAAGGACGAGCGGCGCGCGAACGTGCCGGAGGACCTGCCGCCGGACGAGCTGACGGTCGACAAGGCCCAGGAGCTGCTGGCCCAGCCGTCGGGTGTCGAGCACGAGCTCGGTACGGCGCCGGACACCGGGCACAAGGTGGTCGCGAAGGCCGGCCGCTTCGGTCCGTACGTGACCGAGGTGCTGCCGGAGGACGCGCCGAAGAGCGCCAAGCCGCGGACCGGGTCGCTGCTCAAGTCGATGACGCTGGACAGTGTCAGCCTCGAGGACGCGATGAAGCTGCTGTCGCTGCCCCGGGTGGTCGGCAAGGACCCGGAGAGCGGTGACGAGATCACCGCGCAGAACGGCCGCTACGGGCCGTACCTGAAGAAGGGCACCGACTCGCGGTCGCTGTCGTCCGAGGAGCAGATGTTCGACATCACCCTCGAGGAAGCGCTGGCGATCTACTCCGAGCCGAAGCAGCGCGGTCGCCGGGCGGCCGCGCCGCCGCTGAAGGAGCTGGGCGAGGACCCGGAGTCCGGCAAGCCGGTGGTGGTGAAGGAGGGTCGCTTCGGTCCGTACGTGACCGACGGCGAGACGAACGCGACGCTGCGCAAGGACGACTCGGTCGAGACGATCTCGCTGCTCCGGGCGGCCGAGCTGCTGGCGGACAAGCGGGCCCGCGGTCCGGTGAAGAAGACCGCCAAGAAGTCCGCCACGAAGAAGACGGCGGCCAAGAAGACGGCCGCGAAGAAGACCACGACGAAGAAGGCCACCACCAAGAAGGCCGCGGCGAAGAAGACGACCGCCAAGAAGGCGGCAGCCAAGAAGTCCTGAGAGAGGGGCTGACGTGACGAGTGCTGTCGAGGTCTCCGCGCAGCGGCTGCGGGACCGGGGCGAGCGGGTCACGCCGGCCCGTCTCGCGGTGGTCGAGGTGCTCGCGGGCACCGAGGAACACCTGAGCGCCGAGCAGATCGGCGAGCGGGCCGAGCAGTTGCGCCCCGGCATCCACCGCGCCACCGTCTACCGCGCCCTGGACGCGCTCGGCGAGTTCGGCCTGGTCACCCACGTCCACCTCGGCCGGGCCGGGACGACGTACCACCTGGCCGGTGATCTCGCGCCTCGCCACCTGCACCTGCGCTGCTCCGAGTGCGGGACGGTGTACGACGCTCCCGGCGACATCCTCGAGACCGCGCGGAAGAAGGTCCAGCGCGAGCTCGGCTTCCAGCTCGCCCCGGAGCAGGTCGCCTTGATCGGGGTGTGCAAGCAGTGCTCCAGCTGACCTGATCCGGTCACCGTGCTGTCCATATCTGTTGATAGGTGTGGATTCGTGAACAACTTGGGCTTAGGCTCGATGCCTGTGACCCATGACCACAGCTACGTCGAGGACTTTGCTCCCGGCGCCAACGTGCTTCCCCCGCGTGCCTGGCTGGATGACGACTCGGCCAAGCTCCCGCTGACCGGCGACTGGAACTTCCGGCTGTCGGCGAGCGTGGCCGACGCCCCCGACGACCTGAAGGACCCGGACACGTCCGGGTGGGACACCATCGCGGTCCCGGGTCACTGGCAGCTCAGTGGGTACGGCGCTCCGGCGTACACGAACATCGTGTACCCGTTCCCGCTCGAGCCGCCGTACGTGCCGACCGACAACCCGACCGGTGACTACGTCCGGACCGTGACGATCCCGGCCGACTGGGCCGGCGCCAAGATCGTGCTGCGGTTCGAGGGCGTCGACTCCCGGTTCGCGGTGCACGTGAACGGCGAGCTGCTCGGCTGGTCGTCCGGCTCCCGGCTGCCGTCCGAGTTCGACCTGACCGACGTGGTTGCCCCCGGCAAGGAGGCCCGGATCGCGGTCCGGGTGCACCAGTGGTCGACCGGCAGCTACGTCGAGGACCAGGACATGTGGTGGCTGTCCGGGATCTTCCGCGAGGTCAACCTGCTGGCGCTGAAGCCGACCGCCCCGACCGACGTCTTCGTGCACGCGTCGTACGCCGATGGGACCGGCACCCTGTCGGTGGACTCGGATGTCGCGGGCACGGTCGTCGTACCCGAGCTGGACCTGGAGTTCGCGACCGGTGACGAGGTCACCGCGGCCGTCGAGCCGTGGTCGGCCGAGAGCCCGCGCCTGTACGACGGTGTGGTCCGGACCGAGGGCGGCGACGTACGGCTGCGGATCGGCTTCCGCACGGTCGCGATCGCCGACGGTGTGCTGACCGTGAACGGGAACCGGGTGCTGTTCAACGGGGTCAACCGGCACGAGTTCCACCCTGACCGCGGTCGCGCGCTGACCGAGCAGGACATGCTGGACGACGTACTGCTGATGAAGCAGGCCGGGATCAACGCGGTCCGCACCAGCCACTACCCGCCGCACCCGCACTTCCTGTCGCTGTGCGACGAGTACGGCCTGTACGTGATCGACGAGTGTGACCTGGAGACGCACGGGTTCGGGTACGAACCGCAGCCGCCGCAGCTGCCGAACCCGGTGATGGACCCGCGGTTCCTGCCCGACCTGGTCGACCGGATCACCCGGACCGTCCACCGGGACAAGAACCACCCCTCGATCATCATCTGGTCGCTCGGCAACGAGTGCGGGATGGGCGAGAACCTCAAGTCCATGTACGACGTGGCCAAGGAGATCGACCCGTCCCGGCCGGTGCACTACGAGCGGGACACCGAGGCCGAGTTCGTCGACATCTACTCGCGGATGTACACCGACCCGGCCGGCTGCGCCGAGATCGGTGCCGACCCCTCGTTGTACCGCGGGATCCCGTTCATCCTGTGCGAGTACGGGCACGCGATGGGCAACGGGCCGGGCGGGCTGCTCGACTACCGCGAGGTGTTCGAGAAGTACCCGCGCTGCCAGGGCGGTTTCATCTGGGAGTGGATCGACCACGGCCTCCGCACCACCATCGACGGCCGCGAGGTCTACGCGTACGGCGGTGACTTCGGCGAGACGATCCACGACGGCAACTTCGTCTGCGACGGACTGCTGTTCCCGGACCGGACACCGTCACCCGGCATGCTCGAGTACATCAAGGTGATCGAGCCGCTGCGCATCGTTGCCGACGGCAATGGTGGGGTGTCGATCGGCAACCGGTACGAGGTGCTGGACACCAGCCACCTGACCTTCTCGTACGTCGTCGAGGTCGAAGGTCAGCAGGTCGACGCCGGTGAGCTGTCGGTGCCGGTGATCGCGGCCGGCCAGACCGCGACCGTAGCGCTGCCGGCCGCGGACGCGTCTCAGCCCGAGACCTGGGTGACCGTCACTGCGAAGCTCACTGAGGCGACGTCCTGGGCCGAGGCGGGGCACCGCATCGCCTGGGGCCAGGTCCGGCTGGACGAGCCGACCCCGGTGGAAGCTGCCACTGGTGGTACGCCGGCCGACGGTGTCGCGGGTGTGGACGGGATCAGCGTCGGCGCCGTGCGGAAGGCTCGACTGGACGTCTGGCGGGCGCCGATCGACAACGACGCGAACCCGGGTGTCGCGGATGCCTGGCGTGAGGAAGGTCTGCACCGGGTGCAGCACCGGATCGTCTCGCAGGGCGAGCGCGACGGTGCCTGGGAGGTCGTCACCCGTACGGCGCCCCCTCAGCTCCAGTGGGGCCTGGTCAGCACGTGGCGCTGGACCGCTGTCGACGGTGGGGTCGTTCTGGACCTCAACGTCGTACCGGACGGGCTCTTCCCCGAGGTGCTCCCGCGGCTCGGCATCACCTTCGAACTGCCGAAGGTGGAGCGGGTTGAGTGGTTCGGCACCGGCCCGAACGAGGCGTACGTCGACACGCGCGAAGCTGCCGCGGTCGGCAAGTACTCGGCCACGGTCGCCGAACTGCAGACGCCGTACGTCCGCCCGCAGGAGAACGGCCACCGCATCGACACCCGCTGGGCCGCGCTCGACGGCCTGCGAATCGAAGCAGTCGGCACCCTCTTCGGCCTCACGGTCCGCGACTGGACCACCCACGACCTGGAAACCGCCAAGCACACCGCCGACCTCACCCCCGGCGACACCACCTACGTCACCCTCGACATAGCCCAAACCGGCGTAGGCACAGCCGCCTGCGGCCCCAAACTCCCAGACCGCGACAAACTAAAGACCGCTCCCGCGTCCCTGTCCCTCAGATTCACGACAGCCTGAGGTTCAGATCGCTATGGCTGGCCGGGGTGATACCCGGTCGGCCGGTGGGTGGTAGGCCTGCCAGGCGGTGGTTAGGCGGGTTACTGCTTCGGTGAGCTCGTCGTGGCGGGCTCGGAAGTGGAGGCGGACGTAGGGGTCGCTGTGGCCGGTTACGTCCAGGCCGGAGCCGGGGAGGATGGCTAGGCCGTGGCGGAGGGCGGTTTGGGCGAAGGAGTTGCCGTCGCCGTGGGGTAGGCGGACCCAGAGGCATTGGCCGCCGTGGATCTGGGGCACGTCCCAGGTCGGCAGGTGCTTGGTGAGCAGTGCGCGCAGGTGGTCGTGGCGGGTTTGCAGCTCGGTGGCCAGGTCCAGGTCGTCCAACCCGGCGACCAGGTGGGCGGCGGCTAGTTGGGCGGGGACGTTGCCGCCCAGGTCGTGGACGGCTCGTAGTCGGGCGAGCCGGTTGATGAGTGGGGCGGAGGCGCGGATCCAGCCGATCCGCAATCCGCCCCAGACACTCTTGCTCAGTGAGCCGATCGAGATCACGGCTTCGCTGTACGCCGCCATCGGCAACGGCCGCGTCGTACCAGGGAATCCGAGATCAGCCGGCACCTCGTCCTCGATCAGCGGTACGTCGGCCGCCGCCGCAGCCCGGGCCAGCCGCTGCCGCACCAGCGACGGCAGCACCGACCCGGTCGGGTTCTGGTACGTCGGGATCACGTAAGCGAGCCCTGGACGCCGCTCCCGCACCGCGGTCTCGAAGCCCTCCAGACCGATCGGCAGACCACGCAGTACGGCGGCCTCCTCCCGGAAGGCCTCCAACGCGCCCGGATAGGTCGGTGCCTCGACCAGCACCTGGTCCCCGGGCGAGAGAAGCGCATGTGCGAGCAGTGACAAGGCTTGTTGGCCGCCGTTCGTCACCAGGATCTGGTCCGGCTCGGTCGGTACGCCGTGGTCGTCGTACCGGGTGGCGATGGCCTGCCGCAGCGTCGGGTGACCGTACGGGTAGTAGCCGATGTCGCCGCGGATCTCGTGCAGTGACGGCACGATCCGTGCGTACGCCTCCGCGAGTTGCGGTGGTGGATCGCCCGGGGCGGCACAGATGGCGAGCAGTACGTCGTCGTCTCGCGACTCCAGTGAGTCCAGGAAGATCGGGTCGACCGGTGCGTCCTCGATCGCCCCCGACGACGAGCTGCCGGCCACGCGCGTCCCGCTGCCCTGGCGACGGGTGATCCGGCCTTCTGACCGCAACAGCTCGTACGCGGCGACCACAGTGGTCCGGCCGACCGCGAGAGCACCTGCCAGCGCCCGGTCTGGCGGCAGCAGTGCGCCCGGTGGCAGTTCGCCGTCGTCGATCAGCCGGCGCATCCGGGCCGCGAGCAGCACGTACAGCGGGCCGCGGCCGGATGACCAGCGGCCCAGACGGTCGCTCAGCTCAATTGGTCTCATTCGCGGACCAATTATGCCGGATTGGCTCTGGGGTGGCCAGACCCCGGCTCGGACGATGGCGGTATGGCCACCTTTCCTCGCAACGACATCGTGTCCCTGACCGACGTACAGCCCGCCCACGAGCTGGGTGAGAGCTATGGACCGGACCTGCGGCTGGCGGACCTGCTGACCCCGGAGCTGGCCGAGCTCGAGCTCGGCTACGGCACCGCGTACGGCGACCTGCAGTTGCGGACCGCGATTGCTGACCGGCACGGTGTACGGCCCGACCAGGTCGTCATCACCGTGGGCGGGATGCACGCGATCTTCCTGCTCGCCTATCTGGTCGCGGACCACGGCGGTCAGGTCGTGACGACTGCCCCGCTGTTCCCACTCGCCCGCAACTGCTACGAGTCGGTGGGCGCCGACGTACGGGTGATTCCGCTGTCCTTCGACGACGGCTACCAGCTGAGCGCAGACGACGTCCGCGCGTACCTCACTCCCGACACCAAGCTCGTCAGCCTGGCGACACCGCAGAACCCCTCCGGTGTCGCGGTGAAACCGGCAGTCCTACAAGACATTGCGGCCGCGATGGCCGAGATCTGCCCGGACGCCTATCTGATGGTCGACGAGACCTACCGGTCCGCCGCGTACGGCGACGATCCGGTCGCGGAGACCGCCGTACACCTGGGACCGAAGGTGGTGTCGGTCGCCTCGCTGTCGAAGTGCCACGGCGCCGCCGGGCTGCGGATCGGCTGGCTCGTCAGCACCGACGCCGACCTGGTCGACCGGATGGTGACCGCCAAGTTCAACACGGTCGTGACCGCGGCACCGCTGACCGAGGTGCTGGCCTTGCGGGTCTTCGAGCAGGAGGACGAGATCCTCGGCGTACGGCGGCGCTGGTTGGCCGACTCCCTGGCCGCGACCGAGGAATGGGTGCGGGCGAACGACGAACTGGTCGAGTGGATCCGGCCGGACGCCGGCGCACTGTGCTGTGTCCGCCTCAAGCCGGAGGTCTCGGTCGAGCGGTTCAAGCGGGCCGCCGAGGAGCTGAGCGTGCGGGTGGCCGACGGCGACTGGTTCGGGGACGAGCCGCGGGTCTTCCGGCTCGGGTTCGGGTTCCCCCCGCCGGTCGAGCTCAAGGCCGCCCTCGACGCCCTGTCGACGGCACTGCGTCAAGCTGTCGATGCCTCCGACTAGTCTTTGGGTGTGCCGGAGGTTTACGACCCGCTGACTGATCCTGCACCGGCGCATGACGTGCGCGCGGTGTTGCGGATCCGGGCGTTCCGGCGGCTCTGGATCGCGTTCGGGCTGTCCAGCCTGGGTGACTGGATCGGCCTGCTGGCACTGACCGCGATGGCGAAGTCCTTCGCCGGGGACGACTACCAGGCGGCGAACTTCGCCATCGGCGGCGTGCTGTTCCTGCGGGTGCTGCCCGCGCTGGTGATGGGGCCGGTGGCCGGCTGGATCGCGGACCGGCTGGACCGGCGCTGGACGATGATCCTCGGCGACCTGATCCGGGCCGCGTTCTTCGTCAGCATCCCGATCGTCGGCACCCTCACCTGGGTGCTGGTGGCAACGGTGCTGATCGAGATCGTCAGCCTGATCTGGGGCCCGGCCAAGGACGCCAGCGTGCCGAACCTGGTGCCCCGGCACCGGCTCGAGGCGGCCAACCAGCTCAGCCTGATCACGACGTACGGCACCGCCCTGCCGGCCGCGGTCATCTTCACCGCGATCACTCTGGTCTCCCGCTGGGCCGGCGACTTCTCCATCGACCTCGCCGTCTACGTGAACGCCGCGACCTTCGTCATCTCGGCCTTGGCGATCGTGTCGGTCGCCGAGATCGGCCGCGCCATCCACGAGCACGAGCAGCACCCGACGCTCTGGCGGACCATGGTCGAGGGCTGGTCCTACGTCACCGGTACGCCGGTCGTCCGCGGTCTCGTGGTCGGGATCTCCGGGGCATTCGCGGCCGGCGCGGTCGTGATCGGCCTCGGTCGCACGTACGTCGAGGACCTGAAGGCCGGCGATCCCGGGTACGGCGTCCTGTTCGGTGCCGTCTTCGGCGGTCTCGCCCTCGGCATGGGGTTCGCGCCGCGACTGTTCTCCGGGCTGTCCCGGCGGCGGCTGTTCGCGGCCGGCCTGGTCGGTTCCGGGATCTGCCTGGCCGGGCTGGCGCTGATCCAGCAGATCGAGATCGCCACCATGATCGCGATCCTGCTCGGCTTCTGCGCCGGCGCCTCCTGGGTCTCCGGCTACACCCTGCTCGGGCTCGAGGTGCCGGACGCGGTTCGCGGCCGGACCTTCGCCTTCGTCCAGTCCGCCGTACGCACCGTGCTTGCCGTCACGCTCGCGATCGCGCCGTTCGCGGCCGGTGCGATCGGCCGTCGTACCTGGACCATCGGCGGGAAGTCGGCGTCGTACAACGGTGCCGCGCTGACCATGCTGATCGCCGCCGTGCTGGCCGGAGTGATCGGCCTGATCGCCTGGCGGCAGATGGACGACCGTCCGGGGGTCCCGTTCTGGCGCGACGTACGACGGAGCTTCGGCAAGACTCCCGGTGTCTACCCGACCACCGGCCTGTTCATCGCGATGGAAGGCGGGGACGGCGCCGGCAAGTCGACCCAGTCCGCGTTGCTGGTCGAGTGGCTGAAAGAGCAGGGCCAGCAGGTCCTGATGACGCGCGAGCCGGGGGCCACCGACCTGGGCAAGACGCTCCGGCAGATCGTCCTGGACCCGGCCACCGGCGACATCTCGCACCGCGCCGAGGCGCTGCTGTACGCGGCCGACAAGGCCGAGCACGTGGACTCGGTGATCAAGCCCGCGCTCAAGGCCGGTGCGGTCGTCATCACCGACCGGTACGTCGACTCCGCCCTGGCCTACCAGGGATCCGGGCGGGATCTCGACCTGTCCGACGTGGAGCGGGTCAACCGCTGGGCCACCGACGACCTGCGGCCGAACCTGACGATCCTGCTCGACCTCCCGCCCAAGAGCGGGCTCGACCGGTTCACCGAACGGGACCGGATCGAGGCCCAGTCGCACGACTTCCACGTCCGGGTCCGGAACGCGTTCCTCGAACTCGCCGCCGCCGAACCACAGCACTACCTGGTCGTCGACGCCACCCAGGACCGCGAAGTCATCGCCGCCCAGATCCGCGCCAGACTCGAGCCAATCCTCCCGAAGGTGGACCTATGAGCGTGTGGGACGACCTCGTCGGGCAGGAGCCGGCGGTCGCCGTACTCAAGAAGGCTGTGTCCGGGGCGGAAGCCGGCATGCGGGGTGAGTCCGGCGCGGCAGTGGCCGGGATGACGCATGCCTGGCTGATCACCGGGCCGCCTGGATCCGGTCGATCGAACGCGGGCCGGGCGTTCGCGGCCGCGCTGCAGTGTCGGACGCAGAGCGGCTGTGGCGAGTGCAACGAGTGCCGTACGGCGCTCAGCGGTGCGCACCCGGATGTGTCGCTGATCCGCACCGAGCTGCTGTCGATCCGGGTCAGCGAGATCCGCGAACTGGTCCGCCGGGCCGCGATGAGTCCGACCCAGGGACGCTGGCAGGTGATGGTCGTCGAGGACGCCGACCGGCTGACCGAGCAGGCCGCTGACGCGTTGCTGAAGAGCATCGAGGAGCCGGCGCCGCGGACGGTCTGGGTGCTGTGTGCGCCGACCGTCGAGGACGTCGTACCGACGATCCGGTCGCGCTGCCGGCTGCTGGTGCTGCGCACGCCGCCGGTGGACGCGGTCGCGAACATGCTGATCGGCAAGCTGGGCGTGGATCCGGAGCTGGCTGGGTTCGCGGCCCGGGCCGCTCAGGGCCACATCGGCCGGGCCCGGGCGCTGGCGCGGGACGAGGAGGTGCGGGACCGCCGGACCAAGGTGCTCGAGGTCCCGTTCGCGCTCCGCGATCTCGGTGCCTGCCTGAAGGCGGCGCAGCAGCTGGTCGAGGCGGCCAAGGCCGAGGCCAAGGCCAGCGCCGAGAAGGTCGACGAGAAGGAACGGGCCGCGCTCGAGCAGGCGCTCGGCGTCGGCACCAAGGGCGCCAAACCGCGCGAGGCGAACGCTGCGCTGAAGGAACTCGAGGACCAGCAGAAGGCCCGGGCCAAGCGCTGGGAGCGCGATGTGCTCGACCGGTCACTGGTCGACCTGATGGCGCTCTACCGCGACATCCTGATGGTCCAGACCCGGGCCGGCGCCGACCTGATCAACGCCGAACTCCGCCCGAACATCGAGCAACTGGCGGGCCGGACCACGCCGGAACAGACGATTCGAAGGATCGACGCCGTCGCCGCCTGCCGAGAGGCGATCGAGACCAACGTGGCACCCCTGCTCGCGCTCGAAGCGATGACAATCGGGCTCTTCGAGGGATAAATCACCTTTTGGGATTGGTGTCCGTTTAGCGGGCAGCCGCTGTAACACCGAGACCAGCCGGTCCGATGTCTGCGGTGTCCGGGCAGAACGCTCGGCGTACATGCCCGAACGGACCTGAATGACGCAACCGCCCCCGATCCAGCCTGCCCGGCCTTCACTGCCGCCGGCCGAGTCCTGGCTCGCGGGCGTACCCACTCCCGCGCAGCAGCGCCAGGACCGCTACGCCGTGGCGGCGTTGGTGACGAGCCTGCCCGGGCTGGTTCCGGTCGCGGTGGTGCTGGCCGGGATCGCGCTGCGCCGGATCAAGCGGACCGGGAGCCGCGGCAAGCGGCTGGCGTACGGCGCGCTCGCGATCAGCCTGTGCTGGATGATCGCGATCGGGGTCGCGGTCGCCCTCGGTCTCTACGGCGAACGCCGGGCCGGGATCGGCCGCACTGTGGCCATCTCGGAGGTCGCCGTACAGCAGTGTTTCGACGCGGATCTGGAGGCGGAGACGCTGCGACTGGTGCGGATCGCCGACTGCGCGGTCGCGCACACCGGCGAGGGGTACGCGAAGGTGCGGGCCGAGCTGGCCGGGCTGACGGCCGAGGACAAGGGAACGGTCGCCACCCAGCAGTGCGCGACCGCGTTCAACACCTTCGTCGGCAAGCCGTACGAGCAGTCGGAACTGGACATGTACTACGTCGTCCTGGAGGATCGCGCTGTTGCTGATGGCAACGTCCTGTGCCTGGTCGGGATGCCTGGGACCCGGTTGACAGGTAGCATGCGCGGGTCGCAGCGCTAGCACCTGCGGGGGAGCACTGGGGGAGAACGTGAGCCAACCACCGTACGGATCGGAGCCGGAACGGCCCCAGGACGTGCCCAGGTCGTTTCCGACCTACGGCCGCCCTGGAGAGCGGCCTGCCCAGCAGCCGGGGGCACCGCAGTCCGGCGCGTCGCAGTCCGGTGGACAGTCGCCTTACGGGCAGCAGCCGTCTTACGGGCCGTCGGGGCAGTCGTCGTACGGGCAGCAGCCTGGGCCGACGCAGTGGGCGGCGCCGGGGCAACCGCAGCAGCAGCCGGTTGGGCAGCCGTCGTACGGGCAGCCAGGGCAGTCGCCGTACGGGCAAGCGCCGTACGGGCAGCCGGGCGGTCAGCCGCAGTACGGCGCCGGCTACGGCCAACCGGGGTATCCGGGGACGTGGCCGCAGCCGTACGGCTACGGGTACCCGGGTGGCCGCGGCGGTGGCAACAACGGGCTGGCGATCGCCTCGCTGGCGACCGGGATCGGCGGATTCTGCATCGGTCTCGCCTCTCCGGTGGCGCTGGGCCTCGGCATCGCCGCGTTGATGCAGATCAAGAAGCGCGGGGACGACGGCAAGGGCATGGCCATCGCCGGCCTGGTACTCGGAGCCCTGGGCACCATCGGCTGGCTGCTCTACGTCGTGCTGATCATCGTGCTCGGCGTGACCAGCGACGACGACTACTACGGTGCACCGGAGCCCACCTCGTCGTACTCCAGCACGCCGGCCACCTACATCGACGACCTCGCCGTGGGCGAGTGTTTCGACGAAGGCGACGAGGATGACGAGGTCATCCGCCAACCCTGCACAGAGCTGCACGACGGCGAGATCTTCGCCGGAGTCACCCTCCCCGACGGCCCGTACCCGGGCGACAAGGAGGTCGACAAGGCCGGCGAGCAGAGCTGCATCACCGAGTTCGGCGAATACGTCGGGTCGACGGTGAAGGACACCGAGCTCGAATGGGATTACTGGACCCCGACCAAGCAGCTCTGGAACTCCAACGACCGCCTGGTCGTCTGCGCCGCCTACGGCCCCGACTTCGACCAACTCACGGGAACCGTAAAAGGCACCCGCCGGTAGAAGTACTGGTGTCCAGCCCACGCGTGCTACGCGGTCACTCCTTCGTCACGCCCACTCCGCGAGCTCCCACCCCCGGCGTATCGCCGGTGCGTCCTTGCCCGGCTACCGCCAGCCTCTGAGCGCTGCCGCGCTCCTCAACCGCCTCGCAGTCCCGCGCGCTGGTGGTTGGTCGAGCAGACTCGTGCAGCGCACTGATCAAGCTGTCGCAGGAGATCAGCTTTCGGTCACGGAGTAGTGCAGGCGAACGGAGCCCCCAGTGTCGGTGTGCACCGAGAGCAACTGCAGTCGGGTCGGAGCCTCGCCTACGGCAAGAGGTGGGCCGTCCATGACCGATGGTGTGCCGAGTCCGCCGATCAGAGCAGGCGCCAGCGTCAGGTGCAGTTCGTCGATCAGACCTGCCCGCAACAACGCACCGTTGAGGCCGCCGCCCGCGGCCGACAGGACGCAACTGACGCCGAGCTCGGTGCCCATCGCGGCGATCCCTCCCGCCAGGTCGACCCGATCTTCGCCGACGACGAGATAGCAGATGCGTTCCCGGCGGAGATAGCCGAGATAGTCGGCCGGAGTCGACCGCGCCACCAGGACCAGCGCGTCCCAGTTCTGATGTTTCTCGGTCCAGCGCACTCGTCCGCGGCTGTCGACGACGGTGAACCACATGTGCGGCGGCGACGGTAGCCCGGTGATGTCCGGTGGAAGGAAATGCTCGTAGAGCCCAGCGGTATCACCGTCGTAGGCGGGCAGCTCCTCCGGAATCGCATCCTCGGTCACCAGGCTGCCGCTGCCCTCCAAGATGGCGTTACAGCCGTACTGCTGCCTGACCACCTCGATGATGTCGATCGGCACCGGATCGGCGGCGGGCGGCGTCATCGCCTCCCAAAGATCCGAACTCGGCGGATGCATCAACAGCGCGTCCCGAGTCAGCGCGACCTTCCCGTCAACACTGGCCCCCACGCTAACCACGACACGCGGTCGCTTCTGCATCACAACCTCCCTCGGCTCGCCGGACCACCAGACCTACCAGCGGCCACCGACAACGCGCCGCGCGGAGTGGGTGCGACGAGGGGAGCGGGGCGACGAGGAGGGGGTGCGGAGCACGTGTGGGACGACCGTAGGGGTTTGGGCAAGTACTCTGGCCGCGTGGGCATGGTGATGGCGGTGTCGTTCGAGCGGTACGGGCGGCTCTACTACCTGGACCCCGGCCCGCATCGTCCGCGCGTCGGGGACAAGGTGCTGGTTCCGACCGATGACGGTCCGGAGGTGGCGGAGTGCGTGTGGGCGCCGCAGTACGTCACGGAGGAGATCGGCGGGCTGCCGCTGTGTGAGGGCATCGCGACGGCCACGGACCTGGACCGGGACGAGCAGAACCGGCAGCGTCGCGCCGATGCGCGGGTGATCGCGAAGCGGCTGATCCGCCAGCACGGGCTGCCGATGAAGGTGGTCGGTATCGACTTCGTCGACCGCCGCCCGGACGTGGACCAACTGGTCATCGTGTACTTCTCGGCGCCGCATCGGGTCGATTTCCGGGAGCTGGTCCGGGATCTGGCCCGCGGGCTCCGCGCCCGGATCGAGCTGCGCCAGGTCGGGGCCCGCGACGAGGCGCGGTTGCAGGGCGGGATCGGGCCGTGTGGCCGGGACCTTTGCTGTGCCACCTTCCTGAAGGACTTCGAGCCGGTCAGTGTGCGGATGGCGAAGGACCAGGATCTGCCGCTCAACCCGCTGAAGATCTCCGGTGCGTGCGGCCGGTTGATGTGCTGCCTGAAGTACGAGCACCCGCTGTACCAGGAGTTCAACGCGAAGGCGCCGGCTGCCGGGACCCAGGTGGAGACCCCCGCGGGTGATGGAGTGGTGGTCGGACACAACGTGCCGAGCGACACCGTGGTGGTGCGGTTGGCGGCGTCGGGCCGGCGCTGCGCGTGCAGCCGGGCGGACGTCTGCTCACCGCGCCAGCAGTACGAGGCCTCCAGTACGACGACGCCGGACGCACCGCCCATCCTCGGGGAACCGATGAAGCGGATCGAGGAACCGGTGGCAGCCGAGGTGGTGGAGCCGGAGGACGTCGTACCTGCGGAGCCCGAGTCGCAGGAGGAGCGTCGCCGGCGGAAGCCACGGCGACGTCGGCGCTTGCACCATGACGACGAGGGAGACACTTCGCAGTGAGTTACCGCAAGACGACCACCCTCATCGTGGCTTTGGCGGTTCTGGCGAGTGGGTGTGGTGTCGCGAGCCGCGCTCAGGACGCGGGCGACGGCGGGACGACCGGATCGACCGGTGGCAACCCGACCAAGGGGCCGGCAGGCCCGATCCCGGCCGGGCTGGAGAAGTTCTACCAGCAGCAGCCGGACTGGGAGCGCTGCGGCGCCAACCAGCAGTGCGCGACCATCACCGTGCCGCTCGACTACTCCAAGCCGACCGGCGAGACGATCGAGCTGCGGGCGCGCAAGGTGCTGGCCCGGGACCGGTCCGGCAAGATCGGGACACTGTTCATCAACCCGGGCGGGCCGGGCGCCTCTGGGCAGCAGTTCGCCGCCTCGGCCGGGTTCGTACTCGGCGCGCAGTTGCTGCGGAAATTCGACGTGATCGGCTGGGATCCGCGCGGAGTGGCGCAGTCGACGCCGGTGCGCTGCCTGGACACGGCTCAGATGGACAAGTTCATCGCGGCCGACGGCAGCCCGGACAACGACGCCGAGATCACCGAGCTGAACGACGAGGCGAAGATCCTCGCGAACGGGTGCCAGCAGCGCTCCGGTGAGCTGCTGCCACATGTGTCGACCAAGGACGCGGCTCGCGATATCGACGTACTGCGGGGGATCGTCGGCGACTCGGAGCTGTACTACCTCGGCATGTCGTACGGCACCTACCTCGGTGCGACGTACGCCGAACTGTTCCCCAAGAACGTCGGCCGGCTCGTGCTGGACGGGGCGGTGGACCCGTCGAAGACGTCGAAGCAGAACAACATGGCCCAGGCGAAGGGCTTCGACACCGCGCTGGACGCGTTCGCGGAGGACTGCGCGCAGCGGCAATGCCGGCTCGGCAGCACCAAGCAGGAGGTGCTCGCGAAGGTCGACAAGCTGATCAACGACAGCGACGCGACTCCACTGCCGGGTGACGGGAAACGCGAGGTCACGCAGGCTCTGGTGGTGCTCGGGATCATCTACCCGCTGTACGTGAAGGACTTCTGGCCGCGGCTCGAGGACGCGGTCCTGGACGGGCTGGCCGGGAACGGCGCCCGGCTGCTGGCGCTCGCCGACGAGTACACGGACCGCGAGCCGTCCGGCTACGCGAGCAACAGCAACGAGGCGATCTACGCGGTGAACTGCCTGGACCGCCCGGACATCACCTCGATCGCCCAGGCCAAGGCGGAGGAGCCGGAGTACAAGGCGGCCTCACCGCGGTTCGGGCCGTTCCTGCTGTGGGGATCGCTGGCCTGCGCCAACTGGCCGGTGAAGCCCGAGGACCAGCCGCACCCGATCAAGGCGGCCGGTGCGAAGCCGATCGTGGTCGTCGGCACCACGCGCGACCCGGCGACGCCGTACGAATGGGCTGTCGGCCTGGCCGGTCAGCTGGAGAGCGGTGTCCTGATCACCCGCGACGGTGACGGCCACACCGGCTACAAGGCCGGCAACTCCTGCGTCGACAACGCCGTCGAGAGCTATCTCCTCCAAGGCACCGCCCCCACCGCTGACATCAAGTGCTAGACCGCTAACGTCCGAAGATCTGTGGTCTATAGGCCACAGATCTTCGGACGTTGCGAGGCTTGAGGGTCAGCTCGGGCGCGTGTCGTTGGCGTCTGTCGGGAGCTGGAGGGTCTTCGTCGCCTGCTCGAGGACGGCGCGGAGGGCGGCTTCGTCCTTCGGGCGGCCGCCGACGGTGATCTCGACGGCGGAGTTCTTGCCGCCGTCGGTGGAGATCCAGCGGGACAGGCCCATCCGCGGTCCGCGACTCTGGTCGTCGTACGTGTAGATCAGGGTGCCGTTGTCGCGGCTGATCACCTTGAGGCCCGGCTCCTCGATGCTGCGGGCGCGGCTGTCCACCTGCTCCTCGGGGGACCTCGAGCTGCCGCGGGTGTCGAACCGGATCTGCCAGACCCCGGTCGGGTCCACGAACCGCGGCCGGGTGCCGTCCTGGGTGCTGTTCCAGCCGGTCGGAATCTCGGCCGACACCGGGTCGCTCTTCGTGCCGAAGGTCTGCAGCGTGTACTGCAGCGAGTCCGCCCGCAGGCAGTCGGTGCAGGACGGTGTGCTGGGTACGGGTTGGGTGTTCACGATCCCGGTGGACTTGTCGTCCCCCGTCAGATCCCCGTTGATCGCCAGCACGGTGCCGAATACGGCTACGCCGACGGTCATTCCCGCCAGCGTCATCAGCAGCGCCTGGTGCCTGGGCGTGAGCATCCCGACCTCGCTTCCCTGTCTCCCCCGTGATTATCGACTACGAAGGGGGCGACACCACAATTCGCGCGTACGCTGGCACGTCGTGGAACCCGCTTTCGACCAGGCACTGCAGCGATACGACGCCGGTACGGCGGAACGCGCCGACCTCAAGCTGCTCACCAAGCACCTGCTGAAACTGCTGGTCGCGAAGGCTCCCGGTCACGCGGTCGAGGTCCGAGTCCCGCCGTACGGCGCGGTCCAGTGCATCGAGGGGCCCCGGCACACCCGCGGTACGCCGGGAGCCGTGGTCGAACTCCCGCCGGAGCTGTGGATCGACCTGGCCCTCGGCCGGACCACCTGGCCGGACGCCCGCGCCACCGGCAAACTCCGGGCCAGCGGCGAACGCACCGACCTGAGCGCCTTCCTGCCGCTCGTCTGACCGCACAGAGCCGCGACACCCGGGTGGGTGCCGCGGCTCAACGTCGTACGGGCTAGGTCAGCGACCGGCGGTGTTGGTGGCCCAGACCCGCGTGCGGCCGTGCATGATGACGGCGTTGCCGTCGTTCAGTTGCTGCAGTACGGCGCCCGCGCGGGGAGCGGTCTTGCTCGACCACAGGGGCTTGTTCGCGGCGGTGTAGACGACCAGGTTGCCGTCGCCCTGCATGATCGCCCAGGCGTTCGGGTTCATACCGGTCGCGGTGTGCCAGAGCGGGGTCTTGCCGTTCTTCACCAGGACCAGGTTGCCGTCGGTCTGCATCTGCAGGCGGTAGATCCGGTTACGGGAAGATTGACGCCATCGGCAACCAATCGGGACCACGGTAGGAAATAAAAGGGTTCTTCCCGGGCGGACTTCCCATGCCACTATGTGCCAGTGGCATCAAGTGTCCGCGAACGCCTTTCGAGGCTGCGCGTCGATCTGACTCCCTGGCGCGGTTCCCGCGACTTCAGGATCCTGCTGATCTCCGGCTCGATCTTCTTTCTCGGCGCCATGGTCGGGTACGTCGCGCTGCCGTATCAGCTGTACCAATTGACGCATTCGAACTTCGCCGTCGGCGCGATGGGAATCGTGACGATCGCACCACTCGTCGTGTTCGGTTTGTACGGCGGAGCACTCGCGGACCATGTCGACCGGCGCAAAATGCTGATCGGCACCGGTATCGCCCAGGTCGTCATTTGTGCGTTGCTGCTCGCCAATACCCTGCTCACCAATCCGCAGGTCTGGCTGATTTATGTCTGCGGTGGTCTAAACGCGATCGCGTCGTCCCTGCAACGGCCGAGCCGGGACGCCCTCTTCCCGCGGGTGGTGAAACACGAGGAGATGCCGGCCGCGGTCACGCTGAACGCGCTGACCCTCCAGGTCGGCCAGCTCGCCGGCCCCGCGCTCGGCGGTGTGCTGGTCGCGACGGCTGGTGTCGGCTGGGCGTTCACGGTCGAGCTCACCGGTCTGGCCGTCGCGACGCTGCTGTACCTGCGGCTGCGGCCGTACAAGACGAGCGAGCACAGTTCGCCGCCCAGCCTGCGCGGGATCGGGGAGGGGATCAGCTACGCCTTCCGGCGCCGCGACCTGCTCGGGACGTACGCCGTCGACATGGTCGGGATGTTCCTGGCGATGCCGATCGTGCTGTTCCCGGCGTTCGCGACCGAGGTGCTGAAGGAGCCGAAACTGCTCGGTCTCCTCTACAGCGCGGAGGCGGTCGGGGCGATGCTCGCGACCCTGACCAGCGGCTGGGCCCGCCGGGTGCACCACCACGGCCGGGCCGTCGTCCTGGCGACGATCACCTGGGGTGCGTCGGTCGGCGTCGCCGGGCTGGCGCCGAACATCTGGTTCGCGATCGCCTTGTTCGCCGTCGCCGGCGGCGCCGACATGATCTCCGGCCTGTTCCGCGCGGTGATCTGGAACCAGACCATCCCGGACGAGATGCGCGGCCGGCTGGCCGGGATCGAGATGCTGTCCTACTCGCTCGGCCCGCTAGGCGGCCAGACGCGATCGGGCCTGGTCGCCGACCTGACCAGCGTCCGTACGTCGATCGTCAGCGGCGGCGTGCTGTGCGTCGCCGGGGTGATCGCGACCTCGGTCTGGCTGCGGTCCTTCTGGCAGTACGACGCTCGCACCGACGAGCACGCCGTACGGGAAAGAGAAGCGCGGGCCGCCGCCGAAGCGGTGTGATTCTGTACAGTCGGGATCACCATGCGTATCCGTCCTGTCATGCTTGTCGTTCTGCTGGCCTTGGCCGGCTGTGGCGGTCCCGGTAACGAGACCGCGCCGAACGTGCCACCGCTGGTCTCGGTGAGTACGACGCCCACTGAGACGCCGTCGGAGACCCCGTCCCCGAGCACTCCGCCGACTGCGAAGGTCGCGGAGACCCTGTGCGTGCGGATGGATCAGCCGCTGGTGCAGTCGACGCTTGGTGTGCCCGTGGTGACCCTCCAGACGAAGGCGCCCCCGGCCGATCTCGGCCTGCCGACGTACGACGTGTGCCAGTTCGGGCTGAGCACCAGTCCGAACGGTCCGGTGCTGCGCGTCGGGGTTTCGGTGCTTCCGGCAACAAAGGTGACGTTGACGGGTGCGCAGAAGATCTACGCGGCCTCGAAGGGTGAGCCGGCCAAGCCCGCGGTCGTGGGTGAGGGCGGGTTCGGGACCAGCACGTTCGTGGTGTTCCTGCTGAGCGGGCGGTTGTACAAGGTCAGTGGTCCGCCGGCCACGCTCGCGAAGTACGTCGTACTCGGGCAAGAGGTGGTCCGTCAGGCGCCCGGGCTGCCGGAGGCGCAGCCGCTGATCGCCCGGCCGGACTGCGAGCGCGGGTCGTCGGCGGCGGAGAAGGTGATGGGCGCGCCCGCGATGGTCCGCCGCGACGGCCAGACCGCGCTCGGCGACCTGGTATGCGGCTGGGTCAACCCGAACAGCGTGCTCTCAACGTCGGTACGGCGTACGCCGAACGCGGAGGCGTTGATGCAGCCGATCCGCAAGGCCGCGACCTCGCAGTCGATCCCGCTCGGGGACGAGGCGTACGTGGATACGGCGACCGGCCGCACCACGATCCGGGTCGGCTCCGACAAACTCGTCGACCTGGTCCCACTCCCGGCCCGAGCGATCGACCCGGACACGATGACTGCGTTCGCACTGGCGATGTCGCCGCTGTACACCCGCTGAGACTTCCAGCACGTGCCTGCAGACCCATAGGTGCGACCTGGTCGCGGGTGTCACTGTGGCCGCGCCGCGACGGGCGTCTGGGACCTGGCGGACCGTTCGCTCGATGAACTGTCCGGCGGTCAACGCCAGCGGGTCTGGATCGCCCTCGCGCTCGCACAGGACGCCGACACCATGCTCCTCGACGAACCGGCCACGTTCCTGGATCTCGCGCATCAGCTCGAGATTCTCGACCTGGTCCAAGACCTCAACCGCGACCAAGGGAAGACGATCGTCCTGGTCCTCCACGACCTCAACCTCGCCGCCCGCTACGCCGACTACTTGATCGCGTTGAAGAACGGCGAGGTGGTCACCGCCGGCACACCAGCCGACGTCATCACATCGGCCGTCGTGGAGCAGGTCTTCGGTCTGTCCAGTGAGGTGATCCCAGATCCCCTCACTGGCACCCCACTTGTCCTGTCGCGCCCCCGTCGTCCTTGAACGCGTACCGAAGGACGGGTAGACCTCGTCCCGATCGGACATATGTCGGGGAACTACGCGGGACAGGTTGGGCCGGAGCCGACCACTACCCGTTCGTCGGTACGTCGGCCAGGGGGCTCAGATAGCCGACCAGGGCGCGGTTCAGTTCGGTGATCCAGCGTTCGCGGTCGGCGGCGGGGACGCTGACGATCGTGCCGAGGAGGGCGGCGAAGATCTGAGTCGCAACGGCGGCCGCGGTGTCGCGTTGCTCGGCGGGCAGGCCGGGGACTCGGGCCGCGAGGACCTCGGCGACCCGGCCGGTGACCGCCTGTTGGAGCGCCCGGGTGGGGGCGGTCAGGCGGTCGGGGAGATCGCCGCTGCTGAAGAGTGCCTTGAAACCGGGGTTGGCGAGGTTCACGTCGACCATCGGGCGGATCATCCGGTCCACCATCTCCGGCAGCGGCAGCTCGACCATGCTCAGGTCGAACGCCTTCTCGTGGGCGGCCTTCAGCTCGGCCCGGTAGCGATCGGCCAGCGCCTCGGCGAGCGCCTCCTTGTTGGGGAAGAACTGGTACAGCGTGCCAGGCGAGACGCCGGCCAGCTTGGCGATCGCGTTGGTGGTCGCCTTCGCGTACCCGACCTCGGCGAACACCACCGCGGCCGCGTCCGTCAGTTGCTCCATCCGCCGCTGCCCACGCGCCTGCCGCCGCGGTTCCTCCGGCATGCCGGACTCCTTCGTTGACAAACACGAGCAAATGCTCGTATTTTTCGGTATGCGAGCAACCGCTCGTGTTTCTTCATCCTACCGCCACTGGCTCCGGAGGTCCGCCGTGCCCGAACCCCTCATGCCACGCACTCGTCCGCAGTTGCTTGATCGGCTCGGCCGGGTCCTGGTTCGGCGTCGCCGGCTCATTGCCGCTCTCTCAGTGCTGCTCACCGCGGTGCTGCTGGCCGTTGCAGCCGGAGCTCTGAACGCGCTGTCGCTCTCCCGCATCGCCGATCCGGCCTCCGAGTCGGACCGCGCCCGCCAGCTCCTCGCGACCCAGTTCGACACCGGCCCGCCGAACCTCGCGTTCCTGGTCACCGCGGATTCGGGGACGGTCGACGATCCCGCCGTACGCGCGTCCGGCCTCGCACTCACCAAGGAGATCGCCGATCGCGCCGGCGTCGCCGAAGCGGCGTCGTACTGGTCGCGCGACGACAGCCCCGCTCTACGCAGCAAGGATTCTCGCCAAGCGCTCGTGCTCGTCCGAGTGCCCGGCGATGTCAACGAGGCCCGCGCTCGCGTCGGCGAACTGGCGAAGGAGTTCGCCGGGCAGCGCGACGGCATCAGTGTGCAGTCCGGCGGGCAGGACGAGGTGTTCCGGGAGATCGGCGCGCAGGCGCGGGAGGACTTTCTGCGCGCGGAACTGATCGTCCTGCCGATGGTCCTGGTGCTGTTGATCCTGATCTACCGCAGGGTCTCGTTAGCCCTTGTGACGTTGGGAGTTGGCGTCTTCGCGGTCGGCGGCGCGCTCGCGGGGTTGCGGGCGATCGCGGCCTTCACCGAGGTCTCCACCTTCGCCGCGAACCTCTCGCTCGTCATGGGTCTCGCCCTCGGTGTGGACTACTGCTTGTTCGTCATCGCCCGGTTCCGCGAGGAATTGGCTGCCGGCTCGGAGGTCGCCGACGCGGTAGTGGCAGCGGTCCGCACGGCCGGACGGACGGTCTTCTTCAGCGGTCTGACCGTCGCCATGTCGTTGCTCGCACTGCTCCTGTTCCCGTTGTCCTTCTTGCGTTCCTTCGCGTACGCCGGTGTGCTCGTCGTCGCCTCGGCACTCGTCGGTGCGCTCGTGATCCTCCCCGCCGTACTCGCCCTCCTCGGTCATCGCGCGGCCGGAACGGTTGTCCAGCGCAACGAAGGTCGCTGGTTCCGCCTGGCCCAGTACGTGATGCGGCGCCCGGCGTTGACCGGTGGTGCGATGCTCGCGCTGATCTTGTTGCTCTCGGCACCGGCTCTGGGCTTGCGGCTCGGCCTTCCGGATGCGCGGATCCTCCCCGCCGATGCGAGCAGCCGGATCATGGCCGATCAGGTCCGGGCCAACTTCGGTCAGGAAGAGTCCGATGCCCTGTACGTCGTGATGCGTACGACGCCTTCGCCGACAGCACTTCCGTCGTACGCCGAGACGCTGTCGAAGCTGGACGGTGTCGCGCAGGTAGACACGTATACCCGGAACGGCGGCTCCTACCTGACGGTCACGCCGACCCAGGACGCGCTCGAGGGTGACATCGCCGGCTTGGTGGAGCGGGTGCGGGCCGTCGAGGCGCCGTACGACGCGATCATCGGCGGGACTCCGGCCGAGATGGTGGACTGGCGGTCGGCGTTGACCGAGCGGATCCCGTTGGTACTAGGGCTGATCCTGATGCTGAGCTTCGCGGTGCTCTATCTGGCGACGGGCAGTGTGCTGTTGCCGTTGAAGGCGACTGTGCTGAATCTGCTCAGTCTGGCGGTGATGTTCGGGGTGATGGTGTGGGTGTTCCAGCGGGGGAACCTGTCCGGGCCGCTCGGGTTCACCGCGACCGGGGTGCTGGAGGCGAGTATGCCGACGCTGATGTTCTGCATCGTCTACGGGCTGTCGATGGACTACGAGGTGTTCATCGTGTCGCGGATCCAGGAGGAGTACCTGCGGACTGGTGACACGGTGAACGCGGTGGCGACCGGGTTGCAGCAGTCCGCGCCGTTGGTGACGACGGCGGCCGCCGTACTGGCGATGTCGTTCGCGGTCTATGCGACTGGAGGAGTCGTCTACTTGAAGATGATCGGCATCGGGATGGCGGTGGCGGTCCTCGTGGACGCGACCGCGATCCGGGGCGTGCTGCTACCTGCCTTCATGAAACTCGCCGGCCCCGCCAACTGGTGGCGGCCGAGTCTCCGTGGCCGGCGTGAGGTAGTGGCTGCAGGCAACTAATTGCGTTCGTTGTCCACCGTCGCGTCGTCTGTGGATAACTGGAGATTGCAGAGATCCATTGAAAATAAGGGGAATCTCGCTTTGGAACTGTCGGTGGGTGTGCATACGATTCTCGGTATGGAGATCCTCGGCGAGCGGCCCGTATGGTCGATGAGTGACAGTGTGAAGCTGGCGACTCTCGACGCGGTCTTCGCGGAGGAGGCGCGCTTGAAGACGATCAAGCTGCAGTTGGTCGGTGACCTCGACCAGTCTGGCTACGCCAAGGAGATCGGCGCCGGTGACACGGCGCGGCTGATGTCGGAGCGCTATCGCATTGACCCTGTCGAGGCGCGCCGCGATGTCAGCCTCGCCAATGCTCTGATCAAACACCCCGCGACCGCTGCTGCTCTGCCCGATCCGGCGATTCCGTTTGCCGACCCTGCGACCGCCGATCTCGCCCCCGACGATCCCGATGCCTCCGTTGGCTGGCGGGTGCATCCCGCGCAGGCGGAGGCGATCGTCTCGGTGCTGGCCAAGGTCCCCACCACCGTTCCGATCGAGAATGTCGAGGTCGCCGAGCGGAAACTGATCGACTTGGCCGCCACCCACACCCCGGCCCAACTGCGCCTGGCCGGCAAGAAGATCCGAGACATCCTCGACCCCGACGGGCCCGAGCCGGACGAGAAGAAGGCCTACGCCCGCGAGTCTCTGACTATGCAGAACGCCGACCAGGGCGTGAACTTCCGCGGCTTCCTGGCCAACGAGAACGCCGAACTGTTCCGCACCCTGATCCACGCGCACGCCCGACCGCACAAGACCCTCGACGGCGAACACGACCCCCGCCCCCGAGACAAGCGCCAAGCCGACGCCCTGGCCACCCTCCTCAACACCGCCGCCAACACCACCCACCCCCACGCCGCCGCACCCACTGACGCAAAACCACCCGCACCGCGACCCCTGGTCCCGCCGCCGCCTCCGCCGCCCCGACGCCCCCGACCGCCAGCGCCACCCGCACCTCGACCGCCGGACCGGCCGATCGCACCTGCACCTCGGCCGCAGCCCACGGTCCATCGGCTGACTCAGTCAGTCCAACTGCCGCGACCGGCTCCGCGGAAGCCGGTGCATGGCACGCGCCATTGCCAGGCATCAACGGGCAGGATCAAGTGGCCAACTCGGGTCCGAGCCAGGCTGGCAGTGCGAGGTCTGGTTCCGTGGCCGGGCATGGGCCGAAGGCGCACATCAGCGTGACGATCGACTTCGAAGCACTGAAGGCCGCCACGGCGACCGCGACCGGTGAACTCGTCTTCGGTGGCACCCTGTCTGCCGCCGCGATCCGTCGCCTGGCCTGCGATGCCGAGGTATTGCCGATCGTGCTGGGATCAAAGTCTCAGCCGCTGGATGTCGGCACCAGCGAACGCTTCGTCACCCGCGCGATGCGCCAGGCCCTGAACGCCCGCGACAAGGGCTGCGTCGTCTGTGGTGCACCACCGATCCAATGCGAGGCCCACCACCTGATCCACTGGATCGACGGTGGCATCACCGCGGTCTCTACCTGGTCCTCCTCTGCAAACGCCACCACATCGACCTACACGCCGGCCACTGGCGCATCCAGATCCTCGACGGCGTTGTCCACGTAGCTCGCCCCACCTGGGCCACACCCGACCCCATCCCACGCACCAGATACCAGCCACCCGCCATCGTCAACCCTCCTCCCGCCGCCAGCATGTCGCCTGGCCCACCACCCCACGCCCACCGAGACCCCACCAACCCACCCCAAACCACAGCCCTCGCCCCGCCGTCTGTTGACCCGTGGGGTGACGACTCCACGCCGATCAAGTCACCCGGTACTCCGGTCGCCGTCCCGCCATGTGTTGACCCGTGGAGTGATGTCTCCGGGCCGACCAAGTCGTCCGCGTCTCCGGTCACCGACCAGGCGTCTTGCAACCCGTGGGGAGACGACACTCTCGGGATGTCAGTCGCCGGTGTACGGCACATCAGAACTACCAGCGCCGCGACTATCGACCCGTGGGGCGACGCCGCGAACATCAACACCGCCGCAAGTTGACTGTCTGCGCTGCCCGTTTTGGGCGGCCGACCTCGGCCTCGGCGACACGGGGCGCAGTTGAGAGGATGCGCTCCGCGCGGGCCCGACCCAACGCCGCATCGCCCCCTCCGTTGGGCGATCATTCCCGGCCCTGCGAGGCGCGCCCCTGGCAGGCGCTCCCGCGGCGGGTTCGTCGCAGGCTGCGGTGCGGTCGGCTCTCAGTTGGCTCGGCGTCCCTGGTTTCTGCGTTCTGTGGGTGCGGTAGGTGGGACCGGCGGCGCCCGAGAGTGTTGCTGGGGCGGCTTCGGGTGGGGCTGGCGGGGATCGGGGTTTGTTACAGGACTTCGGCGATGGTGGCTATGGCTTCGGTGAGTTCGGTGGGGGTGCGGGCGGCGTACCCGAGGACGAGGCCTGGGGCGTGTGGGAGTTGGCAGTGCCACGAGAGGGGGTGGGCTTTCACGCCTTTCTGCAAGGCGGCCGCGGCCAGGTCGACGTCGTTGAGGGAGGAGTCGAAGGTGATGGTGAGGTGGAGGCCGGCGGCGGCGCCGTGGACGGTTGCTGAGGGCAGGTAGTTGGCGACGGCACGGACCATCGCGTCACGGCGGGTGCGGTGGCGGCGGCGGAGGAAGCGGAGTTGGCGTTCGAGTTCGCCGGACTCCATCAGGTGGGCGAGGGTGAGCTGCGGGAGCGCCGCGTTGCCGAGGTCGGCGAGGCGCTTCATCGCGATCAGGTCGTGCTTGTACTGCGGCGGCGGCAGCATCCACCCGATCCGCAGCGACGGTGCGAGCAGCTTCGACACACTGCCTGCGTAGATCACCTGATCGGCCAGCATCGCCCGCAGCGCGGGGACCGGCGGACGGTCGTACCGGTGCTCCGCGTCGTAGTCGTCCTCCAGGATCAACCCACCCTCGGCAGCCCACTGGATCAACTCCCGGCGCCGTTCTCCATCCAGTACGACGCCAGTCGGGAAATGGTGAGCTGGAGTCGCCATCACCACGCGGGCGCCGGATTCGCGGAGCAGGTCGACCCGGAGACCGCCTTCGTCGACGGGAATCGGGGGTGTGTGGAGACCCCAGTTCTGCAGGTGCTGGCGCGAGCCGAGTGAGCCGGGATCCTCGACGGCGATCTCGGTGATGCCGCGGGGCCTGAGGACCTGGGCGACGAGGCCGATCGCCTGGGAGACCCCGGCCACGATGATGAGGTCGTCGGGGTGAGCCGACACGCCGCGGTAGCGGGCCAGCCAGTTGGCGACGGCTCGGCGCAATGCCGGTGTGCCGGCTGGGTCGCCGTACCCGAACTCCGCCGACTCGAGGTCGTTCAGCACCGCACGCTCGGCCCGGAGCCAGGCTGCCCGTGGGAAGGCGGCCAGATCCGGAACCCCAGGTGTCAGATCAATCCGAGCCGGCACCGCCCGCAACGCGTCAAAAACATCGAGCCCCGGCTCAGCGACCACTGTGGTGAGTGCAGGCGAGCCCGGCCCGGCGGAACCGGCGGACGCCGAGCCGTTCCTGCCGGAGCCGGCGGGCGCCGGGCCGGTCCGAGCCTGGGACCCGACCGGGCGGGTGCCAGCGGTGGGTGAACCTGCCTCCGGCGTCGCGGCGGTGCTGGGGCGGGAGGTGGTGGGTCCTCCGGGTCTGGTGGTGGTGCGGGCTGTCGCGGGCCGGTAGGAGTCGCCGGGCGCCGAGCCGGTCCGGGGGTGGGGGCTGCCTTGGGCGGTGCGAGCGTTGGGCGAACCTGTCGCCAGGGCTGCGGTGGTCGTGGGGCGGCGGGCCGCGGTGGGCTGGGCCGAGGTGGCGGTGGTGGTCGAGAGGGGGGCGGCGGCGACTGTGGTGCCGGCGCGGCCTTGGGGGGTTAGTTGGCCGTCTTCGGTGAGGCGTTGGTAGGCCTCGGTGACGACCCCGCGGGAGACCTGGAGGTCGGCGGCGAGGACTCGGGTGGCGGGTAGCCGGGTGCCGATCGGGAGGCGGCCGTCGGAGATCGCGGCGCGGAGCCGCTCGGTCAGCCAGTCCGACAACCCGCCGGCCGGCGCCTCCGCCGGATCCAGTTGAAGGAAGTCGGAGCCCGCTTTGGACCGGCCAATTTTGCCCTGATTGGACCTGTTCACTAGTCCATAGTGGCGGCAACGTGGAGATATGGGAACTGACTACGTGCACGGCTACACACCCGCCGAGACCCGCCGGCTGACCGACCAGGCGCAGACTCTCGCTGATCTGCTGCACGCCGGGACCAGCTTCCCGGCCGGGAGCCGCGTGCTCGAAGCGGGGTGCGGGGTCGGCGGGCAGACGGTCCAGCTGGTGACCCGCAGTCCCGGCATCGACCTCGTCTCGGTCGACATCTCCGAGGAATCACTCGCCCAGGCCAAGGCCCGGGTCAGCGCGGTCGCGCCCGATGCCCGCGTCGACTGGCGGCACGCCGACCTCCACGAGCTGCCCGACGAAGAGTTCGACCACGTCTTCCTCTGCTTCGTGCTCGAGCACCTCCCGAACCCGCACGAGGCTCTGGTCCGGCTGCGTCAGCTGCTCAAACCCGGCGGCACCATCACTGTCATCGAGGGCGATCACGAGTCGGCCTTCTTCCACCCGCGCAGTACGGCGGCGCAAAAGGTCATCGACTGCCTCGTCGACCTCCAGGCGTTGTCGGGTGGCGACGCGCTGATCGGCCGGCGGTTGCAGCCGTTGCTCAAGGACGCCGGGTACGACGACGTGCGCGCCTGGCCGTGCACCGTGTACGCCGACGAGACGCTGCCGCACCTGGTCGACGGGTTCACCCGGAAGACGTTCATCGCGATGGTCGAGTCGGTCCGGGAGCGGGCCATCGCGGCCGGGATGCGAACGCCGGCCGAATGGGCGCAGGGCATCCGCGACCTGGAGAAGGCCGCGGAATCCGGCGGCACCTTCCACTACACCTTCTTCAAATCGGTAGGTATCAGATGATCACGCTGCTGGTCCTCGCCGCACTGATCGGCTGGGCCCTCGAACGCAACCACCGTCGCCAGGTCTGGCCGTCCAGGACCGGCATCACGCGCAACGCCGTACCTGATCGGGATCTGGAACGGGTGGTCGCCGATCTGCGGGCGTTTGGGTGACCAGTTCATGAACGCCTGGTAAACAGGGGACATGCCGGCGACTGAGCAAGTGGAGATCGAGACCAAGTACGACGTTGACGAGCAGGCGGTCCTGCCCGCGCTGCACGAGTTGCCCGGGGTCGTACGGGTGTCCCCGCCCGTCACGTTGGAGCTCGAGGCGGTGTACTACGACACCGACGAGCTCGGCCTCGCGGCGAACAAGGTGACCTTGCGCCGGCGGTCCGGGGGTGAGGACGACGGCTGGCACATCAAGTTCCCGAAGTCCTCGGGTGAGCGGCTGGAGGTCCATCACCCGCTCGGCCGCTCGGTCCGCAAGGTGCCGATCGCGGTGGTGCGGACGGTGCGGGTCCATGCCCGCGACAACGAACTCATCCCGGTCGTGACGCTGAACACCAAGCGCGTCGTCCGCCGGCTGCTCGGCGAGGACGACAAGGTACTCGCCGAGCTCGCCGACGACCGCGTCACCGCCACCGTCGCCCCCGAGCTGGACCAAGCCGACCCCGAGCACGCAGCCCAGCCCGAGAGCTGGCGGGAGTGGGAGTTGGAGCTCGTCACCGGTGACGAGGAACTGCTGGCAGCGGCCGAAACCTTGCTCACCTCCGCCGGCGCGAAACCCGCGGAGGGACCGAGCAAGCTGGCCCGGGCCCTCGGCGACCGCGTGCCGAAACAGGACGAGGGGGAGCTGCCCAAGAAGCCCCGGACCTCGGACCTGTTCCGCGCGTACGCCGCCGCGCAGGTGCAGGCGATCCGGGACCGGGATCCAGAGGTACGGCGTGATGTCCCGGACTCGATCCACAAGTTCCGAGTCGCGACGCGGCGGCTCCGATCGGCAATGGCGACGTACCGACCGGTGGTGGACCGCGAGGTGACCGACCAGATCCGGACCGAGCTGAAGTGGCTCGCAGGTGAGCTCGGGGTCGCACGGGACGCCGAGGTCCAGCGTGAGCACTTCGCTGCCGAGGTCGCGGAGCAGCCGGTCGAGCTGGTGATGGGCCGGGTCGCCGGCCGGATCGACGATCACCTGCGGGCTGTGTACAAGGAGGGCCGCGCGGGCGCGCTCGCCGCGTTGGAGAGCGACCGCTACTTCCGCCTGCTGGACACCCTCGACGAGCTCATCAGCCAGCCGCCGCTGGTCGGTGACGACCGCAAGGCGAGCAAGCAGATCCACGACCTCCTCGACCACGACTGGAAGCGGATGCGGAAGGCCGTCCGCCGCTCCGAGGCTGCCGAGACCTCCGCCGAGCAGGATCACGAACTCCACGAGGTCCGCAAGGCCGCCAAGCGACTCCGGTACGCCGCGGAGTCCGCCGTACCCGTTCTCGGCGACGAAGCCACCAACCTCGCCGCCCGCGCCGAAGAGCTCCAGGAAGTCCTCGGCGCCCACCAGGACTCCGTCGTGTCCCGCGACCTGCTTCGCCAGCTGGCTGTCCAGGTCCACCTGGACGGCGGCAACGCCTTCACCTTCGGCCGCCTGCACGCCGCCGAAGAACTCCGAGGCACCAACTCCCGCGACGCCTTCTACGAACTCTGGCCCACCCTGAAACTGGCCTGAGCAACAGAAGACGGACCCGGCCAGGGGGTACCGGGTCCGTCTCCAGGGGCGGAGGTGGGGCTGTCAGGCAGGTTCGCGTGGAATCAGCAGGGCCTGCCTGACAGGTCTACTAGTGCTGCACCGCCTTCTCGGCGCCCGCGCCGGTCAGGGAGCGGACCTCCATCTCGGCGAACCTGTCGACGTCGACCGGCTCCTTGCTGGTGACCGTGCCGAGCCAGCCGAGCAGGAAGGCCAGCGGGATGGAGACGATGCCGGGGTTGTCCAGCGGGAACCAGTGGAAGTCGATCCCGGTGTCGGTGATCATCGACAGGCTCTTGCCGGTCTTGGCGTCCACCTTGCCGGAGACGACCGGGCTGAACGCGATCAGGATGATCGCCGAACCCAGGCCGCCGTAGATGCTCCACAGCGCGCCGCGGGTGTTGAACCGCCGCCAGAACAGCGAGTACAGGATGGTCGGCAGGTTCGCACTGGCCGCGACCGCGAACGCCAGCGCCACCAGGAAGGCGATGTTCTGACCGTTGGCGAAGATACCGCCGATGATCGCGACCGCACCGATCACCAGCGCGGTGATCCGGGCGACCCGGACCTCGCCGTCGGCGTTGACCTGGCCCTTCTTGATCACCTGGCCGTAGACGTCGTGGGCGAACGACGTACTCGCGGTGATGGTCAGACCGGCCACCACGGCCAGGATGGTGGCGAAGGCGACGGCGGAGATGACGCCCAGCAGGAGCTCGCCGCCGAGTTCGAACGCCAGCAGTGGTGCGGCCGAGTTCGCCTTGCCCGGAGCGGCCCGGATCGCGTCCGGTCCGACCAGCGCGGCGGCGCCGTACCCGAGGACCAGGGTGAACAGATAGAAGATGCCGATGATCCAGATCGCCCAGCTGACACTGCGGCGGGCCTCCTTGGAGTTCGGCACCGTGTAGAACCGCATCAGCACGTGCGGCAGGCCAGCGGTTCCGAGGACCAGGGCCAGCGCCAGGGAGATGAAGTCCAGCTTGCTGATACCGGTCGCGCCGTACTGCAGGCCCGGGTTGAGCAGCTTCTCGCCGGCGGCCGGGCTCTTGTCGACGGCGGCACCGAGCAGACCGGACAGGTTGAAGGTGTACTTCGCCAGCACCCACAGCGTCATGATGCCGGCGCCGATCACCAGCAGGACGGCCTTGATGATCTGCACCCAGGTGGTGCCCTTCATCCCGCCGACCAGCACGTAGGTGATCATGATGATGCCGACCACCGCGATCACCAGGCTCTGCCCGGCCCGGCTGTCGATACCGAGCAGCAGGGCGACCAGACCCCCGGCGCCGGCCATCTGCGCCAGCAGGTAGAAGAAGCAGACGCCGAGGGTCGAGATCGCGGCCGCCATCCGGACCGGCCGCTGCTTGAGCCGGAACGAGAGTACGTCGGCCATCGTGAAGCGGCCGGTGTTCCGGAGCAGCTCGGCGACCAGCAGCAGGGCCACCAGCCATGCCACCAGGAAGCCGATCGAGTAGAGGAAGCCGTCGTACCCGTTCAGGGCGATCGCACCGGCGATGCCGAGGAAGGACGCGGCGGACAGGTAGTCACCGGCGATCGCGACGCCGTTCTGCGGGCCGGTGAAGGACCGGCCGCCGGCGTAGAAGTCGGCCGCGGTCTTGTTGTTCCGGGAGGCCTTGATCACGATCGCCAGCGTCGCGATCACGAACAGCGCGAAGATCGCGATGTTGACGGTCGGGTTGCCGATGTCGGTTGCCAGTGGCAACAGCAGGGGGGCGCTCACTGGTCAACTCCCTCGATCTGGTGGCGAAGCTTCTCGGCGTCGGGGTCGACCTGCTTGTCGGCCCAGCGGACGTAGATCATCGTGATCGCGAAGGTCGAGACGAACTGACCGAGCCCGAACAGCAGCGCGACGTTGATGTTCCCGCCGATCCGCGACGACATGAAGCCGGGCGCGTAGGCGGCGAGCAGGACGTAGAGGAAGTACCAGACCAGGAACAGGCCGGTCATCGGGAACACGAAGCGCCGGAACCGGCGACGCAACTCGGAGAAGTCCGGGGACAACTGGACATCTCGGTACGTCGACACTTCCGGATCGCCCGCGGATCGCGTGGTATCGCTCATTCGCGGGACCTCCAGACGGATCAGGCCGGGCGGAGACCGGCAGGGGTTGCTGGTCCGTACTGTGGTCGGCGTCACGCCGCGCCAACAGCACCCACGCACACCGAGCGCTCAGCGGCACCCATCAGGCGGTCGATGGCGGCGGCCATTGCGACGAGCGGTAGGAAGTGCGCGACGAGTGGCGGACCGCCACCGCTCACCAACGTCCGGCGGCCGGCGGCCTCTAGGTGCGCCGAGGCGCAGGCGGGGCGTTGGGCGGGAGGTTGGTGAGTGCTGCAGGTCCGGGGCCTCGGTCGACGTCGACCGCCTCCGGGGTGTGCAGGCGGACCATGCTGCGGGCGGTGCCGGCCGGGATCTTGTCCGGGGTCAGCTTGGACACCACGATCACGGTGATGAACGCGAGCGGCATCGTCCACGCGGCCGGCTGACCGACGAGCGCCTGCGGCCAACCGCTTTCCGGACCGCCGATCACGTTGATCAGCGCCGCCGCACTCGCCGCGACCCCGCCGACGACCAGCCCGGCAGCGGCGCCGGTCGTCGACATCCGCCGCCACCAGATCCCCAGCACCAGCAGGGGACAGAACGTCGACGCGGCCACGGCGAACGCCAGCCCGACCGTGTCCGCCAGACTCAGCGCCCCGGTCAACTGGAACGCGAGGTACGGCACGCACATCGACAGCAACGCCGCGATCCGGAAGCTGTTGACTGCGACGTAGTCCCCGCCGGTCCATCGGTGCAACCTGCTCCGCAACAGGTCCTGGTCGATCACCCCCGCGATCGCGACGGTCAACCCCGACGACGTCGACAGGAAGGCCGCGAACGCCCCGGCCGCGACCAGTGCCCCGAGCAGATCCCCTGCTGTACCAGGGAAAATCCGCCCCGGCAGCTCCAGTACGACGGTATCCGCGCCACTCCCGACCAGGTCCGCCGCAAACGTCCTGCCGAGGATCGCGTACATCGGCGGGAACAGATAGAACGTCCCCAGCAGCGCCAGTACGACGACCGTCGTGCGACGTGCCGCCCGTCCGTCCGGGTTCGTGTAGAACCGGACCAGCACATGCGGCAGGCCCATCGTTCCGAAACAAAGGGCCAAGAGCAACGAATAGGTCGCGTACAGCGGATGGTCCCGGCCGCCCGCGGTGGACAGCGGCTGGGCCCATTCCGCGCCCGCGCCCTGCAGTGACTCGAGGACGCCGACCGGATGCTCGGCGGACCGCCAGGCGATCAGGATGACGAAGACCGGGAGCGCGAGAGCAGTGAGTTTCAGCCAGTACTGGAAGGCCTGTACGAAAGTGATCGAGCGCATGCCGCCGGCCGCGACGTTGATCACCACGATCACCGCGACGACCGCGGCGCCGACATCGGGTGGTGCGCCGGTCACCGTTTGCACGGTGAGGCCCGCACCGTGGAGCTGGGGCAGCAGGTAGAGGGTGCCGATGCCGACCACGAGACCCGCGCAGATTCGTCGTACGACGGCCGACTCGAACCGGGTCTCGGCGAAGTCGGGCAACGTGTACGCACCCGATCGGCGCAGTGGTGCGGCGACGAGCACGAGCAGCATCAGGTAGCCGACCGTGTACCCGACGGAGAACCAGAGCATGTCGGCGCCGTTCACCAGCACCAACCCGGCGACGCCGAGGAACGATGCCGCCGACAAGTATTCGCCACTGATCGCGGAGGCGTTCCAGCGCGGCGTGACGACCCGGCTGGCGACGTAGAAGTCGCTCGTGGTGCGGGAGATCCGCAGCCCGAACAGACCGATGCCGATGGTCGCGACGATCACCAACCCGATCCCGATCAAACTCGTTGCCGGCGACATTTCTACTCCTGCCGCCCCACGAACTCGGTGAACTCGGTCTCGATCCGCTCGGCGTTGCGGACGTAGACGCGGGCGGCGACGTACACGACCGGATACACCACGATGCCGAGGATCACCCAGGGCAGCGGCAGGCCGAGTACGTCGAACGTGCGGGTGGCCGGGACGAGGGCGAACAGGAGTGGGATGCCGCCGAGGACGACGACCGCACCGCCGATGACGGCGAGGGCGAGGCGGAGCTGGGACTGGATCAGCGAGTGCATGTAGACCTCGCCGAGCCTGGTCTGTTCGTCGATCTCGCGGGTGCCGGTGGGGATGATCGGGCGACGGGCCGCGCTGGTGCGCGGGCTGGTGATCCGCACGCGCCGGGGAACGCGGGGCTCGTCGGGGGTACTCATCTCAGCCGCGCAGCGACGTCGACCGGACCAGGAGGTCGCGGAGCTCGCGGGTGTGGCGACGGCTGACCGGAAGCCAGTCCCCGCCGACGCGGACCGCGCACCGGCCGCCGTCGACGCGCATCTCGTCCACGTGCGCGAGGGCGACCAACGTACTGCGGTGGATCCGGGTGAACCCCGCGTCGCGCCAGCGTTCCTCCAACGTGCTGAGCGGGATGCGGACCAGGTGCGAGTTCTGCCCGGTGTGCAGGCGGGCGTAGTCGCCCTGCGCCTCGACGTAGCGGACGGTCGAGCGCTGGACGAACCGGGTGACGCCGGCCAACTCGACCGGGATGACCTCGTCCTCGGACTCGTCGGCACTCTGCAGCGCGGCCGGTGCGCCGACGGTGACGACTCGGCGGACTGCTTCGGCCAGCCGCTCGGCCCGGACCGGTTTCATCACGTAGTCGGTCGCCTCGAGCTCGAAAGCCGCCACCGCGTGTTCGTCGTACGCGGTGACGAAGACGATCTGCGGGCGGCTGGCGAACTTGGACAGCACCTTGGCCAGGTCGATCCCGTCCAGGCCGGGCATCTTGATGTCGCAGAACACCACGTCCAGGTCGGCGGCCTGCAGGATCTTCAGCGCCTCCGGCCCGTTCGAGGCGGTCCGGATCTCGCCGATCCGGTCGTCCCGCGACAGCAGGTACACCAGCTCGGCCAGGGCGGGCTCCTCGTCGTCCGCGACCAGCGCGCGCAGGGGAGTGTCGGCCATGCCCACACACTAATGCCAGCCAATCGCGAATTGGAGCTACTGTTTTTCCAGGGGTGCCCGGAATGAGCGAGCTATCGATGACACTGGGGCGGACGGACGTCCGGGTGTCGCGGCTCGGCGTCGGGGCGATGGTCTGGGGCGACATGTCGACCGCGCCGCGGTGGAATCCCGCCCGCAACGTCTACGGACCGACCAGCACTGCTGACGATCAGCGAGCGGCGCTCGACGTGAGCCTGGCCGCGGGGGTGAACTTCGTCGACACCGCCGCGATGTACGGAAAGGGTGCATCCGAGCGCCGGGTCGGTGAGCTGACGGCGGGGCGGGACGTCGTACTGGCGACCAAGTTCCCGTCCGGGTTCCTCTCCCGGACGAGCAGTCTGCCGGCGACGCTGGACGCCAGCCTTGCCCGCCTGCGACGTACGACGATCGACCTGTACCAGGTCCACTACCCGTTCCGGTGGATGTCGATCCCGACGCTGATGAACCTGATGGCAGACGCCGTCGAGGCGGGGAAGATCCGCGCGGTGGGCGTGAGCAACTACAGCGTCGAACAGATGCGCACCGCCCATACCGAACTCGCCCGTCGTGGGCAGGTGCTGGCCTCCAACCAGGTGCAGTACTCGCTGCTGCATCGCGGCCCGGAGACGGACGGCGTTCTCGATGCCTGCCGGGAGCTGGGCGTGACCCTGATCGCCTACATGCCGCTGGCTTCGGGGGCGCTCACCGGCAAGTACTCGGCTGACACCCGACCTACAGGGTGGCGGCGCCACAGCAGCCCCTTCCGCTACGAGAACCTGGCGGAGCTGGTCCACCTGCTGCGCGACATCGGCGACCGCCACGACCGGACTCCCAGTCAGGTCGCCTTAAGGTGGCTGATCCAGCAGGACGCCGTACTGCCGATCGTCGGCGCCAAGAATGCGGACCAAGCCGCTCAGAACGCGGGAGCACTCACCTTCACGCTGGACGAGGCAGAAGTCGAGGAGCTCAGCCGCGCCACCGCGCCCGACATGTGAGCTCGACGACTCAGGACAGCATGTGTGGGGCGTGATCGGGCTGGTGCTCCCAGCGGAGTCGGCTCGAGCCGAAGCCCGCGGCATGTACGCCGTCGTGGCCGAGCGGACGCCGACAGTAGTAGTACGGCGAGTAGAGGTCTCGGCAGGAGTCCTGGTACGCCGTGTAGGCGAACTCGAGGTCGAGCCGGCTGTCACTGCTCATGGAAGGTCGCTCTCGTGACGGGTTACCTTCCCTGCAGTATGGCCAGGTCGTTGTTACCGGCACGTTTCGCCGTGGTCACGACTACCAGCGCGACGGGAGCCGGGCCGTGACCCCGCTCCCGTCGTCCGGTCCGGTTACTTGATCAAGCCGTGCGGGTCGAGCACGTACTTGCGGGCCGCGCCCTGGTCGAACTGGCTGTACCCCTGCGGCGCCTCGTCCAGTGGAATGACCGTGGCGTTCACGTTCTTCGCGATCTGCGTCCGGTCGTGCAGGATCGCCTGCATCAACTGGCGGTTGTACCGCATGACCGGGCACTGCCCGGTGGTGAACGACAGCGACTTGGCCCAGCCGAGGCCCAGCCGGATCGACAGCGACCCGGTCTTCGCGGCCTCGTCGCTCGCACCGGGATCGCCGGTGACGTAGAGGCCGGGGATACCGACCGCACCGCCGGCCCGGGTGACGTCCATGACCGCGTTCAGCACGGTCGCGGGACGCTCGGTCCGGGCGTCGCTGCCGTGGCCGTGTGCCTCGAACCCGACCGCGTCGATCGCGCTGTCGACCTCCGGCACACCGAGGATCCGTTCGATCTGGTCCCTCGGATCGCCCTCCGACACGTCGATCGTCTCGCAGCCGAAACTGCGCGCCTGCTCCAGCCGTTCCTTCTGCAGGTCGGCCACGATGACGACCGCCGCGCCGAGCAGGAACGCCGACGTGGCCGCGGCCAGGCCGACCGGCCCCGCGCCCGCGACGTAGACGGTCGAACCGGTCCCGACGCCGGCCGTGACGGCACCGTGGTACCCGGTCGGGAAGATGTCCGACAGCATCGCCAGGTCGCGGATCTTCTCGAGCGCCTGGTCCTTGTCGGGGAACTTCAGCAGGTTCCAGTCGGCGTACGGCACCAGCGCGTACTCCGCCTGGCCGCCGACCCAGCCGCCCATGTCGACATACCCGTACGCCGACCCCGGCCGGTCCGGGTTCACGTTCAGGCAGACGCCGGTCTTGCCCTCCTTGCAGTTGATGCACCGCCCGCAGGCGATGTTGAACGGGACCGACACGAGGTCGCCGACCTTGATGAACTCGACGTCCCGGCCGACCTCCGCCACCTCACCGGTGATCTCGTGGCCGAGTGCGAGCCCCGACGGTGCTGTGGTCCGGCCGCGGACCATGTGCTGGTCGCTGCCGCAGATGTTGCTGGCCACCACCTTGAGGATCGCCCCGTGCGGAATCTGCCGACCCACGTTCGCGGGGTTGACCCCGGGACCGTCCTTGAGCTCCAGACTCGGGTAGTCGATCGTCTCGACCGCCACGTCGCCTGGGCCCTTGTAAATCACTGCCCTGTTGCCTGGCACGAGCAACTGCTCCTCTCCAGCAGGCTCCACCGCAGAACGCCGTGGAGCTGTGCGAAAACCGCTTACCGCGGGCCGCGATCGCCCCCTGAGAAGGCGATCCAGTCGTCGCCTGCCCCGCCCAGGTGAATCCCGTTCCGGCAGCGATGCCGCAATGCCGTCGGGGGATTGCTGCCGACGCTAGTTCGCGCCACCATCACCGTCAACGCGAGACAGCGTGTACTCCAGAGGAGTATTTGGGCACCCGGAAGGTGACCTTCGTGCCCGCGTCGACGGCGGTCTCCACGACCAGGCCGTAGGCATCGCCGTACACCTGCCGGAGCCGGGCGTCCACATTGCCGAGGCCGACCGAGTCGCTGCCCGACTCACCGGACAGCGCGGCCCGGATCACCTCGGGGTCGCTGCCGGCGCCGTCGTCCTCCACGCTGATCTCGGCCTCGTTGATCCGGTCCCGGGCGCGGATGGTGATCCGGCCGACCCCGGTGGTGCCCTCCAGTCCGTGCCGTACGGCGTTCTCCACCAGCGGCTGTACGACGAGGAACGGAATGACCACCGGGAGCACTTCGGGCGCGATCAGCAGCGACACCTTCAGCCGGTCCCCGAACCGGGCCTGCTCGAGCACCAGGTACCGCTCCACGTTCCGCAACTCGTCGGCCAGCGTGGTGAATTCGCCGCCGCGTCTCAACGCGTACCTGGAGAAGTCCGCGAACTCCAGCAGCAGCTCACGCGCTCGCGCCGGGTCGGTCCGCACGAACGACGCGATCGCGGCCAGCGCGTTGTAGATGAAGTGCGGGCTGATCTGCGCCCGCAGCGCCCGCAACTCGGCCTCCATCGCCCGGGTGCGCTCCTTGTTGAGCTCGGCCAGCTCCACCTGGCCGGACACCCAGCGGGCGACCTCCTCGGTCGCTCTGACCAGTGCGGCCGACGACCGGATGCTGTACGCGACCAGTACGGCGACCACGCGCTCCTCGGTCACGATCGGGGCGACCACCGCCGTACGGATCGGACACTGTGGATCGCCACAGGCCACGTCGTGCGCTCCGAGCACCGCCGTACGCCCGGTGCGGAGCGTGGGAGCGGCGAGAGCCTTCGCATCGCCCCGGTGGTTGCTCTCGTACGGTCCACCGACCCCGTCCCACGCCAGTACGCCGGACGAGTCGCAGATCGCGATGGCCGCCGTACCGAGGAGGTCCCTGAGGTGGCGGCTCGCCTTGCCGGCCGCGGCGGGGGTCAGGCCCTCGCGCAGGTGCGGAGTAGCCAGCGAGGCGGTATGCAGAGTCGCGTACGTCGCCTTGTCAGCCAGAGTCCCGAAATGCTTCCGCCGTCGTGCGAACACGTGTCGACGGTAGCCGGTCAGCCCTCCGCACGCGGCCTGAACGCCTCCAGAGCCTCTGTGTCGGAGTAGTTGGACAGCATGTATTCGGCCACCCAGGCCTCCCGGCCGGCGTACGACGACTCCGCGACGATCCGCTCGGCAGCCTTCGTACTGTCCAGGGCTGACCGCCGTAACTGGACCCCCTCCGGCGTCACCAGAGCCCAGCTGGGGCCAGGAGCGCCGTACGGCATCCCAACACTGCCGGCGTTCACCACCAACCGCCGATCAACCTGCCGTGCGAACGGCATATGCGTGTGCCCACAAACAACCGTCCTGACCTCGTCCGGCAGCCCACCGAACACCTGAGCCCACCGCGAGATCGGACTGTCCACCAACACCATCTCCTCGTCATCCCTCGGAGTCGCGTGGCAATACAGCACCTCCCCGATGGTCACAGTGGTGGGCAACGACGCCAGCAACTCCACCTGATCCGCCCGCAGCTCCCGCGCCGCCCACGGGCTGACGGCATCAGGCGGCTCCTGCTCGAACTTCCCCCGAGCCATCTCCACCAGCTCCCGATCCGCATTCCCCCGAACCCAGACCACCCGCTCACCCAACGACCTCAACAGATCCAGCGTCTCCACCGGCTGAGGCCCGCTGGCAATATCCCCCGCCAGCACGATCACATCAGCCGCCCGCACATCCCCCTCCGCCAACACGGCCTCCAGCGCAGGCAGCACCCCATGAACATCCGCAAGCACGGCAACCCGGTCCATGAGTTCAGTCTGCCGCCGGCGGTCCCGGACGTCAGGGTTCTTAGCTGCGGGCAGACATCAGCCGGCGATGAGCAGTCAGGTGCCGATCTCGGTGGATTTGTCGACGGTGATCGGGGTGGCGAGTTCGCAGCCGCCGGTGGCGAGGTTGCAGCGGATGATCGCGCGCTCGACTCCGGTCTCCTCGCCCTGGCCCTTGCCGACGGCAACGATCAGGACGTGCTGGTCGTCCTCGGCGGCGATCCGGTGGAAGCAGCCGTTCCACTCACGGACCAGCTTGCCGGTCCGGCTGTCCACCGCGGCCTGGACCTGGTTGCAGTAGCCGTCGCCGTACGCCGGTCCGCCCACCGCGGTCCGGGTGTCCGGGGTGAATCCGGTGATCCAGTAGTCGCAGGTTCGCGAGAACTGCGTGCCGGAGGCGACCTCGACGATCGAGGAGCAGCTGCCGCCGTCGTTGATCAGGTTCACCGAGGAGGCCACCCGGCCGTCCCTCGACACGGCCGACGGCGAGGTGACCGTCTTCACCAGCGTGGGCTTCGCCGCACCGGGCACCCAGCTGTACAGCTTCCACGCACCGGTGTCGTCGTTGTCCGCGCGGTAGTAGACCTTGTCGTCCACGTAGGCGAGGACCTGCAGGTTCCACGCGTCCGGAAGCTTCAGGGACTTCAGGAAGCCGTCCTCGCCCAGGTCCTCGGCGTAGACGACGCCGCCTTGCTCCTGCGCCCCGAGCCAGCTGGGCCGTGCCGCCGCGTAGGCCGCCGCGGACTGGTCGGTCTTCGTCACCAGCGAGGACACGTCCGGGGTCCGGCGGACCTCGCCGGTGCTGCTGACTCTGAGCAGTTCGGTCCCCGAGTCGCCCTTCGTGACCGCGGCCAGTACGTCGGTCTCCAGCCGGCCGATCGCGATGATGCCGCCGGTGCCGGGGATCTTGAGCGGACTGCCTGCGCCGCCGCGGACCTCGCGGCCGACCAGGTACGGGATCGCGGGTTCGCGGCCCTGGGCGAGCTTGTTGATGTCCACCGTGACCTTGACCGGGCCGGTGGACGTCGCTGGGGCCCTGGTCGGCGTCGGGGTCGGGGTCGGCTTGGCCGTGGTTGGGGTCTTCGACGGCGTTGGCGTGGTGCTTGGGGTGGTCGAGGAGGTGCCGGACAGCGGTGCGGCGTCGGCTTGGGCCTTCTCGGGGCCCTGGCGGTAGGCGAAGGCGCCGCCGATCGCGACGGCGGCGACCGCGACCGCTGCGACCAGGATGATCAGTCGTCTGTTCGTGCGCCGCATGAGCGGTCTCCTAACACCCTCCGACCCCTGACCTCGCCAGCGGTCGCCACACGTCTTCTATCAGCTTGAGACGCCCGGATCTGCCCATTTGTTCGAGTGGCACGAGGTATCGAGCATAATTGCGCCATGGACCAGCCAGAGCGGATCGGCCGGTACGCCCTGGTCCGCCGGGTCGGTGCCGGTGGTTTCGCGACGGTTTGGCTGGCGCGGGACGAGCAGCTGGACGCCGAGGTCGCGGTCAAGATCCTCTCCGACAACTGGATCGAGGACGAGGACGTCCGGCGCCGGTTCCTGGCCGAGGGCCGGTTCCTCCGCAAGGTCGACTCGCTGTACGTCGTCGGTGTCCATGACATCGGGGAGACCGAGGACGGCCGCCCGTACATGGTCCTCACCTATGCCGACGGCGGCACGCTGGCGGAGCGGATCAAGGCCGGTCCGTTGGAGTTCGCCGAGGCGGTCCGGATCATCACCGAGGTCGGCAAGGGCCTCAAGCACCTGCACGCTCGCGGCGTCCTGCACCGGGACGTGAAGCCGGCCAACGTCCTGTTCCGGACCGAGCCGCCGGCCGACCGCGCCATGCTGTCCGACCTGGGGCTGGGCAAGTCCCTCGCCGAGGTCTCGCGGATCACCATGCCCGGCGGCACCCCATCGTACGTCGCGCCGGAGCAGGTGCGAGGTGAACGCCTGGACCAGCGGGCAGACCTCTACTCCCTTGGTGCGGTCGCGTACGCCGCCTTCACCGGCCAGGCACCGCACGGCGTGGCCAGCCTCGGTGCGGTGATGCAGATCGAGTCACCGCCGCCGTCGATGACGACTCTCCGCGCGGACATCCCAGACGCGATCGATGTCGTCGTACGACGTGCGCTCGAGCCGGACCGGGACAAGCGGTGGCCGGACCTGGACAGCTTCCTCAACGCACTGCGAGAGGCCCACACGACCGGCAAGATCCCACCCGGTCTGGTGCCTGCCGCCGAGATGCCCACCCCGACCGCACCCCCAGGCAACGTCGACCAGGCCACCGCCCTGGCCAGCGCCAACCTGTCAACGGTCGCGGTACCCCCGCGCCGGCGCACCCGCTCCCGCATCATCGCCGCCCTCGCCGCCGTCCTCCTCGCAACCGGCGGCGGCTACGCCGGCTACGAACTAGTCCTCACCCGCCCGGTAAAGGTGGAGTACAACTCGCTCTCTGTCGAAGTGCCGCGCGACTGGTCGCAGAAGGCGGAGCGCGCGGACGGACCGGCGTTGCTGGTCAGCACCAGCACAGCCGACTGGGGCAAATCCACTGAAGCCGACGGTGTCTACGTGGGCGTCCTCAGTGGAACCACCCTGCCGAAGACCACCACACCCCCGCCCGGTTGCAACGCGATCCCAGGCGAGGAGCAGGTGGTCGATGATCGGCAGGCGGTCATTTTCCGCTACACCTGCTCGAACGCGCACACGGTTCTCGAGCGGTTCATCCAGTACCCCGGCGGCAAGCAGTTGCAGGTCCAGGTGCGTGAGGACAACGCCGTTCGAAGGCAGCAGGTCCTGGACTCGGCGTCGTATGTCCCCCCAGGCGGTTAAGGCACCAGGGACGTCAGGGACGTGATGGATGCCTTGTGCAGGCGGGGGATGACGTTGAGGGTGGCGGGGTCGGAGCCGTAGAGGTGTGAGGCGGACTCGTAGACCAGGTACGCGGTGCCGTTGTACTCGGTGATGCCCTCGGTCATGCTCGGGGCCCGGAAGCAGCTCAGGGCCGCCGCGTCCAGATCCTTCTGGCCGCGCTTGACCACATAGAGGTTGCTGCGATTTCCCCGTCCGTACGACGTGCTGTAGATGAAGTGGTTGGCGGTCACCGTCAGACCCTGTGTCTTGGTCGGTACCTCCCACGCACCGGCGACCGTGGTCAGTGTCCCGTCGGTCGCGATCTTGTACTCGTACATGACCCCGCGGCCGTCCGCGTTGAACGACCCGGAGAACAGCGAGTCGCCATAGCTACCGATGAACGACGAGGCGGCCACGTCTCGCGCCGTCCCGACCTGCGTGAGGTACGGCGTACCAGCGGCCTTCATCGCATCCCGCAACGCGGTCAGGCTGTACTTGCGGATGCTGCTGCCCTGTCCGGACACGAACGCCCAGCCCTTGCTGACCGTGATGCCGCCGACGTGCGACTCGGCGATGGCGACCACACCGACGGTGGCGCCGGTGGACGGGTTGATGCCGTAGATCTGCGAGTCGGCGCCGTCGCGGTAGGAGGCGACCAGCAGCAGGTTCGCGCCGGAGCCGTCCCAGTTGTACCAAGTGGCGGCGCCTTGCGGGGTGTGCGTGCTCAGGTTGGGGATGCTCGCGCTGTTGCTGAACCGGGCGTCGTACTTGTAGGAGGCGGACGGTCCGTCGTAGAAGGTCGAGCCGCCGCTGGTGGCGGTGTCACAAGTGATCGCGGCACTGGCAGGTAGTACGGCGGTGAGCGCGGCGGCGGAGGTGATCAGGGCGGTCAGGATGGCGAGTGGGCGTCTGGCCATGGTGAGAGATCCTCTTCGGTTGGGCGGAAACCTACGAGAATTTCAGAGTAGATCGCCAATGAGTAACGCGCGAGGGTGAACTGGGCGTCGGTCCTGAGAACAGACGCCGTACGGTAGGCGCATGACCGATCTGTCCGCGGCGATCGACCGCGTTCTGCCCAGCGTCCGTGCCGACCTCGAGGACCTCATCCGGATCCCGTCGGTCAGCTACGAACCGGCCCGCGCGGCCGACGTCCAGCGCTCCGCCGAGGCGACCGCGGCGCTGTTCGAGGCCGAGGGATTCACGGTGAAGATCGTCCGCGCCGGCGACGGCGCACCGGCGGTCATCGCGAAGAAGCCCGCGCCGGCCGGGATGCCGACCGTGCTGCTCTACGCGCATCACGACGTACAGCCGACCGGTGCGGTCGAGCAGTGGACGTCGGACCCGTTCGTGCCGACCGAGCGCGGCGACCGGTTGTACGGCCGGGGCGCGGCCGACGACAAGGCCGGGATCGCCGCCCATCTGGCCGCCGTACGGGCCTTTGGCAACGATCTGCCGGTGGGCGTGACGGTGTTCGTCGAGGGCGAGGAGGAGATCGGCTCGCCGACCCTGCTGCAGCTGCTGGACGAGTACTCCGCCGAGCTGGCCGCCGACGCGATCGTGATCGCCGACTCCGGTAACTGGGACATCGGCCGGCCGGCCCTGACCGTGTCGCTGCGCGGTCTGGTCGAGGCGTACGTCGAGGTGCGGACGCTGGATCACGCGGTCCACTCCGGCCTGTTCGGCGGCCCGATCCCGGACGCGCTGACGACCTTGTGCCGGCTGCTCGCCACCCTGCACGACGACAAGGGTGACGTCGCGGTGGACGGGCTGCACGCTTCCCGGGCGGCGGACGTGGACTATCCGGAGGACCGGCTGCGCGCCGAGTCGGGCGTACTGGACTCGGTCCGGCTGACCGGTTCGGGTTCGCTGGTCGACCGGCTGTGGACCCGCCCGGCGATCGCCGTACTGGCCATCGACGCACCGGCCGTCGCCGACGCCAGCAATACCCTGGTCCCGGTCGCGCGCGCCAAGGTGAGCCTGCGGGTCGCGCCCGGCGACGACGCGATCAAGGCGAGCGCGGCGCTGCGCGAGCACCTGGAGCAGAACGCTCCGTGGGGTGCGCAGGTGACCGTGACCGAGGGTCAGACCGGTCAGCCGTGCAGCGTGAACGCGCGCGGTGCCGGGTACGAAGCGGCCCGGGCGGCCTTCCAGACCGCGTGGGGTGTGGAGCCGATCGACATGGGCATGGGCGGGTCGATCCCGTTCATCGCCGAGTTCCAGCAGACCTTCCCGCAGGCCTCGATCCTGGTCACCGGCGTGGAGGATCCGGACACCCGCGCACACGGGATCGACGAGGGCCTGCACCTGGCCGAATTCCGCAAGGTCTGCCTGGCCGAGGCCCTGCTGTTGCAGAACCTGGCCAAGCAAGCGTGATCGGGCTTTCCGGCGACCCAGTGTTTGGCATAGGTTTCGGCGAGTGAAGATCGCAGTCGTACGGGAGACCAGACCGGCCGAGCGCCGGGTCGCGCTGGTGCCGGAACAAGTCGCGAAACTCATCGAGCTCGGCTATGAGGTGGCGGTCGAGCCGGCCGCCGGCGAACGGGCCCTGTATTCCGACGAGCAGTACCGCGACGCCGGGGCCGAGGTCGCCTGGGGTGCGGACCACGCGGCCACCATCGTGGCGTCGGTGCAGCCGCTGGAACGCGAGCGGCTGCAACGGCTGCACGCCGGTACGGCGCTGATGTCGTTCCTGCCGACCAACCCGCCGGATGTGGTCCGGTCCGCAACCCGGGCCAAGCTGACCATCTTCGCGATGGAGCTGATCCCGCGGATCTCCCGGGCCCAGTCGATGGACGCGCTGTCCTCGCAGGCCCTGGTCGCCGGGTACCGCGCGGCGATCGTCGCGGCCGAACGGCTGCCGCGCTTCTTCCCGCTGAACATGACCGCGGCCGGTACGGTCCCGCCGGCCCAGGTCCTCGTCCTCGGCGCCGGTGTGGCCGGCCTGCAGGCGATCGCGACCTGCAAGCGCCTCGGCGCCGTGGTCAAGGCGTACGACGTCCGGACGGCGGCCGCCGAGGAGATCGCCTCGATGGGCGCCGTACCGATCGAGCTGGAGCTCGGCACCCTCGACGGTCCCGGCGGATACGCCCGCGAGATGACGCCGGAACGGGCCCAGCTGCAGCGCGAGCTGCTCACCCCGTACGTCGCCGCCGCGGACGCCCTGATCACGACAGCCTCCGTACCGGGCCGGACCGCGCCGATGCTGGTGTCGCGGTCGATGGTCGAGCAGATGAAGCCCGGTTCGGTCGTGGTCGACCTGGCCTCGGAGCAGGGCGGCAACGTCGAGGGCTCGGTCGCCGGTACCGAGCTGACCATCGGCGACGCGCTGGTCTGGGGCGGTGCGAATGTGCCGAGCCAGATGGCCGGACCGGCCAGCCGGCTCTACGGTCAGAACATCACCAACCTGATCCGGTTGATGACTCGCAACGCGGCGTTCGATCCTGACTTCGAGGACGAGATCGTCCGCGGCTGCTGCGTCACCCACGACGGCAGCGTGCTGCACGAGCCGACCCGCGAGCTGCTAGAAGGAAGGCTGTCGTGACCGAGTCCATCGCGCTGCTGACGATTTTCGTGCTGGCCGCGTTCGTCGGCGTCGAGGTGATCAGCAAGGTCTCCTCGACCCTGCACACCCCGCTGATGTCCGGGGCGAACGCGATCCACGGCGTCATCCTGGTCGGCGCCATCATCGTCACCGGTCAGGCCGAGTCCGCGATCGTGGTGATCGTCGGGCTGCTGGCCGTCGTACTGGCGACCGTGAACATGGTCGGCGGGTTCGTGGTCACCGACCGGATGCTGGAGATGTTCAAAGGCCCGGGGGCGCGCAAGAAGGAGCTGCAGAAGTGATCCCCACCTGGGCGCAGATCGGGTATCTGGTCGCCGCGGTCTGTTTCATCGTCGCGCTGAAGGCGCTGTCGTCGCCGCGGTCCGCCCGGGCCGGTAACGCGCTCGGCGCGGCCGGTGCGGTCCTCGCCGTGGTGATCACCTTCATCGCCTACAAGCCCGATCACCTGGCGCCGATCCTGATCGCGCTCGGCGTCGGCACCGTCGGCGGTGTGGTCGGGTCACGCCGGGTGCAGATGACCCACATGCCGCAGCTCGTTGCCCTGTTCAACGGTGTCGGCGGTGGCGCGGCCGCCCTGGTCGCGCTGATGGAGCTCGGCGACGTGCACGACGGTCAGACGATCGCCGCGATCGCGACCGCGTTCACCGTCCTGGTCGGCGCGATCAGCTTCTCCGGCTCGATCGTGACGTTCGCCAAGCTCCAGGAACTGATGACGACCCGGCCGGTGACGTTCCCCGGTCTCCCGGTGCTCTTCATCGCGTCCGTCATCGGCGGGATCGCCCTGGCCGGCTGGCTGGTCTCCGACCCGCGCGTCTGGGTCGGCGTACTGCTCTGCCTGGTCGGTCTCGCGGTCGGCGTGATGCTGGTGCTGCCGGTGGGTGGCGCCGACGTACCGATCGTGATCTCGCTGCTGAACGCCTTCACCGGCCTGACCGTCGCGGCCGGTGGTTACGTGCTCGGCAACACGCTGCTGCTGGTGGCCGGCACCCTGGTCGGCGCGGCCGGTACGTTGCTGACCAAGCTGATGGCCGACGCGATGGGCCGCTCGGTCTTCAACATCCTCTTCGGCGCGGTCCGCGGCGGCTCGACCCTCGGCGGAGGTACGGCGTCCGAGCGGCCGGTCATCTCCGGCGGCGCGGAAGACGTCGCCATCCTGCTCGGGTACGCGAACAAGGTCATCATCGTGCCCGGGTACGGCCTCGCGGTCGCTCAGGCCCAGCACACTCTGCGGGACCTGGTCGAGGAACTGCAGGGCCGCGGCGTGAAGGTCGACTACGCGATCCACCCGGTCGCCGGCCGGATGCCGGGTCACATGAACGTGCTGCTGGCCGAGGCGCAGGTCCCGTACGACCAGTTGCGCGAGATGGACGACATCAACGGCGACTTCAAGTCCACCGATGTCGTCCTGGTGGTCGGCGCCAACGACGTGGTCAACCCGGCGGCCCGCAACACGCCGAGCGCCCCGATCTACGGCATGCCGATCCTGAACGCCGACGAGGCGCACCGGGTCATCTTCCTCAAACGTTCGATGCGCCCCGGTTTCGCCGGAATCGAGAACGAACTCCTCTATGACCCGCGAACCACCCTGCTGTTCGGCGACGCAAGGGACTCCCTGACCAAACTCCTCGCCGCCCTCAAAAATATCTGACCGATGCTGACGATGTCATTAAAGATCGCGGACTAAAGCACGTCCAGAGGCCGATGGCAAGCGTTTGGCACCTTCCTGCCCGGTACGGCGGCCAGCGGTCCAGACCGGATGCGGTGGCCGGGAAGCCTGCGAGGACAGGTGTTCCGGGCCGCTCGACGTACCCGGTGAATTCCCTGGGAATTCTGGTGTGCTCACACCCAGCCGCGTTTGGCGGCGGCGACACCCAATTCGAATCGGCTGGCCGCGTCGAGTCGCTCGGAAAGGTTCGCGGTAATTCTCCGGGCGGTGCGCAAAGAAATACCGAGTAAACGGGCGACCTGTTCGTCTTTCGCGCCGCCGGCGAGAAGCCGCAAAACCTCGGCCTCGTGCGGGCTGAGGGGCGCGTTCTCGTCGCGGTCCTCGGGCGCGAACATCTCGGTGGCGCGCGACCAGTAGGCGTCGAACAGGGCCAACGCGACCGAGACCACGGCCGGGGTGCGGTGGATCACCGCGCCGGCCGTCGGGTTCTCCGGGTCCATCGGCATGATGGCGATCTCCTGGTCGAAGATCAGCAGCCGCATCGGCAGCGTCGGGGTCGCCCGCACCTCGCCGCCGAGCCGGTGCATCGTGGCGGCGTACTCCACCGCCGTCTTCGACGAGGACATGCTCTGCAGGTAGACGGTCCGCATCTTCAGGCCGCGTTCCAGCAACATGAAGTCCGGTGACCGGTCCACCTGCTGGATCGTGTCGTCGATGTGCGCCGGTACCAGGCCCCAGAACGTGTCCCGGGCCTTCAGTGCGAGCTCCTCGATCCGGCGGGAGGCGTTAGCCCGGCCCTTCAGCAACTCCACGTCACCGCTGCTGCGGGCGGTGAGGAGCTCGTTGTACTGCTCGGCGACCACCTCGGCCGACGCCTCGGCCTCCCTGAGCTCGCCGAGCATCTTGTTCAGCTCGGTCCGGCGCCGCTCGGCCAGACCGGTCAGCCCGACCCGCGGATGGACCGCGTGCTCGGAGTCGGGGTTGGTCCAGGTGGGGACCAGCAGCTCGAGCCTGCGCAGCTTGTCCATCAGCTCGTGGACTTCCGGTACCGAACGTTTTACTAGCGCGGCAATCTGCTCCGGCGTACTGTCTGGGTGGCTGAGAAGGGCGTGATAGACCGCGAAGGTGCCTTCATCCACCCCCAGCGGTTCGAGCACGATCCCTCTCCTCCAGAAACTTGTCGGAACCGACCATATACAGAGTGCGTCGACAAAGAGCACTCAATAGGTGGTTTCGGATTATTTCTGAAAGGACTATCAGTGATCAAGAAGCTGCTGACTGTAGTCGGCGTCGCCCTGCTTCTCCTGCTGGCTGCTCCCGCGACGGCATCCGCCGCCGGTGAGAGCGACGCATGTCACTTGATCGCGACCTGCTGGTAGTCCACTGACGCCCGCGTGGCGGGAGGGCCGGTCTGCGTCCCGTAGACTGCTGGTGTGGCTCGTGGCGATGGTCGGCTCACCCATGATCTTGACCCGCAGGATCTCGGACCGCAGGACGCCTGTGGCGTCTTCGGGGTCTGGGCACCGGGGGAAGAGGTCGCCAAACTCACCTATTTCGGGCTCTACGCTCTGCAGCATCGCGGGCAGGAGTCGGCTGGCATAGCGGTCAGCAACGGCAGCCAGATCCTCGTCTACAAGGACATGGGGCTGGTCAGCCAGGCGTTCGACGAGGCGACCCTGGCGTCGCTGCGCGGACATATCGCGATCGGGCACTGCCGCTACTCGACCACCGGGTCGAGTGTGTGGGCGAACGCACAGCCGACCTTCCGGTCCACCGCGACCGGGTCCATCGCACTCGGTCACAACGGCAACCTGACCAACACCGGCGAGCTGGCCGCCAGCCTCAACGGCGGTGGCGACCTCGATCTCGGGCTGGACGTCGAGGTCGAGCACGCGAAGGCGAACGCCAAGCACAGCGCCTCCTCCGACACCGACATCCTCACCTCGATGCTGGCCGGGTACCCCGACCTCACCATCGACGAGGCGGCCGCCAAGATCCTGCCGAAGGTCAAGGGCGCCTACAGCCTGATCTTCATGGACGAGAACACCCTGTACGCCGCCCGCGACCCGCAGGGCATCCGCCCGCTGGTGCTGGGCCGGCTGGAGCGCGGCTGGGTGGTCGCCAGCGAGACCGCCGCCCTCGACATCGTCGGCGCCTCCTTCATCCGGGAGATCGAGCCCGGCGAGATCGTCGCGATCGACGCCGACGGGCTGCGCTCGACCCGGTTCGCCGAGGCGGACCCGAAGGGCTGCCTGTTCGAGTTCGTCTACCTGGCCCGTCCGGACACCCAGATCTCCGGCCAGCGGATCCACTCCACCCGGGTGGAGATCGGCCGCCGGCTGGCCCGCGAGCACCCGGCCGAGGCCGATCTCGTCATCGCCACCCCGGAGTCCGGCGTCCCTGGCGCGATCGGGTACGCCGAGGAGTCCGGCATCCCGTACGGCTCGGGCCTGGTCAAGAACGCGTACGTCGGCCGGACCTTCATCCAGCCCAGCCAGACCATCCGCCAGCTCGGTATCCGGCTCAAGCTGAACCCGCTGCGTGAGGTGATCGAGGGCAAGCGGCTGGTGGTGGTCGACGACACGATCGTCCGCGGCAACACCCAGCGCGCGGTGATCCGGATGCTGCGCGAGGCCGGTGCGAAGGAGATCCACGTGCGGATCACGGCGCCGCCGGTGAAGTGGCCGTGCTTCTACGGCATCGACTTCGCCAGCCGCGCGGAGCTGATCGCGAACGGCCTGAACACCGAGGAGATCTGCCGCTCACTCGGCGCCGACTCGCTCGGCTACATCAGCCTGGACGCCCTGGTCGAGTCCACCACGGTGCCGAAGGAGCGACTCTGCCGCGCCTGCTTCGACGGGGTCTACCCGGTCGCGCTGCCGGAGCCGGAGCAGCTCGGCAAGCACCTGCTGGAGCTGCCCGTGGCCACCGACATCGACGGTCTGGCGACGGTGGCCGGCGGTGCCGGTGCGGCCGACGCGCTGAGCCGTCCGTAGTCAGCGATCCGCCCGCGCGGACGCCGTACCGAGGAGAACAACGTGAGTGAAGGGGCGAGCTACGCCGCCGCCGGAGTCGACATCGAGGCCGGTGACCGGGCCGTCGAGCTGATGAAGGAGTGGGTGGCGAAGGCGACCCGCCCCGAGGTGGTCGGCGGGCTCGGCGGGTTCGCCGGGCTGTTCGACGCGACCGCGCTGACGTCGTACCGGCGGCCGTTGCTGGCGACCTCGACCGACGGTATCGGGACCAAGGTCGCGATCGCGCAGAAGCTCGACAAGCACGACACGATCGGGTTCGACCTGGTCGGGATGGTCGTCGACGACCTGGTCGTCTGCGGCGCCGAACCGCTGTTCATGACCGACTACATCTGCACCGGCAAGGTGGTCCCGGAGACGATCGCGCAGATCGTGAAGGGCATCGCCGAGGCCTGCGTCGAGGCCGGTACGGCGCTCGTCGGCGGCGAGACGGCCGAACACCCGGGCCTGCTGGAGCCGGACGAGTACGACGTAGCCGGCGCGTCGACCGGCGTGGTCGAGGCCGACGAGGTGCTCGGCGCGGAGCGGGTGCGCGCGGGTGACGTGGTGGTGGCGATGGGCTCGTCGGGCCTCCACTCGAACGGGTACTCCCTGGTCCGGCACGTGTTCTTCGACCGGGCGAAGTGGTCGCTGGACCGCGAGGTGCCGGAGTTGGGTGGCACCCTCGGCGAGGTGCTGCTGACGCCGACCCGGGTGTACGCCAAGCACTGCCTGGAGCTGATCCAGGAGCTGAACGGCGAGTTCGAGGGTGACGCGAAGCCGCTGCACGCGATGTCGCACATCACCGGCGGTGGTTTCGCGGCCAACCTGGCCCGGGTCATCCCTGCCGAGTTGTCGGTCCGGATCGACCGCTCCACTTGGACCCCGGCGCCGATCTTCGGTCTCGTCGGTCAACTGGGTGACGTGCCGCTGCCCGAGCTGGAGAAGACGCTGAACATGGGTGCCGGCATGGTCGCCGTACTCGATCCGGCCGCAGCCGATCGAGCCATCGCCGCGCTGGCCGCTCGGGACATCCCCGCCTGGATCTGCGGTGAAGTCGCCCAGGCTCCTGGCGGCACGGTCACCCTCAAGGGCACGTACGCCAAGTAGGCCGGTGTAGTGGTGACCTGAGGCCCCGCCTGCCGGTTGAGAGCAGGCGGAACCGCCACGGCTACTGCTGGTGTGGTGAAGCTCGTCGGCGCGCAACTACCTGCTCAGGCACCCGTGAGGGCACTGAGCAGGTCAGTCGAGCTGTTGCTTACCGACGGGGGTGGTAGTCGTCGGCGTCGTAATCGTCGCCGTCGTTCTCGCCGTTCGCAGAACGGTCGCCACCTTGGTCACCGGACAGCTCACGCTTGAGCTGGTCCAAGTCGGTGTCCCAGGTGCGGTACTTCAGGTCGCGAGCGACCTTCGTCTGCTTGGCCTTTGCACGGCCGCGCCCCATAGCGTCGACCCCCTCGCACAAGTCAACCGGGTACGCAGCGTGGCGCCCACGGATCAGTCGTCAGTAATCGTGTTTCTAGGATACCCGGAGCGCGGGATCGACACACGCACCGGCCCCCTGGCTGGACCCCGAGAGGTCCGATCACGCCGCCGGTGGGGTGGGTCCGGTCCCCTCAAACCGGCCCACCCCACCGCGTCGGACCCCCGTTACTTGACCTCGCGACGTGAGCTTGCCCACAGTCCCACGATGGTCGGCAGAACGATCCAGACCCCGATCGCGGTGAGCGTCTCGGGCAGCATCCCGTTCAGGTCACGCTCCGCGATCCGGCCGAAGGCGCCGAACACGTCCAGCCAGTTCGCGTTGTCCTTGAACAGCGCGGGACCGGCCAGCGCCCAGGCGGTCGGGGCGATGAAGTACACGAGGATCGCGACCGCGGTCTGGGCGATCACCGCACCGAAGGCGGCACCCATCACCACGTTGAGCGCGACGGTCAGGTAGGCCCCGGCCAACTGCCCGCCGGCTCCGGCGTACGACGTGGTGTGGTCGGTGACCGCACCAGCGAGAGCGGTCCCGGCGAACGCGAGGACGACGACCGCGGACATCGCCACGACGCTCAGCACGATCGCGGAGACGAACTTGGCCAGCTGGACCCGGACCCGGCGCGGCGACAGCGTGAACGTGGTCAGCGCGGTCCGCTGGGTCCACTCGCTCGTCATCGCCATCACGCCGATCACCGGCAGCAGCAGCATGACGCTGGTCGACGCGGCGCCGAGGAAGCCGTCGAAGCCGGCGGGCCCCTGCGGCAGATGGGTGAGCTGCCACCCGATCGCGATCGCGGCCAGCAGCAGGATCGCGGCGAGCAGAACCCGGCCGCTCCGGGTGTTCACGGACTTGCGAAGTTCGAGAGTGACGAGTTTGAGGAAGGACTGGCCGCGTGCGGGCGGCAGCGCGGTCGCCACCTCGGCCCGGTGCTTGGCCGGGGCCGACGGCGCGATGTCGGTGACAGTGGTCATGGTGATGAGCTCCAAGAAGTAGGTGTGATCAGGCGGCTTCGGCGACCGGGGCGGTGAGCTGGAAGAACAGCTCCTCCAGGCCGGCGCCGTCGCTCTGGCGGAGTTCGAGCAGGATCTGACCGGCGGCCGCGGCGGCCCGCCCGACCTGCTCGGCGGTGGCGTCGACCCGCAGGGCACCGTCCTGTAGCGGCTCGAGGTTCAGGCCGGCGGCGGTGAGCGCCTGGTTCAGGCCGATCGGGTCGAGACCGCGGACGAGCGTGCCGCTGCCGGCCAGCAACTCCTCCAGGGAGCCGTTGGCAACGATCCGGCCGCCGCCGATGACGACCAGCCGGTCGACCGTTGCCTGCACCTCGCCCAGCAGGTGGCTGGACAGGATCACCGTGCCGCCGCGGGAGGCGAAGTCCTGCAGCAGGCCGCGCATCCACCGGATGCCCTCGGGGTCCATCCCGTTGGCCGGCTCGTCCAGGATCAGTACGGCGGGATCGCCGAGCAGCGCACTGGCAATACCGAGCCGCTGCCGCATCCCCAGCGAGTACTGCCCGACCCGGCGCTTCGCCGCGTGGCTCAGGCCGACCGCCTCGAGCATCTCGTCCACCCGGCCCTTGGGAACGCCGAGCAGGCTCGCGTTGAGCAGCAGCGTCTCCCGCCCGGTCCGGCCCGGGTGCTGCGCGGCGGCATCGAGCATGACCCCGACGACCCGGCCCGGATTCGGCAGGTCGACGTACCGCTTGCCGGTGATGGTCGCGGTGCCGGACGACGGCGGGGTGAGCCCGGTCAGCATCCGCAGCGTGGTGGACTTGCCGGCGCCGTTCGGGCCGAGGAAGCCGGTGATGCTGCCCGGCTGAACGGTGAAGGACACGTCCTGGACGGCGGTGGTGCTGCCGTAGCGCTTGGTCAGGTTCTCGACGGTGATCATGACATCGAGTCAACCGTTCGCGACCCCGGTCGCACATCGGACGAGCGGCTGCGATCACCCCCTACGAAAGTCGTCAGGGACGATCCCTGAACCCACCCGAACGGGTGACGAGAACACCGATGCCGCGCAACTACGCTGACAGAATGCGACGGTTGCGCCGGTGGTACGCCTGGTGGGTCCGCCATGCCCCGCGCCTGCGCGACTTCCTGTACGTCGGTTTCGCCCTGCTGACCGTGGTCGCCCAGGCGGCGTCCGGAGGCGGCGGTTGGGGAACGCGCGACTGGTTCGTGCTCTGCGCCGGCGTGGTCGCCTCGGTCGCCCTCTTCTGGCGCCGCCGCTTCCCGGCCACTGTGACCGTCGTCGCCATCGCCGCCATGCTGACCGCGGCCATCTTCGTGCCGATGGGCCTGGCCCTGCTGACCCTGGCGATCCGCCGCCGCGACCTGGTCCTGCACATCCTCGGCCTCAGTGCGTACGTCGCCTACGTCATCAACGCGTGGTACGGCGACGGCGAGTTCTGGGTCTCGGTGTTCACCGGACCGTTCCTGATCGGGACCTGGATCGCGATCGGCGCCTACGTCGGAGCGCGCCGGGACCTGATGGTGTCGCTCCGGGACCGCGCCGAGCGGGCCGAGGCAGAGCGCGAGCTGCGCGGCGAGCAGGCCCGGCTCGGTGAACGGGCCCGGATCGCCCAGGAGATGCACGACGTACTCGCGCACAAAGTGTCGCTGATCGCCCTGCACGCCGGCGGGCTCGAGGTGAACCCGGCGGTCGGCCCGGAGAAGGTGGAGGGCTCGGCCCGGCTGATCCGCGAGACCGCGCGGCAGGCGATGGAGGACCTGCGCGAGGTTCTCGGCGTACTGCGGACTGACGTCAGCGTCGACGGGGCCGACCTGGCGCCGGTGCCGCAAGCGGCGGATCTGCAACGACTGGTGGAGGACTCCCGGGACGCCGGGGTGAGTGTGAAGGGTGAGCTCGCGCTGCCGGACGACGTACCGGTGTCTGTCGGGCGCACTGTCTATCGCGTGGTGCAGGAGTCGCTGACCAACGTGCACAAGCACGCCCGGGCAGCCTCGACCGAGGTGGTCGTCCACGGCGCCAGGGGAGCGGGGGTGACGGTCAGGGTGACGAACGTGCGGCCGGTCGCTGCTGGTTCACTGCTCCCAGGGTCAGGCTCAGGTCTTGTCGGCCTCCGCGAGCGGGTGCAGCTGGCCGGCGGGCGACTGTCGGCCGGACCGACTCGGGACGGCGGCTGGCAGGTGGAAGCCTGGTTGCCCTGGCCGGACGGCCGGGACAACGTGGACTCAGCGGTGGACGAAGGGGAACGATGACGCGGCTGCTGATCGTGGACGACGAGGCGCTGGTCCGGGCCGGGCTGAAGATGATCCTGGAGTCGGACGCCGACCTCGAGGTGGTCGCCGAGGCCGACGACGGCGCCGACGCGGCGGCGATGGTGGTGAAGCACCGGCCGGACGTCGTACTGATGGACATCCGGATGCCGCGGCTGGACGGGCTGGCGGCGACCCGTGAGGTGCAGGCGCTGCCGGATCCGCCGAAGGTCGTCGTACTGACGACGTTCGACCTGGACGACTACGTGTTCCGGGCGCTGCAGGCCGGGGCCAGCGGGTTCCTGCTGAAGGACACTCCGCCGCGGGAGCTGGTGCATGCGGTCAAGGTGGTCGCGGCCGGGGACGCGATGCTGTCGCCGGCGGTGACCCGGCGGCTGATCGGGCACTTCGCGGCGGACTCGCGCTCAGACCGCCAGCGGCAGGCGCGGGAGCGGATCACCGCGCTCACTGATCGGGAGCGCGAGGTGCTGGCCGCGGTCGGGCGCGGACTGTCGAACGCCGATATCGGCAAGACGCTGTACATGAGCGAGGCGACGGTGAAGGCGCACGTGTCGCGGGTGCTGGTGAAGCTGGACGCCACCAACCGGGTCCAGGTCGCGATCCTGGCGCACGACGCCGGGCTGCTGGACGACTAGTTGCTCTAGACAAGGAAACCGGTCGGGGCCGTCGGAGGGGTGGGGGGTCGACGGCCCGCGACCGGTTTCAGGGTCAGCCATCCCTGGGGGAGAGGATGCTGACAGGTCGGACTCAGACGCGGCCGAAGGCCACGCTGCTGGTCCAGATCTTTCCCTTCTTGACCGGGACACCCGGCTTCGAGGAGTGCCACAGCATGTTGCCGCCGGCATAGATACCGACGTGGTACACGCCGCCGCCACCGCTCTTGAAGAAGACGAGGTCACCCGGCTTCGCGGACTTGCGGCTGATGTGCTTGACCGCGCTGTACTGCGCACGCGACGTACGGGGCAGCTTCTTGCCGGCCTTCTTGTACACGTAACCGGTGTAGCCGGAGCAGTCGAAGCCACGCGGGGTCGTGCCGCCGTAGCGGTACGGCGTGCCCTTCAGTTTCGCCGCCTCGCGAAGGACCTTCGCGCGGAAGGTGCCCTTGCTGGTGCTGGCGGTGCCGTACGGGCCGTAGAGCAGTCCGCGCTTGGCGGTGTAGGTCAGCCGGCTCCAGGTCTCCCGGGTCGTCGTGCCGGTGGCCTTGAGACCCCAGGACGCCTGGTACTTCTTCAGGACCCGGATGGTGCTGGCGCCGTAGTAGCCGTCGGGACCCAGGTGCAGAGCCTTCTGCACGTACTTCACGGTCGGGCCCTTGTCCCGGAACCGCAGCAACGGCCGGCTCGGGATGCTCCAGTACCCACGCGGCGTGGTCGTGGCAGTGGCGGAGGTGGTGGCAGCCGAAGCGGTGGCAGGCGGGGCGGCGAGGGTGATCGCGGCTCCACCGCCGACCGTGAGGCCCACCGTCAGGACGGCGGCGGCGGCCCGAGGGGTGGCCGGCTTGGTGGACTTGCGGTGCTTCGCGACAGTCCGGCCGGTGGGCCGGGTACTGACCTCGCTGGTCTGGCTGACGGCGCGCAAAAGCGACGTCCGTCGGGCAGTGACGGGCATGGTTGGTCTCCCGACGCCTGCGGAGTTAGCTGTCGGGTTCGGGCTGGGATTCATAGCCCGGTCCGCTCCCGCGGACTTCACCCCAGGGTTCCGACCACTCACGGTCGAGACCCAACCTCCTGGGTCCCCCACCCCTGCCTTGGTTTTCGAGGGGAGCACAGGTGCCTGGCAGGGCTCGGCGTTGACACCTGTGCGGTTCGTCGTATTTACCGAACCGTCGACGACTGTATAACAGAATGATCACGACGCAAACCCTCGAATCCACAGAGGGGCTCCGAAAAGGCCTTGAGCGGCTCTCTGACGGATCAAGGACCGGTGGTGAACACCAGGTGTCCTGAGCGCGTCTGAGCGGGGCCGAGGCGGCAAATGAGCGGCTCGATGTGACCCCGGTCACATCCGATTGTTGCTGTCTGTGACAACGGGCACAGTGCGTGCTCAGGGCACTCAGTTCCTTGCGAATTCAGCTATTTCTGAGCAGCTCGAGGAAGCGGTCCAGGCCGACGTTCCCGCCGGACAACACGACTCCGACGCGCTCCGGCAGCGGATGGATCCGCCCGGCCAAGAGCGCCGCCAGCGCACTCGCGCCACTAGGCTCGAGCACGATCTTCAGCCGCTCGAACGCGAACGCCATCGCGGCCACGATCTCGTCGTCCGCGACGAGCTCGAAGCTGTCCACCAGCCGCCGGTTCACCGCGAACGTGAGCTCGCCCGGCGTCGAGATCGCCTGCCCGTCGGCGATCGTCCGCGGTACGTCGATCTCCACCCGCTCGCCCGCCGCCAGCGACCGGGCGTGGTCGTCGCCCGCGGCCGGCTCGACCCCGATCATCCGGATCCCGGGCGACAGCGCGGTCGCTGCCGTCGCGCAGCCGGCCATCAGCCCGCCACCCCCGACCGGGACGAGCAGTGCGTCCAACGGCCCGGTCTGCTCGATCAGCTCCAGCGCGACCGTCCCCTGTCCGGCCATCACGTCGTAGTGGTCGTACGGCGGAATGAGGGTGAGTCCACGTTCGGCCGCCAACTCCTTCGCCAGGGCAGCCCGGTCCTGGGTATAGCGGTCGTATGTGACGACCTCAGCGCCGTACCCGCGAGTGGCGGCGAGCTTCGTCGGCGGTGCGTCCGCAGGCATCAGGATGACCGCCTTGGTCCCGGCGATCCGCGCCGCCAGGGCGACGGCCTGCGCGTGATTCCCCGATGAGTACGCGGCGACGCCGTACCGGAGCTGGTCGGGCGACAGCCGGCTGACCGCGTTGTACGCGCCGCGGAACTTGAACGCGCCGATCCGCTGCAGGTTCTCCGCCTTGAGGAACACCCGCGCGCCGACCCGCTCGTCCAGGGTTCGTGAGGTCAGTACCGGCGTACGGTGGGCGAGCCCGGCGATCCGGTCGGCGGCGGACCGGACATCTGTGAGACTCAGCTCGGCCATGCGGCTGACGCTATCTGTTCCGGACCGATGTCAAGATGGCGGCGTCGGCTCCGTACTGAAGGCGAGAGGCTCCCGGCCGGGAGCCACGGGTGAAGGAGACATCGTGAAGTACCTACTGATCATGAACATCAACCCCGACGTGCTCGCCGCACTGACCGAAGAGGAGCAGCAGGCGATCGGCGCCGGGCACCAGAAGGTGATGGCGGAGACGAAGGCGTCGGGAGAGTTCCACAGCACCGTCGCGCTGGCCGAGCCGGCCAAGTCCGCGGTGGTCAAGGTCCGCGACGGCGTACCGGCGGTGACGGACGGCCCGTTCGTGGAGTCGAAGGAGTTCCTCGGCGGCTACTATCTGGTCGACGTGGCCTCGGCGGAACGCGCGTACGAGCTGGCCGCGATGATCCCGGACGCCGCGATCGAGGGCCTCGGGGTCGAGGTCCGGCCGGTGGTTTTCGAAGACGGTCTCTGAGTGCAAGGGGGTCTCGCCGTGATGGCGAGACCCCCTTGTTTTCTTGGGTTCTCAGTCGGTCTGGTCGTCGACGTTCGCGTCGGCGGCGTTCCGCTTGATCGACTCGATCCCGTTCAGGGCGCCGGCCTTGGACTCGTAGCTCTCGCTGCTGGTCGCGATCACCTCGCCGTTGCCGGCCTTCAAGCGGAACCGGAACTCGCCCGACTTGTCCTTGTACAGCTCGAACTTCCCCGCCATCGCCATACCTCCAGCTGAATTGGTATCACTCCGTCTCGGAGCGTAGCCGCCTCAGCCCGCCGGCACCTCACGCACCACGCCGGGTGGGCCGGACCAGCCCGGCCACGGACCGGGTGCCGGGCCATCGGCGTCGGGGCGTTCCTCTTCCACTGTCTTGTACGGCTTCAGGCCGCGCGCCTGGTAGTTGACCAGTGCGGCCGGCCCGTCGAGGGTGTTCGTGTTCACCCAGACCCGGGTGATGGGGTCGACGCTGTCGTGGCGCTCGTCCAGGGTCCACGCGTTCCGCAGGCCAATGGTCAGCAGGTGGCCGCCGATACCGCGGCCGATAAATCCTTTGAGCAGACCGAAGTTCTCGATCTCGACCTCGCTGCCGACTCCGCGGAGGGCGACGTACCCGGCCGGAACGCCGCCGACCCATGGCACGTAGGTCTCGAACCCGGGCCGGCTCAGCCAGTCGACCCATTGGTCCCAGTTCCACCCGAGCTTCCCGACCCAGTGCCAGTGGCCGCCGACCGCGGTGTAGAGGTAGCGGGCGAACTCTGGTGAGACCTCCTCGACCCGTCTCACCTCCACCGACTGCTCGCGGGCCGGCAGGATCTCGTCCGGGCTGTGCTGTTCGAGGTAGGTCAGGACGCTGAGTGCCAAGCTACTTCTCCTCTTTCAGTACGCCGTGAATGCCGGCAACCACCAGGTCGACGCCCAGTGCGTAGTACCGGTCTGTGGACGTCGGGCAGATCAACGTGTCCGCGGCAGCCGTGACCAGCGGGTACTTCCGCGGTGACAGGGCGGCCAGCGATGCACGCTTCCGGCGGAGTGAATCCTCGCGGGCGATCGGGTCGCTCACCTCCCGCGCGATCGGATCGTTGGTCACCAGGGCGATCAGGGAGCAGATCGACTGCCGCCCCACCTCGGCCGCGTCGTCGGGCGAGAACCCGCCTTCGGTGAGGATTTCCATCGTCCGCTCGGCCAGCGCCAGGCCTGGCTCGGCGACCAGGATGCGCATCAGGGTGAGGTCCGCCAGTCGCGGATGCCCGCGGAGTGCAGTCACGAACGCCGTCAGCACCTTGTGCAACTGCCGGTCCCACGGCTCGTCAGTCGGCTCCGGCAGTACGACGTCCGCGAGCAGCCGGTCGCCGAGTGCGGCGAGCAGGTCGTCCTTGTCCTTGAAGTGCCGGTACAGCGCCATCGGCGTGACCTCGTGCTGACCGGCCAGTCGACGGAGGGTGACGGCGGCCGGTCCCTCGTCGTCGGCGATCGCGAGTGCGCTGTCGACGACCTTGTCCGGGTCGAGCCTGCGGGCCGGTTCTTTGCTGATCACGTTGACAAGTTTACACCGTAGACCTACCGTCTACTACGTACGCATACAGCGTATACATACAGCGTAGACTCTCTTCGTAGTGAGGTAGGCATGCGACGTAGTCCCTGGGCCACCCTGGCGGTGCTGGCTCTCGCGCAGTTCATCGTGGTGCTCGACGTGACGATCGTGAACGTCGCGCTTCCGCACATCCAGGCGGATCTGAACTTCTCCGCCGACTCCCTGCAGTGGGTGATCAACGCCTACACGCTGCTCTTCAGCGGCTTCCTGCTCCTCGGCGGCCGGATGGCCGACCTGCTCGGGCCGCGCCGGGTGTTCGTGGCCGGCCTGCTCCTGTTCGGTGCCACGTCGCTGGTGGCGGGGTTGTCGAACTCACCCGAGTTCCTCATCGGTGCGCGCGCCGTACAGGGTCTTGGTGGTGCCCTGCTGTCGCCGGCTGCTCTTGCGATTCTCACGGTGACGTTCGCGCATGGTCGCGAGCGCAACATCGCCATGGGGGTCTGGGGTGGCCTTGCGGGTCTCGGCGGCACGCTCGGTGTGGTGGCGGGCGGCGTACTGGTCGATTCACTCAGCTGGCAGTGGATCTTCTTCGTCAACGTGCCGATCGTGATCGCACTGGTCGCGGTGATCCCCGTGTTCGTTCGCGACGTACGGCACGCGACTGGTCGTCGTACTTTCGACACTCTGGGCGCTGTGCTGGGCACGGCCGGGCTGATGGCAGTCGTGTACGGCGTGGTGCGGTCGGAGCCCTCTGGTTGGGGTTCCGCTGAGGTTGTCGGCGTACTGACGGCCGGAGTGGTGTTGCTGATCGCGTTTGTTTTCGTGGAGCGGCGGTCTGCTGCACCACTGGTACCGCTGCGGTTGTTCCGGTCGCGGGCATTGAGTGTGTCGGGCGGATCGCTTGCGCTGAACGGTGCTGCGTTCCTGTCCATGTTCTTCCTCACTGCTATCTACCTGCAGCAGGTGCGTGGCGACAGTGCGCTCGAGGCAGGTGTGCACTTCCTGCCCATGGGCGGTGCGGCGATTCTGGGTGCTGCGCTGGCGTCACAGCTCGTGCAGCGTGTTGGTACTCGTACTGTGCAGCTCGCGGGTGCTGTGTTGAGTGTGATCGGGTTGCTGCTGCTCTCGCAGGCTGATGCGACTGGTAGCTATGCGTCTGAGTTGCTGCCTGGGTTGATCGTGTTCGGGTTCGGCATCATCGGTGTCGGCGTACCTGGTCAGATCACTGCCGTCTCCGAGGTTCGGCCGCAGGAGGCCGGTGCCGCGTCCGGTGTGGTCAACGCGATGTACCAAGTGGGCGGCGCACTCGGTCTGGCTATCGTCACCACGCTCTCCATCACCCACACAACGCAGGAGTTGACTCGTGGCGCCACTCAGCAGCACGCCCTCGAATCAGGGTTCGAACGCGGGCTCCTCGTCGCGGCCTTCTTCGCCGTAGCCAACGTCCTCCTCACCCTTGCCTCTCCCCAGCTCCAGCCCACCGCATCCCAACTGACCGAAGCCACCGCGGCAGCGTAAGTTTCACCGCGTGCATGATGAGGAAATCCTGACTGGCGGGAACGTGGCAGCGGAGGTCGTCCGGATCGGATCAACCGTCCGAAAGCCTGCGCTGCCACAGACCCCCGGTATCGAAGCCATCCTCGAACACCTTGCAAACAAGGGATTCCCCGGTGCTCCGGCGACGATGGGCATCGACGACAAACGACGGCACGTCGTCGAGTACATCCCCGGCGACCTGGCCGACACGCTGCCACTGATGACGTTGGACGAACTGCACCGGATCGGCCGATTGATCCGCGAACTCCACGACGCGATGGAGGACTTCGCCGTACCGGCCGACGTACGTTGGAACGTCGCGGTCCCCGACCCCGCCGGCGGCGACCTGATCTGCCACAACGACCTGGCGCCGTGGAACCTCGTCCGCGACGGCGACCGCTGGGTCTTCATCGACTGGGACAACGCCGGCCCGTCCTCCCGCCTCTGGGACCTCGCCTACGCCGCCCACGGCTTCGTCCAATTCCTCCCCGACGGCAATCCCTCAACCGACGCCCCAAGGCTCCGCGCCCTGGTCGACGGCTACGGCCTCAACTTGCACGACCGCCAAGCCCTCCCCACCCAACTGGCCGCCAACACCCAAGGCATGCACGACCTCCTACTCCGCGGCCAGCAAACCGGCGAACAACCCTGGTCCCGCCTCTACGCCGAAGGCCACGCCAACCACTGGGGCCCAACCGCCGCCTACCTAACCCGACACCACAACACCTGGCTCACCGCCCTCATGTGACCTGCTCCCCACCTCCGCCCCGGCGACACCGCCTGGTGAGCTGTGGTCCGACTTCTGTGTTGTCATTGCAGAGGAGTCGGGAGAAGGGCCTGGGTCTTGGACGTTGAGGTGCTCGCTGCTGACGACTGGAAGATTCTGAGGGAGGTCCGCCTTCGGGCCCTGAAGGATTCGCCGACCGCGTACATCTCCACCTACGAGGAGGTGGCGTCCTGGACCGAGGCGGATTGGCGACGCCGCCTCACGACGGCAGTGTGGGTCGTGATCCGGGGTGAGCGGGACATCATCGCCGTGGCCAGCTCGTTGCGGGACGGTCCGGTGAACGAGCGGTACCTCGAATCGGTGTGGGTCGAGCCCGGGCACCGCCGGTCCGGTGCCCTGCGAGCGATCCTGCGGTACCTGGCCGAACTCGAACCCGAGGTCGAGGACTGGTTCCTCTGGGTCCTGGACGGCAACGCCGAGGCGCGCGCCGTCTACGAGCGGTTGGGGTTCGAGCCCACCGGCAAGAGTCAGCCCCTAGACGACGGCCGGACGGAGGTCCGGTTCAGACTCAACGCGCGGCACTTGCACACCACGGATCCCGAGTGAGGACCGGCTGCTGCCGTAACCGCAGGAGATCCACTTCTTGAGCCCGAGTCTGTCCAGGGCGTCCCGTTCGCCGAGGGTGGTAGGGAGCTTGTCCATCATCTCGAGCCATTGGCGTTCGTCCTCCCGCCAGCGATCGATGAAGTCGACGCAGACCTCGGGGGAGATGTCCGCCAGGTACTTCTCGGCGTACCGCAGTGACTCGAGCGCTTGGGACATCGTCGGGTAGTCCACCGAGCCCGTGGTGTTCTGCGCACGCTCGAGTGCCTTCTTGGTCGTCTCGATCATGGACAGGCGATCCTCCTTGAAGTTCCGCCAATGGCCCGCGCCGGCTGCCGTCAATTGCTCGCTGAACTTCCAGCCAGGCGTGTTCTCGAACATCGCGTAGAGGCCCTCGGCAAGGAGGTCGCCCAACTCCTCGCGGCCGGCACGCAGCGGGTCGGCGAACGGGTGGTACTCGTCCTGCCCGACCTCGCCGACCTTGGACAGCGACCGTCCGGCGGCATGCCGCGCGAAGAAGAACCAGTCCTCGTTGTAGATGTCAGGAAAGAAGGACATCGCCGGGTGTTGTGTGTTGACCCCCAGCACGGCACCGCTGACGAAGACGTCTTGCCGGTAGTCCGCGAGGCGGCGTGCGTGACAAACGACCGAGTTGTCGGGGAACCACCGGCTGGCCATCGCTGCGACGGGACGACGATCGAGATAGCCGGTGAGCCGGGCGATGTCCTGCCCACGGATCTGCGAGATGTCGTCGTCGAGGAAGAGAATCTTGTTCCAGCCGCGGAGGCGGGCGAAGAGAAGACCGAGGTTGCGCTTGACACTCAGGTCGCTCGAGCGATCGGCGCTCAGCTTGCGGAATTTCTCATCGGAGGTCAGCTGGGCTTCGTACGGCGGCAGATAGTCGTCGGGCACCTCGACGACCAGCGCGCGGGCTCCGAAGGTTGCTTCCACCCGCTCGGCGACCTTGTCCACCTTCGCCTGCCGGCTGCACAGCAGAACCAATGGCACCGACAAGTCCGCGGAGAGCGAGATGACGCGCTGCAGTGACGCTCGTGCAGCCGGTACGACGATCGCGTCGAGGCGACTGCGCGTCGGCGGGACGGACACTGCCGAAACATCCCGCAGCAACGATGCGTGCGACTGCCGGTGCCTGAGCTGACGACTCACTTGGCGGCTACCTTCTTCTCACCTGGCGACCACTCGTACAGTCGGTTGTAGGGGTTGTCCAAGTCGGGCGAGATCGCCTCGCCGTGCACCACTGGCACCCGCAGGAGCAGCGCGAACTCCCCGTCGGGGAACCGGTTGGCGAGAAATTCCTCGTTCTGCTCGCGGACGTTGAGATCGGTGAGGGCCCGTACCGCCCCGAGCACTCCACGGCTGTGAATACCGTTGCAAATGGTGATCGTTCGACTGTGATTGAAGGGGTTCCGCAGCCGGGTCAGAAGCCCGACGTCCTCGACCAGTTCAGGACCGTTCCCCCGGTCCTCGAACTGGGGGTAGAACTCCTGGCCGCCGGGCCCGCTGGCCTTGAGGATCTCCCCGGTCTTCAGATCTGAGACCTCGAACTGGGAGATCGGCAGCTGGCGCAGCGTCCTCAGCAGGCGCTCGGTCACATAGTTCCAGCCGATGCCACCGAGCACGATCAGATGGCCTTGCATGTGATCGGCCGTCACCTCGGACGGCAGCCTGTGCATGACAGTGGTCAAGTCGGGGTTGAAGGCGCGAATGTGACCCCACAACTCAATCAGCGCGTCGAGGTCGGCGTACCGGTACATCCGCGTGTAGTTGGGGTCTCGCTCGCTCGCCAATCGGGGACGCTCGTCCTCGGGGATCTCTGGGCAGACGATCGTGACGGGTTCGCTGTCGAAGACCCAGGTGCTGGAACCGCGGGCCGCCGCACCGACTGCGCCGGAATGACTGCGGGCGGCCTCGCGGAGCCCGACCAGTTCTTCGTAGAGGGCCTCGAACCTTTCTCGCTCGTCCGGGAACAGGTCCTGCTCGGGGATCAGATGGGGAGAGCCGTCGGTCGATCGATCCGTGCAGAAGAACGAGGCGTAGGAGCGCAACCGGTCGGCCGGCGGCAGCTTGGGGGTGGTCAGGTTCTCCCACGAGCTGATCGTCGCCACCGCGACCCGGGCATCGTCGCTCAGCGCTCGCGCCAGCCCGGCCTGGGTCAGCCCAGAATGGGATTCGCGCAGGGCTCGGAGCCGCTGGGCGAGTCGTACGGCCGCTGGTGACGAGGCCAATCTCACTCCCGAATATTGGCGCCCGCGTACGTCGCAAGCGCAGCACGGTGATGCTACACCCAACTCCACCCGAAAATACCCATAACTACTCTCTACCACTTGAAGCGCGTGTTGGGACAGCGATGAGCGCAAAGTACCCCTCGTTCGTTGCAGATCTAACGCTTGAGTCGCCGACTCGCTACGCCCCGTGGCGTCCGGCTCATATGTAAGCGACACGCTTTATGTTGACCGGTCTACACCCTGCTCTACTATAAGTACTGTAGTACTGCGTGTAGTCACCGAAGCCACTCTGTATGCACCGTAGAGAGATGGCCGGGGCGCTGATCGCCCGATCGAGGCGGTCGCAAAGCTCCCTCCCGGGGTTCGTTTGACGAGAGCAGGTGCGCAATGGACAAGCCAGCCCGCGCCAAGCCCACGACCGAAGCCCAGCGGCACGAACCGCTGGCCGGCCAACAGCCTCAGCTCGAGATGCTGCCGCCGCACCTGGCTGCAGCCCAGCGATCCGGCCGGCGCCCACGCCGGGACGCTCTGTTCGACTTCGTCTACTCCAGCGGTCAGTGGAGGCAGGGCAGCGTCGCCCTTGCCCGCCGTACGATGGCCGCCCTCTGGATCCTCGTGGCCATCGGGGCAGGCAGTTGCCTGGCGCTCGTCACGATCGTCCGCAATCGGGCCGGGTGCCGTGGCGTCCCGTGTTCGGTCGCCACGTTCGGCGGGCGTCCGCTGCTGACCCTCGTGCTCGCCGCAGCAGGCACCGTGGCCCTGCTCGCGATGGCCGTCTTTACTCGCGGTTTCACCCGCTCGGGCGAGACCGGTCTCTGGCTGCTGATATCAGCGGCCTGCCTGACGGTCGCAGCGGTGGCCGGCATCCTCCTCGTGGTCGCCGCGGTGGGAGTTGTGCTCCTCATCGCGATGCTCGCGGTCACCCTGATCTTTGCCTTGTTCGCCGATCACACCTGATCGACGCGGTTCGGGGGACGGGAGATCACCGGGTTACCCGCCCTTGGTTCTCGGGGGAGAACCAAGGGCGGTCCCGGATCTGTTTGTGCGTTGACTTCGCAAGGCTTGCTGCGGACGACGTGCCGACAGGGAGGCTGGGGATGAAGCGAGGGGTTCGGGTTCTTGTTGCTGCGACGACTGTGGCGGCGGTGATTGCGGTGCCGGCGACTGCGGTTGCCGGGCCGGATCGTCCCGGTCTGCAGAGACAGTTGGACAACGTCGCGGCCACGAGTGCGGTGGGTGTGCTCGCGGAGGTACGTGACGACCGTGGTGTGTGGCGCGGTCGGAGCGGTGTCGCCGAATTGGGTACGACGCGAGCAGTCCCGCTCAATGGTCGATTCCGGGCCGGCAGCATCACGAAGACGTTTGTTGCGACCGTCGTACTGCAACTTGTCGACGAAGACGAGCTGCGGCTGGACGACACAGTAGAGAAATGGCTGCCTGGAGTGGTCCCGAACGGTCGCCACATCACCGTGCGCATGCTGCTCAACCACACCAGCGGGTTGTATGACTACAAGAAGACGCTGCCGCTGCCGCCGACGCAGGAGTTCCTGGCCAACCGCTGGCGAACCTGGACCGCGGCCGAGCTGATCCAACGCGCCGTCGGCGACCCTTCGCAGTCCGATCCGCCGGACAAGGTGTTCGAGTACTCGAACACCAACTACGCCATCCTCGGCGAGATCATCGAGAAGGTGACGGGGGAGTCGTACGGCGATGAGGTCGAGCGCCGGCTGATCAAACCGCTGCGGTTGCACGGCACCGAGATGCCAGGGACCTCGCCGCGCATCCACGGGCCGCACCCGCACGGCTATGTGCCAACAGAACAAGGCCTTCTCGACTACACCGAGCTGAACCCGTCGTTCCTGGGTGCGGGCGGCGAGCTGATCTCCACCACGGCCGATCTCAACACCTTCATGACCGCACTCCTCGGCAGCCGACTGCTCCCGCCGTACCTCCTCGAAGAAATGAAGACACCCCGTTTCGAGAACCGTGCGTACGGCCTCGGCCTGACCTGGCGAGACACCCGCTGTGGAATCCGCGTCTACGGCAACGACGGCGACGCCCTCACCCACCAGGCCTGGTCCTTCGTCACCCCAGACGGCCGCCATCAAGCAACCGTCGCCCTGACCGCCAACCTCCCCGCCGACCCCGACGACGCCATCGACACCTTCCTTGACGACGCCATCTGCACCTGACGTCTACTCTGGCTGGTGATGGACAAGCCAGGCGCCCGACGTTGGATCTACGAGGTCCGTGCTGAAGCATCCGGCCACGTGGGTTCTTTCGGCGTTCGGCACAGTGCGGCAGAAGCCGAGGAGCTTCGCCAGGAGTGGGTGGCGCGGCACAAGGCGGCAGGGGCCCGATACGAGCGGCACTGGGTTGAACAGATCGAAACCACCGGGCTGTATCAGGTGCCTTCACGACCGACGCCGCGCGAGCGTTACACCACCCGGGTCGACACCACACAGCAGCCAGGCACTTGGCCGACCGTCCACGTCGACGTGCTGGACGGTGACGATGTCGTCGCCGGCTACGACCGCAACTACGAGATGCTGAGCACTTTCGAACCGTTCCGCCAAGACGGTCGGACGTATGCACTCATCTCGCCGCACTACATGGCGACATCGGTGTTAGATCTACAGAGCGGGGAGATCATCGCGTCGGAGGAGCTGCACCCTGGCGGCTTCTGCCCGGTCGGCTTCTACGTCCCCGACTGGTGGGACCTGCATGACGGCACGACCAAGTCTCCCGGCTCGTTGCACTGGCGACCCGTCGACGACGAATGGCCCGTCGGCGACTTCGGCTTCGTCTGGGGTTGCGTCTGGGGAGACGACTCGTCCTGGAAGGTCCAGTACTTAGACCTGTCCGCGGTGCGCGACGGGATCATCCGCCGAGACGACCGCTTCGGTTACCTCAAGCTCGCCACCAACCCCAAACTGGAACCGCGGGACTTGATCAAATGCTCCTCCTGGGAAGGCCGTCGGCGCGTCGTGTTCGCCATCGAGACACAACACGATCTGACGACAGGGGAACCCATCCCAGACGACGAGTTCTGACGCCTCTGGTCACCGCGCGCTCTCCCACAGGACGACTCGGTTTCCGACTGGATCGGCGAACCGAGAGTGTCGGGGCATGTTCTCGCCGTCTGTGGGTGGGAAATGCTCGCCTGCTCCAGCTGCCAGAGCGCGTTGGTGGGCGTCGTCGAGTCCGACGACGCCAAGCCCGAACGCGGATCTATGGCCGTACTGCGGTTCGTCCGTCGAGCGCACCCTGATGTTGAGGAAGCTGATGGCGTCCCCCTCGCCGAGAACCACCTGTCGGCTTCCGCTTCCCCAGTCCTCCAACTGGACTCCGAGTAGCTCGCCCCAGAACGTGCAGGCGATCTCCAGCGCGGCATCGGAGTCCACCCCGATGTTCACCGCAGCCAGGCCGAAGTCAGCGGCCGATTTCATCTGCGGGGGATCCCCTTCCAGGTCCTGCGCCAGTTGATCCAGCAGCGCCTCGACCCGCCCGGTTCGTTCGCGGAGCATCAACCGTTGCCGCGCGAGGACCGCACGAGCATCGGAGGCGTCACCGTCGAGGATCCTGCCGATGTCATCGGTGGACAATTCCGCCTCGCGCAGGAGCCGGATCCGTCGTGCGGTGTCGACCTGGACGGAGCTGTACCGCCGATACCCCGTCCGTGAGTCGACCTCGGCCGGCCGCAGCAGACCGATGTCGTCGTAATGGCGAAGCGTCGGGATCGACAATCCCGACAGCATCGAAAAGGTCCCTATCGTCACCAGCTTGTCCGGCACGACAGCATCATCCAGTCTCAGGCAACCCGAGAGTCAAGCGATTCGCGTCGTACTCGTTGCTGGAGGCAATGACCAGGACCTGGCGGACCGGCCGCCAGGACCAGGCCGAGGCGCTCGTTCGACCTGCATGACGAGTGCTGGGAATAGATCCGGGTGCGCACAGGTTGTGGCGGACAGGTCGAAGTTCTGTGTACGTGGTTTACCTGTCACGCTCGCGGATGTTCCGCGGGCGTGTTGCTGTTTCTTGCCAGAGATGGTGGGGCCGCCGCCGCTGCGACAACCGGCCGGGTGCTCGGCGACCGCCGGCACCTACATCTCTCACGAGGAGCAACAACATGGCACAGGGAACTGTGAAGTGGTTCAACGCCGACAAGGGTTTCGGCTTCATCTCTCTCGACGGCGGCGGTGAGGATGTCTTCGTACACTTCTCCGCGATCCAAACCGACGGCTTCCGCAGCCTGGACGAGAATCAGCGTGTCGAGTTCGACCTCACCCAAGGCCCGAAGGGGCAGCAGGCGGAGCGAGTGACGGCACTCTGAGCCTCTGTCGCTCGGCAGTACGGCGTTGATAGCTGCGGCCCGCTACCAGTTCATGGTGGAGGGCCGCAGCCCATTCCAGGCGGGCGGAATAACCGCCAGGGCGGCAGCGTTGAACTACGTAGGGTGATGGATCCAGATGTGCCGAACTGCGGCATCGGCCGCACCGCTCACGGCCCTGGTGGTTCCTCCTCTGGGTAGCAAGACCGAAGGACTTCTTTATGGCACCGTCAAGTGCCCTGCTCGACCGACCCACCATCACCCGGCCCAGGCCCAAGGGCAGTGACTTTGCGCCACTGCTGCGCGAGATCAAGGATGCCGCTCTACTGGAGCGTCGTACCGGCCGTTATCTGGTCTCCATCGCCGTCAACCTGCTCTCTCTGGCCGCAGTTGTGGCCGGGATGATCCTGCTGGGCAACTCCTGGCTCGTTCTGCTGCTCGCGATCCCAGCCGCGCTGTTCACCACCCGGGCTGCGTTCTTCGGTCACGATGCCGGCCACCAGCAGATCGGGCGCTCCCGGCGTCTTCACGACGTGCTCGGGCAATTGCACGCGAACCTGCTGCTGGGGATGAGCTATGGCTGGTGGAACGACAAGCACAACCGTCACCACGCCAACCCCAACCACACCGACAAGGATCCTGACGTCGCCGCCGGCGTCCTGGTCTGGACCCTTGACCAGGCCGAAGGCCGCACCGGTCTGCACAGCTGGCTCAGCCGGCACCAGGCCCGCATCTTCTTTCCGTTGCTGACGCTGGAAGGCCTCGCCCTGAGGGTGTCCAGCATCCGCTACCTGCTCGGCCGGCCGCGCCGCGGAGCGTTGCTGGAACTCGGCCTGATCGCTGCTCACCTCACCATGTACGTCGGTGGGCTGCTGCTGATCATGTCGCCGGAGAAGGCGATCGTGTTCGCCGTCCTGCACCAGGCGCTGTTCGGGCTGCATCTGGGCAGCGTCTTCGCGCCCAACCACAAGGGCATGGAGATGCCTGATGCCGACACCCACTGGGGCTTCCTCGAAAAGCAGGTCCGCACCTCCCGCAACGTCAACGGGCACCCGGTCACGGACTGGATGATGGGCGGACTCAACTACCAGATCGAACACCATCTGTTCCCGAACATGCCCCGCGCCAACTTGCGCCACGCCCAAGGCGCAGTCCGTGCCTACTGCCAGCGGATCGGCGTTCCCTATCTGTCGACCGGCATCATCGACTCCTACGCCCAAGGCCTACGCCACCTGCACGACGTCGGCCGGACACTTCGCGGATCAGTCGCCACTGCCTAGAAAGATCCGGGACCATCGCTGGTCCTTTGCGGGACGTCGGCCCCTGCCCGGCTGTCGAGGATCCGGCGACGCTGGAGGGGAAGGGAGTGGCGCGGTGAACCTGGGAGCTGTGAAACGTTCGGCCTCCCGCGCTCGCTTCGCCGACCCTCGAGAGTTGGCTGATCAGGCGAGTGCGTCGTACCGCGTCCTTGACGTTGAGATGGCCAGGCGTCTGCTCGGAAGGCCGGAAGGAGAAGTCCGTCATGCCTGACAACCAACTTCACAACCTCACCGACGCTCTCAGCGATGCCGTCGCCCCACTGAAACCTCTCCTGCGCGGCTGGCTGCACGCGGGGACCTTCCCCGTGGCGGTCGCTGCCGGGGTGGTGCTGATCGTGGCGGCCCCATCGGCTACCCCACGGATCGCAGCAGTGGTCTTCACGATCGCGTCGTCGCTGCTGTTCGGTGTCTCCGCGCTGTATCACCGTGGCCACTGGAGACCAGCCCCCGCGGCGGTGCTGCGGCGTATGGACCACTCGAACATCTTCGTGATGATCGCCGGCACCTACACCCCCTTCGGTGTCTTGCTGCTCACCGGTGCCGACCGCGTGGCCCTCCTCGTCGCTGTCTGGGGAGGAGCCCTCCTCGGGGTGTTGTTCCGGGTGTTCTGGCTGACGGCGCCGCGCTGGCTCTACACCCCGATCTACCTTGCGCTGGGCTGGGCCGCGGTCTTCTGGATGCCGGACTTCTACCGCCTCGGTGGCGCTGCGGTCGTCATCCTGCTCGCGGCCGGAGGACTGATGTATTCGGCCGGTGCGGTCGTCTACGCACTGAAGAAGCCGAACCCGTCACCGCGCTGGTTCGGGTTCCACGAGATGTTCCACGCCTGCACCGTGGCCGCGTTCATCGCTCACTACATCGCAGTCAGCCTGATCACCTACAACGTCACCCTCCCAGTGAGCTGACCACACTCCACCATGCGGTCCTGCTTCCGGCAAACGGCCTGCCCCGCCGCCTGCACACAGATCCTTCTACCGGCAGCCGCGTTGTCCGGCGCCTGCGCCGTACGCAGGGAGACGGCGTGGGATAGTCCGACAAGATCTGTCGGCGGTGCTGTCTAGTCTCCATGACCATGATGGATGCAGCTTTTGTCACCGCCACGCGGGACTCGTACGACGCCCTGGCCGCGGAGCACGCCGACGTGGTCGCCTCAGGTCTCGACGACAGACCCTTTGACCGGGCGCTGTTCGCCGCTTTCGCGGAGCAGGTACGAGCCGGCGGCAACGGCCTCGTCGCCGATGTCGGGTGTGGGCCGGGCCGGGTGACGATCCTGCTGTCCGGCTTGGGGCTGGACGCGTTCGGCATCGACCTATCGCCCGGGATGCTGGCGTTGGCCCGTCGGACCTACCCGCAGCTGCGGTTCGAGGAGGGATCCATGCTGGCGTTGGACCTGCCGGACGCTTCACTCGGCGGACTACTTGCCTACTACTCGATCATCCACATCCCGTGGGATCAGAGGCCGCAGGTCTTCGCCGAGTTTCACCGGGTGCTCGCGCCAGGCGGCCAGTTGATGCTGACCTTCCAGATCGGCGACGAGCGGAGCGAGTACACCGAGTTGTTCGGCACGCCTGTCTCCCTCCACTGGTACCGACAACAACCCGACGAGGTCGCCGAACTGCTCCGCTCAGCAGGCTTCGAGCTGTCGATGACCGCAGTACGCGAGCGTGAGGACACGGAGAAGACCCCAAACGGTTACCTCCTGGCCCGCAAGCCGACAGGGTCGCCGTAGCCGGATGGCACGTGGCCAGTGGGCAAGAAGCCGGGTCAGGCGCATGCTGAGGGCATGACGGATCGTGACGAACTGGTGGTGCGCGGCACCCCGATCGCTCGGATAATCGGCCTGACCGGGCTGGTCGGCGCTGTGCTGCTGTTCGCCGGGTTGATCGCCGGCTCGCCGGGAGAGCCGCCGATCAACGCCACCGCCGCTCAGGCCGCCGAGTACGTCCGTGGCCTGGACACGACCTGGGTACGGCAGGTGGAGGTCGTCAGCGACATCGGGATGTTTGTTCTGCTCTGGTTCATGGTGGGCCTGGCCCTTCTCCTTCGCCGCGTCGACGGAGATGTCCCGGTGCGGTCGACGATGGCCGTGCTGTCCAGCGTCCTGGTCGCTGTGTTCGTCATCCTCGACTCCAGCGAGGAAGCGGCCGCCCACCGGTCCGCCGACCTCGATCAGGGCCAGCTGGCTTACGCGTACGACGTCACCCACCTCGGCCTCACCAATATCTTGCTGCCGCTGGGCGGCTTCGCCTTCGCCTGCGGCTGGATCATCGTGTCGACCGGTGTCATGCCGCGCTGGCTGGGCCGCTGGGGCGCCATCAGCGGAATCGCCCTCGCGTTGGCACAGTTCGTCTGGACGATCGAGGTGGCGTGGCTCGTGCCCTACATCGCCGTCTGGCTCTGGCTCCTGACCACCGCCGTCCTCCTGACCCGCCGCCGCGACCTCGCCCTGCCCGAAAAGGTTGCCGATGGCACCTGACATTGTCTCCGGGGAACAGAACCAATTTCCCGGGCCTCGATAGACTCTTGTCATATGAGTAAAGAACCGGAGCGCGCGAGTATCCTCTGGGTGGGTGGTCCGGCGGCGGCGGGCAAGACCACGGTGAGCCGCCTACTCGCGCGAAAACATGGATTTCTCTGGTACAGCGTAGACGCTTATGCATTCGCCCATGAGAAGCGCGCAGCCGAGGCCGGACTTCATGTCATGGGCACCGGTCCAGGCGACTTTGATCGCAGGCCAATGATCATGGAAGATATCCAGTCGCTGTCCTTGGGTACGGCGGTCGTTGTCGAAGGCGCACAGGTCACTCCCAAGATGGCCGGGGTTGCCGAGAACGCAGTGTGGCTCATGCCCTCCAAGGAGGAACAGCTCGCAAGACTCCAACGCAGGCATCCAGATGGTGTGCACAAAGACTATGTCTGGGGATGGGAGCTGGTGCGAAGCCAGCTCGAGGGAACCGCCGCAAACGTCGTCGTGGTCGACGGTCAGACCGTCGAGCAAACAATCACGGCCATCGAGCAGAGCTTCAGCGCAATCCTGGGATCTTCCCTCGCAGCACGCACCACCGACGAGCGTCAGTCCTTGATTCGTATCAGCAATCGCCAACTCGCCAAACAGGCAACCGAAAGGCTGGTACGCCGCGCGGTTCGCCTATACGACTGCGAGTGCGCACAGCCAAATTGCAATGAACTCGTCGAGCTCACCGTCGAGGAGCTGCCAACTATGCTCGCTCAGGGGCCCCCATCAATTGTCTCACCGGAACACTCCAACCCAACCTGAAGAGACCGCCAAAGGAGGGTAATGAGACACATCTACCTCGTCACGCATCCCGAGGCACAGCATCACGTCGACGGCGTCGTTGGAGGCTGGCACGACTCGGATCTGTCAGCCCGTGGATACCTGCAGGCCGAACTCATCGCCGAGGTCCTTTCGAGCAGGATCGGACTCCAGCCAGTCGAGGTCTACTCCTCTGATCTGCGTCGAGCCAGCCAAGCGGCAGAGCGAATTGCTCGGAGGTTCTCCGTAGAGGTCCAAACTGATGCCCGGCTTCGCGAGAGGTCTAACGGTGAGGCCGACGGGCGCCCCCAAGCGTGGCTCGCCGAGCGCCGCATCCCACTCCCGGAGTACGGCGATCGTCTCGGCCACCACGACGGACCAGCCGGTGCGGAGACACGATTGGCCTTGGTCGAACGCCTGTACCCAGCCCTCGACGACATCCTCCGCCGACCAGTCGAGAACCAGATCGTGGTCTCTCACGGCTCCGCATCGAGCTACCTGATCGCCGCCTGGATCGGCATGCCGATGACCTCGACAGACCGAGTCTTCTTCCCCCTGACCTCAGGCAGCATCACCACCCTCCGCCGCAACAACACCCACTTCAGCCACCAGGTCATCTCCCTGAACGAAACCCAGCACTTACACGGTCTCGAAGAGCCCCTTTAGATGTGATCTTGCCCCTCACGCAGAATCCCGCCGATATAGGTGGTGGTAGCCGACCAGCTGTTGGGTCTGTGTCGTCGTCGGTGTCGCGATCCCACCGCACCTGGATGAGTGCGGCGGGTAGTGTGGCGCGCCGTGAACGAACGCGTGGAACTCCGGCAGCGAGTGCTGCTCGGCGGACTTGCACAAGAGGTCGTGGTACGAGGCGCCGACCTCGGCAATCCGTTGCTGCTCATCCTGCACGGCGGTCCGGGTTTCGCTGAGATGCCGCTGTTCACGGCGTACAACGCGGAATTGGAGCAACACTTCCTTGTGGTGCATTGGGATCAGCGCGGTGCCGGCCGGTCCTATGACCCCGATATTCCGGCCGAGTCGATGACGCTGCGCCAGTTCATCGCCGACGCACTCGAGTTGATCGATTGGCTCGCCGAACGCTTCGCCCAGGAGAAGGTGTACCTCCTCGGGCACTCGTGGGGCAGCCTGGTCGGCGCGATGCTCGCCAGCGAGCGGCCGGCGAGGTTGCACGCGTTCGTCGGCGTGGGTCAGCTTGTCGCCGGGATGCGCAACGAGCAGGCGTCGTACGCGTTCACCCTGCGGAGGGCGATCGAACTACAGAACAGTGAGGCGATCAGCGCCCTGCGGGCGATCGAGGACCGATACACCGGGGACGGCGGATTGACGTTCGCCGATGTGGTCGTTCAACGGGCCTGGCTCGACAGGTTCGGCGGCGTGGCCCGCGGCGACACCGCCGCGCTGTTCGAGCGCGTGGCGCCGGAGCTTCGTGAGCAGTACTTCGGCGAGCGCTCGGCGATCGCGCAGGAGTTCTCGTTCGGCCACCTGATGCCGGACCTCCTCGAGGCCGACCTAGCTCGCGCCGCGCGGACCTACGACATCCCGGTCCATTTCGTCATCGGGCGCCACGACCAGAACACCCCCGCCCAGCTCGCGGTCGAGTACTTCGACGCGATTGAGGCACCCTTCAAGCAACTGCACTGGTTTGAGCAGTCGGCTCACATGATGCCGTTCGAGGAGCCGGCGAAGTTCAACGCCTTGCTGACCGACACCGTGCTGGGCCGTCGCTAGCGTCGCGAGGCACAAATCAGCGCTCAGTCGCTCAGTAACCCAGCCCTGGTTCGTGATTGGCTGAGTTGGGCGGCTTGACGGCGATGGGCAGTACGCGTGATCAGGCTCACCTGAGGCAGGCGGCCGACGTGCGTAGTCAGTCGCGACAAGCGCAACGCGTGGGGAAAGAAAAAATCCCTCCCCGGTGGTGGAGAGGGTTCTGGTGGTCAGGGGCGGTCTCGAACCGCCGACCTTCCGCTTTTCAGGTCGCTGATGGGTCCGCTGACGGTTTGTTGCCGACCGCACCGACGAGTGCTAGACGACTGCCGGAAGGCGTCGCTGTCGCAGCCTGTTGCTGCACCGACTGCTACACCCATTCCTCCGCGCTTCGACCGGTTTGCCCTTGGGCGTCGCAACAGCATGCAGGCGCGCGCAATCGGCCAGCAGGTCCATCCACTCCGCGGCACACCGGTCTGGCCGTGGATCGTGCCGATCGGCCGTGCTGAGACCTATCGAGGGTGTGAAGCTTGTGTTACGAGGCTCGAAGACATGGCGGACTCGTTCCGGCTGCACGGCCGGGTCGCGCTGGTGACGGGCGGCAACGGTGGCATCGGTTTGGCCGTGGCCCGGGGGCTCCGGCGCGCCGGCGCCAGCGTGGCGGTCACCGGACGCGACTCGGCCAAGAACGCCCGCGCACGCAACGAACTCGGATCGGATGCCTTGGTCCTCGATGTCGACGTTTCCGATGAGGACGAGGTCGCGGATGCCGTCGACCAGGTGGCCTCCGTTCTCGGTGGGCTGACTGTTCTGGTCAACAACGCGGGCACGTTCCGCGGCGGCGCACTCACCGATCTGTCGCTGTCGGCATGGCGAGCCGTCATCGACAGTCATCTCACCGGTGCGTTTCTCTGCGCCAAGCATGCTGCTCGGCACATGCAGGCGGCCGGCGGTGGCAAGATCATCAACGTCGGCTCGATGTACTCGTACTTCGGTCCGCCCGACTTCGCTGACTACGCGGCCGCCACGACTGGTCTGCTCGGCCTGACGCGAGCGCTCGCCGTCGAACTGGCGCCACAACACATCCAGGTCAACGCGATCCTGCCCGGCTGGTTCGAAACCGACCTGACCCGCGGGCTGCGAGGCAGCCGGCTCGGCGAACAGATCCGCCGCAAGACGCCCGCCGGCCGCTGGGGCGAGCTCGACGACCTCGTCGGCCCGGTCGTGTTCCTCGCCTCGCCGGCCGCCGACTTCGTCACCGGAGCCGCCCTACCGGTCGACGGCGGTTACCTGGTCGCCGACCGGCTTCGCCCGAACGACGACTGAAGGCCCAACGACTGGCCCGCGGTATGCATCTGCGCGCCAGATCGGCGGACCGTGGCGAGGCGGCCCGCCGACCAATCGGCAGAGTTTGGCTGATGTCAATCGCGTGAGGCCGACGATGGTCGGTGTTGTTACACCAACGCTGCAGCGCTCCGGTGTGTTGAGTGGAGCGGTCGGATCCGCGACGAATTTCGCACCGGCCGGGCAGCGCCGTCGCGGTAGGGTCGAGGCAGGATCGGATCGACCGTATCTGGAGCATCGGTGAGGTTTGCCGCCATCTCCGCGCTCGGCCACGACGGGTTGCTCCGTGATCACAACGAGGACAGTCTCGTCGTCGGCCCGTGGACTATCTGCGCGTCCGCGACCCTCGTCCCGGAGACGCTCATGTTCCCGATCGGGTCGCCGCTGGTGGTCGCCGTCGCGGACGGGCTCGGCGCTCATCCGGCCGGGGCGCTGGCCAGCACGTTGGTGGTCCAGCAACTGGCCCGGGTTGGGCCGCGCCTGGCTGACGAGCGGTCCCTGCGCTCGGCGATCGACGACTGCAACAAGCGGGTCTATGAGGCGGCCGACCGCGATCCGCGCCGCATCACCATGGGAACGACCGTCGCTGGTGTCGTTCTGACCGGTGACTCGGTGTTTGTCTTCAACGTGGGCGACAGCCGCGTGTACGCCTGGAACGGGTTGGAGCTGTCGCGCCTGAGCATCGACGACAGTCCCCCGTTGCAGCCCGGACAGACACACACGACGATCGTCACGCAGACGCTCGGCGGATATCCGTCGTACAAGGGAATCGACACGCATGTCAGCATCCGCCCGCTGAACGACGCCGAACGATACCTGGTCTGCTCCGACGGGCTGAGCGACGTTGTCGACGACAGGACGATCAGCCGGCTGCTGAGCGATCACCGGGGCGGCAAGGCAGCATTCGAGTTGTGGAGGGCGGCGATCGCCGGCGGTGGCCCGGACAACATCACGCTGGCCTTGGTGGAGCTCGAACGCTAGCAAGTACGGCGCCTTTGGGGGCTAGCCCGCCGGATCGCTCGATGCCCGTGCCCTCAGCCGTGGAACCGGCATCAGGTTGGCCGCTGAGGTCCTCGTTGTGGCCGCGCGAGCCAGTTCGGTTCGGCCGTCGTTTACGTAGGTTTCCGGTCACTGGACGGGGCGCGACAGAAGGAGGTGGGCTCGTGGAAGCTCATCAGTACGACACCTGCGTGATCGGCGCCGGACCCGCGGGCCTGGCCGTGGCCCGGGCGCTCGCCGAGCGCAACCTGCCGTACACGCACTACGAACGGCATACCGGGCCTGGCGGAATCTGGGACATCGACAATCCCGGAGGCCCGATGTACGAGACGGCGCACTTCATCTCCAGCAAGACCCTGTCGGGGTTCGGTGGGTGGCCGATGCCCGACCACTTCGCCGACTACCCGCCGCACCGGCAGATTCTGAACTACCTGACGTCGTTCGCGGACCGGTACGGGCTCACCGACCGGATCCAGTTCGGCACGGCGGTGGGCGGCATCGACAAGAACGCGGACGGCAGTTGGACGGTGACCACCGCCGACGGCGGTCAGACCGTGCACGGAGAGGTCGTGGTCTGTACCGGCTCGCAGTGGCACCCCAACATCCCGGAGCTCCCCGGTAGCTTCGCCGGCGAGGTCCGCCACACTCTGACCTACCGCATCCCGGACGAGCTGCGCGGCAAGCGGGTCCTGGTCGTCGGGGCCGGGAACTCCGGCCTCGACATCGCCTGCGACGCCGCCCGCAGCGCCGCCCACGCGGTGATCAGCATGCGGCGGGGCTACTGGTTCATTCCCAAGCACGTGTTCGGCCGGCCGGTCGACACGATCGCCGAGACCGGGCCCAAGCTGCCGATGTGGCTGGAGCAACGGCTGTTCGGCGCCCTGCTGCGCCTCATGAACGGCGATCCGCGCCGACTCGGTCTGCAGAAGCCCGACCACAAGCTGTTCGAAACCCACCCCGCGGTCAACTCGATGCTGATCCACCATCTCCAGCACGGCGACATCACGGCCAAGCCCGGCATCGCGCACACCGAGAACACCACGGTGTACTTCACCGACGGCACGAGCGACGAATTCGACCTGATCCTGCTGGCGACCGGATACCTGCACAGGGTCCCCGTCGCGCAGCGGTACTTCGGCAGCGAACAGCACCCCGACCTCTACCTGTCGGCATTCTCCCGCGAGCACCGGGGCCTGTTCGGCGTCGGGTTCGTGGAGACGAACTCCGGCGCCTACCACTTTTTCGACACCCAGGCGCAGATGATCGCCTCCTACATCCACGACGAGCACCGAGACTCGCCGAACGCCAGGCGCTTCGCCGACATGATCCACAACGACCGTCCCGACCTGACCGGCGGCCTGACGCTCGTCGACTCGCCCCGGCACACCGGCTACGTCGACAGCAGAGCCCTCGGGACCTACCTGGCGAAGGTGGCACGCCGGATGGGTTGGCGCACGCACGGCAACCCGCCGGCGAAGACCACGACGCACCCGGTGGCGGTGACGTCATGAGCTATGACTTCAACGGAAAGGTCATCCTCGTCACGGGCGGGGCGGGCGGTATCGGCAGCGCCCTGTGCCGACGGTTCGCCGAAGAAGGCGCCCGGTGCCTGGTCGCCGACATCGACAAAGGCCGCGCCGAGCACGTCGCGCGCAGCCTTCCCGGTGTCGGCCATTCGGGTATCGAATGCGACCTCCTCGACCGCACCGCCGTCCAGGACCTGCTCAGCATGGTGTTCCATGAGCACGGTCGGCTGGACATGCTGATCAACAACATCGGCATGACCAGCACGGAGCGCTTCGACGTGCGCAGCGTCGAGAGCATCGAGCAAGAGCTCGACGTCAACCTGCTGTCCCCGCTGATCATCACCCGCTTGGCGATTCCGCTGCTACGGGCCGCCGCCGACCCTCGTGTCGTCACTACCGTCTCGCTCGGTGGCATCTTCCCCCTGGGCGAGACCCCGATCTACACGGCCTCGAAGTTCGGACTGCGTGGGGCGATGCTCTCCATCGGGCTCGATCTGCGGGACAAGGGCATCCTGGTGGGATCCGTGCTTCCCTCCGCCACCGATACCCGGATGCTGCGTCAGGAGGCCGTGGAGGGCGGCAACACCAGCCAGTTCATGGATCGGCCCCAGCAGCCGTCCGATGTCGTGAAGGCGGTCGTGCGCCTGCTGGACAAGCCACGCCTGGAGGTGTACGCGCGGCCCAGCGAATCGTGGACCGCGCGCCTGGCAATGCTGTCACCGAACCTGCTGCCCCGGTTGTTCCCGCTCTTCCGCGGACGGGGTGAGCGCGGTGCGGCCCGCTACCTGCAGTCCCTCGAGCAACAGGGCCTGGCCCGCCGTGTCAACGGCCGGTGGGAACTCGTGGAGGAAGCCCGATGACCACCACCGAGGCGACCGACCAGTCGGTCCTGCACGTGACCAACCCGGCGACCGGTGAACGGATCGCCACCCTGCCCGCAACGACCGCCCGCCAGGTCACGGAGGCGGCCGAGCGCGCCCAGCACGTCTTCGACAACGGCTGTTGGGCGCGTCGGCCGCCACGAGAACGGGCATCGGTACTCCTGCGACTTGCTGAGTTGATGGAACGCGACGCCGAGACGCTGGCCCGCCTGGACAGCCAGGACGCCGGCAAGCCGATCACCGAGTGCCGCACCGGCGACGTCCCGGGAGCGATCGAGTCGATCCGCTGGTTCGCCGAGGCCACCGACAAGATGTTCGACCGCCTCGCCCCGACCGGCCCCGACCACATCGGGCTGATCCGCCGCGAACCGATCGGGGTGACCGCAGCGATCCTGCCGTGGAACTACCCGTTGGCGATGGCCGCCTGGAAGATCGGACCGGCACTCGCGGCGGGCAACTGCCTGTTGCTCAAACCCGCCGAGGCGACTCCGCGGTCGGTACTGCATCTGGCACAGCTGGCCGCGGAGGCGGGTCTGCCCGACGGCGTCCTCACCGTGCTGCCCGGATATGGGCCGGTCGCCGGCACCGCCTTGGCGCGCGATCCGCTCGTCGGCGCCCTGTCGTTCACCGGCTCCACCGCGGTCGGGCGCCGCATCCTCGCCGACGCGGCCGAGACCAACTTCAAGCGAATCTCGCTGGAGATGGGCGGCAAGAGCCCCCAGATCCTGATGGCCGACGCGCTGACCTTCGGCGGCGACCTGATCGACCACATGGTCGAGGCCGCGTTTCTGACCATGGGGCAGAACTGCACCGCAGGCTCGCGTGTGCTGGTCCACGACGACATCGCCGAGGCGCTCGTCGCCCGGTTCGTCGCCGCCGCGAAGCGCCTGCCGATCGGCGATCCGTCGCACCCGGCGACCCGGATCGGCCCGCTGATCAACCCCGCCGCCCGAGACCGGGTCACCGCCGCCGTGGAGGCCGCACGTGCCGCTGGCGCGCGGATCCACACCGCAGGCGTTCCTGACGGCCTGCCTTCAGGCGGCGCGTTCTATCCGCCCACCGTCATCACCGATGCACCGGCCGGGAGCGACGTGCTCATCAAGGAGTTGTTCGGCCCTGTCGTCACGGTCCAGACATTCACCAGCGAGGCCGAAGCGGTCAATCTGGCCAACGCGACCGACTATGGACTGGCTGCCTCGGTATGGACCCGTGACCTCGACACCGCGTGGCGCATGGCGTCCGGCGTCCAGGCCGGCGTCGTCTCCGTCAACGGGTACAGCGAGGGTGAAATCACCACCCCGTTCGGGGGCTGGAAACAGTCAGGCTTCGGTGGCGCCGAGAAATCCACCACCGCGTTCGAGCAGTGGTCCAGAGTGAAGACCGTCTGGGTCCATACTCGACCGCCGGCCTGAGAGTCCGACGATTTGAGCCGGGTCTTCGGTCGCCGTCGCGGTGTGAAACCGCCGGCGTAGTTCCGCCGGGGCCAGGCCGTGCCAGCGTCGCACGGCGCGCCGCAGGGCGCGCTCATCGGCGAACCCGGACTGGTGCGCGATGTCACGCAATGTCAGCTCCGGGCGACGTAGCAACTGCTCGACGCGTTCGTGCCGCACCCCATCGACGACCGCCTCGTACGTCGTTCCGCAGTCGGCCAGACGCCGCCGCAGCGTGCGCTCGCTGGCGGCGTGCCGCCGAGCCTGTTCAGCGAACGACGGCACGGCGGGGAGGCTCTGCGCGATCGACACCTCCAGCACCTCGAGCAGTTCCTGCCGCTCGCGGCGCGGCGCCAGTTGCGCCTCCAGCAGCTCCAGGGTCGAGGCGTAGACGACCGGATCGCGACCCGGCATCGCAGTACGGGACCACAACGGGGAGAAGGTCAGCCGATTCCGGGGTGCCCCAAAACTCACCGGACAACTGAACAGCTCCGTGAACACGCCGACGTCGCGCGGGGCGCGATAGGTGAACTCGACGCGAGCCGGCGCGAAGGCGGGGCCGACACTCAGCCGCGTCAACGTGACGACGCTGGCAAACGCCTCGTCGATCAGGAAGACAGCGACCCCTGGGTCCAGCGACGGGTCCGGCAGGTCCACACGCAGCGCGAAGCCGTCCTCGACTTCCCCCGCCGACCACATCACCATTGCACCCGACAGGCTCTGATACTTCACACCGATCTCGATGGCGTGCCGCAGGGTGTCACACGCCATCAGTGCGAACCCGAGCAGTCCCCACGCGGTCAGGTGCTGGGCGGCACCTGACCGCAGGCCCAGCCGCTCGTCGCCGGTCAGCTCCAGCGCGCTGCGGATCACCGCGCTGCCCTGCCGGTACGACACCCGCAGCGCGGCGGAGCGCATCACGTCCTCGTCCAGGCGCACCTCCGCCAGCGCCGGTCGCAGGTCGACCCCACGCTCGGCGGTGACCACCACCAGCGAGCGCAGAATATTCGGCGGGATCGTCGCCGAGGTACTGCGGTTGGTTGCAGGCGCAACCAGGCCGGGAGCTTCGGTCATCGCGGGTCTCTCCACCAGGTCTTCCATCCGACCTGAACACGGCGTGAACAGCCCAATCGTAGTCGAGGGGACCCTGCCGGTTGCCTCGTTGGCCGCCGGAGTCCGCAGGAAGGCCCCCGCTGTCCTGCCCCGCGCGCCGTACACGTACCTACGGTTACGGCCAGTCCCCCCATCGGTGACGCGCCTTGTCGATCCCAGACGAGCGCACGACAGCAAAGGCGTGCCATGGAATTGTCGTCGCAAGCTCCGACCCTCGTCGGAACGAATGGCCCCCTCGCCGCGGCCAGACGCGTCACGGCCGGCGTGTTCGCCGCCCAGGGCGCCGCAATCGCAGCCGTATACACGACGGTGCCCAGCGTCCAGCAACACCTCGGGCTGTCCTCGACCGTGACCACCGCGGTGATGTTCGGCGTCGCACTCGCCGCAGGCGCGGGGAGCTTCGCCGGACTGGCTGCGGTGCGCGCGCTCGGCGTCATCGCCACCATGCGCTGCGCCCTCCTGCTCGGCGCCGTCGCCATGCTGATCATTGGATGGGCACCCGATCCGATGACCGCCGTCTGTGCCTACCTGCTGTTCGGGGTCGTGATCGGCGGAATCGATGTCTCTGTGAACACCAGAGCCGCGGCCATCGAACGGGCATACGGCGGCAGCGTCTTCGTATCGTTCTACGCGTTCTGGAGCGTTGGAGGCATTGCCGCTGCCCTTCTGACATCCGGCCTGGTGCGACTCGGCTGGCCCACCGCGCACGTGCTGACACTCCAGGCCGGCCTTGTGCTCGTCCTCGCCGCGACCATCCGCTCCCATGCCGTGGCCGGCCCGCCCACAGCCGGCGCGGCTGACGCCGAGGCAGGACCGCTCCGGCGGGGTGCGTGGACCAGGCTCCTGCCACTCGGCCTGGTCCTGCTGATCGTGTTCGTCATCGACTCGACCGTTTCGGCGTGGTCCACCGTCTATCTCCACCAGACCCTCGCGGCGTCCCTGGCCACCGCACCACTGGCCTACGCGGCCTACCAGACCGGCACCGTCACCGGACGCATCGGCGCCGACCACCTGATCCGCAGAGCTGGACCCATCGCAGTCGTCCGCCTAGCCGCACTACTTACTGCAGGCGCCCTGATTGCTTTGGCGGCTGTCCCGAGTTGGCCCTTCGCGATTCCGGCGGCAGGTCTCACCGGCCTGGGCGTCGCGGTGCTTGCTCCGTTGTGCCTGGCCTCTGCAGGGCGATTACAACCAGACTCCACCGAGGCGGTCCTCGCCCGCCTGAATCTCTTCAATTACGCCGGCCTCGTAGGCGGATCGGTTGCAAGCGGCATTCTCGGCTCGAGCGGCCACTTCCGTCTTGCCTACGCAATCCCGGCCCTTCTCGCACTCGTGCCGCTGTTGGTCGTACGGGCGTTCGCTTACCCCCTACAAGGCCGAGGCCGCGCCTCGTAGCCTCCCCCCGGCTGGCCGTTGCGGGTGCCGCCGCAGACGCGGCCGGGCTCGGGAAGATGCGCTTCCACGATCTGCGGGATAGCTGTGTGACCTTGCCCCTACGGCTGAAGGTGCCGCCGCACATCGTCCAGGCGATCGTCGGGCACGCGGACGTCCAAGTGACGATGGCGGTCTACGCGCACGCGTCCCTTGAGAACCAGCGGAAGGCGCTCGACCAGCTCGCGAGCACATCACCGGATACACGTTGCGGTCATTTGCGGGAGGTCGGCGGTTCTCCGACTGAGAAACCGCAGTTGAGAAGGGTGGTCAGGGGCGGTCTCGAACCGCCGACCTTCCGCTTTTCAGGCGGACGCTCTACCAGCTGAGCTACCTGACCGGAGGAGAAAATAGGGCGGCGGTGTTTGACACCGCCGCCTTCTCCTGGCGACCCAGACGGGACTCGAACCCGCGACCTCCGCCGTGACAGGGCGGCACGCTAACCAACTGCGCCACTGGGCCAGATTTCTCGACGATCCTACAGCATCTCCGAGGTGGTTCTGACACCGGTCTTTCGACCGTATCCCCAACGGGATTCGAACCCGCGTTACCGCCTTGAAAGGGCAGCGTCCTAGGCCACTAGACGATGGGGACTCGGACCCGCGGGAGCCGAAGCTCCAGGGACAGCCGTAAGCATAGAGGAGTTGGGCGCTGGCTCCAAAACGAGTTCTTGGGCACCCCCAGAAGCCCGCCGCGAGCCCAACCAAGAGCCCAACCAAGAGCCCAATCAGGAGGGCGCCGTACGGCGGGGGTCCGTACGGCGCCCTGGGCCGAGGGAGGAGGTCGGCCCGCCCTGAATCAGCTGGTGGCGTCGGGGGCGATCAGCTGGGGGTAGTGCGCGGCGAAGAGGTCGAAGAAGCCGAGTGCCGGCAAGATCTGGCCCTGTGGTCGGGCGCTGTCCGCGAGGCCGTATGCCCACAGAGCGGACCGCATCCGCTGGTTCGGTGTGCCGTGGTGGCCGTCGCCGGTGAAGCCGCAGTCGCCCAGTTGGTAGAACATCTCGCCGAACAGGGCGACCCGCTTCCACTGCATCGCCGCGCCGCGGGCGTGGGTGAGGAAGTAGGAGCTGTACGCGTCGGCCATCAGCTCAGCCCACCGGGACGCCTCGGGGGCCGGCAGGTCGGTGCGCATCAGGCCGTCGGCGTACTGCACGTGGTGACCGAATTCATGCGCCAGGATCGCCTGTGGTGCCACGTCGCCGAGTCCGACCCGGGCGAAGCCCTCCAGTACGCCGTCGCCGAAAGCGATCCGCTTGGGCGAGACGCCGTACCCGGGGATGACGTCGCCGCCGGAGGCCGCGTACGCGTTGAAGGTGAAGATCGGCAGGTCGCCGTACCCGAGGGCAGGGCTGTTCAGCTCACGCGCGACCAGGTCAGCGGACACCCGCGACGCGACCGGGTCGAAGCCGTAGAGGGCGGTGAAGACGCGGTAGTTGACCTCCGGGTCGAGCATCGACCGGCCGTGGGCGGGCACGAGTTCGATGTCGGCCGACGGGATGTCCCAGAACTCCCGCAGGTCGCGGATCGTGCGATTGACCACATTCGTGAAGTCGCCGCGGGCGCCGTACGTGTACGGACCGGGCTGCGGCAGGTACGCCGCGTCAACGAGGGCCATCTGGAACAGCAGCACGTGGATGACGGCCAGGCGCTGCTCGAAGGTCCAGTTCGTCACGTCCGGCATGACCGCGGCGGCCACTGGCGGAGTGGCTGACGAGCACTCGTACTGCGTGGGGTCGATGGCCTCGAGGACGGCGTCCTGCACCGGGTTGTCCGGCAGCCCGAGCGACGCCTTGACCTCGGCCGCGCGCTCACGCATGGCCGGTAGATTGTCGACGATCTGCTGGATCTCGGGTGACAGTTGCTCAGGTACGGCGGAAGCACTCGCAGCCACCGGAGCGGCGGTGGCCGCGGGTGGGGCGGCGAGACCGGCGACCAGGGCGACGGCGGCGACAGCCGGCCAGGCCAGACGCATTCTCATCACGAACTCCTTGGGGACGGGGGATTCGGCCTCAGTATCAGCAGCCGGTAGCGCCCGCTACGAGGGCTCGAGCTGTCAGAAACCGGCATGTCACGAACCTGTCGCCGTCCCCGCCGCCGGTGGTACACAAAGGCATGGAACCGCTCCGGGCACTGGGTCTTTCCAAGGCAGCCGAGGCACTGCTCCTCGACCTGCTGCAGCACCCCGACGCGACCACGGCCGACCTGGCCGCGCAGCACGACCAGGTGGACGCGAGCCTCGCGGAGCTGACCGGCCTCGGTCTGGTCGAGCGCACCGATGACGCTCTGGCGGTCCGCCCGCCACGGCTGGCGATGGAGGCGCTGGCGGAGCGCCACACCCAGCAAGCCTCGCTGGCCCGCGACAGCGCGGAGATGCTGAACGAACTCTGGAAGGCGGCCGCCGGCAAGCAGGACTACCTGGAGGTTCTGCCCACGTACGTCGCCTCACAGGCCGTACTCAACTCGGTCCAGACCGACGCCCAGGAGCAGGTCCGCGCGATGACGATGGGCAACCTCGCGGCCCGGGAGCTGCGGATCGTCGACGGGATGTTCGACGCGCTCGAGCGCGGCGTCCGGTACGACGTGATCTACGGAGCCCACGTCCTCCAGGACGCGAACGCGCTGCACATGGTGCAGGCCTGTATCGACGCCGGTGAGACGGCCCGGGTCTTTCCGCACGTACCGCTCAACATCACGATTGTCGACAATCGGTGGGCGTTGGTGGGTGCGCGGTCCGAGGTACGGCGTGGGCCGGAATTCGCGGCCGTCGTCGTCCATGACTCCCCGCTGCTCGCCGGGATGGCGCGGATCTTCGAGGCGCTCTGGCGGATCGCCGTACCGATCACTGGTGGCACCGAGCTGAACGACGTGACGGCCGGGCCGAGTCTGGAGGCGAAACGGCTGCTGACGTACCTGAGTGCCGGGCTGACGGACGAGTCGATCGCGCGGGAGTTCGGGGTGAGTGAACGCACCATCGCCCGGCGGATCGGCCGCCTGCAGGAGGCGCTCGGTGCGCAGACCAGGTTCCAGCTCGGCGTGCAGGCGTCGCGGCAGGGTTGGCTCTGAGCAACCAGTTACTAGGCTGGCTGCGTGATCGAGATGAGCCGGGCGGACTTCGAGGTGCTGGTGTCCGAGGCGCTGGACGAGGTGCCGCCGGAGCTGGCGGCGCTGATCGACAACGTGGCGATCTTCGTCGAGGACGAACCGCCGGCGAGCGATCCGCAGCTGCTCGGGATCTACGAGGGCATCCCGCTGACCGAACGCGGGCACTACTACGGCGGCGTGCTGCCGGACCGGATCACGATCTACCGCAACCCGACCCTGGCGATCTGCGACACCGTCGACGACGTCGTCGACGAGGTGAACATCACCGTGGTGCACGAGATCGCGCACCACTTCGGCATCGACGACGCCCGCCTGCACGAGCTCGGCTACGGCTGACTGTTGCCAGTTCCTGCAATTCACGAAAGTCGCAGGCCGAAAGTCGCTTCACTCCTGTACTCTCGGCCGGTCGGAATCGGGGTCCGGCCAATTCGCCCAGCACGATCGAGTGAGGGATTTCGTGAGCGACCCCACGTCCCAGCCGCCCCTGCCCGGACGACCTCCCGGCTGGAACCCCGACAACGAGCCGACGCAGGCGTACGGCGTACCGAGCCAGCCACCGTACGACGGCCAGCGCCAGCAGCCGTACGACGGGCCGCGCGACCAGCCGCAGTCCTATCAGCAGCCGCAGTACCAGCAGCCGCCGCCGCAGTACGGCCAACCCGCGTACGGTCCGCCGCCGGGCTTCCAAGGTGGTCCGCCTCTCCCGCCGCAGGGCAAGAGCAAGATGCCGTGGCTGCTCGCCGGAGCGATCGCCGTCGTGGTCGCGCTGGTCGGCGGTGCTGGAGTGATCCTCGTCAACCGCTCCGGCGGGACTGACTCAGCAGAACCGCCGGTGCCGACCGCCACCTTCACCGACGGACTGTCGTCCCCAGAGCCTTCCGCCGACCCGACCGACACGCCCACCACGGTCCCGTCGCCGGAGCCGACGCCTACGCCCACTCCGTCACCGACGCCGACCGAGCGGCGTCGTACGTTGAAGGACGTCGACGAGGGTCTGAAGGTGTACGACGACGTATACGTCAAGCCGGCCAAGGGATGGGTGAAGGCCCGGCAGACGAAGTACAGCGTGACGCTCGGCTCGCAGAGTCGCATGGGTGTCGTCGTGGTCCTTGTGTCCCCGATCGGCTTGCCGGCCGCCACGGCCGTGCCGGCCGTCGCTCAGCAGTTGATCTCCGTGGACCACCTGACCGGCGTACGCAAGGAGCCCGTCCGGACTCTCCCTCCGGTGAACTCCAACATCGGGAGCCAGGCGGAGATGTCGTTCACCGGCCGGTTCACGCAAAGCGGAGCGACCGTCTCGCTCGCCTCCCGTTGCACGACGATGACTGGTGTTGCGTCGATCCACAACGTCACCGTGACCGTCTGCGTCGAGGCGCGGAAGGACGCTCGCGAGGCGGCCTTCCGCGATGCGGCCCGGATGCTGGCCTCTGTCGCCCGATCGATCTGATGACGCAGGAGCAGCCCCCGCTCGGCGGAGGGAAGGTCGCGCTGCTGACCGGCGGCCTCGTCGTGCTGGTCGTCGCCGTCGTCGCGGCCGGCGGCCTGCTGGCGCAGAAGGTGGAGCCTGCCGACCCGCCAGCAGCCGCGGCCCCGGTCGAGTCAGTGACGGCGTCGCCGACAGCTCCGATCGTCGTGCCGTCTCGCAACCCGCGCCGGCAACCTGACCTCGATCGGGGGAGGCCGATCGCCAACGGCGTGTTCGTTGAGGTGGCCGACGGATGGCAACCTGAGACACCCGGCTATAGCGTCATGCGCGCCACATCCTTCGACCGCGGTGCGTCGGTGACGTTCTCGGTCTCTGAGCGACCGATGCCCTCTCGTCCCTTGCTCCGTCCGGACGCCGAAGCGTTCGCCGAGGCCTATGAGCTCAGCGGCGTCCGGATCGGTGCGGTCCGATCAGTGCCGCCGCCGAACCTCAACACCTTCGACGCGGCGGCCGTCAGCTTCACCGCCCGGCGGACCTGGGACGGCGTCACCTACTCGCTTGTCGGCGAGTGCGTCAGGCTGCGGGGTCGACCGGCGATCAACGACGTGAGCGCGAGTATCTGCTGGGCCGCAAACGTCCAGGACGAGGACACGGTCCGTCCTGAAGTCCAGCAGATGATCGGCTCGTTGACCGGCTCCATCTGAGGACTCACGAGCGGCGGAACAGCAGCCGCCACGGCATCAGCGCGGATTCCAGCTGGACCTTCAGGCTCATCTTCGAGGCACCCGCCGTACGCTCCTCGAACCGGATCGGGACCTCCGCGATCCGCAGGCCGCGGCGGACCGTGCGGTGGTTCATCTCGACCTGGAACGAGTACCCGTTGCTCTCGATCGTGGTGACGTCGATCCACCGCAGCGTGTCGGCCTTCCAGGCCTTGAACCCGGCGGTGGCGTCCTTCACGTGCAGCCGCAGGATCGCGTTCACGTAGAAGTTGGCCCAGGCGGACAGGGCCCGGCGGTGCCAGCCCCATTCCGCGGCCGCTGAACCGCCCTCGACGTACCGCGAGCCGATCACGACGCCGGCGTCGGTGGTCCGCAGCGTCTCGACCATGATCGGGATCACCGAGGCAGGGTGGGACAGGTCTGCGTCCATCTGGATCACGATGTCGGCGCCCTCGTCCAGCGCGCGGCTGATACCGGCGATGTACGCGCGGCCGAGGCCGTTCTTCTCGGTCCGATGCAGTACGCCGACTGTCTCGGGCGACTTCTTCGCCAGTTCGTCGGCCACGTCGCCGGTGCCGTCGGGGGAGTTGTCGTCGACCACGAGCATCTGCAGGCCCGGCAGGTTCAGGTCGGACAGCAGCCCGGCCAGCACGGGCAGGTTCTCCCGCTCGTTGTAGGTCGGTACGACGACGACGATCTTGCTCAGCTCACCCATGACTTTCCTTCTTCGGGGGACCACCGGACGCTATCGCATCCACCGGTCGAGCACCGAAAACGACCTGGAACTCAGAGCGAGGCGAGGGCCTCCGCGACGGTGGAGTGGATCCGGAACTGGCCGCCCAGACCGGTGACCGCCAGCGGCCGGTCGACCGGCCGGCCGACGCCGACCAGGGCGAGGTTGATGTTGTGCTGGCCGGCCAGATTGCGGGCTTCGACCAGGTTGCCCAGGCCGGCGGAGCTACAGAACGTGACAGCGGACACGTCGATCAGGACCAGCCGGGCCGGCGGTGCCACCGCAGCACGGATCGACTCGGCGGCGAAATCGGTGGTCGCAATATCGATCTCACCGGACAGCCGGACCAGCAGTACGCCGGGTTCCAGCTCCTCGGTCACAGCGTCGAACGTGGTTCTGATCATCTCGCCGTCCCGCGGCTCAGGCTGGCTTGTCACGCCGGTCTCTCCCCCGGGTGGTTCCGCGAACGCCGGTCGGTCCTGGCGGGACGGAACTGCCCTGCCATCACCGTATGCCCCAACGAGCAGGCGTCACAACGGGTCTGACCCGGATGACCTCGGAGCGTGATCTAACCAGGGATGTAAGCGCTACCACCTGGAAGAATCCGTCGAGCCAAACGCATGAATCACCCCCAGAAGGCCGGTTGGGTCTGGACGTTGAGTTCGGACAGCTTGACCCGGCCGGCCGAATTGGTCCGCGGATCGGAGATCTTGAAGGTGTCGAACGCGGTCACCGACTCGGTGCCGTAGATCGTGCCGTTGTAGTAGTACACCGACCAGTACCCGCCGAACGAGGCCGGCTGACGTGGCGGCCGGTCGAAGTACCCGATCTCGACCGGGTGCGCGGAGTCGGTGAAGTCCCAGACCGAGAAGCCGCCCTGGTACCAGGCCTGCACCATGATGTCGCGGCCGCGGACTGGGATCAGCGAGCCGTTGTGCGAGACGCAGTTCTCCCGCTCGGCCTGGTGCCGCTGGATCTTGTAGTAGCTGCGGAACTTCAGCTTCCGGTTCTGGATGTCGAAGATCGCGGTTGCGCCCTTGTTCGGCCCGACCACCTCGTTGCACATGGCCCCGCCACCACCGCCGAGCTCGTCCATGAAGACGACCTTGCTGCCGTCACCGTTGAACGTCGCCCCGTGCCAGAAGGAGAAGTTCGCCGCGTCCTGGACCCGGTCGATCACCCGCGGTGCGGCGGGCCGGGAGATGTCCAGCAGGACGCCGTCGCCCATACACGCCGCGGCCGCGATCCGCTTGGCCGGGAAGGCAGTGATGTCGTGGCAGCCGCTGGTCGCATAACCGGTCTCGCTGCCCGGGAACCCGCCGTCCGGGAACAGCACCGGCGACGCCACCACGGCGGCCTTGGCCGGATCCCGCAGCGGCACCTTGACGATGTCGATCCGGTCGTTCGGCGGCAGGCAGTCCGGGTACGTCGCGTCGGGGAAGTACGACGAGTTGTAGATGTACACGGAGCGGTTCGACGGCTCCGGGATCAGGGTGTGCGTATGCGAACCGCATTTGGTCTCGACGGCGGCGACGTACCGGGGATTCGCCGGGTCGCGGACGTCGAAGATCTTGATGCCCTCCCACGACTCCTTGATCTTCGGCGACTGCGGCACGCTCTGGCACGAGCTGTCGCTGCGGGACTGGTCGGTGCTGAGGAAGAGCAGGCCGCCGTACACGCTGATGTCATTCTGACTGCCCGGGCAGGACACCTGGCTGATCATTTGCGGGTTCGCCGGATCGCCGACGTCGTAGATCGCGAAGCCGGCGTAGTTGCCGACGTACGCCTTCTTGCCGGCGAACGCGATGTCGGTGTTCACACCGCCGGTCAGCGGACCGGTCATCGGCACACTGGCCAGATGCGTGATGTTGTCGCTCTTCGACGCACCGGTGTCCGGCGGGTTGGCCGAGGCCGTCCCGGCGAGGCCGGTGAGGAGAGCAACAGTCAGGGCGAGACGGAGGAGCGTGCGTGGGCGGCGCATGCCTTGGGTCCCTTCTTCGGTTGTCTTCGGTCCCTACCCTAAGCGTGATAGACACGTTATGGAAGCGATCTGACACAAGGAGTGAGGCTGTGGGGATCTGTCGCTCAGGGGTTGCCGCCGCGCTCGTCGCCGTACTGGCCGGCTGCAGTACGACGGAACGCGCGGCCGAACCGCCCGCCTCGCAGGCCCCGGTGATCGTCCCCGGTACGCCGGGCGGACCGAACCAGACGTTGTCCGCGCTGCCGTCCCAGCAGAGCACGCCCGATCCTGACGATGTCGCGTTCCTGGCCGACATGATGGTCCACCACACGCAGGCGCTCCGGATGGCCGGCTTCGCCGCGACCTCGGCACAGAACGCGAAGGTCAAGGCACTCGCCGACCGGATCCGGGTCGGCCAGCAGCCGGAGATCGAGGCGATGCGGCAGATGCTGGTCGCCCGCGGCCTGACGCCGCCGGACCTCACTCACGTCGATCACATGGACCACGGCGACATGCCCGGCATGGCCACGCGGGACGAGCTGACCGCTCTGGAGAAGGCGCGCGGCAAGGCGTTCGACCAGCTCTTCCTGAGCCTGATGATCAAGCACCACCAAGGTGCGGTCACGATGAGCGGCACGGTGATAGACAAGGGAACGGACCCGCAGGTGGGGGAGCTGGCCCAGGAGGTCGGTATCACCCAGACCAAGGAGATCGCGACGATGCGGCAACTGCAGAAGGGGTTGTGATGGGCGTACTCGACGGCAAGACGGCCCTCGTCACCGGCGGTTCGCGCGGGATCGGAGCGGCGATCGTACGGCGGTTGGCCGCCGATGGTGCCGTGGTCACCTTCACCTACGTGTCGAGCGAGTCCGCCGCGGCCGAGGTGGTCAACGAGGTGAAGGCCGCCGGCGGCCAGGCGATCGCGGTGCAGTCCGACCAAGCCGACCTGGGCCGGATCCCCGAGCTGTTTGAACGGCTCGGCAAGCTCGACATCTTCGTCTGCAACGCTGCCGAGGTCGCGGTCAAGCCGATAGACGCCGTCACCGAGGACGACTACGACCAGCTGTTCGCGACGAACGTGAAGGGCCCGTACTTCGCCATCCAGCAGGCCGCCAGGGTCCTTCCGGACGGCGGCCGGATCATCGCGCTGTCCACGCTGAACACCGTCGTACCCGGTCCGGGCATCTCGTTGTACGCCGCAAGCAAGGCCGCGCTCGAGCAGTTCGTCAAGGTCGCCGCCCGCGAGTACGGCGCCCGCGGGATCACCGTGAACACGGTGTCTCCGGGCGCGACCGACACGGACATGTTCCGCGGTTCCAACCCGCCGGAGGCCAAGGCCGCGCTGGTCGGCATCACCGCACTCGGCCGCGTCGGCGAGCCGGCCGATGTCGCCGACGTGGTCGCCTTCCTGGCCGGTCCGGACAGCCGCTGGCTCACCGGGCAGAACCTGCGTGCCACCGGAGGGCTGCTGATCTGAGTACTGCGGACCTGCTTGCCGACATCGATGCCGCGGCCGATCCCGCGGTGGCGAAGATTCTCGCGGGCTACTTCAAGCTGGAGCCCGGCGGCTACGGCCACGGCGACCAGATGATTGGCGTGAAGCTGTCCACGATCCGCGGCCTGCTCAAGCCTTACCTGCGTGCGGACCTTCCGCTGGCCGAGCTCGAGGAGGCGCTGAAGAGCCCGGTCCACGAGCACCGGCTGGCCGTCCTCTGCCTGCTCGCCGATCGTGCGTCCCGCAGTCTCAAGCCGCGTACGGCGAACCCGGCCGAGGCCACCGCGATCTACGAGCTGTACCTGCGCAGTACGTCGTACATCAACAACTGGGATCTGGTCGACTGCAGTACGTCGGAGATCGTCGGCGGGTATCTGCTCGACAAGCCGCGGGACGTGCTCTACACCCTGGTCCGGTCGTCGTCGCTGTGGGAGCGGCGGATCGCGCTGGTCGCGACCCACTGGTTCATCCGGGCCGGCGAGAGCGCGGACACGTACGCACTGGCGGCGCTCGTGCTCGAGGACCGGGAAGACCTTATCCACAAAGCGTCCGGGTGGATGCTGCGCGAGGCGGGTAAGCGGGTCTCGGAGGACGAACTGCTGGCGTTCCTCGATCGGCACGCGGCGGTGATGCCGCGGACGATGCTGCGCTATGCGATCGAGCGGCTGGCGCCCGACGTACGCAAGCACTACCTCCAGGCCCGCTGAAGGTTTTCGCCCAGGTCGAAAGGCCTGTTCATCCAGCGGCGCAGCGCTAGCCTGGCCTGACTGGATTCGCGAAAGGGCCGCCCCCATGAACCTGAAGCGCATCGTCCATCTGTTGCTGCTCGCAACACTCGTCGCCGCCGGCTTGATCGGCGTACCGACATCGGCCATGGCCGCACCCGGCTTCCAGATGCCGATTCCGTGCGGTCTTCGCTGGACCACCGCGACCCACAGCGGTCACGCCAGCCAGTGGATGCTCGACATGGTCTCGCCGAGCGGAGCCACCCGCGGTACGCCGGTCCTCGCATCGGCCGGTGGGACAGTCAGTGCATCGCTGCTGTCCTCCAGCGGCGGTCACATGGTCGTCATCGACCATGGTGGCGGCTGGCAGACCCGGTACCTGCACATGGATCGCCGAGATGTTGCCGTCGGCAACGTGGTGAATCAGGGCAGGCAGATCGGCATCGTCGGCAACACCGGCGACAGCAGCGGGCCGCACCTGCACTACGAACAGAAGCTGAACGGCGTCGTCCAGCAGTCGTGGTTCAACGGGCACGCCGTACCGCTCACCTGGTCGTACAACCAGCACTTCGAGACCAGCGCCAACTGCGGCGCCGGCGACGGGAAGTACTGGGTCGACACGTTCGCCAACGCACCCGGTTACAGCACTCCCGGCGGAACGCAGACCGGCACCCTCTACGCGGGCACCAACTACGTCTTCTGCAAGGTCTGGGGCCCCGAGGTCCGAGTCGGTACGGCGTACAACCACTGGTGGATGAAGACCGACCTCGACGTCGGCCCGGCGAACCAGTGGGTATCGGCGTACTACCTCTCCCGCTGGGGCAACGACGAAGCCAAGGACAACAACGGCCGCGACCTACCGAACTGCTGACCACCCGACTTTGTCCACCGGATCCGTACGGCGAGGCGCCGGAAACGCGGCAACGGTGCACAAAGTGGGGTAGGGGGTGGTGCGATTTGTCGACTTGTCGGTTGTTAGGGGGTGCGGCGGCTGGTGGCGTAGGGCGGGGCTTCTAGGGCGCAGTGGGTGTGGTGGTGGACCAGCGTGGGCTTCGTGCGGCGGTCGCCGAGGGTGACCCAGGCCAGGACGCCGCCCGCCACGGCCAGTGCGGCGGAGATCCAGAGGGCGTTGCCGAACCCCTCGCTGAAGGCAACCGGATCGCGGTACGAGTCGCCGGTGATACCCGCCGCGATCGGGATCGCCGCGACCGCCATCAGTTGCGCCGACCGGGCGACCGCGTTGTTCACGCCCGACGCGATCCCGGCGTGGTGATCCTCGACCGACGACAGTACGGTCGCCGTCAGCGGCGCGACCGTCGCGACGAGTCCGAGGCCGAGTACGACGACCGCCGGCAGGACGCCGCCCACGTAGCTCACGCCCGGCTCGATCCGCAGCATCAGCAGGAAACCCGCACCCATCAGCAGCGGTCCGACCGTCATCGGGATCCGCGCACCGATCTTCTCCGCGAGTCCGCCGGCGTACCCGGACAGTGCGAGCATCAGGATGGTCATCGGCAGTAATGCGGCTCCAGCCTGGAGGGCGGAGTACTCGAGGACGGTCTGGAGATACACGACGACGAGGAAGGTGGCCGTACCGAGAGCGCCGTACACGACGACGGTGACCAGGTTCGCGCCGGTGAACCGGCGGTTGGCGAAGATGCCCGGCGGCAGCATCGGGTGCGAACTGCGGCGCTCGACCTCGACGAACACCGCCAGCGCGACCACGCCGACCGCCAGGGAGACCAGCACGAGTGGGTCGCCGAATCCTCGGTCGCCCGCGCTGATCAGGCCGAAGGTGAGGCCGGCGAGGCCGATCGTCGCGAAGGCGGCGCCAGTCAGGTCGAGCTTGCCGGTCGCGGTCTCGTCCCGGGTCTCCGGCACGTGCCGCAGGGTGATCAGGACGGTCACCAGCGCGATCGGGACGTTGAGCAGGAAGATCAGCCGCCAGGACCCGCTGTCGACCAGGCTGCCGCCGACGAACGGCCCGATCGCCGCGGCGACCGAGGTGAGGCCGGACCAGGCGCCGACCGCCTTGGCGCGGTCCGACTGCGCGAAGGTCGTCTGCAGGATCGCCAGGCTGCCCGGGGTGAGCAACGCGCCGCCGATGCCCTGCAGCACCCGGCCCGCGATCATCACCTCGAGGCTCTGCGCGACCGTGCAGATCACGGACGCGACCGCGAACCAGATCACCCCGACGACGAAGATCCGCCGCCGGCCGAGGCGGTCGCCGAGCGAACCGCTGAGCAGGATCAGCGCGGCGAGCGGCAGCATGTACCCGTTGATGATCCACTGCAGGCCGGCCACGTCCGCGCCGAGCTCCTCGCCCATCGCCGGCAACGCGACGTTCACCACCGTGCCGTCGAGGAACGCCATCCCCGATCCGAGGGCCGTGGCCGCGAGTACCCACCTGGCCCGGCTGGTCCCGAACGCGATCCGCTCGTCCGTCATGGGCTCACCCTAGGCGGTTACTGCGGTTGTGGCAGGTCCAATTGGAGAACGACGAGTGCTTTGTCGGCCGGGATGCCCTGCAGGACCGAGAGGTTCGGCGGATCGCCGACCGCGCAGAGGGGCTGGGGCAGCAGCGGGCAGACCGCGTTGAGCAGGTCGCCGCCGCTGATGGTCAGGTTGGTCGGCAGTCCGCCCTCGCTGACCGCGGTGAGCGGCCTGATGGCCGACGCGGCCCGCTCCGGTTTCGCCGGCGTACGTCGTACTGTCGAACCGGTCAGGCGGTAGGTCAGGCGCAGGCTGCTGACGGCGCTGGTGAGCGGCACGTCTGTCGGTTTGTTGACCTCGGAGTTGGCCAACGGGATGGTCGTCCCGTTCGTCGTCATTCGAAGGCCGGTCGCGTGCGGTGAGGTCTTGGTCATCATCCCGGGTAGCTGCTCACCGGAGGCGGGCAGCTGCAGTTGCAGGATGTTCGTTGCCCTGGACAACATCACGTCCTCGGTGATGTTGAACGATCCATCCGGAAGCGGTACGACGACCATCCGGATCCCCGGCCTGGTCGCGCCGGGGCCTGTGGTGGTCGGCGAAGCCTGACCCGGCCGGGTGGTGCTGGTCGGCGTGGCCGGTGTGGTCGGGATGGTGACCGTCCCGGGACTGGGAGCGACCGGACCGGCGATATCCGGTGAGCAGGCCGCGGTCGCGCTGAGCCCCAGAGTCAGCGCGGCCGTAGCCAGCCACCGCATCCCCGTAGCCCGCCGAGACCCGAGGTCCTCCACCCCCGATGGCACGATCGGGAGGAACTCCGGACTCGCCCTCGGTGCTCTGTCCGGAGAACCGCGTTCCGACATGAGTCATCGCCCCCCAACGGATCCGGCCAGTGCGCGAGCGAAGCGAGTTCACCATCGAGCACTTCCTCTGGCGGCCGGATCGGACTTGCGCATACGATACGCCGCAATTAGTGGGGTACGGCAATTAGTGCCGAATTTTTCGTGGGGACTTCAAGGGGGCACAAAATGGTGAGACGGAGCGTGTCCGGATCATTCCGGGCGGTATGTGGAACAATTTCGAGAATTCGCGGTCCGGTAATTCGCAGAGCACTTCCGCTGACACTCGTGGTGACCGTCGCGGCGGCCCCGGCGCTGCTCGCGGTACCGGCCCAGGGGGCGGTGAGCTCGGACCTCTACATCGTCCAGGGCCTGCCCGGGCGGTCGCTGGACATCAGTATCGACGGCCGCACGGTGGCCACCGGGGTGCAGACGACGAAGATCGCCGGGCCGTTCGCGATCGCGTCCGGCAAGCGGATGGTCACAGCCCGACAGGGCGGGAAAGTCGTGATCCAGCGAGAGGTTTCGGTCGGGTCCGGGGTCAGCGTCGACGCCGTCATCCATCTGCCGGTCTCGCCCACGGGTGCGCCGGTGCTGACGTCGTACGCGAACAAACTGAGTGCGATCCCGAAGGACAAGGCCGCCCTGCGGGTCGCGCACGACGCGGCCGTCGGTCCGGCCGACATCCGGGTGAACGGAAAGGTGGCGTTCGCGAACGTGGCGAACGGAGAATCGCTCGAGGCGGTGGTTCCGGCCGGCACCTACAAGGTCGACATCGTTCCGGCCGGCGCGAGTTCACCTGTTGTTCTCGGTCCGTTGGATTTGCCGGCCAAGGCCGGATATCTGACCCGGGTGTTCGCGGTCGGTGATCCGAACGCGAGGACGATGAATGTCGCGGCCGGGACGATCAAACTGCCGGCCACCGGCACCGGCAAGCCGGTGCTGGTCAACACCGGGACCGGCGGGCAGGCGGCGGAGCTGAACCAGGCGCACAGCTCCACCTCCGGCCTCTGGGTCGTGGTCGTTCTGGCCGGCTTGCTGGCGGCAGTGGTCACGGTCCGGAAGGTGGTCCGTCGCTGAAGAAACTCCTGCTCGTATTGGTGCTGTGTTGCGCGGGCCTGGAGGGGTGCGCCGCGCAGACAGCTGGTTCCGTTTCGGACCCCGAGGCGGACGGCGGCACCCCAACGCCATCGTCCGTCTCGGCTACACAGGGTGTCCCGACGCCGGCGCCGGTGGAGACCGATGCGACGTCGGCGCCACCGGCCCGGATCGGTACGCCGGCGCCCAGCCAGCGGATCTGGTTCATCCCGACCCGGGTCGTGCTGCCGGGCGGGGCGAAGGCTCCGGTGGTTCCGGCGAGCACGGTCGACGGCGAGCTGAAGGTCCCCGAACAAGGTGATCGGGTCGGTTGGTGGGACGGTGGTGCCCAGGCCGGCGACCCGTTCGGATCGGTCGTGCTGGCCGGCCATGTCGACACCAAGGCCGACGGAATCGGGTACTTCGCCCGGCTGCTGCGGATCAAGCCGGGTGAGCTCGTCGTACTGCACGGCTCGGGCCACACCGCGACGTACCGGGTCAGCACGGTGGTCTCGGTGCCGAAGGGTGCCCTGGCCACCCGCAGTGGTGCCTTCGATCAGAAAGTCGACCACCGTCTCGTCCTGATCACCTGCACCGGCGCGTACGACGCATCGCGCGGCGGCTACGAGGACAACCTGGTCGTCACCGCCACCCCGGTCGGCCCGGCGCGCTAAGCCACCCGCCGAGCCGCTCCCTGACGAGGCACTAGGCTCGGCGGTTATGGCCAGGTATTTCGACGTACATCCGGAGAATCCGCAGCGCCGGGCGGTCGGCCAGGTGGTGGAGCTGGTGCGCGAGGGCGGGTTGATCGCGTACCCGACCGACTCCTGCTTCGCGCTCGGCTGTCAGCTGGGGAACCGGGACGGGATCGATCGGATCCGCGCCATCCGGCACCTGGACGATCGGCACCACTTCACCCTGGTGTGCCAGGACTTCGCGCAGCTGGGGCAGTTCGTGCACATCAGCAACGCGGTGTTCCGGTCGATCAAGGCGGCCACGCCGGGGAGCTACACGTTCATCCTGCCGGCCACGAAGGAAGTGCCCCGCCGCCTGCTGCACCCGAAGAAGAAGACGGTCGGCGTTCGGATTCCCGACCACATCGTCACGCAGGCGTTGCTGGAGGAACTGGGCGAACCACTTCTGTCGAGCACGCTCCTGATGCCTGACGAGGAAGAGCCCATGACCCAGGGCTGGGAGATCAAAGAGCTCCTCGACCACCAGCTCGACGCCGTCGTCGACTCCGGCGACTGCGGCACCGAACCCACCACCGTCGTCGACTTCTCCGACGACCTCCCGGAAGTCGTCCGCGTCGGCGCCGGCGATCCCTCGCCCTTCGTGTAGGTGATGCCCGATCATGGGCGGATGCGCACGCTTCCGGCATGGGTCCAGGGCATCCTCGCCGGCTTGTTCTTCGGCATCGCGATGGGGGCGTTCATCAGACTCGATGGCGCGAGTTGGACCGAGGTCGTGCTCTGGGGACTCGGAGCAGGAGTCGCGCTCGGCGTTTCGATGGGCCGGTTCGCGGTGCGCCAGCGCCGCGAGTTCGCTGAGGCCGAGGGCGACCTCCCGGCGGAACAGGTGCAGGCGGCGCATCAGGCGGTGAGTCGTGAGCCGGTGCCCTACGACCCGGACGTTCGGGCCGCGGCGGTCCGGATCGGCACTGTCTATCTGAAGTCCACGCAGAAACACCGCTGGGTGGCTGTGGTGCTCCCGGGCCTGATGCTCGTCGGCGCCGTGGGGGCTGCCTTCGAACGGTCGCTGTGGACACTGCTGTACGTACCGGCGGCAGCCTTGATGGTCTACATCAACTGGTTCTGGCCCCGGAGGCTCCGCCGCAGGATCGACCGGCTGAGCTCTTGCGGTGAGGAAGATTCTGCCTGATCGTGACTGGGCGCGCCGGGAATCGTGGCGCTGACATAGTGGGGTGGTGACCACACTCGACCTGTCGCCTGATGAACTGCTCACCACCACTCGCACGGTCCGCAAGCGGCTCGATCTGGAGAAGCCGGTCCCGCTCGAGTTGATCCGCGAGTGCATCGAGATCGCGTTGCAGGCGCCGTCCGGAAGCAACCGGCAGAAATGGCACTGGCTGGTGATCACGGACGCGGAGAAGCGGGCGGCGATCGGGGAGTACTACCGGCGCGCGGTGGAGAAGTACCTGGCCGGATCCGGTGCGGCCGGGAAGCTGTTCGCCGACGACCCGGTACGCGGGCCGGTGCAGCGCCGCGTTGGTGACAGCGTTGCCTACCTGGGCGAGCGGATGGGGCAGGTCCCGGTCCTCGTGATCCCGTGCCTCGAAGCGCGCTCGCTGCCGGCCGGGAACCAGGCCGGCCTGTGGGGCTCGATCCTGCCGTCCGCCTGGAGCTACATGCTCGCCGCGCGCGCTCGCGGGCTGGGTACGGCGTGGACGACCTTGCACCTCAGCTACGAGCAAGAGGTCGGCGAGTTGCTCGGTCTGCCCGAGGAGATGCGGCAGACGGTGCTGATCCCGACCGCGTACACGATCGGGACCAACTTCAAGCCCGCCCCTCGCCAGCCGCTCGACGAGGTCCTTCACGTCAACTCCTGGTAGCGGCCATGTCCTCGATGGTCAGGCCACTGAGCACGGACTGCGGCTCGGTGACGGTCAGGTCGAGGTCCGGATCGGCGGCGGCATCGCGAACCTTCACCAACAGCCAGTCGTCACCCGTTCTGGTGAAAGCCCAGGCTCCGTTGAGTTTCACGCCGTACAGCCGCACCTTGAGGTGACCGCGCTCGATCGCCACCGCCGGATCCACCAGCTGGTGGCGATCGTCGCGGGTCAGGTTGGTGTAGACGCCGGCATCCCACACGATCACGGCACCGCTGCCGTACTGGCTGTCCTCGTGCACACCCTCGTACGACGCGTACTCCAGGTCGTGATCGGTGGTGAACACCGCGAGCCGTTTCACCGTGGGGTCCAGGGACGGTCCGCGGGGAACCGCCCAGGACTTGAGTACGCCGTCCACCTCGAGCCGAAGGTCGTAGTGCAGCCGCCGGGCATCATGCAGCTGCACCACGAAGATCGGCTTGGACGTCAAGCGGCAGCTGCCGGGGGTGGTTCGATTCGATCGCGCAGCCGGTCCAGGATGCCGCGGAGCAGCCGGGAGACCTGCATCTGGCTCACTCCGATCTCGGCGCCGATATCGGCCTGGGTGTGTCCTTCGACGAACCGTAGTTCCAGAATCCTACGCTCGCGCGGCTCGAGCTCGTTGAGCACCGGTTCGAGCACGGCGACCGCCTCGGTCCGCTCGAACGAGGTGTCCTGCTCGTCGGCGATCGTGTCGGCCAGGTTGGCGGTCGAGTCGTCGTCGACCGGGCGGTCCAGCGAGAGCACCGAGAAGCAGCCGTCGGCGGCGATGGCCGCCTCGATTTCGTTGACCTCGGCCCCTATTTGGTCGGCGAGCTCTTGCAGGGTGGGATCGCGATGCAGGTCCTGGACCAGCTGCGGACGGACCGCGGCGATCGAGCCCTGGAGTTCCTGTAGCCGGCGGGGGATCCGGACCGTCCACGAGCAGTCGCGAAAGTACCGTTTGACCTCGCCTCTGATGGTCGGCACGGCGTACGCCAGGAACGGTGTGTCGGTGCTCGGGTCGTAGCTGCGCGCGGCCTTGACCAGACCCAGGTAAGCGACCTGATCCAGGTCCTCGGGTTCGACGCCCCGGCCGCGGAACCGGGTGGCAATGCTGTGGGCGATGCTCAGGTTGAGCTCGATCGCCTCGTCCAGGAGGGACTGCCGGAGATTTTCGTCCGTGGTGGTGGCTCGCCGGCTCAGAAGGGCCCGGGTCGTCGTGTCTCTGCGCTGCTTCGGATCTGTGCTGCGCTGCTCATCGACGGTACTGCGGGTAAGTACGGTGACCATTTTTGCTGACCTCGCGACATTGAGTCACGGCGCGGCACATGTCTGGACCGCGGTCAGAGCTATCTGCTCACATTCCTACCCCAAGAATCGCGGCATTAAGCCTTCGAACCGGTAACACCACGGTCCGCGAACGGTCGGCTACAGGTTCTCCGTGCCCCGATTTGACCGTAGGTTTCCTCCCATGGACTGGAAGCTGGAGTTGGTATCGGTCCCGGTGTCCGATGTGGACCGGGCGAAGGCGTTCTACACCGAGAAGGCCGGCTTCAACGCCGACCACGATCACCAGGTCAGCGAAGACCTGAGGTTCGTTCAGCTGACGCCGCCCGGCTCGGCGTGCTCGATCGCGATCGGCAGCGGGATGGACCAGGCCGAACCCGGATCGGTCCGCGGGCTGCAGATCGTCGTACCCGATGTGGCCGCGGCCCGGGCGGAGCTGGCCGGCCGTGGGGTCGAGGTGTCGGACCTGCAGGAGTTCCCGTGGGGGACGTTCGCCTTCTTCAGCGACCCCGACGGGAACTCCTGGGCCCTGCAGCAGATGCCCGCCTGGCGCTAGCTCTCCTCGAAGTGGGGGAGTTGCTCGTTCGGGTCCTCCTCGTCCGGCTTGTCCGGGTTGGAGGCCGGTTGCTCGAGCGGTGAATCGTCGTCGGGTCGGGTGCCGACGGCGGGTTCCTCGTCGATCGCGGGGTCGACCAGGTCCGGCATGTCCGGATCCGGGTTGTCGGGGTTCCGGGAGTCGCCCGGGCCCATCGGGATCGGTGGGATCGGATTGGTACTCATCGCCGTCCTCGCTTCGCTCCGGGCGCCGATGAGATCATGCTGTGCTCGATGATGAGCTCGCTGCGCTCCCTCATGGCACCTCCTAGGTGAGATATTTTCCGGTACCCAGGCGGCGACAACCGCACGCGGTGCGAGGTTCTGGGGCAATTCGAGTTATCGCTAACGCTGTGTCACTCGGCGGTTGTAGGGTGGCCTTTGGTTGAGTAGCCAGCCCCCCGACGTTGGCTGCCGTGTCTTCCCTGCGAGGGCGACGATGACCGATCTTCAGCACCACCACAGCGCCGTACGACGCCATCCCGTGACCGCCCCTGTCCAGAAGTCAGATGCCATGTCTGTTGCCACCTCTCCGGCCCGGCCGGTCGCCGTGCAGGTCCGTATCGGCGGTCGCTGGATCGCGGGTCAGGAAGTCGGTCGCCGTACCGGCGTGGCCGGTGACGACGAGGTTCTCGTCAGCCACCACGGTCACCTGGTCTGGGTCGATCAGCAGTCCGTTCGCAGCTCCTAGAGTCTGGAAAGCCCTTACACACAAGGGGTTTCAGCAAAGAGATTTCGCAACCAGATTGCCGATCTCGATGGCCGACGGCGACTGCGTCGGGTCGAACAGGTTCCTGGTGAGACCGAAGGCGACGCCGGCGCGCGTGTCCGCCCAGCCGACGCTGCCACCGATACCCGGCATGCCGAACGAGTCCGGGCTGTCCGCCGCGGTCGATCCGAGCCGGCCGACCGGGAGGCCGAGGGCCCAGACCGCCTCGTTGCCCATTAGTTCGTCCTTCGCCGTGAGCGCCGGTCCGGTGATCTCCGCGACCGTCTCCGGTCGCACCAGCCGCACACCGTCCACCTCACCGATCAGGGCGGCGTACAAGGTGGCGATACCGCGCGCACTCATGGTTCCGCCGGACGGGATGTCGGCGGCGAGCACGTCGGGGCGGTTGCCGTACGTCGCGGACGGCATCACCGCGGCCGGGGCGACCTTGGCGAACATCTCGGCCATCATCGCCGTCATCTCCTCGATCCCGTCCGGCTCGACCAGCCGGGCCACCCGGTGCTGCTGCTCCACCGGTACGCCGAAGTAGAGCTGGTCCGCGATCCCGAGCGGCTCGGTGATCAGTTCACGGAGGAGCTGAGAGATCGGGCTCCCGGTGGCGCGTTGCGCGATCTCGCCGACCAGGAATCCGAACGTCTGCGCGTGGTACGTCGTCTTCGTACCCGGCTCCCACCACGGCTCGGCCGAGGCGAGGTACGTCGTCATCGTCGTCCAGTCGGTCAGGTCCTCGACTGTGGTGCTCGCCGGAAGCGCAGGCAGGCCGATCGAGTGGGTCAGCACGTGCCGAAGGGTGCCCTTCTCCTTGCCGTTGGTGGCGAACTCGGGCCAGACGTCCGCGATCGGAGCGTCGTACGAGAGGACACCGCGGTCGACCAGGATGTTCGCGATCGTCGCGGAAGCGGCCTTGCCGGTGGAGGCGCTGTAGAAGGGGGTGTCCGAGGTGACCGGGCGGCCGGTTGCGGGGTCGGCGAGGCCCGCGACGGCGTCGACGACCAGTTGTCCGTCCTTGTACGCCGCCGCCTGCAGGCCGACCTCGGCACCTGAGGCCACCAGCTCGTCGAGCCGCTGCTGTACCTGGTCCTGGAGGTTCGTCACGATGCTCATCCTGTCTCTTGTGTGGTCTGTCACGAACAGGTCGGAGCCGGGCCGGCGGTTTTGACATGGCTTGTTAGAGACGTGTTAGAGGCCGGGGGTCACGCTCCTACCGCTGCATAGGCTGCGGCCCGTGGCAGTGACAGAAACGCAGGAGAAGGACGTGGTCGGCGTACCGCCGCCGACGCATGGGCGGCTCGTCGCGTGGTTGCTGCACGACCGGCCCACCGTGCGGTCCGGGCCGCACCGGCCGCCGCCGCACCCGACCCACCGCTGGTGGAAGGTCATGTGCCTGACCGGGGTCGACTACTTCTCCACCCTCGGCTACCAGCCCGCGATCGCCGCCGCGGCCGTCGGCCTGCTGTCGCCGCTCGCCACCCTGGTCCTCATCCTGCTGACCCTGCTCGGCGCGCTCCCGGTCTATCGACGGGTCGCGGCCGAGAGCCCGCACGGCGAGGGCTCGATCGCGATGCTGGACCGGCTGCTCGGCCGTTGGAAGGGCAAGTTCACCATCCTGGTGCTGCTCGGCTTCATGGCCACCGACTTCATCATCACGATGACGCTGTCGGCCGCCGATGCCACCGCGCACGTGGTCGAGAACCCGTACGTGCCGCACTGGTTCGAGGGCAAGGAGGTGATCATCACCCTGGTCCTGCTGGCGCTGCTCGCGGCCGTGTTCCTGCGCGGCTTCGGTGAGGCGATCGGGATCGCCGTCGTCCTGGTGGTGGTCTACCTCGGACTCAACCTGATCGTCATCGGCGACGCGCTCTGGAACGTGATCACCGCGCCGGAGCTGGTGACGAACTGGCGCGGTCTGCTCAGCACCGAACACTCCAACATCTGGGTGATGATCGGCATCTCGCTGGTCGTGTTCCCGAAGCTCGCCCTCGGCCTGTCCGGGTTCGAGACCGGCGTCGCGGTGATGCCGCAGGTCAAGGGCGCAGCGGACGACGATCCGGCCCATCCCGCCGAGCGGATCCGCAACACCCGCAAGCTGCTCACCACCGCCGCCCTGATCATGAGCGGATTCCTGATCACCAGCAGCTTCACCACGGTCGTCCTGATCCCGCAGGACGAGTTCAAGGACGGTGGAGAGGCGTCCGGGCGGGCGCTGGCGTACCTGGCGCACGAGCACCTCGGCAACGTCTTCGGGACCGTGTACGACGTCAGCACCATCCTGATTTTGTGGTTCGCCGGGGCCTCGGCGATGGCCGGTCTGCTGAACATCGTGCCGCGGTACCTGCCGCGCTACGGGATGGTCCCGGACTGGGCCCGCGCGACCCGGCCGCTGGTGCTCGTGTTCGCGGTGATCGCCTTCGTCATCACCGTGCTGTTCAAGGCCGACGTGGACGCCCAGGGTGGGGCTTACGCGACCGGCGTACTGGTGCTGATCCTGTCCGCGTCGGTCGCGGTGACACTGTCCGCCCGGCGGCGCGGCCAGAAGGCGAAGACGATCGGCTTCGGCGTGATCAGCGTGGTCTTCCTCTACACCACGATCGCGAACATCATCGAGCGGCCGGACGGCGTCCAGATCGCCTCGTTCTTCATCGTCGCGATCGTGCTCACCTCGCTGATCTCCCGGGCGACCCGGTCGCTGGAGCTGCGCGCGACCGAGGTCCGGTTCGACGACGAGGCGCGCCGGATCATCGAGGCGGCCGCGGTCGACGGCGAGCTCCGGATCATCGCGAACGAACCGGATGCGCGCGACGAGGCGGAGTACCAGGAGAAGGAGGCCGAGCAGCGCGAGGTGCGGAACCTGCCGGAGGGGCTGCCGATCGTGTTCCTCGAGGTGACGCTGACCGACGCGTCGCAGTTCGAGTCCGAGCTGGACGTGATCGGTGAGGAGCGGTTCGGGTACCAGGTCCTGAAGGTCTCCAGCCCGAGTGTGGCGAACGCGATCGCGGCCCTGTCGCTGAAGATCCGCGACGACTGGGACGTGATGCCGCACATCTATTTCGCCTGGGCCGAGGGCAACCCGTTCTACTTCCTGTTCCGCTACCTGATCTCGGGTGAGGGAGACGTCCCGCCGGTCACCCGCGAGGTGCTCCGCCGCGCCGAGCCGGTCCGCTCGAAACGACCCTGGGTGCACGTCGGCTGACACACTTCCGTTGTGGAACTGCGGCAACTGGAGTACTTCGTAGCGGTGGCGCACGAGCGCAGCTTCACGCTGGCCGCTCGCCGGCTGCACGTGGTGCAGAGCGCGGTCAGCGCTGCGATCGCCGCATTGGAACGGGATCTGAAGGTCACCCTGTTCGAACGCAGCGCGCAGCGGGTGGTTCTCACCGAGGCTGGTACGGCGCTGCTGCCGGAAGCGCTGGCGGTGATGGACGCCGTCCAGGGTGCTCGTGATGTCGTCGACGAACTCGGCGCGGGAGTGCGCGGCTCCGTCCGGGTCGGCCTGCTGCCAGGCCTCGGTCTGGTCGACCTGCCCGCCGCGGCCGGTGACTTCCGCCGCCGCTACCCGAACGTCGAGCTGCAACTGCGGGTCGAGCCCGAGGGGTCGGCTGGTGTCATCGTCGGCCTCCGCAACGGCGACATCGACGTCGGCTTCCTCGGTATCGCAGCCGGCAGTGCGCCACGCGAACTGACCACCTGGGAACTGCTCAGAGTCCCGCAGGTGCTGGCGGTCCCGGTCGGTCACCGGCTCGCCCGGCGGCGGACGGTCAAGCTGGCCGATCTCGCCGACGAGGCGTTCGTGGACTTCCCGCCCGGCTTCGGCACCCGGACCCTGATCGACCAACGATTCGAGGCGGCCGGGCTCGAACGGCAGGTCGTGGTCGAGGCCCTCGGGATCGAGAACGGCGTCCAGTTCGTCTCCCACGGCGTCGGCCTCGGCATCCTGCCCGGGTACGCCGTCGCCGGCATCGACGCGATCAAGGTGGTCCGGATCGCCGACGAGTCGTTCCAGTGGTCGCTCTACCTGGCCACGCTGAAGAAGCGGAAACCGACGGCCGCGCTGCGGGCCCTGCTCGGCCTGGTCAGCACCCACCTCCAACACCCGCCGGGCACCGAACTCGGCACCGACCTGGATCAACAGAATTGATTTACCTATCGACTTGAGTCGTTGGACTTGATGCATCGCCCGCAGCAAGATCTTGGTGTCAGCACAAACACCAAGATCTGAAGGAGCAAGGCGATGACCGAGCGGGTAGCGATTGTGACCGGCGGTTCGAGCGGAATCGGCCGCGAGGCCGCGACCCGGCTGGGGCAGGACGGCTACGCGGTGGTGATCGGGTACGGCGGTAACCAGGTCGCGGCCGAGGAGACCGTCAAGGAGGTAGAGCAGGCCGGCGGCCGGGCGATCGCGGTCCGGGCCGACGTCGCCGACGAAACCGCGGTGGCGGCCCTGTTCGACCGGGCCGAGCAGGAGTTCGGCGGTATCGACGTGGTCGTGAACGCGGCCGGGATCATGCCGCTGGCACCGCTGGCCGACCTCGACCTCGACGTGTTCGACCGCGTCGTACGGACCAACCTGCGCGGGACCTTCGTGGTCGACCAGCAGGCGGTACGGCGGGTGCGCGGCGGCGGCGCGATCGTGAACGTCTCCAGCTCCCTCACCAAACTGGCCCGGCCGGGCTACTCCGCCTACTCCGCCACCAAGGGCGGCGTCGAGGCGGTCACCCTGATCCTGGCCCGCGAACTGCGCGGCCGCGACATCACCGTCAACACGGTCGCGCCCGGCCCGACCGCGACCGCCCGTTCTTCGAGGGCAAGTCGCAGGAGCTGGTCGACCGGATCGCCGCCGAGCCGCCGCTGGAGCGCCTCGGGCAGCCGTCCGACATCGCCGAGATCATCGCATTCCTGGCCGGTCCGGCCCGCTGGATCAACGGTCAGGTCATCTACGCCAACGGCGGCTCGGCCGCCTGACCCCCTTGTTCTGAAAGGAAAACCACCATGAGCAAGACAGTCCTGATCAGTGGTGCCTCGAGCGGTTTCGGCGCTCTCACCGCTCGCGCCCTCGCCGACGCCGGACACATCGTGTACGCCGGAATGCGCGATCTCGCCGGCCGGAACGCGACTGCGGCGGCCGACGCCAAGCAGTACGCGAGCGAGCACCGGGTCGACCTCCGGGCCGTCGAGCTCGACATCAGCTCGGACGCCTCAGCCCAGCAGGCCGTCGACACCGTGATCGGTGAGCAGGGGCATCTCGACGTACTGATTCACAACGCCGGGCACATGGTCACCGGGCCGGCCGAGGCGTTCACACCCGAGCAGCTCGCCGAGCTGTACGACACCAACGTGCTCGGCACGCAGCGGCTGAACCGGGCCGCGTTGCCGAAGCTTCGCGAGCAGCAGGACGGGCTGCTGGTGTGGGTCGGCAGCTCGAGTACGCGCGGCGGCACCCCGCCGTACCTGGCTCCGTACTTCGCGGCGAAGGCGGCGATGGATGCGCTCGCGCAGAGCTATGCGCTGGAGGTGGCGCGGTTCGGGATCGAGACGACGATCGTCGTACCGGGTGCGTTCACTCATGGGACCAACCACTTCGCGCACAGCGGTTCGCCGGCCGACGCGGACGTGGTCGCGGCGTACGAGACGAAGTACGCCGGGCTGCTGGAACAGGTCAGTCAGAAGCTCGCCGAGCTCGAGCCGGCCTGGGCCGACGTCGCCGAAGTGGCGAAGGCGATCGTGACCGTGGTCGACACCGAGAAGGGCCGCCGGCCGTTCCGGGTGCACATCGACCCGTCCGACGACGGCGCCGCCGTGGTGAACGCGGTCGCCGACCGCGTCCGCACCGAACTCCTCCGCCGAATCGGCCTCGAGGACCTCCTCCACCCAGTCCGATGACCGGCGTGTTCGGGTGACTGCGGAACGTCTCGTCGCGGGGATGGTGGCGTCGTAAAGTTACGGTGTGGAGGATGACGGAGCGAATGTCGCTGACGTCTTCGCGAAGCTCGCGGTCGAGCTGCATGAGGAGCCGGGCGTCGGCGAGACGGTGGACGCGGTCGTGCAGTTCGCCCTGCACGCGGTGAGCTGTACGCACGCCGGTGTCCTGCTGTCGCAGCGCAGCGGACAGTGGGAGACCCACACGACAACGGACCCGCTGGTCGAGGAGTCCGACCGGCTGCAGGCGGAGCTGGGCGAGGGCCCGTCCACCGACGTGATCGCCGAGCACGACACCGTCCTGATCCCCGATACCGCCTCTGACCCGCGCTGGCCGATCTGGGGGCCGAAGGTGGCAGCGCTCGGGTTGCGCAGTGTGCTCAGCGTCCGGCTGGCCGCCGGCGGCAGCACCCTCGGCGTCCTCCAGCTCTTCAACTCCGAGCCCTACGCCTTCGAGCCCGACGACGATGCCGTCGCCCACATCCTCGCCCGGCACGCCTCCGTCGCCCTCGCCAACGCCCGCCAGGAAGCCTCCCTCTGGCAGGCGATCGACGCCCGCAGGCTGGTCGGCCAGGCCCAGGGCATCCTGATGGAACGCTTCGGTATCGACAGCGATCAGGCCTTCGCCGTCCTCCGCCGCTACTCCCAGGACAACAACGTCAAACTCCGCGACGTAGCCCAAAGGCTCATCGACACCCGCAAGCTCCCGGACCAACGGCGCGCGTAGTTCGAGGGTGAGAGACCCCGGCGGGCCCTGACAGCTCCGCCGGGGTGGCTGTTGATCTCTCAACAGCCACCGGATCGTACGCGGTAAGCCCTCTCCTGAGGAGGGTTCGTCTCAGGAAAAGATCAGCGGGCGGTGATCGGGTGCTGACGGTGGGGATTATTGTTGGTTCTTGCAACCAAATAGGGCTGGGTGAGGACGCGCCGGCCGTTTCCGCCCCGGGGCAGCCGATCGGCTGCCCCGGCCGCAGCGAACCGACGCCGACCACGTCCGCGACGCCGCGCGGGCCGATGCCGATCGGCTCCTGGCCGAGGCGAGCGCCGAGGAGCGAGAGATCCGGCAGCGCATCGCCGAACTGGAGGCCGTCGAGCAACGCCTCCTCGCCACCATCCGCGACAACCTCTCCGACACCCCACCGCCTCCCGCAGCCCACGCCGCCAACGGCTACCCCGAACCCCACCGCCAACCCTTCGGCTGACCGGCACCCGCCCGCCGCCCGCCGCCGGCTGGTGGGCTCACCCACGAGAAGCTGGGTTCGCGCCCCGGATTCTGGTTGGCTAACCCACTGGCTGGTTGGCTGACCCACGAGGAGGCGGGTTGGCCTACTCGACTCCGGGTGGCGAACCCGCCTTCTCGGACGTGGACCCACCAGCGGGGGGTTGGGGGTGTGTCGGCGCAGGATGGCATGCTCTCGACTCAGGGACACCGATTGAGTGAGGAGTGCTGTGGGGCCGTGGGATGGGGATCAGGTGCTGGGGTTGGCGCCGGATCCTGCGTCCGCCAAGGCAGCCCAGGCTCAGGCGCGTACGACGAAGTGGCCGGAGACCGGTAGTTCGGACCGGGCCGTGTGGGGGCTGTGCCAGGGGAGCGGCAAGCAGCCGTACCAGACCACGGTCGACTTGAGTGGTCCGGCGTACAAGTGCTCCTGTCCGAGCCGGAAGTTCCCGTGCAAGCACGCGCTTGGGCTGCTGTTGCTCTGGTCGACCGGTGAGGTCCGGCCGGGCGACGAGCCGGAGTGGGTGAAGTCCTGGGTGGACCAGCGCGCTGAACGCGCCGAACGCCCGGAGCGCAAGCCGGGTGAGGTAGCCGATCCGTTGGCGGCCCAGCAGCGTGCCTCGAGGCGGGCCGACCGGGTCTCCGCCGGTATGGCCGAGCTGGCAAGTTGGCTCGACGACCAGGTCAGGCAAGGGCTCGGCGGGTTCGACCAGCGGGCGTACAGCGAGCTCAGCCGGTTGGCCGCGCGGATGGTGGATGCCCAGGCCCCAGGCGTGGCAGGAGCGGTACGGCGTGCAGCAGGCGTAGTCGGCCGCGGACACGGCTGGCCCGGCGAACTGCTGGAGGAGCTGTCGCTGATCCACCTCACCGTGTCCGCTCACTCCCGGCTCGCCGATCTGCCACCGTCGCTCGCCGACACCGTGCAATCCCGGATCGGCTGGACCGTCGAGACCGCGCGAGTGCTGGCTGAGGGAGAGAAGGTCGAGGACGACTGGCTGGTGCTCGGCCGGGTGATCGAACCCGACGACCGGCTGACCGTCCGCCGGGTCTGGTTGCGCGGGGCAACAGCCGGACGGCTCGGCCTGATCCTCAACTTCGCCGCTGCCGGGCGACCCCTCGATCCGCTGCCGGCGCGACCAGGTGAGTACGTCCCCGGCGCCCTCTCGTTCTACCCCGGCGCACTCCCGATGCGTGCCCTCCTCACCCAGACCGCTCCTCGCCTGCCCGCACCCCGGCCCACCGGATTCACCGCGCAACAGGCGTTGGCGTCGTACGTCGAATCCGTCGCCGCGGACCCGTGGAACGAACGCTGGCCGCTGGTCCTGCAGGATGTTCGCCCGGCCGGGTACGGCGAGGGGTGGGCGCTGGTGGACGCAGCAGGCGATGGACTCGAGATCATGCCCGGCGTGGATCCGTTGAAGCTGCTCGCGGTGTCGGCCGGTGATCCGGTCACGGTCGCCGGTGAGTGGAACCGGGCCGGGTTCCGCCCGATGACATGCTGGCATGGCGATCGGCCGGTGCTCCTGTGAAGGGCTGGGACGGGCTGGTCAGTTCGGCGCTGCTCGGAACCGATCGGCGGCCGGTGCATTTCGAGGAGTTGCCCGAACACATCCAGGAGCGGCTCGGTGAGGGCGGTCTCCTGGACGCGGCCGCGCTGGCGACGGTCTACAAACGGGCTGGTCGAAAGCCGTTGCGTGACCTCGAACCGTTGCCCGCGGCCCCTGGTGAGGACCGACCGCTGCCTCGGCCGGTCGCGATCCGTCGGCTGGCCGCGATGCTCGGCGGATTCCAGACGACTGCTCTCGGGGAGTGGTTGCGGGCGGCGGACGCTCGGGGCTGGGGAGTGCCGCCGGAGCATCTGCCCGCGTTGGCCGACTACGCCCGCAATCGGGCCGAGTACCGGCCGCTCGTCATCGCCGCAGCCGGTCGACGGGCGACGTGGCTGGCCGATCTCAACCCGGAGTGGAAGTTCCTCCACGCGGCGGTTGCCGAGAGCAATGACCCTGAGTTGTGGACACACGGCAACGCGCTGCAGCGGCGCACTTGGTTGCAAACGACGCGCCGTCAGGACCCCGCCGCCGCACTCGAAGCGCTGCGCGAGGTCTGGCCGACGGAGGCGGCCGCGACCCGGGCGGAGTTCCTCGGTCTGCTGGCCGATGGATTGTCCATGGCCGACGAGGAGTTCCTCGAAGAGGTCGCGCTCGACGATCGCGCCAAGGACGTACGCCGGGGCGCGGCCAGGTTGCTGTCCCGGATCCCTGGTTCGCGGTACGGCGCCCGGATGACTGAACGGATGTGGTCCCATCTGGTCGTCAGCCAAGGCGTGCTGGCCGTCGACCTACCGAAGCGACTCAGTACGTCGATGGAACGCGACGGCATCGACTCGCAGAACCCGGAGGGGATCGGCAAACGCGCCTGGTGGTTCCTCCAGATCGTCGCGAACACCCCTCTCGACGTGATGGATCCAGCCTGGCTGGGGATGCCGGTGGAGGGTTGCGCGCCCGAGATCCTGCAGTCCGCTTGGGCGGAGGCCGCCGTACGGGAGAACGCTGAGCCCTGGGCACGGGAGTTGCTGAAGGCAAATGCTTCGACCGGTAGCCGGAGTGCGGCCGAACTGCTGCGAGTGCTGCCGGCCGACGAATGGGTGCGGGCGGTGACCGCACTGAAGGACAGCATCGAACTGACCGAGTTGGTCGGTGGGTTGCCGGTGCCGTGGCCGGCCTCGCTGGGCAGCATGATCCTGGATCAACTCATGAAGGCCGGGACGCCCAGAGGCTGGGCCCGGTTGGCGAGTATCGCGGCTCGCGCGGTGCCGGCCGACGTACTCGATCATCCGATCACCCGCGAGCCGACCGGCGAGGAAGACACCTGGCGCCGCCGCCTGGTGGAGACCCTGATCTTCCGACGTGAAATGTATGAGGAGCTCTCATGACCACTGAGGTACTGCGACCGCACGCCGAGGAAGAGTACGCCGGGGAACTCGCGGCGCTGGCCGCCGCGGACGAGCGGCCGCGGCCGCCGGCGTGGCGGCTCTCGCCGGCCGCGGTGGTCACCTACCTCCTCGGCGGCCGGGCCGGTGACGTGGAGATCTCACCCAAGTACGTCGGTCCGCGCCGGCTGATCGAGGTCGCGGTAGCCACCCTGGCGACGGATCGTGCGCTGCTGCTTCTCGGCGTACCAGGTACGGCGAAGACGTGGGTCAGCGAGCACCTTGCGGCCGCGGTCAGTGGTGACTCGACCCTGCTGGTGCAAGGTACGGCAGGGACGGCCGAGGAGTCGATCCGGTACGGCTGGAACTACGCGCAATTGATTGCCCAGGGCCCCAGTGAGGCGGCGCTGGTGCCGAGTCCGGTGCAGCGGGCGATGACGGAGGCGAAGATCGCCCGGATCGAGGAGCTGACTCGGATGCCGTCCGACGTCCAGGACGCCCTGATCACGATCCTGTCCGAGAAGACGCTGCCGATCTCCGAGCTGGGCACGGAAGTCCAGGCCCGCAAGGGTTTCAACGTCATCGCGACGGCCAACGACCGCGACAAGGGTGTCAACGAACTGTCCAGCGCCCTGCGTCGGCGGTTCAACACCGTCGTCCTGCCGCTTCCCGACTCGGCCGACGACGAGGTGGAGATCGTGTCTCGCCGGGTCGCGCAACTCGGGACCGCGCTCGAGCTGCCGCAGCCGGACGACGCGCTGGCCGAGATCCGCCGGGTGGTGACGATCTTCCGCGAACTGCGGTCCGGCCGGACCGAGGACGGTCGTACGGCGGTGAAGTCGCCGACCGCCACGCTCTCCACGGCCGAGGCGATCAGCGTCATCACCGGCGGTATCGCGTTGGCCGCCCACTTCGGTGACGGCGTTCTGCGACCCACCGATGTGGCCGGCGGCATCCTCGGTGCCGTCGTCAAGGACCCGTCCGCGGATCGCGTCGTCTGGTCGGAGTACCTGGAGACCGTCGTCCGTGAGCGGGACGACTGGGCACCGTTCTATCGGGCCTGCCGAGAGATCAGCGGATGACCGTTCACCTGCTGGGGATTCGGCATCACGGGCCGGGGTCGGCGCGGGCGGTCGCGACTGCTCTCGCTGAGCTCGAGCCGGATGTGGTGCTGATCGAGGGGCCGCCGGAGGCCGACAAGGTGGTCGAGCTGGCCGCGTCGGAGGAGATGGTGCCGCCGGTCGCGTTGCTCGCGTATGCGGTGGACGACTCGACCCGGGCTGCCTTCTGGCCGTTCGCGGTGTTCAGCCCCGAGTGGCAGGCGATCGAGTACGCGCTGACGGCCGCCGTACCCGTGCGGTTCTGCGATCTTCCGGCCGCCCACCAGTTCGCCTCCTCCGGTGGCGAGGGCCGGCGCGGGTTGTCGATCGATCCGCTGGCCACGTTGGCGAACGCGGGTGGGTACGACGATCCCGAGCGGTGGTGGGACGACGTGATCGAGTCCCGGCGCGAGGGAGCCGAGCCGTTCTCCGTGATCGCCGACGCGATGCGTGAGCTCCGGCACGGCGAGGAGGCGAAGGGCCGCGAGGCGCAGCGTGAGGCCTACATGCGGACCGTACTGCGGAAGGCTCAGCGCGAAGGCTTCGAGCGGATCGCGGTGATCTGCGGAGCCTGGCATGTGCCCGCGCTGGAAGCACCGTTGCCCACAGCAACACATGATCAGCGGATCCTGAAGGGCCTGCCGAAGCGGAAGGTCGCCTGCACGTGGGTCCCGTGGACGCACGGCCGGCTGGCCGCCACCAGCGGGTACGGCGCCGGGATCACCTCACCTGGTTGGTATCACCACCTGTTCACCGCGCCGGACCAGATCACTGCGCGCTGGCTGTCGAAGGTCGCGCGGGTCCTGCGGGAGGAGGATCTGCCCGTCTCGAGTGCGCACGTGATCGAGGCGGTCCGGCTCGCGGACACCCTGGCTGCGTTGCGGGAACGTCCGCTGGCCGGGTTGAGCGAGGTCACCGAGGCGACGCGGGCGGTCCTTTGCGGCGGGAACGACGTACTGCTTGATCTCGTCACTCGCGAAGCGGTCGTCGGAGAGCTGCTGGGGTCGGTGCCGGGGGAGACGCCGCAGGCTCCGGTGGCGGCGGATTTGGCGGCACAGGCACGGCGGCTGCGGATGCGGCGGGACGCGACCGAGCGGGTGATCGAGCTCGATCTGCGGAAGCCGAACGACCTGGAGAAGTCGCGACTGCTGCACCGGTTGCGGATCCTCGGCGTGCACTGGGGTGTGCCGGCTGCGGACGAGCGACGGGCTCAGGGGACGTTCCGCGAGATGTGGCGACTCGCCTGGGATCCCGGGCTCGAGGTCGAACTGGTCGCCGCCGGCGCGCACGGTACGACGGTGCTCGGCGCTGCGACGACCGTGATGCTGAGGGTCGCGGACGAGTCGTCGACCTTGGCCGATGTGACCGCGGCGTTGGAGAAGTCCCTGCTGGCCGACCTCGCGGACGCGATGCCCGAGTTGCTGCGTGCTGTCGACACCCGCGCGGCCATCGATGCGGACGTCGGTCATCTGATGGCGGCGTTACCTGCGTTGGCGCGATCTTCGCGGTACGGCGATGTGCGTGGCACCGACACGGCTGGGCTGGCCTCGGTGGCGGGCCGGATGGTGTCCCGGGTGTGTGCCGGTCTGGGTCGGACTGTGCACGGGCTCGATCCGGATGCGGCGGCCGCCGTACAGGAATTGATCGACGGGGTGCAGGACGCGACCGCCTTGCTGGACGAGGAGGTGCGGGCGGAGTGGCTGGCGACACTCGAGGGATTGAGCGATCGTTTGTCCGTGCCGCCGTTGATCCGTGGGCGGTTGACGCGACTGATGCTCGACACGTCGCGGCTGCCGGATCATGAGGTCGCTTTGCGGCTCGGGCGGGCGTTGACGCCTGGTACGCCGACTGCCGACGCCGCCGGGTATGTCGAGGGGTTCCTGGCCGGTGGTGGGTTGTTGCTGGTGCACGACGAGCGGTTGCTGGCGTTGGTGGATGCGTGGCTGGCGGCGATCCCGGACGACGCGTTCGTCGAGGTGCTTCCGCTGCTTCGTCGTACGTTTGGAACCTTTGCTTCGCCGGAGCGGCGGTCGATCGGCACGCGGGCTCGTGCTCTGGGTGATCCGGCTGCTGCGGTCGTTGCTGATGACGACGATCTCGACGCCGAGTTGGCCGCGTCCGTGCTTCCTGTCGTCGCGCAGCTCTTGGGGGTCTCATGAACGACGAACGGATGCGCCGGTGGCGGTTGGTGCTCGGCAGCGAAGCCGATCCGGAGACCGGTACGACGCTGTCCGCCGAGGACCGGTCGGTCGACGCTTCGCTGGCCGCGCTGTACGACGCGGCTGCCGGAGACGGAACGCAACGGGCGGCCGGGCTGGGGTCGTCGGCGCCGCGGGTGGCTCGGTGGCTGGGCGACATCCGGCAGTACTTCCCGAGCACGGTGGTTCAGGTGATGCAGCGGGATGCGGTCGAGCGGCTCGGCATCACCCGGATGCTGATGGAGCCGGAGTTGCTCGGCGCGGTCGAGCCCGACGTACACCTGGTGAGCACCTTGCTTGCTTTGAACGAGGTGATGCCGGAGGAGACCAAGCAGACCGCGCGCGAGGTGGTCGGCCGGGTCGTCGCCGAGCTCGAGGCCCGGCTGGCCGAACGCACCCGGGCCGCGGTCACCGGTGCACTCGACCGGGCCGGGCGGACCAGCCGGCCGCGGCACTCGGACATCGACTGGGACCGGACCATCCGGGCCAACCTCAAGCACTTCTCGCCGGCCCTCGGCACGATCGTCCCGGACCGGCTGGTCGGGTATGCGCGGCGGAATCACAGCGTCCAGCGGGACATCGTGCTGGCCATCGACCAGTCCGGCTCGATGGCGGAGTCGGTGGTGTACGCGTCGCTGTTCGGCGCGGTGCTCGGATCGATCCGGACGCTGCGGACCAGCTTGGTCGTGTTCGACACCGCAGTGGTCGATCTCACCGATCAACTGGAGGATCCGGTCGACGTACTGTTCGGGACGCAGTTGGGTGGCGGCACGGACATCAACCGGGCGCTCGCGTACTGCGAGGAGCTCGTGAGCAAGCCCGCGGAGACGGTGATGGTGCTGATCTCCGACCTCTACGAGGGCGGTGTCCGCGAGGAGATGCTTCGCCGGGCCCGCTCGCTGGTCGAGTCCGGCGTCCAGTTGATCGCCCTGCTGGCCCTGGCCGACTCAGGCACCCCGTCGTACGACGCCGAGAACGCGGCCGCCCTCGCCGACCTCGGCGTACCTACCTTCGCCTGCACCCCCGACCTCTTCCCCGACCTGATGGCCGCCGCCATCCGCCACGAAGACATCCCCACCTGGGCGGCCACCAATTTGTCGGGAAGCAACTGACCGGCTGAGCTGTTGCCCATCGACATGACAACGGTTGAGCTGGTTCGCTTCAAGGTGCGACCGGAGCAGGTCGAGGAACTACTGGCCGCGCGCACGGACATGCTGCAGGACTTCGCCGCCGACCGCGCCGGCTTCCTGAACGCCCGCCTGGTCCGGCTCCCCAACGACGAATGGCTCGACATCGTCGAGTGGAGCACCCCGGAGGACTACGCCGCCTCCCGCGAGAAGGGCCCCAACCTCCCCGGCATAGCCCGCTTCTTCGCCGCCATCGACTCCGTCGTCACCGCCGAGGAAGGCGCCCTCGCGGACTGATCCACCTGACAGCGGGTCTGCGCGGGTGCGACCGTGGCTGGATGGAGATCGATCGAATCGGGCCGGACGAGTTCGATCGGGCGGCGGAGTTGTGGGAGGCGTCGGTGCGGGCGACGCATGACTTCGTCACCGAGGCGGATCTGGACGTGTTCCGGCCGCTGGTGAGGGCGGCCCTCGGAGAGATCCGGCACCTGGCCGGGCTGCGGTCCCAGGACGGTCTGCTGATCGGCTTCGTCGGCGTGGCCGACGGGAACGTGGAGATGCTTTTCCTGGACCCGGCGTACCGCGGGCGCGGTGGCGGCAGTCTGCTGCTCGACCACGCCCGCACGGCCTTCGCGGCGACCTCGGTGGACGTGAACGAGCAGAATCCGCAGGCCGTCGGGTTCTACCTGCACCACGGCTTCCGGGTTGTCTCCCGCAGCGAGACCGACTCGACCGACAAGCCGTACCCGATCCTCCACCTGACGCTCGCCGACCAGTAACCGGCACTCCGGCAGGGGGCCAGATCCGGTGGGGTGGCGGCGTCAGTCGGCCAGTTCGAGGATGTCGATGGGGGTGTTGGGGTCGGCTTCGGCGAAGCGGAGGGCCCAGTGGACTGCCTCGGCCTTGGACTCGACGCGGATGATCGAGACGCCGGCGATCAGTTCCTTGGTTTCGGCGAAGGGGCCGTCGACCACGCGGGGCTCGTCGCCGGGGGTCGGGAAGGTGAGCCGGGCGCCGCGGGAGCTCGGCATCAGGCCTTCGGCGACGAGCAGCACCCCTGCCTGCCGCATCTCCTCGAGGACGGCGTCCGCCCGGGCCAGCATGTCCGGGTCCGGCGGGTTGCCCGCCTCCAGGCTGTCGTTGGTCTTGTGAAGCAGCATGTACCTCATAGGGCAGACCTTAGTGCCGCCCAGAACTCCGGTGGGATCTCCTGGTCGAGCCACGCCGCGACCTCGGTGATCTCCTGCGGTGTGCGCGCCCCGACCACCACAGCCGGTACGGCGGGATGCGCGAGCGGGAACTGGACCGCGGCGGCCAGCAACGGCACGTCGTACCGGCGACACACCTCGCGCAGGCGCTCGATACGCCGTACCAGCTCAGCTGACCCCCGCGGCACGCGCTCAGCCAGTACGCCGCCCTGGAACACGCCGGCCGCCAGCACCGCGACCCCGAGCTTCTCGCAGAGCGGTAGGAGTTCGTCGGCGCCGGACTGGTCGAGGAGCGAGTAGCGACCGGCGAGCAGGATGCAGTCCGGGCCGTCCGTCCCTGTCTCGCGGAGGAACCGGGCCGCGACGTCGGCGTGGTTCACCCCGAGCGAGATGGCCCGGATGGTCCCGCGCCCGCGCAGCTCGGCGAGAGCGCGCAGCGCCTCGGTCGAGGCGGTCGGGTAGTCGAGATCCGGGTCGTGGATGTGCAGGACGTCGATCCGGTCGATGCCCATCCGCTCCAGGCTTTCCTCGAACGACCGCATCACCGCGCCGTAGGAGTAATCGAGCCGCGGACCCAGACCGGCCGGCGGCTCGGCCCAGATCGGCTGGATGTCCGGACCGCCCGGCTCGATCAGCCGGCCGACCTTGCTGCAGAGCACGAACCGGTTCCGTGGCCGCCCGCGCAACGCGAGCCCGGCCCGCTGCTCGGACAGCCCGTACCCGTAGACCGGCGCGGTGTCGAACAGCCGGATGCCGAGCTCCCAGGCGCGGTCGATGGTCGCGATGGCCTGCGACTCCGGTACGGCGGCGAACATGCCCCCGATCGAGGCGAGCCCGAGCCCCAGCCTGCTGACCCGCAATCCCGTCCGTCCCAGCTCCACACTCCGCATACGGCCGACCCTAGAAGTCGGCGCCGACACTTCCGCGCGGCGTGCGGAACCGGCACTATGCGGAGATGGGTGAGATCGCGGAGCGGTACCGTCGGCGGGCCGAGGCGTTCGAGCGGAAGGTCGCCGCGGTTCAGCCGGAGCAGTGGGACAACCAGTCGCCGTGTGAGAAGTGGACGGCCAAGGACGTGGTCGACCACATCGTGATGATGCACGGGGTCATGCTGATGCCGGTGGCCCGCAAACTCGAGCCGGCCGACGACCCGTTGACCGCGTTCCAGGAGGCCCGCGCGGCCGTCGAGGACGTGCTCGACGACCCGGTGCTCGCCCTCACCGAGACCGACACGCCGACCGGCCGGATGACGACCGAGCAGCACATCGACCAGGTGATCTCCGATGACCTGGTCCTGCACGGCTGGGACCTGGCCCGCGCGACCGGCCAGGACGAGACGATGGAGCCGGTCGACGTCGAGCGCCTCTGGGCCAGTACGGCGGCCATCCCCGCGGATGTGATGGAGAAGTTCCGCACCCCGGGCGCCTTCGGTGAAGGCGTCGAGGTCTTCGGCGCCGAGGTCAAGGTCCCGCCGGACGCGCCACTCCAGGACCGCCTACTCGGCCTGATCGGCCGCCAGCCCTAGCCCCTTTGGTTGGCTGACCCACCACGGTGTGGGTTGGCTACCGGGATTCGGGGTTGCTAACCCACACGCTCGTGGGTCAGCCAACCAAAGGCGGGAGGTCGCTCGGGGCGTAGTAGGTCTCCGGCGTCGAGCACAGGGGTGCGCCGGTGAGCTGCGTCGGGCTGGTCATCAGGAGGGCGTGGCCGCTGGCGATGGGGCGCTCGAGGTACTCGTGGCCCGGCAGGTTGGCCACGGCGGTGCGGCAGCCGAGCGCCATCCCCTCGAACAGAGCGGTCGTGGACACGCCGACCTGGTAGGTGGCCGAGGCCAGCAGATCGAGAGTGCTGCCCTCGGTGGAGAGCCGGACCCCGGCCGGAATCGTGTAGTCGGACGCGCGCTCACTCGGATGCAGCCGGAAGACGACATCCAGCGACGGGTGCTCCTTGCTGACCGCCTCCGCGACGTGCAGCAACTCGGCGCCGATCGTGCCCTGCGAGAGGAAGACCGCGAGCCGTGGGTCCTTCTGCGCAGCACGAGGCAGGTACGACGTACCGATCACAGCCGTGCTCATCCCGGCCGGAAGGTCGGCGATGTCGGCCCAGTACGACCCGAAGCACCAGAGCTCGTCCGGCTGGTCAGCCACCACCGGCCGACCCGGATAGCTGTAGCCGAGGTGGAACGGGCTGATGGCTCCGTGCTGAAGCTCTACCACCCGGATGCCCAGGTCGCGGGCCGCACCGACGATGTGCTGGTGGAAGTAGGCGACCACGACGTACACCGTCTTGATCCGGTGCTTCCGCAGTAGCGCACGATAGAGCGCCCGCAACCGCAGGTGCTTGGGCACCTCGCGCGCCAGCAGCGCCCCGACCGGCACCGAGACACCGGTCAGTTCCTTGAGGGCGTCGCTGATGCCGCGATCGTCCATCTGCCGCTTGTGGACTGCGCCGGCGGCCGAGGTGAAGAAGTCCAGGTTCCGGCTCTTCGGCAGCGGCGTTCCGTTGATGCCCGAGTCCAGGATCAATGCTGATCGGCCAAGTGCGTGACGGAGCTCGTCGGTGTAGATCTCGACACCGCCCGGTTTCCGCGGGTGCGGGACGACCAGAGCGTCGTACGCGCCGAGGAACGGGTTGCGGGTGACCAGGCCGGTCAGGTGCCGGGTGACGAGTCGCGCTTTGTCGTACGGCGTACGTCGTACCGGATGGGAAGCGCCGTGGATACCGGTGCGCCGGGTCAGCTCATGGAAGACGCGCATCCGGATGACGGGCCACGGGCTAGCGCCTTCGATCCGCCAGTCGAGCAGATTCAGCTCCCGCTCCACCTGCCAGATCGCCCGGCACAGGCCCGCCACCGTCGGATCCGTGCCGTTCCCGGTACTCGTCATGGTTGATCCCTACTATCCCCGCGAGGCTACCGACGCCCGAGAAGAACCGGCGGACTGCCTTCAGCAGGTGCGTCTTCCGGCCGAGCAGCAGCCCGGCCAGGGCGAACCCGATCGCCGAGATCACCCGGGCCGAAGCATAGGCCAGGACGAGCAGATAGCTGATCGCGCCCGGCCGGATCAGCAGCCGGCTGATGGTGTCGCCGCTGCCGGACCGGAACGCCCGCCGGACCAGCCAGCGCAGTGTGGTCCGCCCGGCCGGCACCTCCTCGGCGATACACGCCTCCTCACACCAGACGATCCGGAACCCGGCCCGGTGCACCCGGAGGAAGAAGTGCAGGTCACTGGAGCCGGTGTAGCGGAACGCGGGGTGGAACCCGGGTGTGACCGCATGGTAGACGCGTCGGCTGACCAGGGTGTTGTTCGTGTACGCCTTGCGCAGTTCCTCGCCGGTGGTGTGCTTGCCGGTCGAGTCGTGGACGTCGCTGTAGTGGTTCCAGGCCGGTGCGCCGGGCGGCAAGTTGCCCTTGACCGGACCGGTGACCACGTCGGCGCCCGATGTCTCCCACGCGTGCAGCAGCGCGGCCAGCCAGCCGGGCGACGCCACCTCGTCGTCGTCCACGAAGATCAGCGCGTCGTCGTTCCAGCACAGCTCGACCGACTTCTCCCGGGCGAACGGGATCCCCGGCTCCGGCTCGACCACCGATTCGATCGGGTACGGCGTCCCTTTCCCGAACTCCTCCAGCACCCGGGCCGCCGAGCCCTCTGCGTCGTTGTCGACCACCACGATCCGGATCGCGTATTCGGAGTCCGCGGGGAGTTCCTGAGCCTGCAGGCTGGTCAGCAGCGCGCGTAACAGAGCAGGTCGCCGGAAGGTGATTACCGCAATGGCGACGCTGGTGCTCATGGCGCCCGAGACTATCGGTCCCCGCCAACAACCGGCCATCCGGTGTACCTGCAGGTAGGTACAATTCACGGGGTGGAAACAATGGAACGCTTGATCCGCAGTACTCAGGAACTGCTCTGGGAACGCGGGTATGTCGGCACCAGTCCGAAGGCGATCCAGCGGGCTGCGGACGCCGGTCAGGGCAGCATGTATCACCACTTCAGCGGCAAGGCCCAGCTCGCCAAGGCTGCGATCGAGCGGTCCGGGGCCGAGTTGCGGGAGGCGGCCGAGGAGCAGTTCAGTGGCCCGGGTACGGCGACCGAGCGGATCACCCACTATCTCGAGCGGGACCGCGACGTGCTCCGGGGTTGCCGGATCGGCCGGCTCACCGCGGACCCGGACGTGATGGCGGACCCGGAGTTGCGGGCTCCGGTCGACGAGACGTTCGGCTGGCTCCGCGACCGGCTCGCCGAGATCGTTGCTGAGGGCAAACGTAAGGGCGAGTATCCGGCGTCGCTCGACCCGGATCAGACCGCCGCGACGATCGCCGCCGTCCTGCAGGGTGGATACGTGCTCGCCCGCGCCGCGAACTCCGACGAGCCGTTCGAGCTCGCCGTCCAGGGATTGATCAAGCTAATCAAGGAGGCCTCGGCGTGAAGATCGGTGCCGTGTTCCCGCAATTGGAGATCGGCGCGGATCCGGCCGTCGTGCGCGACTGGGCGACCACGGTCGAGCAGGCCGGTTACACCCACGTGCACGTGTACGACCACGTGCTCGGCGCGGACCCAGCGAACCGCCCAGGCTGGACCGGCTACACCGACAGGTCCTTGTTTCACGAGGTTTTCGTCCTGTTCGGCTACCTCGCCGCGATCACATCCAAGGTCGAGCTGGTGACCGGCGTACTGGTCCTGCCGCAACGTCAGACCGCTCTGGTCGCGAAGCAGGCCGCCGAGGTCGACGTGCTCAGCGGCGGCCGACTGCGGCTGGGCGTCGGCATCGGGTGGAACCAGGTCGAGTACCAGGCGCTCGGCGTACCGTTCAAGCAACGCGGCGCCTTGCTCGAGGAGCAGGTGGACGTGCTGCGTCGGCTGTGGGCCGAGCCGGTCGTCTCGTACGACGGCAAGTTCCACCAGATCGAGGAGGCCGGGCTCAACCCGCTACCCGGCCGGCGGATCCCGATCTGGTTCGGCGGTGGCGCCGAGGCCGTGTTGCGTCGTACCGGCCGGATCGGCGACGGCTGGATGCCGCAAACCGCACCGACCACCGAGGCCAAGGCCCGCGTCGACCGCCTCCGCACGTACGCCGCCGAAGCCGGCCGCGACCCCGCCACCATCGGCATCGAACCCCGCCTCACCTTGGCCGACTTGCCCGAGAAGGATTGGCCCGCCTTCATCGAAGGCTGGCGCAACCTCGGCGCCACCCACCTGGCCGTCAACACCATGAGACTGGGCCTGAAGCGTCCGGAAGAACACGCCGCCGTACTACGAGACGTCCTGCCGCGGCTGCGTTAGCTCCAGGGGGTGTTCGCGGTGGAGCCGCGGATGATGAGGGGGCAGGGGAGGGTGACCACCTCGGTGGGGCGGTCCGGGTCTTCGATGCGGCGGCGGAGGAGGTCGATGCCGGTTTCGACGATGGCGTGGACCGGCTGCTCGACCGAGGTGAGGTCGAATGACTCCCAGGCGGCCAGGGACGTGTTGTCGAAGCCGATGACCCAGACGTCCTCGGGGACGCGGACGCCGAGTGCGCGGGCGCCGTCGAGTATGCCGAACGCGAGCAGGTCGGTGACGGTGTAGATCGCGGTCGGCGGCTTCTTCCGGGAGAGCAGTTTCTGCGCAGCGGCATGGCCGTCGGCATGCGGTACGCCGACCGAGATGACATTGGCGGGTTTGATCTTCAGTCCGGCGTCGGCGAGGGCGGCCCGGAAGCCGAGGTCGCGGTCGCGGGAGGTGTTCCCGGTGTGGGTCAGCGTGACCAGGCCGATGTCGGTGTGCCCGGCCTCGGCCAGGTAGCGGCCGGCGTCGTACGCGCCCTGGTAGTTGTCGCCGACCACCTGGTCGCAGTCGAGGCCGTCGATCCCGCGGTGCAGCAGGACGGTCGGTGTGCCGGACTCGACCGCCATCGTGTGCAGAGAGGAGTCGTACGTCGCCGACGTCAGCAGGAACCCGTCGACCAGGCGCTGCTGGATCACCTTCCCGACGGACTCCTCCGGGTCGTGCTCGATGTTCCACAGGATCATGTGCAGCCCGAGCGCACTCAGCACCCGGCCGATCTCGTCCAGCAGCTCGGCGTGGAACGGGCTGGTCACCCGGGTCATGAACACCCCGACGGTGTCGGTCCGGCCGGTCTTCATCGCCCGGGCCAGCGCGTTCGGCGTGTAGTTCGCGTCCTTCAGCACCTGCAGCACCCGGGCGCGGGTCTCCGCGTTGACCTTCGGGTTGTTGGTCAGCACTCGCGAGACCGTGGCCTGTGAGACCCCGGCCAGGCGTGCCAGATCACGGCTCGTCGGTGGTCGCGTCATGATCGGCCTCCCCTCTGGTTCCGAATCCGAAACCCTACTGAAGAGTGTCACCTCTCGCCGTTGACCACGCCGCCCGAGGTCTGTATACGTATTCATTGTATACGTATTCATCCCTCGCGGATGGGAGATTCCGGTGCAGACAACCCACTCCAACCTGAGCCGCCGCAGGTTTCTCGCCGGACTGACGGGACTTGCGGCCGGCGGTGCGCTGGCCGGCTGTGGCGGTAACGGCAACGGCAACGCGGGCGGCGGGAAGGGACTGACCTTCCTCAACTGGCAACAGGTCAAGGGCACGCCGCTCGAGCAGGCGATCCAGGCGTACGAGAAGTCTTCCGGTACGTCGGTCACCGTGCAGCCCGCGGTCACGCAGGAGTACGACACCAAGATGCGCACCCTGCTGGCGGGCGGCGCTCCGCCCGATGTGATGCGGATCAACGACGACTTCGTCCGCGGCTTCTCCGGGCAGGGAGCGCTGCTGGACCTCAGGCCGTACATCGAGAAGGACGGCCTGGACACCAGCGCGTTCGCCAAGGAGGCGTACGAGTTCCCCAAGCAGCCGGACGGTTCGCACACCGCCTGGGTGCTCGGCTACGAGCCGCGGCTGGTCTTCTACAACGTCGACCTGTTCAAGCAGGCCGGCCTACCGCTGCCGCCGACGACCTGGTCGCCGGATGGCTGGTCGTGGTCGGACTTCGCCGACCGGGCCAAGAAGCTGACCGATCCGGCGAAGAAGCAGTACGGCGCTCTGGTGTACCTGGACACGGGGTACGAGCAGACGTTCACGGTCAACCACGGTAGTCAGACCGGCATCTACTCCGCCGACGGGACACAGTTCACGCTGCCCGGCGCCAAGGAGGTGGAGGCCCTGCAATGGGCCACCGACCTGACCTGCAAGGACAAGGTGCAGCCGCCGTGGTCCGCGCTGCAGCAGGACAACGTGCAGAACCAGCTGTTCGCCCAGGGCAAGATCGCGATGATGTTCGCGACCTTCGGCACTGTGCCGTACCTGCGAACCACGGTGAAGGACTTCACCTGGGACGTCGCCCCGCCGCCGGCCGACGTGGCGCAGAAGACCGAGGCCAGCGTGATCGTGTTCTGCATCCCGAAGGCGGCGAAGAATCCGGACCGGGCCTGGGAACTGCTCAAGTTCCTGGCCGGCGAGGAGGGCGGCAAGATCCTGCTCGGCGGTGGCGCCTTCACACCGATCAACAACAAGGTCGCCGCACAGCTGGCGGCGGGCGGCAAGCAACCCGAGCATATCGCGCTGTTCGGTGAGGCCGCCAAACATCTGACCGCGACCAACCAGACCAAGAACACGCTCGGCGCCCGCGAGCTGTACCGGCCGGCGCTGGACCAGGCCTACAACTGTGAGAAGCCGGTCGCCGACGTGCTCAACCAGATCAAGCCACAGGTGGAGAACGCCTTGAAGGGTTGATGTCGATGGCAACGACAGCACCAGCAAGGGCGCCGGTGGCACCGTCCGAGGTGCCGAACCACGACGCCGAGGTACGGCGGGCACGCCGCAAGCAGAACCTGGTCGGCTGGCTGTTCATCAGCCCGATCGTGGTCGGGGTGGTGGCCTTCCAGTTCTTCCCGATCCTGGTGTCGATCGGCGCCTCGCTGACCGACTGGAACGGGATCTCGGCGCCGACGTTCGTCGGGCTGAAGAACTTCACCGACCTGTTCGGCGACGACCCGCTGTTCCTGCAGACGTTCAAGAACACCATCTACTTCACGCTGGCGAGCATTCCGCTGACGATCGGGATCGGCCTGGTGCTGGCCCTGCTGTGCGCCCGGCCGATCCGCGGGGTCGCGTTCTTCCGGACGGCGTACTTCGCGCCGTACGTGACGAACGTGGTCGCGATCGGGTTCGTCTGGTTCTGGTTCTTCCAGCCGGACAACGGGGTGGTCAACGGGCTGCTCGGCCAGGTCGGCATCACCGGGCCGCAGTGGTTGTCGAGCTCGACCTGGGCGATGCCGGCTGTCATCATGGTCAGCGTCTGGCAGGGCATCGGCTATCCGATGATCATCCTGCTGGCCGGGCTGCAGGGGCTGCCGGCGGAGTACTTCGAGTCGGCCCGGCTCGACGGCGCCGGTGCGTTCCAGCGGCTGCGGTTCATCACCCTGCCGCTGCTGACGCCGCACTTCCTGTTCCTGCTGATCACGCAGTTCATCACGTCGTTCCAGGTGTTCGGCCTGATCTACGTGATGACCAAGGGCGGGCCGGGTCACGCCACCAGCGTCTACATCTTCAACATCTACCAGAACGCGTTCAGCTTCGGGAAGATCGGCTACGCCTCGGCGATGGCATGGATCCTGTTCGCGGTGATCGCGGCCGTCACCTTCCTGCAGTGGAAGCTCCAGAAGAGGTGGGTGTTCTACTCATGAGGCTGGTGAGCAGGACCTCGCAGTACGTGGTGATGTCACTGTTCGCGGTGGTCTTCCTGGCGCCGCTGGTCTGGATGATCAGCGCGTCGCTGCGGCCGGAGGCGAAGGTGCTGTCGGTGCCGCCGCAGTTCCTGCCCAGGGACGCGCAGTGGGAGAACTACCGGCAGATCTTCGAGCTCATCCCGGTGTTCCTGTGGAACAGCGTGAAACTGGCCGGGCTGAACGTCGTCGGCATCCTGATCGTGGCGTCGATGGCCGGGTACGCGTTCGCGCGGCTGAAGTTCGCCGGCCGGGACTTCGCGTTCATGGTGCTGCTGGCGACCTCGATCATCCCCGGGATCGCGTACCTGATCCCGCAGTACATCGTCTTCCGGCAGATCGGCTGGGTGGACACGCAGTACCCGCTGTGGGTGCCGAAGATCCTCACCCCGGTGTTCGCGACGTTCCTGATGCGGCAGTCGTTCCTGACGATTCCGCAGGAGCTCGAGGACGCGGGCAAGATCGACGGGGCCTCCACGTTCGGCATCTACTGGCGGATCATGCTGCCGCAGACCAAGCCGGCGCTGGCCGCGATCGGGGTGTTCACCTTCCTCGAGTCGTGGAACGACCTGTTCGGTCCGCTGATCTACATCAACTCCGAGAACCTGCAGACGCTGCCGGTGGCGCTCGCCCAGTTCCAGGGCGAGTACTTCACCCAGATCAGTCTGCTGATGTGCGGGGCGACCGTCTCGGTGGTCCCCGTCATCGCCGTCTTCCTCTTTGCACAGCGCTATTTCATCCAGGGCATCACGATGACAGGAATGAAGGGGTGAGCACCGTGCCGGACCGGCTCGTTGCCATGCAGATCGGAGCGGTTTCGTTCGTCGACGAAGGGGTCGACCAGACATTGGACATCCTGGCCGAGCGCGGCGCGGTGAACGCGCTGTTCCTGGCCACACCGACCTGGACCCGGGGGACCGGCGGCCGCCAGATTCCCGGCCATCCGATTCCCGACCACGGCGGATCCGAGTACGACCTCGGCTGGGTCGGCGGCAACTACGCGACGCCGCATCCGCAGTACTACGGCAACACCGCGCTCGGCTCGGTCGGCCGGGCGCCCGAACACCCCGAGCTCGACCTGCTCGGCGAGGTCGTCCCGAAGGCCCGTGAGCGGGGGATGAAATCGTTCGCCTGGATGGAGGAGAGCGGCGGCGCCCGCCAGCTGCGGACCTACCCGAACTTCGCCAAGGTGCTCGAGGTGGATGCGTGGGGCCGGCCAGGTCGCCGGCCGTGCTTCAACAATCCGGACTACCGCAACTGGCACCTCGGGTTCGTCGAGGACTACGTGCAGAGCTACCAGCTCGATGGCCTGGCCTGGTGCTCGGAGCGGCCGGGTCCGCTGAACATGCTGATGCAGGGCACGGTCGAGGTGGCCGAGGTCGGCTGCTTCTGCCCGCACTGCCGGCAGATCGCCCGCGACCGCGGCATCGACGTCGACCGCGCGATGCGCGGCTACCGTGAGCTGGTCGAGTGGAACCAGCGGGTCGGCGCGGGTGAGCGCCCGGTCGACGGTGCGTTCGTCGCGTTCTGGCGGATCCTGCTGAACTTCCCCGAGGTGCTGGCCTGGCAGACGCTGTGGACCGAGAGCCAGCGGCAGCTGTACCGCGACATCTACGGTGTCGCCAAGGCGATCTCGCCCGAGGTCCAGGTCGGCTGGCACGTCTACCACAACATCTCGTTCAGCCCGTTCTACCGGGCCGACCAGGACTACACCGAGATGGCGAAGTTCTCCGACTTCATCAAGGTGGTCATCTACAACAACTGCGCCGGTCCGCGGTTCTTCACCTGGGTCAAGAGCATCTGCGGCGCACTGTTCGCCGACGCGGAGCCCGAGGACGTCTACCCGGTGATGATGAAGCTGCTCCAGCTCGACGAGGGTGCCTACGAGAAGCTGCCGCAGACGGGCTTCACCGCGGACTACGTACGGCGGGAGACCGCGCGGGCCGTCGCCGGTGTCGGCGGGCAGAGTGCGATCTACCCGGGCATCGACATCGACATCCCGGTCGGCGTCGCCAGGCAGCGAGGGCTGGAGCCGCCTCGCGACCTCGGGACGAAGATCAACTGGGACGACAACGAGGGCGACCTGACCCAGTGCACCCGGGAGTCCGTGCGGGACGCGACGCTGGCCGCGTTCGAGGGTGGCGCGGAGGGCGTCGTACTGAGCCGGAAGTACTCCGAGATGCTGCTGGAGAATCTGTCCGGCGCGGGTGACGCGATCCGGAGCCTGCAGTGAAACCCTGGTACCGACGAACTCTGCGCTGGGCGCAGACCAACCTGACCGAGAAGGACCCGGCCCGGTACGACGCCGACTGGTGGCGCGAGCACTGGCGTCGTACCCGGGTGCAGGGCGTGATCGTCAACGCAGGCGGGATCGTCGCGTACTACCCGAGCCGGTTCGAGCTGCAGCACCGGGCCGAGTTCCTCGGCGACCGCGACCTGTACGGCGAGATCGCCGGGCTGGCGAAAGCGGACGGGCTGACGGTGCTGGCCCGGATGGATTCGAACCGGGCACACCAGCAGCTGTACGACGCGCACCCGGACTGGTTCGCGATCGATGCCGAGGGCAACCCGTATCGGGCCGGGCAGCTGTACGTCGCCTGTGTCACCGGACCCTACTACCGGGACTTCCTGACCGGGATCCTCGAGGAAATCATCGAGCGGACCGCGCCGGACGGGATCACCGACAACAGTTGGAGCGGTCTCGGCCGGGACTCCATCTGCTACTGCCCGAACTGCCGGGAGAGTTTCGGCCAGGAGCTGCCGGCCAGACCGGATTGGGCGGATCCGGCGTACCGGCAATGGATCCGGTGGAGTTACGACCGGCGGCTGGCGGTGTGGGACCTGAACAACGAGGTCGCCCGCCGGGCCGGTGGTCCGGACTGTCTGTGGATCGGCATGAACGGCGGCGAGGTAGTTGCGCAGAGCAAGCGACTGCGCGACGACGTGGAGATCTGCAGGCGGGCGGAGATCTTCCTTCTCGACTCGCAGTGGCGGCACGACGAGTCCGGCTTCCAGGCCAACACCGACAGCGGCAAGCGGCTGCACGGACTGCTCGGCTGGGACACCCTGATCCCGGAGAGCACGGCCATGTACGACGCCGGGACGCCGACCTTCCGGCTCGGGAGCAAACCGGAGGCGGAGGCGCGGATGTGGGCGGTGGAGGGGTTCGCCGGTGGGATCCAGCCGTGGTGGCACCACATCGGCTCGGTCCACGAGGACCGGCGGCAGTACGCGACGGCCGGGCCGCTGTTCGAATGGCATGCCGAGCACGAGGACTATCTGGTGAACCGGGAGCCGGTCGCCACGGTCGGTCTGCTGTGGAGTCAGCGCAGTGTGGACTTCCACGGCAAGGACGATCCGGAGACGACGAGTCAGCTGCCCTACCGCGGCTGGGTCGACGCACTCGTCCGGGCCCGGATCCCGTACCTGCCGGTGCACGAGGTGGACCCCTCCCTTGCGGTCCTGATCGTCCCGAACGTGGGCGTCCTCACGGATGCACAGTGCGCGGCGCTGACGGCGTACGTCGAGGGCGGCGGGCGGCTCGTGGTGACCGGGGAGTCGAGCCTGTACGACGAGTGGGGCGATCGGCGCGACGACTTCGCACTGGCCGATCTGCTCGGCGTACGCCATCAGGGCAAGCGGTTCGAGGCGGGGAAGGTCGACTGGGAGACGTACGACGCGCACAGTTACCTGCGGATCGAGGATCGGCGGATCGCGGGTGGTTTCGACGACACGGACGTGCTGCCGTTCGGTGGGCGGTTGGAGCTGGTCGCCGCGTCCGGCCCGGCGCTGACCTACATACCGCCGTTCCCGATCTATCCGCCGGAGAAGTCGTGGATGGCCGAGCCGCGGACCGACGTACCCGCGCTGGTTCTCGGTGAGAACACGGCGTACCTGGCGGCGGACCTCGATCGGCTGTACGCGCAGTACCACCATCCCGATCACGGCCGGCTGCTGGCGAATCTGGTCCGCTGGGCGGCCCGCGACGACATCCCCCTGCAGGTCGAGGGTGCCGGCGTCCTGGACTGCCAGCTCTACCGGAAGGGTGACTCGCTCGTCCTGCACCTGGTCAACCTCGACCAGGGCGGTGCGTGGCGCGGCCGGCTGGAGGAGCTCACACCGGCCGGGCCGTTCACCGTCCGCGTCCGCGCGACCGCTGGCACGGCTCGTCTCCTGGTCAGCGGCGTGGAGGCGGAGGTGAAGGAAGAGGACGGCTGGATTACGGTCGGAGTAGACCGGATCACCGATCACGAAGTCGTAGTACTCAGCTAAGGAGCATCCTGTGTCAGTCGACGTCACCGGCCCGATGAACGAGCGGTACGACGAGATCCTCACCGAGCGGGCGCTCGGGCTGATCGAGAAGTTGCATCGGGAGTACGACGGGCGGCGGCAGGAGCTGCTCGCGCGTCGCCGGGAGCGGGTCGCCGAGATCGCCGGTGGGGCGTCGCTGGGGTTCCTGGCGGAGACGAAGGACGTGCGGGACGACCCGGACTGGCGGGTCGCGCCGCCCGCGCCCGGGCTGGTGGACCGGCGGGTGGAGATCACCGGGCCGACCGACCGGAAGATGACGATCAACGCGCTGAACTCGGGTGCCAAGGTGTGGCTGGCCGACCAGGAGGACGCCAACACGCCGTTGTGGGAGAACGTGATCGGCGGGCAGCTCAACCTGCTGGACGCGATCACCCGGCGGATCGACTTCAGCACCGACACCAAGTCGTACGAGCTGAAGCCCGACGAGGAGCTGGCGACGATCGTCGTACGGCCGCGTGGGTGGCACCTGCCGGAGAAGCATCTCCTGGTGGACGGTGCGCCGGTCAGCGGCTCCCTGGTGGACTTCGCGTTGTATTTCGCCGCCTGTGGACAACTGCAGCTCGACCGCGGTCAGGGGCCGTACTTCTACCTGCCGAAGATGGAGTCGCACCTCGAGGCGCGGCTGTGGAACGACGTGTTCGTCACGGCGCAGGAGTATCTGGGGATCCCGCGCGGGACGATCCGGGCGACGGTGCTGATCGAGACGTACCCGGCCGCGTTCGAGATGGAGGAGATCCTCTACGAGCTGCGCGAGCACTCGGCCGGGCTGAACGCCGGGCGCTGGGACTACATGTTCAGCGTGATCAAGACGCACCGGACCCGTGGTACGGACTTCCAGCTGCCGGACCGCAACAGCGTGACCATGACGGTCCCGTTCATGCGGGCGTACACCGAGCTGCTGGTCCGCACCTGCCACAAGCGTGGTGCGCATGCGATCGGCGGGATGGCGGCGTTCATCCCGAGCAAGGACCCTGCGGTGAACGAGCAGGCCTTTGCGAAGGTCGAGGCGGACAAGCGCCGCGAGGCCGGCGACGGCTTCGACGGCTCCTGGGTTGCGCACCCCGGCATGGTCGACACCTGCCGGGCCGTCTTCGACGAGGTGCTCGGGTCCGAGCCGAACCAGCTGGGCAAGCTCCGTGAGGACGTCCACGTCACCGCCGAGCAGTTGCTGGACGTCGCCGCCACGCCGGGTGAGGTCACCGAGGCCGGCCTCCGCAGCAACGTGAGCGTCGCCATCCAGTACCTCGCCGCCTGGCTCGACGGCCTCGGCGCGGTCGGCATCTTCAACCTGATGGAAGACGCGGCCACCGCCGAGATCTCCCGCTCCCAGATCTGGCAGTGGCGCCGCAACAACGTCGTACTCGACACCGGCGACACCGTCACCACGGAGCTGGTCCAACGCATCGCCGACGAGGAGATCGCCAAACTGGACCAGCCCAACCGCTACGCCGCCGCCCGCGACACCTTCCTCGAGGTAGCCCTCGCCGACGACTACACCGACTTCCTCACCCTCCCCGCCTACGAACGCATGCCCTAACGGAGCGGCGGGTCCACGTTCACCGTGGGGATCCCGCCACCGGCCCGCGCAATGATCGCCACCGACGGCTCGTCGGTGGGGTTGCTCTCGCGGTGGACGGTGAACGACGGGACGTGGACGAAGTCCCCGGCGACGGCGTCCAGATAGTCGTCGTACCCCTCGAACTCGAGCCGCAACACGCCCGAGACGACGTACAGGCTGGACTCGTTCCGATCGTGATGGTGCCAACCGGACATCGCCCCCGGCGCCGTCACCACCTTCCCGGCCCACAGGATCGGCAGCTCGAAGGCCCGCGTCCGGAACATCCCCGGCGTCGGATCGGCCGCCACCAGTTCGCCGGCCCGAATCACCCGAATGGGCTCGTTCATGGCAACAGTCTGCCCCCGCGCGATCCGCTCCCGCCAGCGGTTCGGCGCGTAGGCTGCGGGGATGGCGAGCATTGTGTTGCGGGTTCGGCTGATCAGCGGTGACCACCTGGATGTCACCTACGAGGAGACGGACGCGGTCGACGACGCCGAAGCCGTCGAGCATGCCGTCGCGGCCCTCGCGAGCGGTGACGGCTCACTCCGGTGCAGGCATGGCGGACGACTCCTCGTGCTGTTCGCACGAGGAGTCGCCGCCGTCGAGATCGCGCCGCGGGGCGCGGTCCTGTAACCGATGTTCAGCGCTTGGTCGGGTAGGCCGCGTCGACCTCGACCTCGACGAGCCAGCCGTTCACCGGGAGGTTCTCGATCTCCAGGGCGAAGCGGGACGGGCGGGTCTTGTTGACCACGAAGGGCTTGGCGGGTGGCGCCGTACCCAGTGGAACTGGGACGTACTGACCCGTGGTGAGGTCGGTGTTGGCGAAGTACTGGCGGTAGGCGCGGTTCCAGCCGGCGAAGTCGGCGGCGGCCGCGCCGGCCGGGTTCTGCAGGAAGACGCGCATCGTGTAGACGTCGGCGTACGTGAGGCCCTGGGCTTGCAGGTTCTCGCCGATCCGCCGCAGCACGTTGATGCCCTGGGCCTCGGTGATGGTGACGCCCGCCGGCAGCGTCCCACCCGGGAAGACCACAGTATCGATGTACGACGCTTCCGTTCCGGCCGGAGCACCCGTGTTCAGTGCCGACGGACCGAGTCCGCTGGACTTGTAGATCGGTGTGTTGGCCCCGATGCCGACACCGCTGGCGATCATCGGGTTGGCCTGGCCGGCAGGCAGCGCAGGTACGACGGTGCCGGGGCTCGGCGGTTTCGGCTTGTCCCACCACCCGGCGGCTGTGGTGGCGCCGCCGCCGAAGGACAGGGCGACGACGGTGAGGCCGGCGATCAGATTACGTTTCCTCATTTGCTGGTCACCCGACTGTGCAGGGCGGTCACGGCCGCCCGGGCGGACACCATCGCGCCGTGCTGCCAGGCGATGGCGTAGGACAGGTGGTCGCCGGCGAAGTAGATGTTGCCGGTGGCATCGAGCAGCCGGGCGTAGATCCCGTCGGTCTGGGACGGCCAGCTGACCCAGGCCGCTTCGGAATACTTGGTCCCGAGCCAGTTGACCGAGAAGGACGCCTTGACGTCCTTGCGGTACACGTCGCCGTGGATCTTGGCGCCCTGCATCAAAGCGCGTTCCAGCCGCGCCGCCGGCGTCAGAGCGCCGTACACATTGGCGTTGGCGCCGGTGTTGTAGTAGCCGATCACGGTGCCGCGCTCGCCGTGGAAGCCGGTCGAGGGGTACCAGGTGTTGACCGTGTCGAGGTTGCTGTTGGTGATACCGCCGTAGATCCGGTGGTCCTCCTCCCACCAGCGGCGGCCGTACTCGATGCCGATCTTGCCCGCGTTCGTCTGCCGGGCGTACTTCAGCGACTCGATGATCGGCGTGGGCAGGTTGGACGGGAGCTTCGCGGCCAGGTGTGGCGGCAGGGTGCAGATGGCGTAGTCCGCGGAGATCACCCGGGTCCGCGTCCCGGTCGTGTAGGTGACCTCGACACCGGTGGTGGTGTTGCGCAGTCCGGTCACCTCGGCGCCGTACTGGATCTTCTCCCGGCCGATCGCCTTCTCGAACGCGTACGGGATCCGGTCCATCCCGCCGCTGGGCTGGAACATCATCATCGCCTGGTCCCAGCCGAACTCGAACGAGAAGTAGTTCCCGACCCCGCTGGCGAACACGTCGCTCAGTGCGTACGGCGGGGCCGTCGTACCGCCCTCCATCCCGGCACCGGGTTCGATCTCGTAACCGCGGCGGCCGCTGCCGGTGTAGGCGAACCCGGCCGCCTTGTTCCCGATCGCGCCGAAGCTGCTGAGGAAGCCGATCAGCGCCTCCTTGTCGGTCGCGGTCAACTGGCCGTCGAGGGCGCCCTGATCGGTTGCCTTGGCGAGCATTTCGGCGACGTAGCCGTAGACGTCCGCCTTGGCGGTGCGGTGCCGGATCGGCTTGTTGGACAGGGCTGTGGTGCCCTCGCGGTAGAGGTACGCGTCCGCGTTCTGGTTGACGAACGGCTCGATCGGGACGCCGAGTTCGCGGCAGTAGTCGATCGTCACGTGGTGCTGCGGCAGGCGGGCCGGGCCTGCGTTCATGTACTGCCCGGGCGAGAACGTCGCCCGCTGGGTGTTCCCGGCCAGGTCGGTTTCCACGGTGCCGCCGCGGACCGTCCAGTTCCGGCCGCCGGGACGGGTGCGAGCCTCCAGCAGGGTGACCTTGTAGCCGGCCTTGAGCAGCTCGTACGCCGACGTCAGGCCGGCGATCCCGGCACCGAGGATGACGATGTGCTTGCGGCCGCGGCCGTTGAGTTCGATCCGCGACGGGGCGGCGTACGCGGGAGTCTCGGCGACGCCCGTGAGGCCGAGCGCCGTCATCGTGGAGTACATGACACCGGCACCGCCGGCGATACCGACCTGTTGCAGGAACTGACGTCTCGATTGCGCCATGCCTTCTCCTCACTGGGCAACTGGGTAGCTGACCAGAAAGGTAAAGACATGGTGTTTTGGGTGCGTGTCAGTACCGTGACGAGCTGACGCTCGTACTGACAGGTATGTTTCGTCTTAACGAACCTGACGAATCTCCGCTTGCAGTGCCGCCGCGACGGGTGCTATTTCTGCATAGACACCAGGAAAATCGGGATCGGCGCAACCTTTGCCCCAGGAGACGGTGGCCAGCAGGCGGCCGTTGAGGACGAGAGGGCCGCCGGAGTCGCCCTGGCAGGCGTCGCCGGACCCGTCGCCGGCGCAGACGTTCGAGGCGGCGGCGTACCCGTTGGCGACGTACTCCTTGTTCGCCAGGCAGGTGTCGTCCCCGAGATCGGGTACGGCGACCTTCTGCAGCGTGTCGTCCGGACCGGTGTCCGCGGTGTCGCCCCAGCCGTAGACGGTCGGTACGGCGCCCTTCCGGTCAGCCTTCGCGCTGGTCTCAAGTGCGATCACCGGGACCCGGGTGAACGGCTTGGCCAGGGTGAGGATCGCGAAGTCGTTGCGGTTGTTCCTCGTGTTGTAGCTCGGATGGATCCATACCTTGCCGATCCCGGACACCCGCCCGGTCGAGTCGTCGCTCAACTCGGCCCGGCCTTGGATCGCGGTGTACGTCGACGCCGGCTTGGTCATGCAGTGCGCGGCTGTCAGCACCTTGTTCGGCGCCAGCAGAACCCCACCACACCACCGCCCGGTGGGTCGCGACGATTGCGAGTTCGTCAACACCACCGCCCACGGCGCCTCACTGACACTCGCGAGCGTCCCACCGATGATCACCGGTTTGCCGACATTCGCCGACACCGCCCCGGCGGACGCAAGCAGAAGAACCCCAGCAAGAACAACAGCCCGTTTCAGCATGCCGACGAACTTACCGTGACGGATTGATTACACGGAGATCAGTACGACGGTCAGCGCGGCGAGACGCAGGCCGACTGGCAATCGTCGTGTCACCGGCTCGTGAAGTACGGCGATCCCGGCCACCACAGGCACGACCGGGTAGAGCGAGGTGAGCACCCGATGCCCACCGTCACCTCCACGTCGTCGGTGTCCGGTCGGCACCCACTGATCGCAACTTCATTTCGCTGGAGCTGGAGCTCTGACGACCAGTGCGAGACCGAGCAGGATTGTCCACAGTCCCCACGCCGTACTGCCGACGAAGCCGGCCGGCTCCCAGATCGGGAAGTCGGGGACGGCGGTGGCCAGGACGTCGCCCTGGTTGGCCAGGTAGAGCAGGCTCGCCGGTAGTCCGGCCCAACCGATCCAGCGGGGTAGTGCGTTCGTGCGCAGGATGACCACGCTGACACCGAGGCTCCAGGCGATGGCGAGGATTTGACCGAGGTGCTCGCCGAGCAGCGCACCGCCGTACTGATGCTGTGCGGTCCACGCGGCCGCGACCGTCGAGTCGCCCTCGGCGTACGCCCGAGCCAGTGGTGGTACGACGAAAACCCAGCGTAGGAAGCCGATCAGGGCCAGCAGCACCGAGGCGGCGCCAATCGTGGTGGCGACCCTCAGCAGAATCGAGGATTCCCGATTAATTGCTCTGGGCAACATCAGGATCGGGATCGCGAGCAGGCCATAGGTCCAGGCGGTGGCGAACCAGGTCCAGATCAGTCCCGATCCGCCCGCGGTGAACGAGGTCAGCACCTCGTCGGCGGGTTCGCGCAGGATGTCCGGCCAGTCGAACGTGGCGGACAGCACGCTGGCGGCGACGGCAAAGCTGGCCGCGCTGACGATGAACAGTGCTCCGGTGATCCGGCGCATGACGAGTCCCTCCCAATAAATTGTACGGCGTACAGAGTTAGTGTGCAGGTAATCCTGTACGCTGTCCAGAGTTAGGAGGCGGTGGATGGCGACGAGAGGCCGGCCCGGGCCACGGCGGACGTTGAGTGAGGACGAGATCCTCGATGCGGCTCTGGTACTGCTGGACGAAGGTGGACCGGCCGCGGCGTCGATCCGCGGGATCGCGGCGAAGGTCGGAGTCGCGCCGAACGCGGTCTACACCTACTTCCCCGACAAGGCGGCGGTGGTCCGCGCGCTGGTGGAGAAGTTGCTGGGTGAGGCGGACACCGGAGCGTTCGCCGATGAGAGCAGGCCGTGGCGGGAGCGGGTGGAAGCGCTGGCGGTGGAGCTGCGCCGGCGGCTGGTCGCGCACCCGGGAGCGGTCGCGTTGCTGATGAGCGGCCCGATGGACGGTCCGCGCGCGACCGCGCTCAACGAACGCTTGCTGGACCTGCTGATCGGTGCCGGCCTGAAACCGGCCGATGCGGCCCGGGCGACGTACCTGCTGATCGTCTATGTCCTGGGCGCGATCGCCCTCGAGGTCGCCGACGAAGCCGGGCCGGGGCCGCTGCCGTCGGAGGACGACCGCGTTGCGCGCCGGCGGGCCGGGTTCGCGCAGATCCCGGCGGAGGTGTTCCCGCGATCGGCCGCGGCGGCGCCGACGATGTCGCGCTACATCACCACGGACCAGTACGTCTGGGGCCTGCACCGCCTACTCGACGGCATCGGTCCGAAATAAGAGTGGCCACCCCGGCCACGCATGCCGGGGTGACCACATCTACGACCTTAAGCCCTGTAAGCGGTCCACATGTTGCTGATGCGGCTGCTCTGGCCTGGGGTGAATTGGTTGTAGCAGGAGTCGTACGAGTAATCCATGTAGTTGTGGATCGGGTCGAGACCCGGCAGTGAGCACGAGTCACGGCCTTCGGGGCACCCGTTGGTGGAGCTGCTCTGCGCCGGGGTGTCCGAGACCTCGTCGTTCGTGGCCGTGCAACCGCCCTGGAACGTGTGGTAGAGCCCGAACCAGTGGCCGGCCTCGTGGGTCGCGGTCTCGCCCAGGTTGTAGTTGGCGATCCCGCCGCCGGGCAGCGAGTCGTAGTGCACCCGGATGCCGTCGACGCCGGGGTTGCGGCTGTAGTCCCACGGGAACGTGGCGATGCCGAGGTAGGCGAAGTCGACCAGCCAGACGTTCAGCGCGTTCGCACCGCCCTTGCGGGTCTGCTTGCGGTAGGTGCTGCTCTGCTTGTCCTTGTGCCAGTTGTTGTTGTTGTAACGGAATGTGCCGGCCAGCTGGAAGCTGAAGCCGGTGTTCGCCGCGGCCGAGGACTCCCCGCCGCCGAACGTGTTGTTCAGGACGGTGATCTGCTGCGCGATCTGGCTGTCGGTGACGTCACCGTTGCCGGCCGCGTCGCGCATCACGTGGAAGTACACCGGGACGGTCGCGGCCGCGAGCGCACCCTGCGGTACGCCGATGCCTCGGGCGGCCTTTGCCTTCAGCAACTGTGCGGTCCGGGCCTCGATCGCCTTCTGCTCGGCGGCCGACACCTCCCGGGTGTCCGGGCCGGGGCCACCCTTGGCCGAAGCGCCGGCCGGGGGGACGAAACAGTCGGCTATCTGGTCCGCGGGCAGTTTGGCGGTGGCCTGGCCACCGAGTGGGCTGAAGACGAGCGCCGTTCCGGCCAGCATGACCGCCAGGGCGCGGGGACGGGTGATGAAAGATCGCATGGACTGCGCTCCTCCGGGGTCGGGCCGCATTGGGCGGGCGGCCGGTTGCCCGGCATCCTCCGCAACAACTTCCCTTCTCCGGAAGCGATCACCGGTGTTTTTCCCGTGGTCTAGGGAAAACCTTCGGTGCGCGCGGGGGAGCGCAGACTTCCGTAGCGTTCCATCCTTTGCCAGCGCAGCCGTGAGCCGGCCAGAGCGGTGAAAACGGACTGGATCACAACCAGGTACATGAGCTGCCGGTAGACGAACTGCTGCAACGGCAGCGTCCAGAGCGGTCCAGCCCGCTCACCGTCCAGGTGGAAGGCATAGCGACCCATGGCGAACTGCAGTGCCAGGAAGCCCAGCCAGACCAGTCCCACCCGGAGTGGATCGAGGAAGAGCAGGCCATAGAGCGCGAACACGTCGACCACGGGCGCCAGGAGCGGCAGCAGCACCTGGAAGAGCAGGAGGTAGCTCAGACCGCGTCGGCCGAGCTTGCCGGCCTGACCGCGCTGCACCCACGCACCACGGTGCTTCCACATCGCCTGCAACGTCCCGTAGCACCAGCGGTACCGCTGCCGCCACAGGGCACCCAGCGACGCCGGTGCCTCGGTCCACGCGATCGCCCGCTCCTCGTAGACCACCCGCCACCCGTCTCGGCACAGTGCCATCGTCAGGTCGGTGTCCTCGGCCAGAGTCACGTCACTGAGCCCGCCGATGCGTTCCAGCGCCGTACGACGGAAGCCGCCGATCGCACCGGGCACGGTCGGCATGCACTCGGCCAGGTCGAACAGGCGCCGGTCCAGGTTGAAGCCGACCACGTACTCGATGTGCTGCCAGCGTCCGAGCAGCCCGCGCCGGTTGCCGACCTTCGCGTTGCCCGACACCGCACCGACGGACGGATCGGCGAAGGGCTGCACCAGCATCCGGACGGCGTCCGGCTCGAAGACCGTGTCGCCGTCGACCATCACGATCAGGTCGAAGTGGGCGGCCTGCAACCCGGTGTTGAGTGCGACCGGCTTGCCCGCGTTCGGCTGCCGGATCACCCGGATGCCGGGGATCCGCATCCGCTCGACGATGTCCGCCGTACCGTCGGTCGAACCGTCGTCGACGACGATCACCTCGATCGGATGATCCGATGCGACCAGCGACCGGATCGCCGCTTCGATCCCTGCACTCTCGTTGTACGCCGGGACGATCACACTGACCGGTTCGGTGACGGGATCACCCCAGGACCAGTCGCGCTGCTTCGCGTGACGGCGGGCCGCGACGACCGTGGTGATGGCCCGAAGCACGCTGAGCGCGCCGGCGGCGTACAGGAACCAGGTCAGCAGGGTGAGTACGCCGTCGCTGACCCGGAGCGCCCAGATGGCTGCCAGACCACGCCCGCGCTCGATCAGGCTGGCCTTGTCCACGGGCTGCGGCAGCCCCACGGCGTCGCTCACGGTCGCGAACTTGAACCCACGAGCCTTCAGGGTCGGGATCAGCTTGGCCAGCGCGGCGACGGTCTCGCTGCGATCGCCACCCGCGTCGTGCATGAGGAGCACCTGACCCGCGGTGCCGCGCGGCATCGAGTTGGCGATGACCTTCGTCGTACCCGGTCGCCGCCAGTCCTCGCTGTCCTGTGTGCTCAGCACGGTCAGGTAGCCGGCCTTGCGGGCCGCCTCGATCGCGGTCCAGTCCGCATTGGTCAGGGCGTCCGCCTCGGAGGAGTACGGCGGTCGGAGCAGCGGCGTACTCATCCCGGTCGCACCGGCCAGGATCAGCTGGCTCTGCCGCAGTTCGATCGATCGGCGCCAGCCGGCCGTCGTACTCAGGTTCGCGTGGGTGAAGGTGTGCACGCCGATTTGGTGGCCCTCGGCAACGATTCGGCGGGCCAACGCCGGATGGGCGGCGACCTCGGTACCGACGACGAAGAAGGTGGCCTTGACCTTCTGTGCCTTGAGCAGGTCGAGAATGCGAGGGGTCCAGACCGGATCCGGACCGTCGTCGAAGGTCAGCGCGATGGTCCGCGCGGCAGGCCGCACCGATCGGACGTCAGCAGGCCGCGCGTCGATCACCGGACCGCCGTCGACAACCTTCTGCGGTACGGCGCCGGTCGGTCCGCTGGCCGTGACCGCGCCATCGGGCTCCGTACCGAACATGTGATGCGTGTAGCCGTGCAGGATCAGCATGCTGGACAGACAGGCGAGCAGCATGGTCAGCACGACCCAGTGCGTCCGCAGTGGGACTGGTTTGGCGCGGCGTGCGACGGGACGGGTCACGGCTTGGACGGCGACTTCGTCCGACCGGGCGGCGCCGTCGGCTTCTTGCTGGTGTGCACGGTAGTCGGCCTACCGGGCGTGGCGGTCGGCGTCGGCGCGACAGTCACCGGTACGGCGCTCGGAGTGGTCGACGGCGTGACCGGCGTACTGGTGGGTGGCGTCGTTGGCCCGCTCTCGCGCGGTGATGTCGTCGTCTCACTGGGCCTCACCGACTGCACAGCCTCCGGGGCAGGCGTGACTTGCGGGCGAGGCGCCGGCTTGGCCGCTTCCGGCAACGGCACCAGCGGAGTGTCCAGGCTCGGTCCACCGAGCAGACTGCTCACCAGCAGGATCAGATAACCGACAGCAGGGACGACGAGAAGCGCGCCGGCACGGCGGATGGTGCGATGACGACGCCCGGTCGAGTCCAGAAAGACCGGCCGCCTGGCGGAGGGCGACTTCACAAGCGCGAGATCCTACTCGTCCCACTCCCACCACGACACATCCACTCACCCCTTCTGAGATACGTCAAACGCTTGTATCACAAGGGATTCGGCCGACCGTCGGTCCGTGGCCGGGGCCCGCCGTTGCCCGATAGGGAACTTGAGGTATTGCCAGGGTGACTGTGGGTGATCTACCTTCAGGTCAGCGGCTGGGGGGTCGCCCACTGCGCATCCAGGGGGGAGCGCGGGCCCGGGGCCGCGGGGGTGTCCTATGGGGATGTTGCGGGTTGCTTCGTCGCGCCTTCTTTCGGTTGCCGTGGCCATCAGTCTGCTGATCGGCCTGCTCGTCTACACCGCTCAACCGGCCCGCGCGGCCGACGACGGGGTCGATGATCTGCTCGGGATGCTGGGGGTCGGGGGTGCACCCGACAGCCTGGCGGCGTGGACCTCTGGGCTCGCGTCCGTCGACAAGCTGAAGGAACCGTTGCCGCTGGTCGGTGCGAGTCCGGGCGGGTTGCTCGGGCTCAACGATCTGTTCGGCAAGGCGGTGACCGACGAACTCCAGTCGGCCGTCGACTTCGGCGATCTCGAGGTCGACAAGGACATCACCATCGACGGCGGCCGGGCGGGTCACCTGAAGACCGCGGTGAGCGACCTCGGGGCCGGTAAGAAGCTCGACATCGTCGCCACCGTCGACAAGACCGCGACCGGCCAGGACCTCCGGGTCACCAGCGCGTCGCCCAAGGTCGAGCTGGCCGTCTCGGACGGCATCACCGTCGGACTGAAGTCGCGGCTCGCGCTCAGTCTGGTGTGGACCGGAACGGGCGACGACAAGGTCTACCTGGTGCGTTCGGCGACCACGCCGCGTCTCGACGTCGACGCACACGCCGCCATCGACAACGCCAGCGCCAAGGCCGCGATCGGCATCCTCGGCGTCTCCCTGACGGGCTCGTCGGTCGATGTCGACGCGCACTTCGTCGGCACGGTCAGCGACCCGGACAACGACGGCAAGCTGTTCTTCAGCGGCAACGGCGAGCTGGCCCAGGCCGGATCCCTCGACGGCCTCGTCACGGTCGGCCTCGACCCCGAGGGTTCTCAGCCGATCGACGCCACCGACGCCGGATCGCGCGGCTCGGTGCACGCGACCTTCCAGCTCGGCGCGGCCGCGGCCGGGATCCCGGCCGCACTGCCGAGCGACATCAGCGCCACCGTGCAGGTCGACTGGAACGACATCGGCACCGGTGCGCCGGTCGTCACCGCGCCGGATCTGGCCGCCACCGTCGGCAAGTTCCAGAACATGAGCCTGCAGGACCTCGCCGAGGGCCTGGCCCAGGTGGTCGCCACCCTGACCGCGATCCAGAAGGCCAAGTACGACCCGGACCAGGGCGGCCCGCTGCCGACCGTCGGCGACCTCGACCTGCCGTTCATGAAGGGCACGCTGGCCGACGCGATCAAGATCAACGAGGTCCTCAAGGACTTCCTCGCCAAGCACACCGTGCCCGGCCCGACCGATCCCGGCTATGCGGGCCAGGATCCGGCCCAGGCCGGCAAGCCGACGTTCACCTCGTTGCAGGAGCTGCTCAAGGAGCTCGACAACGCCTCGGACATCTCGCTGAGCAACCTGGTCTGGGACGTTGCCACCAGCAAGCTCGCGCTCACCGTGGGCATGACGAAGACCGCCCCGGGCACCCCGGTCGACCTGGACCCGGTCAGCATCGAGGCCTCCGGCAAGACCGCGACGTACGGCGCGAAGACGCTGACCGTGGCGGGTGCGGGCTGGGCCGTGAACCAGTGGATCGGCCGCCGGGTCGTGGCGGGCACGTCCGCCGGTGAGGTGGCGAGCAACGACGCGAGCACGATCACCCTCAAGGCGGACTGGGCCGGTGGCACGCCGGCCACCAACTCGCCGTACGTGATCGCGGGGGCGGAACCGCACGTCGGCGCGGTGACGTTCGCGAACCGGATCGACTCCGGCGGCCACGGGATCGTCAACGCCAACGCGGACCAGACGTTCGCCAAGGTGAAGCCGTCCTTCGCCGCGTCGGTCACCCTGGTGCTCGACCTGCAGGACGCGAAGACGGGCAACGACTGCATCGGTTTTCTCGGCAGCACCGAGGCTTGTCCGTTCACCAAACACGACGGCCCGCTCGATGTCGTCGTACCGTCGCTGCCGTTGAACACCGACCGGGTGCTGATCCGGACCGGCGGCTCGTTGTTCTCCGCCGACTTCCCGATCGACACCGCGGTGGACCTGAGCGCGAACGCGGGCTTCTTCAAGGTGAACCTGACCGGCCAGCTGAAGGTCTGCAACTCCTCGCTCGGTGACACCTGCCCGGCCGGTACGCCGACCGGCCACATGCTGACCGTCGGGCTGAAACAGCAGGGCGACGCACAACACGACCTGCGGCTGTCCGAGCTGTTCAAGCAACTCGTCGACGCACCGCAGAACCTGCTCGACGTCGACACGAACATCCGGGCGTACGGCGATCTGACCGTCGCCGTACCCGAGGCCGCGCAGTTCCTGCCGGCCGGTGCGACCACCAAGCTCACGGCGAAGTGGGGCGATCTGACCGACCCAACCTCGGTGCAGCTCGACACCAGCGACCTGGCCGAGATCTTCCAGCTGGATTTCGACGCGGATGACCCGAAGGCGCTGTTCACCGCGCTGATCAAGACCCTGCAGACGCTGTCGAAGCAGCTCGCCGAGTCCAACCCGTCGGCCGGCGGCGGTGTCTTCGACAAGGACATCCCCGGCCTCGGCAAGTCCCTGCGCGACCTGCTCGTCAGCGACGAGTCGAACGCGGGCGCGGGGGTGGGCTACGGCCCGAACACGGTCGTCGACAGCACCCGCACCGAGGGCAACCTGTTCACCACCGCGCTCGTCGGGCGGTCGATCGTGGTCGGCACCCAGGTCGGGATCGTGGGAAGCGTCTCGGGCGACGGGAAGACCCTGACGCTCACGAAGCCCTGGGAGTCCGAGCCCGCCGACGGTACGCCGTACATGATGCGGTCGGCGCTGGACGACGTCACCGACCAATTGCTGGCGAACACGCCGGACAACATCCAGGACGCGGTCAAGCTGCTGAACAAGGGGCTCGGGACCGACAGCGTGAAGTTCCGCTACCTGGAGAAGGACGGCAAGCCGAACCTGGTGCTCGACGTCGACTGGAAGCGCGACTACCGCGCGGCGTCGCCGATCAAGCTTGCCTTGGGCAACCTCAATGGCGGTGACCAGACCTTTGCCGGTGCCCAGGCCACCGGTCTCGCGCAGGTCCAGGTGGACGGCCGGGTCAAGGTCGGCCTGGTCATCCCGCTGGCGGCCGGCGACGGTCCCGCGGACGGCGCGGCGCTGAAGGTGCTGGAGGACTCGTCCATCAGCGTCGGTGCCAAGGCAGAGCTGAAGAACGGCATCGTCCAAGGCGTCGTCGGCCCGCTGAGCATCGCGCTCGGCAACCCGACGGCGGGTGCGCCGGATGCCGAGAAGGCGCAGGCCAAGGCGGATCTGAGCATCGCGCTGGCCAAGTCCGGCGCGGCGGCGGACACTCCGGTCTCGTTCACCGACTTCATCGGCGCGGTCGGCGTGAACTTCAACGCCACCAACGGCACGGTCAGCTGTGGCGAGACCCTCGACACTCCGCTGATGGTGTGTGGCAGCCTGCCGATCTATCTGAACAACTCGGGTGCGGACAACGGCTGGGTGCCGATCGGTCAGATCGCGCTGCGCGTCCCCGACTCGACGAACCCGGCGGACCTGGTCGATCTCGACGACAACCTGCCGGCGCCGGACGCGGCCAAGAAGGAACTCGAGCTGCCGGCTGATCTCGGTCAGCGGCTGACCGACGCGTTACTCGACTTCAAGAACTTCGGCGACGGCCTGGAGGGCTACCTCGCCGCGGTCGAGCAGGCGTTCCGGACGGCGAGCTTCCAGGGCAAGCTGCCGCTGATCGGCGAGGACCTGCAGCAGGGTGCGGACTTCATCGGCGACCTGCGGACGAAGCTGCGGTCCTCGATCTGGAACGAGCTGCCCGGTGGCGGGCGCCCGGCGAACTCCAAGGAGTTCAAGGACTTCATCAACACCAAGCTGGCGGCCGCGCTGGCCGAGGTCCAGATCGCGGCGACCGAGGTGACCGTCGACTTCGACTGCACCGCCACGTTGGCCAAAGCCGGCGCCCCGACGGTGACGGAGAACCCGGCCGACGTCGGTACGGCGACGTACGAATACAAGGTGGTCGCCTATCAAGGAACCGGCGACACCGTACCGAGTGATGCCGGCCAGACCACCAAGGGCGCGGCCACTCTCGACGACACCAACTTCAACCACGTCACCTGGGCCTCGGTCCCGAACGCGACCGGCTACAAGGTACTGCGGAAGGCGCCGGGCGACGCGGCCTTCAAGCTGGTCAAGGACGTCGGCAACGTCCTCGTGTACGACGACAAGGGTGCGGACACCGCCGCCGACTACACCGCGGTCACGCAGGAGCCTGATCTCGAGATCTGCGGGATCAACGACATCGGCGGGGTCTTCCTCGAGTTCACCGCCCAGCGCGGCAAGGTCAGCTCGGCCAAGGGCTGCGAGAGCACCGGTGCGCCGAAACCGTGCTTCCACACGAACATCCCGCTCGACATCGGTATCCCTGGCCTGGCGCTGCGGCAGGGCAAGGACGGCACGGACGGGATCACCGCCGACGCCGGCTTCGCGCTGCACTTCAAGCTGGGACTGACCAAGGCCGACGGCTTCTTCGTCAACACCCACGACGGCTGGGGCCCGGACAACAAGGCGATGGCCGAACTGCAGGTCGGGCTCGCCTTCGACCTGCCGGACACGATGGTCGCCGAGCTGGCGTTCATCAAGATCAATGTCGACAAGGCGACCGGTGAGGGGCATGACGCCACCAAGCCGTTGTTCGCGGGTGCGTTCCAGGTCGACCTGAAGGCGCCCGGCGACGTCAGCTGCTTCAAGGGCGACGAGGCCTCCTGTACGCCGAACGAGTCGGCGAAGATCAAGTTCGCGGATCTCGGCAGCGGCGGTGATCTCTTCGGGGTCTCGCTGACCGGTGCCTTCACGCTGGACTGGATCGTCGAGGCGCAGGTGGACTCCGCCTTCCCAGGAGTCCGGGCGAACTTCCAGCTGAAGTGGGCCTTCGACAACCAGGCCCCGCAGGCGGCCGGAGCGCCGTACATCGCCTTCAAGGACGTCGGGATCAGTGCCGGCAGCTTCTTCGAGGGGCTGCTCGGTGACGTGGTGAAGGAGATGAAGCGGGTCACCGGGCCGCTGCAGCCGGTGATGGACACGCTGTACGCGCCGATCCCGGTGCTGTCCGACCTGAGCCGGATGGCCGGTGGTGACGACGTCACGCTGATGACGCTGGCGAAGGCGTTCAGCACGATCGCGGGCGGGCCGAAGCTGGACTTCGTCGACACGATCAAGTCGGTGATCGAGTTCATCAACCGGCTGCCGAGTTGCAGTCCGGACGTGGACAACGACTGTTACGTGCCACTCGGCGACTTCGAGATCGCCGGTGACAAGGCGCTCGACACGAGCAACTCACCGAGCACCGCGGACAAGATGTACAAGGCGGTGAACGCGAAGTCCGGGACCGAGGTGAAGGGCAACCTCAACGCCAAGAACGAGAACCCGAAGGCGGCCGGCAAGCCGATCTTCGGCGGCACCGGACTGGCCGCGGAGGAGGGTGACGCGGAGAAGTCGGGCTTCAGCTTCCCGATCCTCGAGCAGCCGGCCAAGGCGTTCAACCTGCTGATGGGCGGCGACGTCACGCTGGTCGAGTTCGACTCCGGTCCGCTGACCCTCGGGTTCAGCTGGCGGCAGGCCTTCGGGCCGGTGTACGCGCCGCCGCCGGTGTTCGTCACGCTGGCAGGCTCGGCGAGTGTCAGCCTGCGGATCGTGGCCGGGCTGGACACCTACGGCATCCGCAAGGCGGTCGAGGCGGCGCAGAACGGTGCGCCGGTGGACGCGGTCGACGTGATGGACGGGCTGTTCTTCAAGACCGTCGACGACGCCGGTACGCCGATCCCGGTGGTGCAGCTGACCGGTGAGATCGCCGCCGGTGCCGCGGTCAGCGCGGTGATCATCACGGTCGGCATCGAGGGCGGCCTGCGGCTGACGATCGGGTTCTACTGGAACGATCCGAACGACGACGGCAAGTTCCGGGTCAGCGAGTTCCTGCACGCGGCCCTGAACAACCCGCTCTGCCTGTTCACCGTGAGCGGCCGGCTGTCGCTGTTCCTGCGGGTCTACATCACCATCGGCGTGAGCATCTTCTCCGTCTCGTTCAGCTTCACGCTGGCCGACGTGACCTTGCTCGACTTCTCGGTGGCACCGGACTGCGAACCGCCGCCACCCAAGCTCGGCGGTACCGTCGGGGACACCGTGGTGGTGTTCGCCGGACAGTTCGGCAAGAACGCGCAGCGGGGTGCTCCGTGGGGCAACGAGGCCGCGGCGGTGGAGAAGGACACCGTCAAGGTCATCTCCCTGCACTACGCCCAGAAGGACGGGGATGCGACCGGCGAGAACGGCGACTTCGACGGATTCGCGGTGGAGATGCTCGGCGAACGGCGCGAGTACCTCGACCCGAACCTGAAGCGGGTCGTGGTCGACGGCGAGGGCTATGCCAAGCCGATGAACATCACCTTCATCGGCGACGGCAAGAAGACGACCGACGGGAACGCGGGCAAGACGCCGGCGATCTACGACAAGGACGCGGTCGTGATCGGCGGCACCAAGGACGACGTGATCACCACCGGTCGCGGGCTCTCGTACGTCGACGGCCGGGCCGGCAACGACATCATCGTCACCGGTGACACCGGCGGTGCGACGTCGAAGGCGATGGTCGCGGGTGGCGCCGGGGACGACACCATCACGGTCGGCAACGGCGACGACAAGGTCGGCGGCGACTCCTCGCTGGGGACCGCCCGGAAGAACCGCCAGGTCACGCACAACGCCCAGGACGGCGGCGGTACGTCGAACCTGTCCTCGGTGTTCGACTGGGAGTCGATCGCGGACCCGGCGGCACAGCCCGAGATCGCCCCGGCAGGCGACGACACGATCGGGCTCGGGCTCGGCACCAACAAGGCCGTGGGCAACGGCGGGAACGACAAGATCGGCGTCGCGGCCGACCGGCCCGACGGTACGAAGAAGGCCGGCGTCAACACGATCGTCGGTGACCTGGGCAGTGACCGGATCACCGGCGGTTCGAACGCGGACCGGATCTTCACTGCGGCCGAGGGCGAGTTCGGGGTGGACGCGGCCGGGCCGGACGACGGTGCCGCGGTCAACACCGTCGACACCGGAACGGGTAACGACCAGGTCTGGGGAAGCAACGCGGTCGAGACCGTGACCAGTCACTCACTGGGCGACCAGGGCGCGACGATCCGGGGCGGTGGCAAGAACGACGTCCTGACCGGCGGCTACGGCACCGACGCGGTGTACGGCGGTCCCGGTGACGACTACGTGATCGCCGAACCGGCCAAGGTCAGTGACCCGCCGGCCGCCGAGCCCGACGTGGTCGGTGGAGTGAACTTCGGTCCGCTCCGCCAGGTCGTCAAGGAGCCGCTGCCCGTGGGTGTGCAGTCCAACCCGAAGACGCTCGTCGGCGGTTTGGGCAACGACCACGTGATCGGCGGCGACGGTCCGGCCAAGGTGTTCGGAGACCAGCGGATCGATGCCGAGCTCTGCAAGCCGGGCGCACCGGTGACGTCGGATCCGGTGGACGAGAGCACCAACGCCGGGACCGGCGACGGCAACGACCGCATCACCGGTGGAGCCGGGATCGACACCGTCTCCGCAGGCGGCGCGAACGACCTGGCAGAGCTTGCCGGAGGCAACGACCTTGCCTGCGGCCAGCAGGGCAAGGACACCCTGCGCGGTGGCGGCGACGCCGATCAGCTCTGGGGTGGGACCGAGACCGACGTGCTGTACGGCGACGCCGGCCTCGACCAGGTGTTCGGCAACGCGGGTGACGACGTCGCGTACGGCGGCACCGAGGCGGACGTGATCGAGGGCAACAACGGCAAGGACTGGGCGACCGGTGGAGTCGGCAACGACCTCGTCTACGGCGGTACCCGGGCCGACGGCCGGACCGACAACGGCGACGACGACCTGTACGGCGACCTCGGCGACGACCGGCTGATCGGCGACAACGGCACTGTGGACGACCCGGCGAACCCGGCCGACCCGCCGGCGATCCCGTTCGACCTGGACGGCGCCACCCCGGCGGCCGGATCGGGTGACCGGATCCACGGCGGCGCGAACGACGACACGGCGTACGGCGGTCTCGGTGCGGACCAGGTGAACGGCAACGACGGGAACGACCATCTGGAAGGCAACAACGCCGCGGACGTTGTGCACGGCAACGAAGGCGAGGACGCGATCGCGGGTGGCTCGTTCCAGCAGGCCGCGGACGGGATCGGCCGGCCGGACACCGGAGACGTGCTCTTCGGTGACGCTGGGCCGGACCTGATGACCGGCGACAACGCCGTCCTCGGGCTGACGACGGATCCGGCCGCGACAACGCCGGTGACCAGGCAGCGCGGGTTCGCCACCGGTCACACGGTCACGCTGCTCGACCTGGGTCTGACTCCGACGGCGAACACGTCCGGCAACGACCAGATGTCGGGTGGCGACGGTCAGGACGTGCTCTACGGCCAAGGAGGTGCGGACCGGGCCAAGGGCGACGGTGACGACGACTACGTCGAAGGCGGTCAGGCGAGCGACTGGATCGAGGGCGATCTGGCCGACGACGACCTCGTCGGCGGTAGCTCGACCCCGCTGAGCGGTACGACGGGTCAGCAGGACACCGCGGACGCCATCTTCGGTGGTCCGGGCGACGACGTGGTCACCGGTGACAACGCCGTCGTACTGCGACCGGCTGCCGGGCAGACGCCAACCCGGGCAACGGTCCGGCTGGGTAGCGACGGTCTCCTGGCCAAGCGGCTCGTCAACCGCTACGACCTCGCCGCACTCCCACCGGCTGACCGGTTCGGTGCGGACCGGATGTCGGGCGGTGACGGTGTGGACGTCCTGTACGGCCAGGACGGTGGTGACTTCATCTCCGGTGGTGCCCGCGCCGACTACGCCGAGGGCAACGGTGGAGCAGACGTCATGCGTGGCGACCTCTCGCTGGCCGGGGACTCACCGTTCACCACGGTCGAACCGCTCGCAGACCCGGGCTGGCCCGGTACGGCGAGTGCGGCCGCCCTGCTGGAGGGGGCGACGGCACCTGACGGTCAGGACGACCTGATCGGCGGTAGCTCGGCCAAGGGCTTCCGCGACACGGGCGACACGGTCGAGGCCGACGGTGCGGACGACGTCGTACTGGGTGACAACGGGTCGCTGATGCGGACCATCACGGGTGCGACCGAGCGGGTGTACGCGGACCGCTACCCGAACGGGATACCACCGGCGGACGCGACTGTGGCCCGGACCCACGACCCGGACCTGGGTGAGCCGAGCACACGGTTCTGCACCGAGGCGCAGGCGACGTGTGAGGTGGCCGGGGCGTTCGGCGCCGACACCTTGTACGGCGAAGCCGGTGACGACGGCATCTGGGGTCAGGACGGAAACGACACCATCTTCGGCGGACAGGACGACGACGACCTGTACGGCGAGCTCGGTGACGACACCGTCCTCGGTGAGGCCGGCGAGGACGCGATCCTGGGCGACCGGGGTGGCGTGGTGAACCAGTACCTCGATACCGGTGACAGTCCGGCGCAGTTCACCTTCACGCTGACCTCGCCACCGGCCGAGACGTACGTCGGCTTCCGGCGGACGGCGTACGACCGGCGGGTCGACCTCGAGCACGATGTCGACGGCGACCAGTGGATCGGTGCCTCGACCGCGGCCGAGATGCCGCACGACGGCATCACCGAGGGCGGCCGGGACCGGCTCCGGGGTGGTTCGGGGGCGGACAACATCCACGCCGGGTACGGCGACGACCTCGCCAACGGTGACAGCGGCGGCGACCAGGTGTTCGGCGCGGACGGTGAGGACGTGCTGTGGGGCGGCAAGGGCTGCGACCCGGTCCTCGACGCGGCCGCACCGGACTGCCTGAAGGACGGTGCGTTCGATCCCGACGCGCGCGGGACGAACGACCGGTTCGTCGACCACCTCTTCGGCGGTGTCGGCGAAGAAGACGCGGCGCAGCGGGACGTGCTCGGGTCGGATCTGCTCGACTTCAACCCGCGGGGTTCCTTCCCCGGCAACTGTGCACCGGGCGACTGGCCGGTCACGACCGACGGGGTGACGGTGGACCCGTGCCTGTGGTTCCAGCTGACCGGTAAGGACGACGACACGGCCGACCCGGCGACGCTGGCGAACAACAACCATCACCAGGGCACGGACTGGATCTACGGCGGCTGGGACCGGGACGTGATGCAGGCCGACGTGGCGGAGAACGGGCCGAACCCGGGTGACCGGCTGATCGACTGGAACGGGGCGTACAACCTGTACACCCACTGCAACGCGGCCTACGGCGGGTTCAACGACGTCCGGCAGCACTCACCGGCGCTGCACGGGTTCCTGACCAACGTGGCCTGGGGCTCGGGTGCCGGGCGCTCGGCGACGGACGTCACCACCAGCGGTACGTCGGCGTACCGGGAACTGGCCTTCGCCTACAACCCGGACTTCAACGGTCACGCGGCCGGACCGGCGTATCCGACCACTCCGGGTCACTTCGACGACCCGGTGGCCTGCTCGGACTGATCGAACGGGTGCGCCGGACCGCGACAACACGCGGTCCGGCGCACCCGTGGTGAACACTCCGCAGCAAAACACCCCGCCATGCGGCTCCCGGGACCCGGGGTGGCTACTGTCGTCAGGTGCAGAAATGGCCTGGCCGTCCTTACCCCCTCGGAGCCACGTACGACGGCTCCGGGACGAACTTCGCGGTGTTCTCGGAGGTTGCTGAGCGAGTAGATCTGGCCCTGATCGGTGACGACGGGTCCGAACAGTTGGTGCAGCTGACCGAGGTCGACGGGTTCGTCTGGCACGGGTACCTGCCGGCGGTGCAGCCGGGACAGCGGTACGGGTTCCGGGTGCACGGGCCGTACAACCCGGCCGAGGGACACCGGTGCAACCCGTCCAAGCTGTTGCTGGACCCGTACGCCAAGGCCATCGACGGCCAGATCGACGGTGACGAGTCGCTGTTCAGCTACCGGTTCGCGAAACCGGACGAGCTGAACACGATGGACAACCGCGAACACACCATGCTGTCGGTGGTGACCAACCCGTTCTTCGACTGGGGCAACGACCGCCCGCCGGAGCACGCTTACCACGAGACGGTCATCTACGAGGCGCACGTGAAGGGTCTGACCAAGACCCACCCGGCGCTGCCGGAGGAGATCCGTGGCACGTACGCCGGGATCGGGCACCCCGCGATCATCGAGCACCTCAAGGAGCTCGGCGTGTCCGCGCTCGAGCTGATGCCGATCCACCAGTTCGCCCAGGACGGGCACCTGCAGCAGCGCGGCCTGACGAACTACTGGGGCTACAACACCATCGGCTTCTTCGCGCCGCACAACGACTACGCCGCCGGCGGCACCCTCGGGCAGCAGGTGACCGAGTTCAAGACGATGGTGAAGGCGCTGCACGAGGCGGATATCGAGGTGATCCTCGACGTCGTCTACAACCACACCGCCGAGGGCAACGAGTTCGGCCCGACGCTGTCGTTCAAGGGCATCGACAACGCGGCGTACTACCGGCTGGTGGACCAGGACAAGTCGCACTACTACGACACCACCGGCACCGGGAACAGCCTGCTGATGCGGCACCCGCACGTGCTGCAGCTCATCATGGACTCGCTGCGCTACTGGGTCACAGAGATGCGGGTTGACGGGTTCCGGTTCGACCTCGCGGCCACCCTGGCCCGTCAGTTCCACGAGGTCGACCGGCTGTCGGCCTTCTTCGACCTGGTCCAGCAGGACCCGGTGGTGAGCCAGGTGAAGCTGATCGCCGAGCCGTGGGACGTCGGCGACGGCGGCTACCAGGTGGGCAACTTCCCGCCGCTGTGGACGGAGTGGAACGGGAAGTACCGCGACACCGTGCGGGACTTCTGGCGCGGCGAGAGGTACACGATGGCCGAGTTCGCGTCCCGGCTGACCGGCTCGTCGGACCTGTACCAGGACGACAGCCGCCGCCCGCTGGCCAGCATCAACTTCATCACCGCCCACGACGGCTTCACCCTGCGCGACCTGGTCTCCTACAACGGCAAGCACAACGAGGCGAACGGCGAGGGCGGCAAGGACGGCGAGAGCCACAACCGGTCCTGGAACTGCGGGGTCGAGGGTGCGACCGACGACCAGGAGGTGCTCAAGCTGCGGGCCCGGCAGCAGCGCAACCTGCTCACCACGCTGCTGATCTCGCAAGGCGTGCCGATGATCGCCCACGGCGACGAGCTCGGCCGGACGCAGAGCGGCAACAACAACGTCTACTGCCAGGACAACGAGATCGCCTGGGTCGACTGGAAGCTCACCGACCCGCAGAAGGACCTGCTCGAGTTCACCCGCGCCCTGGTCAAGCTGCGGAACAACCACCCGGTGCTGCGCCGGCGCCGCTTCTTCCACGGCGACACCGGCGTGGACGGGCTCGGTGACCTGGTCTGGTTCACGCCGAAGGGCACCGAGATGCAGAACGGCGACTGGACCCGCGATGACGCCCGGGCGATCGCGGTGTTCCTCAACGGTGACGCCATCTCCGAGCCGGACCCGCGGGGTGAGCCGGTCGTGGACGACTCGTTCCTGATCCTGCTGAACAGCAATCACGAGGCACTGGACTTCCTGCTCCCGCCCAAGGAGTACGGCGAGAACTGGACAGTGGTCGTGGACACGACGTCGGCCAAAGGCGGTGGCGTTGAGGAACCACATGCAGCGGGCAGCACGATCCGGCTCGAGGCTCGCAGCACGCTGGTCCTGACCCGCTTGAGGCAGGCCGGATGAACTCGGTCCCACAGGCGACGTACCGGCTGCAACTGCACGCCGGATTCGGGTTCGACGACGCTGCCGAGGTCGTTCCGTACCTGCACAGCCTCGGGATCTCCCACGCGTACCTGTCCCCGATCCTCCAGGCCGCGCCCGGTTCCACGCACGGGTACGACGTGGTGGACCACAGCCGGCTGTCCGAGCCGGCCGGGGGTCGTCCCGCGTTCGACCGGTTGGCCGCACGGCTGGCCGACCACTTGATGGGTGCGGTGTCGGACGTCGTACCGAATCATGTGGCGGTGCCGACGCCGGCTCGGCTCAACAAGGCGCTGTGGTCGGTGCTGCGGGACGGGCCGGGGTCGCCGTACGCGGAGTGGTTCGACGTCGACTGGGGTTCGGGGAACCAGCCGTTGCTGATGGCGGTGCTGGGTCAGCGCATCGGCAAGGTGCTGGCGGATGACGAACTGTCGGTGGATGGCGACGTACTGCGGTACTACGAGCACGAGTACCCGCTGCGGCCGGGGACAGAGAACCTGCCGATCGCGGAGTTGGTGACCGAGCAGTGGTACCGCCTGGCGCACTGGCGGGTCGCTGACGAGGAGCTGAACTACCGGCGCTTCTTCGACGTCGACACGCTCGCCGCGGTCCGGGTGGAGACGCAGGAGGTCTTCGAGGCCACTCACGAGCTGCTGCTCTCGTTGCTGCATGAGGGCAAGCTCAACGGCTTCCGCATCGACCACCCGGACGGTCTGGCCGATCCACGTGGCTATCTGCGCCGTTTGGCCGAGCGGACCGGTGGTGCGTGGGTCGTGGTGGAGAAGATCCTCGAAGGCGACGAGGAGCTCCCACGGGACTGGCCCTGCGCCGGCACTACCGGGTACGACGCTCTACTGCGTGTCGGCGGCCTCTTCGTCGACCCAGCTGGTGCTGCACCGCTGGCGGCCTTCCACTCCGAGCTGACCGGTGAGCCAGCTGACTTCAGTCCGGTGGTGGAGGAGGCGAAGCGAGAGGTCGTGAAGCACGGGCAGTACGCCGAGGTGCACCGGCTGGTGGAGTTGCTGGCCCGCATCTGCCAGGACGACGTACGGCTGCGTGACCACACTCGTCGTGCGTTCCACGAGGTGGTCGTTGAGCTGCTCGTCCACTTCGACCGCTACCGGGCGTACGTCGTACCGGGAGAGCAGCCTTCGGCGACAGCTGTCGCCGCTCTGGAGAATGCGGCTGCGCGAGCCCGGGAGAAGCTGGACGAGGATCGGCAGGAGACGCTGGACGTCGTACTGCACCTGCTGCTCGGCCGGGAGACCGGTACGGCGAGCAGGATCGACGAGCACGCGCGGCACGAGCTGATCATCCGGTTCCAGCAGACATGTGGGCCGGTGATGGCCAAGGGGGTCGAGGACACCGCGTTCTACCGGTGGTTCCGGCTCTCATCGCTGAACGAGGTCGGTGGGGATCCGGAGCACTTCGGTGTGACGCCGGAGGAGTTCCACGCGTTCGCGGCCCGGTTGAACCAGCACTGGCCGAAGACGATGACCACGCTGTCCACCCACGACACCAAGCGGTCCGAGGACGTGCGGGCCCGGCTCGGTGTGCTGTCCGAGCAGTCTGCTGCGTGGGCGGAGGCGGTCCGGGAGTGGCGCCGGCTGTCGGAGGACCACCGGAGTCCGTTGCTGGACGGCAGCACCGAGTACCTGTTCTGGCAGACGCTCTTCGGCACCTGGGACGACGGTCCGCTGGCTGAAGACCGTCTGCAGGCCTATCTCCTCAAGGCGATCCGCGAGGCCAAGCGCCGTACCACCTGGACCTCTCCGGACGAGGAGTACGAACAGGCCGTCGCAGCCTTCGCCACCGCGGTCCTGGCCGATTCAGACCTGTTGGAGTCGGTACGGCGCTTTGCGTCGAGACAGACTGAGTTCGTCAGGGCGGCCACGCTCGGGCAGAAGCTGGTGCAGCTGACGATGCCCGGCGTACCGGATGTGTACCAGGGCACGGAGCTGGTCGACCTGTCGCTGGTGGACCCGGACAACCGGCGGCCGGTGGACTACCAGCACCGGATGGACCGCCTGCAGCGGCTCGACGACGGCGCCAAACCGGACAACCTTGCCGACGAGAAGCTACTCGTCACGTCCAGGGCACTCCGCATCCGCAGACAGTACCCAGACGCCTTCACCGGTTCCTACACCCCATTGCCGACGTCCAACGGACATGCGGTCGCCTTCGCCCGCGGCGACGCGGTCATCACGGTTGCCACTCGTCTCCCGGCCGCTCTGCATCGACTCGGCGGCTGGGGCGAGAGCACGGTGGTGCTGCCGAGTGGTGAGTGGAAGAACGTGTTGACCGGCCGGGTCGTGGGTAGTGGAGCAGCCCGGATCCACGAGCTGCTGGAGGACCTCCCGGTGGCTCTGCTCGTAAGGAGCTGAATGCACACCTTCCGCGTTTGGGCGCCATCCGCATCGTCCGTGGACCTAGTCCTGCGTGACGGCACCCTGCCCATGCGCTGGGCGGGTGACGGGTGGTGGCAGCGGGACGTGGTCGAGGCCCGCCATGGCACCGACTACGCGTTCACCGTCGACGGCAGCGAACCACTGCCGGATCCGCGGAGTGCATGGCAGCCGGACGGCGTACACGGGTTCAGCAGGGTCTTCGACGAGGGCCGCTTCAGCTGGACGGACGGCGACTGGGCTGGGCGGGATGTGCGGGGCTCGGTGTTCTACGAGCTGCACATCGGCACGTTCACCCCGGAAGGAACGCTGGACGCCGCGGCCGGCCACCTGGACTACCTGGTCAGCCTCGGCGTGCAGGTGGTGTCGCTCATGCCGGTGGCGGCCTTCCCAGGGCGGCACGGCTGGGGGTACGACGGTGTGCACCTATACGCCGTCCACGAGCCGTACGGCGGGCCGGAAGCGCTGCAGTGGTTCGTGAATCGCTGCCACGAGGTGGGGCTGGCTGTCTGCCTCGACGTCGTCTACAACCACCTCGGACCGAGTGGGAACCGGCTTGGCTCCTTTGGTCCGTACTTCACCGGTAAGCACACCACCCCTTGGGGACCGGCGGTCAACCTCGACGACACCGGTAGCACCGAGGTACGCCGGTGGATCTGCGACAACGCGCTGCGGTGGTTCCGGTCGTTCCACCTCGACGCCTTGCGACTGGACGCCGTACATGCACTGGCTGACGACAGTCCGACGCACCTGCTGGCTCAGTTGTCGTCGGAGACCGCGGACCTGTCTGCACAGCTCGGGCGACCGCTCGGGCTGGTGGCCGAATCGGACCTCAACGACCCGCGCATGGTCGAGCCGGTGTCCGAAGGTGGGATGGGGATGACGGCGCAGTGGAGTGATGACTTCCACCATGCGCTGCACACGCTGCTGACCGGTGAGCTGGCCGGGTACTACGTGGACTTCGGTGAGCCCGGGGTGTTCGCCAAGACGCTGACCCAGGTGTTCCTGCACGACGGGTCGTACTCGACCTTCCGCGGCAAGGACTGGGGACGGCCGGTCGACCCGGTCCGGCACCGCGGTGGCGAGTTCCTCGCCTACACCTCGAACCACGACCAGGTCGGTAACCGCGCGTTGGGTGACCGGCCCGCGCTGACCTCCGGCCAGCTCGCGATCGGCGCTGCGCTCGTGCTCACCTCGCCGTACACGCCGATGCTCTTCATGGGCGAGGAGTGGGGCGCCTCGACCCCGTGGCGCTACTTCACCGACCATGACGAGCCCGAGCTGGCCGAGGCCGTCCGGACCGGCCGCCGGCGGGAGTTCGCGGCGCACGGCTGGGACGCCGAGGAGATCCCGGACCCGCAGGATCCGGAGACCTGGCGCAGTTCCGTGCTCGACTGGACCGAGCTCGACGAGTCGCCGCACCACGAACTGCTCGCCTGGTACCGCGACCTGCTCGCCCTCCGCGCCCGGACCCCGGATCTCCGCGACGACCGGTTGGGCTCGGTCGCGATCGACTATGACGTCGATGGTGAATGGCTCGTGGTCAGCCGCAGGCGCTTCCGGATCGTGGTGAATCTGGGCGCCGACGAGGCCGTGGTGCCGGTCGACGGCGTCCCGTCGTACCAGGTGATGGCCTTCGGTACGGCGGATCCTGTGACCGACGGTGTCCGGGTGGCCGGGCACGGAGTGGGCATCTTCGTAATCTGAGAACGTCAAGCATTTAACGGCTTTGGCGCATATTTGACGTCAAACCGCACACAAGACGGCGTTCGATTGTGTTCGGGAATGGGTTTTTCCGGAATTGCTTGTGTCATAGGCCACTCGTGACGGACTGTGGAATCCGCCAGCAGGGGTCGCGGGGGTTGACGGGAGGACATAGATGACAGTCGGAGGCGTCGACACTTACTACGACTACGAAGAGAAGCAGTGGAAGAGCCGGAGGCTGGGTGGCGGTCCGATCCGCCGTGGCCCGGTATGCCCGGCACCACGAACGACCGACCACGCACTGCACGAGCAGCCACGCGAACGGCATCCGGCCGCACGAGAGCACGAGAAGAAGGCCGTCCTCGGCTGACAATCCGGTGGCAGGGCCCGCCAGACCAGGTCACCACACAGTCACCGAAAGGCACCCCAGCGGCCGTCGAGCCGGAACCCGACGGCCGCTGCGGCACGCCCGCACTCCGCCGAACCGACCTCACACACCGCGATTTCCGGCTGGTCCGCCGACGGCTGGCGAGTGACTGACCACACGGACGGGCAGACGGCGGACCTGGATCAGCGCCAGCACGTGTAAGACCGCGAAGCAGGGTATGGCCGCGGCGGGAAAGAGCGCGAGCGGGAAGTCCGCCACGCTTTCGGGAGAGACGGCGCCGGCGACGACGAACGCGACAATGAAATCGCCGAAGCCCAGCGCGCTGAACGCGAGCAGCCGGCCGCGCGTCAGCGAACCCTTGAGCAAGGCCGACAGCACGGCCATAGCCGCGATGCCTGTCGCGATGTCACCTATCCCCGCCGGCCAGGCGAAAGTGCCCGACACCTCACCTGTCGCAAGCACGAACAGGAACGCCGCGCCGATCACCCGCCACAGCTGCAGGGCGACCAGGATCCTCAGGTCAAGTCCGGCAGCCCATCGACGAACGGCTGGTGCCGCACACCAGGCGACGCCGAACGCGAGCGGAGGGCTCACCGCCGCGACGATCAATCCGACGGGGATCCTGTCCTCCGTGGTGAATCCGCCGGCGAGGGCCAATGCGCCCACGGCCAAGATCCAGGCCGCCGCGGCGGCTGCCAGCGGACGCAATGACGACTGCTGTTCGCTCGGACGCACGTCCATGTGCAACACCTCCGATGATGATGCTACTATGAAAAACAATGTAGATGGAAGGCTTATCAAAGTGAGTCCTCGGGTTCGCCCTTACGCGCAGGTCTGCCCCATCGCAACCGCGCTCGATGTGCTCGGCGACCGGTGGACGCTGCTGATCGTGCGCGACTTGATGCTCGGCCCCCGGCGGTACACCGATCTGCAGCGTGGCCTCCGGGGCATCCCGCCGGATGTGCTCACTACCCGACTCCGCCACCTGGAGTCTGCCGAGCTGATCGCAGTGCGAGAACTGCCGCCACCCGCCTCGCGCCGCGTCTATGAACTGACCGCGGATGGGCGTGAGGTCTTGCCTGTCCTGCTCGCCCTCGGCCGATTCGGCTGGAGCCGGATGGAGGAACCGAGCGATCCGGAGGATCTCGTCCTTGGTCGTGTTCTGATGTCATGTCTGATCGATCCCTCCCCGACCGCGGACAGCGGAGTGTGGGAGATGTGGGTCGACGAGCAGCCCGTAACCGTCACCGTGAACGACGGGCGGCTCGCGATCGAGTGGGGCGAGTGCACCAATCCCGATGTCAGCGTCCGGATGACTACCGCAGTCCTGTGGTCGCTCGTGCGCGGCCGGCTCGGTGTAGAGAAGGCTCTGGCCGCGGGCGGTATGGAGGTCGAGGGCGACCACGATTCCGCGCGGGCCCTGATCGACGTGCTGCGTCACCCGGCCGCATCAACTGACACACGCGAGGCTAGCGAGTGAACAGGGTGCGGAGTTCGAGCGAGGCTTGGAGGCGGTCAGGCCAGGGGCGGGTGCGGAGAGCCCGGCGGAGGGCTCGGACGCCGGACCAGGCTTGATGGCTGAGTTCGGGGGAGGTCGTCGTACCTGACCAGAGTGCGTGGTCGACGGCGGTGGCGATGGTTGTGAGGCCGGGCCTGGTGTCGGGTAGGTCGTCGGCGGCGTCGACGAGATCCCGGACCGTCATGCCCGCGGTCACTGGGACGCCGTGCGCGCGTAGGCGGTCGCGGGCCTCGGCCCAGGCGCCGACCACTGACTGACTGCCGGTACGACGTCTGCGGCGCAGGGCGCGGATGTGCTTCAGCAGCGGTACGCCGGTCAGCCACACCAGCAGCAATCCCGCCGAGGTAAGGAAGATCCACAGCACCGGGACGCGGAAGCCGGACCAGCTTCGCGCGGAACCGCCGTTGTCGGTCGAGGGTGGGGCCTCGGGGTCTTCGATCTGGTTGACCGGGGGGACCGCGGCCCGGGCCTGTTCGGTGATCTTGGCGGTCGAGGCGGAGAGGGAGGTCTTGCCGGTTGCGGCTTGTGCGGTCGGGTCGAGGGGCCACCAGCCGAGTCCTTCGACCGCGACCTCGGGCCAGGCGTAGGCGTCGCTGTCGCGGACTGTGTAGAGGCCGTCCGCGTCGGGTTCGGCGGGGGCGCGGAACCCGACCACGAGCCGGGCCGGGATACCGCTGAGCCGGGCCAGAGCGACGTACCCGGCGGCGAACTGCTCGCTCGTCCCGGGTCGCTGCCCGAGGAGGAACTCGCTCAGCTGCGGCCAACTGTGACCGGTCGGCAGTTGACCGCCGGCGGGGGCCGGCTCGTAGTTGTCGCGCATGTACTTCTCCAACGCGAGCGCGGTGGCGAAGGTCGCGCGTTTGCCCTGCAGGGGGTTGAGCTCGGAGACCTTCTCCGGCACCGGACCGAGGTCGCCCAGTCCGCCGGGAGCATCCGCGTCGATCCCCGCATCGAGCAGGTACGCCGCATCGACCTTGGTCGGCTCCGCCCAGGTCAGCACGTAGTGATCGGGCCGCTCTGGCGCCAGCAGGGTGCTGCCGATCGGCTCGACCTTGGGCTCGGTCACCCCGCCGACGGTTGCCGGTAGCAACTGGCCCGGCAGCCACGGCCCGTCCAGGTCGTCGAGCTGGATGGACGCACGCTGGGTCGTAGTGTCGACCTGGACCTCGGGACCGGGTGTGAGCTCGGATCCCATCCGCAGGAGCGGGTGGTCCGTGGTCCAGTTGGCGCCGTCGAAGTTGTCCAGCGCGACCAGCCGCCAGCGATCGACCGGCTCCGACGCCTCGTACCGGAACACCACCTTGTCCTTGTCCGTGCCCTTCGAACTGAGCCGGCTACCGAGCTCGTCGAGAGGACTGGGCCACCGCGTGCCCTGCACAGTCGCCGCCTGCACCTTCTGCAGCGAGTACGGCGTACGCCCCGCTGGATCGATCGCGCCCGCGACCAGCCCGAAGACGATCGCGGCCGCGGTCACAGCCGCGGTCGCAGCCCAGGGCGCGAGACGGCGGTACTCCATGGTGTCTGGGAGCAGCAGAGCGATAACGATCAAGCAGTAGCCGGCAGCGATCAGTACGGCGGTCAGCCCGGTGGCGGCGATGTAGAGCTGACTGACGCCCAGGACCGCCACCGCGGGAAGCAGCGCGATCAGCGGAGGCGCGCGATCGAGCAACTCGATGGCCAACAGGCAGGCCACTAGCGTCAGCAGCGGGATGAAGACGACCAGCTCCGGATCGGGCCGGGCCGGCCAGGTCGACTCCAGCGTCTGGTGCCACGCGGTCATTCCGCGTCCAAGTGCCCGGACCGACGCCACGGTCGGCAGCCCGACGGCGGTCGTTGCCCTAAGCACCGTTTCGACGATCGCCAGCAGACCGCCCGCGACCACGAGCAACGGACGCCAGGCCGACAACCCTGGCCACTGCCGGCAGGCTTCCGTGGCCAGGTAGGCGACCACACACACCGCAGTCACCGGAAGCCATAGATTGCCAACTCCGAAGACCGGGCCGAAACACAGCCCGCCGACGAGTACGGCGGCCAGCACCGCGATCGTCCGTCGTCTGTTCACTGGATCACCGCCGTCCACTGCTGGAGGGCCGAGGGTGCGGTGCCGGCGAGGATGACCTGGGCGCCGAGGATCGGTGCGACGCCTTGCGCCTCACCAAGGCCGAGGACGGTGACGGAGGAGTAGCGGCTGAGCAGTGGAGCCAGCTCGGCGGCCGAACCACGGACGCCGGTGACGACCACGATCGCGCCGCCGGCCGACGTACCGGTGGTCAGGGCTGGAGGCAACAATCCGGAGCGGTCGTCGCGTTGCCCGACCACGCATAACTCGTCGAGGAACAGCCGGGAGGCGACCGCGCCGCCGGGTGCGGCGGTGTCGGCGCCGGCGGTGGTGACCAGGCGGCACCGGTGGCCCGCGGTCGAGGCGGCGAAAAGGATCGACGCCGCCACCTCGGTCGCCTCTTCGAAGGTTGCCGGAGACAACGGTTCGCGCCGGGTGTCGAGCAGGACGGTCAGCCGGGGCTGGTCGGGATCGGCATAGTCGCGGACCATCAGCTGCCCGGTCCGCGCGGTCGCCTTCCAGTGCAGGTGGCGCACCTCATCGCCGACGACGTACGGCCGGACATCCCGCAGATCCGCTGAACCGCGCAGCGAGTCGTCCGCGGTCCGCCCGATGTGGTGGTGCCGCGGCCGGCCTGCCACGACCGTCTTGGTCGGGTGCCGCTTCGGGTGCACCCATAGCGTCGCGACCTCGCCGGTGGCCTTGCTGTTCCGCGCCAGGCCGAGCGGATCGCGCCGCTCCAGGGTCAACGGCCCGACCGCGATCTTGCCGCGCCGCGAGGTCGGCAGCTCGTAGCGGTACGTCGCCTCACTATCCGGACCGAGCCGCTGGATCCGGACCTCCTGCCGCTCCGGACCGGCCGAGTCGTGCGCCGCGAACGACGCCTGCCACCGAGTGCCTTCGTTCCGAACCCGCAGGGTGGCCAGCGCCGGCCGGCCGCGCTCGACCCGATCGGGTGACAACACCCGCTGCACCGTGACCTGCGGCTGCCGCACAGTCAGTACGGCGGCTGCGATCAGCGCGCCCAGTCCGATCCCACCGAGTGCGCGGAAGACGGCGTACCCGGCGACCTCACCCAGCACGTACGCCGCCACCGATCCGACCAGTACCGCGACCCCACGCCCCGTCAGCCGCATCCCGTCACCCGCTAGGCCAGGTGATCGTGTTCGACTTGTACGGCCCACCCGGACCCGTCGCGGTCACGTAGACCCGCTGGCCGACGCGCGAGTTGTGGAACTTCTTTGTACTGAGGTTGCCCTCGTCGTCAGTGGTGAGGGGGTAGCCGCCCTCGTGGATCTCCCGGCCGCCGGCGTACGCGCGGAACGTGTACTCGGTGTTCGGCTCGAGGCCGGAGGCCGTGATCTGGATGTACCGACAGTCGTCCAGGGTGCCGTCCGGGCAGTCGGAGTCCGGTCCCTTGTCGTCGGCGAGCTCGCCCGGCGCGATCCTCAGCCGGCCGTCGCCCTGCGGCGTCGCCGTGATCGTCGCGGCCACGCCGATCAGCGTCCTGCCGTCGGTTCCGCGAGTGACCGCGCGGACCTGGAAGGTGTACGCCGTACCGTTCGTCAGGCCACTCCAGGTGTACCGGCGGGCCGAGGTCGACTCGGGGTCGCCGTTCAGGACGACGCTGTAGCCGGTCAACGTGCCACCGTTGAGATTCGGCTGCCGCCAGGTCAACGTCACCGCGCTGTCGGACACGGATGCGCTCAGCCCGGGCGGTGCGGCGGCCGGACTGGCCTTCACCGGCTTGGGTTTCGGTTTCGGCGACGGCTTCCTGGTGGTCTCGCGTGGCTTCGGCTTGTTGGTCTTCGGCGGCTCAGTCGTCTCAGGCGGCTCGGTCCGGCGCGGTCGGGCGGGCTTGTTCTCACCCTCGCCCGGTCCCTCGGTCGTCTCCGGCTCACCGGTCCGCGGCGGCGCGGTCTGCGTCGGCTTCGTGGACGGCGGCGTCGAGGGGGGAGTCGACGGAGGCGGCGTGGTCGGATTGGTGGACGGCACCCGCTTGCCGTCGCCCTTCTCGCCCGGATCGCGCGCCTCGACCTCGGTCACCTCGCCGTCGTCCTCGACGACCATCACGCGCTCCCCGGCCTCGCCGTCGACGTACAGCCGCTTGTCCGCACCGCGGAACAGCTCCGGCTTCTCGCCCTTGCCAGGCTTGGCTTTCTGCGACCGCGGGATCGGTCGCGGCTCGGCCTTCTCCCGGCCCTCGGCGTCCAGCGTGACGAGCTTGTTCTGCGACTCGTCGATCAGCGCCAGACCGTTGCCGGACGACGCGATCTGCTTGTACGTGCCCTTGCGCAGCTTCTGTACGACGGGTTCCGCGGGTGCACGGTCGCCGGAGAGAGCGGCATCGACCAGCTGGAGTTCGTTCTTCGCCGGATCCACGATCGCGATCCGGCCGTTCACGTCGTACGGCGCGATGATCGACTCCGGCGTGAGCCGCGCGCTGGGGATCGGCAAGGTGCGGCCGAAGCCGTCGGAGCTGACCGTTCGCAGTTCACCCGCGGTGGTGTCGACGAACACGACCTGGTCGTTGACCACGGTGAGCGCGCCGGTGTGTCCACTGGTCAGTTCGGCCGGGCAGGAGAGCCGATCCGCCTGGGTGGGCAGCTGGCAGAGTTCGCGATTGTTCAGGCGGTGGACCCAGAGCGTCCCGTCGGAGGTGGAGACCGGCTGGCCGAGTCCGCCGAGTCCGGTGATCGTCACCGGATCGGTGCCCAGCCGGCTGATCGCACCGGCTCCCCGGTAGACGGCGAATGCCGCGCCCGGTGCTTCGAGTGCGGTCGGCTGCTCGTCCGACGGGGCCGGCCGCGGCTCCGCGACCTTCAGGTCGGACTTGCCGAATTCCGTGATGGTCCCGCGCGCCAGCATGAAGCCCTGGGTGTCGGTCTGCACGGTCCGTACGCCGTCACCGCGCTCGCCGACCTCGACCTGCCCGTCGACGTTCTTGGTGCCGCCGTCGATGTGGAAGACGGTGCCGAGGGTGCTGTTGTAGATCAGGTGACCGGACTGGACGAACTTCATCCCGGCCGAGTCGGCGCCCGCCCCGGTCACGGCCAGCGTCGTCGCCGCCATGCAGACCGCGACCACGCCGGCCAGCGCCGCCCGCGAGCGCCACGCCTGGCGACCCGGCGTGGCGGCCTCCTCATCAGTCGGGGCAGGTGTGCGGCGGAAGATCGATTTCATCCTTGGCCTCCCTGGTCAGCCGACGCTCGCGCCGGCGGTCGGGGCCGGGGTCGCGGCCAGCACCTCGTCCACCACGGACGAAGGTGGCCGCTGGCTCAGCTCGGCATCGGGGGTCAGGACAAGCCGGTGTGCGAGGACCGGCTGCGCTACCTGCTTCACGTCGTCCGGCGTCGTGAACGCGCGCCCGTCCGTCGCGGCGAACGCACGGGCGGCCCGGACCAACGCGATGCTGCCGCGCGGACTGGCGCCGTACCGGACGGCTGTGTGCTCCCGCGTCGCCGCCGCGAGCTTGACCGCGTACGAGCTGATCGCCGGGTCGACGTGGACCGACCGGACCGCCGCGATCGCGTTCCGCAGCGCGGGTACGTCGATCACCGGGCTGAGCGAGTCCGGGCCGACTCGGCCGGTGTCGCCGAGCACGATCCGGACCTCGGCGTCGTGGTCGGGGTAGCCGATCTCGATCCGCATCAGGAACCGGTCCAGCTGCGCCTCCGGCAGCCGGTAGGTGCCTTCCATCTCGATCGGGTTCTGGGTGCCGATGACCAGGAACGGGTCCGGTACGGCGCGGGTGTTCGAGTCGACCGTGACCCGGCGCTCGGCCATCACCTCGAGCAGGGCGGACTGCGTCTTCGGCGTACCGCGGTTGATCTCGTCGGCGACCACCACGTTGGCGAAGATGCCGCCCGGGTGGAACTCGAACGTCTCGTTGCCCTGGTGGTAGACCATCACGCCGGTGATGTCACCGGGCAGCAGGTCGGGGGTGAACTGGATCCGGTTCCAGGTCGCGTCGATACTGCGGGCGATACACCGCGCCAACGTGGTCTTGCCCAGGCCGGGCACGTCCTCGATCAGCAGGTGCCCCTCGGCGAACAGTGCGGTCAACGCCAGCCGGATCACCTCCGGCTTGCCGTGAATGACCTTCGCCAGGTTGTCCGCGACCAGCCGATAAGCCTCGCCAGGCGGAATGGTGGCACTCATCGATAGCTCTCCCCAGGTGTACGCCGGACTGCACTGAGTGACCCTACTCAGCCCAGGTCCATCCGCCGTCCAGAACTGGTCCAGGCTGGATTCTTACTCCGAGGTAGGCAACCGGAATTCGAAGATCGCGCCGCCCTCGTCGGCGTTGTAGACCTTCAGATCGCCACCGTGGGCGAGCGCGACCCAGCGGACGATCGGCAGGCCGAGTCCGAACGACCCGCCGCCGCTGGTGTAGCGCTCGAACAGCTCCTCGCCGACCGCGGGGTCGATCCCGGGGCCTTGGTCGGCCACGATGACGCGACCGTCGGCGACCGTGACGGTGACGACAGCCTGGTCGGCGCCCGGAGCCCGGCCGTGCCGCATGGCGTTGTCCAGCAGGTTGCCGATGGCCCGCTGCAGCAGGGTCGGATCGCCGCGCACCATGGTCGGCGCGGTCACCAGCTGGATCCGGGCGCCGTCGGTCGGCAGGTCCTCGACCAGGCCACCGACGAGCTGGTCGAGCCACACCGGCTGCACGGCCAGCTGTTCCACCCCGGAAGCCAGCCGGGCCCGGACGAGCAGGCCTTCGATGATGTCGCCCATCCGCCCGGCGAGCCGAACCGTCCGGGGCAGCAACTCGGCCCGTTGGCTGGGGTCCTGGGCCGCCGCCTCGGCCAGCGCCCGCAGCGCGGCGACCGGCGTCCGCAGGTCGTGGGCGGTCTCGGCGAGCAAAGTCTCCTGCTGTTCGAGAGCTGCCATCGCGGGCCGGAGAGCGCGACCGGATAACCAGTACCCGGCCAGTGCCGCGGCGCCGATCAGGATCGCGCACACCCCGAGGACCGCCCACACGAGCCGCTGGTGTCCATCCAGCTGATCCTCGGTGTCCGTCCACGCCAGTACGGCGCCGCCGACCCGCTTGTCCTGACCGATGAACGGCTCGACCGCCACCCGGATCCGGTGACCGTTCGATGCCTTGCTGTCGGCGAGCAGACTCTTCCCCGCGCCGGCCATCGCCTGGTTCGCCAGGTCGTCCAGGACCGCGCGGTCGACCGGCGTACAGTCCAGCGCGCTCTTGTACCGATCGGCCTTGCCCAGCACGATCTCGAACTGCGGGCACTTGTTGTTCAGCGGATCGCTGCTGAGACTGGGGAAGCTGACTGTGCTCGCGTCCTCCTTGATCAGCCGCAGCACCGGCGCGGTGACGACGTTGAGCTGGTTGTCGATGTCCGTCGTACGGCGCCCGGAGTCCAGCGTGATGATGATCGGCGCGAGGATGATCAGGCCGACCGTGTTCGTCACGGTGAACAGCACGGTCAGCCACCAGCGCAACCGGCGCAACCGCTCGGCGGAGGGACCCCTCATCCGGCGACGCCCGCGCTGGTCAGCCGGTAGCCCTGCCCGCGGACCGCCTGGATCAGTTCCGGACCGCGCAACTTGCCGCGCAGCCGCTTGATGGTCACGTCGACGACGTTCGCCCGCGGGTCCGCGTTCGAGTCCCAGCAGTGCTCGATCAGATCGGTCCGGGAGACGGCCTGCTCGGGCCGGACCATCAGGTACTCCAGCACGGAGAACTCCTTCGCTGTCAGGGTCAGCAGCACGCCGGCCCGGCGGACCTCGCGGCGACCCGTGTCCAGCTCGACATCGGCGTACCGCAGGACCGGCGGGCGGCCGGTGCCCGCGCGACGGCACAGGCTGAGCACCCTAGCGGTCATCTCGGCCACCGCGAACGGCTTGACCAGGTAGTCGTCGCCGCCGTGCTCGAACCCGTCCACCCGGTCGGTCAGCGAGTCCCGGGCGGTCAGGAACAGCACCGGCACCGCCCAGCCGTCCTGCCGCCGGGCGCGGACGTAGCCGATCGAGTCGCCGTCCGGCAGCATCCGGTCGAACACGACGCAGTCGTACGAGTTCACCCACAGTTCCTCGTCCGCGGCCGCGATGGTGCCCGCGAGGTCCACGGCGAGCGCTGCCGACCGCAGCGCGGCGGCCACCGCCACCTGCAGGTCCTCGTCGTCCTCTACCACCAGTACGCGCACGGTCACCCTCGCGTGTCATCGAAATGTCATCGTCGACACGGATCGTATGTGTCATGAACGGTCACTCAGCGCATGCACCGGCCCGGTTGTCCTTCCGCGTGCTGGGCCCGCTCGAGGTCGACGGCCCGGACGGAAGCCCGCTCGACGTCTGCGGCGGCAAGCCCGTCACCGTGCTGACGCTGCTCCTGCTGCACCGCAATGCGTGGGTCAGCACCGAGCAGCTGATCGACGCCGTCTGGGCCGGCCGGGACGTTCCCGCGTCGGCGCAGAACAATCTGAAGACGTACGTCTGGCAGCTCCGCCGGGCGCTCCCCGAGGAGCGGATCGAGAGCCGCCCGGGCGCCTACCGGGTCCGCGTACAGCCCTGTGAGCTGGACGCCGACGTCGCCGCCGGACTGCGCGACGAGGTCCGCGAACTGCTCACCCGCGGCGCCGCCGCCGAGGCCGTGGCCATGGTCGAACAGGCCCTCGCTCTCTGGCGCGGTTGCCCGTACGACGGTCTGACCGCCGACGCGGCCTCGGCCGTCGACCGGCTCACCGAGCTGCACCGGAGTCTGCGCGAGGACCTGGCTGACGCACAGCTCGCGCTCGGCCGGCCCGCCGAGGCGATCGCCGTACTGCGGAATCTCACTGACGAAGAGCCCTTGCGCGAGCTGGCCTGGGCCCGGCTGATGACGGCGTACCGGAAGACCGGCCGTCGGCATGACGCGCTGGCCGCGTACCAGCGGGCCCGGACCGCATTGGTTCGTGACCTCGGGATCGAGCCGGGAGCCGAGCTCACCGCGCTGCACCAGCAGATCCTGAGCGAGGAGGCGCCCCGCCTGGTCGCGCCGCCGCTGAGCTCGAACCTGCCGCCGCGGATCCCCGGTTTCGTCGGCCGGACAGCCGAACTCCGCGCCCTGCAAGGCGCCCGCGGGGTGGTGACGATCGACGGGATGCCCGGTATCGGCAAGACCGCGTTCGCCCTCGAGGTCGCGGCCGCCTCGGGCTCCGAGACGCAGAGCTACCTGGACCTGCGTTCCCCGATTTCCTTGCCGGCAGCAACCGGTCTGCTGATCCTGGACAACGTCGAGCACGCGGACCAGGTACGACGCCTGCTGCCGAACAACCCGGATGCGCTGGTGCTGGTGATCAGCCGCCATCGCCTGACCGGCCTGGATCGCACCGGCGCGGTGACCCTCGACGTACTGACCGCCGACGAAGCCGAGCGGCTGACCGACATCGATCAAGTACTGCGTTGGTGCGAAGGACATCCCGGAGCGATCCGGCACCTGGTCGAGCGGATGCGCAATCGGCAGCCGTGGACGGTGGCCCGGATGGCCGCGCGGCTCGACGATCCGGCGGCCCGTTGCCGCGCGCTCGCCGAGGTGCTGGCGCCGTTCGACGCCGCGTACGACGCGCTGCCGGCACCGGTTCAGCGGTTCTACCGGCGGATCGCCACGACCCCACAGTTCGACCTGCGTCGGGCTGCCAGGCTGGCCGGAGTCGGCCAGGACGCGGTCGAGCCGATGGTCGACCTACTGATGGACCTCAACCTGGTCGCCGAGCCGGCGCCGGGACGGTTCGTCCTGCAGCCGGTGGTCCGCGATCACGCGCACCGGTTGCTGCACGCCACCGAGTCCAAAGCCGAGTTGGTCGCATGAGGCCGAACGCCGCCGCAGCCGCGGCTCCTCAACGCGAGGCCGTCCGGGCCTCGACGGCCAGGGCCGTCCCACAGGCAACGTCGGTGGGCGTGCCGATCGCGCAGCCGGCGCCACCGAGGGCACCGATAGCCGCGCCTGCCCCGACGCACGTCCAGCGACTCACTCTGGTCGCACAGCCGCCCGCGCCCGCGCCGGTGCCCGACACGGTCGAGCGGCCGGACCGGTCGATCCAGGTCGGTCAGGTTGTCTGCTGGCAGTTCGCCGTGGTCGCGGTCGGTGCTGCTACCGCCGGTTCGCGGACGGCGTTGATCCTGACCTCATTCGCGGCCGTGTCCCTGGTCCTGCTGACCGCGATCCGCATCCGCGGACTGTGGCTGTACCGCTGGCTCGGTGTCCTGCTCGGCTTCCTGGTCCGGCGGCGCCGGATCGATCTCGGCGACGGCATCGCGATCAACCTGGTCAGCGCGTTCCTCGGCCGGACCGGCACCGACGAGGTCGTCGTCCGCGAACAGCCGTACGGCGTCCTCAGCCGGCCGACCGGTGCGAGTGTCGCACTCCGACTCGGCGCGGACGCACAGCACAAGGTCCTGCACCGGCTGGGCTCCCTGGCCGACTCGGCGGATGAGCAGCCGGTCGAGGTCGGCGTACAACTCGTCCTGCATACCGGTGTGAAGCAGAACCAGCCGCCGCGCGCCTGGATCGCCGTCGCCGCTGAGCGGACGCCGGACATCGCCACGGACGAGCAACTCCGCCAGGTGCTCGCGAACACGGTCCGCCGTCTGGTCCGCCGGTTCGACCGGGAGGACATCGAGTGCATGCCGCTCGACGAGTCCGACGTACTCGCGTCCCTCGGTGCTCTCGCCCACGCCAACGCCGGCCGCGGCATGATCCACGAACGCTGGTCGACCTGGTCCTGCGGGCCGGTCCGGCAACTGTGCGTTCGGCTGACCGGCTCCGCATCGTTGCCTGCAGCAACCGTGCAGGCGCTGGCCGGCGCCCTCCTCGGCACCGGGACCGGTGCCGCCCAGACCATCGCCATCACGGTGACGGCAGCCGCCGATCACTCAGCACCTCTCCGCCATGACGCCGTACTCCGGCTGGCCGCGTCACACCCGGCCACGCTCGACTCGGCCTATTCCGTCCTGACCACTCTGGCCCGGTCCTTCGGGGTCGAGCCCGAGCGACTCGACGGGCGGCACGCCACCGGTGTCGCCGCCACGCTACCTCTGGGGGTACCACTTTCATGACCGTCACCATGCTGACTTCCGGTTTCCATCAGATCCCTGCCCACAGTGGGATCGCGGAACTGCTCGCGAACGCCGAGGACGAGGTGATCGCGATGAGCAACCTCACCCCGGCCGGGCCCGCCTTCGGCCCGCGCGACGTCCGGCCCGGTCTGCGCTACCGGGCGATCTACCCCGACACCGCCCGGACCACGCCGACCGCGTGCCGGCACCTGGGCGCGATGTCGATCGCCGGGGTCGCGGTGCGGACGATGCCGTACATCCCGATGAACGCGCTCGTGATCGACGGATCGATCGCGGTCCTACCCGCGGACACGGCGACCGGCAGTGTCGCGGTGCTCCGGCTGAACAGCGTGGTCACCACGGCCATCGAGCTCTTCGAGCGGATCTGGCCGGACGCCGTACCGCTGGCCGGTGACGACCTGCCGGACGACACCGACCTATCCGGGCGCGAGCAGGAGATGCTGCGGCTACTCGCCCTCGGCGCGACCGACGAGGTGGCCGCGGCCCAGCTCGGCATCTCGGTCCGGACGGTACGGCGGATGGTCGCGCAGATCATGAACCGGCTGGGCGCGCGCAGCCGCTTCCAGGCCGGCGTGAAAGCCGCCGACCGCGGCTGGCTCCTGGAACGAGCCAGCTGATGAGGGTGCTCACCGTCGCCCCGGATCGTCCCGGTGCGTATCCGACCATCGGCTCCGCGTTGCTCGAGGCGCCCGACGGAGCCGCGATCGCGATCGCCGACGGCACGTATGCCGAGACGCTCGAACTGTCCGGTCGCTCGGTCACCCTCCGGGCCGAGGACGGGGCGACGGTGATCCTCGACGGTTCCGGCGCCGACTGGCCGACGATCCGGGCCGTGGACGGTGCGCTGACCCTGCAGGGTCTCGACGTACGGGCCAGCGAGAGCATCGCGATCTCGGTCGACCGTACGGCGCTGACCGTCGAGCAGTGCACCATCACCGGCCGGACCCGGCCCGCGATCAGTGTGCACGCGAGTACGTCGTTCACCGTCGACCGTTGCACCGTGACCGGCGCCGAGACCGGGATCGTGGTCGAGGGCGCCGGCGGCCGGATCCTGGACACCACCGTCCGGGACATCTCGGGCGACGGCATAGTCGTTGCCCTAGGCGCCGATCCGGTGATCCGGAACAGCACGATCTCCGGCTGCGGCGGCCGCGGCGTCTACATCTACCAGTACAGCCGGCCGGAGCTCACCGACACCGAGATCGCCCACACCGGCACCGAGGGGATCGGCGTCGCCCACGGCAGTACGCCGGTCATCCGGCGAGTGACCGTGCACGACACCCGTGGATCCGCGATCACGTTCGCGCCCGGGTGCGGCGGCACGGTCGAGGGCAGCCGGTTCACGAACACGGCCGAGCCCGCGCTGCTGATCGCGGCCGGCGCCACGGTCGACGTGGTCGAGGAGAGTCAGGCGATCGCGGCCGGGGCCGGCGGGCCGATCGACGAGTTGTTCGGCGATCTCGACGCGATGGTGGGTCTGCCTGGAGTCAAGGCGGAAGTGCGTGCGATGGTCGACGAGATCCAGGTCAACGAGTGGCGTCGTACCGCCGGACTGTCGGTGGGCGCGGTCAGCCATCACCTGATCTTCGCGGGTGCGCCGGGGACCGGGAAGACGACGGTCGCGCGGCTGTACGGGAAGCTGCTGAAGGCCCTCGGCGTGCTGCCGCACGGCGGCTTCACCGAGGTGTCGCGGCGGGACCTGGTCGGTCAGTACATCGGGCACACCGCGGAGAAGACGGCGCAGGTGTTCGAGAAATCGCTCGGCGGGGTGCTGTTCATCGACGAGGCGTACACGCTGTCGCGGTCGGCCGGTACCGGCGGCGACTTCGGCCAGGAGGCGATCGACGCGCTGGTCAAGCTGATGGAGGACCACCGGGACGAGATCGCGATCATCGTCGCCGGGTACACCGCGGAGATGAACGAGTTCCTGGACGCGAACCCGGGGCTGGCGTCGCGGTTCTCGAAGACGATCGAGTTCGAGAACTACAGCGCCGAGGAACTGCTGCTGATCACCGACCGGATGGTCTCCGGCGGCGACTATCTGCTCGACCCGGCCGCCGCTCCGCCGCTGACGTCGTACTTCGACCGGATCGCGAACGGCCCGAACTTCGGTAACGCCCGCGAGGCCCGCCGCCTGGTCGAAGCGATGCGCAAGGCCCAGTCCCAGCGACTCCGCACGCTCGGCCGGATGCCTACCACCGAGGAACTCCGCTCGCTGCTGCCGGCCGACGTACTGACCGCCGCCGGTGGCTGACAGGCCGGGGTCGGCGGCGGCGAAGTTCCGGGATCGCATAGAGTGAGGTGGGTTAGCACCGGATCGGAAGGACCGCCGCGGATGGCCGACGGAGAGAAGGCGCCGTACCCCGGGTTCGACATGAACAAGCCGAGTATCGCGCGGACGTACGACTACCTGCTCGGCGGCAAGGACAACTTCGCCGTCGACCGCGCCTTCGGGGACAAGTTCATCAAGGACCTGCCCGGCTCGCAGCAGATCGCGCACGACAACCGCGGCGCGCTGATCCGGGCGATTCGCGAACTGGTGTCGAACAACCGGATCCGGCAGTTCATCGACCTGGGCAGCGGGCTGCCGACGGCCGACAACGTCCACCAGGTCGCCCAGCGGTACGACCCGGACGCGAAGGTCGTGTACGTCGACAACGACCCGATCGTGCTCGCGCATGGCCGCGCGCTGCTGGCCGAGAACAGCAACACCACCGTCATCCAGTCCGACCTGCGCACTCCGAAGGAGATCTACGACCACCCGGACACGCAGGTCCTGATCGACTTCGAGCAGCCGGTCGCGGTCATCTTCAGCGCGACCTTGCACCACGTGAACGACGATGAGGACCCGGCCGGTCTGGTCAAGTTCTGGGCCGACCGCATCCCGTCCGGCAGCTATGTGTTCATCAGTCACTTCCGCAGCGAGAACGACCCGCGCAGCGCCGAGTTGGAGCAGCTGCTGCAGGGCTCCCTCGGTCGCGGCCGCTGGCGGACCGACGAGCAGATCCTGGCCCTGTTCGGCGACGGCTTCACCGTCCTCGAGCCCGGCCTGGTCCCGGCCGTCGAGTGGCGCAACCCCGCGCCCGTCGACGACATGACGGACTGGCAACGCCTGATCGCCGCCGTCTTGGCGGTCAAGAACTAGCTTGCTGCCGCTCAGGAGATGCAGGTGGCTCCGCGGAGGCTTCGGGCGGCGCTCAAGTAGGTCTCTTCGCCGTCGGTGCCCTGGATCTGGACGCAGTACTTCAGCCCGGGGTTGACCTGCACGGTCGTGCTGGTCGCGGCACCGGAATAGGCGACGCGCGGTTCTTTCGCGCCCTGCTCGGCGACGAAGACGGCGTACCGGTCGAGTTTCTTCGGGAACGACCAGGCCAGGACGACGGAGGTGCCCTTGTCCTGGGGTGGTTTGAGCACGATCGGGGACTTCGTCGGGGCGGTCGCGGCCGGGCTGGTCGGCGTACTGGCGGTCGGGGTCGGGGCGGGCGTCGCGGCCTCGTCGTCGCGGCCCGGCTGGATCATCACCGGCACCACCGCGACCAGGGAGACGGCGGCGGCCGCGCCGATCAACAACCCCTTGCGTGACTTCCGCGGGGTGGCCGTCTTCTTCCGCTTCTTCTGGATCACGGGTGTCGCCGTGATCGTTGCCATCGGCACCGTTCGTCCGGCGGCCAGCTCGTCGCTGAAGTCGTCGAAGTCGAGCTCGTCCTCCGCCGGTGGCGCGGTCAGCAACTCCTCGAACTCGCGGACCACCGTCGCCGCATCCGGCCGCGCGTCCGGTTCCTTCGCCATCATCCGCAGCAGCAACCCGGACAACGCCGGCGGCACATCCCGGCCGGACACCTCAGGCGGCGGCTCACGCAGTACTCGCAGTACGACGCCGTCCGCCGGCTCACCCGTCCGCGCCGGGAACGGCGGCTGCCCGGTCAACGCCAGATACAGTACGGCGCCGAGCCCGTAGACGTCTGCGTTCTCGGAGAGCTCGCCATCTCGCAGTACCTCAGGAGCCGTGTAGGCAGCGTCCGCCATCAGATCCCTCGGGAACCTCAGGCGCAGCGCCAACCCGAAGTCGGCGAGCGCCGGCTGACCACTCGGCCGCTCGAGGACGTTCGCCGGCGTCACCCCGCCGTGCACAAGCCCGGCCTCATGCGCCTCGGCCAGCACCGAACTCAGGATCTGCCCGAGAATCACCACATCGCCGATCGGCAACGGCCCGTTCGCGACCAGATCCGGCAACGACTGCGGGCAGAACTCCATCCGCAACCCGGTCCGCCCGTCCGGCAGCTCGTCCAGCGCCTCCACCCGCACGATCGACGCCGCCGACCGCAACCCGACCAACTTCGCCTGCTCGACCTCGACCGCGTTGTACGTCCGCCGATCCAGCGGCTGTGGGTAGACCTTCAGCACCGTCGTCCGCGCACCCGGCACCAGGTAGATGGACGCGACCGGCCCGGCGGCCCGCGGTACCAGTGCGTCGAGCGGAATCTCAGCCATCAGGGCCATCTTGTCACCCCGCGACGTCCAAGTAGGCGCAACCGTGGGCGATCAGGAACCGCAGATCACCGAGGATCTCCGCCAGCGCGGTCACCGGATTGGCCGGCTGCCCATGGTCCGCTGTCACTGTCGCCCGCAGCTCACAGCTGTGCCATAACGTCGGCGCCACCGACCCCCACTGCCACAACTCATAACAGTCCGGATCCAGCACCGCCGCCGTACCCACCCCCGGAATCCCCACCGCATGCCCGTCGACCCGATCCGGCGCATTCCCAAGCCCCACGAACAACACATCCATCCGATGACTCCGCGCGAAGTTGGCCGGATCGTCGACCACCACCACCGACCCTGCGTCGGCCAACGCCTCGAGTTCCTTGCCCGCGTCCGGGATACCGACGCTCTCGGCTTGCTGGATCACATCCTCGGGGGTCCACGCCCCCTTACCGACCTCCGGCAATCCATGCGCCAGCACCCAAACCCCGAACGCATCCTCCCCGAGCCGATGCTGGCTCCACCCGACCCGCACGACCTGCTCGGCGTCGCGCGCGCCCCCGTAGAAACCGACCGGGAACACCGTTGCACTCATCGGATCCTCCGCCGATCGAAATACGCCGCGCGCACCGCCAGCAATCCATGAGCCTGCCCGAGCACGCCCGTCAGCACCTGTCGCGGATCGATCTCCTCCACATTCGTCTCTCCCGCCTCCCGCGCCACCACCGCCGCATCCCGGCACGCCGTCCACAGCTCGGGGGCGAGCTGTGCCCAGGCCCAGACGTCGTACATGGCCGTCGAAACCTGAGCGATCGGCTGATTCAGTACTCCGACCGTCTGCAGCCCTGATTCATCCGGCCCAAGGCCGTGTAACAACGGGAACAACTGATGCTCCCGCGCGAACTCGACCGCACCGTCGGACTCCGGATCCACCGCGACGAGCAGGCCGTCCGCGAGGAACCGGTCGATCGCCGGCCCCACTCCGTCGACCGGCAGCCCGAGCTTCTCCGCCAGCTTCGTCACCGTTTCCCGGGTCGGCCGATCCGCGTCGTCGGTCCCGTGCGCGAGCAACCACACCGCGAACTCCCGGTCCTCCAGCTCCGCCACGTCGACCCCCACCCGAACCTGCTGCCGATGTGCAGACCCACTGTCCGCATACAGCACGCCCAGGTCATGCCCCACCGGGATCAGCAGTTCTCCGTCGGTCCCCACGAGCGCTCCTTCGACTAGCCGTCGTACTGAGGGTATGGACGGCGCTGCCCGCCATACCGCCGACGGCAGGAACCTGTCGCGAACCTCCTCGGTGCGTGCTGTCGCCCGATGGTTGGAGCGCCGACCTATGCGAAAGCGAGGAACCTGGTCGATGAACATCACCGGTCTGCTCCGGGTCACGGTCGCCGCCCCGCACCGGCGCCTCGACCTGGCCCTGCCCGAACAAGCCTCGGTCGCCGAGGTGCTCCCCGGCCTCCTGGCCAAAGCCGGCGAACACCTCGCCGACGAAGGTGTCCCCGACGGCGGCTGGACGCTCCGCCGGATGGACGGCAGCGAACTCAACCTCGGTCGCACCCTCGGCGCTCACCGGGTCCGCGACGGCGAGATCCTCCACCTGGTGCCGCGGACGACCGACTGGCCAGAACTCGAGTACGACGACCTCGTCGCGGCGGTCGCGACCGGCTCGGGACGACTCGGCGTGGCCTGGTCCTCATGGCACACCAGAGCCGCAGGACTGTCCATCGCGGTCCTCGCCGTACTGGCCGGATTCGTCACCGTGATCAGGGCCGGCGCGCCCTGGGCGGGTCCGGCCGGCTGGCTGCTGTTGCTGGCCTTGTTGCTCGTGGCAACAGGCGTTGCGCTGGCCAGGGCGGTCGGTGACTCCGGTGCGGGTGTCGTCGTCGGTGCCCTCGGCCTGGTTGCAGCGGCGGTGGGCGGTGGCCTCGTGCTCGCCGGTGACAGCGCGTGGCCGGCGATCGGAGCGCCGCAGTTGCTGGCCGCATCAGCCGCACTGTTGCTGGCCGGAGTCGTGTGCGCGGTGGGCATCGTCGATGGCGCCACCCTGTTCGCCGCCGCCGTCACGCTCGGCGCGCTCGGCATCGGCTGCGGGTGGATCGGCTCGGTCGAGCGGCTCGACGGCACCGACACGGCCGCGATCACGGCCGGCGGGCTGATCGCCTTGTCGCCGTTACTCGGCTCGCTGGCGATCCGGCTCGGCCGGGTGCCGATGCCGATCCTGCCCCGTACCACCGCAGATCTGGTCAGAGACGATCCGCAACCGCCACGGCGGCACGTTTACGGCGCGGTGGTCCGGGCGGACAGTCTGCTCACCGGCCTGCTGATCGGGACGACCGCCGTGGTGGCGATCTGTGAGATCCTGCTGGTCATCGACGGCTCCCGGTCGGCCACGATCCTGGCGATCCTGGTCGCCGCCGGTTGTCTGATCCGGGCCAGGCTCTACCCGATTGTGAAGCAGCGTTTGACCTTCCTCGCTGCCGGTGCCATCGGTGCCGGCGCGTTGGCCCTCGGCCCGCTCAGCGCCAGTACGGCGAACCCGGTGTCGCTGGTGCTTCCGGTGAGTCTGCTGACCGCGATCGTGGCTGTCGTCGTCGGGCTGCGGTACGCCGTACGGCCGCCGTCCCCTTATCTGGGTCGAGCGGCCGAGATTCTGGAAGTCCTGTTGATGCTCGCGCTGATCCCGGTGGTTTGTGGCGTTCTCGGGCTGTACGGGCTGCTGCGCGGATGGGGTGGCTGAGATGGCGACCCGCAAGGACCAACTGCAGTCCCACCGGTTCCTCGGCCAGCGGATGGTGTCCGCGCTGGTCACGAGAGAGTCGGATCCCGAGCAGCCGCCGTTCCGTCGTCCGCTCGCGTCGGCGATCGGCGGTGCGATCATCGCCGTGCTCGCGCTCGCAGTGGTCACCGTTTACGGGCTCGTCGTACCTGGTGGGAACAAGGCTTGGCAGTCCGGTGACGCGGTGATCGTGGAGAAGGAAACCGGCACGCGATACGTCTACCTGGACGGTCGGCTGCATCCCGTCACCAACTATGTCTCCGCACTGCTCGCCCTGGGCAAGAAAGCGACCACTCGTCAGGTGTCGCAGCGGTCACTGCGAGGCGTGCCGCGCGGACCGCGGATCGGGATTCCGGACGCGCCCGATGCGCTTGCCCCGAGCAACCGCCTGCTGACCGGTGCGTGGACGCTGTGCTCGCAACCAGTGGTGAGCTCGTCCGGGGAGCGGACCAGCGAGTCGGTGCTGATGGTGGGTGCCCAGCCGGCTGTGTCCCAACCGCTCGACACGTACGCGCTGCTGGCGGAAGTGATCGAGACCGGCGACCAGTACCTGATCATGAACGGCCGCCGGCACCGGATCGACAAGGCAGACGCGGTCACAGTCGGCCTGGCCCTCGAAACTGAGCCCTGGGCACGCGTCGGCGCCGCGTTCATCGCCGCCCTGCCGGACGGTCAGCCGATCGCGCCGATCAAGCCGGCCGGGATCGGCGCCCCGTCGACCGCCATCCCGGCGCGCCGGTCGACGAAGATCGGCCAGCTGTTCGTGGTGCAGACATCCGGTGGTGGCCGGCAGTACTACCTGGCCGCCAAGAATCGGCTGTTGCCGATCTCCGAACTGCAGTCCGACATCCAGAAAGCGTACAAGCCGATGTCGGCTGCGTACGGCGGGAAGGCACCGGCAGCGATCGAGATCAGCGTCCTCGAAGTCAGCCAGTCTGAACCCGTGCCAGACGAGACCGCTGAAGGCCGGATGCCCCGCAGCCGCCCGAAGTTCGCCGCCCCCAGCGATGGCATCACCAGCACTGTCTGTGCAACCTTCCCTCCCAACGAGCGGACTCCGTCCGTCTCGATCGACGCCCAACTGCCGCCTCGCGACGCCGTGATGATGACCCCCAAGCGCGGCCCCCAAGGCACCGCCCTCGCCGACCGGGTCATCGTCACCCCCGGCTCTGCTGCCGTAGTAGAAGCCATGCCGTCCACCCGCGCCCCGGCCGGCACCGTGGTACTGATCACCGACATGGGTCGCGCCTATCCCTTGGTCAAGCCTGACCTACTCGACTGGCTGGGGTACGCCGGCACCACGCCGGTCAGATTCCCCGCCGGTCTGATCAGCCGCATCCCGCAAGGCCAAGGCCTCAACCCCGACACGGCCACCCGCCCAGTCGCCTGAACCCACGGAGAAGAGGTCCCCGGCCCTTCATGGCCGGGGACCTCTTGGTGTGTTCTCTTGCTCAGGTTGCGAGTCGGCGAGTCGCCTGCTGACCAGTCTCCGCTGCGGTGTCCACGGTCCACAGTTCTTCGTCAAGGATCTCCAGCGTTTCTGGCCCTTCCCGATCCCGCCGTACCGCGGCCTTCGCCACCGGAGCCGCCGGGAAAGCGCCCTTCTTACCGGCCTTCCCACGGAGCCGGTCGGGGACGCCGGGTGTCGGACCACCTGCGCGGGTACGTTCCCGGCCGGTGGGCCGGATCGCTCCGCTACCAGGCTTGCCGTTCTTCCCGCCCGGACCTGCTCCGGCCGCACCGCCCATCGGCGGCATCATCGGCGGAACACCCGAGCCGCCGGCCGGGGTGCCGCCCGTCCCGGTAGCCGACCCGCCAGGCAGGCTCGGTGCCCGCCCGTTGGAGACAGCAGGATCGGCACCGGTCTTGGCCACGGTCGGAATCTGCCGATCCAGTGGTTCGAGCGGCTTGATCGGCTCGAGTGGCTTGATGCCACCACCCAGCTTCGAACCACCGATACCACCCGTGCCTAGCCCGGCCCCGATGCCGCCGCGACCGGTAGAACCGGTGATACCGCGCCCGGGGTTCGCGCCGATCGGTGTCATCGGTGTCAACGGCGTGAGCGGAGCCGTTGGAGTGGTGTCGAGCGGTGGCAACGGCACCAGCGGTTTGATGGGAGCCAGCGGCGGTAGCGTCCCAGTCCCCGCCAGCTCCGGCCCTGACGGGGTGCCGCCCCCGGGCTGCTGTCCGGGATCGGTCTGCCCGCCGCCTCCGGGGGGCTGCGCTCCTGCCGGCCCACCACCTGGCTCGCCGCCAGGATCCGTGGAAGGACCACCACTGGGGCCACCGCCCGGGCCAGTCGGCGTCGTACTCGGACTCGGACCACCGGTCGGCGCCTCACCACCACTGACATCACTGTGCGGCCCCTGCCAAACTATCTGGCCGGCAACGGTCTGCACCTTCGCGCCCAGCTGCCTGTACCCCTCCGAGACAGCATCGAGCTGGCCACCGACCTCAATCAGCCTGTCCTTGATCTGCTGTGCCTGCGCAGTCAGGTCCGGGTTCTGGTCCTGGGCTACGGCCAAGCCCTGCAAGCTGGACAGCGCCTCGGCCGCCTCCCTGGCCTGCTGCGCGTTGTCCAACGCGATCTCGAGGTTGGTGACCACGGTGTCGGCGTCGACCGGCAAGGCGCTGCCAGTGATGACCTCCCTCGTGGTGGCCATCGACTTCGCACTTGTCTGGGCAGCCTGCTCGTAGATCCCCGATTCCGGGCTGTCCCACGTCGCCAGCAGGGCCCGCGCGGCGGCGAGGAAACTGTCCTCCACACCCTTCAGGTCCATGGCCAGGTCGGGCCAGCGCTTGACCTCGGCCGGTAATGCCCCCTTCATGGCCGTGTATTCCGTGTCGGCCAGCGTCACGAACTCCTTGGCGAGGGCGAAGACGGCGCCCGGTTGAGGCGCCACTCCCTGCGCCTGCACTGCGTACGTGTCGACCATCAGATTCCTCCCGGATCCTGTGCGCGAGCCATCCGGTCGCTGTCGTTGAGAACGGTCCCCAGCAGCTGAGCGGACAGGTCGCGGGTGTACTGGAACCTGTTGCCGAGCTGATTGGTGGCACTGCCGTACGCGCCGACCCCCGTGGACATCTGGCCGAGCACGCGGCCGCCGACCTCATGCGCTGCGTTGAAGGCGTCCACCATCTCGGCTCGGCCGTGGAACGTGCCCGTCGCGACTTGGCTCGGTCCTTCGATTTTGCCGGCGAGGCCTTGGAGATCACCGGCCTGCCCTGCATAAGTCTTGGCAGTCTCGAGGAACATGCCGGGATCTTTGGCGTCGAGGTTTGCCCCCATCTGTTACTCCTTTCTCGTTGTTATCGTCCTGCGCCGGTGCCGGCGGTCAGGTCTGGGGTGGGAGGGTCAGCTGGATCAGCTGCGTGGTGCCCTGCCGGCTGATCAGCCGACCGCGGCCCGGCGGCAGCACCTGCGGCCGCAGACCGCCCAGCAGCGGGCCTTCTTCGCGGCTGCCGGACAGCATCAGGCCCGGGGAGGCGATGTCGCGCAGCCGGGCGAGGACCGGTTCGAAGAAGCCGCGGCCGGCGCCGCCGCTCCGGCGGGCGACGACGACTCGCAGGCCGATGTCGGCCGCCTGTGGGATGAACGGCAGCAGTGGCATCAGCGGATGCCCTTCCGAGGTTGCGACCAAGTCGTAGTCGTCGACGAGGAGGTACAGCTCGGGGCCTTGCCACCATGACCGGTCCCGCAACTGCTGCGCCGTCACGTCCGGTCCGGGCAGTCTCTCGGTCAGGGCCTCGCAGACCTGATTGATGAGAGTGCCGGTCGCCTGGTGATTGGTTCCGTAGCCGAGCAGGTGCTCGCCTTCGACTCCGCCGAGCAGGCTGCGTCGGTGATCGATCACCAGCAGCCGCGCCTGGTCCGGGGTGTAGGCCTCCTGGACCCGCTTGGCCAGCGTACGGAGGAAACAGGTCTTCCCCGAGGCGGTGTCGCCGAGCACGATGAAACACGGATCGACCGCGAAGTCGAGCCGGACCGGGGACAGGTCCCGCTCGGCCACGCCGATGGCCAGCCCACGTTCCGGATCGGTCTCGCCGTCAAGTTGCACATACGGAACTTCCGCCGGCAGCAACAGCACCGGCGGCGCGGACTCGCCGGTCCAGGCCGAGGCGATCCGCTCGACCAGCCGGGCGAGTCCGTCCGCGATCCGCCCGTCCGGGTCACCGGCCAACCGGGGCTTGGCGGACAGGAACTGATGCTTGCTCGCCATGATGCCGCGCCCCGGCGAATTCGCCGGTACCAGCAAGGCGGTACGGCGGTCCAGGAACGAGTCGATCGGGTCGCCGATCTTCAACTCCAGCTTGGTCCCGCACAGGTCGCGGATGTTCGTCCGCAGATCGAACCAGCGAGCCGCGCCGAGCATCAGATGGACGCCGTACGCGAGACCGCGGGTGGCGATATCGGCGAGCAGCAGTTCGAGATCCTCGAAGTCGTTGCGGATCGTCAGCCAGCCGTCGATGACGAGGAACACGTCACCGTACGGCGACGACTGCACCGAGCTGGTCCGGCGACGCTCCCGGTAGGCGGCCATCCCGTCGATACCGAGTTGAGCGAACTCGCGCTCGCGCTCGGCGATCAGGTTCAGTACCTCGGACACCGTACGGCGGACCGCGTTGACGTCCTGCCGCGCGGCGATCCCACCGACATGGGGGAGATCGCGCAGGCCCGTCAGCACGCCACCACCGAAGTCGAGAATGTAGAACTGCACCTCTGCGGGCGTGTGCGTGAGCGCGAGCGACAGGATGGTGGACGCGAGCAGTGTGCTCTTGCCGCTGTGTGGGCCGCCGACAACCGCGACATGTCCGCCACCACCGGACAGGTCGAGCTGCAGCGGGTCACGACGTTGCTCGAGTGGACGGTCCACCACGCCGGCGCGGGCGACCAAGCTCCCGGCCAGCCCCGGCTCACCGGCCATCAGTCCACGGACAGGATCGACGCGCGTCTGGCCGAGTACTTCGTCGAGTGCCGGCGACTCGCCCAATGGCGGCAGCCAGATCTGGTACGCGGGATCGCCCAGGCCGGTCATCCGTTCGACCAAGATATCCAGCAACGTCTCACCGATGCTCTCGTCGAACGGGTCGTCCGACGGCGTCTTCTGATCGTCGTCGGTCTCGGCCGCCGGAGCGACGTACCCGCTGACGAAGTCGTGCAGCACCAGCGAGTTGTCCGGTGTCGCCGGGAGCGGCAAGCCGGTCGGGCGACGGTGAACTCCGGACACGTATGCCGCGCGAAACCGATCCAGCTGCTCGGTCCCGATCCGGAGAAAGCCGTGACCAGGTGCTCTCGGCAACAAGAACGCGTCGTTCACACCGAGCACGGTCCGGCTGTCCATGTCGGAGAAGGTCCGCAGCCCGATCCGGTACGAGAGGTGGGCCTCGAGCCCGCGCAGCCGTCCTTCGTCCAGCCGCTGGCTGGCCAGCAACAGATGAACGCCCAGCGAGCGACCGACCCGGCCGATCTGGACGAACATGTCGATGAAGTCGGGCCGGTCACTGAGCAACTCGCTGAACTCGTCGCAGACCACCAGCAACGTCGGCACCTCGGGCAGCGGCGCGCCCGCCAGCCGCGCCTTCTCGTAGTCGCGCAGAGAGGCGAAGTTGCCTGCGGCCCGCAACAGCTCCTGACGCCGGATCAGCTCACCGTTGATCGCGTCGGTCATCCGGTCGACCAAGTGCAGCTCGTCGGCAAGGTTGGTGATCACCGCGCTCGTGTGCGGAAGCTTGTCGAGGGTGGCGAACGTCGCGCCGCCCTTGTAGTCGATCAGCGCGAAGTTCAGCGATCGCGGCGGATGGGTGATCGCCAGTGCCAGCACCAACGTGCGCAGCAGTTCGCTCTTGCCGGAACCGGTCGCCCCGATCAGCAGGCCGTGCGGGCCCATTCCCTCCTGCGCCGATTCCTTCAGATCGAGCTCGATCGGCAAGCCGTCGGCGCGCAGACCGAAACGCACCCGGAGCCGGTCCCGGCTCGGCCGCTGGACCCAGGTCCAGCTGGGATCGAAGTCGTAGGGATCGCCGAGCTCCAGCAGGTCCTCCAGACCGAGGTCGGCGGTCAGCGGCTGCTCCCCGTGCGCTCCCGCGGTCAGCCGCAGCGGCGCGAGCTGCCGGGCCAGCCCTTCAGCCGCGACGAGAGACAACTCGTCCGCTCGACCCAGCGACGACTCGTCGTCGATCGTCTCACTGGTCAGCGTCCCGTCGGCGGCGACGTCGAGGACGATCGCGCTGGCGTCCAGCGAGCGGGGCGGCACCGTGGCGAGGTCGAGAACGGTCACCCCTTCCAGCCCTCGGTCGGCGAGCAGATGGTCCGAGCCGCTCGTGTCACCACCGGCGAGTACGACGACCAACTGTGGGCCGGCGAAGTTGTCGCCGATGGCGGGGTCGAATCGTGGTCTCCCGGTGAGCAGATCGTCCAGCATCGCTTCGACGGCGGCGATGGCCGGCGCGATCAGCCGGACCGGTCCCAATGCGTCGGTCCGGTCCGGATGCAGGGCGTGCGGCAACCATTTCACCCAGTCCCATTCGTCCTGCTGCCCCTCGTCCGCGACGACGGCGATGCGCAGGTTGTCAGGTGCGTGCAGAGTCGCCAGCTGCGCGAGCATCGCCCGGACCAACGCCGTACCACGATCGAGGTCCCCGGTGACGTGGATGCGGGAAAACCCTGTGACCGCGATGGCCAGTGGCAGGTCCGGCACGGTCACGTAGGTGGACACGAACCGCCGCAACGCCAAGGCGGACAGGGGTTCCAGCCGTTCCAGCGGCTGCGTGTCCGGCGGTACGACGTTCACCGCCGGGCTCTGCGGGCCGACTCCGATCCGGGTGATGCCGAAGTCCTCGTCGTCGCGCCGGCGTTCCCACAGCCGATGGCTGGCCGCCAGCGTCCACAGGCTTTCCGGTTCCGGGTGCACGTAGTGAAGAGCAGCGCGTTGCTTGTTGACCGACCTGGTCAGCCTGGTCCGCTGCTGCCCGAGCTCCCGAAGGTAGGTGCGCCGGGCTTGCCCCATCTCCGCCTTGCCCGCACCTGATCGCGACAGCGTCGTAGCCACGATCATTCCCACCATCGCGACCCCGAACAAAGCGTAGATCGCGATCCGGAGCCCACCCGCGATGCTGCTGGAGAACATCAGCAGCATCGCGCCCATCATCGCCACCATCGGCAGCACGATCAGCATCTGCGCCCATTGCCGCCCACCGGGCTCTGGTACTTCTGGCGGAGCCGACAGCAGCAGCTCGCCACCGGGCAGATCTGGTCCCGGCCGCCGGTCCGGCCGCCGTACCACCATCGTCGCCATCACCGACCACCTCTCTTCGGATCCACGCTGATCGTGGCGCGGATGGCCAATGCCCTGGTGGCGATGGCAGGAACGTGCCGCGACCAGGCTTGGGGGCGGCTTCGGCTCCTAGCTTGGAGTGGGCCATTCGGCTCACCAGAGAAAGGAGTCAGCCGATGTCAATGCCTTTCGTCCAAGGCTTCGGAGACGGGATCATCACCGGCTTCGGTAAGCGGGCCGAACTTCTCGGTCAGTCGCAGGGAGAAAACCTGCAACGCAGTATTGCCACCGTCGACGTCGACCTGCACGACGGTCTGCGGGGCCTGCCACACCAGGCAGCCATGGCCAGCAACGAGGTCATCAGCCAGGGAACCCGGAAGACCCAAGGCATGACCGATATGCACGCCGACGCCGGCATGCAGATCGGTAGCAGGTTCAACGCCGCCGTCGACGAGTCAGCCGCCACGCTGACGATGGCTACCCCGCCGACGGCCTGATCGCCACGGGCGATCCGACCATTGCGCTAGGCAAAGAACAGGAAGGATGGAAATGTCGAACGAGCTGTTCATGCACTTCGGCGTCTTCGAACAGAACATCGCACAGCAGCACGGCCACTCCGGACAGAAGGTCGAGCTGGCTTCCGACTACCGCGTCGGGGTCGAACGTATGGGCGGTGAAGCGATCTGGACGAGTGGTGATGCTCAGGTCGCCTTCGATGCGGCTCGCTTGCACGAGAGCTGCATGGTCGACAACGCCCAGCACCAGCAGACCCTTGCCAATCGGGGTACGCAGGCACTGGGGTGCGGTCAGGAGACCGCCGCGTTCTCACACAACATGGTCAACGGGCTACTGACCACCTGATCCAGTCCGGGACAGGATCAGGTGATTCGCACGAAAGAGGGCCCCAGCCGCCGGTGGCGGCTGGGGCCCTTGCTGATTCAGGATCTGCGGCTGAACAGGTGTTCCGGCAGGGCCTCGGCCGGCTCGCGTGGTCCGCTGGTGCGGGTGACCTGGGAGCGGCCGGCCAGCCAGCGACGCCGTCGTCCGGCGGTCAGCAGACCGCCGGTCACGATCAGCGCCAGGGCGGTCGCCACCGCGAGGTTGGTCAGCTCTCGTGCCTCTGCCCCGGCATCGCGCCACCAGGCATGTGCCGCCAACTGCTGGAGATCCGGCGGCGCCATGGTTGCCGCTGGCACCGTTCTTCCCGATCCGCTGAGGCCTTCGGTAACGGCCCGATACGGATCGACGATGCCCGCGCCGTATTCGGGGCTGCCTGCTCCGCCACGAGCCGGGGTCGCGGTCGCCTGCAACCGTTGAACGACCTGCGCTGCCGTGAGCTTCGGCCAGGCTGCGCGAACCAAGGCGGCCGTGGCCGAGACGAAGGGCGCGGCGAAGCTGGTGCCATTGACGTACATGTGGCCGGAATGCCGCGTCCCTGCGAGTACGCCGTCGCCCGGTGCGACCAGGTCGACGTACGGGCCGACCTGTGAACCGCTTGTCTTGGCTCCGGCGATGTCGATGGCGCCGACACCCAGGACGCCTGGATAGGAGGCAGGGTAGGAGGCCTGCGTACCGGGCTCGTCGGCCTGTTGGTTGCCGACCGCGGCGACCACCACGACGTCCTTGCGAACCGCGTAGGCGATCGCTTGCCGGACCGGCTTCTTGTCTCCGCCGCCGGCCATCGACAGGTTGATCACCTTGGCGCCCTGGTCGACTGCGTAGACGATGCCGCGGGCGAGGACTGCGGGATCGATGGTCCGGACCGCGTTCTGGTCTCCGGTCTCCCGGTCGGTCACCCGGACCGGCAGGATCCTCGCCCCGGGCGCGATGCCGTGGAACCCGATCCCGGTCACGGGCTCCGCGGCGATGATGCTGGCCACGCCGGTGCCGTGCGAGATGCAGTCGTAGTTGCCGGGCAGCCGGCCGGCCAGGAAGAAGTCCCGGCCGGGGAGAACCTTTCCGGACCGGCGGAGTTGTGGGTGGTCGGCGTCGACGCCGGAGTCGATGACGGCCACCGTGACGCCGGCGCCGGTGCTGTACGGCCAGGCACGTTCGGCTCCCAGGAGGTCCTGGGCCCAGGGCAACTGCCGGACTACGGGCCGACCGGGCTCGGGGTTGGTACAGGCGCCCCGCGGTGGTGCCGCGGCGGCCGAGGCCGCCGGCAGACAGCATCCGACCAGCCCCGCGGCGATGACACCCACGCCGATTCTGGCGGTCCAACCACGTTGTGTTCCATCCACACAACGATCCTTTCCGCCCGGCGGCCTCGGCCCGGTCAAGTGGCCGGAAGAGGTCACCGCCCGCTCGCGCCCGTGATCAAGGCTCAGGGTTGGGCCAAGCAGCGAGCACTGGAGGCGTCGGATGGGGACTCCCGGCAACACAGGACCCGGCCTGCTGGCCGACATCGAACAACTCGAGCGGGACGTCCAGCTGGCCCAGCGGGCAATCGACGAGACGACGGGCACGGCCGAGGCCGGCGACGAACTGGTGGAGGCGACGGTGACCGGCCGGGGTGAGCTGACCCGGCTCGTCCTCGACGCCCGGGTGTATCGCGAGTTCGCGCCGGACGACCTCGCCGAAGAGATCGTCACGGCGGTGAACGAGGCGCGGACCAAGGCACAGCAGAACGCGGTCGACGCCCTCAACGCGGCGTTGCCCACGATGCCTCCCGTTGGCGACGATCCCGCCTTCGGCCCGCTGCTCACCGGCTCGGACACCATGCGTGCGGCGCCGCGTAGTACCGGGGGCCGGTGATGAGCCCCGCGGGACCGCCGGCCGGCCCCGGCAGCACCGGCAACCTCGACATGGATCCCGATGCGACCACGCGGGCGATCGACACCACCCAGCGACCGATCGACAACTGGGCTGCGGCGTGGCCGGCTCGGTCGAGCGCGATCGACACCGAGGGTAAAGCAGCACAGACGGGCTTCGACGACACCAGCATCAATTTCCGGAACGCCTACAACGCGGTCGAGGCCGAACTGAGTGCCAGGGTGACGGCGTTCGCCCCGAAGGTGCTCTTCGCCCTAGGTGGTGGACGGACGATCGTCGCCCGCTATGTCGAAACCTTCCAGCAGGCGGCTGATCTGCTGCGGCCCCGCTGAGCCCGGTCTGGACCGGCCACCGTGATTCCCGAACCGACGACCCTGATGTGGCCGTGGCTGCGCCGCGCGATCGACACCACCTTTCCGGTCTGGGTGGACGAGGACGCAGCCTTCCGGCTCCGCGACCTGTGGGTGGCCTCCGCTGACGAGTTCGAGCGGACCGTCAGCGAGGCGACGTCGGCCAACAATCAGGTGCCCAGCGCCTGGCGGGATCCCTACGGTGTCGGCTACCACCAGAAGGTCGACCGGTTGCTCAACTCACCGGCGATCGGGGCAGGCCAACTGGTTCAGTCCATGCGTGAGCTGGCACAGCTGGCCGGTGAGTACGGCCGGCAGATCATCTGGATCAAGGATCAGATCTATGCCGAGCTCGCCGCCAACGCGTTCGCCTTCGGCATGAGCTTCGGCGTACCGGGCCCGCTCGGAGATTGGTTTCGCCGGCAGATCCTGACCAGGGCAGCGGGCCGGATCGCCGAGGTGGTCGCGAAGGCCGCCGCGAATATCGCCAAGGCGGCCGCCGAAATGAAGCGATTGACCCCGAACGCGATGAAGGAGGTCGCCAACGAAGCCCTCTTCGAGGAGCCGCTGATCAGCATCGGCGCTCAGAAAATCGACCAGTGGCGGGGTCAGCGGGACAGCATCAACTGGCGTGATGTCGGGATCGCGTCGGCGGCCGGTGGTGTCGGTTCGGTGATCTCGAAACCACTCGCGCCGATCGGTGCCATCGCGTCCCTGCCCGCCCGCGCGGCGTTCCGCAACGCTCCACCGCGGGTGCGCGACACCTTTGTCCAGGGCTCGCAGGGGTTCGTCGTCAATGGGATCTCGTCACCTGTGTCCGGTACCTGGGTCCAGGCGATTGCCGACGGCCAGAATCCGTGGCATCAGGACTACCTGACGGCGATCGCCGATCAAGGACTCGGCGCGGGGATGCTGGGGAGCAGCCGGATCGCGGCGCACCAGTCCGGAGAAGGTCTGCGAGAGATCATCTCGCCGAGGCCGCCGACGGGCTCCGACGCCGACGGCACCATCGGCGGGAAGAACCAGGTCGGAAGCAACGGCGCGTCCGATCCCGATGGACCGAACCCGCCTGCGACGGCGAGTCCGGCAGGACAGACCGCAACCCAGAACGCCGGCCAAAACGTCGGCCAGAACGCCGTCGGGCAGGCAGGCAACACCGGCCTGGAGGACAGTGGCCAACAGGCCGCTGATCTGCAAGCAGAGGGCAGGCCGGATCTTCAGCAGTCGGCGGACGCTCTGCAGACCAACGAGTATCAGTCCGCCATCGGTCAGCACACCGGCGACGGACTGCAAGATGGCGGCAGGCAGACCGCAACCAATTCGTCTGACGGCAGTGAGCAGGGTGCCGGACGCCCGCCGATCGGGGCAGGCGCTGCCGCTCACGCTGCGACCGGCCCTGGCACCGTCAACTCCGCATCCGTGGCGACCCCGACGCACGGTGATCTCAACGGCCTACCGTCGTCACCTGCTCAGTCGGCCGCCGCCCAGCAGGCTGCCAACGGTCAGACGCAAACGTCTGCCTTGGGGCAAGGTTCGGCCCAAGGTCACGGATCCGCCCAGACGCACGGGCTGGGAGACGCTCACGGTACGGCGAAAGCCCAAGGACCAGGGCAGGCTCAGGGGGCGGCGCAGGCTCAGGGCGCGGCGCAAGGACAGCCGAGTGCTCAGGCGTCGAACGCCCAGGGATCGTCTTCTGCCGCACAGCACGGGCCCGCGGCTGCACAGACACAGCAGAATGCGCCCGGCCGGCGTGGAAAACCCGTCACCGAGGCCGACACGTCCGATGTGGATGTGGACGAGTCCGACGCCGAGGTGGACGGGTCCGAGGTTGCGGTGGACGAGTCCGGTGCCGGAACAAGGGCGACGTTGTTGGCTCGGGGGGAGGAGTTTGCGAAGCGGCAGATGGCTGACTTTGTGCCAGATGTGGAGGAGTTCCAGGGGCAGGACGGGGTTGTCCCTGCGGACCTGATGCCTGGTGGGTTCGAGCCGGGTGGCCCGTTGGTGGGTGCCGCGGTAGCGGGGCCGGCGACTGGGACTCCGCTGGCTTCCCATGCCGCGCACCGTGAACCGAACCGACGGGAAGCCGGTACGGCGGGGCCGGTGCACACGAGATCGTCGCGCTCGGCCCGCGATGAGTCCGGAAAGCCCGAGGCGAAGACCGGTCCGAATGGGCCGATCGACAACGATCCGCCGCCTCCGTCGAAGCGAGGGCCTGCGGATGAGTCGGACGACCGCGGTGAACCGGAGAACAACCACGATGACCCGGCTGGCACCCAGTCCGAGCAGAACGACGGGCAATCTGCCGGGCAAAACGACGTACAGGCTGTCGAGCAAGGCGACTCGCTGGGTGAGCGGGTGTTCGACGTCGACGTGGATGAACGGGCGGCGGTTGAACTGGCGGGGTTCGCTTCGTTTGTGGAGGCGTTGAACGAGCGGGATGCGGACCACCAACTGACCGAGGCGGCAGAGAAGTTGCGCCTGGAGTATTACAAGAATCCCGATCACGACAGCAACGGTCAGCCGACCGGCGTTGTGCAGCGTCGGAGGGGTCGGTCGAGCTTTCCGGCGGCCGGGCCTGACGGAGACGTCGTAAGGATTCCGGTTCCTCCTCTCGAGTATCAGGTCGAGACGGGCGACTACGTCGCGCATCGGGTGAACACTGGCATTGGAGTTGGCGCTCCTGTGCAGATCGAGAAGTGGGAGGCGCCGGACGGTCAGAACGGCTGGTTCGATCCGGACATGCCCGTGGCGCCGGCCGAGACGCGGGCGGAGTCGAATCCGGACTGGACGGAGTGGCATTCCTACGAAGGCAACAAGGTTCGATGGCTGGACGAGTCGCCCGATTCGCCCGGTCGGGGCCGCGCGGCCGAGGCAGTACTGCGGAAGGACTTCGGGGGCGGCGATCGCTCCAAGGAGGACCAGAGCGCACGCGAGGCTGCCACCGCCCGGGGGATCGAGAACGATGACGGCGGTCACGTCGTCGGCTGGCGGTTCTTCAAGCTGGTGCTGCCCGCCAACTACTTCCCGCAGAACCTGACCTTCAACCGGGGTGCGTACAAGAGCTTCGAGAACGAGGTCGCGGGCTGGGTCAACGCCGGATACCAGGTTGAGCTCAAAGTCTTCCTGTCGCCCAACCAAGCCCGCCCGGATCAGGTCACCTTCGTCTACACCGTGGTCGATCCCGCCACCGACAAGGCCGTGTACGCCGGCGGGCGAACCTTCGAGAACGAGCCGAAGAAGGACGTCAAGCGTTTCCCCGACCAGCGCATGCCTTCGTTCACACCACGCGTCGACGAGAACGAGAACCTCTTCGGTCCCTCGACGAGTCCGCCGACGGGGGACGCGACCGCTTCAGCCAGGCAGCTGCTCGCGTGGGGCGCCAATGAGGTGGTGCGCGAGTCGAACGGGACGAAGATTCTGCAAGTGCGGGAGATTCACCCGCAGCCGGCGGATGTCGGCGCCGGGTCGATCGGGCGGCCGGTGGTGGACGGGAAGGTGCCTGGCTGGGGGCTCTTCCGGGACGCGGCGAACAAGAGCGTCTTCCCGGCCGGTGCCGTCGTACCGTGGGACGCGGTTGCGCGGCTGGAGGATGCGGTCGCCGAGGTGGTGCGGCAGGGGCAGGAGGTCGATCTGATCTTCGCCGTCAATCCGGACACCAAGTTGCTGGAGGCGACCGCCTGGGTCTCCGATCCGGCCACCGGGCAATTGGTGCCAACTCCGCAGGCGGCGATCGACACGCTGGCTGACCAGCTCCGTCCGATGGTTGCCCCTGACGACAAGGCCGAAGCGAACCACGCGGAGCCGGACCCGAGGCATCACCATCACTCGGACGGGAAGAGCCTCTTCGCGCGGGGAGCGCCGCGGACCAATCAGGATGTGTTCGAGAACGGCGGAGGTCTGCCCCGCACGATGGACACGGTGGCGGAGGTTGCCGCGATCATCGGCGTGCCGATCCACGATGTCGAGATCGTGATCGTGGAGGACCCGGAGGAGATCCGGATGCTGGACTTCCACGCGGCCTGCGCTTATACGCCGATCGAGCTGCGCGGCGCGCAGGTCAGGCTCGGCCCGGCGACCTTCTCCGACCGGAACACCCTGGCGGCGAAGCTGCAACATGAGCGAATCCACGTCGAACAGCTCCGTGACGGCGCCGTGGTGGACACAGAGTGCAAGGGACCACTCGAGGACGTGGCGCGGGCGAGTGAACCCGACGCGCTGGAGAGGCTGGCGGAGCATGACCGCAATCAGGTTCAGGGTCGAGACGACGTTCGACATCAGGAGCAGGGGCGGGATCGTGGCTCCGGGAGAACTGATGACCGGAGTGATCGGGGCCGGGACGGTCCTGAAGGTGGAACACACGGACCAGGTGGTCCGGGTTCTGGGCGTGGAGCTGCTGACACCCGCCACCGCGACGAAGGACAAGAACACGGTGACACTGCTGCTCGATCGGGCGGACGCGACAGCGATCAGCAGCGGGACGGTGCTGATCGGTCCGGCCTGACGAACCCGGACCGCATGGCGCCGGGCCGCAGGATCACCCGGTGGTTCAGCGAGAACCGGGTGACCGGGCCGGTCGGCGAGCCGGTGGTCGGGCAGTCAGTGGTTGCGGATCTGCGGTCAGCCGGGTCCCACGCTGAGCAGGCCGGTGGACCAGTCGACGACAGTCGAACGGTCGGCCGGACGTTCTTCGGCGACGCCGGGCTCGGCGCGCTGGGGGTCACCTTCGACCCGGTCGGGTTCGCCGCGCTCGAGGCGAAGCTCGGGGAGCTGATCCGGGCCGGATCCCGGGTGACGCTGACGATCACTCGTATCGCCAGGCCGTCCGCGGACAGGTCGCCGTACCGGTTCACCGTCGAAGTGACCGATGCCTCCGGCAACAGTACGACGGATACCAGTCTGGATCTCGGTGACCTGGCCGGGCGGCTGGGAGCGGAGACCGCGGCGGTAGAGCTTGTCGGTGACTCGGTGCCGCAACGCCGGGCGGATCGTTTCCTGCCGGGATTCCTGCTGGTCGGACTCGAGGTGGCGAAGGCGATCGTTCGCTGGGACGTGATGCGAGCCGCCGGGATCAAGCTGGTCCGGCAAGCGGGCGTCAACGAGTACGCGGTCGTGACGCAGGACGGCCAGAAGTATCGGCTGGTCCTGCGTGTCATGCCGCTGGCCGACCATGTCGACGCCGAGTACATCTCCGTGCCCGGTCAGACGCCGACCGCCTGGGTGACCTTGTCCGATCGGATGTCGACGACGCGGGTTCCTTCGCTGGTGGCCCGGATCCTGGCCGAGACCTCCGTGGCCACCTTGAAGCCGTCCGCCGCGCAGTTGGCCGGCACCGAGGAGGGCAAGACCCTCGCACCCGACAGCAATCCCTGGACGGACCCGCGCTTCAGGGATGTCGATCACGGTGACCTGGCCGAGGTACGCCAACTCGTCACCGAGCACGACCTCGGGAGGCCCGGCATGCTGCGGCAGCACCGGATCAGCCGGTTGCTGGCCGGGATGATCGGGTCGATGGGCTTGCACAAGGACCAGCCGGACGCCGACGTACGGCGGGCCCTGGTCACGCCGGACGACCAGACCCTGGTGGAGCGGTTCCAGGACCGGCGCTCTCCGCAGGACAACCGGCCAGGCCCGAAGACCTATTTCGCCAAGGCGTCCGGTACGTCGATCTGGACCGCGACGCTGGTCGGGATCGCCGTACTGGTGGCAACACACGATCCGGGGCTCGCGATCGCTGCGGCGACCCCGGCGATCGGCGCCGGCTTGGCCGCCCCATGGGCCGAGTTCTGGCTTGACGGGCACAAGAGCGCGAGCAAGAAGCCGGCGTACGGCGCCGATCAGGCCGAACGGGAGCACCAGAACCCGGGGATGGAACGACTGCTCGACGGTGAGCGGCCGCCCGCGCCGCCGCCCGCCAGTGAAGCACCGCGGGCGACCGAGGGGTGGCGCTACAAGGTCCGTCATCTGGCACCGGTGGCAGGTGCGTGGACGGTGGCGGTACTCCTTCTCGCGGCGGGGAATCCGGCGGGAGTGAGTACGGCCACCGTGATCACGACGATGGCGGCCGCGAAGATGTTCACCGAGCGGCACGTCGACGTGAAGAAGCGCGATGACCGGCGTACCCGGGTGAATGCGACGGCGCTGACCGAGCTCGCCGATCCGGAGTCGGTCCGGAACCAGCTGATCGGGTTGATCGAGGAGCAGCAGAAACTCCTGACCGCGCTGGAAGCCGAGCTGAGGAAGCGAGCGGTGGAAGGTGCCGGTCGAGCCGCACCCGAGAAGCCGGCCGACGGCGACGAGCAGACCGGCTCCGGCAAGCCGGCCGACGTCGCCGAGGTCGAAGAGCAGAAGCAGAAGACGCCGTCGTTCCTGACGCACTTGCTGGCGCAGCTGTTCGACAACGATGCCGCCGCGGCCGGGCGGTGGTGGGCCGCCGCGCAACCGGGTCAGCCCTTCGACCTGGCCCAGCTCGGCCAGAATTTCGAGCTGGTGCTGGAGAGTTTCGTCACCACGTTCGGCTCGGCGGTCGGCGCCGGGCTGCTGGGTGCCACCGGAGACAAGATCTTCACGGACCTCGAGGAGCGGATCCACGCCACCCAGAAGACGTGGGACCACGCCCGGCGGGACGAGATCCGTGGCCAAGCCCTGCTCGATGCGCTGTCCGAACCTTTGCAGAACCTCGGCCAGGCGCTTCAGGAGCTTGCCCGGCTCACCGCCGAGGCCGCCCCGGACCTGACCAGCCGGGTCGCCGATCGTCGTACTCAACTGACGGCGCCGGTGCCGGAGCATGGTCCGCGGCCGAGCCGATTGATGAAGTTCCGCTGGTACTCCGTGCAGGCCTGGCTGGCGGCGGTCGGTCTGGCCGGGAGCGTGACCGCCACCGAACTCATTTTCAACATCCCCATCCACTGGTTGGCCAGCGGGATCGGCGGGGCGATCGCCGCGGTCAGTGCGGCGCCGGTCGCCAAGCTGCTGTTCCGCCGCGCCGAGCTGAACCGGAAGGACGCGAATTCCGAGCTACTGAACAAGTACGGCGTGGACCGGGACCAGCTCAACCGGGACTCCGCGATCGGCAAGTACCTCATCGCGCAGTTGCTGGAGCAGGTCCAGCAGCTGACCGAGCTGCTGAACTCCGCGACCTCACCTCCGGCCATCGTCTCGCCGGCCGATGCCGACTACACCGACCGCGTTCGCGCTGCCGTCGAACACGCGTACCTCGACAACCAGACCGGTCCGCCCGGTGAGACCGCCCGCGAACTCGCGATCCGGGAGGAGCGAGTGGCCGCGCTCGTCCGTATCGATCGCCTGGCCGCTGCGGTCGACTGGGCCGACTCGGCGGATGCCGCTGGTCCGGAGGCGGCGGCCGCTCGGGCGCGGCTCGCGCACGCGATCAGCCTGTACAACCAGATCCGTGCCGAGGGCAGGTCGTGGGAGGCTTTCCCGGAGCTGGCGCACGTGTCGCCCGTCAACGGCCGGCGGGTGACCGGCGGGCCGAACGATCAGGTCCGGGCCGGCGCGGCCCGTGCGTTCCGGCGAATGCTCCGTGAGCCGGCCGGCAAGCCGCTGCTCGCGGACCGGCTGAAGGCGCTGGCGGACATCGTCGAGGCCGCGAACGCGGTGGACATGCATGCCGATCACGCGGTCACCGGCGATGGTACGGCGGCATCCCACAAGCTGCTGCAACAGAAGCTGGCCGAGCGGATCGAGGCGTACAACCAACTGTTGCCCGAAGCAAACATTCTCGGCGCCTTCCCCCTCCCCGCGATCAGCCCCACCACCCCACCCGATGACGGCGCTGGGCGGGTGGTCAACTCGCCGCCGGTGAACACGACTCGGTATCGCGTCGACGGCCGGACGGAGGACGAAGGGCCGCTGACCGTTGAGTTGGTGGTGTTGGCGGCTGAGGGCGCCGACGTGACTGACTTCGGGGGCCTGATCAAGGAGGGGCCTACCCGCGACGACGGCTTCATTGTCGTCCGTACGCAGGACGATGCCCAGCACTACTTCAAGGTCGAAGATCCGGGCCCGGTCGACGGTGGCAACCTCGCCGAAACGCGTACGTCGACCGGCGATCGGGACAATCCGCATCGCGTCACCTTCGTCCCCGGCGTCGCGGGCGATCAGCTCACCCGCGTGTGGGTGCACGAGATCAGTCACACGCTCCAGGAGTTGCGGGCACCGTCCGGTGGTCCGGTACGACGGCTTTGGAGCAAGCTGACCGGTGGCGGGCACAACGCCTGTGTCGAGGCGCAGCAGAACGAGTTCCGCTGCCTCACCCGCATGTGGGCCGCGGCTGTGGAAGCCAACGACACGACAACCCGTGATGAGCTCGGCAAGGACATGGAGGGGCTAGCCGACGCGATCGCGGACCGCGGCGGCGCCCGCCCGACACTGCCCTGGAACGGCCCACCGATCCCCGGACCGATCGCGCAACTGAAGGCAGCCATCACCGCGGAAATCGAGGCGCTGGAGAATACGACGGACACCTTGCAAGCCATCGTCGATGCCAAGCGCAACGACGCCGACAAGGCCACCGACGAGGCGCGGAAAGCACGTGAGAAGGCCGACAAGGCGGAGCGGGCCAAAGACGATGGCCGCTTCGACCGCAAGCATGCCGCGGAGGCCGACGTCAAGAAGCAGACAGACTTGGCGAATTGGTACGGCCACCTCGAGACCCGCTACCAGCGAGCGCTCGACTCGGCGACGGCCGCACTCGACGGCTACCGGCAACTGCTGGCCGACTTCGACGCCGGTACGCCGGAACAGGTGGCGGCCGAGGCGACCAGGGTCGCCGCCGACGTAGCGTCGTACGACGCCGTCATCAGGGAGTTGGCGCCGTCGGACAGTGTGCTGCCCAGCCTGATGCCGACCGGGTCGTTGCCGCATCTGACCGCCCTCGCGGAGCGGATCAACGTGCTGCTGGGCCAGTGGGGTATCGACGAGCGGTTCACCGCGGCCGACCTGCAACGCCGGCTGAGCGCCACCTTCGGCAGGCTCGTCAGTGCGGAAGGCCTCGTACTGCGGGTTGGCCGGGACGAGATCACGGACCTGCGGATCCAGCTGTCGGTGGACGAGTTGGTGGACGTGGCCGGCGCGCCGCTCAAGGCCAACGAGATGATCATCGGCCGCTTCCCGCAGTTCTCTCGGCGGGTTTCCACGATGATGACCACGGCCCTGAACTCGAAGGGCGGCGGCTCGCTGAGCCCCTTCCTGCACGCGCTGGCGAACGCCTTCCACCTTCCCTTCCTGGCGCAGCTCACGCTGAAGGCGGAGATCAGCCACGGCTACAGCCGGGCGGTGACGGTGAGTGCCGCGGAGGCCGGGCCGGGCGGCGCCGTCGAGGACAACCGGGGTGAGTCGGTTCTCTTCAGCGGCAAAGCGTCGTACCAGCTCTCCATCCGTGCCGACCGGGAGAGCGGCTGGAGTACGGCGGACACAGTCGCCGGCAGCGAAGAGCTGCGAGCCTGGGTCTCGCATGCCTACACCGTCGACGCGGCGACCGACGTAGCTGTGCGTGAGGATCTCCAAACCGGCCGGTTGCCCGCACACATGCTGACCTCGATCAACGGCTTGGAGCAGCTCACCAACGACGTGATCGCCGACAACCGCGATTCGCTCCGTCGGATGGGTTCGGATCGTGGGCAGGTCGAGGACCAGATCCATGCGGCGCTGACGCAGGATCTTCCGGCCCGCCTGGCCGACTCCACCGATCACGCCGTACTCCGGCCGCTGATGGCCGGCGGGAAACCGATCGGCCACCTCGAGATGGAGACGGTCGTCCGGTACGAAGCGATCACACTCGACGGCGCCCAGAGCCGTACGCACTGGCAGGAATCAGTCCGGGTCGGATCCAGTACGGCGACCGTGCAGGAGACGGTCCGCGCGAACGACTCCGAGACGGCGACGGTCGGGTACGGCGGCGAGCACCTGAAGAATGTCGACGACTCCGGCGCCAACCTCGGCCCGTCGGTATCCGCCGGGCACTCGGTATCGAACGCGGAGTCGTTGTCCACCGGCGGTACGACGTACCACGTCGGCGTCCACCGGTTCACCGGGCCGACGCAGGGCTACCGGGTCGTCCTGGACCACCAGGTCAGGCTGGTCCTCAACGGCCGGGAAGCGAAGCAGACGCCCGGCCGCAGCGAGGCGCTGCTGCGGGTGCGGGTGAACGACGCCTATCGCCACGGCCTGCCGGTGGATGCTGCCGCCCTGGTCCGCGAGGACGGCAGGCCGGGGTTGCAGGGCGATGTCCAGTACGGCGTCGAGGTGCCGGGCCGGAAGTCCGAACTGCCCGGCTGGTCGATCCGCGACGGCAAGCTCTGCGCCGCCGGTCCCTGGAACATCCAGGGTGTCACGGGCGGCAAGGAGGCGCTGACGAGCATCATCAAGCACTTCGCCGCGCGCGGCTTCGTGCCACCGCTCGATGCCGACGGCAACCTGGACCTGACCAAGCTCTCGCGCGATCCGATCGAGCGGCACGGACAGCTCCTCAACATCGAGGAGCTGCGGACGCAGCTGTCGACGGAGCGGCTCGAAGCCGGCTACGACATCGCCGCGCGGGGCGGCATCGTGGTGACCCTGAGCCGGCCGAGCAGCACCCGGCCGACGGAGACGGTCAGCCTGCGGATCGGGATCGAACAGGAAGCGGTCCGGAATCCCGTCGGTGTGACCGCGGACGAGGCCGTGGTACTGCTCAATATCGGGTCCGACTCGGCCGGGCGCTCCGGCGGCCGGACGAGAGCCCTCCCGTGGCGGGCCGGGGTCGAGGTGTCGGCTTCCGCGGCGGGCACCGAGGGAAAGACCGCACTCTCGCATGGCCGGCAGGCGCTCGGGCGAGTCCTCTCCTGGGCCGGTGGCGGGACGATCAACCAGGTGACACTGGTGGAGAGCAACTCACCGGTGGCGGTCTTCGAGGTCCCGCACATCCTCACCGTCACCGAGGTCGGCACCGGTGCGCGGATCCACACCGGCGCCGGCGAGTCCGCCCGGCTGCTCATCGACAGCGGCTTCCTCCCGTACGCCGATACCGGTCCGGGCGAACCATCACAGGGGCACGCGATTCCCGGGCTGGTGCCGGCCAAGGTGCTCGACCGGGCCACGCTCCTCGCGCTGGACACCTCCGGTCTGATCGAGCTGTTGCCGGCGGATCTCAGGTCGGACCCGACCGCCCTGCAGCAACTGTCGGCCTTCCTCAACCCGCGCAACCTGCTGGCCCATCCGGAATGGGCACAGACCGGCTACAGCACCACCATCGTCGTGCCTGGCGTGGGCGGTGTGTCACGGCGCGTTCCGATCACGTTGACCGGGCGGATCCGGAATGCGAAGGCGGTCGGACAGACCGACGGAACGGCCGGCGACATCAACTTCGCCCTCGGCAGCCACGGCGTCTCGTCAGCACGGCCGACCGGTGGCAGCACGGAGCTGAGCACGAAGGTGTCGGAGAACGACACCGGCGCCGGACTCAAGGGCAGCAGGGGAAAGAGCACCTCGTCATCCCGCACCGACCAGCACATCTGGGGTGTCGAGCGGCTGATCATCGAGACCGGACGGCACGACGTCTTCGACGCCGTCGTCGACTTCGAGCTCGTGGTCGGCGCCGAGGCGCTGTCCTTCTCCTCCCGCCTCGCCTTCCAGATCGCCGAGCGGGACACGCTGCGCTTCTACAGCCAGAACACGTTCCCGCTGTCGTTGCGCCGAGCGGCGGACGCGGTCGAGCGCTACCTGCACGGCGAACTAGACCTCGACCGCAGGGCAGCCGCGGGCCTGGTCCGCCGGTACCGCGCGGAGCTGGCGATGGCGCGGGCCGAAGGCCGCCCGGTGCCGGCGCTGGCTGCCGGACACACCGTGGAAGCCTTGATCGACAAGCTCTGGAAACCGAGCCCGCACGTCTCGGGATGGCCGTCGCCGAATCCGGGCGATCTCGAGGCGAAACTCGCACAGGCACTGCAGCGGGCGAAGGAACAATCCGAGATCGCCCTGCCCGCGCACTATCGCGAACACCTCGGCTCCAGTCTGGTCGAGAGCGCCGACCTCACCCGGGAGTCATCGGAAACCAAGCAGTCGGCCGACACGCTCCTGCTGTCCGAAGTCGAGTCCATGCTGCGCGACGATCTCGGAGTCGACCCCCAGGCCGATCCGAGGCTCGCGCAGAGCCTCTTCGCGGAATTTGCCGGCAAACGCTGGTTGGGCCGCCTGGAAGACATGCTCAGCCCAGGCGGCTTCGTCCGCCACTACCCGGTCGGCGCCCCAGGCGAGCTCACCGCCGACCAGGTCACGGTCCGGATCCGTGCCGAGTTCACCGACGAGGTGCAGCACCTGGGCGAGACCAAGGATGTCGTCAGCATCGTTCAGCGCTACCTGTACGACGATCACAGCCGGACCCGGACCGTGGGACGCTCGACCGGCGCGGGCGCCGACGCCCTGCTCGACGAGATGTCGTCGCTGTCGGTCGGTACGGACCTCGCCGAGGGCAGCTCGACCACGATGGCCGAACAACTCACCCGGCTGGAACGCATCGCGACCTTCGGGGGAATGACTCGGGTCGGCCGCGGCCTGCGGATCACCATCGAGGTCAGCCGCGATGCGGTGGATCCGAACCGCGGTGGCCTCCGCCGCACTCTCGGCCCGGACGAGGTGGTGACATCTGCGCAGCCGAGAACCCTCGCCGGCGACCTGGTCCAGCTGGTCCCGACCGACCTCGTCGGCAGACCGCTCGCCTCGTCGAACCAGCAGCAGGCCGACGACCAAAGCGCCGTACCGGAAGCTGGTATGCCGCTGCGGTTGCCGGCGACGTACTTCGTCGAGGGAACCGGACCCGGCCGGTTCGGCGGGCCGGATCTGCTGACGGCGATTCTGGACGGGCTCAGGGACGAGAGCATGCTCGGAGCAGCCGGCACACGCATGCATGCGCCCGAGCTGGAGGCCTTGCTTTCGGCCTCGGATCGGCACGCCCTCTTCAGCCGGATGGCGTCCGATGAGGGCTTCCGGATGGAGGGACTGCCTCGGATCGGCTCTGCCAACGAGTACGTCGACGTGGCGGTGCGAGCGCGGGTGTCCGCGATGGAACTGGTCGCCGGGCCGATCGAGAAAGGTGAACTCGGCGACGTCAACCGCAGTCAGCGCACGGTTTCCACCAGCACCACCACGGGCCGCTTGCTGCCGGTGAGTGGAACGGGGAGCCTCAGCATCCCCGGGCTGGGTGTCGGCGGCAACGTCACGGGCGGCGAGCAGCTGGCCGACACGACGACGGACTCCTGGGGTGCGCGCGAAGAGCTCAGCCGCTTCGAAGGAGGGCCCTTGGTGGTCGTCCGGGTTCGCGTCGACTACGACCTCACCCTCACGAACAGGGTCGACGGTCCCGATGGCGCCGTACGCCACCCGAGGGTCCAGCAGGTTCCCGGCGTCGCCGCCGGAGAGGCGTACCTGACCCTCCACCAGCACGAATACGAAGCCCTGATGGCCGGAACCACCACATCCGCGGCACCACCGGTGCCGTCCGCACCTGCACCCAGGTACACGTCGCGGTGGAAGCCCGTCAATACCGGGGCGTCGACGCTGGCGGCCATCCGGAGAGCACAGAAGGCGGCGGAGGAAATGGCGGCGAGGACAGCGGGACGACCGCCTGAGCGGAGTGGACCATGACGTTGCCGATAGCAAGGACTCGGGACGAGGCGCGGTTGTTTCTCGACTTGACGCCGTGTGCGTGCGGGTCGACCGATGCCGAGTGGAAGCACGGGACCGGCCTCGTCGACGGCGAGTTGGCGAGTCGCTACTACGCGACCTGCGCGGACTGCGGTGCCGAGCGGCGACACTCGTTCGGCCTCCCGCCGACCGAGACCGCGGGCGATTTCCCGAACTTCGGCGGTCGCGAGCCGTCGCAGCTGCTCGACCCCGGTTCCTGGCTCCAGCTCGCCGACGAGCTCGCGAGCAGACTGCCACCGGACGATCCGCAGGCGAGCGCCGATGCCCTGACGCTCGCGGCCGCCGCGGTGGCTGAGGTGATCAAGTTCATCCCTCCCGGCGAGAACGCCGTACCCGAAGAAGCCTTCTGGACCGAAGACGGCCGCCGAGTTCACGCCGCGGAGCCCGGACGGTTCCGGCAGGACCGTCTGCAGATCGTTCTCGACACCTACCGACGGGAGGCCGTTACGCCTGAAGGGCCAGGAATCGCTCTCGGGTGAGGAAGGCGAGTTGGGCTGTTTTCGTGGTGCCGTCGGGGTGGGTGATCTTGGCTTCGGCGCCCAGGACGAAGCCGGTGCGGTGGAAGCGGTCGATGGCCCGGTCGTTGCGGATGTCGGGTTCGACGACGACGCGGGGATGGCCGAGGTGGACGAAGATGAAGTCGCCGATGACCCTGAGCAAGTTGCCGGTGAAATTGGGGCGGGGGTCGCCGGGGGCGATCAGGAAATGCAGGCCGATGTCCCCGGCCTGGACGTCGTACGCCGCTCCGACCGGATCGGCCTGCGGATCGTAGGTCTGCAGTAGCGCGATCGGTACATCGTCCAGATACGCGATGTACACGTGATGCGTGGGCACCGAGTCGAGGAATCGGTAGATCTCCGCGATCTCGTCCCGGGACAGGTGCCCCATGCCCCAGAAGCTCGCCCGCTCGGCCGTCACCCAGCCGTGGATCAGGTCCAGGTCGCGGTCGGGATCGAATTCGACGATCCGCGCTGCGCCGAAGCCCGCCACCTCGCTGGCATATCCGCGATCCTCACGCGTGAGATCGCCCTGGACCGGCGCCAGCTCGCCACGCAGCCAGAGCGGAAGCTGGTCGTGGTGGTGTGCATCCCCGAGTACGCCGGACGCCCCCATCGGCACGATCCAGCCACTGGCCGAACGGTCCGCGAGGTCGAAGGCATAACGGGCCGCCGAGCCGCGGATGCACACATCAGTGAGACCGGGCAGGCTCGACGTTGACATCACACAGTGGTGATCGCCGGAGACCCCGAGGTCGAACGGCTCCTCGCCCGGCGCGAACACCGGACCACGCAACATGTGCAACGGCGCCAGTTGGTGCGTCTCACCCCACGGCGGCCGAGGTTTGCGCGCGGCAACCTCCTCGAGCGCCTCCCGTGCCAGCCAACCGACGTTGACATCCGGGAGCTCGGCCGTCAGCAGATTCTCCAGCGCGTACGACGCGTGCGACAGCGTGTCGATCCACGGCTGGAACACCTCCGGACAGCTGGCGTCACCTTCCAGTACGGCGAAATGGTCCGCCAACCGGGAGACCAGCGCCTTGCGGACCGCGGCGAACGATGACGCCGTCGTACTCGTTGCCTCCATCCGCCGATCCCACTCGAGCAATTCGGTGCGCAGGGCAACCGCTTCCGGAGAGAGATTCTCCAATCCGGGCAGCAGATCCAGCAGAGTGCCGGCCGAGCCCAGGTAAGTGTCGGTGTGGATCGAAGGCATCTCGTCGACCGACCAGGTCGGCTGTGAGTCCAGTAGCTCCGCGATCCGGCTGGACCGATGCGGTGCGGCGAACTCGACGCCCAGCGGCTCGGCCAGCTCACGTGCGTTCGCCATCACCGCAGGACCGTCGACCGTTGCCTGAGGCATCGGCGCGTACCAACCCCGCCACTGGTGATCCGCTTCCCAACCAGGTACGACGCGCAGCTTGTTCGAGTGGTCACGAGTCGGGACCAATCCAGCGGTCCGGTGGAGCAGGCCGCCGGATGTGTCAGCCGCCAGCACCACGTTGACCGGCTCCACCCAGGTCTCCAATGCTGCGTCGATATCGCCGACTGTGGTTGCCCGCAGCAACTTCGGCAACACCTCGAAGCCCAGCCGTGCCGTCACTCGGGGCGGGTAGCGCAGACTGACCGTTTGCTCGTCGTTGTCGATGATGATCGGTCCGCGTTCGGTCTCGATCACCTCGATCTCGATCGGATCGGCCCCAGCCACCTCGACGACCTCGGACAGCACCGAGGCCGGCTTCCAGCCATCCGGGCCGAGCGCCTCGACCGACGACCCCGTCCGCCGGAGTTGCTCGGCGTACAGGTCCTGGTAATCCGCCATCGCGTTGGTGATCGCCCAGGCGACCGTGCCGGTGTGGCCGAAGTGGGCGATGCCCGGGATCCCCGGTACGGCGAGGCCGAGGACGTCGTACTCGGGGCAGGTCAGCCGGATCTGCTGGTAGATGCCTGGGCTCTCGATGAACCGGTGTGGGTCGCCCGCGATGATCGCCTGGCCGGACTTAGTCAGTGAACCAGGGATGAGCCAGCCGTTGCTGCCCGCGGTCCGCGGACCCTCCGAGGAGAACAGTTCGATCGCTTCGTCACCGAGGTGCCGGGCGACGTGGGTCCGCCACAACTTCGACGGGAAGCCGGCGAACAGGATGTGGACCGCGAGCCAGATCCCCAGCGGTGCCCACGGCTCCCACTTCTCCAAGGTCAGCCCGGTCTCCGCGAACTCGGGCGCCCGAGCGGCCCCGACCGGCATGCCGTGGTTGACGCCCTCGACGTACGCCGTGATCCATTCGCGCGTCTCGTTGTCGAGTGCCTCGAAGCAGCGTTGCGCGGTGTCGGCGAGCCGGGCCTGCCGGGCGAACACATCCCACGGTGCGCCCTCTGGACCGAGGAACGCGGCACTCGTGCCGAGGAACCGCCGGCGTTCGAGCTCCAGCTGCCAGGCCCGGTCCTGCGCGGCGTTGACGCCTTGCAGGTAGACGAGCGCCAACGGGTCTCCAGCTTGTAGATGCGGTACGCCGTACGCGTCCCGGAAGACCCGAGCGTTCACTGCTGTCCTCGTTTCAGTTAGGTTAGGCTGAGCTAACTTACAAGTCAGGATCATCGGCCGCAACGGCCATTGTTGCTGGAGGATCATCGTGGGGCACGGCTGGGAACACGTGGTGCTCAAGCTGTTTCGCGGGAAGGACTTCACCTTCACCGTGACGGGTGCCGAACAGGTCACAGAGCGCTACCGCCGGGTGCACTTCACTGATGGCGGGCTGCTCGAGGCGATAGGCGTACACCCGACGATGTGGGTGCGGCTGTGGTTCGACAACGCGGGCAAGCCGCATCAGCGGGCGTACACGCTGGTCGACCCGGATGCCAAGGCGGGCACTTTCAGTCTGGAGTTCGCGCTTCATGACGGGTGCGCGAGCGACTGGTCCCGCAAGGCCGAGCCGGGCGACACGATCGAGGCGACCGTGCAGGGGACCGGGTTCGAGGCGCCCGACCCGCTGCCGGAGCGGATGCTGGTGATCGGCGATCCGGCCTCGCTGCCGGCCATCAACTCGCTGCTCGCGGTCGCGCCGGAACTGCCCGCGACGATCTGGTTCGAGACCACGCACGACGGCGATCACGAACTGCCGTTCCGGATCAACCCGGACCAGCACGAACTGCGGACCGTTGCGCGTCAGGACATGGTCGAGGGGGTCAAGGCGGAGCTGCCGAAGTTCATCGGCGATCCGGCCGGCGCGTTCGTCTGGATTGCCTGCGACACCGCGACCACCCGGGCACTCTCGTCGTACGTCCTGAAGGACCTCGCCGTACCGAAGCATCGCGTCAAAGCGCTCGGCTACTGGAAGGCGGCCTGAAGTAATCTGGCGCGCGTGATCAGACCTCTCGACCTCACCGACCGGGCTCTGGCCGAACGCCTGCTGGAGATCCAGCATCGCGCGTACGCCGTCGAGGCCGAGCTGATCGGCTTCGAGGGCATCCCGCCGCTCCAGGAAGACCTCGACGGCCTGATGTCGTCCACCGAACACTGGCTCGGCCGGTACGACGGTGACGTCCTGGTCGGCGCGGTCGCGTACGAGTTCCCGGACGACGACACCGTCGACATCACCCGTCTGATCGTCGACCCCGCCCACGCCCGCCGCGGCCACGGCCGAGCTCTCCTCGACCACCTCGACGCACTGGAACCGCGGCCGACCAGCCTCGTCTCCACGGGCACGGCGAACACCCCAGCCGTCAACCTCTACAAGTCCCGCGGCTACCGCGAGGACGGCCGCACCGAGATCGCCCCGGGCATCACCGTCACGCAGTTCAAGAGGTCGGGCCTGGGTGGGGAGGGGTGACCCACCCAGGCCCGACCTGATCAGCCGGCCGTGAGGGAGAGGGCGGTCCAGCTGACAGCGGGAAGCGTGATGGTGAGCTTGCCGTCCTCCAGGCGGGCTTCGGCCGGCTGCGGGGTGACGCGGTCGGGGTGGTCGGCGGAGTTGGTCGCCAGCGGGTCGGCGTCGTGCATGATGACGGCCTCACTGACGGTGGTGACACCGGCACGGCTGACGTCGACGGTGACCTCGATCGGGCCTTCGGTCGAGCGGTTGACCAGGAAGACGGCGAGCTTGCCCTCGTCGTACGTCGCGACCGCGTCGACCGCCGTGATGTCGCCGTACTTGGCGGTGCTGACGGTCGGTGAGTCGGTCTCCAGCCGCAGTACCTGACCGGCCGCGAGCCGGGAAGTGATCGCGAACGGGTGGAAGGTGGGCTGCCGCCAGGCCGGGCCACCGCGCTCGGTCATGATCGGCGCGATCACGTTCGCCAGCTGCGCGAGACAGGCGACGCCGACGCGGTCGCTGTGCCGCAGCAGCGAGATCAACAGGTTGCCGACGACAACGGCATCGGTGACGTTGTACTCGTCCTCGATCCGCCGCGGCGCGACCGCCCAGCCGTCCCCGTCCTCGTCGGTGCGGCGGGACCGGTCGCCGTACCAGACGTTCCACTCGTCGAAGGAGATGTCGATCTTCTTCGTGCTCTTCAGCTCCGCGCCGACCGCGTCCGCGGTCGCGACCACCGCGTCGATGAAGCGGTCCATGTTGACGGCCGAGCCCAGGAACGACGCGGTGTCGCCGTCGTCGTTGCCGTAGTACGCGTGGCAGGAGATGTATTCGACGAAGTCGTACGTCTCCCGCAGTACCGTCTGCTCCCAGCTGCCGAAGGTCGGCATCGACGACGAGGACGAACCACACGCGACCAGCTGCAGGTCGGACTCGACCATCCGCATCGCCCGCGCGGTCTCGGCCGCCACCCGGCCGTACTCCTCGGCCGTCTTGTGGCCGATCTGCCAGGGCCCGTCCATCTCGTTGCCCAGGCACCACAGTTTGATCGCGTACGGCGATGCGCCGTGCTGCTCGCGCAGATCGGACAGGGCCGTGCCGCCCGGGTGGTTCGCGTACTCCTGCAGGTCGAGCGCCTCCTGGACCCCGCGGGTGCCGAGGTTGATCGCCATCATCGGCTCGACCCCGGCCTTGGCGCACCAGCGGATGAACTCGTCCAGGCCGAACTCGTTCGTCTCGACACTGTGCCAGGCCAGGTCGAGCCGGCGCGGCCGGCCTTCGCGCGGGCCGACGCCGTCCTCCCAACGGTAGCCGGAGACGAAGTTGCCGCCGGGGTAGCGGACCACGGACACCCCGAGCTCGCGGGTCAGTTCGAGGACGTCCTTGCGGAAGCCGTCCTCGTCCGCGGTCGCGTGGCCGGGCTCGTAGATGCCGGTGTAGACACAGCGGCCCATGTGCTCGACGAAGGTGCCGAAGGTACGGCGGTTCACCGGCGCGATGGTGAAACCAGGGTCGAGGGTGATGTTGGCAGCGGGCACCAGGTTGCTCCTGTCGTGACTGATTGCGGTTTTCAGGTGATCCGGGGCCAGCCGTCCGGCCCCCAGTGGATCCGCCGCAGGCCGAGCCGGAAGTCCCCGCCGGCCTGGGTGTCGTAGTAGTGATGGGCCAGCCAGCCGTCGTACACGGACTGGCCGCCGGGTCCGGCCATCGAGCCGGATCCGGACAGGATCACCGTGCCGCCTCCTTGCAGCAACGGTGTGCCGAGCCGATCGACGTACGGACCGGCAACGGCTGCGAGACGTCTCATCCCTTGATCCCTGCGTCGCCGACACCGCGTACGACGTGCCGCTGGAACAGGGCGTACACGATCAGCAGCGGGAGCCCGCCGAGCACGGCCGAGGCCATGATCTGGGCGTACCGCAGGCCGTAGGAGCCCTGCACGTTGGCCAGCCCGACCGGGATCGTCATCATCGACGGGTCGGTGGTGACGATGAACGGCCAGAGGAAGTTGTTCCAGGCGCCGATGAAGGTGAAGATGCCGACGGCAACGAGGATCGGCCGCGACATCGGCACCATCACGCTCCAGACGATCCGCCACCGGGTCGCGCCGTCCACCCGGGCGGCGTCCTCGTAGTCGCGGGAGATGCCGTCGAAGAACTTCTTCAGCACGAACACCATCACCGGCGCGACCACCTGCGGTAGCACGATGCCCCAGTAGGTGTCGACCAGCCCGAGACTGGTCATCTCCTGGAACAACGGCACGATCAGCACCTGCGGCGGGACCAGGATGCCGGCGATCATCAGCCCGAACAGTGCCTGCCGGCCGGGGAACCTGGTCCGGGAGAACCCGTACGCCGCCAGGACCGAGACCAGCAGGGTCAGGGCTGTCACCAGGACCGCCACGATCGTGCTGTTCAGGAACCAGCGGAGCAGGTCACCCTGGTCGATCACACTCCGGTAGGCGTCCGCGGTCGGTGCCGTGGGCAACCAGGTGATCGGCGACAGGGTCGTCTCCGCCTCGGGCTTGAGTGAGGTGTCGAGGGCCCAGAGCAACGGGATCAGCCAGACGACGGCGAGAATCGACGCGCCGACGATGTTCGCCACCTTCGGGAAGGTCCAGCGCGGTTCCACCGGGCCGCTCCGCGTCGTTCGCGGTGTCGCGGGCAGGGTCGCGGTAGCCATCAGACCCCCTCCTTCCGGCCGGAGAAGAGTTTGAACTGCAGTACCGAGACGATCACGATGATCGCGAAGAACATGTAGGAGATGGCCGAGGCGTAGCCGATCCGGTAGTTGGTGAAGCCGTTCTGGTAGATGTACTGGATGATCGGCCGGGTTGCGTAGTTCGGCCCGCCGTTGGTCATCAGGTAGATCTGGTCGAAGATCTTCAGCGACGCGACCAGCTGCAGGACGATGATCAGTCCAGTGGTCCGGCTGAGCAGCGGCAGCGTGATCCGGAACAGCTTCTGCCGGCCGTTCGCGCCGTCGATCGCGGCCGCTTCGTAGACCTGGGCCGGAATCCCTTGCAGGGCGGCGAGATAGAGCAGGAAGTTGAACCCGACCGTCCACCAGACGGTCGTGATCACCACTGCCAGCATCGCCCGGTTGTCGGTGTTCAGCCAGTCGATCTCGGCGAACCCGCCGGCCGTCAGCAGACCGTTCACCAAGCCGAACCCGGGCTGGTAGATCCAGACCCAGATCAGTGTCACGACGGTCGCGGGCAGCACGAACGGAGCGAAGTACGAGAACCGCAACAGCCAGCCCAGCAAGCCTTTCCTGTTGGCGAGCAACGCCATCACCAGGGCGATGATCACCAGCGGCGGCGTACTCATCGCGGTGAAAACGAGGGTGTTCTTCAGCGACGACCAGACGGCCGGGTCACCGAAAATCTCCCGCCAGTTCTGCAGGCCGAGGAACTCCTGCTTGACCCCGGCCAGGCTGGTGTTGAAGAAGCTGTTCCACAGGCCGTAGATGGTCGGCCAGAGAAGGAAGACGGCGAACAGCAGGAGGAACGGGGCGACGAAGAAGAGTCCGGCCCAGCGTTCCTTCCACGGCTGCCCGGTCTCCGGTTTCGCCGCGGTGGACGGCGTACCGGGTGTAACTCGAGGTGGTGTCTGCACGGCCATGAGTGAGATCTCCTTCAGACCGGGGACGGGGTGTCGAGGAGCGTCTGGGTGGCGGCCTTGAACTGCTCGAGCGCAGCCTTCGGTGTCGCCTGCCCGGAGAAGACGCCGCTGAACGCAGCGCCTGCCTCGTTCTGCAGTTGTGCGCCCGAGCCGCTGAACCACGCGTCCGGGTCGAAGAACACGTCGGGCGCGACGCTGCGGTACTCCGCCTGCGGTTTGAGGTCCAGGTACTGCTGGCTCGTCACCACCGGCTGGTACGCCGGGATGTGCCCGCCGGCGGCCCAGTCCGCACTGTGCTTGAGCATCCAGGCGATGTACTCGACCGTCGCCTTCGTGTCGTCTGCGTTCCGATTCGACTGGTGCGGTAGCACGAAGGTGTGCGCGTCACCGGCGAACTTCGGTACGTCGTACACGACCGGGAACGGCGCCATGCTGAACGGCATCTTCGCGGTCTGGTACGTCGTCACCTCCCACTCCCCGTTGAAGCTCAGGCCCACGTCGCCGCTGCTGAACTGGGCGACCAGGGCCGGGTAGTTGGCCGACCGCGGCACCAGGCCGTCGGCGGCGAGTTTCGCCATCAGCTCCAGGGCTTCGAGCGCCTTCGCGTCGTCGAGGATCAGCTCGGTGCCGTCCTCGTTGAAGAACTTCCCCTCGAGCTGCCCGTACAGCGTCCACCACATCCGCCACGGGTTCGTCGTCTCGATCGAGGCGCCGTACTTGCCGGTGACGTCCTTCGCCGCCTTGATCATCTCGACGAACGCGTCCACACCCTTGACCGGCTTGATCTTGCCGTCGGGCCCGAGCAGTCCGGCCTTCTTGCAGATGTCGGTGTTGTAATAGAGGACGAACGGGTGCTGGTCCAGCGGTACGGCGTACAGCTTGCCGTCGACGATGCAGCGGTTCCAGGTCGCGGGCAGGAAGTCCTCCTCGCGAATCCCGGCCTCGTTCAGCAGGTCGACCGGGATCGGGTCGAGCATGGTGTTCGGGCTGAATCCCTTCAGCCGGGACAGGTGCAGCGTGGCCACCTCGGGCGCCCGGCCGCCGGCCGCGGACATGGCCAGCTTGGTGTAGAACGGCGGACCCCAGGCCAGCGTGTGCGCCTCGAACCTGACGTCCGGGTGCTCGGCGACGTACTGCTGATGGATCTGCAGCAGACGGGCACCGTCACCGCCGCCGAACAGGTTCCATTCGCGTACGCGTGGCGTGGAGCCGAGGCTGCCGCAGCCGCTCAGGGCGAGCGCGCCGGCGGCGCCGAGCAGGCCGCCGAGAACAGCTCGGCGGGATGGGGATGGGGATGGGAGAGCGTTGTCAAGCATCTGCGTGTCCTCCTGGCGGGGGTGGAGCACGGTTTCGGGCGTGCGTGACCGCCGCGCCGGCCCAGGGGTAAACGGTCGGCGCTTGCTTTTACATCGGTGTACTACATCGGTGTAGAGAGATGATGCCCGGGCACTCCGGGACCGTCAACCCTTCAGGTCCGGTGGCTTTGAGTGACGGCTCAGCCGGCCGTGGACTCGCGCACGTGCAACTCGTACGGCGCGACGATCTCCTGGTGCTCGGAGTCGTCGCCGGCCATCCGCTGCACCAGCAGTTCGACCGCCTTCCGGGCGATCTGGACGCGGTTCGGATCGACCGTCGTCAGGGTCGGGCTGCTGTAGCTGGCCTCGTCGATGTTGTCGAAGCCCGCGACCGCGACGTCGTCCGGGATCCGGATGCCGTGCGCGGTCAGCGCGCGGACCGCGCCGAGGGCCAGCGTGTCGTTGAGGGCGAAGACGGCGTCGAACTTCTGCCCGGTGGCGAGCAACTCCTCCATCGCGTCCGCTCCGCTCGACCGGTGCCACTTCCCGCCCGACACGGCCAGCTGCTCCGGCACGGGGACGCCGTACTCGCCGAGCGTCTCGGCATAGGCGCCGTACCGGATGGCCGCGGTGCCGACCTTTTCGCCGGGACGGATGCCGATGACCGCGATCCTGCGGCGGCCCCGGTCGAGCAGATGCCGTACGACGGCCTTGGTGCCCTCGATGTTGTCGATCATCACGTGGTCGACCGGGCCGTGGAAGATCCGCTCGCCGAGCAGCACCATCGGCGTCGACGTGCGGAGCTGCTCGACATCCTCGGGGCCGAGCCCGAGCGGGCTGTAGAGCAGACCGTCGACAAGGTGGCCGCGCGGCCGGGCGAGCGCGGTCAGCTCGCGCTCACGGTCGGCGTTGGTGGTCTCGATCATCACCGTCAGGCCGTGCTCACCGGCGGCCGCGATCGCCGCGTCGGCGAGCTCGGCGAAGTACGGGTTGCTCAGCTCGGGGACGGCCAGGCCGATGATGCCGGTCCGGCCGGACTTGAGGTTCCGGGCCGAGATGTTCATCTGGTAGCCGAGGGCATCGATCGAGGCGAGCACCTTGGTCCGGGTCTCCTCGCGGATGTACGGATACCCGTTCATCACGTTGGAGACCGTCTTCGGCGACACCCCGGCATGGCGCGCCACATCCCGCATCGTCACCGCCACGGCATCACCCCCTTCGTCGATCCCCACACGGTAATGCAATCAGCGGCCGTGCGTTCAGGAGGACTGCACCTCGAGCAGCGTGCGGATCACGCCGTCTGGCAAGAATTAACCAACAGCTCCACCGGTGCGGCGGTCCTTGACCCCACTTTGTGCTCCAGATGCGCGTTTTCCGGCTCCGCCGTACGCGAATGGTGCGCAAAGTCAGCGGTCGGCTGGCGGGCGGCGGCGGAGGGTGGGGTCGGTGAGGGACGGCGGTCGCCAGGCGCCGTCGGGCGGGTAGAGATCGGTGCCGGGCGGGACGATCTCGTCGATCCGGTCCAGGGTGGCGTCGTCCAGGGTGAGGTCGGCGCCCTTCAGCAGGCTGTCCAGGTGCTCCATCGTGCGTGGTCCGCTGATCACCGACGTCACCGCCGGGTGCGTGGTGACGAACGCGAGCGCGAGTTCGGGCAGCGTGCAACCGATGCCCTCGGCAACCTCGATCAGCTGCTCGAGCGCGTCGAACTTGGCCGCGTTCCCCGGGATCGACGGATCGAACCGGAACGGCGTGAGCTTAGCCCGGCCCGTGGTCAGGTCGACCGGCTGGTCCTTGCGCACCTTCCCGGACAAGAACCCCGACGCCAGCGGACTCCAGGTCAGCACCCCCATCCCGAGCCGCTGCGTCGTCGGCAGCAGCGACCGCTCGATACCCCGGCTGATCAGCGAGTACGGCGGTTGCTCGGTCCGGAACTTCCCGTATCCGCGCCGCTCGGCCACGTGGTACGCGTTCACGATGTCCTCGGCCGGGAACGTCGAGCACCCGAACGCGCGGATCTTCCCCTGGCTGACCAGATCCGTCAGCACCCAGAGTGTCTCCTCGATGTCCGTGCTGTAGTCCGGCCGGTGAATCTGGTACAGGTCGATCCAGTCGGTGTCGAGTCGTCGCAGACTGTTCTCGACCTCCTGGACGATCCACCGCCGCGAGTTCCCGCTCCGGTTGCGACTCCCGTCCTCGAGCGGGAAGTGCACCTTCGTCGCCAGTACGACGTCGTCCCGCCGGCCCTTCAGCGCCTTGCCGACGATCTCCTCGGACTCGCCGCGGGAGTACATGTCCGCGGTGTCGACGAAGTTGATGCCCTGGTCGAGGGCGGCTTGGATGATGCGGATGCTGTCCTCGTGGTCGGGGTTGCCGACCGCACCGAACATCATCGTCCCGAGGCAGTGTGCACTGACCTCGATCCCCGTCCCACCCAGCGTGCGATAACGCATCTACAAGCTCCTAGCTCCCGGATCTCTTGCCGGGAACGCTAGAAGCTAGAGCGCTGTCTAGGTCAAGCCGACCTTGAGAAGCCACCGACCGTTGTGCGGGCCGAAATGCGGTTGGTGGGTTCTCAAGGTGAAGCCTGCGTAGGGTGGGAGCGTGGAGTTCGAGGGGTTGTGGAATGCGGAACCAGGTTGGCTGAACACTGCGTCGTACGGGTTGCCGCCGCGGCCCGCGTGGGAGGCGTTGCAGGCGGCGCTGGCCGACTGGCGGGTCGGCGCGACGAGTTGGGAGCCGTGGGACGAGTCGACCACCCGCAGCCGGGAGTCGTTCGCGCGGCTGGTCGGGGCTGACGCAGCCGATGTGTTCGTGGGCAGCACGGTCTCCGCGGCGCTGGCGCCGATCGCGACCGCGCTGCCGGACGGTGCGAAGGTGCTGACCGACGACGTCGAGTTCACCTCGAACGTGTTCCCGTGGAAGGTGCACGAGGACCGCGGCGTCGAGGTGGTCGCCGTACCGGGGGACGAACTGATCGCCGCGATCCGGCCCGGGATCGACCTGGTCGCGGTCAGCGCGGTGCAGTCGTCGACCGGGGTCGTCCTCGACCTGCCCGCGGTGATTGCCGCCAGCAAGGAAATCGGCACGTTGCTGGTGATCGACGCGAGCCAGGCACTCGGCTGGCTGCCGCTCACGGTGGACGGGATCGACGCCCTCGTCGTACACACCTACAAGTGGTTTATGTCGCCACGCGGTGCCACGCTCGGCTATCTCTCGCCGCGCTTGCAGGAACTCTGCAGGCCGTCGGCCGCCGGGTGGTACGCGGGCCGGGCTGTCCACGACTCGTACTACGGATCTCGGATGGACCTCGCCGAGGGTGCCCGGCGGTTCGATCAGTCGCCGGCGTGGTTCTGCTTTGTCGGCGCGGCACCGGCGCTCGAGCTGGTCGAGCAGATCGGCGTCGAGACGATCAACCGGCACAACCTGGACCTCGCCAACGAGTTCCGCGCCGGTCTCGGGCTGCCGCCGTCCAACTCAGCCATCGTCAGCACCTCGCTGCCCGGAGCGCAGGAGGCCTTCGCGTCCGCGGGCATCCGCGCGGCCGTCCGGGACGGGAAGTTGCGGGCGTCGTTCCACATCTACACGACGCCGGCCGACGTACATCAGGCACTCACGGCGCTCAAACCTTTGCTGTAAAACGTCTAGAGCGTGGTCTAGGTCCGGGCTAGGGTGCCGGTTATGAGCACGGGACTGAGCATCGGACAGGTGGCGGAGCGGACCGGGCTGAGTGTGCACGCCCTGCGGTTCTACGAGCGCGAGGGCTTGCTCGCTGATCCGGTACGGCGGGAGTCGAACGGCCGCCGGGTCTACACCGAGGACGACGTCGAGTGGCTCGACATGTGCATCAAGTTCCGCTCGTCCGGGATGCCGCTGGACACGATCCGGAAGTACACCGACCTGGTCCGCCAGGGCCCCGGCAACGAACAGGACCGGCTGGCCCTCCTCCGCAGCCACCAGGACCACGTCAACGCCCAGATCCAGGACCTCAAGGAGTGCCTGAACGTCATCACCCACAAGGTCGACATCTACCAGCAACACCTAGCCGCCGGCACCGCCGACTGCCTCTGGGTAGCACCGTCGTCGACCGCCGAAAACACCTCGGCGGCTTCCTGAGTTCAGCGGATCAGCTCGCTCGTGATTTCGACGGCCGTGCCCTCACCAACCGTCGCGACGACCCACAACCTGCTCGCCAGAACGTCCGGATAGGAACCGGGACAAGGAATGGTGACGTCGACTTGCGGGCCGCGAATCGACACGGTCGCGTCTGATCGCGGTATCCGCTCTCCATCACGGAAGGCATGGACCCAGACAACGAGCTGGGTCACAGGACTGGTGACTGTGATGCACTCGGGTCCGCTGCCGTCCTGGACGTCGTCGTCCAGCCAGACCCGGGGTGCCGCGGGATTTCTGAAACTGATCACCTGGTTCGAACCGTCCGGCCAGCACAGCCAGGCGTACAGATCGAGATCCACTCCCGCTTTCGCCCAGTCCAGCGTGATGGTGAGAGGGGTGGCCGGTGAAATCTCGCCGAGCTGTTCCGGCTCAGGCTGTCTTGCCGGCAGCGCGTTCGCGACGCTGGTCCGAAAGAGGTCGTTGGGAGCACCGCTGTTCGGGCGGAGTCCCGAGACAGCAACAGACCGGCCACGTTGATCTGGCGTGAGCTTGTCCATGACCGCATCGCTGACTTTGCCGTGCGAAGCGATCAACACCTGGGCGTTGGGCAGGCCGCCGGTGTAGTCGGCCAGCGCATCCGCCACGTTCTTACGCACACTACGCCGGTACTGCTTGCATTCAATCGCGAGCAAGGCGCTCCCGGCCGCTGTGACTGGTGCCCTGCTCAGCCGGTAGTCGGGCTGGATGGCGGCGGAACGTCCGCGGCCGACAGGTGTGGCGTAGGCCGATCGCAGTTCAGCCCACAACTCCACCGGACCTTCCACCGTCGAGACGGTTGCGATGTGGCTGCCCGCAAAGCTGAACGCCAAGACGCTGTCCGCGACGTGGACCCTGACGCGGTCGAAGCCGAAGGCGGCAACGATCTCAGTCAGGACCCAAGCCGAGTACATCTCGTGCCGCTTGCCCCAGACCGGGAGGCTCAGCAGATCGACCAGCTGCTTGACATCGTCCTCGATGTTCACAGTCGTCTGCGGCCTGGCACTGATGTGGTTGGCAACCTCTCGAGCAACCTCATCGGCAAGACGCTCGGCAGCAGGGCGGTCGGTGGCTGCGAGCTCGCGAACCACGTCGGCAAACCGAAACAGCCCTTCGAGCATCGCTACCGGCCACTCGTTATGGGCGGCGTAGGACAACTCCACCGTCGGGCCGGCGATTTCGGCGGCATCCTGCTGCAGTTCGTCCTCGGTTTCGACAACCAGGAAGGTGCTTTCGCCGGTCACGGCATAGATGACCTGTTCGATCACCCTCACGCAGCTTCGGACAACCTCGTCGGCCGCTGCGATGCCGGTTTCCGCCGGACGCGGAATGCCGGTCGGCCGGCGCCTCCCGTCGTACGCCGTTTCCCACGCGCGCAACTGTTCGTCGTTCACCGCAGACAGGACCGCTTGACGATCGACCAGTGCGCGTAGGGCCCACAGGGCACGGGCTGTCCAGACGCGAGCCTGCCGCGCGATCACGACGCGCTGGATCTGCTCGACCTGCTCCCGGAATTTGTGCAAGGAAAGGGCCAGTGTCTGTCCCCGTCCAAAGTCGAACTCCAACCGCAAGTTCATTCCGTCCGCGGTTTGAGCACCGACGTCTGCATAGAGGCGAAGAAGGTCGCCGAGCATCGCGGCGAAGGGTTCGGCGATCTTGAGCAGGTTCCGGACGAGATCCTGCGCCGGCACTCCGGCAAGCGCGACGTCGAATGCCCGGCCGCTCGGCAGACCCATGGCTAACCGCAACTGCTCGACCAGATCTGCGTCGTAATGCTTTGGATCGAGATGCTTCTCCCGGACGAGGCGTTGCCACAGCGCTTGCGCATCCTCAACCACGTCTGCCTTACTCATGGAGCGGCGGTCACCGTTTCCACTTCTTGAAAGAGTCGATGACCATGCCGTTCGTGATCTTGCCCTGCCAGTCGTAGTAGCTGGAGGCGAGCAGGTCGTTCAGGATCTCCAGACTCGGGCCACGCTGGTCCGACGAAGCCCAGGCCATGATCGTCCAGGTGGCCGCCACCGGGATTCCGTAGCTCTTGACGATGGCATTGATTCGAGTCTTCACGTCGTTCTTCTGTGCTCCGCGAAGAGAAGTGTGCTGCGCCCAGACTTCGACGGCTATCCAGTCGCCGGAGGTGATCCAGCCCAACAGGAAAAGCGGGCCGGAACGCTTGTCATGTTTCACACCGGCCAGGTCATAGCCGCCCTGCGGTCGCCGAACGCGGTCGAGCTCTGCCTGCACCTGCCCGATCACGCTGCTGTCGGTGTTCTCGTACAACTCCAGGAGAAGCCGGCCGGGATCGATCAAGCCGTCCCGCACGTAGTCCGGAACTTCGATCTGCTCCGCATCCGGAAATTGGAACGCGACATTACTGGAGAACAATCCCACGGACCCCTACCCCCAACGACGAACTTCGCGGCGCCCAGCCCCTGCCTGCACTATCGGCCCGGCACCACTGTGCGTTACCGAGGTGCGCGCTTGAGGCGGATGCGGTCGGGGTGGGTGTAGACGTTCATGGAGCCGTTGCGGATGAAGCCGGCCAAGGTGAGCCCGGATTCGTCGGCTAGGTCTACGGCCAACGAGGACGGGGCGGAGACGGCGCCTAGCATCGGGATGCCGGCCATGACGGCTTTTTGGGCGAGTTCGAAGGACGTGCGGCCAGAGACGATCAGGATGTGACCGCGGGCCGGGATCAAGCCGCCTAGCAGGGCCCAGCCGATGACTTTGTCGACGGCGTTGTGGCGGCCGACGTCTTCGCGGACGACGAGGAGTTCGCCGGTGGCGGTGAAGAGTCCTGCGGCGTGCAGGCCGCCGGTGCGGTCGAAGACTTGCTGCCTTGCGCGCAACGCATCCGGGAGGCCGACGAGGACGTCGTACGGGACGCGGACCTGGTCGTCGGCCGGGGAGTAGCGCGTTTTCAGGCGTACGGCGTCCAGCGAGGCCTTACCGCAGACGCCGCAGGATGAGGTGGTGTAGAAGTTGCGCTCGACACCGGTCACCGGCGCTGGCACACCGGGCGCGAGGCCGACGTCGAGGACGTTGTAGGTGTTGCGGCCTTCGTCGTCGCGTGAGTCGCAGTACCTCGCGTCGCGGATGTCGTCGACGCTGCCGATCACGCCTTCGGTGTGCAGGAATCCGTGGGCCAGCTCGACGTCGTGACCGGGCGTGCGCATCGTGACTGCGAGCGGTTTGCCGTCGACGCGGAGCTCAAGTGGTTCCTCGACGGCGATCGAGTCCGGCCGGGTCCGGTCGCCGTTCGGTCCGAGCCGCAGTACCGGACGACGTGCGATCAGACGCCCCATGGTCGCGCTCCCGGATCGAGTGGCAGCAGGCGGGCGGCGATCGCCTCCGCCGGACCGGGATCCACCACGGCAAGCGCGTCCGCCGCGGCCACCCCACGCAGCATCGCGGAACCACCATGTCCCACCGGTACGGCGCCTTGTCCGGTGACGCGGACGGGGACGAGCCGGGTACTGCGCGGATGGCAAGCCAGCCCACCTGGTACCGGCGCAACCGTCAACGCAGGAAGGGGAAGGCCGCGCATCCGCAAGATCGCCGCGACCCCCAAGGTGAGGAAGGCCGTCAACGCGGCGAAGGGGTTGCCAGGCAGGCCGAGAATCAGCCGTCCGTCGTCGAAGCGGGCGAGGGCCTGCGGATGACCGGGCCGGCAGGCGACGCCGTCGACGATCAGCTCCGCACCGAGTGCCGACAGCGCCGGCCGTAAGTGATCCGCCGGGCCTGACGCCGACGAGCCGGACACCATGATGAGGTCCGCGTCCGCTGACACCAGCGCATCAATGAGCTCGTTGCGCGAGTCAGGCAGATGCCCCACCGGCGCAGCCTGAGCACCTGCTCGCGTGATGAGCCCCGGCAGCATCGGGCCGATCGCGTCACGCACCCGACCCGGTCCCGAGGCGCCACTTCTGACCAGCTCATCACCCGTCACGAAGGCAGCGACGCGAGGCTGCGGGATCACGGTCAGCCGGTTCAGTCCGAGCGACGCAGCGAGCCCGAGCATGGGCGGATCCACCACCACTCCAGCGGGCAGCAATACCTCACCCGCCGTACATTCCTCACCAGCACGCCTGATATGCCGCCCTGGCTCACTCGGCCCCTGCAGTAATTCTCCAACCAGTACGGCATCCTCGTCGCGCATCACGGAAGTCGCGCCCCTCGGCACCGCGGCACCGGTCGTAATGCTGCACGCTTCACCACCAGTCAACGCGACGGATTCCGAGCAGCTCACCCCCACCTGCCCCACGACTCGCCACGGTCCAGCACCAGAAACGGCGTACCCATCCATCGCCGACCGATCCACCGGCGGCACCGCAACCGGCGAAACAAGCGGACCCGCCAGCACAAGGCCACCAGCGTCACTCAAAGCGTTGGACGCTGGCTTGAGCGGTGCGCCGGCCGCATGCGACAGCTGCCGGGCAACGTCCCAAGGCAGCCCGGCGGTTCCGGCGGTACCGATGGACAGGAGGTGTCCGGCAGAGTCGCCCCCTGGCTCGCTCTCCTGAGCGTCAAGCGCCGCGGACCCGGGCAACACCTCCTGTTCTTCGGTACCTCTGGTCACTTGTAGGCCGCCTGGAGCTGCTGGGCGGCCAGGGCTGCTGTTGGGTCTAGGTCTTCGGCGCCGGCTTCGACGTGCGCGATCAGGGCCTTCTTCATCCGCGGGTCCCAGGCGATCTTCAGGTGGTTGGCGATCGCGGCTGCGGCGTCGGCCGGGGCGCGGTGGGCGAACTGGGCCGCGATCTCGTTCGCCAGCCGCACGTACGGCGGGAGCGTGCTACTCATCGGGCACCGACCGACTCTCGTTCGGCGGTGGTCGTGGTCGGCTGGGTCAGCAGGTCGACCTGTACGGCGGTGACCTTGTACTCCGGGCAGTTCGTCGCCCAGTCCGAGTTGTCCGTGGTGATCACGTTCGCCCCGGTCACCGGGTGGTGGAACGTGGTGTAGCAGACCCCGACCGGCATCCGGTCGGACAGCTTCGCCCGCAGCGTGGTTCGCCCGACCCTGCTGGACAGCGCGACCGTGTCGCCGTTCTCGATGCCCCGGACTTCGGCGTCGTGCGGGTGCAGTTCGAGGATGTCCTCGGGATGCCAGGCGACGTTCGCCGTCCGCCGGGTCTGCGCGCCGACGTTGTACTGCGACAGGATCCGCCCGGTGGTCAGGATCAACGGGAACTTCCGGGTCGACCGCTCGCTGGTCGGCACGTACACGGTCTCCATGAACCTGCCTTTGCCCCGGGTGAACTCGTCCTCGTGCATGATCGGCGTCCCGTCCGGGTGCTCGAGGTTGCACGGCCACTGGATCGAGCCGACCTCGTCCAGCTTCCGGAACGATACCCCCATGAAGGTGGGGGTGGTGAGGGCTATCTCATCCATGATCTGGGCGGCCGAGTCGTAGTGCATCGGGTAGCCCATCTGCTGGGCGATCTCGCAGACGATCTGCCACTCCTGCTTCCCGGTCTGCGGCGCCATCACCGGGCGGACCCGGTTGATCCGGCGCTCGGCGTTGGTGAAGGTGCCGTCCTTCTCCAGGAACGACGTACCCGGTAGCAACACGTGGGCGAACTTCGCCGTCTCGTTGACGAACAAGTCTTGTACGACGAGAAGGTCCAGCGCACCGAGTGCGGCGAACACGTGCTGGGTGTTCGGGTCGGACTGGGCGATGTCCTCGCCTTGGACGAACAGCGCCCGGAAGGAGCCGTCGATCGCGGCGTCGAACATGTTCGGGATCCGCAGGCCGGGCTCGTTCAGCAGCGGCGTACCCCAGAGCTGCTCGTAGACCTCGCGGACACCGTCGTCCGAGACGTGCCGGTAGCCGGGCAACTCGTGCGGGAACGAGCCCATGTCGCAGGAGCCCTGGACGTTGTTCTGGCCGCGCAACGGGTTGACGCCGACACCGCGCCGGCCGATGTTGCCGGTCGCCATCGCGAGGTTCGCCATCCCCATCACCATCGTCGAGCCCTGGCTGTGCTCGGTGACGCCGAGACCGTAGTAGATCGCGGCGTTGCCGCCGGTCGCGTACAGCCGGGCCGCGGCTCGGAGCTCTTCAGCCGGTACGCCGGTGATGTCGGCGACCGCCTCCGGGCTGTGCTCGGGCTGGGCGATGAACGATGCCCAGGTGTCGAAGTCCTCACAGCGATTGTCGACAAAAGGACGATCGATCAGGTCCTCGGTGACCACGACGTGGGCGAACGCGTTGATCACCGCGACGTTCGTGCCCGGGGCCAGTTGCAGGTGGTGCGCGGCCTCGATGTGCGGCGAGCGGACCAGGTCGATCCGGCGCGGGTCGGCGACGATCAGCTTGGCGCCCTGGCGGAGCCGCTTCTTCATCCGGGACGCGAACACCGGGTGCCCGTCGGTCGGGTTGGCGCCGATCACCAGGATCACGTCGGCTTCCTCGACCGACTTGAAGTCCTGGGTGCCGGCCGACTCGCCGAAGGTCTGCTTCAACCCGTACCCGGTCGGTGAGTGGCAGACCCGGGCGCAGGTGTCGACGTTGTTGTTGCCGAAGACGGCGCGGACCATCTTCTGGACGGCGTACACCTCTTCGTTGGTCGTCCGCGACGAGGTGATCGCGCCGATCGAACCTTGGCCGTGCTCAGCCTGGATCTCCCGCAGCCGGCGCGCGGTGAAGCCGATCGCCTCCTCCCAGGAGACCTTCCGCCACTCGTCCGCGATCGTGTCCCGCACCATCGGCTCGAGCACCCGGTCCGGGTGACTCGCGTACCCGAAGGCGAACCGGCCCTTCACGCACGAGTGGCCCTCGTTCGCGCCGCCGTTCTTGTACGGCACCATCCGGACCAGCTCGTCACCACGTAGCTCGGCCTTGAACGAGCAGCCGACACCGCAGTACGCACACGTCGTGATGACCGACCGCGTCGGCATGCCGAGCTCGATGACCGACTTCTCCTGCAGGGTCGCGGTCGGGCAGGCCTGCACACACGCGCCACACGACACGCAGTCCGACTCCATGAAGGAAACGCCCGCACCTGCGGCGACCTTGGAGTCGAAACCACGACCCTCGATCGTCAGCGCGAGAGTTCCCTGTACTTCGTCACACGCCCGAACGCACCGGGAGCACGCGATGCACTTCGACTCGTCGAAGTTGAAGTACGGGTTGGAGGTGTCGGTCGGTGCGTCCAGGTGATTGGCGCCGGCGTCGACACCGGAGCCGTAACGGACCTCGCGCAGACCCGTGACACCGGCCATGTCCTGCAGTTCGCAGTCGCCGTTGGCCGAGCAGGTCAGGCAGTCGAGCGGGTGGTCGGAGATGTACAGCTCCATCACGCCACGACGCAGTTTGCCGAGCCGCTCGTTCTGGGTCCGGACCACCATCCCGTCCGCGACCGGCGTCGTACACGAGGCCGGCGTACCGCGGACGCCGTCGATCTCGACAACGCACAACCGGCAGGAACCGAAGGCCTCGAGACTGTCGGTCGCGCACAGCTTGGGGATGTCCAGCCCGGCCTCCTTGGCCGCGCGCATCACCGACGTACCCGGTGGAACGGTGACGTTCACGCCGTCGACAGTTATCGAGACAGTGGCCGCGCCCGGGCGGGCCGGCGTACCGAAATCGGGTTCCTTGAGCATGCTCATCCACGTCCTCGCTTCGCTCCGGGCGCGGATGAGACTCGAGGGGGGCTGTGTTTGATGATGAACTCGCTTCGCTCGTTCATTTGCTGAAGTCCTCTCCGAAGTGGCGGACGGCACTGCGGACCGGCATGGGCGTCAGCCCACCCATCGCGCAGAGCGAGCCGTCGGTCATCAACTCGCACAGGTCGTCGAGCAGCACGAGGTTCTTCTGCCGGTCGTCACCGGCCACGATCCGGTCGATCGTCTCCACGCCGCGGACCGCGCCGACCCGGCACGGCGTGCACTTTCCACACGACTCGGCCGCGCAGAACTCGAACGCGAACCGCGCCATCGCGGCCATGTCCACGCTCTCGTCGAACACCACGATCCCGCCGTGCCCGACCATCGCGCCGGCAGCGGCGAACGCCTCGTAGTCCATCGGCAGGTCGAACTGCTCGACCGGGAGATAGGCACCGAGCGGTCCGCCGACCTGTACGGCGCGCACCGGCCGACCGGACGACGTACCGCCGCCGAAGTCGTTCACCAGCTCGCCGAGCGTGATTCCGAAGGCCGTTTCCACGATGCCGCCGCGAGCGACGTTGCCGCCGAGCTGGAACACGCTGGTACCCAGTGATCGACCGGTCCCGTACGACGCGTAGGCCTCGGCACCGTTGGCGAGAATCGTCGGAACCGTTGCCAATGACAACACGTTGTTCACCACGGTCGGACGGCCGAAAAGCCCTTCCAGAGCAGGGATCGGCGGCTTCGCCCGGACCGTCCCACGCTTACCTTCGAGACTCTCCAGCATCGACGTCTCTTCACCGCAGATATACGCGCCGGCACCGACTCTGACATGTAGGTCGAAAGTCATCCCCGAGCCCAGGATGTCCGCACCAAGCCAGCCTTCGGAGCGCGCGATCTCGATCGCCGCCTTCAGCGTCGCGACCGCATCCGGGTACTCCGACCGCAGATAGACGTACCCCTCAGTCGCTCCGACCGCGTACGCCGCGATCGTCATCCCCTCGATCAGCGTGAACGGATCGCCCTCGATCAGCATCCGGTCCGCGAACGTTCCCGAGTCGCCCTCGTCCGCGTTACAGCAAACGAACTTGAGATCGGACGACGCGCCGAGGACGGTCCGCCACTTGATCCCGGTCGGGAACCCGGCGCCGCCGCGGCCCCGCAGCCCGGAGTCGACGACGGTCTCGACCACCTCGGCCGGGGTCATCGACAGCGCCTGCCGTAGCCCGCTGTTCCCGCCGTACGACGTATGGTCCGCTGCGGAGAGTGGATCGATCACCCCGACCCGCGCGAACGTGAGTCGCTGCTGCCGCTTCATCCACGGCAGTTCCTCGACCAGGCCGAGGTACGCCCCGATGTCGCGGACCGCGCCCCGCAGCATCCCGGCCGCGACCAGCCCGTCGACGTCCTCGGGCGCGACCGGCCCGTAGCCGACCCGGCCCTCGGGCGTCTCGATCTCGACCATCGGTTCCAGCCAGAGCATGCCGCGGGAACCAGTGCGAACGACGTCCACCTCACCGCCGACGGCGGCGATCCGCTCGGCCACTTCGTCGGCGCCGACCGATCGTGCGGCGGCGTCCCTCGGGACGTAGACCTTGGTCATCGTGCCTCCCCGAGGATCGCGTCGAGCCGGGCCGGAGTGACCCGTCCGTGCAGCTTGTCGCCGACCTGGACCGCCGGGCCGAGGGCGCAGTTGCCGAAGCAGAACACCTCATCCAGCGTCAGCCGTCCGTCCGCGGTGGTCTCGCCGAAACCACACCCGGTACGGCCCTTGGCGTGCTCGGCCAACGCGACCGCGCCGACCGATCGGCACGCCTCGGCCTGGCAGATCGCCACGGTGGTCCGGCCGGCCGCCGTACGACGGAAGTCCTTGTAGAACGTGACGACGCCATGGACCTCGGCCACGGCGATGTTCAGTACGTCGGCCACGACCGGGATGTCCCCTTGGTCGACGTACTCCAGTTCCTCCTGGATCGCATGCAGAATCGGGATCAGCGCGCCCCGGAGCCCTCGCAACTCGGTGGCTATTTCTCGCACTCGTTGGGCACGCCCGGGAACCGGGACGGAGGCAGTGGCCACGACCTCACTCGTCATGTATACAACATTCCGTGACGCTGATCCCCGGGTCAAAGCAATGCTGCCTATGACCTGATAGGCAGCGTCTATCAAACCAGCGTTGAAAGGCTCGAGGCCGGGCCGTAGATGGCGTTGGGGCGATCTTCCAGGTATGCCCAGTAGCGGTCGCCGAAGGACCAGTGCCACCACTCGGTGGGGTAGTTCACCAGGCCGGCCGCGGTGAGTACGTCGGCCAGCAGGGCGCGATTCGTCCGCGCTTCCCGGCTGACGTTGGTCGCGTCGAAGAAGCACGCGCCGTTGCTCCGCTCGGGCGTCGCGTCGATCGGCGTACCGAGGTCGAGTGGGCCGTGCGCGCCGATCAGCGTCAGGTCGACCGCGGCCCCGGCGACATGCGGTGCGACCTCGACCGGGGAGACGAACCGGCTCGCGAGCACGTGGACGTCGTGATCAGAGATGCCGGGGTGCAGCCGCTCGAGTTCGGCGCGATAGCCGTCGTAGATCTCCTGTTGGCTCTCGATCAGCCGCAGGCCTTCTACGACCTGCAGCCGTACGCCGGCCGGCAGGAATGCGTCGGCCATCGCGAGCCGGTCGGCGACGCTCTCCCGGGCGAACTGCCGGTCCGGCGTCGAGATGCCGCGCGTGAAGAGATCGACCAGCGGTTCACCACTCTCGATCGCCGGGATCCGGGTGATCCGGTCGTCGCTCAGCAGCACGGTCATCCGCGCGCCACCGCCGTACGGAGCAAGGTGTCGACCACCTCGGCGTAGCTCATCCCGGCCGACGCCCACATCCGCGGGAATTGCGACGTCGGCGTGAACCCGGGGAACGTGTTGATCTCGTTGACCACCGGCTCTCCGTCCGTCGTCACGAAGAAGTCCACCCGCGCCAGCCCTTCGCAGCCGAGGACGTCGAAGACCTCGATCGCCGTACGCCGGAGTCGCTCGGCCAGCGCCGGATCCAGCGGCGCCGGTACGACGAAGCGGGTGGCGATGCTGTCGTACTTTGCAGTCGCGTTGAAGAACGGCTGGTCCGGATCACTGTGGATCTCCAACGCCGGTGCCACCTCGACCCGCCCGTCCGGGAACTCCAGCACAGCCAGGTCGATCTCCCGCCCAACCATCTCTTTTTCGACGAGCACATGCGGATCGAGTACGGCGGCCTCCGCGATCGCATGTGACAACGACGGCAGGTTGGTCGCCCGGGCCACACCGAAGCTGGATCCACCGTTGCCGGGTTTCACGAAGACGGGAAAGTCCAGGCCGGCCGCCTTGACCGTCTGCATCGCGGCCTCGGTGTCGGTCAGATCCGATCCGCGCAGCGTGACCCCGGGCGTGACCGCGATGCCGTGAGCCTTGAGGACGGCCTTGGTGAGGTGCTTGTCCAGCCCGACCGCACTGGCTGCCACGCCGCTGCCGACGTACGGAATCTTCAGGTGTTGCAGGAATCCCTGCAGCGTTCCGTCCTCGCCGCCCTCACCGTGCAGGGCCGGGACAGTGACGTCACAGGCCTGCATGATCTCGATCGCCTCGTGCTGACCGTCCACCCAGTTGCCCTCGGCATCGATCACCAACGGGATCGCGGTGTGGCCGAGGAGGGTGATCGCCTGGAGGATGCCGCGACCGCTGGACAGGGACACCTGGTGTTCGGGGCTCGCGCCGCCCATCACGACCGCGACCTTCATCGAGCTGCCTCCTCGTACCGGCGGGGCACCCGGGATCCGATACCGCAGTAGATCTCGTGCGGAATGGTTCCGGCCCAGTCGGCCCAGTCGTCGGCGGTGGGTTCACCCCGCGAGCCGTCGCCGAAGATCGTCACCGGCTCACCCGCATCGACCGGCAGATCGCCGGCATCCACGACGAACTGGTCCATCGCGATCCGCCCGATCACCGGCATCCGGACACCTCGGCACAGCACACTCGCCCGTCCACTGGTGACGCGCGGAATGCCGTCGGCGTACCCGAGCGGGACGAGCGCCACGGTCGTGTCGCGATCCGCGGTGAAGTCATGTCCGTACGAAACCCCTTCGCCTGCGCGGATCCGCCGTACCTGGGCCAGCTTGCTCATCAGCCGCATCGCCGGCCGCAACCCGATGTCCAGCTCGTCGATGCCGTACAGCCCGGCGCCGATCCGGACCAGATCGCAGTCGGGCGCATCCAGGGTGATCGCTCCGGCCGAGTTCGCCAGATGTACGACGCTGGGCCGCAGACCAGCCCGTCGAGCCAGGGCGACGCCGGTGCGGAGCAGTTGCAACTGCCGACGGCTCTGGACCGCATCAGGTGAGTCGCCGTGGGAGAGGTGCGACCAGATGCCGCGGACCGTGAGGGCGCCGAGTGCTTCGCAGTGTGCGGCGGCCCGGGTGAGTTCGATCCACTGATCGGGCGCGCTGCCGGATCGATGCAAGCCCGTGTCGAGCTTCAGATGAACGTGGTGGACCGACGGGTTGGAGACCACGTGCTGCAGTTCGGCGATCGTCGAGACGCTCACGTTCACGTCGACATCGCCGAGCAGCATGAGTTCGGCGGCGTCGTACAGCCAGGTCAGGATCGGCGCGGTCAGCCCGGCGGCGCGCAGTTGCAGCGCCTCGTCGGCGCGGGCGACGCCGAGCCACGTCGCGCCGGCCTCGACGGCCGTACGAGCCACCGGTACGGCGCCGTGGCCGAAGGCGTCCCCCTTGACCACGGCGAGGATGTCCTGTCCGGCGAGCCGGTGGAAGGTGTGAACGTTGTCGCGAATCGCCGAGAGGTCGACCACCGCCTCCGACAGGCCGGCGATCGGCCGGGTGACCGTCCCACAAGCTGCCGGGCGGGGGCGGGACGGGCTCTGGACCAGGTTCATGTCGGTCATTGTTGTTTCCGGCAACCACCGACTTCATCGGTTCGCGGACGGATGTGCCCGGCCCGCGGATACGACCCTGGTATGACACCGGTCATCCAGATGAACGAGATCTCCCCGCCCGGCGAACTTTTCTCCTCCGGTGACCGGGGATACTGGCTGGGTGGAAGCCACGGAACATCTGAAGGCGTCGCTGGTGGCGGCGATCGCACTGGGCAACGCCTTCGGATCCACCTGGCGCCAGGGCCGTCCGGCGACTGAGCCGGACGCGGCCGCTGTCCACGCCGTACTGCGACTGACCACCAACCAGCAGGTCGAGGTCGATGTCGCGGCGTTCGCGCCCGGCGGCAGGCGCCTGTACGACGCTCTCGGCCACCTCCCCGAAGGCGACGTCGACGCGGCGGTTCAGGTGGTGAACGAGCTGCTCAGGGCCACGAAGGCGACCCCACAGCTGACCAGGCAGGAAGGCACGCCGTGGCACCTGCACTTCGGGGATCCGGACGAATCGACCGGATGGATCGCGGAATTTGCCACCGCCACCGCCATGCTGCTCGGCAGCGACGACGTCCATCGCCTGCGCCGGTGCGAGGCGACGCGGTGCGAGGACCTGTTCCTGGACTCGACCCGCAACCGCACGCAGCGGTTCTGCTCAACGGCCTGCCAGAACCGCACCAAGGTCGCCGCCCACCGAGCCCGCAGCGCCTGACCCCTTCGCCGTCACCATGGTTGCTTCCGGCAACCAGCCCAGCTTCCGGTAGAGGTGGACGCCTTCCACCGTTGCCATCAGCAGACCCGACTCGGCGCCGCGCTCGATCGCGCGCCGGCTCAGGGCGCCCATCACCACACTGCCCAGGCCGCGCCGCCGATGCGCCGGATCGGTCTGGATGTCGTGCATCACCACGTCATTGTCGACAATCGACATCATGCCGCGAGCCGCCACCGTGCCGTCGGCCGCGAGCATCCGCACGTACTCGAGCGGCCCGTCCGAGGTGACTTCCAGCTGGTACGACGAGGTCGCAGGCTGAGGGTGATCGCGCAGCTCGATCGACATCAGCATCTTCTGCTCCACGAACGGCGCCAGCCCGGCCTCCGCCAGCCGTCGCGCCACCCCGTCACCGTCCTGCGTGGTCACGGTCAGCCAGACATCCTCGACCGTCCCGGCCGCCAGCCGGTCCACGACCGCGGGCTCGTCCGTCAGTGCGAACAGCTCCCGCTCGCGTCCCGGCAACCGCAGTACGACGGCCAACGCGTCGTCGTACTCGATCACCGGACCCAATCCCCGGCACAGCCGCCAGCCCTCGACCCACCGCCTCAACAGCTCACTCATGGCCCCGAGTGTAACTGCTTAATCGAAAATAGCCAGTTACTGCCGTCCGAGAACGAACGTCTGGATGGCCACGACCGCGGCGCCGCGGGCCCACTCGGTGAAGTCGGCGGGCTGCAGCACCATGGGGAGTTCCGCAGCGGACGGGTGGCGGTCGGCGTGCAGGCCGGCGAGCAGTTCGTCGTGGGCGACCTCGGCGAGCCGGACGCCCTCGCCGCCGAGCACCACCAGTTCGGGCATGGTGAAGTTCGCGGCGGCCGCGATGAGCCGGCCCAGTGCGCGGCCAGCCCTGCTGACCACCGGGTACGCCGCGACGTCACCCTTGGCGGCCAGGTCGAGGCATTCCTCGTAGTCGACCGGCCGGCCGAGCGCGCGGCCGACCTGCTCGGTGATGGCGCCGACGGTCAGCAGGCTCAGTGCGCACCCGTGGTGACCGCGATCGCAGCGCGGCCCGTCCGGAAGCAAGGGGTGATGGCCGATCAGGCCGATGCTCGTGTCGGGGCTGTCGACGGTCCGGTTGTGGATGACGAGGCCGTATCCGACCCCGGCCCCGATCGTCAGCAGCACGAAGCGGTCGGAGCCGCGGCCGGCGCCGAACCAGTGCGTCGCCTCGGTCAGCGCGTTGAGATCGTTCGCGACCACGACGGGGGTGTCGGTGTCGTCGGCGAGAATCTCGCCGAGCGGTACGTCGACCCAGTTCAGGTACGGTCCCCAGCGGACCTCGGACCTGTCCGTCACCCGACCACCCACGGTCACGCCGAGGCCGGTGATCGGGTGCTCCCCGGGCACCTGTACGGCGAGGTCGTCGGCCAGTTCGAGGACGAGCCGGGCCACCGCGGACGGAGTGTGATCGGTCAGCGGGCGCTCGGTGCTCGCGATCACCTCGGCCCGCAGCGTCGTCAGGACGCCGATCGCGGTGTCACCGGTGAGTTTGATGCCGACGAAATGGTGCGCGGCCGGATCGAGGTCGAGCGGCTGTGACGGGCGGCCGACCCGGGCGTCCGTCGGTCCGGCGGTCACCTCGACGAGCAGGCCGGATTCCACCATCGGCTTGGTCAAGCGGGTCAGACTGCCCGGTGACAGCCCCACCCGGCGGGACAGTTCGGCGCGCGACAACGGTCCGTCCAGCAGGATCTCCAGTGCCACCTGCCGTGACGGACCGGTCAACGGTCGCCATTCGCCCACGCGAACAGCGTAACGAGAGTGTCGAAGGCGGGTTGGACGCCGGGACGTGACCCGGTCCGCGGTTCTGGCCGCACAAGCCCCGGCGTCAAGCTCAACCCCACAGTCCGCATGTGTCGACAAATCAAAGGCAATGCGGACCAAGTTCTGCCGAAGTACCCAATTCTTCTTGAAGTATGCACCCGTTCTCAGCGGAAGGCGCTCGCCTGTTTCCTATATTTTCAGAACGTTTCAAACGGTTGATGGCCTTTCGACCGACCGCAGTACGACGCCTACGCGACGGCCGGACCGCACCACAGTCCCGTCCGGACGCACCAGTGCCGCAAAGGCCCGCCCGCGTCGCAACCAGCTGTGCAACTCGTCCCCAGGCCGCACTGGCAGCAGTACGACGTCCCGATCGCGAAGCTCGGCGCGGTCCTCGCCGGACGGCTCCCGCCGGGTGACGAGCACGAACCGGCCGGCGGCCAGATCGTCCAACCGCACCCCGTCGCCGACTATCGCGTTCGGGCACATCCGCCCGGCAAGACCCCTGCCGCGGACGAGTTCGGAACAACTCAACCGCGGCGTCTCGCTGTTGAGAACGCGATCCTGCAGCCCAGGCACCAGCTGGAGCCGTGGTGCGATGGCCCTGCGGACGACCTCGCCGACGACACCGCCGCCGGTCATCGCGATGCCGGTCAGCCGGGCCAGCCGGACCAGGGTTCGTGCGTGCGGGCGGCGTTCGGTCTCGTAGCTGGCGAGGACGCGTTCCGGCAGGTCGCCGGCCAGGACGGCGGCGAGTTTCCAGGCCAGGTTGGCCGCGTCGCGGAGACCGGCACCCATCCCTTGGCCGATGAACGGCGGCGTGAGGTGGGCGGCGTCGCCGAGCAGGAAGAGGCGGCGATCGCGCCACCGGTCGGCCAGCTGGGCACGGAAGGTGTACTCGGCGATGCGGATCAGTCGTAGTTGCTCGGCCGGGACGTGCGAGGTCCACGGCGCGATGAGTGCCAACAGCCGCGCACTCGGCCGAAAACCGTCGGCCGTCTCGTGGCGAAAGTCGTTGACGGTTTCATTTGTTGACAGCTGGAATTCCCAGCGATAGCGATTGGTGCCGACACGCATGTACGTCGCCGCCCGATGCCGATCGCAGATCTGCTGAACACCTTCCCATCGCGACAATTCGGCCTCGGTGTCCACATCCACCACGAGCCAGCGCTGTGCGAACCCCAGATCGCGCATTGTCGCCCCGATCGCGGACCGGACCAGGCTGTTGGCCCCGTCGCAGCCCAGCACGTACTCAGCCCGAATCGTCTCCCGATCACCAGTGAGCCGGTCCACGACCTCGACCAGGACGACGTCCTCCTGACGGATCCCGACCACCTCGGCCGGCGCCCGCGGTGTCACCGACTCGAAGCGCTTCAGATTTGCGCGCAAGATCGCCTCGAGGTCCGGCTGATCGAACATGTTCGCCTCCGGAAACCCGTGCCGCCCGGGAACGGCCTCGCGCCGGAACTCCGCGAGCACCCGCCGCTCCCGATCGATCAGCCGCAACCCGAGCGCGGGTCGCGAGACGGCCGCGAACTCGTCCCGCACTCCCAACCGCGCCAGCAACCGATGGATCTCGTCATCCAGATGAACCGCCCGCGGCAACGGATACACCTCTTCCCACCGCTCCAGTACGACGCACTCCACGCCGTACTGACCGAGGATCGTTGCGGCCGTCAGCCCAGTCGGTCCGGCACCGACAATCACGACAGGAACGGTCTTCATCGGACGAGGGCCACTAGGTAACCGACCACGAGCACTGCAGACACGATTGCCGGCGCCACCTCGCGAGCCTCGGCGTGGCGTCGTACGTGGACGAAAACGGCACCGGCGAGCAGCGCGAGCAGACCCGCGCCGGCCAGCGCGCCGAGCCATGGAGTGTGGAGTCCGAGGACGACTCCGGTCGCGCCGGCGAGTTCGGCGACGCCGATTCCGCGGTAGCCGTTGGGAGTGAAGCCGGATCGCGCGGCCAGTTGGCGCATCGCGGGGAGGGCGAGGATCTTGGCGGTGCCGAGTACGGCGAAGATCGCGGTGACCATGGTCGCGAGAGCGGTCAGCATGAGCGCTCCACCTTCCAGGAGATGGCGAACTGGTCGAGCTTCGCCTTCACGACGCTCTCGTCCACGTCGTCGCCGATAGTGACAGTGGTGACTGGGATGCCGTTGTCGATCGTGGTTTCGACGCCTGCGCTGAGATCGGCGAGTGCGTCGGCGACGGCACGCTGGGTGGCGTCGGAGCGCAGCGCGAGCTTGTAGAGCTTGCCGATCGCGGTGAGCGGGAACGCATCGAGGACGAAGACAGCCTTGGGGGCCGCGGCCCGTTCGCCGACGTGACTGTTCGCGAACTCCAGCAACTCGTCGGCAGTGACGGTCGCGTCGGCCCCGAGGGTGACGTAGACGACGGGAACCTCACCGGCGTGCGCATCGGGTTGTCCGACGGCGCTGGCCGCGGTGACCTCCGGATGCGCAAGGACGGCGTGCTCCACCGTTGCCGGGTCGAGGTTGTGACCGCCGCGGATGATCAGATCCTTCGCCCGACCGGCCAGCTGGATGAATCCGTCGTCGTCGACCCGAGCGAGGTCACCGGTGTCCAGCCAGCCGTCGGTGAGCTTCCCCAACCCGTCGAGCTGATGCCCCGGACCGGTCACATACCCCGCGAAAACCGTTGGCCCACTGATGAACAGCACGCCATCGCGGACCTCAACCTCTTGATAAGGCAACCGCTGACCAACCGACCCTTCGCGCGGCTCGCCGATGAAACCACGCGCAGACGCGCAGGTCGCCTCGGTCAGCCCGTAGCCCTCGACCAGCGGTACGCCGGTCTGCGCTTCGAACCCGGCCCGCACCGCCGCAGGCAGCGGCGACGCACCGACCAAAGCAAACCGCAGGCTGCTGACATCCGCATCCACAGGACATTGAGCCAGTACGCCGTACACGGTCGGAACGGCGCTCATCGTCGTGACCCGGTAATGCTCGACGATCTTCCAGAAGTTCTCGTACAGCGGGAGATCGCGGTAGCCGAGCGGCCCGGCCCACAGCACGGTCTGGCCTTTGAACAGTGGCGCGAGCACTGTCACCACGAGTGCGTTCACGTGGAACAGCGGCAACGCGGCGAAGAAGACGGAGTCCGTGGTGAGCAATGAGTCGATGGCGATCATCCACGCGTTCGCCACCTCGTTCGTGTGCGTGTGCGCGGCCAGCTTCGGCGTTCCCGTCGTACCGCCGGTGTGGAACAACGCGGCGAGATCCGAGCCGGTCGGCGGCTCGCCGAGGAACTCGTCGCTATCGTTGCCTTGGGCAAGTTCGTCGAGATAGCCGATGCGGATGCCGTCGATCGTGGGCAACGGGTCGGCAGGCTCACCAGCGCCGGTCGGCCGCAGGACGAGGATCGTGTCGACCACACCGGCCAACGAGGTGGCGGTCTCCCAAACGGTCGCGTCGAGTTCAGGGCAGGCCGTGATCAGGACCTTGGCGCCGGACAGTCGGAGCAGTTCTGCCGCTCTCTCGGGGGACGATCCGCCGTTCAGCGGGGCGGCGATCCCGGCCAGTTGGGCGGCCAGGAGCGCGGGGATCAGAGTGGCGCAGTTGGGGGACATGATCGCGACGGCGTCCTGGCGACGTACGCCGTACTCGTACAGGAGGTTGGCGTAGCGATGGACAGTGGCCAGGAGTTCGGCGTACGTGAGGGATCGCGGTTCGCGCCAGGCGGTGGCGTCCGGGAGGACGTTGATCGCGGTGCGCTGCGGCCAGTGCGCGGCGGCACGGACGAGCAAGGTGTACGTCGAGACGGGCAGACCGCGGTCCTCGAGCGGGACCGACTCGATCTCGGCCAGGTCGGCGGGGGATTCGTAGCGTGGCCAGAGGGTCATTTCGCCCACCTCACCGTGGTTCGCTGGACGCCGAGGTCGATCGCGCCGTCGTCGGTCGCGATCCGGATCTCGACCACGTCACCGTTCTTCAGGTACTTCGGGTTGCGAGCCTGGGACTTGAAGAACAGTCGCCACTTCATTGCTGGCGGCAACAGTGCGGCGAGTTTCTCGACCGGCTTGGGTGGTGCGCTGAGCGCCGTACCCACAGGGGTGCCGGTGAGGATCAGGTCGCCGGGGCTGAGGTGCTGGAAGCCGGCCAGCGCTCGCAGGGCGGCGGCCGGCTGGTAGACCATGTCGGCCGCGGTCATGTCCTGACGGAGTTCGCCGTTCACCCAGAGACGCAGCCGGAGATCCGTGAAGCGCTTGAGTTCGTCGTGGTCCAGCAGGACCAGCGCGGGACCGGTCGGGGTGAACGTCGGGTACGACTTCGCCTCGTAGAACTGGGTCTGTGGCAGTTGTACGTCGCGAGCCGAGACATCGTTCGTGATCACCAGACCCGCGAGGTCGTCCACGGTGGGCGTCGTACCGACGGGGATCTCGCGACCGACGACCAGGCCGATCTCGGCCTCGTAGTCCAGCAGGCTGACATGCGGCGGTCGTACGACGTCGTCGTACGGACCACTGATCGACCCGGAAGCCTTGCGAAAGAAGGTCAACGGGACATGCGCCGGGTCCATACCGGCGTCCTTGATGTGGGAGACGTAGTTCGTCATCTGCGCCACGACCCGGCACGGCTGGGTGACAGGGGAGATGAGGTCGAGGGTGTTGGTCGGTACGACGACTTGGCCCGCTGCCTCGATGGCGGCGCGGTCTTCGAGCAGTTGCGCGGTGGTCTGTGCGGTCGTGTCGATGCGGGCTGCGCCGGCTGGTGTTTCGACGTACCAGGCATCAGTGGTGCGCAGGACGATGAGGCTCATGAGTTCGCTACTTTCAGTAGGCCGCGGAGACGGCCTAGGTCGAATTCGTTGTCCGCTTTCAGGGCTGTGAGGACGCCGCGGGCTTCGTGCAGGAACTCACGGCTGGGCCTGACGCCGAGGAAGTCCTTGGTTGCGGGCGGACCCCATTGGGCGAGGCCGGACGCGGACATCGGGGCCCAGCCGGGGTCGAGGGTGCAGTCGAACCTGTCGCCGTCGCTGAAGTGCTCGACCAGGAACCCGTCCGGATCGCGCCAGTAGTCGAACAACTGGCTGCCTTGGATGTGCCGGCCGATTCCCCACGAGCGGTGGTAGCCGTGGTCCAGCAGGTACTCGCCACCTGCGGCCATCGCGTCCAGGTCGGCGACCTGGTAGGCCGAGTGCACGTAGCGGTTTGTCGGGCCGAGGGCGAGTGCGAGGGTGTGGTGGTCGGCCGGGGTGGGACCGCGGTCGCAGCGGATGAAGCTCATCACCGGGCCGCGTTCGCGTTGACCGGGATAGAAGAGGAAGTCGCTGACGATCAGGCCGAGGTGGTCCAGGTACCAGTCCAGGGTCTGCCGGTACTTGGTGGACTGGATGACCGCGTGACCTAGTCGCTGGACCTTGGCCGGCTCTCTTGGTGGTCGTTGAGTCGCGTTGGTCCTGGGCAGGTCGTGCCCGGTGTTGAGGGTCAGCGGTTGCTGGCACGGCAATTCGCCGTACTCGTAGGTGTCCGCCACGACGCGGACGCGCAGGCCGCTCGGGTCGACGAGGTCGACGCCGATCCCGCCGAGGGTCTCGGGGAGCTTGACCGCTTTCGTCTCGGTCTTGTGGGCCAGACGCAGTACATCGGCACTGTCCGCTGCGAACGCTGGGCCGAGGAATCGCGAGCGGGTGCCCCGGTGGATCAGCACGCAGGGCGGCCCGGCGTTGGTGCCGCGAAGGATCAGCTGATCGGAGGTTCGCAGTACTGGCACGAAGCCGAAGGCCCGCGCGAACCGCTCCGCACCGGTGAGATCCGGCTTCTCGAACTCCAGCCAGGCCAGGTCGTGCACCTTGACGACCGGGTTCCGGGCGCGGCCGGGATGTTCGCCCGGCGCCGCGCCCTGCTCGCTGTGCAAACCCTGATGGGGGTCGTGGCTCATCGCACACCCTTCACTAGTAACTGACGATATCGTCAGTTACGACCCTTCCGTCAGTCAATAGCTTCTGACGAAATCGTCAACTTCTTGGGTGTGGTGTTCGTCTCTAGTCGGCGGTGCGGCCTCGGGTGGTGAGGCCGGGCAGGACGAGGGTGAGCCAGCGGGCGCGGGCCGCGGGTGGCTGGTCGATCGGCGCGGAGGAGATCAGCAGGTAGAAGTCGTCGGCGGTGACGTCGGGATGCAGGTCGCCGTCGTCCTGGGCCGCCTTGATCAGGGCGTCGACCTCTTCGCGGGCTCGGGTCTCGGCGGCTTCGTCGACCGTGTTGGCGCCGAGTGCCCGTGCGGCGGCCTTCACGGCGTGGTCCGTGGCGGAGGCCTCGAGGACGCGCTCGACGAACGAGACGATCTCGTCCATCGGCTTGGCGCCGGCCGCGACCCGCTCGTTCGTGGCAGCGGCGTCGTCGGCCACGTGACCCAGGTACTCCGCGATGACGGCCGTGACCAGGTCGGTCTTGTTCGGGAAGTGCCGGTAGAGCGTGCCGACCGCGACGCCGGCCGCGGCGGCGATCTCGTCCATCCCGACGTCCGGCCCGAACTGCGTGATCTGCTCGCGGGCGGCGGCCAGGATCTTCTGCCGGTTGCGAACCGCATCGGCGCGCGGACTCATGGGTGACTCCTTGAAATATTGTGAACCTTGGTTCATGATAATCGTGAACCGAAGTTCATCTTATCTCCAAGGACGGCCATGACCCCGAAGATCGCCCTCGTCACCGGCGCCTCGTCCGGAATCGGCGAGGCCACCGCCCGCAAACTGCACGCTCTCGGCTTCACCGTGTACGGCGCCGCCCGCCGGGCCGACCGGATGGAGAAACTCGCCGCCGACGGCATCCGGCCGATCGCCATGGACGTCACCGACGAGGAGTCGACCCGCGCCGGGGTCGACCGCATCCTGGCCGAGTCCGGGCGGATCGACGTACTCGTGAACAACGCCGGCTACGGCTCGTACGGCGCTCTGGAGGACGTGCCGTTGTCCGAGGCGCGGTACCAGTTCGAGGTCAACGTGTTCGGGGCGGCGCGGCTGATCCAGCTCGTGCTGCCGGGGATGCGCGCGCAACGCAGCGGCACGATCGTGAACATCAGCTCGATGGGCGGCAAGATCTACACCCCGCTCGGAGGCTGGTACCACGGCACCAAGTTCGCCCTCGAGGCACTCAGTGACTGCCTCCGGCTGGAGGTGAAACCGTTCGGCATCGACGTGGTCGTGATCGAACCCGGCGGCATCAGGACCGAATGGGGCGGCATCGCCGCCGACAACCTCCGCAAGGTCTCCGGCTCCGGCCCCTACGCCAACCAGGCCGAAGCCATGGCCAAGTCCATGGACTCGGAGCTGGCCGACCGCCGCAGCTCCCCACCCGCCGTCATCGCCGACGCCATCGCCAAAGCCGTCACCGCCCGCCGCCCCCGAACCCGCTACCTCGTCGGCTTCGCCGCCAAACCCCTGGTAACCCTCCGCCGCCTCCTCCCCGACCGAGCCTTCGACACCACCATCAAACGAGCCACCGGCGTCCGCGACTAGACAGGGTTGTTTGCTGGCGGCAACTTCTTCGGCTGTCGGCTCACCCCGGGGCGGGCTGTGGAGGAGGGCGTCCTTGGTTAGTGGGGGAGTTTTCGGGTGTCTACCAGTTGTTGGGCTACGTCGCGGAGTTTGGTGTTGGTGTCTTGGGAGTAGCGCTTGAGGATGGCGAAGGCTCGGTCGCCGTCGACGTCGAAGCGTTCCATCAGGATGCCCATCGCCTGGCCGACGAGTTTCCGGGCGTCGACGGCCTGGGCCATGGTTTCCTCGTGGCGGGCGGAGGCGACCGCGACGGAGGCGTGCCGGGCGAGGATGTGGGCGATCGCCTCGTCGTCCTCGCTGAAGGCGTCGGGGGTGGGGCTGTAGAGGCCGAGTACGCCGACCGTCGAGCGGGGCGCGTCGCCGGTGGCCAGTGGTACGTCGAGGACGCTGCGGACTCCGAGTGCGGCGACCTTCTCGGCCCACTCCGGCCAGCGGTCATCGGTGAGGGTGTCGCGGATCAGGACCGTCGTCCGCTCGCGGAGGGCGGTGACGAGCGGGCCGTTCTGGCTGCTGATCTGCAGGGAGTACACATCGGCGACCACGGGGTCGGTGGTCGCGGCGATCTCGGCCTGGGAACCACGGGAATACAGGGCAACGCCGGCGTACGTGCAGCTGAGCGCTTGCAGGGCGAACTGGACGACCGCCTCGATCGTCTCCTCCACCCCCGGGGCGTCGTGCAACTCGATCGCCAGGCGGGCGAACGCGTCCGCCGTCGGCGCGGCGAGGTCTTGCTCGGTCAAGGGGACTCCAGTCGTGCTCGAGCCATCGGGCACCCCGTGGCTGGAGTGTTCCTCAGGAGACATCATGCAGCCCGCGCCCCCCAAACTGTTAGCCGGTCCGGCCGCAAAATTTCTGGGTCTTTGAACCCAGAACGATACAGTGAACACCATGGCCGACTTCTCCGCGCTGCTGACCGGCCGGACGAGTTGGCGGCGGGAGTTCGCGGCCCCGATGCGTGCCTTCCTGCGGACCGAGGCGGGCAGTTCCGGAGTGCTCGCCGCGGCCATCGTGATCGCCCTGCTCTGGGCGAATCTCGCGCCCGGGATGTACGACGATTTCTGGCGCACCGAGCTGTCGATCGGGCTGGGTCACGACGTGCTCAGCCTGGACCTGCGGGAGTGGATCAACAGCGGTCTGATGACGCTGTTCTTCCTGGTCGTCGGGCTGGAGGCACGCCGGGAGTTCGACCTCGGCGACCTGCGCGACCGCAGCCGCTTCGTGCTGCCGCTGGCGGCCGGCGTCGGCGGGATGATCCTCCCGGTGCTCATCTACCTGGCCTTCAACGCGGGCGGCGAGGGCGCCCACGGCTGGGGTGTCGCGATGTCGACCGACACCGCGCTGGCGCTCGGGCTGCTCGCGCTGGTCGGTCGCGGCGTCCCCGATCGCGTCCGGGTGTTCCTGCTGACCGTGTTCGTCGTCGACGACCTGATCGCGCTGCTCGTCATCGCCGTCGTCTACAGCGAGAACATCGCCCTCAAACCCCTCGCGCTCGCCCTCGCCGCCTTCGCCGCGGTGGTGGTTCTGGCGGTACTACGAGTGCGCAAAGCCTGGGCGTACGTCGTGCTGGGCGTCGTCAGCTGGGCGGCCTTGTTGACCAGCGGCGTCGACCCCGTCGTTGCCGGGCTCGCGATCGGTCTGACGGCGTCGGCGTACTCACCTGGTCGGGAGGAGCTCGAGCAGGCGACCGGGCTGTTCCGGCTGTTCCGTGAGCAGCCGACGCCCGAGTTGGCCCGGTCCGCGACCGTCGGGCTGACCGCGACGATCTCGCCGAACGAGCGGCTGCAGTACCTCTACCACCCGTGGACCAGTTATCTGATCGTCCCGTTGTTCGGCCTCGCGAACGCCGGTATCCCGATCGACCTGGACTTCCTCGGCCAGGCGTACACGGCGCCGATCACGCTCGGCATCCTGGTCGGGTACGTGGTCGGCAAACCGGTCGCGGTGACGGTCGTCTCCTGGCTGCTGACCCGTTTCTCCAGTGGGCGTTACCGGCCGCAGGTCGGCTGGGCGGCGGTGATCGGCAGCGGCACGATCGCCGGCATCGGGTTCACGGTGTCCTTGCTGATAGCAACGATCGCCTTCGAGGGACCGGCGCTCGCGGAGGCCAAGCTCGGGCTGCTGTCGGCGGTCGTGGTGGCGTCGGCCCTGACCTGGCTGGTGTTCCGCGCGGCCAAGCTGCTGTCCCCGCCGAAGAAGGCGCTGGCCCTGCTCGGTGACGCGGAGCAGTTGGTGGACCTGATCGATCCGGTCGATCCGGAGCGGGATCACATCCGCGGTCCGGAGTCGGCGTCGGTGACGTTGGTGGAGTACGGCGATTTCGAGTGCCCGTACTGCGGGATGGCGGAGACCGTCGTACGGGATCTGCTGCACGACGATGACCTCAGGTACGTGTGGCGCCATCTGCCGCTGAGCGACGTACACCCGCGGGCGCAGATCGCGGCAGAGGTGTCCGAGGCGGCGGCTGCGCAGGGCGCGTTCTGGGAGATGCACGATCTGCTGCTCGCGAACCAGGAGAACCTGCAGCCCAAGGATCTGCTCAGGTACGCCGAGGAGCTCGGGCTGGATCAGGACCGGCTGCACGACGACGTGAAGCGGCATGTGGCCGCGGCGCGGGTCGCGCAGGATGTGGAGTCGGCCGATCTGAGCGGCGTGTCCGGCACGCCGACGTTCTTCATCAACGGGCAGCGCCACTACGGTGCGTACGACGTCGAGACACTGAAGACCGCGATCAAGGTGGCCCGGGCACGGGCCAGGATCAGTCGCTGACTGTATTTTGTGGTACTACGTCATTTCTGCCACTGTTGCTGGATCGGCCGATCCCCGAGGCTGGTGGCTCCGCTGATCGACAAGGAGCCTCGAATGACCGTTGACCTGCACACTTCGGCTGTTCTGCAGACGCCCGCCGCCGAGCGCGACGCGGCCGTCGCGCACTTCGCCGGCCGGCTGTCCTTCGAGGCCGACGTGTCGGATGTGGCCGCGGACATCGGTGCCGGGGTGACCGGATGGATGCTGGTGGACAGCCGCAGCCAGGAGAGCTGGGACCAGGGTCACGTGCCCGGCGCGGTCCACCTGCCGACCCGTGAGATCGCGGCCCGCGCGGCGTCCGTCGTACCTGAGGGGACGACGGTGGTGACGTACTGCTGGGGTCCGGGCTGCAACGGTGCGACGAAGGCCGCGCTGGAGTTCGCCAAGCTCGGTTATCCGGTCAAGGAAATGATCGGCGGCTTCGAGTACTGGGCCCGCGAGGGTCTGCCGGTGGAGACCGCCGACGGGATCGAACGTCGCCCGGCCGACCCGCTCACCGCACCGCGCGGTATCGCCTGTGCTTGCTGATCGTCAGAGGTTGGCGAGGTAGTCGGCGTTGCCGCGGATGGCCGCTTCGTAGCGCTTGATCTCGGGAGTCCTGAGGCGGTCGGCGATGACCAGGAGGAGCGTGGCGAGCGCCTTGTCCTTGTCGCCGGCCGCATGCAGGGTGAGCGACTTGAACACCCGCAGCGAGTCCGACTCGGGGAACTCGGCGCAGGCCGCTTTGAAGACCGCGAGGGACTCGTCGAAGCGGTCCAGGTTCCGCAGCGTGCTGCCGTACTGGAGGAGGCACTTGCGCCGGATCTCGCCGGTCAGGCCGGGCAGGGCGCGTTCGTAGTACCCGATCGCCTTCTCCTCCTGGCCGTCGGTGTCGTACGAACCGCCGACCTCGTACAGCACATAGGGATTGTCCGGGTGCTCGGCCAGCAGGTTCTCGAAGAAGTCGATCGTGGGCTGCATGTTCGACCGGTCCCGCCGGGCGAACGCCTCCTCGATCGTCGCCGCCAGTTCAGGAGTCAGATCGGTCGTCACCCCTCCATCATGCCGCGCTCGTGGTGGCCGGCTCGCCGGGGTGGATGTTCTGGTTCAGGTGGAAGACGTTCTGCGGGTCGTACGCCGTCTTGAGTGCGGTCAGCCGGGTCAGCTTGGCGGGCGGGAAGGCGCGGTTGATCGAGTCGCCGTTGAGGGTGTTGAGGTAGGCACCGTTCGCGTACGGCGCCAGGTTTGCGGCGTACTCGCGCAGCTGGGCGATCCGGGCCGCGTCCTCGGCCGGGTCCTCCCAGCGGGTCGCGGTGACGAACTCGAACAGCGTGTCCCGGTGGCTGAAGGCCGCGTCGTCATCGGGTACGTCGGCGATCGCACCGCCGTACGCCTGCAGGCTCGCGGACACACCCGGGGTGTGCAGCAGCGCGCGGATCGCGTCGTCCGGGAGCGCCTTGAAGTAGTGGCCCTTCCAGTAGCGGCGGTAGCGGTGACCCTGCACGTTGTCGTCGCGGCTCTGCAGCGTCAGGTACGGCATCTCTTCGACGTACTCGTCAACGGGACCCATTGCCCGGAAGGCATCCAGCAACTCGAAGCCGCCGTCGCCGATCCACACGTACCCGACGGTGACGCCATCGGGCGTGATGCTCGCGGTGAACGTCGCCTGCCGGGGTGCGGTGGTGTTGAGCTCGCGCCAAGTCCGCAGTACGTCGAACCCCGCCGACGACGGATAGGTGAACTCGGCAACCAGTGCCCGGGTGCCGATCTGGTGCAGCCGGAACTCGAACGACGTGACGATCCCGAAGTTGCCGCCACCGCCGCGCAGTCCCCAGAACAGCTCGGGGTTCTCGGCGGCGCTCGCGCGAACTACGTCGCCGTCCGCGGTGACCAGCTCGTACGACGCCACGTTGTCGCACGCCAGCCCGAACTGCCGGGCCAGCCAGCCCATCCCGCCGCCGAGCGTCAGCCCGCCGACCCCGGTGTGCGAGACATTGCCCGCGGTCGTCGCCAGACCGAACTGCTGCGCGGCCTTGTCCAGCTCGCCCAGCAACGCGCCGCCCTGGACCCAGGCCAACTGCCGGTCCGGATCGACCCGGACCGCGTTCATCGGGGTCAGGTCGATCATCAGACCGCCGTCCGGGACCGCGTGGCCGGCGATGCTGTGGCCGCCGCAGCGGACGCCGATCTCCAGACCGGCCTCCCGGGCGTACCGGACCGCGGCGACGACGTCGGCGGTGTCGTGGCAGCGCGCGATCGCGGCCGGGTAGCGGTCGACCATCGCGTTCCACACGCTCCGGGCCTCGTCGTAACCGGCGTCGCCGGCCTGCAGCAGCTCGTTCATGGTTCCCCTCCTTGTTGGGCTCTCCACCACCCTGACAGCGCAGCGGTACTCCGATAAGGTCCAGTTGCGTGAGCCGAAACAGGACCAGTTCCGGCGCCGCCGAGCTGCTGGTCGAGCTCCGGCGGGACGGCGGCGTACCGCTGCACCAGCAGTTGGAGAAGGCGATCCGGGACCGGATCCGGCAGGGCCTGATGCGCGCCGACACGGTGATGCCGTCGACCCGCGCGCTGGCCCAGGACCTCGGGCTGTCCCGCGGCGTCGTGGTCGAGGCGTACCAGCAACTGGTGGCCGAGGGGTACCTGGTCAGCCGGGGCGGCGGCTACACCCAGGTCGCGGACATCGCCGTGATCGAGGCGTCGACGATCGCGGCGCCGGTCAGCGGTCCGCCCCGGATCGACTTCAAGTACAGCAGACCGGACGTCTCCCAGTTCCCGCGCGCCGCCTGGCTGCGATCGATCAAGAAGGTGCTGAACGAGACTCCGCACCTCAGCTTCGCCTACCTCGACGGCCGCGGCGCTCTCGAACTACGGCACGCTTTGTCCGACTACCTGAATCGAGTCCGCGGTACGGCGGCCAGACCCGAGAACATGCTGATCTGCAACGGCTTCGCCCAGGGATCGCGGTTGCTTCTGCAGGTCCTGGCCCGACACGGCTATCAGCGTCTCGCGGTCGAGGATCCGTCCGACAACGAGTTGCGCGACGTGGCTGCGGCCGCCGGGCTCGAGGTGGTCGGCGTACCGGTGCTGGAGACGGGGATCGATGTCGACGTCCTCGAGCAGTCCGGGGCGGACGTCGTACTGGTGACTGCTGCGCATCAGTTCCCGACCGGTGCGGTGGCGTCGGCGGAGACCCGAGCCGCGCTGGTCGCGTGGGCGGTACGGCGGGATGCGCTGATCATCGAGGACGACTACGACGCGGAGTACCGGTACGACCGGGAGCCGATCGGGGCGATGCAGGGTCTGGCGCCGGATCGGGTGGCGTACGCCGGGACCGCGAGCAAGACGTTGGCGCCGGGGCTGCGGCTCGGGTGGCTGATCCTGCCGGCCCGGCTGGTCGAGTCGATGTCCGAGGCGAAGCTGATGGACGATCGCGGGTCGCCGGTGCTGGAGCAGTTGGCGTTCGCGGACTTCGTGGCACGAGGGGAGTTCGACCGGCATCTGCGGCGGATGCGGCCGCGGTACCGGCTGCTCCGGGACACGTTGGTCGACCGGCTGGCGGCGCGGCTGCCGGAGCTCGTTCCGGTCGGGGTGTCGGCCGGTCTGCACGTGATGACCTGGCTGCCGCCGGGGATGTCGGAGAGCGCGGTGAGCGCGGCCGCGCTGGAACGTGGGCTCGGGGTCTACGGGCTGGCGCCGTACTGGATGGCCGGGCACGGGCCGGCCGGGCTGGTGTTCGGGTACGGCGGCCTGACCGCGAAGGCTGTTGCCGAGGGCATCGACGTACTCGCGGACGCGGTATCCGGTCTGAATGAATAATCATCCATTCTATTGCAAGTTGATTCGGTTGGTTCTACGCTGGGTGGAGTGATCAGTGCAGCTCGCATCGACAGTCTGATGAACCAGGGCTGGCCCGCGGAGGCCAAGACCGAACTGGACGGCTGGGTCGTCCGCCGTAACGGTGGCGTCACCATGCGAGCGAACTCCGTGCTGCCCGCCAGTGCCCCGTTCGACCTCGACAGGGCCTTGGATTACGTGGAAAACCTGTACCGGGCGCACCGCATCACCCCATCGTTCCAGGTCGGTCCGGCAGCGCAACCGACCGACCTGGACGCTCGACTCGAGGCACGCGGCTACCAGGTGCGGACGCCGACACTGGTGCAGTGTGCCGAGGTGGCCGCCGTCCTCGACCGGTTACCCGACCTGCCGGTGGACCTGAATATTTCCTCGGTGCCTGACGACGACTGGATGGATTTCTGGTGGGCCGTCGACGGGCGCGGCGGACCGGCCGAGCAGGCGGCCGCCCGGCAGATCCTCAACCGCGGACGTGCCTTGTACGCCGTGGTCCCGTCCGGTACTCCGATCAAGGCGATCGGCCGGCTCGCGCTGGTCGACGACTGGGCCGGACTGTACTGCCTCGGCGTCGACGAGCGCTTCCGCCGGCAGGGACTCGCGCTCGCGATCATCCGCGGGTTGTTGCAGAAGGCAATGACCTTGGGGGCGCGCTACGTCTGGCTCCAGGTGGTCGCGGCCAACGAGCCGGCCCGGGCCCTGTACGACCGGCTCGGGTTCCGGACCGTCTCGCAGTACCACTACCGCGTCAAACCGTGAGCTTTTCCAGGTGATCCAGGACGACGAGCTCCGCGCCGGCGGTCTCGACCGAGGTGCGGAGCTTCGTGAGGTCGGTCCAGGGAACGCCTGGCTGGTCCAAGGGCAGGTCGAAGTCATCCCAGTGGGTGGCGATCACTTTCTTCACCGGCTTGATCGTGCGCAGCAGGCGGTCGGTAATTCCGGGCTCGCCGCCGGGGGCCGCGAAGACGACGTCCACCTGCAGGTCGCGCAGCGCGTTCGGATCGAAGTTCGCCGTACTCAGACTGAGGATCCGGACGCCGCCGATGGTGAGCACGTAGGCGAGGGTGCCGCCCTCGACCAGATCCTCGATCACGCGCGGCCGCGGCGGCACGCCGTCGAGCCGGTAGCCGGGGTAGGCGTAAGTGTGATGCCGTCCGCCGCAGGAGTGGAGCGACGGGAAGACCTCGATGGTGAAGCCCTCGAACGGCAGGTACTCGCCGCCGCGCACAGGTGAGAGCAGGTCGGTCGGCGTTCGCATCGCCCGGAGCATGTTGGCGTGGGACTCGGTGCAGAGCACAGTCGCCTGCGTCTTCTTCGCGACGTACGGTACGTCCGCCATGTGGTCGTAGTGCCCGTGGTGCACGAGGATCGCGTCGGCGGTGGAGATGTAGCGGTCGATCACGTCCGGCTTGATCACCAGCTTGGTCTTGGGATCCGATCCCTCGGGCGTGAACGTGCCGGTCTTGAACCGGGTGATCCAGGGATCCGTGAGTACGACGCTCCTACCCGACCGGATCTGCCACGCATGCGTCCCCAACCAGGTGAGCTCCACCTGCCCCTCCTGGTGTGCCGCCGTCTCAGTCGTCGCCATCTCAGCCGTTGCCGCCTCTCCGCGCGTGGCCACTCCGATCACTCCGGCGGCACCGGCCGCCGCCGCGCCCGTGATGATCCCTCTACGACTCACCTTCACGCTGTCTCCTCTCGCCGTACCTGGGTCTGCAGTCAAGGCGAGTGAGCTTGGGGATGTCGAATATGCTCTTGCGCATGCTCCGATTGCCTGGACATATAACCGCAGGTCAGCTGGGTCATGCTGACTGAGCGGCATCTGCAGATCTTCATCGCGCTGGCCGAGGAGCAGCACTTCGGCGATGCGGCGCGGGTGGTCGGCATCACCCAGCCGCCGCTGTCCCAGGGGCTCCGCCGGCTGGAGGCTCTGGTCGGGGCCAAGCTGTTCGAGCGTGGGCAGGGCCGGGTCGAGCTGACGTCGGCCGGTGCGGCGTTGCTGCCGTACGCGCGGCGTGCGTTGAGCTCGATCGAGGAGCTGCACCAGGCCGCGGTCGCGCGTGATCCGGAAGGGCCGGAGATCCGGCTCGGGCTCGCGCCGGAGGTTCCGCCCTCGGCCGGTGCCGCGGTGGCCGCTGCGTGTGGTGCGGCGATCCCGGGCAGCCGGGTGACCGTGGTGTCCGCGCCGACCAGTTCGCTCGTCGGTCAGGTGTCCGCGGGTCGGCTGACGTTGGCCGTCGTACTGCATCCCGCCGTACTGGACGGGCTCGAGGCTGGTCCGGTCAGCTTGTTGCCGACGTGGGCGCTGGTGCCGACGTCGGTCGTGCCGGATGACGGTGACGAGGTGAAGTTGCGGCAGTTGGGTGGGCTGCCGGTCGCCGTACGGCCGCGAGCCGAGGCACCGGCGGCTCGCGATCTGTTCCTGGACACGTTGGCGTTGCATCGGCCCGACGGCGGCACGGTCGTGGTGACCGATGAGCGGGCCGGGTTGGCGATGACGGCCGCGGGGCAGGCGATCGTGGTGACGGCCGATCCTTCGCTGACGGCGCCGGGGGTCGGCCGGCATCGGATCGTCGACAATCCTCTGCCGGTGCGGTTGCGGCTCGTGTGGTCCAGGACCCGTACGCCGTTCCTGCGGCCGGCTGATGTGATGGCGCAGCTGACGGACGCTTTGGTGGTGTCGTGAGCGCGCGGATCCGGGCGGTCTTCGAGGATGCGGGCGTGCGCGGTTGGCTGCACGCGGTCGCGCTGGACTCGCCTGAGTCGACGGTCGAGGTGGACGCGGATGGCGTCGTACCGATGGCGTCGGTGTACAAGCTTCCGTTACTTGCTGGGTTCTGCCGGCTGGTGGATCTCGGGGAGATCGATCCCAGGCAGCAGCTGACGCTGGATCCGTCCGAGCGAACGGCCGGGCCGACCGGGCTGTCGGCGTTGGCGGACCCGGTGACGATGTCGCTGCGGGACCTGGCGGTGTCGATGATGACGGTGTCGGACAACGCGTCGGCCGATGCGTTGCTGGATCTGGTCGGGATCCGACGGCTGGCGGAGCTGCTGGAGTCGTTCGGGTTGCAACGGACCTGGGTACGGCGGGGGACTGCGGCTCACCTGCGTGATCTGCAGCGGCGTACCGGGCTCGACGATCCGGATGCGGCGCTCGCCGTACTGGCTGACAACGACCGGACTGATCCGGCGGGTGTGTATGAGGCGGCGAATGCGTCGGCAAGCAGTCCGCGCGACCTGACATTGTTGCTCCGGCGGTTGTGGGCGGGGGAGCTGTTGTCGGCCGAGCAGACCGAGTTCGTGAAGGCGACGATGCATCGGCAGATCTTCCAGCACCGGATGGCGTCCGGCTTCCCGCACGACGGCGTACGCGTCGCCGGCAAGACCGGGACCTTCGGCGCGCTCCGGCATGAGGTCGGCGTGGTCACCCTGCCCGGCGGAGCGGCCTTCGCGATCGCCGTCTTCACCCTCGCCGCCCGCGGCGACTTCCGCCAACCCCGCGTCGACGCGGCGATCGGGGAAGCCGCCCGGGTCGCAGTGGATCTGCTGCGCTAGGCCCAGCGGAGAGGCGCTGTTGACGGCAGGTCGATGAGCGGCTCGAGGTTGCCGTAGAGGGCTTGGCCGTTCGACGAGCGAAGCAGGGAGTACGGCGACGGATACGTGATGTCGCTCGCCTCGGTCAGACGCTCCTGGTGCTCGGCAGGCAGAGTGACATCGGTGCAGCCAAGGGTCTCCTCGATCTGCTCGACGGTCCGGGCGCCGATGATCGGGATGAGGCCGGCGTGGCGTTGGCGCAACCAGGCGAGAGCCACCTGGGACGAGGCGACGCCGAGCTCGTCGGCGACCTCGTCGACCACGCGGGCGATGGCGAGGTTGTGATCGGTGAGTTGCTCCTCGTTCGCCGTACGCCTGAGCGATTCGCCGCCGCCAGGACGGGTGTACTTGCCGGTGAGTACGCCGGCAGCGGTCGGTGCCCAGGCGAGGAACGGGAGTCGCTCGGTGTCGGCGTACGTGATCACCTCGGGTTCGGCGGTACGGTCGAGCAGGCTGCAAGGGAACTGCAGTCCGGAGAACCCGGTCCAGCCGCGCACCGACGCGGCCGCGTTCGCCTGGGCGACGACCCACGCGGGGCCGTCCGAGAATCCGGTCGCGAGCACCGTTCCGGCGTGGACGAGGTCGTCGAGGGCGCGCAGCACCTCGTCGACCGCGCAGGTGTGGTCCCACGCGTGCACCCAAAGGATGTCGAGGTAGTCGGTGCCGAGCCGGCGCAGGCTGGCCTCGACCGATTGGCGCAGGTTCTTGCGCGAGTTCCCGGCCGCGTTGGGGTCGCCGGAGCGCATGGCGAGCGAGTACTTCGTCCCGACCACCCAGTGATCCCGGCTGGTCGCGAGGTAGCGGCCGAGGATCTCCTCGGTCTGGCCCTCGTGGTACTTGTTCGCGGTGTCGACGAAGTTGCCACCCTCTTCCGCGAACGTGTCCAGGATCCGGTGGCTCTCCTTCTCGTCGGCCCCGAAGCCCCAGACGTCGCCGAAGCTCATCGTGCCGAGGCAGATCTCGGACACCCTCATGCCGCTCGGACCGAACAGTCGATAGCGCATGGTCCTCACCTCCTGAGTTCACGCTAGGAGGCGGCCGGCGCCGGCCGCGTCGTACGAATCAGCCAACTCCAGACCGGGATTGGTCCATCCGTACCAGTCAGGCGAGGTGGTGCTCGAAGGCGAAGGCGGTGGCCGCCGAGCGGGTTGAGACGCCGGTCTTGGCGAAGATGTTCTGCACGTGCCGGCGGACCGTGTGCTCGCTGAGGACCAGGTGCGTGGCGATCTGGCGGTTCGTCCGCCCGGCCGCGACGAGCGCAAGGATCTCGACCTCCCGGGTGGTCAGTCCCGCCACCGTGCTCGGCCGGGTCGAGAGGCGCTCGAGGTCGGGCCGTGCGCCGAGGCCGGTGTAGGCGGCAACCGCGGCCTCCCGTTCGAGCCGGGCAGTCTCCTCGTCGCCCAGAGCGGCGCAGGCCACCCCGATCAGCTCCCGGACGCGTGCCACGTCGTACGGCGCCTCGAGGTCACGCCAGCGCACACACGCCTGACGCAGCAGCACCAGCGCGGCCGCTGCGTCTCCGTCGGCCAGCAGTACCGATCCGAGCGACTGCGCGGCCCGGGCTCGTAGTACGGCTGACTGGTGTTTGGTTGCGATGGCCTGGAGTTCGCGCGCCTGGGCGAGTGCGCGCGGCAGGTCGGGGATCCGCAGCAGCACCTCGACGGAGGCGGCGAGCAGGGTGGCTCGTCGGCAATCGTCGGAGGTTTCGTCCAGCGTGCGGTCCAGAGCCACCAGAGCTGCCTTGGTCTGCCCGCCCGCCAGGCGGAGCAGGGCCAAGCCCGGCTGGGGATCGCGGCCCTTCCGGCTCGCCTGCAGGTAGGCACGCTCGGCCTCGGGGAACTCGCCGCGGAGCCTGAGCAGTTCGCCTGCCTGATAGTGCGCCTCACCCTCGGCCGGATGCCCGGCCATCCGGATCTGGGCGAACCGCGCGGCCTCGATCGCGTCGTCCCAAGCACCGTCGACCTGCATGACCTGCGACCGATGCACCAGGCACTGGCCGCCGTACGGCACCAGATCCGGCTGCGTCTCGCACCACTGGCTCAGCGCCTGGGTCCACTCGCGGGCCCGGCCGAGATCGAGCACCTCCTGACAGACACTCAACCCCGCGCAGTACGCCAGCCCGATGTTCATGGGTGACACGTCCGCCGCGCTCACGGTCAGGATCGCCTCGTCGAGTACGCCGATGCCCTCGGCAACATCGCCCAACCGGACCAGTGTCTCGCCCAAACCCACCTGGGCGAACACGAGGAGATTCGCGGAGTCGAAGCGGCGACCGATCTCGACGGCCCGGGTGAAGGCGATGAATGCGCCGGCATCGTCGCCGGTGATGTAGTCCAGCAAGCCGGCGTGTGCGGCCAGCAATCCCGGACCGATTCCTTCCGTGGGCGATTCGTCGAGGATCCGTCGGGTTCTCGACATCCATCCCGTCGACCTGGCGTGCTGCCCGTGCAAAAGCAGGTCGATCGCCAGCCAGAACGCGCACGCGGCAGCCCGGTGCACATCGCCGTCGGCCCACCACGCGGTCGCGGCGGCTTCCCAGGCGCGGGCACTGTCCTCGTCCCGCCCGATCAGATGCGCCGCGACCGCGAGCCGCTCGAGGTCCTCAGGTTCTACGGCGTCGGCGAGCAGACGATGGGCCTCCGCCCAGGCGCGTTCGTCGTACGCCGCCCGCCCCGCCTCGACTGCCATCACATCGCCCCCCGCAGCCAGTGTGTGCTCGGCCGCGGTGCCGGGTAAAGCCCTCGTCAGACGACTGCGTAGGCCTCCACCTCGAGGAGGGCGTCGGGGCTGAACAAGGCGGAGACTTGGACCGCTGTGCTGGCAGGTGGGTTCGCGGTGTCGACGTACTCGTCGCGTGCTGTCCGGATGGACGGCAGGTAAGCGATGTCGGTGACGTAGAAGTTCAGCTTCACCACGTCGGCGAACGTTGCCCCGGCTGCTTTCAGACAGGCATCCAGGTTGGCGAACACCTGCCGCGCCTGCGCGGCCGGATCCCCGACCCCCACAAAGTTGCCATCAGCATCCAACGCCACCTGCCCGGCGATCGCCACCCATTGCCCCGGCCCGGTCACCACATGGCTGTACCCATTGCCCGGAGCAACACTGTCAGGCCGCGGATGCGAGAGCTTGCTCAAGAGTTCCTCCCAGAGAGTCGTCGCCCCATCTTTACCCGACCGATCAGGACAGCGGTACCGAGTAACGTCGGAACCGCGATCGCAACCGGCAAGGCGCCGCCGGTGTCGAGGGTTTCGCGGCGGGACACGGTGACGTGGACAGGTGGGCCGGCGACGAGAGGTCCGTTCTGCGGGATCAGTACGACGTACACCGCGAAGCGACCGGGGTTGACCGCCTGGAACTCCCAGTCCAGTGAGGTTTCCTCAGCCGGAACCGCGCGCGTGACGTCTTGCGACCAATCCTCCAGATCGACGTATATCCCGTCGAGGCTCACCACGTTGAGATGGGCGATCGCCGGGCCGGACACGACTGACTCGACCGTGAGCGTCTGCCCGATGACAGCGGTGAGCTCGTCCTGGCTCATGGTGATCGTCGGATCAGGCCCCGCAAGCAGCAGCGCGAGCAGGCTCAGCGTGTTCATCGCAACCCCGCAGTCAGTCGAACGAGTCGTGGACCGGCCACGACCAGGACACCGGTGACGACCAGAGCGATGACCACCGGGGAGGCCAGGTAGCTGAGGTCGTGGGTCCAGCCGCGCCGGCTCACGAGGATCTGGGAGATGTAGTGCAGCGCCGACCCGATCGGATTGACGCGGGTGATCACCTCGCCGACACCGGTCTTCGGCAGCGCCGGGAGCTGCGTCGGGGCGAACAGCACGAGAAGCAGCAGCAAACCGCACGCCAGGCTGGTCTTGTTCGAATTCGTGGCCGCGCTGATGAGCATGCCGATGCCGCCGAGACCGGTCGCGACCAAGGTGCCGACGGTCAGTGCAAGGAGGGTTGCCGGACCGGCGCCGGCCACCCCGCGTCCGAGGACCCACAGGTAGGGGAGCGTGACGACGAAGCAGGCCAGCCACATGGTCGACGCGGCCGCGAGTTTCCCGACGACGATCGCGCGGCGCGACACGGGCGTGAGCAGGAGGCCTTCGAAGGTCCCGCGTTCGCGTTCACCGCTGATCGCGTCCGCGCTGACCACGACCGTGAGCAGTACGCCGACCGCCAGCCCCACCTGGACCGTCAGGTTGACGGCCTCGCGCTGCTCGAGGAAGTTCATCGCGCGGTTGGTCGCGGCCAGGTAGGTCATCGCGCTGAGCAAAACGCTGAACCCGAACACCAGCACCGGCCCGCGCCCACCGATCCACAGGTCCCGGCATTCCTGCTCGGCGACGACCTCCCAGCGACTCCTAGTCATGACCGGCCTCCTCCGTGAGGCTGCGGAACGCATCGCTCAAACTGCCCGCACCGACGACCTCGGCCAGCGATCCGTCCGCGCGGAGCCTGCCGTGATCGAGGATGAGCACCCGGTTGCAGACCTGCTCGACCTCGGTCAGCGTGTGCGTCGACAGCACCACGGTGGCCCCTCGGCTGATCTCTGCGATGGTGGCGAGGATCTCGCGCTGGCCGGCCGGGTCGAGGCCGAGCGTCGGTTCGTCGAGGAACACGACTGCCGGATCGTTGATCAACGCCCGGGCGATCCCGAGCCGTTGCTTCATCCCCCGGCTGTACGACGAGATCCGCGCACCGGCTCGGTCGCCGAGGCCGACGTCGGTGAGCAACCGATCGGCGACCGTGCGTGCACTGCGGCGGCTCTGGCCGAACAACCGTGCTGCGTAGACGAGGTACTCGTGGGCGGTCTGCCGGGCCGGATAGCCCGCACTCTCCGGTAGGACGCCGATGCGTTGCCTGATCCGATCCGGCTGATCGGCCGGGATGCCGGTCACGGTGAAGGTTCCGCCGGTGGGTTCGAGGATCGTGGTGAGCAGGCGGATCGTGGTCGTCTTGCCGGCGCCGTTGGGGCCGAGCAGGCCGATCACGTCGCCGGCGTCCGCGGCGAAGGTGAGTCCGTCGAGGGCGTTGCGCGCGCCGTACCTCTTGCTGAGGGAGATCGCCTCGATGGTTGCCATGCGGCTGACGGTAGGACCGCGGTGCTGAATGCTCGCTGAACGGTGCATTCAGCCCGGATTCAGCCACAATGGAAGACGATCGGCCTGGAGGTGGCTGATGCGGGCACTGGTGGTGGAGGACGAGCCCCGGCTGGCCGGCGGTCTGCGCAGCGGGCTGGAGGCGGAGGGGTACGCCGTCGACGTCGCGCTGACCGGGACGGACGGGTTGTGGCTCGCCCGCGAGCACGGGTACGACGTCGTCCTGCTGGATCTGATGCTGCCGGAGATCGACGGGTTCGAGATCTGCGCGACGCTGCGGGCCGAGCGGGTCTGGACGCCGATTCTGATGCTCACGGCAAGAGATGCCGACACCGACCAGGTCCGGGCGCTCGACCTCGGCGCCGACGACTACCTGACCAAGCCGTTCGCGTACGCCGTCCTGATCGCGCGATTGAGGGCCTTGGTACGACGGGGAGCGGCTGAACGACCGGCCGTACTGGAAGCCGGTGAGCTCCGACTGGATCCGGCGGCTCGGCGTGCTTGGTGTGGTGAGAACGAGTTGGTGCTGACGACGCGCGAGCTGTCGTTGCTGGAGTTCCTGATCCGGCGGCGGGGTCAGGTGGTGTCGAAGCGGACCATCCTCGATCACGTCTGGGACTACGACTTCGAGGGCGATCCGAACATTGTCGAGGTCTACATCCGCCGCCTCCGAACGAAACTGGGCGACAAGTCCATCACCACCTTGCGAGGTGCCGGCTACCGGTTGGCCGAGGTGTGAGGGAGGCGGCGTCGTGCGCGTACGGGTAACCCTGGCGGCGGTAGTGGTGGTCGGCCTGGCGTTGGTCACCGGCGCGCTGGTGCTGGTCGCACTCCTCGGCTCCGTCCTCACCGACCAGGTCTGCGCTGACGCCCGGCAACGCGCGTCACAGCTCGCGTCGGCCGTCGCCGCTTCGGGGGCGACCGCGCAACAGCCAGCTGGTGCCGAGCTGGTGCAGTTCCTCGATCGGTCCGGGGCTGTGGTGGGTGCTCCCGGTGAACGTCGGCTCGCCTCTCCCGGCGGCGGGTGTGTCTCGGTCGAACCTGCTGGATACACGGAGGATTTCGTGTTCGCGGCGGCCTCGGTGGAGTCGGGTGGCGAAGTGGTGGTGGGGCGGCCGCTGGTCGACGTACTCGACTCGACCCGGTTCGTCAGCCGGGTGCTGGTGGTCGGCGTGCCGGTGATGATGCTGATCGTCGGCGGGGTGACCTGGATCGTCACCGGGCGGGTGCTGGCGCCGGTGACCGCGATCCGGCGTGAGGTGGACGAGATCACCGCGACCGAGTTGCATCGCCGGGTTCCCGCCGTACGCGAGGACGAGATCGGCCTGCTGGCGCGGACGATGAACCGGATGCTCGACCGGTTGCAGCGTTCGCATGAGAGCCGGCAGCGGTTCGTTTCCGACGCGTCGCACGAACTGCGCTCGCCGATCGCGGCTATCCGTCAGCACGCCGAGGTCGCGCAGGCGCATCCGGCCAGCACGTCCGTGGATGAGCTGGCAACGACTGTCCTCGCCGAGGATTTGCGGATGCAGCACCTCGTCGACGACCTCTTGCTGCTGGCTCGTTCCGACGAGGACCACAGCGAACCGCCGGGTACGCCGGTTGACCTGGACGACCTGGTGTTCGCCGAGGCCGAACGGTTGCGTATGGCAACAGAGCTCACCATCGACACCTCGGCGGTCTCGGCCGGCCAGGTACTGGGTGACGAGACCGCGCTGGCCCGGATGATCCACAACCTCGCCGACAACGCCGCCCGGCACGCCCGCAGCCGGATCGCCTTCGGTCTCGGGGAGTCGGACGGCACTGTCGTACTCACGATCTCCGACGACGGGCCCGGCATCCCGCCGGCGGACCGAGCCCGCGTCTTCGACCGCTTCGTCCGCCTCAACCCGGCGCGCTCCCGCGACACCGGCGGGAGCGGCCTCGGCCTCGCGATCGTCGCCGAAGTCGTCCACCGCCACCACGGCACCGTCCGAATCGTCGGCATCGCCACCTTCGAGGTCCGCATTCCGTCAGTTGGGTGACCTAAGAACGGGTAGTAGGCGGCTCAGAACGACGTTGACCGGACTGCTCAGGCGGGGGACGGGATGGGCGGTTGGAGGTGGAGCCGACTACTACCCGTCCGTCGGTACGAGCGACGACAACAGGAAGTCCTTGACCGCGTTCTGCATTTCGCGGTCGAAGCGGTGGGGGCCGGGGAGGAAGAGGGCTTGGTAGGTGCCGGGGCCGTAGTGGAAGTGTTCGGTGAGTTCGCGGTCGGCGGCGAGCATGCCCTGGGGTGGGAACAGGTTGTCGTCCTCGGCGTAGACGACGAGCTGGTGGTGGCGCGCCCGGCCGGCGGTGAGGGACGGGTGGTCGAGGTGACGGGCCAGACCGGGCGTGGTGAACAGCCAGGAGTGGGCGTCGAAGTACGCCGGGATGAGCGAATCGAACGTGGTCATCATGCAGCCGATCGCCGACGCCTGGATGCCTGGATCGAGGGCGGTGAGGGCCGCCGATCGGCCACCGCCGCCGGAGAAGCCGAAGACGCCGATCCGTTCCGCGTCCACGCCGTCGAGCTCGCGTAACACGCTGAGCGCGATGAGGTCGTCGTACGCGACCATCCCGGCGAACGACGTACCGAGCAGGCCGGCAGCCTTCGCGATCGTGTTCTCGTGGTGGCCGGCGGCGACGTCGTACCACTCGTCGTCGGCCGGGGAGTGATCCGCGGCCAGCCAGGCTGCCTCGTACGTCGACATCACGTCGCGCAGCCGCCATGGCAGCGGATCGAGGCCGAAGCGGCGCGAGCCCCACGCGAACGTGTCGTGGCACAGCACCGCGAAACCTGCGCGGGCCAGCTCGTTCGCGACGGCTCGATTCTCGTAGAGGTCGCGGCGAAGTCGGGCCGCGCCGGCGCTGGCTTCGGGCGTCTCGACGAGCCGCTCCGCGCCGATCGACTTCACGCCCGCGTGGCAATGCAGGCCGAGCAGACCAGGCGCGGGGTCGTTGTGAAGTGGCCGCAGCAGCCAGGCGCGCGTCGGCGGACCGAAGCCCGTGGTCCACTCGAGCACGCTCCCGTGCACATCGTCCGATTGCCAATCGTCGACAATCCGCACGGTCGGCGGCTGCGGGGGTTCGGGTACGCCGAGCAGCCCGGCGACACTCGTGGTGAGTTCGTCCCCGGTCAGCGGCGCGGCGTCCCGGATGAAGCCCGGCCAGTCCTCGTATCCACCCAACGCGCTTGGTCTCAACCCTTCACCGCACCCGCCGACAGGCCCTGCACCAGGAACTTCTGCACATACGCGAAGACAAGCACAACCGGTACGACGGCCACCACGCCGCCCGCCGCCAACGCGCCGAAGTCGACGCTGTAAAACACAACGCACCGGGCTCGCAATAGGGTTCGGAAGGCGGTTTCCCGATCGGAGGGTGACACCTGTGTATGCCAACCCGGTGCTGGACGCAGATTGGCCGGATCCGGACGCGATCCGGGTCGGCGACGACTACTGGATGATCGCGTCCAGCTTCAACCGGGCGCCCGGGCTGCCGGTGCTGCACTCGCGCGACCTGATCTCGTGGACGCTCGTGAACCACGCCCTGCGGGAGGTGCCGCCGGTCGAGCACTACCGGATCCCGCGGCACGGCAGCGGTGTCTGGGCGCCCAGCATCAGGCACCACGACGGGCGGTTCTGGATCGTCTATCCCGATCCGGATCACGGAATCTTCGTGCTCAGTGCCGCCGATCCCGCCGGCGCCTGGTCGGAGCCGCGGTTGCTGCTGGCCGGCCGCGGTCTGATCGACCCGTGCCCGTTGTGGGACGACGACGGGCGCTGCTATCTGGTCCACGGCTGGGCGAAGAGCCGGGCCGGGATCAAGAACCGGCTGACCGTCCGCGAGGTGTCACCGGCACTCGATCGAGTCATCGGGCCGGCGAGGACGGTCATCGACGGGGACGAGTTGCCCGGGTACACGACGCTCGAGGGGCCGAAGTTCTACAAGCGGGACGGGTACTACTGGATCTTCGCGCCGGCCGGTGGAGTGTCGACCGGGTGGCAGTCCGCGTTCCGGGCCCGGTCGCCGTACGGGCCGTACGAGGGTCGCGTCGTACTGGCGCAGGGGTCGACGCCGGTGAACGGGCCGCACCAGGGGGCGTGGGTCGATACACAGCAGGGTGAGGACTGGTTCCTGCACTTCCAAGATCGCGGTCCGGCGGGTCGCGTCGTACACCTGCAGCCGATGACGTGGCAGGACGGCTGGCCGGTCATCGGAAACGGCGGAGAGCCGGTACTGCGGCATCCGCTACCGACCGGTGAGCAGCGCGAACCCGGGCGGAGTGACGCCTTCGAAGGGCCTGAGTTGGCGCCGATCTGGCACTGGCAGGCGAACCCGCGCCCCGACTGGTACGACGCCCCGAAGGACGGCTCACTGCGGTTGGCCGTGCTCCCGGACGACGACGGCGACCTGCGGAATCTCCCGCAGGTGCTCGGTCAACAGCTGCCTGGGCATTCACGGCGGTTCGAGACCTCGGTCCAGCTCGACGGCGGCGGACCGGGCACGCGCGCGGGTCTCGTCGTACTCGGTCAGAGCTACGCGTGGATCGGGCTCCACCTCACGCCGACCGGTGTCGACCTCGTGCTGCGGGAGCGCGGCACACCCGATGAGGACGTCTTGCACCACGCCCCGCTGGAGACGCCGTACGTCGAATTGGCCGCTGACGTCGATGAGAATGCGGTTGTGCGGTTCTCGTATCGGGTGGGCGGTGAGTGGGTGGAGATCGCGACGACCTTCCAGGCTGTGGAGGGGCGGTGGATCGGGGCCGAGGTGGGCCTCTTCGCTGCCGCGCCCCAAGGCACGATGGACGGTGGCGGGGCCGTGTTCGGCCCGGTCCGGGTTACCGAGCGAGAGACGGATTGATGGGCAGGACACCGAAGGACTCGATCACGATCGCCGATGTCGCCCGCGCGGCGGAGGTGTCGCGGGCGACCGTGTCACGGGTGATGAACGGTCGCGTCACGGTCGCGCCGGACATCGCCGAACGCGTCCGGGCCGCCGCCGACCGGCTGAACTACCGGCCCAGCGACCTCGCCCGCAACCTGTCCCTCGGCCGGACGAACATGGTCGCGCTGGTGGTCCCGGACCTCGGCAACCCGCTGTTCCAGCAGATCATGCGCGGTATCACCAACGCCTCGGCCGCGGCCGGTTACCGCGTCCTGGTCGCCGAGACCGACGAGGACCCGCTGGCCGAGGCGGATATCGCGGTGGAGGCCCGGCGCCGGTGTGACGCGCTGATCATGGTGTCGCCGCGGCTGGCCGAGGACCGCCTGCTCGAGCTGCTGCCGAAGGTGAAGCCGGTCATCCTGGTCAACCGCCAGGGACCGTCCGACGTCGCCAACGTCGGCATCGACTTCGGCCGGGCGGTGCGGATCGTGGTGGACCATCTGGTCGGCCTCGGGCATCGACGGCTCGCGTATCTGGCCGGTCCGGTCGGGAGTGCCTCGAACGCGGATCGCCTGCGCTCGCTGGAGATCGCCGAGCGCGAGATTCCCGGACTGGAGATCGTTCGGCTGGAGTGCGGTTCGTCGATCGAGGACGGGTACGCCGCAGTCGAGCGGGTGCTGGAAGCGCATGTCACGGCCGTTGTCGCGTTCAACGATCTGGTCGCGTTCGGGCTGCTGGCCCGGCTCAACGAGGTCGGCGTCGCCGTGCCGGCCGATCTGTCGGTGGCCGGGATGGACGACATCGGGTTGTCGCGGTTCGCCGTACCGTCGCTGACGACCGTGCGCGTTCCTCAACAGGGGTTGGGGGAATTGGCCTGGCGGGTGTTGTACGCCGAGATCGCCGGATCGGAGGGCGAGGTCGACGGCGTACCGGATCTGCGGCTGGCGTTGCGGGCGAGCACCGGACCTGTTCCGCGGGCGACCCGGTTGCAAGGGGATGCGCCGCGGGGGCGGTTGGGGCCGGTTCGCTGGCAGCAGCAGGGGGACATCTTCGTGCTGGGGTCCTCGTCGGGGCTGCTCGCGCATTACGAGTTCGGGCGCCGGATGCCGCAGGTGCATTCGCCGCGGCCTTATCTGCATCCCGTACGCACGCTGGGCGGGAACCCGCTGACCGAGGTGAGCCCGGTCGACCACCGGCATCACTACGGTGTCTCGCTGGCTGTTGCCGGAGTCAACGGAACGTCGCACTGGGGTGGTCGCACGTTCCTCCCCGGCCGCGGTCCGACATTGCTGACGAACCACGGCCAGCAGCGCAGCCGCGGTGTCACCGTCGACGACGGCCCGGGCAACTCGCTGACCGACGACATCACCTGGTACGACGAACAAGGCCAGCCGCAACTGGTGGAACGGCGACGGCTCAGCGGCTCACTGGCCGAAGGCGGTTGGCGCCTCGACTGGAACAGCGTCCTCACCGCCCGCTACGGTCCCATCCGCATCGACAGCCCGGCCACCGCAGGGCGTCCCGGCGCCGGGTACGGCGGCATCTTCTGGCGACTGCCCTCCGCCGAAACCACTGTGGTGCTGAGCGAAGCCGGTGAAGGCACCGACGCCGCCTACGGCTCCCTCAGCCGCTGGCTGGCCTTCGTTCAGCAACGCGGCGACGCCGTCACCACGTTGCTCCTCGTGCAATCCGACGCAGTGTGCCCGTGGCTCCTCCGCTCCACCGACTACGTCGGCGCCGGGCCGGCCCTGGCCTGGCAAAGCGCCCTGGCCCTGCAACCCGACCAGGATTTGTCACTCTCCCTGACCGCACTGCTACTGGACCGTTCCATCGACTTGCCCGAAGGTGCGGAGTTGGCCGCTCGCCTGGCTGCCCCGTTGTAAACCCGGTCGGCGTCGTCCTACGGTGAGCTGAATCGCTCTGGGGGAGCACGAGCGAAGGGGGAACTTCACCATGTCACGACGTTTGCTGCTGCTGGTCGCCGTACTGATCGGCTTGCTCACACCTGGTGTAGCCCAGGCGGCGAAGCCGCTCGAGCACACGCGGTACTCCGGCACCGACTCGTTCACCGACACCCTGTGTGGCCTCGCCATCACCGGCACGGTCGAATTCAGCGGGGTGGTGACGCTCCGCACCGTGAAGGACTCGGACGGTCAGGCATTCCTTGCCCACGACAACTACCAGTTCGTCGAGACCATCACCTATCCGGCCACCGGCAATCAGCTCATCATCACCGGCAACGGCGTCTTCCTCGAGCAGCACGCCACCCACATCTCTGGCGACATCTGGCGCTTCGAGGCCCAGGACGCCGGCACGTTCACCCTCACCGACCCCGACGGTAACCGCCTTCTCCGCGACCGAGGCGTGGTGAAGCTAGTGGGTGTCTTCGACACCCTCGGCGACAGCCAGCCAGGCGGGATCCTGCTTTCCGAAGAGGTCCGGTTCCATGGCCCACACGCCGACGACTCCACCTTCTGTGCAGCCGTTCTCGGGCAGCTGACCTAGAAGTTGGGCAAACCGGTCACTGGTGACGAGGCCAGGGCTGAGTGGTAGCGGCGGGGGACTCGGCCGGCCAGTCGGGCGGTGCGGCCGGCCGTGACCGCGTCGCGCATGGCGGCTGCCATCAGGGCGGGCTTTTCGGCTCGGGTGACCGGGGTGGCGAGCATGACGGCGGCGCAGCCGAGCTCCATGGCCAGCGCCGCGTCACTCGCCGTACCGATGCCTGCGTCGACGATCACCGGGACGTTCGCGGCCTCGGTGATGAGGGCGAGGTTGTGCGGATTGCGGATGCCGAGGGCGGAGCCGATCGGAGCCGCCAGCGGCATCACCGCCGCGCACCCGGCCTGCTCGAGCCGGCGCGCCAGGATTGGATCGTCGTTGGTGTACGGCAGCACAGTGAACCCGTCCGCCACCAGCGCGTCTACGGCATCCAGCAACTCGACCGGATCCGGCATCAGCAGGTGATCATCGGCCACGACCTCGACCTTGATCAGGTCCGTTTCCAGTGCTTCCCGGGCAAGCTTCGCGGTCAGCACAGCCTCGGCCGCCGTGTGGCAGCCGGCCGTGTTGGGCAGTACGTCGATGCCGTGCTGCTTGAGTACGTCGAGGATCGAGCCCTCGTGACCGGTGCCGAGCCGGCGCATCGCGACCGTGGTGAGTTGGGTGCCAGAGGCAATCAACGCCTCCGTCATCACCTCGAGGTTCGCGGCACCGCCGGTGCCCATGATCAGCCGGGAGGTGTAGGTCCGGCCGCCGAGCTCCAGTGGATCGTCCATCTCAGCCACCCTGGACCGCGCTGACGATCTCGACCCGATCGCCGTCCGCGAGCATGGTGCCGGCCCACTCGTCCCGGGTCAGCACCGACTGGTTGACCGCCACCGCGATCCCGGTCTGCCGGTCGGAGTACTGACGGACCAGGTCGGCCACGGATCGGTTCGGCGGAATGCTCGTCGCCTTGCCGTTGACCCATACGTCGTACGCCATCGCGTCCTCCCTACGCCGGAATTACCCGATTCAGGTTCAGCGGTCGGCGACGCCCTCGTCAGTCGCCCTCTCAGCCCACTTCAGCGTGAGCTCCCGCGGCTCTGTCGAGGTTAGCTCATGCACCGCGGCGACCGAAATTTTCCGTCCACGGCAAGCGCTTGCCCCAGCGTAGCCGGGGTGTGACGCTCTGGCCTATGTTCGAGACAGGCAGGCGCCGGCTGGCCGCGCTGGTGACGCTCCCGGCCGCCGTGTTCGCACTCCTCAGTGTCGTCCCGGCTGCGGCCGCGGACACGACCTATCCCGCGCCGACCCTGAACCGAGTGACGTCGAGTGCCGGATTCGTGCACCCCGGTCTCGCCGTGAGTGCCGACTCGCTGGAGCGTGCTCGGTCTCAGGTCCAGGCCGGCGTCGAGCCTTGGTCGTCGTACTACGCCGCGATGGTTGCGACGAAGTACGCCTCGACGACGTTCAGCTCGAGGAATCAGGGCCCGGTCCTGGATCGGCCGGCGAACAGTGCGTTCAACTCGCAGGGTGTGCAGTCGCTGTTCATCGACGACGCGTTCCGCGCCTACACGCAGGCGATTCTCTACATCATCACCGGTGATCCGGCGTACCGCGCGAACAGCCTGAAACTGATCCGGATCTGGAGCCACATGGATCCGAACGCGTACGCCTACTACCCGGACGCGCACATCCACAGCGGTCCGCCGTTGATGCGGATGCTCGCGGCGGCGGAGATCATCCGCTACTCGAGCGTCAACCCGGGCAGCGACAGCTACGACCTGAACTGGAACGACGCCGACACGGCCGACCTCACGGCCAACCTGATCGTGCCGATGACGCAGACCTTCCTGTACCGCAACCGGAACTTCATGAACCAGCACAGCTACTCGCTCATCGGCGCGATGGCCGGCTACGTCTTCACCGACAACCTGCCGCGCTACCGCGAGGCGGTCGAGTGGTTCGCGGTCAACTCCACGAACCCCGACGACCACACCAACGGCGCGCTCGTCAAGGTGATGCCGGTCATCGCGAAGGACGACCCGGCCAACCCGTACGGGCGTTCGTTCGTCCAGATCCAGGAGATGGGTCGCGACCAGGCGCACGCGTGGGACGACGTGTCGATGCTCACCCAGCTCGCTCGTGTGATCGACGTCCAGGGCACCCGGCTGGATCCGGTGCTGGGCACGGTCTCCACCAGGCGGAACGCGGTGTCGCCGTGGGTCTTCGGTGGTTATCGCCTGTTGCGTGGGTCGGAGCAGTTCTTCGCGTTCATGCTGGGCAAGGACATCCCGTGGATCGACACCACCGGGCGGGGTGGCGTGCTGTCGCAGGCGTACCGGGGCCGGATCTTCGATGCCACCAACGAGCTGTACCACGTGTACAAGGACAAGCTCGGCGCGGCGGTGATGTCGGCGATCGCGCCGAGTATCACGGAGGTCGCGACGAGGCAGGACTCGGCCGCACAGTTCTACTGGGGTACGGCGTCGTACAACTATTGGAACAGCAACCCCGACTACAACCCGGACTCCTGGCTGTCGTTCCCGGCGAGTGTGGCTGGGACGGTTCTTCCGGTGCAACGGGATGCGTTGATCCAGGCGGAGACGCGGACGCTCCCGATGACGAGCGGGACCTCGGTGCGTCCTGGTTTCGTCCGGATGATTGCGAGCAAGTCTGGTACGACGATCGCCGTACGGACGTTGCTGTACGACAACCGGAACGGCTACAGCCCGGTGGGTGTGCTGGTGCGGACGAATGGAACGGCGACCTTGCAGATCCGCAAGGAGTTGTCGAAGGCGCCGTACTACTCGCTGACAGTGCCGGACACAGGTGGCGCTTGGCGGTACATCACGTACGACATGGACACCAGTAAGCTCCGCGGCAGCGCGGGTGGCGAGTCGCTCGCGTACTACACGATCGTCGGTTCGCCGAAGGTTGCCGTGGACATCGATGCGATCAACTTGCAGGCCAAGACCCAGCTCACGCCTCCGGTGTTCTCGCGGGGCACGGACACGCGGCTGGTCGCGGTCGCGGGTGAGCCGCTGTCGGTGAACCTTTCCGCAACGGACGCTGGGTCGTTGTCCTACGAAGCTGGTACGGCGCTGCCGAGTGGAGCCGGCCTCGATCCGCAGACGGGTGTCCTGACGTGGACGCCGACGGCAGGCCAGACGGGCGACCATGGCACCTTTGTCGTGGCCGATGACGGTACAACGGTGTCGGTGCTACGGGTCGCGGTCACGGTTGCAGCCAACCGCGCGGACGCCATCAGTGCAGCTCTTACCGGGTACGACCCTGAGACTGTGTACGTGAAGTCCTCCGCAGCTGCGGTTGCTGCGGCGCGGGCTGCTGCTGAGGCGGATCTTTCGGCCGACTCAGCGACGTTCGCCGGCCGGCTGGCCGCCGTACAGGCAGCTGTCGCCGGGCTGGAGAAGCTCACGCCGGCGATGCCGGACGACGGATCGTTCGACTACTGGGGCCGGGCCACGTCGGCGTCCCTGTCGCAGGTTGCCATGGGCAACATGCTGGACGGTGACTTCAACACCTTCTCGGGCGATCTGCGAGCGGCGGCCATCATCGACTACGGCGCCGGCTTCCGGGTGAAGGCGGACGCGTTCGGGCTGCAGGCGCGGTACAACTTCGCGAACCGCTCCGAGGGCGCGAATGTGTACGGCTCCAACGACGGGACGACCTGGACGCTGCTGACGTCGCGGGAGACCACGAACACGAGTGACCGGGCGTTCGAGCTGGAGAAGATCCCGGTGCGGGACGAGGTCAAGTCCTTGAGTTTCCGGTTCCTGAAGATCCAGGTCGACCACCCCGGCGTGCCGACGGATCCGGCGTACCCGGGGCTGTCCAGCTTCAGTGAGTTCCGGATCTACGGCCAGCGGATGGAGATGAGTACGGCGCTGAACTCGGTGGCGATTGCTTCGAGCAACAGCGATCCGAAGCTGGCTCAGAACGGCGACACCGTCACGCTGACGATGGCCGCAGCGGAGCCGCTGAGTTCTGTTGCCGCGCGCATCGAAGGTGTGGGCGCGCAGGTGACCAGCTCCGACAGTCAGCACTGGAGGGCGAGCGTCGTACTGCCTGCTGACGTGGCCTACGGGCGGGCGCTGCGGTTTGCGGTCGACTACACGACGGTTTCGGGCGAGACCGGCGCGACGATTGTCGGTACGACGGATGGGTCGTCCTTGCAGCTGTGGAACACGCGCGTGCAGAAGGTGGAGGTCCAGCGTGGCTGGGTGGTTGCCTCCAGCCTCATCTTCCCGGGTGTCGGCACCGCCGAGGACAACGGTTGGCGGATGTTCGACGGTGACATCAACACCTATACCGACACCACCAGCGGCAACGGCTGGGTCAAGGTCACCCCGCCGGCCGGAACCACGCTGGACTTCGACGCCATCCGGGTTCGCCCGCGCGGCAACTTCCCCACCCGGGCCAACGGCACCCTTCTGCAAGCCTCCACCGACGGGGTGACATGGACAACGCTGGCCACGATCACCGGCATCACCGACGGCAACCAGTGGTACGTCTTCCCCCTCGCGTCAACCACCTCCCAGCCGATGATCCGGGTGTACGACGGCCACGGTGGCTTCACCAACGTCGCTGAGGTGCAACTGCTCAGGACCTCGTAGCGCTGGATGGCCGCTCGTCCCCGGGCGGGCGGCCAAATCAATGGTTTGACCGAACCGGTTCAGTCGCGTCGGCAACCGGGCAACCGTTGCCGTAGGCACCTGCTCGCGGATGGTTTTTGGCGGCGAACTCTTGCGCTTGCCGGTGCGACGGAGTCCACTGCTTCCTAGCCGTTCGGCCCGGGGAGGGGACCCTACATGAGTTCGTCGACGCCTGTGCACCGTCCACTGGCGAGGTTGGCCGCCGCGACCGCCGCAGTACTCGGGCTGGTCGCCGCGAGCACGACCGCGCTGCCATCAACCGCCGCCCAGCCACGCGGCACCGACCGCGGCAGTGCGGCCGCGGCCCATCCGCATCCGAAGTCGGACAAGGACCTCGGCGAGCCCGACCGGGAGCGACTTGCCGCGGCCCAGAGGGCAGGCAAGAAGACGGTGACGCTGCTCGTCGCGGCCGAGCCCAACAAGATGTCGGCCGCTGCCGACCAGCTGCGCGCCCTCGGGGGCGTAGTGCTGAAGACCGACGGTGCTGTCGACTACCTCAAGGTCGAGATCCCGACCGGGAAGGCCGAACAGGCAGCCAGACTGAGCGCGGTCGAGGCGGTGGACATCGACGGGCTGATCCCGATCGACGACCCGCAACCGGAAGGCACCCAGCAGCCGGCCCCGCAGACACCTCCGGGCCCGAACACGCCGCGGGTCAATCCCTACCTGCCCACGGGTGACACGCAGGCCGCCCAGTTCGGGCTGGCGAACCCGCAGTGGGACGGCCGCGGGACCAAGATCGCGGTCCTGGACTCCGGGATCGACCTCGACGCACCGGCGCTGCAGACCACTACAACGGGTCAGCACAAGATCGTCGACTGGTACAACGCGAACTCCCCGGCCTCGGGTGACGCGACCTGGATCAGCACGTCCGGCCGATTCAACGGGACCTTCACCGCCAGCAGCCGTAGCTGGATCGCGCCGGCGACCGGCGGGCCGTACGCGTTCGGCCTGCTCCGCGAGGCCGCCGGCGAGCTCGCCCAGGGTGAGCTCGGCGGAGACATCGACCGGGACGGCGTCGGCAACGAGTCGATCGGCGTCCTGCAGGACCGGACCACCAAGCAGGTGTACGTCGACATCGACCAGGACGGCGACTTCACCGACCAGACCCCGATGATCGACTTCAAGGTCAACCGGGACTTCGCCTTCCTCGGTACCGACAACCCGGCCACCGCCGTCATCGAGCGGGTGCCGTTCGTCGTGGTGACCGACCGATCGGTGTACGACCCCAACTCGGACGCCGGCTCGGTGGTCAACCTGGGCATCGCCGGAGCGCAGCACGGCACGCACGTCGCCGGCATCACCGCCGCCAACGGGCTGTTCGGCGGAGCGATGAGCGGTGCGGCTCCCGGGGCGCAGCTGATGGCGGTCAAGGTCTGCCTGACCACCACGTCGTGCACCAGCAGCGGCCTGATCGACGGCGTCCTGTACGCCGCCAACAACGGTGCCGACGTGGTGAACATCTCGATCGGCGGTCTGCCGGCGCTGAACGACGGCAACAACGCGCGGGCGCTGCTCTACAACCGCACGATCGACGAGTTCAACATGCAGATCTTCATCTCGGCGGGTAACAGCGGCGCCGGGGCGAACTCCGTCGGTGACCCGTCGGTGGCGACCAACTCGATCAGCGTCGGTTCGTACATCACCAGGGAGACCTGGCTGTCGAACTACGGCTCCGACCCGCTGAACGACAAGTGGCTGCACCCGTTCTCGTCGCGCGGTCCGCGGGAGGACGGCGGATTCAAGCCGGACATCGTCGCGCCGGGTGCGGCGATCTCCACCACGCCGCGGTGGCAGGCCGGTGGCCCGGTGCCCGGTACCTACACCCTGCCGCCCGGCTACTCGATGCTGAACGGCACCTCGATGGCGGCTCCGCAGGCCGCTGGTGCCGCCGCGTTGCTGGTCAGCGCGTACAAGGCGACCTTCGGCAGCCGGCCGACCGCGCTCGCGTTGCGCAGTGCGATCCGGTCCAGTGCGACGTACCAGCCCCAGCTCGGTGCCTACGAGCAGGGTGCCGGTCTGTTCGCGGTGACCGCGGCCTGGGATCAGCTCCGCGCCGGGCAGCAGCCGCACGCGATCACGGCGACCGTGCCGGTCAGCACGGTGCTCAGTGGCCAGCTGGCGACGCCGAACGTCGGCGTCGGCATCCACGACCGCGAGGGCGTCACGCTCGGCGTGAAGTACAACCGGACGTACACCCTGACCCGGACGAGCGGGCCGGCCAAACCGGTGGCCTTCCAGGTCCGGTGGATCGGCAACGACGGCACGTTCAATTCGCGGACCAAGGTCAGCCTGCCGCTGAACGAGCCGGTCGACTTCGCCGTACAGATCAACCCGGCGAGCCCGGGCGCGCACTCCTCGGTGCTGCAGCTCGACGACTCGAGTACGCCGGGCGTCGACCTGATCACCATGAACGCGGTGTTCGTGCCGCACGCCTTCACGGCAGCCAACGCCTACACGTTCCAAGCCAGCGGCACGGTCGGCCGGAACACCACCCGCAGCTACTTCGTGCGAGTGCCGGTCGGTGCCAGCGCGCTCAAGGTCGACATGACCGGCGGTGGCGCCGGGGCAGGCGACGGCCAGATCCGCTTCCTGCGGTACACCCCGCAGGGATTGCCGCTCGACAGCAACTCGAGTCTGAGCTGCTACGACCCGGACGCGGGCGCCGGTTGCGCCAACGGCACGCCACACAGCCGCACGGTGGTCAACCCGCTGCCGGGCGTCTGGGAGCTCGTGGTGGAGGCACGCCGTACCTCCGACGTCCTGCAGGCGCCGTTCGGCCTGACCGCGACCGTGCTGGGCACGTCGATCACGCCGAACCCGGATGTGGTGCCGTCAGCGACGATCGGTACGCCGATGGTCCGCAGCTACACGGTCGCCAACCAGCTGGCCGGGTTCACCGGGCGTCTCGTCGGTGGTGGCGCGCTGGCCAGTACGCAGACCCAGCGTCCGACGATCGCGCACCTGGCACAGCAGTCGTTCGACGTCGTACTGCCGGCCGGTGTCACGTCGTACACGGTGAGGACCGGGAACGCGTCCGATCTGCGGGCTGATATCGATCTGCTCGTCTTCCGCTGCTCGACGCCGACGACGTGCGTACTGGTGGGATCCAGTGGCGGCGCGACGGCTGTGGAGCAGGTGACGCTCGTCAACCCGGCGGCGTCGCTCTACCGGATCGAGGTCGATGGGTTCTCGGTGCCGAGCGGTAGTACGGCGTACGACCTCGTCGACTCCTACGTGTCGCCGGCACTCGGCTCACTGACGAGCAACGACGCGAACGCCGTACACCCGTCCGGCTCGTCGTGGACGCCGACCGCGACACTGACCGTCGCTGCCCAACCGGGCGCCGGCCGCACGATCACCGGCACCCTGACCGTCCAGACCGACGGCGGCGCCACAGTGGGCTCCGGCTCGCTGGTCGTCCAGTCCGTCAGCTAGCTAGCGACACAGTGAGGGCCTCCAGGCTTCAGGAGGCCCTCACTGGCTGCGGCCGGTGAGGAGGGCAGCGAGCTCTGTCGGTCGGTAGAGGACCTGCTTTCCCGTGCGCTCGGGCTCGACTAGGCCGGTACGACGGAGCAGTTGGAGGTGCTGGCTTACTGCGGACGGGGTGACCTTCAGCTCGGTGGCGAGGTCGGTGGTGGTCCGGGGATGGGTGAGCAACTCCAGGATGCGGGCGCGCGCCGTTCCGATGAGCTGGGCGAGATCCCGCTGCGACGGCGGCTCGACGACAGACCAGAGGTGACCCTGCCCGCGGGGCGGATAGCCGAGGAGAGGCTCGGCGCCGATGTCGAACGGGATGACTGCGTGCGGCCCGAAGAGGGTCGGCTGCAGGACCAGGCCGCGGCCGTCGACCCGTTCGGTCCGGCTGGGATCGCTGACCTTGTCAACGCGGAGCAGTCCGTCCTGGTAGCTGATCGCGGGCCCGAGTTCGTTGAGCATCACGCCGGTGCCCTGCTCGGTGAGCACGTGGCCGCGGAAACTGATGTCGGCGGACAGAACCGTGCGCATCCGCGACCAGTACGGCGCCATCGCCGTCTGCCAGTACTCGTGCAGGGCCTCGACCACCTTCGCCACACCGTCGGATCCGGCCAGCACGTCGGGAAGTTCCCCGTTCACCGCGATGAGCTGCCGCTCGAACGTGGTCCGATCCACCGCGGCGATGAGCTCGAGCTCGTCCTGGAACTGGGTCAGCGGGGAAGTGGGCCGCGGGGTGAGGAAGTCCGGGCTGCCCATCCGGTCGTTGACGAGCCAGCGCAGCACGCTCCAGTCCAGCGCCTCGAGCAACGGCTGAACCGCGCGAACCCACGGCAACTGAAGAGGAAACCGACCGGGGTCCTGCAGCGCCCGCAACGACAACACGGTCTCCGCCGCCGGCGAAACCGCGAACCGCACCTCCTCCAGATCCCGCGAGGTCAGCTCGTAGGTGAGCACAGCCGCCCCTTCGTCGCTTCAGTCCCGGCCGGCTCCCCGGCGTCCATTCCCGCAAGTATCCCGCCACCAGCCTGCGCGGTTGTCACACCTCGATCGGCTCGCCTGTCTTAGCTGTCGACCGGTGCTTGGGAGAGGTGGCGAATGACCGCTGCGGCGATGGTTGCCGAGTTCGACGACGTGGCCGGGTGGACTGCTGACGCCGTACGCCAACTCGGCGACCGGTACGCCATACCGGCCGCGTGCCGTGGCAGTTCCAGCCCGACGGCGCTGGCCTGGCTGGCGGAAGCCTGTGAGCTGTCCGCCGGCATGCGCCTGCTCGACGTCGGTGCGGGCGTCGGGGGACCCGCGGCCTGGGCGGCCGAACGGTTCGGGGTCAGCCCGATCCTGCTCGAGCCGATGCCGGCCGCCTGCCGTGCCGCCGCCGACTTGTTCGGGCTGCCCGTCGTCCTGGCCGACGGCCGGCGGATTCCGCTGCGTACGGCGTCGGTCGACGTCGCCTGGTGTCTGGGGGTGCTCTGCACGGTCGAGGACAAGGCCGCCCTGCTCAGCGAGCTCCACCGGGTACTCGTGCCCGGCGGATCACTCGGCCTGCTCGTCGTTGTTGCTCAGGGCAATCAGCTGCACAGGCCGCCGGACGGCAACCACTTCCCGGGCCAGGAGGAGCTCGACGCCTTGCTCGGCGACGCGGGCTTCGACGTGGTGGAACAGATCGATCGCCCCGCCGAGGTGCCGCGATCGTGGTCCCGGCGCGCCGCGGAGGTCGCCGCAATGGTCGAGGCCCGTCACCGCGCCCACCGGGCATACGCCCTCGCCGCCCGCCAAGGCCGGCGCCTCGCCGGCCTCTTCGACGACGGACACCTTTCGATGCAACTGATTCACGCGACCAGACAGGAGAGCAGAGTATGACGTGGACCTTGGAAAGCCTCCGTGAGCACCTGCAGTGGGCGGTCGAACTCGAGCACGCGACGCTTCCGCCGTACCTCTGCGCGCTCTACTCGCTGGACCCGCGGCGGAACCCGGAGGCCGTCCAGGTCGTCGGCAGTGTCTTCTCCGAAGAGATGCTGCACCTCGCGCTGGCTGCGAACATCCTGAACGCGGTCGGCGGGCGGCCGCGGCTGGACGCCCCGGAGATGCTTCCGCCTCATCCGCGTCGGCTGCCGCACGGGTCCTTGGAACTGTCGTTGGTTCCCTTCGGCCCGGAAGCCTTGGAGATGTTCCTTGAGATCGAGCGACCGGCACCTCCGGGTGGGCCCGCCGAGGACGACAACTACGAGACGATCGGGCAGTTCTACGACGCGCTCGAACAGGGACTGCGGTCCTTGTGCGCCTCGTTGGGCGAGGAGGTGGTGTTCTCCGGCGATCCGGCCCGGCAGGTGAGCAACGCGCACTTCCGGCACAGCGGCGGTCGGCTGATCGTGGTCGACAGCTTGGCGTCTGCGCTCGCGGCCCTGGAGGAGATCGTCGAGCAGGGCGAGGGTACGGCGCGTGGCGAAGTCTGGGACGGCGACGCGGACATGTTCCACCCGGACCGCGACGAGGTCGCCCACTACTACCGGTTCCAGGAACTCAAGCTGGGCAGGCGATACCAGCGTGGCGACACCCCGGAATCCGGCCCGACCGGCGAGCCGATCAGCTTCGACGCGGACGGCGTACACCCGATGCGGCCGAACCAGCGCCCGACCGACCATCCTTCGGGGCACCCGATCCGGGTCGCGCAGGAGGAGTTCAACCACACGTACTGCGCTGTGCTGCATCTGCTCGAGCAGGCTTTCAACGGGAGCCCGCGAATGCTGTCCGTTGCCATCGGCACCATGTACGCGCTCAAGGCGCAGGCTTCGGCGTTGATGCAGCTGCCCTTGGACGACGGACATACGGCGGGACCTACCTTCGACTATGTCGCGCCGTCGTCGCGTCAATGGGCAGTCGGTGCCGCGCAGCGGGTCGCCGTACTGCCGAACGGTCCGTACGTCGTCTACGGCCGGGTGCCATTGCGGCGCAAGCAGAAGATCGTGTCCGAGAACAACGACTCGCTCACTTGGGAGACCTCTGCGGACATCGAGACCGAGGAGACCTACGCACTCTGCCGGTGCGGCCAGTCCGGCTCGAAGCCGTTCTGCGACGGCACGCATGCGGTGGTCGGGTTCGACGGAAAGGAGGCTTCGGCGATGCCGCCGTACCGGGAGCTGCAGCACGTGCACGACGGGATCGGCATCTCGGCGCAGCGCGTCGGGGAGTTGTGCGTCCACGCGGCCTTCTGCATCGGGCGGACCCGCCCGATCGCCGAGATGCTCGCCGACACCGGTGACAGCGACGTACGCTCCGATGTCATGGGACGGATCGATCACTGCCCCTCGGGGTCGTACAGCTACGCGCTCCACCGCGGTGGAGAGTCGATCGAGCCGGATCTGCCGCGGGCGATCTCGGTCCTCGGGGAGGAGGACGGTCAGGCCAGTGCGCTGTGGATCACCGGCGGTCTGCCGGTGTACCGGACCGACGGGCAGGCGCTGGAGTCTCGCAATCGGGTGACGCTGTGCAGGTGCGGGCACTCGTCGAACAAGCCGCTGTGTGACGGCACGCATCGCGAGATCAAGTTCCACGAATGACCTCAGCGGACTTGGAGCGGGCCGCGGCGGTCTTCGCGGAGGTTCGGCCGCGGCTGTTCGGTATCGCGTACCGAATGCTCGGGAGTGCTTCCGAGGCCGAGGATCTGGTCCAGGACGTGTGGTTGCGATGGCAGGCGGCCGACCGGTCCACGGTCGCGAATCCGGCGGCGTACCTGGCGACGGCGATCACCCGGCTGGCCATCAACGTGGCCCAGTCGGCCCGGGTACGGCGGGAGACGTATATCGGACCGTGGTTGCCCGAACCGGTCGACACCAGCGCGGATCCACTTCTCGGTGCCGAACGCGACGAGGCGCTGGAGTTCGCCGTACTGCTCATCTTGGAACGGCTCTCACCGACTGAGCGGGCGGCGTACATCCTGCGCGAGGCGTTCGACTACCCGTACGGCCAGATCGCCGAGATCATCGGATCCACCGAGACGGCGACGCGCCAACTGGTCAGCCGGGCCCGCAAACGCATCCTCGCCGAACGCCGCAATCCCGTCACCGGTAAGAAACAACGGCAACTCTTGAGCGCGTTCGTCACCGCGGCGCGCTCCGGCGACCTGGAGGCGCTCGAGCAATTGCTCGCCGACGACGCCATCAGCTACTCCGACGGCGGCGGCGCCGCCCGCGCCACCCGCGTCCCAGTGGTCGGCATTGAACGAGTAGCCAAGTACCACAAGGCCATCGCCCCACACTGGTGGAAGGACGTCGACGTCGAACTGGGCACAGCGAACGGCCAAGCGGTAGCGGTCCTGCGCCGAGATGGCGTCGCCTTCGCCATCCTCACCGTGACCGCCACCACAACCGGAATCAACCAGGTCATGTGGCAACTGAACCCGGCCAAGATCAGGACTTTTACTGGCTGAGCCGGGACGCTGCCTCGGCGAGTTCGGTCACGGATGCGGCGGCGGCAAAGCTCAGCCGCAGGTGGGCGCCGGGAGGTTCGGCGGGAAAGAAGCGGTCACCGGCGTTGACGAGTACGCCGCGCGCACGGCACGCGTCGGCCACGGCAACTGCCTGGCGATCCGCCGGCAACCGCACCCAGAGATGGAGTCCGCCATCCGGGACCTTGGTCACCGTGAAGTCGGGGACGTGTCGCTCCAGGGCGCCGACGAGGGTGGCGCAGCGGTCCCTCAGATTCGTCGCCAGCGACTTGACGTGGCGGTCCCAGGCAGGGGTGCTGAGCAGTTCGACCGCCGCCTCTTGTAGCGGCCTGGCGATGAAGAAGTCATCGACGTACCGCATGCCGAGCAGGCGACGCATCACAGGACCCCGGGCGACGACGGCGCCGATGCGCAGGCTGGGTGAGGCGGGTTTGGTCAGCGACGTCAGATAGACGATCGTCCCGTCGTGGTCCTCGGCGACGAGGGGCGCCGGTGCTGCGCGCCCGTGGCTGAGGTGCCTGGCGAAGTCGTCCTCGATGACGAAGGCGTTGGCCGATCGGGCGACCTCGATCAACTGGCGGCGCCGGTCGGGAGCGAGTACGACGCCTGTCGGGTTGTGGAACGTGGGCTGGCAGTAGAGAAGGCGGGCGCCGGTCATGGCGAACACGTCGGCCAGCAGGTCGATCCGGATGCCGTCGTCGTCCATCGGCACCGGGATCGGTCTCAGCCCGGCGGCTCTGGCCGCGGCGAGAGCGCCCGGATAGGTGGGCGATTCCACCAGCACCGGGCTGCCCGGCGCCACGATCGCGCGGAACAACATCGACAACGCGCCCTGACCGCCGCCGGTGATCAGCACGTCCTGCGGGATGGTTGCGCCTCCCGTCGTACGTGCGAATGCGGCACGCAGCGGTTCCAGGCCGGCGGTCGGAGCGCGGTGCCAGGCGTCCGGGCGGCGGGCTGCGCGGGCCAGCGCGGCTCCGAGCGCCTTGGTGGGCTGCAGTGTCTCGTGGAGGTAGCCGCCGGACAACGCGATCCCGTCGCCGGTGGGGAGTTGAACCGCCTCGACGGCGTTGGCCGGGTCGTACTCCCGGCCGGCCAGTGAGACCTCCTGCCAGGACATGTCGCTCACGACATCCGGGCGAATCACGCGCGGCGCGACGAACGTGCCAACGCCGGCGCGGGTGATCACGGCACCTTCGGTGGTCAACGTGGCGATCGCACGGGACACGGTGCCGGGCCCGACCCGGTAGCGCTCGATGAGCTCGCGACTGCTCGGCACCTTGGCGCCCGCGGGCAGGTCGGCCACCAGGGCCCGCAGCCGGGTCACCAGCGTCTCAGTAGTGCTACCATCGGACATGAAGGCTGATGGTAGCACTACTGAGATCACCCCGGAATCACTTCTGCGGTTGCGCGCCGACACCCCCGGCTGCGAGAACGTCGTACATTTCAACAACGCCGGCTGCGGCCTGCTCGCGACACCGGTCCTCGCAGCGGTCGTCGACCACCTCCAACTGGAGGCGACGATCGGCGGCTACGAGGCATCGGCCGCCCGCGCCGACGAGGTGCGCGCGTTCTACCGCGAGGTCGCCGGCCTCATCAACTGCACGCCGGACAACATCGCGTTCTCCGGCAGCGCGACGCATGCCTACGCCACCGCGTTGTCCTCGATCCCCTTCGAGCGCGGCGATGTCATCCTCACCACCCGGAACGACTTCATCTCCAACCAGATCGCGTTCCTGTCCCTGCGCAAGCGTTTCGGCGTGGAGATCGTGCATGCTCCGGACCTGCCCGAGGGTGGCGTGGATGTCGCCGCGATGGCCGAGTTGATGCGCACCCGTCGGCCCCGGCTGGTGACCGCCACCCACATCCCCACCAATGCCGGTCTGGTCCAGCCCATCGCCGAGATCGGCGCCCACTGCCGCGAGCTGGACCTGCTCTACCTCGTCGACGCCTGCCAATCAGTCGGGCAGTACCCGATCGACGTCGAGGAGATCGGATGCGACCTGCTGACCGCCACCTGCCGCAAGTTCCTGCGCGGCCCGCGCGCCTCGGGCTTCCTGTACGTCTCCGACCGTGTCCTGGCGGCCGGGTACGAGCCGCTCTTCATCGACATGCACGGATCCCGCTGGGTCGCCCCCGACCGCTACGAACCAGCCGCCACCGCGGCCCGCTTCGAGGAATGGGAGTTCCCGTACGCCACGGTGCTCGGCTGCGCCGCCGCCGTACGTTATGCGCGCACTGTCGGGTTGGATGCGATTTCCCGCCGTACCCCATTGTTGGCAGCGCGATTGCGCGAGAAGCTCGCGGACATTCCCGGCATCCGCGTCCTCGACCGCGGCACCACCCTCGGTGCCCTGGTCACCTTCGAAATCCAAGGCTGGCAGCCACATCCCTTCAAGGCCGCCATGGACGCAAGGCGCATCAATTCAGCCCTCAGCTTCCACCACTTCGCCCAATACGACTTCACCGACAAATCCGTCGACTGGTGCCTCCGCCTATCCCCCCACTACTACAACACCACCGAGGAAATCGACCTGGTCGCCAACGCCGTCGCCGACCTAGCCTCCTGAACCTGTCAGAAGGCGGGTGGGCCGCCGTGGAGGGCTCGGTGGGTGGCGTCGGTGTCGGCGAAGAAGTTCGGGACTCGGTTCTCGGTGTCGTAGTAGCGGTGGAAGACCGGGGTCTGCGAGCCGGACATCGGTGGGACGATCCAGGTCCAGTCGGCAGGGCAACGGCGACCTGCGCGCTCCTCCCTCTCCAAGTGGATGAGGAACCTGCGGGACTCGGTGTGGTGGTCGGTGATGGTCACGCCGTTCAGACGAAACGAGTGCAGTACCGCACGGTTGATCTCGACCAAGGCCCGGTCTCGCCAGAGGGTCGTCTCGTCCGAGGTGTCCAGCCCCATCCGTTCCGCGACCTCCGGGACCAGAGCGTAGCGGTCGCTGTCGCCCAGGTTGCGGGCCCCGATCTCGGTGCCCATGTACCAACCGTTGAACGGTGCGGCCGGGTAGGAGACACCGCCGATGACCAGCCGGTTGTTGCTGATGACCGGTACGGCGTGCCATCGCATGCCCAAGTCCGCGAACCAGGCCAGCTCGGGGTGCTCGAGCGGGACCTCGTGGACCGCATGTCCGGGGAGCTGGAACATCCGCGGTCCATCCTCGACGGTCTCCACAACGAGCGGCAGTACGTCGAAGGCTCCCGGGGACTCGGGTGGCCGCCATCCGCGTTGGATCAGTTCGCTGGTGAAGGTGCGGTAGCGGGGATCCCCGAGGACACGCCCGTGCGGCTGCTCGTATCCGGCGTACCGGATGAGTTGTTCGTTCCAGATCCTGGGCGCGGGCCGGAACGGGGTCTCGGGAGCGAACACGCTGATCATCGGCCGGATCTTCCCGCCGTTGTGAGCTGCGCGCAGATGGTCGAAGCAGTGCCCGGCGACGCCGTCGGCGTCGGAGACGGTCCGCAGGTCGCGCACATGCAGGCTGCGCCAGTACAGCCGGCCGATGCACCGTGCGTTGTTGCGCCAGGCGACGCGGGCGCCGAAGGCCAGTTCCTCCGGGGTGTGCCAGTAGGTCCCGGTCAGGTCGATCTCGCGCATCACCGCAGCGACCCGCGGGCCGATCGGCCCGGCCTGAGGGTTCTCGGCCTGGAAGAGCTCGAGGAACTCTTCGGCCGCAGCCCGAACCTTCTCGATGTCGACCCTCGCGAGACTTCGCTCCGGGATGGGCCGGCTCACCGGATGGCCGGGCCTCGCCCGAACCCTCCCGGGTCCTGGCGACGCCCGCCGGCCGGTCCATCGGGCCCTGCCCCACGGCCTGTCGCCGACCTGGAGCAACTGCTCTCCGGCGTGGACCACAACGAGGTGGCGAACGCCCAGGAAGAGGATTGCCAGGCTCAGTACGGTCAACACGACGACTGGGTGGCTGGTCGAGGCGCTCCAGCCAAGCAGAAGTGCTCGCACCGGTCAGTCCGAGCCGGGAGACTCCGGACCGCTTCCGTTCCGGAAGCGGATCTGCCGGTCGCTCAAATCGTCGAACAAGGGGTCGTTGTGGTGGGACCCCGGCTCGCCGGACAGAGACGTGCTCCCGAGCCGGTCGACCTCGGTGGCGAACGACTCCATGATCGACTGCATCCGCACCTGGGCCGACTGTGCGTAGGAACGAACCTGCTGCCCGGCCGTGTCCATGGCCTCCGCGACAATCTGGCGCTCATGTGCGCGCGCCTGGCCGATGCGCTCGCGGGCGTCCCGGCTGACGTCCTGGACCATCTCCTCGGCCACGAGCTGTGCTTGGCTGAACAGTTGGACGACCTGTTCGTTCACGCGCTCGCCGACCTGCTCGTACTCGTCCAGCTCCGCCTGCACGCGCTGCAGCTCCGCCCGCGTGCGCTGCAGCTCCATCTGGAGACGTTCGATCTCGGCCCGGCCCGCGTTGCGCTCTCGCTCCGCGACGTGCACCTGGTCAGCCAGCAGGTCGAGGAATCCGTAGACCTTGGCCGTGTCGAGGCCCAGCATCCGGCGCGGGAACGCCTGGTCCCGGATCGACTCGGGTGTCTGGTAGCGCGGAGAGTCGTGGCGGTAGCTGTTGTTCGTCACTTGTTGTCTCCTGACCTGGTAGCGCCGGCTCGGCGGTGTGCTTGTCCGCGGCTGCGTAGTAGAAGTGCTCGTACTTGATGTCCTCGGGCTGCAGGCCGGCGGTGGCCAGTTGCTGCAGCGTGTGCGCGACCATCTGCGGGCCGCCGCACACCATCGCCGTACGCCCGTAGAGCGTCTGCCGGGCCGCGACTGTGCCGACCTTCCCGCGCGTCCCGGGGTAGGAGGGGTCGTCCGACACGACCTCCGTGTAGTCGAACCATGGCCGTCGCTGGGCCATTTCTCGCAGCCGGGGACGGTCGTAGAGGTGCCAGGGCATCCGGACGCCGTGGAGTAGATGGACCAGTGGCCCGGTGCCCGACCGCTGCCACTCGAGCTCGATCTGCTCGAGAACCGCGAGGAGCGGGGCGAGACCGGTACCGCCGGCGACCATCAGCAGATCCCTCGTGTCGCCGTCCCGCCGGGTCAGCCGCTCGCCGATCGGCGCCCCCAGCTTCACGGTGTCGCCGACCTTCAGGGACCGCACGACTTTCGGGCTCACCTGACCGCCGTCGATCTGCTGCACGTGCAGGTCGATCGAGCCGTCCCGGCGCGGGGCGTTGGCCGGGCTGAAGTACCGCCACAGCCGGGGGCGTTGCGGGATCTCCACGGACACCGACTGGCCGGGGAGGAACTGGAACGGTCGCCTCGGCTGCACCGTCAGCAGTGTGAGGTCCATGGTCCGCCGCTCGGCCGACACCACATCGGCGTCCCACCAGTCAGGGCTGGACTCCGAGGACGTCTCCGCCGCCTCGACCATGATCCGCGCGACCACCTGATAGGCCGCCGTCCAGTCCGCGGCCAGGTCCTCGTCCCACTCGGGCCCGAGGAAGTGTTTCAGGGTCGCGCACAACGACGCTCCGACCGCGTTGTAGTGCTCCGCGGCGACGGCGTACTTGCGGTGATCGCGGCCGAGGTGCTGCAGGAAGGCCGCGTCGTTCTCGATCTGGTCCGCGTGGCTGACAATCCGGCCGAGTGCGCTGACGAACTTGTCCCGCTGGTTCGACATGGACAGCGGGAACATCGACCGCACCTCGGGATGGGACACGAAGAGATGCGAGTAGAAGTACAGCGGCACCTTCTCGCCGTGCTCCGTCACCCGGTCCCAGCTGCGCTGTAAGGCGTATGCATCCATCGGGCTTGCCTATCCGTCTCGTTGAGGCAGCTCCTCGAACGAAACAGACGGCCCATCAGGGGGCATCAGGCGCTGACGGTTGCCGGCCGCTAGGGCCGACGGGTACTGCGTTGACAAGGGTTTCCCCTCCCAGTCCAGACCCCGAGTCTTTTCCAGTCCTCCGTCTGCCTCCCGACCTACCCCCACCCCAACCCCTTGAAACCGCCAACCGGACCCAATCGTCTCGAAATTCCCCACGACCCCACTCCGCCCGCCCAAACCGAGAGCCCAAGCCAACCTGTCAAGGCCGACCCGGGCTCATACACAGAGGTTGTAGGCCCGTGGGATTCATCGGTGTGCGGCGTCGGTGTGGTGAGTCACGGAATTCGGCCTGTCACTGTGAAGGTCCCGTGCGTGGATCGAAGATCTCTCCTTCCAGCACGTGGTCCGGGTCGGTGAAATTCCACTTCCCGGCGCGTTGGCCACCCACGATGATCACGGTGCCGTCTGGAAGTGAGCGGCTCCCGAGCCGACTGAGTCGTCTGGGAGCCGCTTCGGATTTGGGGTTGAGTCAGTGGCCGCCGTCGTTGGCGGATGGGCGGACGATGGCCTTCTCTATGCGGTCCTCGGCATAGCAGTGGGCTTCGCCGGAGCGGCCGTCTGAGGTGCTGACGGTGATGGTGGCGAGATATGGAACCACGGCAGCGCGTTCGGTGATGCCGTCGAAGGTGTCCGAGTCTTGGCTGCGACCGCCGATGCGATGCAGTTCCACGTTGATCGTGAGCTCGCCGATCTGCTGCTCGGTGACGAGATCGACGAGTGGCGCCGTACTGCCGGCTGTCCGGCCGGGCAGGGACAGGAAGCCCTCTGCCTCTTGCGGGTTGACACCATCATCGATCACGACGTCGTACCGCACGTTCGGTCGATCCTGACTCAGCGCCACCTGGCCGTTCGGAAGCCCTTCCAGGTCGCAGATCGCCGACTCGAAGCCGGAGTCCGCGAAGATCGCCGCGGCCGGGTTGGTGGTCATTACGTCGTACGTGATGACGTCGGAGGTGCAGTCATCGTTGCCGGCCAGAACTGTGTAGCCGGGCACGGTCGCGGATCCGACGGCCACGCGGTAGTTGGCCGTGGTCACCGTTCCGGTGGTCCAGCTGTTCCCGCTTCGCTCCTGGAGGTTCTCCGTTACGGGCTCTCCAAGCGGGGTGCGAGTTGCTTCGACCGACGCGAGGCCGAGTGGTTCGTGCGTGGTGAAGTCGTAGAGCAAGAGTTCCGCCGCGAACGAGCCGTTGCCGGCGAAGACCGCCGTACCGTTCCAGCCCTCCGAAACCATGGTGTACTCCGGAGTCTCGACGAACATGTACGACCCCGAGGCGTCGTCCAAGGTGTTCGACGATGCTCCGAAGAAGACGTAGTCCCCCTGTGCTGTCTCGAACACACACGAGAGCGAGGTGATCGTGTTGAGGATTCGAGTCGGCGATTCCGCACTCGCTGTCGGTGCGGCGACCAGCCCTGCAGCCAGCAGTCCGAACCCACACAGCAATGCCCGTACTTTCATGGTGCTCCCGTCCCCTAGACCTAGACGGAGGAAGGAGCGACCCCGAATGCCCGGGCCGTCAGACCCGGGACCCCCCACTCGACCCCCCGAGATGGCAGCTCCGTTGCCCCTCGGGGCAGAAGCCGTGGCGAAATCATACGATCGCCGGCGCCATCGAGAAAGCGGGTTTCAAGGTGCCGACTCAGTCGGATCCATGCGGGATTCTCGGTGCGGCCCGACTTTGGCCGGACCGGGTTGGGCTCGATCAGTCCGAGGTAGAGCGGACCATCGGGCGTCTGGTCGATCACGATGAACACGCCGGTGCCGACGACCTTCGCGGCCGGGTGGTCGTAGCTGAACTTGATCAGCAGGCCGGGTCCTTCGGGTACGGTGAACGGAACGACACCTTCGATGAAGCCGGTCGCGTTGAGCGGCTTGGCGAAGTTGTCAGCGTTGCTCCCACCGGAGACCCCGGGCGGACCGAGCGGTTCTCGTCCCGAGCACCATTGGGCGACGATCTCGTGCACCGTGGCCGACGCCGGTGCAGTGGTGATGGTTGCCGCGGCGACCGTGAAGCAGGTGCACAGGCGATCGCCGCGCCGTACCCCGTCTGCCGCTGCCGTGCCTGCACTGGTGGCCTCGGCCAGGCCTTTCTGCTTGTGCGGCTGACCTAGCCTGCCTTGGTGTTGGCGCCGGCTACGATGCCGGCCGCAACGTCGCGAAGTTTGGCGTTGCCGGTCTGTGAGGTGCGAACCAGCAAACCGAACGCGCGGTTGGAGTCGAGCCGGTATCGCTCCATGCGATGCCGATCGCCTGGCCGATCAGGCTGCGCGAATCTCCGGGTGTCCGCGGGACAGCGCGAGCGAGAGCGCCGCGAGTAAGGCGGCGCCTGCAGCGAGGCCGACACCTGCGAGCAAAGAGATCTCAACGACCGCTCCGGCAGCCGCGCTGCCGATTGCGAAGCCGAGCCAATTGGCAGTGGTCAATGCGGCAAAGGCATGCGATTGACCGTGAACCGGTGTGTGCTCGGCGATGAGCAGCGCCTCCATCGCGTCGGCCGGCCCGGTGGCAGCACCGGCGAGGACCAGGAGAAGGACCGATAGGACAACCCCTGGCTCTGCGGCCAGTGTCAGGATGAAGACGCCGTACATCCCCAGACATACCGCAAGCTGCGCTGGCAGTGATCCGGGGAGGGAGATCCCGCCGTACACAAGGCTCGCTACCACTCCGCCGCTGGCCAGAGCGGCGACGAAGAGGCCGGCGTTCACACCGAGGTCGCCGGCGCGTACGACGACGCTTACCTGGAGAGCGCCGATCGCAACGGCGCCGAGGACGACGACCGCGAGGATGCGTGCCTGAATGCCTCTCAGCAGAGTGGAGCTCCGTCGATCGACCGATCCGGCAGCACTCTCGAAGTTCTCATCGATGGATCGCAGTGCTGAGGCCCCGCGGAGCCACCAGACGCCGATCAGTGACACGGCGGCAGTCACTGAAACAGCGACCACCGGAGGCGCCACCGCAACGATGCCTCCGACGACCAGCGGTCCGATGACGAAGACCGTCTCGGCGAAGAGCCCGGAGATCGCGAAGAGTGCCCGCCGGTTGTCAGAGTCCCCGGTCAGGGCGAAGACCTTTTTCGCGATCGAGGAGGAAGGAGGGCTGAGCGAGCCGGCGGTAGCTGCGGCGCCGACAAGAACCAGTGCCGGAGCTTGGGTCAGGACAGCGGTGATGTAGCCGGCGAACGCAGCCGTCTGGCTCAGGCTGGTGACCGCCAAGGTCCAAACCGGGCCGCGACGATCGACGACACGCCCCCAGATCGGCGCAGCCACCGCCACAGCTGTCGAGTAGGCGCCGACGACGAGTCCTGCAACGGCATAACTACCGGTGCTGTGCGCGGCGCTCAGGAGAAGCGACAGGTTCACCATTCCCGCCAGCAGGTAGCACACGAGGACGGCAGCTACGACCCGAGCGATCCCTGGGGCGTTGAGGGCGGCCCGATACCCGGACATCACCGTCACGGCGTCTCGACAGGCCGGTCGGACGTTCGGATGAACGTCGCTGCGACGACGGCGGCCACAGCGGTCAGGGCGGCAGCCACCAGGAATGCGACACTCCAACCGGCCGTCGTCGCGGCGGGCGATGGGCTCTCGGGCACCCCTGCCGTCCACGCGGCACTGACCGTTGTGAGTACGGCGAGACCGATAGCTCCGCCGATCTGCTGGCCGGCGTTGAAGAGCGCCGAGGCGATTCCCGCGTCGGCTTGACTGACTCCCGACACCGCGGCCGAAGTCAGCGGGACGAAGGTCAAACCGAGGCCGAATCCTGCGATGACCAGGGCTGGAAGCAGCGTGCCTGCGTAGCTGGAGTCCGGGGCGATCCGACTCAGCAGAACGATGCCAATAGCAACGATGGAGGCACCTGCGGAGGAAAGCAGGCCCGGTCTGATCCGGCCGGCGAGGCGGCCGGACAGGCGTGCCGCGATGGCGATCGCGATTGTCATCGGTACGAAGGCCAGGCCGACGCGGACGGGATCATGGGCCTGGATGCTCGACAGGAAGAGGCTCGTGAAGAAGAACAGCGAGTAGATCGCGACACCCAGAACCAGGCCCACGAGATCCGCGGCGACGACCGTCCGGTTTCGCATGACCTCCAGTGGGACCAGTCCGCCTTCACGGCTGCGCTGCAGTACGACGAACGACCCAAGGAGGAGGCCGGCCAGCAACAGCGGGATCAGAGTGCCGCCGTCGTGCCACCCGCGATCGGCGACTCGAGTCAGGCCGTAGACCAGGAGTGCCGTGCCGACGGTCACCATCGCAGCGCCGAGCAGGTCGATGCGCCCTCGGTTCATCCCGCGTGTCCGAGGCAGCACGGCGCCCCCGATCACCACCAGCGCAGCCGCCGGAATGTTGATCCACAACACCCAACGCCACGAGAAGGCTTGCGTCAGCACTCCGCCGAGGATCGACCCCAGCGCCGTACCACCGGCCGTGGCAGCAGCCCAGACGCCAAGCGCGGTCACCCGTCGGCGGCCCGGCGGAAAGACGGCCAGTACCAATGCCAGCGCGGCCGGCGCCATCGATGCCGCGCCCGCACCTTGCACGGCTCGAGCCACCACCAGTACGGCGGGTGTGGTGGCCGAACCACCTACCAGCGACGCCGCACCGAATGTCGCAGCACCCGCTAGGAAAACGCGTCTATGGCCGAAGCGATCGGCCAACCGGCCGCCCGGGATCAACAACCCACCGAAGGCCAGCGTGTACGCAGTGACCACCCATTGCAGGTCAGCAACAGCGAAGCCAAGCCCGTCCCGAATAGGGCCGAGCGCGACGTTGACGATCGTCGCATCCACCACGATCAGCAATTGACTACCGGCGAGAACTGCGAGCGCCAGCACTGCTCGTCGGCGAGCCGTCCGGGCCTTCTCAACGGTCGACGACGATCGCTGTGCCACTCTCGGACCTTTCACTCAACGAGCGTAGAGTGAATCAGGAACTGGGTCAACGGGCGTAGAGTGAACGTCGTGAACGAGGGTGATCAGAAGCTGTCCAGGGCTGACCGGCGACGCCGTACGGAGGAGGCGATCCTGGCGGCGGCCCGCCGTCAGTTCGCGGAAACCGGCTACGAACGCACCAGCATCAGAGCAATCGCCACCGAGGCCGGGATCGATCCGGCGCTGGTCATGCAACTGTTCGGCAACAAGGAAGGCCTGTTCACCGCCGCCGCGACGTCAACGGTCGACCTTCGGGCGTTGATCAACGCGACCGCGGACAACCTCGCGGACGCCGCCGCTGCCCACATGCTTGCCGGATTCGAAGATCCGGACACCCGCGCAGGTGCTGAAGCTTTGCTGCGCAGCAGCCTGACGCATCCGCAGGCCGGCGCGGCCCTCCGCGAGCAGGTCATGACACCAACACAGACTGCGGTTGCCGCGACGATCGGAGGCCAGGATGCCGAGTTGCGCGCCGCACTCCTCAACGCATGCACACTGGGCGTGACGATCTCCCGCTACCTGCTCCAGGATCCGACTCTCGCGCAGGCCGATCGCCAGGACATCGAACGAATCCTGCAACCCGCCCTTCAGGCCATCGTGGGAACGGTCAGCGACAGCCGACAGGCCAATGGGCGCTGACCAACGAAGATCGGCAGGCACCTGGGCGTCTGGTACAACAAGCAGCCCTTCGCCCCTCGCCCTCGCGGGTGTGGACTACTGCCGACTCGGCTGAACGCCAGGCGCCGCGAGACGGGTTGCTTGACCACCGACCGGCCGTGTGAGCGCTGCCAGAAGGAAGCCTGTGAGCATGCTGAGCACGACGACCCCGGCCCACATCTCAACGCCCCAGCCCAGTTGGCCGTCCAGTGCCAGTCCGACGAGCTGCCCACTCCAGACGACCGCTGGGACAGCAACACCCAGAGCTACCGCCGATGCACTGGGCCACGACCGAAGCGCCATTTCCAGAAGCAGACTCGCGACCACTGCCGCTACCGCGGGGGTGGCCCAGCGCATCTCGGACAAGGCCGCGGCGGGAATGGCGACAAAGCCGACCACGACCGCGACCGTTCCGGTCGAGAGCGGTCCCTGCCGGCGCACCAGGAGCAGGGGTACGGCGATCAGCGCCGTGCCGACGAGGTATCCGGCCAAGCCGACGGTGGCCGGCAGTTCCGCTTCGAGGTGGCCGGGGGCACCCTCCGGAATTGTTGTCAAGGGCAATGTCGCTGTGGGCTGCGTGAACACCGACAGGTAGCTCAGGAAGAAACCGGCCAAGGCAGTCACCGTCCCCAACGACACCATCGCCGGCCACGCCTCGGCGAACCGCCGTGGCAGTGCACTGTTGCGCCGGAGTGTGGCGCGCAGTGGGCTCGACAGCAACAAGGCGCCGCCGACGAGCAGCACGAGATGAGTTGGGCTGACGAGGGCATCGACTCCTGCCTCGATCCCGAACGCGAGGTGCCACAGCATGTCGCCGAGTCCGCCGGCGGCGAACACCGCGATGCCCGCGAGTCCTCGCCCGTATCCGTTCGGAACGGCGCTGAACAGACTCCGGCCCTGCCGCCGGCGCCGCCAGATCATCCAGCCGAGCCAGATCGCCGATGCGGTGAATCCGCCGTACAGAACGCCATGCCAGGGTGTGAAGAAGTCGTCCAGTCCACCCACGTTGAGGTGCGCCCAGCCATCGGCATAAACGCCGCCGATCAGCCACACACCCAGCAGTGCTGCGACGCCATCCTCGCCGGTACTCGAGCCTTCGGTCAGCCGACCGGTCCTGCTGCCACCTGTCCGCATCACACCACGCCCCTCTCCAGAAATACCCCCGCGGGGTAATTTCTATACACCCAGGGGGTATCTGTCAAGCGTACCGCCGGCCTGGTGGCCGTCAGGCTTTGCGGAAGACGGTCTGAAGGTCTTCACCCTGCCCGGTGCTCAGAAGTGACCTGGCGCGACGGCAAGCCGGTTCACCGTCGACGACTTGGTCTTCAGCGTTGAGTTCTGCCGCAATCACATGGAGGGCGACTGAGGCAGTGTCGGAGGGTGGGACCGGTGGCTGTTGTCGCGACCGATCCGCAGAACTCCTTGACAGCTCAGGTATCCCGAGATCGATAATCGATCACGATCTATTATCGACCGAACGGACAGCAGTGAGACTCATCAAGGATGTCGGGCAGCGGGACTCGGGCCGAACCTTCAGCGGTGAGGTCGTCGTCGACGGCTCGGTCTGCTACGACTTCGTCGTCAGCCTGCGCGCCCTCTTCAATCCACGGACGTTCACGAGGACTCGCCGTTGGAGCGCCAGCCAGCTCCCGCAACTGCCGGCGGCTCTGCTGCCGAAGGCCAAGTTCCTCTTCCAGGGCTTCGACACTTCGCTCGGGTACGGCGCCACGCGCCTCATCGGCCGGTTGCCGCCCGGGGCAAAACCTGCCGACCTGATCCGCGCCGTCGGCCAGTCGCCGTCGGCGGAGTTGGCGCTGTTCATGCTCGACACGGGCGAGACCAGCCAGGATCGACTGGACCTGTACCGCGCCGTGCTGATGGGCGACGACTCCCAGACGACTCGTGCTCTCGCCGGGCTGCCGGCGGGATGGGCCACTCGATGCCGTCAAGTCCTTCAGGATCCGGACCAGGCCCGATCCGATCTCGTCGACGTCCTCAGCGCATATCTGGACCGCATCTATTCACACCATCTCGAATCCGTCCAGGGCCGCATCACAGCCGCCGTTCCGGTCGCCGAGAAGATACTCGGCATCCTTCCGCCATCGGCGGCCATCGAGCAGCTCACCGGTGGATACACCATCGGCGCCGATCTGGGACTGAACAAGATCACCATGGCACCGTCGGTGTTCATTCACCCCTACATGTCGACACGGCTGGACGAGAGCACTGGTGAGGCCCTCGTCATCTACGGCCTCCCCAGTGACATCTTCGACGCCTATGACCCCGTACCGGTTCGCCACGAGCTCATCGCCGCACTCAAGGCGATGGCTGACCCCAATCGGCTGGCGCTGCTGGAGATCCTCAGTGGCGACGAGGTCTACGCCACCGAGCTGACCAGCCGGCTCGGCCTGGCCCAACCGACCGTCCACCATCATCTGGCCCAACTCCGAACCGCCGGGCTGATCCGCCAGGAACGCGACCGGCACGGCATGAAGTACTCGATCCGGCACGATTCCGCCGACGCGGTGCTGCGCTCGCTGCGCGACCTGCTCGGATCCCCACCCACGACCTGAATTCCCTGGAGGACCGACATGACCCGCCACCGTCATCGTCACGTATTGTTGCTCGCGGCAACTCTGCTCCCACTCGTCCTGTCCACCGGCTGCGGCAGCGGCACCCCGGTCGGCGTCGACAACCTGCCCGCGGCGGGACAGACACGCGACGGGGACGTCTTGGCGACCGCGCGCTCCAAGGGAGTGCTGCGCGTCGCCAACACGCAGGCGAACCCGCCGTACAGCCTGGTCGACAAGGCCAACCAGGTCGTCGGTTTCGACGTCGACGTCGCGAACGAGATCGCCAGGCGCATGGGAATCGGCAAGGTCGAATTCGTCGTCGGCACCTTCCAGACTTTCATTCCGGGTCTCCAGTCCGACAAGTGGGACGCAGTGATCGCCGGGCTGACGATCACCGACGAGCGGAAGAAGCAGGTCGACTTCAGCTGTCCGTACCAGGTCAACGGGGTGAGCATCTTCGTTGCCGACCGCAACACGACGATCTCCCAGGAGGCCGACCTGGCCGGGAAGCGAGTGGCCGTCAGCGCCGGGGGGACGCAGGAGCAGCAGGCGCGGGCGATCAAGGGCGCCAAGGTCCTCACCTATGACAACTCGACCTTGGCCCTGAAGGACGTGGCGACAGGCCGCGCCGATGCCTACATCGGTTCGAAGTTCACCGGCGCCTACCTGGCCGAGCAGAGCGGGCTCGCGGTCGAGCCCGTCGCGGAGTACCTGTCCAGCGAGCTGAACGGCATGGCTTTCCCCAAGGGACAGGAAGAGCTCACGAAGGCCGCCGACAAGGCGCTGGCGGACATGATCTCCGACGGCACCCTGAGCAAGATCTCCAAGCAGTGGCTCGGCGGCCTCGATGTCGCCGAGGACCTGCGCCGGCAGCCGGCCTGCTGACGCCCGTCAGCCCGCCCAGGACGGAGACCTTCGATGGATCTCATCTCGCGCACCATCCCCCTGCTCGGCCAAGCGGTGGTCATCACCCTGCTCCTCGGTGTCACGTCGTTCCTGATCGGATCGATCATCGGAATGATCGTGGCTCTGGGCAGGCTGTCCAGCCACCGCGTCCTCAGATATCTGGCTGTCGCCTACGTGTCGGTCGTCCGCGGTACCCCGCTGCTGATCCAGGTTCTGCTGATCTACTTCGGCCTGCCGCAGCTCGGGATCGTCGTCCCACCCATCCCCGCGGCGATCGCCGCACTGTCGATCAACGGCCCTGCCTACCTCAGTGAGAACTTCCGCGCCGGCGTACTGTCCGTCGACCGCGGCCAGCGGGAAGCCGCCCACTCGCTGAGCATGACCTACGCGCAGTCGCTGCGCCGCATCATTCTCCCGCAGGCTGCCCGGATCGCCCTGCCCCCGGTCGGAAGCCGATTCATCGCGATCATGAAGGACACGTCCCTGGCCTCGGTCATCACCGTCTTCGAACTCACGCGGCTGGCGAACATGGTGGGCTCGGCGACGTTCCGGTACATCCAGATGTTCGTCATCGTCGCCTTCGTCTACTGGGTCATCAACACTCTCCTGTCCGCCGGCCAGGAGGTGCTGGAACGCCGACTCGCCCGGCCGTACTGACCATCCCCACCGCAACCCGAGGGAGTCACCATGCCTGTCGCACCGACCGTCGAGATCACCGGCCTGCGGAAACGCTTCGGCACGCTGGAGGTGCTCAAGAGCGTCGACCTGACCGTCGCCCGCGGCGAGGTCGTGGTCGTCATGGGAGCCTCCGGCTCCGGCAAGACGACGTTGCTGCGCTGCATCAACCTGCTCGAGACACCTGATGCGGGCAGGATCATGGTCTGCGACTGCACGGTGGCGTGTGGACGCGGCGGCGTCAATGGGCGGACCTGGACGAAACTCGTCCGAACTGTCTGCCTCCACGCCGCGATGGTCTTCCAGCAGTTCAATCTGTTCCCGCACAAGACGGCGCTGCAGAACGTGATCGAGGCACCGATCACCGTCAAGGGCATGAACAAGGCAGACGCCACCGCGCTCGGAGAGCGGCTGCTCGCCCGCGTCGGGCTCGCCGACAAACGCGACGAATATCCCTCCAGGCTGAGCGGCGGCCAGAAACAACGGGTCGCCATCGCCCGAGCACTCGCGATGGAACCCGACGTCATCCTCTTCGACGAGCCGACCTCGGCCCTCGACCCCGAGCTGCACGAGGAGGTGCTCCAGACGATGCGCGATCTCGCCCGGGGCGGGATGACCATGATCGTCGTGACCCATGAGGTCCAGTTCGCCAGAGACGTCGCCGATCGCGTTGTTTTCATGGACGGCGGCGAGATCGTCGAAAGCGCACCGCCGGCCGAGTTCTTCGCCCGCCCCCGCCATGCCCGGGCCAAGCTGTTCCTCCGTCTGGTCGCGAGGGACGACGACGCGCCCGCGAATGACCCCACCAACGCGAAAGGGACCAAGGCCGAGCTGTGAACAGCTATCTGAGCCATCTCACCTGCGTCTACTGCGGTACGCCGTACCCGGCACAACCGATGCCCGAGGGCTGCCCCGCCTGCCGGTCCGACAGCTTCGCCTCGGGCCTGACGGCGGTCTACGACTACGACCGTCTGAAGACGGACCTCGGCGACGCCCCACTGTCAGAACGTGGAGAAGGCCTGTGGCGCTACCGCCGGCTGCTGCCCGTCCGGCAACAGGCCGCTGAGATCAGCCTGGGCGAGGGAGGCACTCCCCTGGTGACCCTGCCTGACCTTGCGGACGAGCTGGGCGCGGAACAGGTATGGATCAAGGACGAGTCGCGCAACCCGACCTGGACCTTCAAGGACCGGAACGCCGCGGTCACGATCAGCAAGGCCGTCGAGTTCGGTGCCGGCGCTGTCGTCGTCTCGACGTCCGGAAACCACGGCGTCGCGATCGCGGCCTACGCCGTCCGGGCCGGCGTCGAGTGCGTCGTCCTCAGCTACCCCGGCCTGCCGGAGAGCCAGCAAAGCCTCATCCGGGCCTTCGGTGCGCGCCTGGTCATCACCGAACCGGACAAGCGCTGGGAGGTCATGGAAGAAGGTATCCGTGAACACGGCTGGTACCCCGCGTCGAACTACACCAGCATCCCGACCAACGGTGCCTACGGGCACGAGGGGTACAAGACCATCGCCTACGAGATCGCGGACGTCCTGGGCACGACACCGGACGTCGTCTGCGTGCCGACGTCGTACGGCGAAGGGCTGTACGGGATCTGGAAGGGCTTCGACGAGCTCGAGCGCCTCGGCAGAGCCGACCGAGGGCCGAGGATGGTCGCGTGTGAGCCCGCCGGCGGGCCGCTCGGACTCGCCGTCCGCACTCCGCGGCAACCGATCGTCACGGTCCCTCGCACACCGACCGTCGCGCGCGGCATCGGCGGATCGGTCAACAGCTACATCTCGGTCGCGGCGCTGGCCGCATCCGACGGGCTGGTGGCCCAGCCGACCGACGCGCAGATCATGGCCGCCCAGCGCAGATTGTCGGCGGCCGGGTTCTTCGTCGAACCCGCCAGTGCGGCTGGACTCGCCGGCCTGCGTATTCTCGCCGCCGAGCGGCGGCTGCCGCCAGGTTCCCGCATCGTCTTGGTCAACACGTCGAGCGGCCTGAAGAATCTCGAGAGCATGCGCGACCAGCCTGCTGCGTTGTCCTCCGGGCCATCGACCGACCAGGAAGCCGTGTCCGCCTGACTGCCAACGGGCGAGGTCTCATGGGTTGCGTCCGTGCACACTGGTCGTAGTCTCCAACCCGTGCCTCCGGCAGGCGGGCGGTCCACTTCTCCGTTGCCGCCGTAGCGCCGTGCGGGGCACCACGAAGCAGCCGGGCCCGCACAGGTGCAGTGAGAGCACCGAGGCACCGCGACCGGGTGGGCTGACGCGACGGTGACCGGTTGCCTATGGCAATCCCGCGGCGGCAGTCAGTCCGAGCAGCGCCGCCGGTCGGACGATCGACCGCGGCGCTAGGGCGTGGGGCACCGTACGGCGGGTGATCCACTTTCCCCGCGAGGCGCGCAAGTCACGACCACAGCGGCGTAGACGAAAGGGCAACCGTGACGCTCATCGGCGGTTCGACCCGTTCCGAGGCGCTCGCCGGCCGCGAAGCGCCTTTCGCAGGGCCTCGGCCTCCTCGGTGGTCATCTCGTCGACGAATCGCAACAGTGTGGTCGCGTTGTCGCCACTGCTGTCCAACGCCTGGCGCATCAATTCAGCGCTGTACTCCTGCCGCGAGGAAACCGGACTGTAGAGGTAGGCGCGGCCGTCCAGTTCCCGTGTGACCCAGCCCTTGCGGTGCAGGTTGTCCAGCACCGTCATCACCGTGGTATACGCGAATTCACGGTCCTTGCGCAGATCGTCGAGCACCTCCCGCACCGAGGCCGGCCGCTCCCACGACCACAGCCGGTCCATCACGGCTGCCTCGAGCTCGCCGAAACCGCGCACCCTGCCCTCCTCAGCTCCACGTCGCTAGGGCACATGGTAGTCGTGTACGGCGACCTAGAGCGGGCCGCGCGGACCAGTCCAGTCCGAGGTGAGCAACTCGGCGTGGAGTTGCTGGCGCCCCGACCACAGCCATCAGCCCGGCTGCCGCCAGCCCGGCAATACTCACGATCGTCATCCGCCGATGGATGTCCACTGGTTCGAACGACACCGAGGTGCGAAGCCGACCGCCCGCCGTACCCTCTGAAGTGCCGTCGTGAGTCGACATACCTGACCTCTCACTGCATATGTACTATCGCCCCTAGTACTAACCACCATCGAACCACAATCGAAAGCCGGAGGGATGCCGGATGAGCCGACCGGCGCCGGGCGGGACCCGTCGTACTGGCGGGCCGAAGTCCAGGCCGTCGCCGAAGCCGACGCCTACGGTCAGGCGGCGGCTGAGAGTGGCGTTGCTGATCGGTTTCGCGGTCGTTCTGATCGCAATAGGACTGATCCGGATCCTTGGCTCGGGCGGCGACTCGCGCCCGGCGGCGGGTGAAGGCAACGATCCGGGCGTCGCGCACGTTCATGGACTAGGCATCGACCCACAGGACAAGACTCTGTACGCCGCGACCCATTTCGGTGTGTTCCGGATCCCCGCTGACGGCACGCCGAGCCGGATCGCGGACCGGTACCAGGACACGATGGGCTTCACCGTCGTCGGCCCACAGCACTTCCTCGGCAGCGGTCACCCGGACCCGATGGAAGGCAAGCCGGCGAACCTGGGCCTGATCGAGTCCACCGACGGCGGCGAGACCTGGCGTGATCTGTCCCTCAGTGGCCAGGCCGACTTCCACTCCCTCGAAGCCATTCACGGCCAGGTCTTCGGTTACAACAGCGGCACCGGCCTGCTCATGGTGAGTAGTGACAAGGTCACCTGGGATGAGCGCGCTGAGCTCCCCATGGCCGACTTCGCGGTCAGCCCGGCCAGCGCGGACGTCCTCATCGCGACGACCGAGAACGGGCCTGCGGCGAGTAACGACGGCGGCCGCACCTTCACAGTCGCCCAAGGAGCGCCACCACTGATCTTCGTATCGTGGCCGGATTCGGCGGCCTTGTACGGCGTCACCACTTCCGGCGCGGTGCTCCGCAGCGCGGATCAAGGCAAAACCTGGCAACAGGAAGGCGCCCTGGATGGCCGCCCGGCTGCGCTTACCGCCACGGACGCCATGACTGTCTACGCCGCAACCGACACCGGCATCTACCAGTCGACCAACGGCGGCAAGTCCTTCGAGCAGCGCTACCGCATCACTGGGTAGCGCCAGACGGACGCGTCAGCCGCCCGATCCGCATGCGTCAGGAGCGGACGAGGCGGGCGATGGCTTCGGAGGCTTCCTTGATCTTGCGGTCGGCCTCGCGGCCGCCAGCCGCCGCGGCGTCCACCACGCAGTGCGCGAGATGGTCGTCGAGCAGGCCGAGCGCCACCGACTCAAGTGCCTTCGTCATTGCCGAGATCTGGGTCAGGATGTCGATGCAGTACTTCTCGTCCTCGACCATGCGCTGCAGGCCGCGGGCCTGGCCCTCGATGCGCTTCAATCGCCGCAGGTACGCCTCCTTGTCCTCGATGTATCCATGTGCTGCCTGCCCGGCCATGCTCACCACTTCCTTCCTGGCGACGGCCGGACCCCAGCGGTCGGCGACGCCCCTCCAGCGTACCCAGGTAGGGTATAAAACTCGACAGGTCTATACGGAATACCCCTATGGGGTATATTGTTCTGCAGGGTGACGGCCGGGGCTTGCAGGCCCGGCGTCGTACCGATTCACCGAACGCTGAGAGGACACATCATGGTGAAGGCCACAGACCTCGGCCAGGACCATCAGCACGCCGGCGAGCATGCACATCCGGCACCGGATGGTCACCACGGCAACGGTGAGCACGGGTCGCACGCGGCACACGGCGGGCATGACCAGCACTCGGGGCACGGCGGGCACGACAAGCACGCTGGGCACGACCCGGAGATGTTCCGGCGGAAGTTCTGGCTCAGCCTGCTGCTGACGCTGCCGATCGTAGCGACCAGTCACATGGTGATGGACTGGTTCGGCTACACACTCGACTTCCCCGGCATGAGCTGGGTCGGGCCGGTTCTCGGCACGTTCGTCTTCTTGTACGGCGGCTGGCCGTTCCTGGTCGGCGGCGTCCGGGAGGCCCGGGACCGCGCTCCTGGGATGATGCTGCTGATCTCGATGGCGATCACGGTCGCGTACGTCGCCTCGCTGGCGACCAGCCTCGGGGCATTCGACCTCGACTTCTGGTGGGAGCTTGCCGCGCTGGTCACCATCATGCTGCTGGGTCACTGGCAGGAGATGAAGGCGATCGGCCAGGCACAGGGTGCACTGGCCGCGCTCGCGGCGCTGCTGCCGGACGACGCCGACCGCGTCACCGCTGACGGCGTCGAGACGGTCCCGGTCGCTGAGCTGCAGGTAGGCGACGTAGTACTCGTGCGGTCCGGAGCCCGGGTCCCGGCCGACGGCGAGATCGTCGAGGGCGCTGCCGAACTGGACGAATCGATGATCACCGGGGAGTCCCGGCCGGTCTCCAAGGCCGCCGGGGACCGAGTGGTCGCGGGCACGGTCGCCACCGACTCCGCGATCCGGGTCCGGATCGACGCCGTCGGCAACGACACCGCGTTGGCAGGCATCCAGCGGCTGGTCGCCGAGGCGCAGCAATCGAGCGGGCGGGCCCAGGTCCTCGCTGACCGGTTCGCCGCGATGCTCTTCTACATCGCCACTGCGGCCGCCGCGATCACCTTCTTGACCTGGTGGGCCGTCGGGGATCTCAACGAGTCCGTCGTACGAACCGTGACCGTCTTGGTGATCGCCTGCCCCCACGCACTTGGCCTGGCCATCCCGCTGGTGATCGCGCTCTCCACGGCGGTCGCAGCCAAGGGCGGGATCCTGGTCAAGGACCGGCTGGCGTTGGAGCGGATGCGGACCGTGAACGCGGTGCTGTTCGACAAGACCGGCACGCTGACCAAGGGGGAGCACGTCGTGACCGGCGTCGCTGGTGAAGGGATCGACGAGCAGCAGGTACTGCGGATCGCCGGAGCCGTTGAGGCCGACAGCGAGCACCCGCTGGCCAGGGCAATCGTCACGGCCGCCGACGAACGCGGCGACCGGGCCAAGGCGAGCGAGTTCAAGTCGCTGACCGGGCGCGGTGTCCAGGCGGTTGTCGAGGGCAACGTCTATGCCGTCGGCGGACCAGCGCTACTGCGTGAGCTGGACGCTACGGTGCCGAGCGTTCTCCGGGACCGGTCCGAGGAGTGGTCTGCTCGAGGCGCCGCGGTGCTCTACCTGCTGCGGGTCGAGGGCACCAACTCGGTGGCGACCGGAGCGATCGCGCTCGAGGACGAGGTACGGCCGGAAGCCCGCGAAGCGATCGAGCAGCTCCGTGCCGCGGGCGTCGAGAAGATCGTCATGATCACAGGCGATGCCAAGCCGGTCGCCCAGGCGGTCGCGGCCGACCTGGGATTCCGCGACGGCATCGACGAGGTGTTCGCGGAAGTGCTGCCGGCCGACAAGGACAAGGCGGTCAGCGAACTGCAGTCCCGCGGACTGACAGTGGCGATGGTCGGTGACGGCGTCAACGACGCACCTGCCCTGGCTCGGGCGGACGTCGGGATCGCGATCGGCGCTGGGACGGACGTGGCGATCGAGTCCGCCGGGGTCGTCCTGGCCTCGTCGGACCCGCGTGGTGTGACGGGAGTCATCCGGCTGTCCAAGGCGTCGTACCGCAAGATGATCCAGAACCTCACCTGGGCAGCGGGGTACAACGTGGTCGCAATCCCGCTCGCGGCGGGCGCGCTGGCCTGGGCGGGCATCACGCTCAGCCCGGCTGTCGGTGCGGTCCTGATGTCCGTGTCGACGATCGTGGTCGCCCTCAACGCGCAGCTTCTGCGTCGAGTGCGCCTGACCCCGAACCGCTGATCACAGCCAAGGCCCGGCTGCTGGCGTTGCACAGCCCAGCAGCCGGGCCTTGCCACGACTCAGAAGGCGTGGCGGGCCGCTTGCGGCGGCGGACGGCGAAGCGGGCCAGGGAAACATGGGTGGCGACGAGGAGGCCCTTCACGACGACGAGGGCAAGGATGACGTTGACACCCCACTTCGTCCACGGCGAATCGGCCACGCCGGCACCGAACACGCTCTGGCTGCGGCCGGCAGCCTGTACTCCGCAGCTGCGGTCCGCCGACAGGTCACGGTCACTCTCGACGGACTGCCTGCCCCGATCAGCTGAGGCTGCAGTAGTCCATGCCGGCGAGGACGAGGGCTGGGAGTGCCGCCACGATGGCTGGTGCGATCAGTACTGCGGCGACGAGGGCGCAGAGGATGCTTCGCGTGGCTCGGCGCATCGGTGGTCGCCGGCCGGTGAGTCGCTGCAGGCGTAGGTGGACGGCTTCTGCGCCTAGCGCGAGTGCGGCGGCCGGTGCCGCGGAATCGGCCAGTTGAAGTATCGCGCTCGCGATGGCGGATCGCGGGTGATTGCGGCAGGCCCGGTCATCGGCAACCAGTTCGACGAGGCGTCGTACCTGCTGATCGCCCCAGTTGAAGACCGGGACACCGGGGAACGCGCGAACCAGGCCATGCGAAACGGCGAGTAACAGATGGTGTCGTCCACGCAGGTGTGCTTTCTCGTGCGCGACTACGGCGTGAACTTCCTCCCGGCTGAGCACGGCCAGTGCGCTGCTGGTGACGACGATGTTCCGGTTGCGGCCGGGCAGGCAGAATGCGGCCGCCGTCGGGTGCTCGAGAACCAGTACGTCGAGTTCCGCGTCGCGTCGGGCCACGAGCTCAAGGATCCGCAGTTGACGCCGGCGCTGCCGGACCGCTTGCCTCAGTGTCGTGGCGACGCCCCACACCGCTCTGGTTGCTACCAGAACGAGGGCGGCGAGCGCGATGGTCGTCGTGGTAGCCCCGCCCGGTGTCGCGTAGGCGGCGCGCAGATTCGTCACGCAGAGGTGGAACAGCTCGGCCAGGTCGGTGCTGACCAGGTGCAGTCGTACAGACAGCGCGACCGCGCCGAGCATGACCGACAGCAGGACGGAGGCGGCCAAGGCTTGCCATACGGCGATCGCAAGACGCGGCGCCTGCGCGGGCCAAGCGGACTCCCGGAGCAGCCAGGCGCCGCCGGTCGCCATCAGGGCCGCGTAGCCGAAGAGGGTGATGGCGATGATCATCCGGACTCCCTTCGACTGCGGCCGCGCGTGCCTTGCCCGTGGAGCAACGTGCGCAGCCGGGAGGCCTCGCCGGCAGGCATCTGCTCGACGGAGCGCAGCAGGGCGGCCTTGGGATCGCCGCTGTCGGCGAGCGCTTCACCCATCAGCTCGGCGGCGTACTCGGCACGACTTCTGGTCGGCTGGTAGGCGTACGCGCGACCCGCACGTTCGCGAGCGAGGAATCGCTTGCTGTGCAGGTTGTCCATCACCGTCAGAACAGTTGTGTATGCCAACGGGCGCGCAGTCCGCGTGTCGTCCAGGACTTCCCGGACCGTCGCCGGGGAGTCCAGACTCCACAGCTGGTCCATGACCACCGCCTCGAGATCACCGAATCCGCGCATGACACCTCTCTCTTCTGCCAGCCGATGATGCCTCACCCACGATGATTTGGTCATGATCGGTTCGCCTGCCGGCTCGATCCTGTGCACCAGGTCTGCGCCGGTGCCGGGTATCGCCGCTGACAACTATCGTGCATAGTAGTCGCCGTGCAGTTCAGGGCGTGCGGAGGAGCGCGGTGAAGGCGTTGGCTGACGATGCCGCCGAGCGGAAGGTCGTCTCGGCCACCGTGGACGAGACAGCTGACGTCGACGTCAGTGCCGAGCCGGCGCCGCCGGGTCATGCCCGTCGCCCCGTCGTCGCCGTACGGATTGCTTTCGTACTCGGTCTCCTCATGCTGGGCGTGTTCATCGGGGCTGAAGCGGGCTTGTTCGGTCACGAAGCGGTGAAGCGTGGAGCCGTGCATGGTGCCGCCGAGGGCAGTGTCGCCACCGGTCTGACCCGGTATACCGCCGATCGACCTGAGTCTCCGCCGTTGCAGGGAACGACGCTTGACGGCGGCAGGTTCGACCTTGCGGCTCTGCGAGGCGAGGTCGTTGTGATCAATACATGGGGATCGTGGTGCAACCCGTGCCGGGCGGAGTCGCCGGACCTGGTCCGAGTGGCAAACGAGACCAAGCGGAGCGGGGTCCGATTCGTGGGCATCGACACCCGGGACAACGCGCCGGCGGCGCGCGCGTTCGCCCGTGGGTTCAAGATCCCGTATCCGAGTGTGATCGACACCGACGACCTGGTGTTCTTCGGGCCGTTGCTGCTCGCGATCCCCATCGCGATGGCGGCCGGTCTGGTCTCGTTCCTCAGTCCGTGCTGCCTACCTCTGCTACCGGGCTATCTCGCTTACGTGACCGGTAACGCAGGAGCCGAGGCGCAGCGGGCCTCTCGGCAGGGCGAGACAGCGGCCTCTGTCGACCGGCACCGGCAGCGCGGGCAGAGGCGCTGTGCTGTCGTTCGCCTACAGCCTCGGGCTGGGCATTCCGTTCATCCTGGCCGCGGCCGGGGTTCAGCGCGCGTTCAAGCTGTACGCCGTAGCGCGCCGGCATGCCCGCACGGTGATGCGCATCGGCGGTTGCTTGCTGATCCTGGTCGGTCTCCTCGAGGTCACTGGTGTGTGGGCACAGCTCATCTACCGGCTTCAAGGCGTGGTGGCGAACTGGCAGGCGCCACTGTGATCCTCAGTCGTCAAGCATCGAATGGAGCAGATGATGAGTGAGACCGATTCCCGCGGCCGGCAGAAGCGGACCGGGCCGCGACCGCGCTGGCACAGGGCGATCGGAATCGTCCTGCTCGTCGTCGGCTTGGCGATTGTGGGCCTGAATCTGGCTATGGAGTTTGGCGCGCCCAAGCTGCTGCCCTTCGGTCACAGCCTCATGTCCTTGGGCTTGGGAATCGCCGTTGCCGTGAGCAGCGCGTGGCCGTTCGGCCGGATGGATCGCTAGTTGTCCCCGCTCCCTACGCCTCCCGAGGTCTCTTTGTGACGCAGCCACGATCGGCCCGGGAGCACGCCAAGGATCGCAACCTGCCGAGTAGCCGCCGACCGCGCGGCGCTACAACCGCGCGACATCGGGTGCCTCGTCGTACTGCGCCGGGCAACGCGCAGCTGGTCGGATTGGCCGCCGCGCTGGCGGCAGCGGCGGGCAGCGTCGGCTTCGGGCCGCACCTCCTCGGATCGCCGGGATCCGCGAACTCGACGGTGGATGCGGCGGCGTCGAACGCGACCACTGGCGAGACCCGATTGTCCGCGCTGGCGACAGCCCGCATTCAGCGTCGGCAACTGGGCACCCGAGGAGATGATCGGCCTGAGCTGACGGATACTCAAGCCGGCGCCAGGCAGGCTGCTGCCGCCCGCCTGGCGGTGGCGAGGGCCGCGAAGCTCGACGTCTACCGGGTGCAGACCCTGCGGCGTGCAGTTGCACTCGCAAGAGCAAAGACAGCCGCAAAGCGCGCAGAGGCCGAGGCTGCGGCGCGGGCCGAGGCGGAGGCACGAGCGGCTGCGGCGGCCGTCGAGTTGCCCGTGTCCGGCTATCGCATCACAGCCGTCTTCGGTCAGGGCGGTGACCGGTGGGCACGCAATCACACCGGCACCGACTTCGCGGCCCCGACGGGTACGCGGGTCGGCGCGCTGATGCAGGGAGTCGTCATCTCGGCCGGTTGGGCCGGGCCATACGGCAACCAGATCAGGATCCGGCACGCGGACGGCACCGAGAGTTGGTACAACCACCTGTCCCGCATCACCGTCTCGTCTGGGGAGCAGGTGGATGCCGGAGAGCAGATCGGTGCCGTCGGCTCGACCGGCAACTCAACCGGCCCGCACCTCCATCTCGAGATCCGGCCCGGTGGGGGAGGCCCAGTCGATCCGCTGCGCTGGCTGCGCGCGAAGGGCCTCGACCCCTGAGCCGGCGCCCCGACGGGGGTCGCTCGGCGGCCATCTGCGACAGGGTTGCAGGTACGATCGCCATCGCGACCGGACCGGGCTTCTGAGGGGTGGCCTGGGATCGAGGTGAGGGTCGCGTCGCCGGAGCTGAGCAGGAGGTGCCGGTCGCGAGCACCATGGCAACGGCGAGCACGAACGTCGACCGGCGTGGAGACATGTGCACGCACATCCTTGTCAGCGACCGGCAACCGGTGGCACGGAGCGACCATCTACTATCGAGAATAGTTGACGGCTTGGAGGACCTGTGAGAGAGCGGCTGCGGCGATGGCCAGGAGTCGTGATGGCCATTGCCGGGGGCATCGCTCTCGATCTGGCGTTTCCCGGTGTCGGCTGGTGGTGGTTGCCGCCAGTTGCGGTCGCAATGCTGGTGATCGCTCTGGACGGGCGTGGGATCCGGTGGGGCGCGTTCGTAGGCTTCGTGTTCGGAGCAGCGTTCTTCGTGCCTCACCTGGCCTGGTCAGGCATCTATGTCGGAAAGATGCCGTGGCTAGCGCTGGCCACGTTGGAGACGCTGTACTTCGCCGTGTTGGGAGCTGCCGCGACGGTGGCGCTGAGGTGTAGCCGTCGGAGCGCCATGCAGGCGGTGGCCTTCGGGTGCCTCTGGGTCGGCCAGGAGGCAGTGCGGTCCCGCACTCCATTCGGTGGGTTTCCCTGGGGGCGCCTGGCGTTCTCCCAGTCAGATGCCCCGAGTGTGGGACTGGCTGCCATCGGGGGAGCGCCTCTCGTGTCGTTCGCCGTCGCGGTATCCGGAGCTCTTCTTGGGCAGACGATTCTGGTCGTGTCGCGGCGCGGCCACCTCACGGCCTCAACGGTTCTGGGGGAGCGCGCCGGCGCCGTGGTGCTGCTGATCGCTGCGGCCGTGGTATTCAGCGCTGGTGGATTGGTGCCCCGCCCGGGCGCAGGAGACGCAGCAGCGGGGGATCGGCGTGTCACGGTCGGGGCAGTTCAGGGCAACGTGCCGACCGCAGGCCTGGACTTCAACGCGGAACGCCGTGCGGTGCTGCGGAACCACGCCGACGCGACCGGACGCCTCGCCGCGGACGTCGCCACCAGCGCGATGACACGGCCCGACCTAGTGCTGTGGCCTGAGAACGCCAGTGACATCGATCCGCTCCGCGACACCGCTGCGGCAGACATGATCTCCGAGGCGGTTGACCAGGTCGGTGTACCGGTCCTAGTGGGCACTGTCCTCCAAGAGCCGGCGCCGAAGATCAGCAACACGAGCATCGTCTGGAACCCAGGCACCGGGCCGGGAGAGCGGTACGTGAAGCGCAGGCCGGTGCCTTTCGGTGAGTACATTCCCTACCGATCCTTCTTCCGCAAGATCACGGCCAAGGTGGACTTGGTCAAAGCGGACTTCACCGCTGGACGCGGGCCGAACGTGCTGAAGGTCGGTCCCGCGACAGTGGGCGTCGGCATCTGTTTCGAGGTGGCCTTCGACGACCTGCTCAAGGATGCCGTGGACAACGGCGCCGACCTGCTGGTGATCCAGACCAACAACGCGACGTTCGGCCGGACCGATGAAAGCGTGCAGCAGTTGGCGATGTCCAGGCTGCGGGCCGTCGAGTACGGCCGATCGGTGGTCCACATCTCCACCGTTGGTGTCAGTGCCTTGATCGGCCCGGACGGAGCGATCCAGCAGAAGTCCGGCCACTTCACACAGGAGATCCTGACCGGGACGTTGCCGTTGCGCACGGACCGCACGATCGCGACCCGGATCGGAGCGTGGCCCGAAGCGCTCCTGATCGCTATTGGCCTGATCAGTGTCGCGGCCGGTGGTTTGCGCATCGCGGCACGCCGCCGCTGAGGAGCGCGGACTCGTTGTCAGGCGGTCTCAGATCAGCCGCCGAACTCGTCGTCGCGCCGTTTCGGTGAACATGGCGATCTCGCCGATGCTCAGGACACGGGCCGAGACGGCAAACATGACGAGGAAGCCGAACGACCCAGCGACGACCGCAAGCAGCGACGCCGAGGCGCCGTAGCCGATCCATGCCGCGACTCCTCGTCCGATCGCGAACGCTGTGAGGGCCGGGACCATGCCGGCGAGTAGGAGCAGGGCGTGATGGCGCACGGCATCGCCGACTCCGAAGCCACCGATACGGGCGTGCAGTTTCCGGGCCGTGATCGCCAGCCCGACGGCGTAGGCGATCCCGTATCCGGCGGCCATACCAGTGACTGCCCAGCGAGTCGGCAGCGTCATGAAGGCGAGGATCGTCAGCCACCCGTGGACTGAGGTCGTCACGACCGCGATCGCCAGGGGTGTCTTGGTGTCGTGCAACGCATAGAACACCCGTACCAGAATGTACTGCGCTGAGAACGGGATCAGACCGAGCGCGAACGCCATCAGCATGTACCCCATCGCCACGGTGTCCTGGACGGTCACGTTGCCTCGTAGGAACGCCGCCGTCGTGATCTGCGGGCCGAGCGCGAGGAAGAACAGGGCCGTCGGCACGATCACCGTGGCAGTGATGCGTACGGCGTATGCAACATCAGCGCGGACGGTCGGGAAGTCCTGGTCTGCGACTGAACTGCTCAATTTGGGCATCAGCGCCGTAAGCATCGACACGGTGACGACGCCTTGCGGAATGAGCCAGAGCAGGTGCGCATTGCTGTAGGCGGTGTAGCCGACGCCGTACGGGATGCCTTGCCGGTCGGCAGTCATCGAGACGTTTGTGGAGAGCAGCGTGACGACCCAGTAACCGATCTGGTTGACAACGACGACCAGCACCGTCCAGATGGCCAGTTCCGCGACCTGTCGTAGGCCGCTGTCGCGCCGGCGCAGACGAGGTCGCCACTGGAAGCCGGTCGCGCGGAGCGCGGGTATCAAGATCAGAGCTTGCACGATGACGCCTGCCGTGGTGCCGGCCCCCAGAAGCCGGATCTCCAGGGTGCCGAGTTCCGAGGCGGCGCTGTCATCGCCGGAGACCAGCAGGTAGATGCACACGGTGGCGATGACGATGAGGTTGTTCAGGACTGGGGCCCACATCATCGGGCCGAAGCGCCCGCGCACGTTGAGCAGTTGCCCGAGCATCGTGAAGAGGCCGTAGAAGAAGATCTGCGGCAGGAAGAAGCGGGCGAAGGTGATGGTGAGCGTCCTTTGAGTGCCGGTGAAGTCCGAGTAGAGATCGACGATCTGGGGAGCCAGCAGCCATGAGGCGATGGTGATCGCGAGCAGGAAGAGGAGGGCTGCGGTCAACAATTGGTTGGCGAATTCGGCACCGTGGTCGAGGTCCCGGCGCGCCGCGGCGGTGAGTTGCGGGACGAAGACTGCGTTGAGTGCGCCTCCCAGCAGCAGGATGTAGAGGATGGTTGGCATCGTGTTGGCGACGTTGTAGGCATCAGCCAGCAGCGCCGTACCGAGCGCTGCGACGAGAGCTGCATTCCGCGCGAATCCGGTGATCCTGGATACGATCGTTCCCACCGCCATAATGGCGCTCGAGCGCAGCAGCGGTGGGCTTTCTGTGGTCACGTCAGCCGCCGGGATGCGAGGTACAGGTTGAAGGCGTGGTACAGGGAACGGTTGAGTGGGTAGTCCCACTCGCCGAGTCGTTCGACAGCTCGTCCGCCAGTGCCCAGCTTCCATCGGAGGAGTCCGCTGCGACGGTCGCTTTCGTCGAGTGTGGTGTTGAATCCGCGCATGTCGTAGACGGCGCAGCCCGCCGCGTGAGCGTCGCGGATCATCTGCCACTGCAACGCGTGGCTGGGGCGCAGCTCTCGGCGGTGGCCCGCTGACGCGCCAAGGTGGTACCAGGCGCGGTCGCCGACGATGTTCATCGTGTGCGCGGCCAGCGTCTCGCCGCCGTGGTGCGCCAGATATAGCCGCATCCTCCGCGGATGTTCAGCGGCGAGCGCCTTGTACTGACGCTGATAGTAACCGAGTGACCGACCCAGATCGAAGCCGTCGCGCTCCTGCGTCACCTTGAGCAGTTGGTAGAAGACCGGCAGGTCGTCGTACTCCCCGATGGACACCTCGACGCCTTCGCGCTGGGCTCTCCGGATGTTCCGGCGCCATTGTTGACTGAAGCCACGCCAGATGTCGTCGAGCGACCGGTCCGCCAGTGGGAGTTCGAAGATGACAGCGGGCTGTACGGCGGCGCGGGTCAGCCGCCCGCTGCTGCGCCATCCGAGCGACCGCAGCTGCTCTGCGGTCGCCGTACCGCTCTCGTCCACCTCATCTGGCGGGAGGTCGTGAAGGTCGAGGACTTGGTCACTGTGGAGTGCGGACTTGAGGGTAGGTGTGTTCCATCGACTCACGTCGACCGGCGGCCCCATTCTGACTGCGAAGGCCCGTCGACTGCGGAGATGGGCGATCAGTGGCTCGAGCCACAGCGACAGATCGTCATGGCTCCAGTCGATCAGCGGGCCTTCAGGCAGGTAGGCGAATCGGTGCCCGGTTGCCCGAACCGGTCGGTAGAGCACGAGGGCCGATCCCACGAGTGCTCCCGTAGGGTCGGCCCATCCGATCGTCTCGGATTGCCACCCTGCCTTCACATCGGCCCAGGATGGGCACTGCAGGAAGCTGGCACTAGGCAGGGTTCGGATGTAGTCGGCGTGCAATTCAGGGGTGATGGTCAGAACCTCGAATGGGTCCTGCTGCCGTCGCGGCTGCTGTGGCGAAGATGACCACGTTGAGGGATGGCGCGAGATCGGGCTGGCCATGCGAGTACTCCTTGAAGGCTCCTGGCGTGACCGGTCGCGGACCCAGCGGGGCTGTCACTCGGAACGCGGCGCGTTGCCGCCGGTCGTCCGGCCACAAGTGGAATGGGAGAAGCCCTGGCTGCGTCGAGCTGCCTGGGGCCTACGGGCCGCTCAGGATGGAAAGGGATACGACACAGCAGGGCCGCCGTGGAAACGGCGAGATGAATCCACGGTCGGCCTACAGCAACAGCCGTGAACAAAGGGCCAGCCGTCGGGCTGGTAGACACCAAGCGGTTCTCGGCCGGAGCACGGGAATGGTGGACGGCGGAGGCAGGATCCAGCGTCGCGACGGCAGCGCTCGCAGGGCGAAACCGAGCAGAACGCCGACGGCGATCGCGATCAAGACTGCCAAGCAGGCCCCCGGCATCGGATGCGGCTCGTTGTCGGCGGCGCTGCCGGACATGGGGCCGGTTGCCGGCGTGACGACCGGGTTGCTGGCGGTGGCCCGATTCTCGACGTGACTGCCGTGGATGACAACCCGTACGGATTCGAGCGTCGAGGTGCAGCCATGCAGGTAGGACCCGACCGAGTCGGATCGGCTGCTCGAGGAATGCGGCGAGCTATGGGTGAACAGAGTCAGGAGACCCAAGACGACGGCCAACGCGATGACCGCTGGGATGCCGGCGTGTCCGCGCGTCACCGTGGCCATGCGCCTCTTTCGGATCGGGCTGGGCGGCACCCAGCCATCAGCTACTAGGCAGCATAGTAGATCAATGCCGGCTCACTGCACTCCGGATTCGGATCGCTTTCGATCAACTAAGGTGCATAGTAGTCGCGGCCGTACGCGGCGTCACAACTCCGGTTGTTGCTAAAGACAACGAAGTTGACCTGGGTCATGGATGGTCCTGCACGGTCGTTCCGCGATCCCGAATCTGATGGTTGTTCGGTCACCGCTCGACGAGTGTGACCGCGGGACGCGGTGAGGGGGTGGCCCTCACCGCGCGCCGTTGTCAGCTACGAGTGGACGGCGACTGGGCTGTCGGCGGGGGTGAGACGGCCGGTGCGGTGCAGTACGGCGAGCATCGCCGCGCTGAGCAGGCCGAGGGTGATGAGTGACAGCCAGGGAAGAGCCGACAGGCCACGAGCACGGGCTTCGTCGAGGGCTGCACCGGTGAGGAGATTGCCGACGGTGATGCCGATGCCGCAGATGGTGTTGTAGATCCCGTAGTGAGTTGCGACGAGGCGGCCGCCCGCCAGCGCGACGATCGTGTCCATCTCGAAGGGGAAAGCGAACATCGTGCCCACGGCAAGGAGTAGTGCGGCGGCAAGGCAAGGCAGGACTGCCGATGCCATGAGACCGCTTGGACCTAGCGTACTGGTGACCAGCAGCGGCACGAACGCCGAAGCCATCAGCACCAGGCCCACCGCCAGGGCGTGACCCGCAGGAATTCGAGTCTTGCACCACGCGGTGATCCGCGTTTGCGCAAGCACCGTGAGGAGGCCGGAGGCGACGAAGAGTGCGGCGACGCCGATGGTCGTCGCGTTGCCGTCGCCGCCGACCCGTCGTACTTCCAGTGGAAGTGCGAGGTAGACCTGGAACGACAGGACGTAGGAGCAGATCATGGCAGTGGCGAAGAGGAGGAACGGCCGGTTCGCGACGACGGTCCGCCACTGCGCCAGGATGCTGTTCTCACTGCGTGTGCTCGCTTCTTGTGGCGGCAGGGCGCGGAACTGGACGATCGACAGTACGGCGAAGACGGCAGCGGCAACGGCACAGGTGAGACGGAAGCTCGCGCCGGTCAGTGCCAGGCCGACGAGCGGCCCGGCGAGGATGCCGGCCTGGTAGAACACGTTGAACAAGGCGAACGCTTCGACCCTTCGGTCCGCGGAGTCGAGTGCCAGGTAGGCGCGGACGGCGGGGTTGAACAACGCGCCGGCCAGTCCGGTGGCCGCGGAGGCGATCACCAGAGCGGGAACGGATTCCACCAACGCAAGCATGGCGAACCCGGTGGTGCGCAGTACACAGCCGGCCACGATCAGCGGCTTGTAGCCGAATCGGTCCGCAAGTGCGCCTCCGACGGCGAACATCCCTTGCTGGGAAAGGTTCCTGACTCCGAGGACGAGACCGACCAGCCAGGCGGCGAGCCCAAGCGTTCCGGCCAGATGCTGGGCCAGATACGGCATCAGCAGGTAGAAACCGAAGTTGATGCTGAACTGATTCACCAAGAGCAGCCGCGTCACATTCGGCATCCCTCGGTACTGGGCGATCAGCTGTCCCATCACCCGACCACCGCTCCTGCCGACATGCCCGGCTGTCCGGCGGCGGCCATCCGTGGATCAACGACTGTGGCGCAGCGAGTCCAGCGCTGCGGTACGGCGGCGGCCGGGTGCGGAAGCTCGTCCGGTCGCAAGGCGGGTCGGATGTTGTCGAGATCGTGCTGTCGGCAGTAGTCGTCGCTGAAGACTGTGTCCCAGTATCGCTGTGGGCCGTCCGGGAATACGGCCGCGATCCGCGTTCCGGCAGGTGAGGTCCGGGCAACCCAATCGGCTACCAGCGCGACCGCGCCGACGCTCCAGCCGCCCGTCGTACCGGCGTTCGACGCAAGCCGTCGACAGGCCCAAACGGCCTCGCCGGGGGCGACCCAGTGGACCTCGGCGAACGTCGAGTAATCCACGTTGCCCGGGTGGATGCTGCTGCCCAACCCTCGCATCAGCCGTGCCCCGGCCGGCTGCCCGAAGATGGTCGACCGGATCGAGTCGACCCCGACGACTCTCAGCTCTGGGCAGTACTCACGCAGAGCTCGGGATACACCGGCGGAATGACCGCCGGTGCCGACGCTGGCTACCAGGATGTCGATTCGGCCGACCTGCGCGAGGAGTTCGGTGGCCAGTCCGGCATAGGCGTCGACGTTGTCGAAGTTGTTGTACTGGTCCGGGCACCACGCATCCGGATCGGCGTCCAGGAGTTGCCTGACGCGATCACGGCGCGACTGCTGCCACCCGCCGACTGGATCGGGGGTGTCGACCATGTCGACCTGAGCCCCGTAGGCGCGCAGCGTATGGACCACCAGCGGCTCCATGCCCGGATCGGTGACGACAGTCACGGGATGCCCGTAGACGACACCGGCCAGTGCGAGGCCGAGCCCCAGCGTTCCACTGCTGGATTCGACGATCCGGGCGCCCGGCAGCAGGTCACCGCGGTCGCGGGCGCGACCGACCATGTGGAGGGCGGCGCGGTCCTTCATTCCGCCAGGGTTGTGCCCTTCCAGCTTGGCCCAGTAACCCTGTTCGGTGCCGGTGCCGTGCAGAACGTCGCCGATCCACATGGTTGGTGTGTTTCCGACGATGCCCGCCGGGGTACGCCAGGCGACGCCCGCGGACACCGCCGCGATCCCCGTGCCGGCGGTTCGATCGAGATTCTGGGCGCGGAGAAGCGCACCAGTAGTGCTGTTCACGTTGTGTCCCTTTCGACGACCCTCGCGTGGCGGGCGCGAAGGGGCAATCCACTGACCAAGGTCTGTGTCCGGCCATGGCCGGGAAGGGACACCTATATGCGCAGTTGGCAGGTCCGAATCAGAGCATGAGAGGCGAGAGGTACGGCGGACGCGCGGGCGTCGGCCGGCCGCATCAGGGTGGCCGCGTGCCAAGTCGGTGGCGTTGAGCCGGTGACCATAGGCCCGGGGGCGTCGGGGGCCTGGGCGCGGATGGCGGTGTCGGCAGGTCGGGTGCTGGAGCAATGCGATGCGGCGTCATCAGACGGTTCACCCACGACCGGTTCTACGGCGGTGGGCGAGCCTGAATGCCCGGCATGATGGTCCGTTTGCAGGGCGCACCACGGAGGGCTCGCCAAGACCAGGGTACAGATGACCATGACCACGAGAACCAGCCGACGGCGGCCGGTCGCTGCAGTCTCGGTCACGATATGCAGCATAGCGGATACTCTTTGTGACTCAAGGAATGCTTGGCCGGTGGTTGCTGCGGTCACCTAAACTGACGTCGATGCCGACGATCACCACACCCCCGGAGCGGGGGACGTCCAATCGGCCGAACTCACGCTCCTGCGCAGCCTGGTCAGAGGTTCACGCTGAAGATCCGCGGATCGAACGACGAGGTGGGTGAGACGGCGATGATGAGGATGGCGTCCCGCGGACTGCTCGCCCTGTGTGTTGCGCTCGCCGTACTGGTTCACCATGCCTCGGCGGGTAGCGCCGTGTCCTCATTGCATTCGCCCGGCCATTCGATGGTGGCCCAGGTCGTGTTGCCGCAGGGCGGTGCTGCACACCTCTCGATGCCCCAACGCGCTGATCACGATTCGGGCCACGGGTTGGGACCTTGTGGCTCGTCCGGCATGCAACTGTGCGCGGCGCCGAGTGTCGACATCGTGGCAGCCGTGCCACCCTCACCGGCGGTTCCTGCGTGGGAAGGGATGCTGCGCCCGCTGCGCTCAACGACTGTCGTCGGTCGCACCATCGCTCGGGGTCCGCCGGACCTGTCTCGGCTCTCGGTGTCACGCATATAGGTCGCCGCGTGACGGCTCATGTTGCCGTCGCACGGACCTGACCTGCCTCTGTTCCTGAGGCGTTGCATACATCGAGAGAGGACTTTGACATGAACACCATCAATCGCCGTACTGTGCTGCTGGGAGGCCTTGCCGCTGCCGCGACCGGCGTCCTTGCCGGCTGCAGCAAGTCGGGCGGCAGCACACCGTCCACGCCGTCGCTGGTCGCACCGACCGGAGCGGAAGTAGCGCGGGCGGAGGACGCCCGCAAGGGGACCGGTCGCGAGCACAAGGTGGCGCTGACGGCCGTGCCGGCCACGATCGGTTTGGGCGCCGGCCTCCTGGCAGCGACCTGGGCGTTCGATCGGCGTACGCCGGGCACGCCGATCCGGATCCCGGCCGGCGACACGCTGGTCGCCACGCTGTCCAACCGGCTCCCGACCGGAAGTGCGACGTCGATCCACTGGCATGGTGTTGCCTTGCGCAACGACATGGACGGGGTTCCAGGCGTGACGCAGAAGCCGACCGCGTCGGGAGATTCCTTGACCTACCGCTTCGTCGCCCCCGATCCCGGCACCTACTTCTTCCATCCGCACGTGGGCGTTCAGCTCGACCGCGGCTTGTATGCGCCGCTGATCGTCGAGGATCCCAAGGAGCCGCTGTCGTACGACGACGAATTCATGGTCGTGCTCGACGACTGGGTCGACGGTCTCAACGGAACACCCGACGATGTGTTCGCCGAGGTGAAGCAAGGCATGGGCGGGATGGGCTCGATGCCTGGCATGTCGATGCGGTACCTGCTCATGGACGCTGAGAGCGAGCTGCTCGGCGGAGACGCGGGCGACGTGAAGTACCCCTACCACCTGATCAACGGCCGGGTGGCGGCGGATCCGGAGGTGTACACGGCCAAGCCGGGCACAAGAGTCCGGCTGCGGATCATCAACGCCGGCTCCGACACGGCGTACCGAGTCGCGCTCGGCGGTCACAAGCTGACGATCACCCACACCGACGGGTATCCCGTCGAGCACAAGCAGTTCGACGCACTACTGATCGGGATGGGCGAGCGGTACGACGTACTCGTGACACTGGCCGACGGCGTGTTCCCTTTGGTGGCCTTGGCCGAAGGTAAGAACCAGACCGGCATGGCGATGGTCCGCACCGGGGCAGGCACACGTCCGCCGGCCGCTGCACGACCGGCTGAGTTGAGCGGGTCGATTGGGATGGCGTCGCAGCTCGAGGCGGCCGAGGAGGCGCGACTGAAGCAGGCAGAACCAGACGTGACTCACCAACTGAAGCTGACCGGTGGAATGGACGAGTACGACTGGTCGGTCAACGGCAAGCGGTTCGACATGGAGGACCCGGCGGCGACTCCGCTGCTGATCCGCGCGGGACAGCGGGTTCGGCTCGAGTTCGTCAATGACACCGACATGTGGCACCCGATGCACCTGCATGGTCACACGTATCAGCTCGGTGATGCCGGTCCACGGAAGGACACGGCGATCGTGCTGCCACGGAAGACACTGTCGGTCATCTTCGATGCGGACAACCCGGGGCAGTGGTTGCTGCACTGCCACAACGCCTACCACGGCGAGGCGGGGATGATGGCGCTGGTGGCGTATCAGGCATGACAGTGGATCAATGCGGCACGACACCGTCGGCGAGGCCCCGGCGGTAGGCGGCGATGCGGTCCTCGGCAGGGTCCAGGCAGCAACTGGAGCACTTGGTTGCCTCGGCGGAGGTGTAGTAGAGGCAGCACGTGTTGCGGAGGTAGAACAGCCCCTCACGGTCGTTCTCCCGCAGCCTGACGACCTTGCCGAGGGCATCGATTCCGCCGGTCGACGCGGCCAGGAACTTCTGGTAGGCGCGTTCCAGCAGGTCCACGTCGCCACCTCTTCGGCTGGCGATGCAGAACGCCGCCGCGCAGCCGTGCGCCACGCCGCCGTTGAGCTGACGCAGACCGGCCCTGGTGCGCGCTCGCATCGCCTCCGCGAGCGGGAGGAGGTGTTCGTCGAGGACCCAGGAGACCAACGTGTCGACAGAGGCGTCGACGAGGCGCGGCTCACGGAGTCCGACCGCCTCGAAGCCATGGTGCGGAGAGAGCCGGATAGCGACATTGGACGGACGCATGTCGACGACCACGTCCTCCAGCGCCCAGGCCAGGAGTGCGGATGCTGTGACCGTGCCGGCGTACACAGCCATCACTGTCAGCGCGGTCGCGTGATCCGAGACCTGGCCGCTGGCGTGCCGCTCGGCCTCGAGCACACGACCCAACTCGTCCGACCAGGGATCGAGCAGCGTGTCGCATCCGATCCAGTCGGTTCCCGAGCTCAGGTCGGTCTCGAGCCGATAGCGGTTTCCGAAGGATTCCAGTCTGGCGAAGACGTCGGGCATCCGTTGGTCCTTCATCCGGTGTGCGCTGCCTGCAGGAGTTCGGCGGTGTAGGGGTGCTCGGGCGATCGGCACAGCACGGCTGATGCGCCGTGCTCGACGATCGTCCCGGATCGAAGTACGACGATCCGGTCGCAGGACTGCACCGCTTCGCCGAGGTCGTGCGTCACGAAGACGACGGCGAGGCCTCGTTCGGTGGCGACCGACCGAAGGGTGGTGGCGATGCCGGCCCGGCTCGAGACATCGAGCATCGATGTGGCTTCGTCTGCGATGAGCAGCACTGGATCTGCGACCAGGGCGCGAGCGATGGAGACCCGCTGCCGCTGTCCGCCGGACAGTTGGTCGGGAAAGCGTTGCAGGAGGTCGTCCGGCAGACCTGCGGCCGCCAGTGCGGCCTTGACACGGGGGGCTCGGGCAACGCGCGGTACCCCGGCGATCACCAGCGGCTCGGACACGATGCTCACCACCCGCATGCCCGGGTGCAGCGCGTCGTACGGGTCCTGGTGTACGAACCCCAAGCGCTGCTGGAGTTTCCGGAGTGCTCGGCCTCGCAGGGCCGTGAGGTCCTGATCCGCGACCTCGACTCGGCCGCCGGTCGGCCTGATCAGGCCGAGGACGATCCGGGCCAGGGTGCTCTTACCCGATCCGCTCTCGCCGACGAGTCCGACGATCTCGCCGGCCCGGATGTCGAGGTCGATGCCCTTCAGCGCCTCGACGGTGCGCGTCCGGCTCCGATAGGTGTGACGGACTCCGGAGAGGCGGGCGACCGTCTTACCGGCTGATTCGCAGGCCCGCGGGACCACGGGATAGGTCGGCCGATCGGTCTCGGCATGTCGGTGGCAGGCGACCAAGGCGTCGCCGTACTGCCGGAGCTCGGGGGTCTCGTCGCGGCAGCGCTGGATCGCGAGCGGGCATCGCGGTGCGAACCGGCACCCGGTGGGCAGGTGGTCGAGAGGCGGCGCCGATCCGGGGATGCTGCCCCAGGAGACTGCCCGGTCGGCCACAGGTGCCGCGGTGAGCAGCCCCGCGGTGTAGGGATGCGCGGTGTCGCGGGACAGCGTCGATGTCGCCCTGACCTCGGCCAGCCGGCCGGCGTACATGACCGCGACTTGGTTTGCGTAAGGCATGAGTCCTGCGAGGTCGTGCGACACCACGAGAGTGCTGATTCGCAGCGATGCGAGCAGCTCGAGTACCTGTCGCTGGGTGATCGCGTCCAGGCCGGTCGTGGGTTCGTCCGCGACCAGCAGTCGTGGTTCGCCTGCCATTGTCAGGGCGATCGCGACCCGTTGTCGCTGGCCGCCGGACAGTTCGTGGGGAAAGCAGCGCAGCATGCTGCGACTGAGGCCGACCCGATCGAGCAGCCCAGCCGGAGTGGAGCTGCCGCCGTGGAGCTCGATCATCTCTTCGAGCTGGACGCCGATCCGATGCACCGGGCTGAGCCCGGTCATCGCGCCCTGAGGGACGATCGCGACCTGCTTACCGCGGATACCGGTCCAGTCGGCGCGGCCGGCGAGTTCGTCTTCGCCGAGGCGTGCAGATCCGGTCGTCACCGCGGTGGCCGGGAGCAGACCGAGCAGTGCGCGGGCGAGCGACGTCTTTCCACAGCCGCTCTCGCCGACCAAAGCGAGGATCTCGCCGTCGGCGACGTCGAGGTTGATCCGGTCGACGGCAGTGAGGCCTGAGTACCGCACCGAGAGGTCGCGCACGGTGAGCGTCATGAAGCCTCCTTGAGCGCCGGGTTGAGCCGGTCTTCCACCGCGATACCGATGAGGGCGAGGGCGAGAACAGTCAGCGTGATGGCCGCGCCCGGTGGCAGTGCCCACCACGTCCAGGCGTCGGAGAGGAACACGCCGTTGACCTGGACCCAGTACAGCGTCGTACCCCAGCTCGGCGCGGTCGGATCACCGAGACCGAGGAACGACAGCGTCGCGTCGTAGATGATCGCCCGCATGGCGGTTCGCACGAAGATCGGAACGAGCAACGGGCCGATGAGGTACGACGCATGCCGGGCGAGCAGCCACCACCGCGCGGCCCCCATCGCGCGAGCGACCTCCAGGTGGCCGCGCGACCATGCGGTGAGCACCGCGGCACGTAGTACCCGGGAAGGGACAGGCCAGAGGATCAGCGACAGGATCGCGACGCGAATCCCGAACGACTGACCGAGGAACGCGGCTGCCAGGATATAGAGGATCAGCTCAGGCAGGATGAGCATGACATCGATTCCGCGCATCATCGTGGTCGACAGCCAGCGTCGTCCGAGCCCCGCGGCACCGCCGACTACAGCGGCGATGACGGTAGTGATCGCGGCGACGACGAAGGCCAGGCTCAGGGACGTGCCGGCTCCGACGACGAGCTGTTCGAGGAGGTTACGGCCGAGGTCGTCGGCACCGAGCGGGATCCCAGGTCCCGGCGGTGCGTACGGTTCGGCTACCCGGTCGCGACCGGCGCCGGGCGGCAGTGTCACACCGTAGATTGCGATCCCGACGATGGTGGCCAGCAGGCCGGCACCGATGGTGCCCTGCCTGCCGAGCAGGTTACGTGGGGCCACACGTTGGAGCATCATTCATTGCCTCCGGTCCTGGCGCGGGGATCGAGGAGGGGATAGGTCGCGTCGGCCAGCGCGTTCATCAGGACGACCATGACGGTGAGAACGAGGAATGCGCCCTGCATCAGCGGGTAGTCGCGCGCGGAGATCGCGTCGAAGGTCAACCGTCCGAGCCCGGGGTAGGCGAAGACGGTCTCCACCACGATCGAGCCCGCCGCCAGGAAGCCGATCTCGAGCATCAGGATCGTGTGTACCGGCAGCAGAGCAGGTCGCAGTACATGCCGCCTGATCAGCCGTCCAGGCGGCACACCTCGGGCATGGGCATGCTGGACCGGTGCGCTGGTCAGCACGGTCAACAGTGACGATCGGGTGTACATGAACAGGTAGCCCATGCCCGTGATCACCAAGGTCGTGACCGGCAAGATCAGGTGCTGCAGGACACCGCCCACCGTCACACCGTCGATGCCGGACACTCCGAACGTGGGCAGCAGCCTCAGCTGTACGCCGAACACGACGATGAGCAGCATGCCCAGCCAGAACTGAGGGAGTGAGTCGACGACGATCGCTGTCGCGAGCAACCCAGATCCCTTACCGCGCCGGCGTCGCAGTGCCCCCAGGATGCCGAGCGTCACACCGAGCGCAGCGGTGATGACGATGCTCGTTCCGACCAGCAACAAGGTCCACGGCAGTGCACCGCCGAGCGCTTCGGCGACCGATCGGCCGTCGGAGAGGGAAGTCCCCAGCTGCAGGGTGAAGATGCCCTTCAGATAGCTCGCGAACTGCTCTGGCAATGGCTGGCCGAACCCGTACTGCGTCGCGATCTGAGTGCGCTCGTCCTCGGTCAGCCTCGCCAGCGCCTCGGGGCTGCCGAAGAGCTTGAGCGGCCCGCCTGGCAGCGCCCGAGGGAGGGCGAAGTTCAGCGTCAACGCGATCAGGAGCACGACGCCGTACTCGATGAACCTGCCGCTGAGATAGCGCAGGTACGAGCGCCGCCCGGTGACCTTCGCCCCGGACGCCACGGCCTCCGTCATGAGAGTTTGTAGTCGACGAGCGAGAACTTGTTCAGCACGGCCGCCCCGTTCTGCCAGGTCCAGCCGTCGTACACGTCCCTGCGGAAGGCGTACGCGCCGTTGCGGTAGTACAACGTGACGAAAGGCATCTGATCGACGATCCGTGCCTGCAGCTTCTTGGCGGCCGCCGTGCGTCCCTCGATCGTCGGCGCGGATCGCAGCTCGTCGAGGATCGTGTCGGTGGCCGGGTCCTTGAGCCCGACGATGTTGAGCGAGCCGTCATCGGGATCGGAGTCGAAGAGCTGCGCGATCGTTCCGCTGCTCAGCATCACCGGCGCCGACCAACCCCACATCGTCATGTCGTAGTTGCGGCCCTTGCGTACGTCGTAACCGGGCCAGACCTTCGCGTCGACGGAGTCCGAGTCGAGTGCGCTGATCTTCACCGTGACGCCGACGGCCTTGAACATGTCGCGGATGAGCTCGGCGCTGCGCAGTCGGTCGGTGGACGTGCTCTGCACCAGGAGTTCGAAGGACATCGGCTTGCCGTCGAGCACTCGGGTGCCGTTCGGGCCTGGCTGGGCTCCGAGCGCGTCCAGGTCGCTGTTGGCCGCCTCGGCGTCGTACAGGGATGCTTGCTGGTCCGGCTTGACCGGGGACTCCGGGTGGATGAAGCCTGGGTTCCCGGCCTTGCCCTGTCCCAGCAATGAGGTCTTGACCAGGTCGTGGACGTTGACGGCCTTCGCCAGGGCACGCCGTACCTCTGGCTTGTCGAAGGGCGGCCGGGTCGTGTTGAACGCCAGCAGGGTCGAGGCGAACTCGGTGCCCTTGACGACGCCGATGTTCGGTTGCTTCTCCAACGCGGCCAATTGCTGTGGTGGCACGATCCGCGCCGACAACTGAATCTCACCGGTTCGCAGCGCCGCGAACTGGGTTGACTCCTCCGGGATGACGACGACCTTCACGGATTCGACGCGCGGTGTGCCCAGCGCGTACGACGTGTTGGCCGTCAGCGTGTAGCCGCGGGCGTTGTCGTACTTGGTCAACTTGTAAGGGCCGGTGCCGACGGCCTTGTCCGCGCCCGCGGTGCTGACCTTGGTCACCGACTGCCAGATGTGCTTGGGAAGCATGGCCATGTCGGCGAGGATGCGCCGGGGGAATTCAGGATCGGCCGTCTTCAGCGTCATCGTGACCGTGTCGCCGTCGGCGGTGACGGCCTCGATCGGCCGGACGTCGATCGCGGAGTCGCCCTCCATGTTCTTGCGGTAGAACTCAACGCTGAACACCACGTCGTCCGCCGTGAACGGCTTCCCGTCGTGCCAGGTCACGCCCGACCGCAGCGGAAGCGTGAAGACCTTGTTGTCCGTGGTCTTGATCTCCTTGGCCAGCAGCGGTACGACGTCGTCCCCGCGGACGACCGCAAGCGGGTCGAAGATCAGCTTCACCAGGTTGTTGCCCGGATATCCGGTCTGGTTGGTGAACGGTGTGAGCGTCCCCTCGTCAGAGGAGATCGCAATGGTGACGGCCTTCGCGGTCGCCTTGCCCTGTGCGTTCGGTGCCGGTTCGGCATCGGCACTGCAGGCGGCCGGCCCGAGCGCCAGCGCTGCCGCCACCATGAGCGGCCGGATGACAGTTCTGCGCATGATACCTCCGGTAGGTATACCCGCTGTGGGCCCTGACTGTATAGATCTGGCGGCAGGACTCAAAGAGGTAAAAGAAAATCCCTACGAAGTTTCTTAGTAGGTGGCAGAGTCCGCTGACCGCTGCTACCTTAGGGGGGTATCGTGTCCGGAGCTGAGGCATGGCGAGGCCCCGGGGCGCGGCCAACGTCATGCGGCCACACCCCGGGCTTGATGGATCACACCGCCGCCGAGCTCGTGCTCCTGGCCTGAGCCGAGGCGTCCGGCTTGGGCATCCGGAGGGTGATCGTCGCCAGCACCGCACCGACAGCCGCGATCACGGCCGCGCCGACGAAGGCCGCGGAGTACCCGCTGGTGAGAGCAGTCGGTACGCCGAGCTCGTCAGCACCGTTGGCCGCGGCGAGTGCCGTGATCGCGGCCAGGCCGAGGGCGGAACCGATCTGGTAGCTGGTGTTCACGATCCCCGACGCAAGGCCGCCTTCCTCGGGACGGGCCGAGGAGAGTGCGATGCCGAGGCTTGGGATGAACGCCAGTGACATACCCGCCGCCGCGATCAACGAGGCCGGCAGTACGTCGGTCCAGAACGAGCCAGTGGAGCGGATCAGGGACAGCGCCACCAGTCCGGCGGTCAGGATGGTCATCCCTGTGACGAGGGTCTTCTTCGGGCCGATCGCGGCGATCAGCCGTGGCGCGACCACGATCATGCCGAGCATGATGAACGTTGTCATGGGCAACAACGCCGAGCCGCTCGGGAACGCGCTCAACCCCAGCACCTGCTGCAGATAGAGATTCAGGAAGAACCACATCGGCACCCAGGCCGCACCAAGGAGCAACTGCGCCACGTTCGCCGCCGCGAGGTTCGGCGACCGGAAGATCGCCAACCGCATCAGCGGTTCACGACGGGCGGCCTGGATCGCGACGAACACACCGAGCAGCAGCACCGCCGCGGCACCCACCAGCAGGGTCTGCGCCGACGACCAACCGACCTCGGGAGCCCGCACGATCGCGTACACCCCGGCCGCCAGCCCGGCGGTCACGGTCAACGCGCCCAGCAGGTCGACCCCGCCCCGCCGAGCAGTTGCGACAGGCATCAAAGCCGGCGTCGCGATCAACGCCACCAGCGCGATAGGGATGTTCAGGAAGAAGACCCAGGGCCAGGACATGTACTCGGTGATCACGCCACCGAGAAACACTCCCGCCGTACCGCCTGCCGGCGCGGCGGCGCCGTACAGGGCGATCGCCTTGGTCAGCTCCGCTGGGTTGCCGCCGAACAGCATCATCAGCAGCGTCAAGGCCGCCGGTGCGATCAGCGCCGCCCCTACGCCCTGAACCGCGCGGCCGGTGAGCTCCAGCCCCACTCCGCCGGCGACGCCGGCCAGCACCGACCCAGCGAGCAGGATCGCCCAACCGGCAGCGAAGATCCGGCGCGCGCCGAGCAGGTCCGACAACCGGCCGCCGAGTAGCAGCAGGCCGCCGAACGCGACGACGTACGCATTGAACACCCAGGACAAGCTTCCCGGAGTGAAGCCGAGATCGGCCTGCATCTCCGGTAATGCCACCCCGATGATCGAGGTGTCCATGATCACCATGAACTGTGCGGCGGCGATCAGCCCCAGCGCCCACCAGCGCTTCGACGACACCGGCACGGATGTCTCACTCATTTCTACCCCTAACCCGTAGGGGGTATGCGATGAACGCACGAACCCCTGCACCTAAGAATTGGCTGTGTGCCGGATACCATAGGGGGGTATTGTAATTTTCACAAGGGCAGGCGCCCAGGTTGCAGGATCAGGAGCTGTGGAGCAGGGATCGCAGCGAGGCGATCACGACGTCGGGCGCGGCCTCCGAGGTCAATCGGCCGGCGTCTACCTCGTCGGCGGCCGCGTGCAGGACGGCGTAGAAGGTGGCGATCAGCCACTCGCGGGGGAGGTCGGTGCGGAAGACGCCACCCTTCTGGCCGCGGATGAGAAGTTCCTCGAGGTGGCGCAGAGCGGCGTCATGCTGGTCGCGCAGAGTGCTGGGGCCGAGATGGTCGAGTGCGGCGAGCCGGACCTTGCGGTGCCGGTCGAGGATCGGCCACGAGCTTTGCACCAGCCGCTCCAGTGCCTCGTCCACGTCGCCGGTGCCGAGTTCCAGGCCGGACAGGATCTGGTCGGTCTCTTCGATGGCACGCCGTACGACGGCCTCCAGCAGGAGCTCGCGGGTCGGGAAGTGTGCGTACAACGTCGGCCGGGTGACGCCCGCCGCGGCCGCGACCTCGCTCATCGTCGGCACTGGGCCGGCGACGAGCAGGCCGCGGGTCACGGTAAGGATCGTCTCGGCGTTGCGTTCGGCGTCCGAGCGACGGCGTGGCTGGTTCACTGCCATGTCGGAAGACTACGGACCGGGCTCCAGCTAGTGGCCGTGGCCATGCCCGTGGCCGGCGACCGCCTGGGGCTTGCCGCCGGGAACCAGGAGCAGAGCAACGATGCCGGCGACCGCCGCGGCGATCGCGCTGGCCAGGTAGCCGTCGGTGAACCCGGCAATGTCCCCAGCCGCGTTGGCGGACAGGCTCGCTGCGGCGATGGTCGAGACGACGGCGACGCCGATGCTGCCGCCGAGCTCATGGAACGTGTTCACCACACCGGACGCGACCCCGGATTCCGCCGGAGGCACGTTCGCCAGCGTGGTAGTGGTGGCAGTTACGAAGACCGGTCCGACGCCGAGTGCCGCCAGCAGGAAGCCGGGCAGGACCGAGGTTGCCACGCTGTCACCCGGCGAGATCTGCGTCAGGAGACCCGCTCCGATCGCGACCAGCGCGAAGCTGACCACAGCCACGATCCGGCCACCGACATGGCTGATCAGATGCGCCGCCAGTTGCGCTCCGACGGTGATCGCCACAGCCACCGGAAGGAACAGTAGACCGGTCTTCAGGGCGCTGAAGCCCAGCACATGCTGGAAATAGAGAGACGTGAGGAAGAACAGGCCCAGCAGCAGCCCGGTCGCGACCAGCATCAGGAACGTCCCCGACACGACCGGCCGCCGCGCCAGGGTCTGCGGCCGCATCAACGGTACGGCGACCTTCGCCTCCGTCAACACGAAGGCGGCGTACCCGACAACAGCTCCGGCGATCGCGCTGAGGGTGCCCGTCGACGTCCAGCCGGCGTCACCCGCGTGGACGAGCCCGTAGATGAGTGCGGCGGTTGCCGCGGTGACCAACGCTGCACCAGGTACGTCGAGGCTCTGGCGCTCCCGCGGTTGATCCGCACCCACCAGGCGTGGGATGAGGACCAGAATCACGACACCGATCGGCACGTTGATGTAGAACACCCACGCCCAGCCAGGCCCGGCGGTGAGCAGGCCGCTCAGCAGTACGCCGATCGCCGCACCGGCACCGCCGATCGCCGCCCACACCCCCAGGGCCCGGTTGCGCTCACGGCCATGGAACGTGGTGGTGAGGATCGACAGCGCGGCCGGTGACATCAACGCCGCACCGATCCCCTGACCGGCCCGGCCGGCGATCAGGACCTCCGCGTTGCCCGCCAGCCCGGACGCCAGCGACGCCACCGTGAAGACGGTCAGCCCTGTCAGCAGGGTCCGGCGAGCGCCCAGAAGGTCGGCCAGCCGGCCACCCAGGATCATCAAGCCGCCGAAGACCAATGTGTAGGTCGTCACCACCCAGGTGAGCGCCTCCCGTTCCAGCCCGAGGTCGTCGCCGATGCTCGGCAACGCGACCTGAACCACCGTGATGTCCACGATCAGCATGAATTGCGCGAACGCCAGCAGCACCAGCGTCAGCCAGCGCCGCCGATCCGTCGTTCGCTCTGCCTCGCCGGGAACAGTTGTGTGCTGGCGACTCATCAGAACCTCCAAATTTGACACTCGTGTATAGTTTTATACCTTAGAGGGGTATGGCACACAAGGCGGATTTCTCAGGGAGGTAGGAGCCATGTCCGATCGGAGGGCTGTGATCGCAGGGGCGGGCCTGGGCGGTCTGGCTGCCGCGATCGCGCTGCACCGGCGCGGCTGGCAGATCACCGTTCTCGAGCGTGCCCCGGCGTTGCGCGAGGTCGGCGCCGGCATCTCGCTCTGGCCGAACGCCGTACGTGCCCTGGACCTGCTGGGTGTCGGCGATCAGGTCCGGGAGCTCGGCGGCATCGAGGCGGCCGCCGGGTTCCGTGACGACCGCGGGCGGTGGCTGTTCCGGTCCGACATCGTTGCGATCGAGGAGCTTTACGGGCCGAGTGTGATGATCAGGCGGCCGGTCCTGCTGGACATCCTGAAGTCCGCCATATCGGCTGACGCCATCGTTCTCGACGCTCTCGTCGACGGCGTCGAGGCCGGCGACGACCAGGTGACGATCGAGCATGACGGCGTACTGCACACGGCCGATCTACTGGTCGGCGCCGACGGCGTCCGCAGTACCGTTCGGGCCAAACTTTGGCCGGAGGCCAAGCCGCCGGTCTATGCCGGCTACACCACGTGGCGCTTCATCACGCCGCCCCTCCACCTGGAGGTCGCCACCAGTGAGAGCTGGGGAGCCGGTGAGCGGGTCGGAATCATCCCGCTGGCTGACGGTTCCATCTACTCGTATCTCGGCGCCAGCACACCGCCTGGCCAGACGTACGCCGACGAACTTGCTGAACTGCGGCGCCGGTTCGGGCACTGGCACGACCCGATCCCGGCCATGCTCGACAGCGTCAGCGGCACGGAGATCCTGCGCCACGACATCTACCGGCTGCCTCCACTGTCCACCTACGTCAGGGGCCGGGTCGCCCTGGTCGGTGATGCCGCACATGCGATGACGCCGGATCTCGGTCAGGGTGGTGGCACTGCTCTCGAGGACGCCGTCGAACTCGCGGAAGCCCTCGACGGGACCGACGATGTGCACGAAGGTCTGCGTAGGTACGACGTACGTCGTCGCAGCCGCACTCAGGCCATCGCCCGGCAATCACGCATCTTCGGCGCGTTCGCCCAGTCGTCGGGCCGTCCTTCGGTCCTGCTTCGCAACGGCATCGCAAGACTCTTGCCGCCTAGCTTGCTGCTGCGATCGCTCCGCCCCATGCTGACGTGGCGGGGGTGAATGCGGTCGGCCGGCCGTGGCCTCGGCGTACCTGTCTACATCTTGCGGAACACGAGCAGTTCGCACCGGCCGCCACTAAGGGGCTCGAAATGGCTGCCGACCAAGGTCAGGCCGTGGCGCGCCAGCAGCTCGATGGTCCAGGCGCGCGGAGTCACCCAATAGATCGCCGCGTTCTCTGCGACCCAGGTCTTGGTCGCATCCTCGTCCAGGCAGTCCTCCGTCACGATGTCGAAGGCGACCACGCCACCTGGACGGACGACGCGCGCCATCTCCCAGAGGTATCCGACGGTTGTGGTGAACGGAATGTAGACGAACAACTTGTACGCCTGCACGAGATCGACCGATTCCGATGCCGTGGCCGACAGCGTGTGACCGTCCGCGGGCCGTTCCACCAGATTCGGCAGCCTGCGCAGGTACGGACGCCAGTCTGGCGCAGTCTCGTAGATCTCGTAGTGCTTGGGCGACAGCGCTGCGATGACTTTCTCGGCGTACCGTCCCGAACCGGGGCCGATCTCGCATACGCGATCGAGCTGGTCACCCAGGCCACTCAGGTGCAGCATTGCCTCAACCGCTGCAGCGGTTGCCTGTGGCTCCGCGCTGAACTGATCGAGATAGTCGCCGACCGACAGACCGGCGCGCTTCGCGGCAGCAATGGTCTTCCTCGCCGGCAGGAACGACTGAATCGCGGGATCGGTGCTACGGCCGCGGATCACCTGAATGCCGAAAGGCCGCAGCGCGCCGTTGATGCCGCGGCGCGCCAAGCTGGCAACTGACATGCCCCTCCCCGTGACTGATGATCCCCTTCTCGACCCCAACTACTATCCGCGATAGTAGCTTCGTATCCACATCAGGACAAGGAACTCCGGTGGCCCACGGTTCCGGGACAGACGGTTGCCCCCGGCCCTGAAACGGACGCCCGGCTACAGCCTGCGGCTGCTTGGCGGCATGGCGTAGCCGGCGGCGGACTGTCCGCGAAATCCGAGCGCACAGGGCGATGCTGTGGCATGGACATGGCCAGCGGCGGTTCCTAGCATCGGCGGTGTACGGCGGGTGGAGGCCGCCGGTTCGGAGTGGGGAAACATGTCCAGCACAACCCGTACAACGCTGTGCAGGTCGATCGCCGTGCTGCGAGCCGCCACCTCGGCAGCGGGCTCACCTATCTCAGCGACCTCAACGTCGACCTCCACGTCGTTGGCGTGCGCTGACGGATGCAGGTTCGTGTGCACAAGCGGCGCTTGAGGCAGCAACCTCTCGACGCGTCGCCGTCGGCATGCGATCTCGGTCTTGTCGACCACGCGATCCCCATTGACATTGCGGGTCGTCGGGGATCCAGACGCCCGCTACAGCGGGCCGGAGCTCAGGGGGCATCAATGCCCAGAAGATCGCACCGAGGTCTCGTCTGCGCCGTAGTGAGCGCGCTGGCGTTGACAACCATGGGCGGCATCGCAGCCGCGCATCCCGAGCCGGAGGCCGACGGTGGCCTGCACGTGTCTGACGGACCGCGCGACGCGCATCAGCACGGAGAGACCGCAGGTCATCTGCCCGGCAGCAGGACGGCCAATGTCGACCTCGTCAGCAAGCTGAAGCTGAAGAACGTCGTACCGGAGAAGATCGCCGACGTCGGTGTCCTCGGCAACTATGCCTACCTTGCCGCGTGGGGCTTCGTCACCTGCAAGTACAACGGCGTCCACGTGGTCAACATCGCCGATATCGCCAACCCACGTGAAGTTGCCTTCATCCAGGCCAAGGAAGGCAGCTACCCCGGCGAGGGCATCCAGGCGTTGCACATCGACACACCGTATTTCAACGGCGACCTCCTGGTGTCCAACAACGAGAAGTGCAGAGCCAATGCCGGCTTCGGCGGGATGAACCTGTACGACGTCACGAACCCGGAGCGCCCGACGCCGCTGGCAGAGGGAGTCGGCGACTTCACCGTCAACGGGCAGGGCAAGAAGGCAGCCAACGAGATCCACAGCGTCTTCGCCTGGGACGCGGGCGAGAAGGCCTACGCCGTCATCGTCGACAACGAGGAGGGCATGGACGTCGACATCATCGACATCACCAACCCGAAGAAGGCGTTCCTGACCGCGGAGTACGACCTGGACCAGAGGTTCCCACAGATCCTCCAGTCTGTGCCGGCCAACCTGGTCGAGGTGTTCCTGCACGACATGATCGTGAAGGAGATCGGCGGCAGGCAGGTCATGCTGCTGTCCTACTGGGACGCCGGTTACGTCAAGGTCGACATGACCGACGTACACAATCCCGTGTATCTCGGTGACACCGACTTCACCAATCCGGATCCGGAGGCGGCCGAAAGCGGCTTCATCGTGCCCCCGGAGGGCAACGGGCACCAGGCGGAGTTCACCCTCGACAACCAGTACGTCATCGGAGCGGATGAGGACTTCGGACCGTTCGCTGTGAGCGCCCGTAACGTCACCGACGGCACGGAGATCAACGCCGGCCAGGGGAACAACACGCGCCAGCTGGAAGACGGCCAGATCATCACCGGGCAGGCCAAGTTCGTCGGCCGCGCATGCAACACCGACCCGGCGGTGCCCGCGGGCAACGGCACGCAGATCGCCGTCGTCGAGAGGGGAGTCTGCACCTTCACCGAGAAGGTCGCCAACGTGATCAGGGCAGGCGGATACGCGGCGGTCCTGATCTTCAACCGGACCGCATCGGACGCGTGCAACCAGACCCCGGGCATGGACGTGGTAGGTGACATCCCGACCTTCGGGGTAGCACCTCGCGAACAAGGCTTCGCCATCTTCGGGGCAGCGTACGACGACGCCGCCTGCCTCGCCGGCGACGGAACGCAACTGGCCCCGATCGTCATCGGATCGACCGGTGACACGCTCACGTTCTCGTCGTACTTCGATGGTTGGGGTTACGTGCACCTGTTCCGGAACCAGAACGGCAAGATGGCCGAACTCGACACGTACGCCATCCCCGAGGCGCACGACCCGGCGTTCGCGAACGGCTTCGGCGATCTGTCGGTGCACGAGGTGGCGACGTCGCACCAGGTCGCGAATCGCCTGTACTTCTCCTACTACTCCGGCGGCTTCCGCGTCGCGGAGATCGAGGGCAACGAGATCGTCGAGAAGGGTCACTACATCGACCCTGCCGGCAACAACTTCTGGGGCGTCCAGGTGTTCCAGCGCAACGGGCAGGAATACGTCGCAGCCAGCGACCGTGACAGCGGCCTCTGGATCTTCAAGTTCAACGGCTGATTCAGCCGATCCAATACACCGTGGACCCGGTCACCTCGGTGGCCGGGCCCGGTCGAGGTCGGGCACAACGATCCGCACGGCGCGAACACGTGGTCGTCGCACTGACGCGCAATAGCTGGCGTCGATCAGGGACCCCAGCCGTTGACATCGCGGAATGGTGTGCGGATCGTCGGTAGAGGTCGGGGCTCGGTGAGTCCGCGAGCGTTTCTCTCGGTGGGGTGGGCCGCCGACCGCCGACCGGCCTCGGGGGAGACCAGTCCATGTCGGCCTGTCGGCCGACCACTCCAGGGGGTGGGGGCGGAGCACCTCACAGGTTGACCCTTGTCGCAATCGCATCCACCCTTCACGGGCAGTGGCGGCAGCGCTACTGCATGTTCGGAAGGAGCGAACATGAGGCGGCGATGGCGCCTCCTGACGATCGGGACGGCGGTGGCGGGCTTGATGCTCGTCCCGATCTCAGCCGGCGCACATGATCCGGAACACGATCTCGGGACGCATCCGCCTACAGGCGGTGGTGCCCCGGATCTGCACAGCGACAACATGACGTTGCTGAAGAACCTGCCCAAGGTCGATACGGCGACCCAGTCAGATCTGGCGTTCGAGGGCCGGTACGCCTATGCGGGGACGTTCACCGGCTTCCGCATCATCGACATCTCCAACCCAGCGGCCGCGCAGCAGGTCAGGTTCTTCCCCTGTAACGGCGGCCAAGGCGACGTGTCGATCTACAACGGCCTGCTGTTCTCGTCGGTCGACACGCCGCAGACCAAGCCCACCTGCGACAGCGCCAACACCACGGCCGCCAACCCGGCCGCCTGGGAGGGCGTGCGAATCTTCGACGTACGGGACCCGGCCAACGTCAAACACCTCGCGTCGGTCCGCACGGACTGCGGGTCGCACACCCACGCGCTCGTTCCGGCCGGCCGGAACAGCGTGTTCATCTACGTCGCGTCGTACGGCCTGACGCCCGGCTCGATCGGGCCGCACTGCCAGCAGGACCACGGCAAGATCTCAGTGATCCACGTCGCGGTCAACAACCCTGAAAAGGCCCAGGTGGTCGCGACACCGCCGACGACCGACGTGCCGACGTTTGATCCGTCTCGTCTGGAGCTCGACGATCTGCTGCCGCCGGGCTCGCTGCTGGACACCAGGGGCTGCCACGACTTCTCCATCCTCAAGCCGCTTCAGCTCGCGGCGGCGGCATGCCTCAGCGTGGGCCAGATCTGGGACATCAGCGATCCCACCAGCCCGAGAGTGCTGCACACCCTGACGACCGAAGAGGTCCGTGCCTGGCACTCGGCGGCGTTCACCTGGGATGGTGAGCGGGTCGTGTTCGGTGACGAGGCAGGCGGCGGCGTCATCCCGCGGTGCCGCGCACAGGACCCGCCGACGACCGGAGCGGTGTGGATCTACGACGTCGCATCCGGTGCGGAACTCGGCCACTACAAGCTGCCACGCGCCGAGACGGGCGTCTGCACGATGCACAACTTCAACCTGGTACCCGGTGTGGACCGGGACATCCTCGTATCGGCCGCCTACACAGGCGGTACGACGGTCGCCGACCTGACCGATCCGGCGAACCCGGTCGAGATCGCCTTCTACCGGGCCGGCGATCCGATCGCCGCGAACACCTGGTCGTCGTACTGGCACAACGGGTTCGTCTACGCAAACGACATCAACCGTGGCGTCGACGTGTTCTCGATCGACCATCCGGCGCTGGCCGGTGCGGCGAACCTCAACCGCGACAACCCACAGACCCAGGAAGTCCTCTTCCGCTGACTGAACGACCGCAGGCCGGCTCCGGACAGCCGGAGCCGGCCTTGCCGGCCTGTGCCTGACACCTCTACCACCACGTCAGGAGGCATCCAGCCATGTCACGGCACACTCGTCTCGTCCTCGGCGCGCTACTGAGCGCCGGAATGTTGATCGTCCCGGCCACCGCGGTGGCCGACCATGGGACCAACCCGCACACTCCGAACATGCACGCCCTGGGGCACAGCCCGCACCCGGCGACGTTCCTGGGAGACCCGGACGGCGTGCGTCACATCAGCTCCGACATCGCGTTCCGCGGGAAGCTGGCGTTCCATGGCAACTACGACGGCTTCCGGGTGATCGACATCTCCGACCCGGAGGCACCGCAGGAGCTCCTGCACCAGCGGTGCAACGGGGACCAGGGCGACATCTACGTCCGCGGCGACATCCTGGTCCGGTCGTGGAACTCCAAGAAGACCACGCCCCGCCTGTGCGACGGCCAGACCGTACCGGCCGGATGGGAAGGCGTGCACGTCTTCGACATCAGCAACCTCGCCGATCCCGCGCTCGTCGCCTCGGTCTCGCTTCCTTGTGGATCGCACACCCTCACCGGCGCGGGGGTCTCACAGGGACGCCTGATCGTCTACAGCAACAACTCGAGCAGCGCGGGCTGTGTCGACGGCACCCGGGCGCTGGACGACCCCGTCGGTGACTTCATGGACGTCATCGCCGTACCGGTCGACAATCCCGCCGCCGCGAGCCTGATCCATCGCGAGCCGCTGGCCGGGCCGACGACGGACGTGCGGACCGGATGCCACGACGCCGGCGCGATCCTCGGCAGCGTCAACAAGGTGGTCTGCGCAAGCGCCGACACCATCAACGTCTTCGACATCGGCGCGAACAGCACGCCGGGCGGCAGCCCCGAAGACCCCGAACTCCTGTTCACGATCACCGAACCAGGTGTCGGCCAGGCGGGCACGAACGGCCGCTGGCACTCGACCATCTTCACCTGGGACGGCAAGGTCATCGCGGCGGGATGGGAGCCCGGTGGCGGCGCCGAGCCGGAGTGCCAGACCACTGACCCCGCTGTCGACAAGAGCATGTTCTTCTACGACGGCACGACCGGTGCGAAGCTCGGCCAGTGGACGCTGCCCCGAGGCCAGGACGGTGTCGGCGAGAACTGCACGATCCACAACTACAACATCGTGCCGCTGCGCAGCGGCCGGTACGTCGCGGTCGGTGGGCACTACCAAGCCGGCACCTGGGTGACCGACTTCACCGATCCGGCCAACCCGGTCACCGTGGGCTGGTCCGACCCGCCCGCCATCTCGCCGCCCGACCTGGGTGGCGCCTGGTCGTCGTACTGGTACAACAACTTCATCTACGAATCGAGTATCACCGAGGGCCTGAACGTCTTCCGGCTCAGCGGTGACACGACGGCCGGCGCGATTCGCCTCGGCCACCTCAACCCACAAACGCAGGAGTTCTCACTCCCGTGATCCCAGTCAACCGGGCCCGCCGCACCGCGGGCCCGGCCGCCCACAGCTAACCGAGGCAGGCCTCTTCCATCCATGAATCCGCCATCAGGTCGACGGCCGGCCGCAGACGTTGGGCACCGGACGTCGAGGTGCGGTGCGTTCTAGGGGGACTGTGCCGTCGGCGGGTGCTCGGGCCGATCGAGGAGGAAGGTCTGCATCGGACCTTTTCCCTTGACCTCGATGGTGCCGCGTGGGCGTACGGCGAACTCCGGGCCGACGGCGGCGGCCACCCGCGCGGTCACCTGGATCTCCCCGGGCCGTCCGTGGGACTCCATCCGGCTCGCGATGTTCACGGTGTCGCCCCACAGGTCGTAGATGAACTTGCGCCGTCCGATCACGCCGGCAACTGCTGGTCCCGAGTCGATCCCGATCCGGATCGCGAGCCAGCCGTGGCCCGGGCGGGCGGCGATCCGGGCGATCTCGTCGCGCATCGCGAGCGCGGTACGGGCGACCGCCGCCAGGTGATCCGGCCGCGGCACCGGCAGCCCGCCGACCAGCATGTACGCGTCCCCGATCGTCTTGATCTTCTCAACGCCTGCGGCGTCGGCGAGCCGGTCGAACGCGGAGAACACCTCGTCCAGCAGCGCCACGACATCCTCCGCCGCCATCGCCGCAGACCGAGCGGTGAAGCCGACGATGTCGGCGAAGAGCACGCTCACCGCGTCGTGGCGCTCCGCGATCACGCCCGGCTCGGCTTTGAGGCGCTCGGCGATCGGCCCCGGCAGCACGTTGAGCAGCAGCCGCTCCGACCTCTCCCGCTCCAGTTGGAGCTCCCGGGGGTCGCGGTCCCGCTGCTCCACGAAGTAGCCGAGCATCACATACGCGCTCACCATGACGCCTGCGATGTTCAGCACCAGGAACGTGACCACGAAGCCGGTCGGTAGCGCCGCTGGGGAGCCTGCGAGCCGGGCGTCGGCCAGGCCGAGCAGGACCAACTCGACCAGGCACACCGCAAGCCACGGCACGGAGCGCCGGAGCCCGAGCATCGCGAGCGCCACCAGCGGCGTGACCACTGCCCACAGGATCATCCCGCTCGAGGCCACGAAGCCGCCGAGGGAGACCTGCAGCAAGGCAGGCAGCACCAGGAACGCCGCGAGCTGGGTGGTTCGGAACATGCCGAAACGCCGCGTCCGAGCCAGCACGACCAGCCCGATGACGGTGATCACCTGATAGCTGCCCGGAATCGCCGCCGAGACCGGGTCGCCGTACGCGAGGTACGTGCTCACCCAGACCGTGGAGAGCAGGGCGATCACGACCGACCCGAAGATGAGCGTCCCCTGCCGGAGCCGCTCGTCCTGGGAGTCCTCCCGCCGGGCGCCGAGATCGGCCAGCCGCTCCAACCGGCGGACGACAGCCCGCCCCGGGCCGCGCCCGCGGACACCAGCCTGGAACCAGGACCCGGTCACGGAAGGATCGTATGCGTGCGATCGGCTGGCGGCATCCTCCGCAACAGGCACCGCGAGGACCTGCCCAGTGCTGCACCGCTGGACGTTCCTCTTTCGCCGATCAAGTCGCGGCGAACAGGCCGGTGAGGTACATGACGAGAAGGCCCGCTGACAGGGCGCCGGCGGTGGCCGGGTCGAGGATCCGGCCGGCCTGGTTTCTCAGACTGGGAGCCCCCGCGATGCTCACCAAGCGCGACAAGGCGCGGGTATTCGCCGAGGCCGCCCGGGTGTTGAGGCCAGGCGGCCGGCTGGCGGTCGCCGACATCGTCACCGGGCGGCAGCTCAAGGAGTCGATTGTCTGCGACGTCGATCTGTGGGCCGCGTGCATCGGCGGAGCCGCGCAGGAGGACGCGTATCAGCGGATGATCGAGGCCTCCGGGCTGACCGTTACGGCGATGTGGCGCAACCCCTACGAGTTCCTCTCCGAGCGGGCTCGCGATGCCAGCGTTCGGTACGGCGTGAAGAGCATCTCATTGCTCGCAGAGAAACCTGCCGACTGAGGTGCTGAGCCCGGCCCGCAACGCCGGGGCCTGAGCAGTCTCAAGGTCTCCGGAGACCTTGAGCGCTGTGAAACCAAGGTATCCGTCCAATTCCCGACTCAGTAGCTTGTTGAGATGCCTCCTCCGTGCCGGGTCTCCGGAACGTCGTACTGCGAGCAAGAGTCAGTCGGCCGTGGGGTCTGCTACGGCGATGCCCCAGATGTCGGTGTTGCCGAAGGTCGGCGGGCAGGCGGTGCCGGCGACGCCGTCGATGGTGAACCGGCCCTGCACCGGGTCGAACTGCCCGATGTTCGTCGCTGTCGGTCCGGATCGCGCAGCCCTGCCGGCCACCGGTCTGGGCGTTGTTCGTCGCGGGAGAAAGCTGCTTGGCCCGCCAGGTCAGCCCACCGTCGCTGGACGCCGCGAACAGCACGGGTTCCGGCGCGCTGGAACCAACACCCCCGGAAGCCGACGTTGCAAACGTACACGTTGCCGAAGAAGTCGCTCGAGGCGGCGTTGTCGGCCCAGATCTGCTCCTTGTCGGAGAACAGCGCCGAGTTCTGCCTGGTCACGATGACCGGATCGGACCACGCGGCGTGGACGCCTGCCAGGGACGCGACGGTTCGGCGACGCGAACAACCCCGCTGGATGACTGGTGCACCACTGCGTGGTTCGGTACGGCGCTTTCACTGAGTTCTCATGAACTCGTCGGCAGGGTTGATTGCGACGCCGTACCCGGCGTCGACCCGAAGGAGCAGACCATGCCAACAGCCGATCCCGCGACCGAGCGGCACCCGTTCAGCCGGCCACCGGCCTCTTCGACTCCCGATGACGAACGGCGGTCCTCGCCCCCGCCGGCGCCTGGCCGGCATTGGCGGCCCTGGCACTTCATCGTTGCCCTGGGCCTCTTCGCGGTGCTCTTCTTCGGGCCTGGAGTGATCGCCGCGGCACAGACGGAATCGCTGACCTACAGCGCGTTTCTGGCGGACGTCCAGGCCCACAAGGTGTCCGCGGTCGCCGTGGGCACCGACGGGCAGATCTCCGGGACGCTCACGGGTGGCGCGCGTTTCGCCACCCAGGCGCCGACGTGGGCGCTGACCACTGACGATCTGGCCAACCGCCTGGAGAACGCCGGCGTGCAGGTGTCGGCCGAGCAGGCTACCGACACGCTGCGGCAACTGATCGATTCCCTGCTGCCCACGCTATTGCTCATCGGCGCCTTCGTCTGGTTCGGTCGCCGGACCGGACGGAGCCTGGGGTCGGGCGGCGGGCTGGGCGGCCTCCTGCGGGGCAAGCCGGCCCGGGTGACGGAGGCCGAGCGGCCAAGCACGCGGTTCGACGACGTCGCCGGCTACGACGGGGTGAAGGAGGAGGTGCGGGAGGTTGTCGACTTCCTGCAGCATCCGGAGCGTTACCGGCGCGTGGGCGCGAGAGGTCCGCGCGGGGTGCTGCTCGTCGGCCCACCCGGAACGGGCAAGACGCTGCTCGCGCGGGCGGTGGCAGGGGAGGCGGAGGTCCCGTTCTACGCGGTCACCGGCAGCAGCTTCGTGGAGATGTTCGTCGGTCTCGGCGCGTCCAGGGTCCGCGACCTGTTCGCCGATGCCCGGCGCAACGGTCCGGCCATCATCTTCATCGACGAGATCGACGCCATCGGTGGCCGGCGCGGCGTGACCGGCTTCGGCGGACAGGACGAGCGCGAGCAGACCCTCAACCAACTGCTGGCGGAGATGGACGGCTTCACCCAGGGCGGTTCGGTCGTCGTCCTGGCCAACACCAACCGGCCGGAGATCCTCGATCCCGCGCTGCTCCGGCCCGGCCGGTTCGACCGGCAGGTGCAGGTTCCGTTGCCCGTGCTGGCCGAGCGGGCACAGATCCTCGGCGTCCACACGCGCGACAAGGTGCTGACCGGACACGTCGATCTGATGGATGTTGCGCGCGGTACGCCGGGCTTCAGCGGCGCTGACCTGGCGAACCTGGTGAACGAGGCGGCGCTCCGGGCCGCTCGGGACGGTCGCGGTGAACTGCGGCCGGCCGACTTCGAGGACGCGCGGGAACGGCTCATCCTCGGTCGTCGTGACGGTGCCGCGCTGCTTCCCGAGGAGCGGCTGCGGGTTGCTGTGCACGAGGCCGGCCATGCCTTGGTGGCGGCCCTGTCGCCGACCGCGGACCCGGTCTCGAAGATCACCATCCTCCCCACCGGTCTGGCGCTGGGCGCGACCCATCAGCTTCCGGCCGACGAACGCCGGCTGTACACCGAGCAGTATCTGCGGGAGTCGCTGGCGGTTCGCCTGGCGGGCCGCGCGGCCGAGATCCTCGTGTTCGGGGAGCCTTCGACCGGAGCGGCGGACGACCTCGCCGGGGCGACCGACCTCGCGCTGCGAATGGTCCGGGACTACGGCTTCTCGAAGGATTTCGGGCCGGTCGCCTATCCCACCGCGCCGTCGGCTACCGGCAGCGCCGAGGGCGGAGACAGGCCGTACGCCGAGGCGACCCAGCGGCAGGTCGATCTGGAGGTGGCGCGTGTGCTGCGAACCGCCGAGGACCAGGCCGATCTGCTGCTCGAGCGCCATCGCGCATCACTCGACCGACTGAGCAAGCGGCTGCTGCAGGACGAGACAGTCGACGGCGCGGTCGTCTACGACATCGTCCGCCGTCCGCCGACGCGAGTCGCCTGAGGCGAGAGGAGAAACCATGAGGATCATCACGCTCGGCCGGAGAACGATTCGCTGGCTGCCAGTGCTGCTGGCGATGCTCACGTTGGCCGGCTGCGGCTGGTATCCACCCTTCCAGGACCTTCCGGGCGGCGGGGTCGACGCGAAGTCGGCGCGGGTCGTCATCGACGACCTCTGGATCGACGGACCACACGGAATCCCCGCCGGGGGCAGCGCGCCGTTGCGGCTGGCGATCACGAACACGTCCGCGACGACCGCCGACGCTCTCGTCGGTGTCTCGGCCCCGATCGCCGAGCGAGCCGTGCTGGAGCAGGACGGTCACCCGGTGGCCGGTATCGCTTTGCCGGTCGACGGCTTCGTCGATCTCGAGTCGCACACCGGTGTCGAGCTCGAGAGTCTGCGTACGTCGCTCACCGCCGGCACGTACATCCCGGTGACCCTGCGGTTCGCCCGGGCCGCTCCGGTGACCGTGCGGGCAGTCGTCGGGCCCCTCGCCGTACCAGAGCCGCAAGACCCTTCCACCTCGGCCTGAGCCGGCCGTAGAGAGGAGCGAGATGAGTATCGCGGAAACGACAGCCACCGGTCCGGTTCGGAGTCTGGTGCCGGCCCGGCTGGATCGGTTGCCATGGTCAAGGTTCCACTGGCTGGTGGTGATCGGGCTCGGTGTCTCCTGGATTCTGGACGGGCTGGAGATCCAGATCGTGTCGCAGGCGGGCTACCAGAGCACGCTCGGTCTGTCCGCCGGCGCGGTGGGCGCCGTCGGCTCGGTGTACCTTGCCGGCCAGGTGCTGGGCGCGTTGTTCTTCGGGCGGATCACCGACCGGCTCGGCCGCCGGAAGCTGTTCATGGTCACGCTGGGCGTCTACTTGGTGGCGAGCGGGATCGGCGGTCTGTCCTTCAGTCTGTGGTTCCTGCTGGTCTTCCGGTTCATCGCCGGGATGGGAATCGGCGGTGAGTACACGGCGATCAACTCCGCGATCGACGAGCTGATCCCGTCGCGTTACCGCGGCCGGGTCGACATCGCGGTGAACGGCACGTACTGGGGTGGCGCGGCGCTCGGTGCCGTGGCCAACCTGTACCTGCTGTCCGACCACCTTCCCACCAACGTGGGCTGGCGGATCGGCTTCTTCCTCGGGCCGGTGATCGGCCTGGTCATCATCTTCCTGCGCCGGACGCTCCCGGAGAGCCCACGCTGGCTGATGACCCACGGACGGCAGGCAGAGGCGGAGCGCACGGTGGCGGAGATCGAGCGCCGGGCAGCGTCCCGGGGCGCCGTGCTCTCGCCGGTCCCGGAGCGGCTGGCGGTGGAGATCACGCCCGTCGACAGGGTTTCCTACCTGCAGATCGCGAAGGTGTTCCTTCGCGACTATCCGTCGCGGTCGTTCCTCGGCTTCTCGATGATGGTCACCCAGGCCTTCCTGTACAACGCGATCTTCTTCACCTACGCCCTGGTCCTGCAGCACTTCTACGGCGTGCCGAAGGCGCACACCAGCTACTACTTCTTCCCGTTTGCCCTCGGCAACCTTCTCGGGCCGCTGCTGATCGGGCACCTGTTCGACACGATCGGCCGGCGCCGGATGATCCTGTTCACCTACGGGGTCTCGGGATTGTTGCTACTGGCATCGGCGTATCTGTTCCAGGCGGGACTCCTCAACGCCACCACGCAGACCGCCCTGTGGTGCGCGATCTTCTTCCTCGCCTCGGCCGGCGCGTCGTCGGCGTACCTGACCGTGAGCGAGATCTTCCCGCTGGAGCTCCGTGGCCAAGCGATCTCGTTCTTCTTCGCCATCTCACAAGGTGCCGGGGGAGTCGTCGCGCCGTTCCTGTTCGGACACCTCATCGGCACCGGCGACAGCGCGGTCCCGGACCGGAACCCGCTGACCTGGGGGTACGTGATCGGAGCCGTGATCATGATCGCGGGCGGCGTCATCGCCTGGTACTTCGGCGTCGACGCCGAGCGCCGGTCGCTCGAGGACATCGCCACCCCCTTGTCGGCAACCACCAACCATCGGGAGGTCACCTCATGAGTGGATTCATCGTCGTCGCGGTCGATCCGGCGACAGGCTCGAAGGAGGCGCTGAGATGGGCCGCCGACGAGGCCAGGCTCCGCCACGCGCGCCTGCGCGCCGTGATGGCGTGGCGAGCCGCGCGGCCACCGGCTGCTCCCGCCGCCCGGCCGCCGGTGGCTCTGAGCCTCAGTCCCGCCGACGCCCAGGCCGATGCCGATGCGAAGCTCGCCAAGCTGGTCGCCGATGCCCTCGGCCCCGGGAACGCCGCCTGCTGTCTCGCGGTGCATGGGCCGGCGCTCGCGGTCCTGCTGACCGCTGCACATGACGCCGACCTGCTCGTGCTCGACCCGCCTCGCCCGACCGACCTGACCCGCGCCAAGGCCAGCCTGCTCGCGCCCCAACTGGTGTTCCGGGTGCCCTGCCCAGTCGTGGTCATCCCACCCAGGGCCGCGTAACCGGCTACCTCATCGGCGGTGCCGGCGTCTGATGATCAGCGCGACGATCACGACGACCATCGCGATCAGTACGCCGGACCAGCCGAGGTAACGTTCGGCTCGCGCGTAGGCCGCACCGGCGAGGAACCCGATGCCGGCTACGGTGACGGCCCACAGCGTCCCGCCGGCCACGTTGTACGCGACGAAACGCCGGTAGGGCAACCCGCTGGCGCCTGCGACCGAGGGGACCAGCGCCCTCAGTAGCGCCACCCAACGACCGAGCAGTACGGCGGGACCGCCGTACCTCTGGACGAACGCCTGCGCACGGTCCAGACGCCGCCGCGTCGTGTCGGACGCACGAGAGAACAGGCGCGGTCCCAGCTTCGTGCCGACGGCATATCCGATGCTGTCGCCCACGACCGCGCCGAGCGCCGCGGCCGCCATCACGGCGAGCAGCGGCACTCGTCCCTCGTGTGCGAAGACTCCGCCGAGCAGTACGGCGATCTCCGCCGGTATCACGACACCCAGCAGAGTCGAGGCCTCGAGCGCGGGCAAGGCGAACACCACCAGGAGCAGTGCCCAGGGCGGCACTCTCGCCAACTCGCGGAGTAGGCTGCTCATTCGGCGTCGGCATCGAGTCGGTACCCCGCGCCGCGGACGGTGTGGATGGTGTCCCGGCCGAACGGGCGATCCACCTTGTCGCGGAGGTAGCGGATGTAGACGTCGACCAGGTTCGACCCGCCGTCGTACGCGAAGTCCCAGACGTGGTCGATCAGGTAGGTCCGGCTGAGTGCCTCGCCCGGCCTGCGCATCAGTTCCTGGAGAAGCGCGAACTCCTTCGGGGACAGTGCGACCTCGACCTCACCTCGCCGGACGATCCGAGACACCGGATCCAGGGTCAGATCGCCGACCTGGAGGACGACGGGACGTTCCAGCGGCCCTCGCCGGGTGAGCGACCGCACCCGGGCGAACAGCTCCGCAAGAGCGAACGGCTTCGTGAGGTAGTCGTCGGCACCCGAGTCCAGGCCACGGACACGGTCCGGTACGGCGTCCCGCGCGGTCAGCATGAGGACGGGCGCCCACCGGCCTTCGGCCCGCATCCGGCGACAGACCTCGAAGCCGTCCGGTGCGGGGATCATGGCGTCGAGCACCACGGCGTCGTAGTCGTTCTCGAGCGCGTTCCACAGTGCGTCCGCCCCGGTGGCCGCGGCATCGACGGCGTACCCCTCCCGCTGCAGGCTGCGGACCAGCAAGGCGGCCATGCCGGGATCATCCTCCACCACGAGCAGCCGCATACCTGTCAGCGTAGAACTCGGTTGCCTCATGGCTGCGGCTCACCCGCCTCGTCGAACGGCCGCACCGAGGTCTGCACCCGGGCGGTGAGCCGCGCGAGGTCACCACGCAGTCGCTCGACCTCGTCCCGGAGTTCCTCGATGGCAACAGCCGCCCGGCGGTCCGACTCGAGACCGTACAGCGCGACTTCGGCCGCGGTGTCGTCGAGGCGTTTCGAGGTCATCAGCACGATGGACAGCGCCACCACCACGAGACCGGACAGTACGACGGTCGTCCCGGTGGCGGCGTCGCGTCGTACGGCGAGCACGATCCCCACCCCGGCCAGACCCGCGCCTACCGTGGCGGCGGTCCATGATCCCAGCAGGCCGCGGGCCAGGTCCGTGGCCCGTTCACGCCGGGTCAGCCCGTCGTACGACCGGACCCCGGGGTGCAGACTCCAGGTCGGTTCGCGGCTGCGCAACCGCGCTGGGCGAGGCGAGTGGGTGGTGTCCGGGGTCACGGTGCCAGGATCGGGCCGAGAGGATGAGAGGACGGTGAAAGGGATGCGACTGCTGCCGGGCTCGTTGCGGGGCCGGGTGATCTTGGTGTTCACGGTCGGCGCGGCCGTCGTGCTCAGTGTGTGCCTGGCTCTGCTGTACGTCGCCCTGGACAACCAGCTGACGTCCGCTCTCGACGAGGACCTGTCGTCGCGCAGCTCCGACATCTCGGCCGCCTTGCGAGCGGGGGACACCGGGGTGGTCGCTCGTGACCCGATGGCGCAGTTGTACGCGTCCGACGGCACCCTGCTGGCCGGCTCAGCATCCCTGGGTACGGGCAGACTGCTCAGCGCGGCGGACGTCAGGGACCTTCGACGCGAGGTCGCCGAGACGCGATCGCTTTCGATCGGCGGCGACGCCGAACGGTCGAAGGTTCGGATCCTGCCGCGGCGGCTGGGATCGGGCGAGGTCCTGGTGGTCGGCGTCTCCGCGGAACCCTTGCAGGCGGCCCGCGAGCGCTTGGTGGCCCTCCTGCTCGTGGCCGCACCGCTGCTCATCGGCCTGCTCGGCCTCGCCGGATGGCTGGTCGTCCGGGCAGCACTCCGGCCGGTCGACATCCTGACCCGTGAGGCGGCCGCGATCTCGTCGGTCGAAACCGATCGCCGGCTGCCCGCCGTACCCGGCAATGACGAGATCGCCCGACTCGCACGGACCCTCGACGGAATGCTCGGCCGGCTCCGGGTCGCCTTCGAGCGGGAGCGCGCCTTCGTCGACGACGCCAGCCACGAGTTGAGGACCCCGATCGCGGTGCTCCGGGGGGAGATCGAGCTCGCCTTGTCCGCACTCGGCGAACCGGCCGAGGTCGAGCGCTCGCTCGTCGCGGCGCTCGGCGAGACCGAACGACTGACCCGGCTCGCCGAGGACCTGCTGCTCCTCGCACGCGAGCGAGCCGGCTCTCTCGTCATTCGCCGTGAGCCGGTCGACTTGCTCGACCTGGCCACCGGCGAGGCGCGGCGCCTGGGCCCGGTGCTCGGATCGCGGATCGAGGTTCTCGGCCAGCCCGTGGTCGTTGACGGGGACCCCGATCGGCTCCGCCAGGTGCTGACCAACCTGCTGCACAACAGCGCCGCTGCCGGAGCCAGGACCGTCCACGTGCGGGTGACCAGCGATGCGACGACCACGGCACTGGAGATCGCCGACGACGGACCCGGGTTCCCACCCGCCGTCATCGACTCAGCCTTCGAACGGTTCGTCCGAGGCGACAACGCCCGCACCCCCGGGTCGTCCGGAGCTGGCCTGGGTCTGGCGATCGTCCGCGCAGTGGTTGCCGCCCATGGTGGCACGGTCGAGGCACGCAACGGCGAGCCGCTCGGCGGCGCGGTGATCACCGCGCGACTACCGCTCGGTTAACCCGCGATCAACCATCGGACGGGCCTTCAGCGCGCGCTCTGGCGCGCAAGCGGATCACAGGTGACGACCGGCTGAGCGGTCCTTGGGTCAGCCGCCGTACGGCTGACCCAAGGATGTCAAGGCGGCCGAACACGTACCCGCGGGCTCAAAGGTCGCCTAGCGCGCATCGGCCGGGGCAGCTGGTCCCTGACCTGTGTTGGTAGGCCCCGTGGGACTCGAACCCACAACCCGCGGATTGGGAATCCGCGGTTAGCAGCGTGTTCCGAGTCTTGCCAAAACCACAGCCTGACCTGGGCATATGCCGTTGTGGTGATGCTCGGCGGTACCCGTCGATTGGCAATCTTTTGCGTCCATACAGGTGGGCAATCTGGTGGGCTGTTGGGCACACAGTCTCTCCGTGCGCAGGGGGTTCTTCATCGACATTCGCTACGCTCAGGCGAGTCGAAGGAGGGGCATGACGCTACCCAGGAAAGGCTCACGGCGGATCACTGTCGACGGTGTGACCTATCGGTGGCATTTACGTGGCCGGCCGACCTACAGCCAGGGCCTTTGTTGGTCTCCGTGCACCTACGCCGTGGAGCGCCTAGAACACCCTGGGGCGACACTCGTGGTCAAGACGAATCAAGTGCACCCCGCCAACTTCCTCGGTCAACAGCCCGTGGCGGTCCTGCCATCCGACGTTGCTCGGTCCATTCGGTTCGCCGTCGAGCGCGGGTGGCACGCCGAGAGTCCAGGCCCACCATTCCTGATCGACCTCTCCGAAGGGTTCACCCCGTCTGGCTAACACGGCCGAGTCATGCGCGACCGTCCCCTCAACTGTGGCTGCCGCGCCGGGTCCCGGGACTCCAATGCGTTGCGGCCACGAGGAGCTTGGTCATCAGTCGTACGGCCCGGTTCGCGAGGGTACGGAGAGTCCTTGTTTACAGGGCATCGAACGGTTGCGGATGCTGTCGACCGCCTCCGTACTGCAACCACTCCTGCAACCCCGTGTGAACCCCTCAACACCGCTTTCTGCGCAGTCGGTTGCTGTTATGACCCGTTGATGCCAAGATCCCTTGTCATACAGGGGTCTGCGGCTGCTACGTGGTTCGCTATCGGTCGGCTTCTGGTGTCAGCTCGCATTGAAACCCATGGGCCAACCATGGTTGCAGGGGTGTGGTCCGCGCGGCGGCCTAGTGCCGTACTTCTCGATCACGAAGCGCCAGAGGAGCGGTACGGCCTCCGAGGGCGTCCGTCGATGGAGTCGCTGTGACCGGTGCTGGACAGATGCGCGATGCGAATATATGGCCGGCTCCGAATGTTTTGATCGCGATCAACGCGGCACGCACGCGGTCCGGTAGTGGCCGATTGCGATAATCTGAGCTGCGTGTGTGAGCTACGAACTTAGGAGATCTGATGCCGCCTGAAGACCGACAGTCGGATTGGGACCTATTTATCTCATATGCGAGCGAAGACCGAAACGAGTTGGTCGGGCCCCTAGTCAACCTGCTCTCACAGTTCGGGCTTAAGACATGGTGGGATCAGTTTGAGCTGAAGGTCGGCGACAGCCTGTCGCGAATCATAGATATAGGCCTCTCGCGATCCAGATTCGGCGTGGTCGTGATATCCCCATCGTTCCTGGAGAAGAGGTGGACCGATTATGAGTTGAGAGGGCTGACTGCACGAGAGCTTGCTGGACGAGAGGTGGTCATCTTGCCAGTTTGGTACAAGGTAAACGCCGACGACATTCTCGCATACAGCCCGACCTTGGCAGAAAAACGCGCAGTACTAATACCCTCACCTCCGACTGACGAGCACATACTTGACGCGTGCGTCGAAATTCTGGAGGTTGTAAAGCCTGAGCTTTTGACACGGATCCATCGACGGGCAGCCTATGAACTCAGCCGCCGCAGCGCCAAGAAAGGGACGATGCGCGTCACTGAGGCGATGATTGCGCCGTATCGACATGACACACTTCCTGACAACCTTATCGGCCGAATTCGCCTGATTCGGGCAGCCCTGCTGTCGGTATACCCCATGACGATGAACCTGTGGATCGATGGCTTCAAAAGAGATGCGCAGCCATCAAGCGAAATCGAGATATGGGAGCACATAGCAGCGGCGTTCCTAGAGGTCTTTCAGTATCTTCCACTCGAAGGGGATGAGCCTGAATCCATTTTCCAATTCATCCTATTGGCTTCGTCGGGAGTCGAGGATCCCCCCCTGCTTGAGTCTTTGGAAGAACACCGAGAGATGCTCATGCACATTGTCGCCTCGATGCTTCCCGTGGTTGAGATCAGATCCCCTCTCGGTGATACGTACGGCGAGGGAACGTTCGAAGACTCGGATTCGATTCACGTCGAGGACTTTGAAGACCGCATTTCCCCGGAGGTGGCACAACGCCTGGCCGACCGGCTGGCCAACCGACTCGATGACGGCCAGAAGTGAACTCCCAATACATCGAATAGGGGTCGATATGCACGTCCAGCAAACGTTGCGTGGAAGCATCTCTGACGGTTACGTGTCAAGACGGCGGGCAGTCCTCCCGCATCGCCCCG